>NZ_BBOL01000005.1:0-646743 GCF_020884815.1 Micromonospora sp. NBRC 110038 | reverse complement strand
TCACCGTCTCTGCCGTGTCAAACCGTGTGTCCCGGTCTGTCGTGCTTCGTACGGATCCGGCACCGGTGAGCGCGCGCAGCGGCGAACCACTGCTCGTGATCATCGGATTTGGCAGGCCGGCCGTCGTGGTCTCCCACGATCTCGCCCGGTTCCCCGCCGATCGTCAACCTTACCCGGTCGGTTTCGCCGCTCCAAATCCGCCCTGCGGCAGATCCGGTGGCCCCGCCCGGCTCGCCCCCGGAGGGTCGAGCTGTGCTGTCCGGCGCTCCGGCCTCCCAGGACTTTCGCCCTGTTTCGTCCGTTCCGCGCTGGCAGAGAGAAAGTTACGCGTCCCGGGGTTTCAACGTCAAATCGGGGGGTAGAGGCCCGCGTCACACCATTCGTGACCGAAGATACCCGCAGCTCAGCGGGTCAGCCCCGGCTTCGGGCGCCCCGCCAGCCCCGTACGCCGAGGACACCGACCGTGGTGCCGATCGCCAGCGACGCCGCGATCAACAGGGCGTGGATCCAGAGGAACCCGGTGGGCGTCCCCTCGCCCACGACGCCGCCGGCCCACGCGCGGGGGTCGTTCCAGATGGCGACGGCGAACCGGGGCCAGATCACCCACGTCCACACGCCGACCCCGACGAGGAAGAGCGCCCAGCCGCGCGACAACACCATGGTCCGCGAGTATGCCAGCGGGCCCGCGACGCGTACCCCGTTTGGTCTGTGAGGGGCGCACGGACGGCGGCCTGGCGGTCTATCGTGGAAGCGTGGTCCGGCCCTGCACCCTCGCGCCGGAGGCCGTCGACGGCCTCCCGGTGGGTGCCGCGCCGGTGCCGCCCGGCAGCTCCGGCGACGGCCGCGAGCGCATCCTGGACGTCCTGCGTGCCGGCGGACTGCGGTTCCGCGCCGGCGGGCGATGGCGCACCGGCTCCCTGATCTGACGAGCCGATCCACCCGACCTCCGACGGGCATTCGCCCGAGGTCGGTGCGCGCCCGCGCGCCTCCCACCGCTTCCACGGCACGAAAGGCACATCCCCATGTCCGTCGCACGGATGCTCACCGGTGACCGCCCGACCGGGCGGCTGCACCTCGGCCACTACGTCGGCAGCATCGCCAACCGGGTGCGGCTGCACCAGCGTTACGAAAGCTTCTTCATCATCGCCGACCTGCACATGCTGACCACCCGCAACACCCGCGAGGACATCGCCGCGGTGTCCCGCAACGCCCGGGAGATGGTCACGGACATCCTCGCCGCCGGCGTCGACCCCGCGCGGGCCACGTTCTACCTCCAGTCGGCCATCCCCGAGGTCGGCGACCTGAACACCCTGCTGCAGAACCTGGTGACCGTGCCCCGGCTGGAACGGGTGCCGTCGCTCAAGGACATGGCCCGGGCCGCCGGCAAGGAGGAGATGCCGTACGGACTGCTCGGCTATCCCGTCCTCCAGGCCGCCGACATCCTCTGCGTGAAGGGGCAGGTGGTGCCCGTCGGGAAGGACAACGCGGCGCACGTCGAGGTGACCCGGGAGATCGCCCGCCGGTTCAACCACCTCTACGGGGAGGTCTTCCCCGTGCCGGAGACGATCGCCGCCGAGACGCCGTCGCTGGTCGGCACGGACGGCCGGCGGAAGATGAGCAAGAGCCTGGGCAACACGATCTCGCTCTCCGCCGACGCGGCCACCGTCCGCCGGGCTGTCATGGGGATGTACACCGACCCGAACCGGGTGCGCGCGGACGTCCCGGGCACGGTGGAGGGGAACCCGGTGTTCGCGTACCACGACGTGTTCAACCCCGACCGGGCGCAGGTGGCGGACCTGAAGGAGCGGTACCGGGCCGGCCGGGTCGGCGACGTCGAGGTCAAGGAGCAGCTCGCGGTGGCGCTGAACCGGTTCCTCGACCCGATCCGGGAACGGCGGGCCCGGATCGAGGCCGACGCCGGCCTGGTCGACCAGCTCATCGTCGACGGCACGGAGCGGACCCGGGCCGAGGTGCGGCGCACCCTGGTCGAGGTCCGTCGGGCGATGGGGCTGACGGGGGCGTACCAGCAGGTGCGGCGGCGGGCCGAGCGCGCCCGCCGGGCCGCGGGCACCCGGACCTGACCTGTCGGGTACGCCGGGAGCGGGCTGGCCGGAGCGGGAAACGCGGCAGCGTCCACCGGGCCGGCCGGCTATGCTCCGCCACGTGATCAGCCGCGGCAGCCACGCCACCGCCGACGCGTCCCAGGACGCCCCGGTCGGATCGGTGCGCCGCGAGCGACGCCGGGCTCGGACGAGCCCCCGTCGACGCTGAGCTGACCCACGTTCTCCTGCGACCGGCGGATCGAGCCGCCGGTCGCGTACCCGATCAGGCTCTCGCTCCGTCGGAGTCCCTTCCGGTGGTCCGTCCGACGGCGGGCCCGAGCGAGATCGGCGTACCCATGGATCTGGAGCAGTTGCTGGCCGACCGGCTGGCGCCCGCGTTCACGGCGGTGGCCGGCGCCCCGGTCGACCCGGCCGTGCGGCGCTCGGCGCACGCCGACTACCAGTCGGACGCGGCCCTGGCGCTGGCCCGGCGGCTCGGCCGCCCGCCCCGCGCGATCGCCGCAGAGGTGCTGGGCCGGGCGGTCCTGGGCGACCTGTGCGCGGCGGCGGAGGTGTCGGGGCCGGGCTTCATCAACCTGACCGTCGCCGACCAGGCCCTCGGCGCGGCGGTCGCCGGGCTCGTCGGCGATCCCCGGCTCGGCGTGCCGCGCGTCGCCGGACCGGAGACGGTGCTGATCGACTACTCGGCACCGAACGTGGCGAAGGAGATGCACGTCGGCCACCTGCGGTCCACGATCATCGGGGACGCGACGGCCCGGCTGCTGCGGTGGCGGGGCCACCGGGTGATCCGGGCCAACCACCTGGGCGACTGGGGGACGCCGTTCGGGATGCTGATCGAGCACCTGCTGGACCTCGGGGAGGCCGACGGGGCGGCCGAGCTGTCGGTGGGCGACCTGGACTCGTTCTACCGGGCCGCGCGAGCGAAGTTCGACGCGGACGAGGGGTTCCGGGCCCGGTCCCGGCTGCGGGTGGTCGCCCTGCAGGCCGGCGACGAGCGGACGGTACGGCTGTGGCGGCTGCTGGTCGGCCGGTCGGAGGGTTACTTCCTGGGGGTGTACCGGGCGTTGGACGTGACGCTCACCGAACGGGACTTCCAGGGGGAGAGCCGCTACCAGCCGATGCTCGGCCCGGTGGTCGAGGAGCTGGACCGGCTCGGGCTGCTCCGGGACAGCGACGGCGCCGCCTGCGTCTTCCCGCCCGGCTCGGTGGGCCGGGACGGGGAGCCGCTGCCGCTGATCGTCCGCAAGCGGGACGGCGGGTACGGCTATCCGGCCACGGACCTGGCCGCGCTGCGGTACCGGACCGGCGAGCTGGGAGCCACCCGGCTGCTGTACGTGGTGGGCCTGCCGCAACGGCGGCACTTCGAAATGGTCTTCGCGGTAGCCGCTGCGGCCGGCTGGCTGCCCGGGGCGGCCCGCGCCGAACATGTGGGCTTCGGCTCGGTCCTCGGCGCCGACGGGCGGATGCTCCGCAGCCGGGCAGGCGCCCCGGTCAAGCTGGCCGACCTGCTGGACGAGGCGGTGGCGCGGGCCACCGAGTTGGCCCGGCGCAAGAATCCCGGGCTGGATGCCGCGGAAGTGGCCGAGGTGGGCCGGGCGGTCGGCATCGGCGCGGTGAAGTACGCGGACCTCGCGACCGACCGGCACCGGGACTACGTCTTCGACTGGGACCGGATGCTGTCCCTGGACGGCAACACCGCCCCCTACCTGCAGTACGCGTACGCGCGGATCCGGTCGCTCTTCCGGCGGGCGGGGGCGGACGGGCTGCCGGCGGCGGTGGAAGCCGCACGGGTGCCGCTGGCGGACCCGGCGGAGCGCGCACTGGTGTTCGCGCTGCTCGGCTTCGCCCCGGTGGTGGTCGAGGTGGAACGGACGTTGGAGTTTCACCAGCTCGCCGGCCACCTGCACCGGGTGGCCGCGGCGTTCAGCGCGTTCTACGAGCGGTGCCCGGTGCTGCGCGCGGAGGGGGCCGTCCGGGAGGGCCGGCTGGTGCTGTGCGGGCTGACCGCGCGGGTGCTGCGGCAGGGCCTGGACCTGCTGGGCATCCGCACCCCGGAACGGATGTGAGGCGCGCGGAAAGCGGCGGCCAGGCGCTCACGGTCAGTCCTCCGGGTCCGGGTTGTCCCGGAGGATGCCGTTGAGGTAGAGCGACTCGCGGCAGGTGGTGGCGCGGGGGGCGTTGGCCGGGGTGCCGGGGCGGCGGCAGACCACCGTGAGGGTCACCCGGCCCCGGGCGGGAACGCGGATCGGGGTGACCGAGTGGTAGTCCTGGTTGCGGAAGTTCTCCAGGGCGTAGGTGACGACCCGCACCTGGTTCGCGGTGACCGTCAGCGTGCCCTCGTCCCCCTGCACGTTGTCGACCAGGAAGTCGGTGAGCAGGAACGTCTTGCCCGCCGGGACGGTGTAGCTGCGCTCCGCCGAGCCGTTGGGGCTGGTGCGGAAGGTGATGGCGACGGAGAACTGCTCCCCGCCGAGGCCACCGGCACCGGCGGGGCCGCCCACCCCGCTGCCGTCGGTGCTGCCGTCGCCGGGGGTCCCGCCGCCCGGGGTGCCGGCACCGGGCGGGGTGGTCGTCGGGGCCGGGTTCGGCGCGGCGCTGGGCACCGGCTCGCCCCGCGCGACCTGCCGGGCCTGCTCCGCCTCCACCGCCTCCCGGGCGGCGGTCTCCACCTGCGGGCGCAGCAGCCCGAACCAGAGGGCCAGCAGCGCCAGGAGCAGCGCAAGCAGGGCCGCCAGCAGCTTCAGCAGCCCGGCCGAGATGATCGGGCGCTGGACGAAGACGGCGTCGAGGCCACGGGCCCGGCCGTCCGAGGTGCGCAGCTCGACGGCGAACGGGTACTCCTTCGGCGCGCCCCACCAGAGCAGCCGGCGGGCGCGTACCCGGAGGGGGGTCTCGGCGCGGGTGCCGTTGGGCACGGTGACCGGCTCGGCGGGCAGCGCGAACGTCACCTGGTCGGTGCCCTCGGCGGCGGCGAGGCCGACCTGCTCGGTGACGTTGCCGAGGTTGTCGGTGTCGATGCGGTAGCGGGCCCCGCGCAACCCGCTGCGCGACGGCGGCTGCACCTGCGCGGCCAGCTCGGAGAACGGCTCGACGGTGAGGATGCCCTCCTCCACCACGGCGGAGTCGGGGTATTCGGCGGGGACCACGCGGACGCCGAAGGGCCGGTCGCCGGCGTCCACCCGGGCGGAGCGGGGCGGGCGGAAGGTGACCGTGACGGTGTCCGAGCCCGCCGGGTAGAGGTTGAGCGTGGGCGGCTGCACGGTCACCCACTCGCCCGGCACGCCGAGGATCTCGAACCGGTACGCCTCGACCGTGTCGCCGGCGTTCCGCACGGTGACCGGGACCTCGACCTCGCCGCCGGGGGCGACGCTCACGGAGGTGCTGGCCAGATTCGCCGATGCGCGCATCTGCTGGAGCGTAGGAGCGCTTCTGCGGCCTGTCAGGGGCCATCGGGGTACGACGGCGGGCAGAGGTCGCTGCCCGCCGGGCGACGTTAAGTACACGCAAAGACACCGCGCCCATACTCGCCGTGCCGTCGGCCCGCCGGCCGTCGGCACGGGGAGAGGAGGCGAGGATGCAGCGGATACCGGTCTACGTGCACGCGACGGATCCGATCTCGTGGACGGGCGTGACGGGGCAGCTCACGGGTCGTCCCGAGGTCAGGGTCCTGGCCCAGGCGGACGCCGCCGAGGCGGCGGTCACCCTGGTCGTCGTGGACAGCCTGACCCCGCCGGTGGTGCAGGCCCTGCGGCGGCTGCGCCGGGAGCAGAACCGACTGGTGCTGGTGCCGGCCACCATCGACGACGCCCAGCTGTCGGCCGCCGTCGAGTGCGGGGTGGTGGGGGTGGTACGCCGCAGCGAGGCGTCCGCCGGCCGCCTGGTCGAGGTGATCCTGTCGGCGGCGCGGGGCGAGGGGAGCGTCCCCGCCGACCTGCTCGGTCGGCTGCTGAACCAGATGCGCCGGCTCCAGCGGGAGGTGCTCGACCCGCGCGGGCTGAGCCTGGGCGGGCTGAGCTCGCGGGAGGTGGACGTGCTGCGGCTCGTCGCCGACGGGTTCGAGACGCGGGAGATCGCGGCGAAGCTGTCGTATTCGGAGCGCACGGTGAAGAACGTGGTGCACGGCATGACGACCCGGCTGCACCTGCGCAACCGGGCGCACGCGGTGGCGTACGCGCTGCGGCACGACCTGATCTGAGCGGCCGGATCCGGGCCGCACCGGCGGGCCGGCCGGGGCGGGGCCGGGGTCGCCGGTGCGGGCGGGTGTTGCCCGTACCGGCGGCGGTTCTGCCCCGGTCCCTGGCCGGCGGTCCCTGTGCCGGGCGACGGCGGGCGGCCACGATGGCCCTCTGGGCCCTGCGCGACGTGGCCGCCCGCCCGCCGTCTCCCGTCGAGGTGCCGATTGCGTCCCACCCGAAGGTCTCCCCTCGTCGCCGCCGCGACGGCGGTCGCCGCGTTGCTGGGCGCGTGGGCGCTGGGCGTCCCGCCCGACCGGGCGTCGTACGCCGAGCCGGCCGACCCGCCGCCGGTCACCGACCTGCGGGTGGCATACCTGGGCACCGGGCACCGCAGCATCGGCGTGGTCTCCGGCACCGGGGCGGAGGCGACCGCGCCGCCGTTGTTCGGCGGCGGCCCGGCGCACTTCGACGACGAGGTGTCCGCCACGGGGGACGTGGTCGTCTGGGTCAGCCGGCGCGGGTCGGAGCTGGCCCAGCTCTGGATGCGCCGTGGCTCGGGGGAGCCGACCTGCCTGGTCGACGACCCGGTGCAGGTGGCCGGGGCGCCGTCGGTGTCGCCGGACGGCACCCGGGTCGCCTTCGAGCAGACCCGGGAGGGCGTGGGGAGCTGGCACGACATCTTCGTGGTCGGCGTCGACGGCACCGGGCTGCGGCAGGTCACCGACGGCACCAACGACAACCGCCGGCCCACCTGGTCACCCGACGGCACGACGCTGGCGTTCGAGCGGCGCGACGACGCGGGCGTGCCGCAGGTGCACCGGGTGCCGGTCGACGGCGGGCCGGTGACCGCGCTGACCGCCCGGCCGGAGGGGGCCGGGGAGCCCGCGTGGGATCCGGACCCGGCGCACGACCGGATCGCGTACACCGCCGCGCCGCAGGACCCGGACGCCCGGCAGATCCACCTGATCAACACCGTCGGGGGCGACGACCGGCTGCTGCTCGCCCCGTCGTGGGACAGCCACCAGCCGAGCTGGTCGCCGGACGGGACGACCCTGGCGTTCCTGAGCCGGACCACCGACGACGGCACGCGGGGGGCGTCCGACCTGGTCTACACGGGGGTGCCGCGCCCCGACTGGTGCCCGTGCGAGGCGGTGCTCCGCCTCGCCGAGGACCGCCTCGTCGGCGATCCCGCCTGGTACGTCCCGCCGGGTGCCGGCGCGCCGGCGCTGGTGGTCAGCCGGACGACCGCACCGGACCGGTACACGGTGACGTTGCAGGACGTCCGTCCCGACGCCACCGACCCCCGTGACCTGGGGCTGACCGTGCTGCGGGAGGACCCGGGGGCGGCGACGGATCCGGACCTGCTGTGGCGGCCCGTCGACGGCGACCCGTGGACGGCCCGCCCCGACTACTCGCCGGACGGCCGGCGGATCGTGGTGAACCGGTTCGAGACCGTGGGCGGCAACCGGGTGTCCCGCCTCTGGATCGTCGACGCCGACGGCGGAAATCCCCGGCTGCTTCCCCTCGCCGGTCGCGGTGCCGCCGACGTCGAGACCGACCCGGTGTGGTCGCCGGACGGCACCCGCGTCGCGTACGCGCTGGCCGGGCCGGGCGGGCCCAGCCGGGTGGTGGTGGCAAACGTGACCACCGGGGAGCACCTGCTCACCGTCGGGTCGGGCGGCGATCCGGACCGCTCCGACAGCCAGCCGGCCTGGTCGCCGGACGGGTCGACGCTGGCCCTGGTGCGGGGCCAGCCGGACGGGGCGGCGGCCGACAGTCACGTGTGGACGGTCGACGCCCGCGACGGCAGCGGGCAGCGGGACCTGACCGCCGTCGGCTGCCCCGGGTGCGTCGGGGCGGACTACGGCCCGAGCTTCTCCCCGGACGGCGGCCGGATCGCGTTCGGGCGGGGCCCCGACGGGCTGGTCGTCACCGGCACCGACGGCGACGACTGCCGGGTGCTGGCGCCGCAGACCCCCGGGGCGGGCTGCGCCGGCCCGCTGGTCGCCCCGCCGGACGGCCCGCACCGGCCCCGGGACGTCGCCTGGTCGCCGGACGGGCACCGGCTCGCCCTCAACTCGCGCCGGTACACCGACCCGGCCAGCCCCGAGTACGTCAAGACGTACGACTTCGACACCGCCGTCTTCGACGGGCTGACCTGGGAGTTCCCCGGCCGGCACCGGAAGCCGACCTGGCAGCGGTCGGTGGACCTGGCCACGGACGTGGCGGAGCCGCCCGCGCCGGTGCGGGTCGGCGAGCGGACGACGCTGACGTTGACGGTGACCGACCGGGGGCCGACCCCGGCGGCGAACGTCCGCCTCGACCTGCGGGTGCCCGACGGGGTCCGGGTCACCGCGCTGGAGCCGGAGGTGGGCTCCTGCCAGCTCGCCCCGCCGGGTTGCGACCTGGGGCCGATCGGGCTGGGCAACACGGTGCGGGTACGCGTGGAGCTGACCGGGGTGACCGCCGGGACGTACCCGCTGGAGTGGACGGTCGGTGGTTGGACGGCCGACGCCCGGCCGTCGGACAACACGGCGTCGGTGCCGGTGACGGTCGTCCCGGTCCCCCCGCCGACGACCACCCCGCCCCCGGCCACCCCGACGCCGACCCCGACGGGCCCGCCGCCCACCAGCCCACCGGCGGCGGGCCTCGACATCACGGTCACGGTCGACCCCGTCCCGGCGTACGTGGGTGGGACGGTCACGGTGACCTACACGGTCCGCAACACCGGCGGCCGGCCGGCGACCGGCATCCGGATCACCCCCGCCCTGCCGGCGGGGGTGCCGGTGCGCAGCAGGCCGGCGGGGTGCTCCGCGACCTCCTGCCCGGTCCCCGACCTCGCCCCGGGCGCCCGCCGGTCCCTGGAGTTCGTGCTGGCCCCGGGCGCGGCCACGTCGATGACGGTGCGCGGCACGGTGGCCGCCGACGGGGGTCTCGACGACACCGCCCAGGCGCCGTTCCGGGTGCTGCAGCCCCGGATCGTCGCCGTGCCGGCCATCGGGCCGCCCGGCTTCGTCACCTCGGTCCGGGGCACCGACTTCCCGCCCGGCGTGCCGGTGCGGCTGGCCTGGGACGTCGGCCTGACCGCGGCCGCGAATCCGGCCGTGCCGGCGGCCGACGGCACCTTCGCCGCGCAGCTGCTGGTGGTGCCGCGCGACCAGCTCGGCCCTCGAAGGATCCTGGCCACCGGCGCGGGGTTCGGCACCGTCCGCACCGACTTCCGGGTGATCCTGCCCGCCCAGCAGCCGCCCGGCCTGCTGTTCCGTGGCTGGTGAGGGGACGACGAGGATGATCCACGAGGTGGACGAGGCGCTGCACGCGCTGCTGACCGAGGAGATGCTCGCCGGCACCGACGTGCAGCTCGCCTTCGACGCGCCGACCCGGGAGTGGGAGGCCCGCCGCAACGCCCCGACGGTGAACCTGTTCCTCTACGACGTACGCGAGGAGATGACCCACCGTCGGGAGGGCCGGGTCGAGGAGTACGACGCCGACGGCGCGGTCGTCGCCGAGCACCGCCCGCCCCGGTACTTCGCCCTGTCGTACCTGGTGACGGCGTGGACGGCGCAGCCGCAGGACGAGCACCGGCTGCTGTCGGTGCTGCTGGCCGGGCTGGTCGTGCACGACGTGCTGCCGCCGTCCCGGCTCGTCGGCGGGCTGGCCGCGCTGGGGCTGACCGTGCCGATGAGCGTCGCGGTGCCGCCGTCGCGGGACCGGGGGCTCGCCGACATCTGGTCGGCCCTCGGCGGTTCGCTGAAGCCGTCGCTGGACCTGGTGGTGACCACGCCGATCGCGGCGTCCGCGACCTTCGCCGCCCAGCCCGTCACCGACGGGCTCCGGCTGCGCGCCGCCGACCGGGCCGAGCCCGTCGCGGGCGGGGAGACGCGGCGGCTGCGCCACCCCGAGCCGGTGGACACCACGACCCCGATCGGCGTACGTCGGGCGCGGGGCACCGCAGCCGAGCGGCAGCGCCGGCAGGGCACGGGCGGGCCCATCCGGGGCGGCCGGCGGTGAGCGCTGCCGTCGAGGCGGAGCCCGGTGCGGCCGCGCCGGAGGGCCCACCTTCCGGTGCCCGGCGGTCCGATCGGGTCGAGCCGGCCGGCACCACGTACCTGCGGGCCCGGCTGTTCCTCGTGGAGCAGCGGGTCCGGCGGGCCGTCGCGGCGGCCCGCGCGGCGGACCCGGCCCCGGACGACCCGCTACGCGGGCTGCACGTCTCCGACGACGACGCCTGGCGGCTCGCCGACGGCCCGGCCCCGCCCGTCCCCGACGAGATCGCGGCGGAGGCGGTGGAGACGGCCGACCGGTGGGCCGACGGGGCCCGGGCGGCGGGCGCCCGGGTGCCGCTGCGGGAGGTGGCCGAGGAGTTCCGGCTGGGCCCGCTGGACGTGGAGGTGCTGCTGATCGCGCTCCTGCCCGACCTGGACCGGCGCTACGAGAAGCTGTACGGCTACCTCAACGACGACGTGACGCGCCGCCGCGCCACGACGGGGCTGGCCCTGTCGCTCTGCGGCGTCTCCCCGGCCGCCGGCCCGGCCCGCGCCCGCCTCGCCGACACCGGGCCGCTGGTGGCCGGGGGACTGCTCCTGGTCGAGGAGCCCGACCGGCCCTTCCTGACCCGTTCACTGCGGGTGCCGGACCGGGTGGCCGGGCACCTGCTCGGGCACGCCGGCGTGGACGAGCGGCTCGACGGCCTGCTCCGTCGGTCGGGTCGGCCGGGGGCGTCGGCGGGGCCGGTGGCCGCCGGGTTGGCGGCGGCGATCCGCGCCGGTGACCGGTTGGCCTACCTGCGCGAGGAGCCCGGCGGGGCGGCCGACGAGGTGGCCGCCGCCGCCCTCGCTGCGGCCGGTCGGGGCGTCCTCGCCCTCGACCTGGACGTGTTGG
The DNA here is from genome assembly GCF_020884815.1 of Micromonospora sp. NBRC 110038. Taxonomy (NCBI): domain Bacteria; kingdom Bacillati; phylum Actinomycetota; class Actinomycetes; order Micromonosporales; family Micromonosporaceae; genus Micromonospora; species Micromonospora sp. NBRC 110038. The sequence goes on along the minus strand of NZ_BBOL01000005.1, from coordinate 635,624 downwards.
GCGTCGACCCCGCGCCGGAGGAGGCCCTGGCCTGCGCGGTGCGGGAGGCCCGGCTGCGGCGGGCCGGGCTGGTCTTCGGCCCGGTCGACGCCCTCGACCCGGCGGCGGGCGCGGCCCCCGCCCGGCTGCTGCGCCGGCTCGCCGGCCTCCCGGTGCCGGTGCTGCTCACCGGGCGGCTGCGCTGGGATCCGCACTGGGCGGAGGAGTCCCCGCTGCTGGTGACCGCCCACCCGGTCGGGGCAGCAGAGCGGGCCCGGCTGTGGCGGGACACCCTGGCCGGCCGGTCGACGCGGCTGGCGGACGATGTCGACCCGGAGCGGGAGCTGTCGGCGTACGTGCTGTCGCCCGACCAGACGCGGCGGGCGGCGGTCGCGGCGGCGCAGCAGGCGGTGCTCGACGGTGCCGACCGGGTCGCCGCCCGGCACGTACGGGCCGGGGTGCGCTCGCAGAACGCGGCGGCGCTGGAGAAGCTGGCCCGGCGGGTGGAGCCCGCCGTCGGCTGGGACGACCTGGTCCTCCCGGCCCCGGTGCGGGAGCAGCTCACCGAGCTGGCGCTGCGGGTCCGCCACCGCGAGCAGGTGCTGGGCGGCTGGCGGCTGCGCCCCGGCGGCGGGCGGGGCCACGGGGTGACCGCCCTGTTCGCCGGGGACTCCGGCACGGGCAAGACGATGTCCGCCGAGGTGGTCGCCGCCGACCTGGGGCTCGACCTGTACGTGGTGGACCTGTCCACCGTCGTCGACAAGTACGTGGGTCAGACCGAGAAGAACCTGGAGCGGATCTTCACCGAGGCGGCCGGGGTGAACGGGGTGCTGCTGTTCGACGAGGCCGACGCGATCTTCGGCAAGCGATCGGAGGTCAGCGACGCCCACGACCGGTACGCGAACCTGGAGAGCGCGTACCTGTTGCAGCGGATGGAGTCGTTCGACGGCGTGGCGGTGCTGACCACGAACCTGCGGGCCAACCTGGACGAGGCGTTCCTGCGCCGGCTCGACGTCGTCGTGGACTTCCCGACCCCGGACGCGGCGCAGCGGCGGGCGTTGTGGGACCGCTGTCTCGGCGGCGAGCTGCCCCGGGCCGACGACGTCGACCTGGACCGCTGCGCGCGGGACTTCGAGCTGAGCGGGGGCGGTATCCGGGCGTGCGTGGTCAGCGCCGGCTATCTGGCCGCCGAGGCGGGCGGCCCGGTGACGATGGCGATGCTGGTGGCCGCCGCCCAGCGCGAGTACCGCAAGTTGGGCCGCCTGGTGCTGCCCCGAGACACACCGACCGGCCGGGTGCCGCACCGTCGCTGACCCGCCGCGCCCGGCGGGCACGCGCTGGACGCGGCTGGGGACGGCACGGTCACCGCGACGACCGGCGCGACCCGGTCAGAGCGAGACGGTCCACTCGTGGTCGCCGGCGGCGGCGTGGTCGATCGCGCCGCTCTGCGGCGGGTCGTCCGGGTCGAAGTCGGAGGTGAGGGTGTGCACCATCTCCGGGCTGCTGACCCAGGTCTGGCTCTCCACGTCCCGCCGCCTGACCCGCCACCGGAACCGCACCTCGTACTCGGCGAGCCAGCTGCCCTCGCCGATCGCGCTGGTGGTGGAGAAGCCCGGATCGTCGTTGAAGACGATGGCCGCCGGCATGGTTTGGATGACCGGGTTGGAGTAGTTCGGGCGGTACGGCCCGTCCTGCACCCAGGGCCGGTTGACGCGCTGCGGGGAGCCCACCTCGCCGTCCTCGTCCACTGTGTAGGCGACGAACTGGTCGGTGACCTCCTGCCGGAAGTCGTAGAGCGTCGCCGCCGACAGCGCCGCGTTGTCCGGCCGGTGCAGGGTGGCCACCTGGGTGAACCCGATGGACTGGCGCGTGTCCAGTCGCTGGGTGGCCGGGCCGGTGTAGGAGGAGGTGAAGGTCAGCCGGGGAGCGTTGAGGTCCGCCTCCGGTTTGGACTTCGACCGGGTGGCCCGGCCGCTGTACGGCTCGCTACGGTTGGTCGCCCTGGTGCCCTCCGCCTTCGGCAGCCGCTGCACCGGGGTCTGCGCGCCGGGGCCGGCGAGGGCGGGCAGCTCGACGGTGGCCGGGTCGGCCTGCGCCGGGACGTCGGTGGCGAGGGCGCGGTGGGCGTTGGCCTCGGCCTCCCGTTCGAACCGGTCGCCCGGGTCACTGACCCGCAGGCCGGAGCCGTTGTCGGTGCCCGCGACCGGGCCGAGCCGCTGCTGGATGACGTGGGTCAGCTCGTGGGCCAGGGTGTGCCGGTCGCCGCCATCCTCGCCGAGCACCACGTGGTCGCCGGACGTGTACGCCCGCGCGCCCAGCTCGGCCGCCGAGGTGCGCGCGGTCGTGTCGTCGTGGATCCGCACGTCGGAGAAGTCCGACCCGAGCCGGGCCTCCATGTCGACCCGGGTCGCCTCGTCGAGCGGCCGCCCGCCGCCACGCAGCACCTCGTGCACGGTGGAGCGCTGGACGGCGGGGGCGTCGTGGCCGCAGCCCGCGCCGTGCTCGTGCCGGTCGCGCTCGATGGCCCGGGTCGCCGCGCGGTTGCCCACGGCTCGTTGCAGCGTGAGGATCTCCCCGGGGCTGTGCCTCGCAGCGACGCCGACGCCGGGTGCGGGTGCGGGTGCGTCGCCGCGCCGGCCGCCGGGTGGGGCGGGGCGGGGCCGCTCCTCGCGTGAGCTGGATGTCGCTGCGGGCCGCTGCGCGCGCACGTCGGCACCTCCTCGTTGCGAGGGCGGGCATCGACGTACACGGTAGTCCCGGCTCCGCGGTCCGGTCGAGGTGCGCGCGGACAGGATCAGAGGCCGGTGCGACCGGGCCGGCCTGCGGGACGGGTGCCCGCCGGGCGGCGCACGTCCGGCGGGCACCCGCACCCCTGCCCCTGCGGCGCGGGACTCTGCCCCCGCGCGGCCCGTAGGGACCTTCCCGCCGGCTCCCCGGCCGAGCAGGCTGGCCAGCGTCCGCCGACCTGGCAGAGGAGCTTGCATGCCGACGTACCTGTCCCCGGGCGTGTACGTGGAGGAGGTGCAGAGCGGTTCGCGTCCCATCGAGGGCGTCGGGACCGCCGTCACCGCCTTCCTGGGATTCGCCGAGAAGGGGCCCTTCCACGCGCCGACCCTGGTCACCAACTGGAGCCAGTACGTCCAGCTCTTCGGCGGGATGGTCGAGGGCGCCTACCTGGCGCACGCGGTGTACGGGTACTTCGCCAACGGCGGGGGCGTCTGCTACGTGGTGCGGATCGGCGACCCGTCGACCGGCCGGACGACCGGCGGCCGGGGCGGGCAGAAGGCGCTGCCCGCCGGGGAACCGTCGGCGCTCGGCACGTTCCGGGTGGCCGCCCTCCCCGCCGGCGGCGGCGAGATCAGCGTGGAGGTCGCCGACGTCGAGGGCGAGGGGGCCGGCGAGGACCGGTTCCGGCTCGTCGTGCACCGGGACGGCCAGGTGGCCGAGGAGTACGACGGCTCGTTCCGGCGCAACAGCAAGACCTCGGTGGTCAGCCAGGTCCGCGAGCGGTCCAAGCTGATCACCATGGAGGAGGTCGGCCCGGCCAACGCGCTGGCCCGGCCCGCCAACCAGACGGTCACCCTGGCCCCGGCCACCGCCCCCGGCGACGCCGTGCCGGCCGCCCTCACCGCCGGCGAGTTCGCCGGGGACGTCGACTCCCGCACCGGCCTGGCCGGCCTGGAGGCCATCGACGAGATCACCATGGTCGCCGCGCCGGACCTGATGGGGGCGTACCAGCAGGGGGTCGTCGACCTGGAGGCGGTCAAGGCCGCCCAGCTCGCCCTGATCTCGCACTGCGAGCAGATGGGCGACCGGATGGCCCTGCTCGACCCGCCGCCGGAGTTGACCGCCCAGCAGGTGCGCGCCTGGCGGCAGGACGAGGCCGGCTACGACTCCCGGTACGCGGCCCTCTACTACCCCTGGGTGAAGGTGTTCGACCCGAGCACCGGCCGGGCCGTGTTCATGCCGCCGAGTGGGCACCTCGCCGGCCTCTGGTCCCGCAACGACACCGAGCGGGGCGTGCACAAGGCCCCCGCCAACGAGGTGGTGCGGGGCGTGGTCGACCTGCAGAACAACGTCACCAAGGGCGAGCAGGACCTGCTCAACCCGATCGGGGTCAACTGCATCCGGGCGTTTCCCGGGCGCGGCGTCCGGGTCTGGGGCGCGCGCACCCTCTCCTCCGACCCGGCGTGGCGCTACATCAACGTCCGGCGGCTGTTCAACTACGTCGAGGAGTCCATCCTCCTCGGCACGCAGTGGGTGGTGTTCGAGCCGAACGACCAGCGGCTGTGGGGCACGATCCGGCGCAACATCACCGCCTTCCTCACCGAGGAGTGGCGGCGGGGCGCGCTGTTCGGGGCGACCGCCGCGGAGGCCTTCTACGTCAAGTGCGACCAGGAGACCAACCCCCCGGAGGTGATCGACCGGGGCCAGGTGGTGTGCGAGATCGGCATCTGCCCGGTCAAGCCCGCCGAGTTCGTCGTCTTCCGGCTGGCGCAGTTCTCCGACAGCACCAGCCTGGTCAGCGACTGACCGAACAAACCCTGACGAAAGGCGGCCACGATGGCCAGTGGTGACACCCTTATCGTGCACAGCTTCCAGGTGGAGCTGGGCGGCATCCAGGTGGAGCTGGTGCAGGAGGTCAGCGGCCTGACCGTCGAGCTGGACTCGATCGAGGTCAAGTCGGTGACCGCCACCGGCGAGCTGATCATCCGGAAGATCCCGGGGGCCCGGAAGGCCGGCGAGGTCACCATCACCCGGGGGCTCGACAAGAGCAGCGCCTTCACCGACTGGATCAAGGAGACGTTCCTGAAGGGCGCGGTGGAGGCGGCCCGGCAGAACATCAGCATCATCCTCAACAACGCCGACAAGTCCGAGACGCGGCGCTTCGACCTGTCCAACGCGTGGGTGAGCAAGTGGGAGGGGCCGGGGCTGAAGGCCGGCGACCCGACGGCGGCGACCGAGAAGGTCACCGTGGTCTACGAGGAGATCAGCGCGCAATGAGACGCCGTGGTGTCTCGGCCGGGGGCCTCGACACCCTCGTCGACCCGGCCGGCGGCCCGGAGGAGGCCGCCTCGCCCGTGGTCGCGCCGGTCGCGCCCGTCCGGCTCCAGACGGAGTTCACCTTCCAACTTCCCCGGGGGTACGTCGACGAGGACGGCACCGTACACCGGGACGGCAGCATGCGGCTGGCCACCGCCCGCGACGAGCTGGCGCCCCTGGTGGACCTGCGGGTCAAGCAGAACCCGGCGTACCTGTCGATCGTCCTGCTCAGCCTGGTGATCACCCGGCTGGGCACGATCACCCAGGTCCGGGCGGAGGTCGTCGAGCGGCTCTTCGCCTCCGACCTGGCCTTCCTGCAGGACCTGTACCGGCGGATCAACGCCGAGGGGCACACCCTCGCCGAGGTCACCTGCCCGGCGTGCGAGTCGGTCTTCGAGGTGGACCTGGCCGGTGGTCGCCCGGGGGAATCGTGACGTACGGGGCCGACCGGCTCCACGAGGAGGTCTCGTACGTCGCCTACCACTTCCACTGGCCGCGCACCGAGATCCTCGCCCTCACCCACGCCGAGCGGGCCCGGTACGTCGCGGAGATCGCCCGCATCAACACCAGGATGAACGAAGGTCAGTGAGGCGCGATGGGGCTACGCGACAGGATGCGGCGGCTGGCCGCCGGCACCCGCGCCCGGGTGGCCGGCACCGTCGGTGACGCCCGCCCGTCCCCCGCCCCGGCCGGGCCGGCGGGCCCGCCGCCGCCCGGCGACCCGGGCAGCGTCCCCACAGATGCCGGCGACCCCGGCTGGCGGGCGCTGCCGCCGCTGATGCGGGCGGTGTCCACGGGTCCGCTCCAGGTCGCCGACCTGCCCCGGTTCACCGACCGGCTGGCCACCTACCGCGACCCGACCCTGCGCACGCCGCTCGACCACCTGGTCAGCGACCAGGCACCGCTCGGGGTCGTCCACGACCTGGCCCGGCCCCGCCCGGCCCGACCGGACGCCGGCCGGGGGCCGGCTCCACAGTTGCCCGCCGTCCAGCGGAGGGTCGCCGGTCTCCCCGCCGACGGCCCGGGGGCGGACCACCCGGCCGCCGATCCGGCCACCGGCGGCGCGCCGGCCGTGCCTACGCCGGTCCCACCCCTGGCTCCGGCACCGCCCCCGGTGTCGGCACCGGCCTCGACGTCAGCTCCGACCTTGGCGTCGGCCCGGCCCCTGGCTCCGGCCTCGGACCCGGCGACGGCACCGGCGGGGGTTGCGGCACCAGCGGGTGCCTCGCGCCCGCCCCTGGTGGCGGCCACGAAGCCGGCCGGGGCTGCGGCAGGGCCAGGGGCAGGGGCAATGGTCACCGCGCCGCCACCGGGCCCGGTCCGCAGGCTGGCCGGTGCGCCGCTGCCGGCCCGTCGGCCGGCCACGGTCCAGCGGGCCACGCCGCCCGCGACGGCGGCGACGGCCGTCCCCCCTCCGACGGGCCGCCCCCCGTCGGCCGCCGATCCGCGCCCCGCCGGGCCCGTCGCCCCGACCGGCGGCCGGACCCGCACCGTTCCGGCCGCCCCCGGCCCCGCACCCTCCGGCCCCGCACCCTCCGACGCCGCCCACTCCACCGCCGCCCATCTCACCGGCGCCCCGCCCAGCGGTGCCACCGGCAGCATGCCGCCCGGCCGACCGGACGCCACGGCTCCGCCCGCCGGGCCCGACGGCGGATCCCCACCGGGTGCCCCGGATGGCGGGTCGGCCGCACCGGTCGTCCACAGTGGATCAGGGCAGGGGCGCGGCGGGCCACCGCCGGTGCGCCCCGCCGCCCGGCTCGGCCTCGGCGACCCGCTGCCCGCGCTGCCCGGGACCGCCCGACCCGGCGCGGCCGGGCGACCGGCTCCACCGGGACCCTCCATCGGCACGACCGCCGGCGACCTGGCGGGCCGGGGGCCGTCCGGCCACCCGCCGACGGTGCAGCGCGCACCGGCCGGTCGGGAGCCGGCCGGGACGAGCACCGGCCCGGGCCCACGACCGGGCGGCGACCCGCGCCGGTCGACCGGTCCCGAATCGACCGATCCCGGGGAGCGCCGTCCCGGACGCGCCGGCCTGGGGCCGCCGCTGCCCGCCGACGCCCCGCCCCCGCTGGTGCGCCCGACCCCGCCCACCAGCCACGACGCGCTCCCGACCGACGCCTCCCGAGGCGGGTCCTCCCGGCCCGGCACACCATCGGCCGTCGCCCCCGCAGGCGGTGCCGACCGGCCGGCCCCCGCGCCGCCGCGTCCCGCCCCGACGGGCGACACCCCTCGGCCCGCTCGCCCGGCCCCGGCCGGCGCACCGGCCACCCGGGCGGGGGGAACCCGGCCGTCGCCGGGCACGCCGGACGGCCCCCACCGCGCCACGGACGGCGACCGGCACCGGGCGATGCCCGTACCGCCACGCGTACCGGTCCGGCCCCCGGTCGGCGGCGCGTCGGGCGGTGCCGCCGGCACCTCGTCGCGGCCGGCGGTGCAGCGGCTCCGGTGGCGGCCGGCGGACCTGCCCGGGACCGCAGGCGGTCCCCCGGCGGTGGTCGCCCCCTCCGGCAACACCGGCCCGGACCCGGCCGCCCGCGCGGTGCCGCCGCCCGCACCGGTGCCGCAGGGCGTGCCGTCAGCCGGCGTCGTCCCGCAGGGAGCACCGCCGCCCGCGCCGGTCCGCCCCCGCGACGCGCCGCCCGCCCGGGTCCCGCACGACGCGCCGCCCGCCCCCGACGCGCAGGGCGCGCCGGCTACTTCCGCGGTGCAGGGTGCGCCGGCTGCTTCCGTCGGGCAGGACGCGCCGCCCGCCTCCGGCACTCAGGGCGCGTCGCCCGATCCGGCCGGTCCGCGCCGGGTTCCGCTGCTGGCCGGACGCGGGCTGCCCCTGCTGACCGGGGCATCGGCACCGGCCGGCGCGGTCCCGGCCGGTGCACGGACCGGGGTGCCGGTGACCTGGCGGACGCGCGGTGCGGGCAACCCCGAACCGGCCTCCGCCGGGCTGTCCGGCGGGGCGGGAACCTCGTCCGGCAGGGCGGGAACGCAGTCGGGCAGGGCGGGAACGCCGTCCGGCGGCCCGACCGCCGTCCAGCGGGCCCCCCGGTTCGGCGCGGGCAGCACGCCCCGTCCGGCGGCCACGGCCGACGGACGACCCGGCGGGGGGAGCCCCCAGCGAACGGGCCGGCACCGGTCGGGACCATCCGGCGCGGGCGGGCCGGCCGGGGCCAGCGGCGGTCGGGCACCCGACGGCCACGGCACGACCGGACCCGTCGGGGCCGGTCCCGACGGCCGGACCGGGCAGGGCGGGCAGAACAGGCAGGGCGGGCAGGGCGGGCGGGCGGATGGTGGGCCGGGCACCGGGCGGGGCTCGGTTCCCGTGCTCCTCCTCGCCGGGGCGGCCACCCCGGCACCGCACGCGTCGCCGGGCACGTCGCGGCGGCAGGCCGACTTCGCGGGCGTACCGCTGCCGACGCGGCGGGCGGCGGGCCCGGTGGCGGCCGGCGGACCGGACGGCACCACGGGCCCGGCGCGGCGGACGAGCACGGCGACGGGGGTCGCCAGCGGCACCCCGGCGGCCGTCCAGCGGGCCACGGCCCGGCCGGACGCGACGAGCGGCACCGGCACGACGAGTGTCGCCGGGGCCCGGCCGGGGGGCGGCGGGCCGGCGCGGCGGGCCGCCCCACCGGCGGCCGTCCAGCGGCGGGAAGCCGCCGTGAGCACCGGCACCGCCCCGGAGCCGGACCCGGGGCCGGACCCCGAGACCCTGCTGCGGGGCTTGGACCGGCGGCACCTGGACGCCCTGGCCCACCGCCTGGTCGAACCGGTCAGCCGGCTGGTCCGGGCCGACCTGCGGGCCGCCCGGGAACGGACCGGCCGGTGGCGGGACGGCACCCGATGAGCCGGCGCACCGATCAGCACGAGAGGGGAGACGGCGATGGCCGGTGACGACCCGGGGACCAGCGTCCACTTCCGGCTCCAGATCGACGGCATCGACCTGGGCGACTGGAGTGGCTGCGACGGGCTCGGCTGCGAGGTCGAGCTGGAGCAGTACCAGGAGGGCGGCAACAACGAGTTCGTCTGGCAGTTGCCGTCGCGGCTGCGCTACTCCAACGTCACCCTGACCCGCCCGCTGACCAGGGACACCGCCAAGGTCTCCAGCTATCTCGCGCAACTGCCCAGCGGGGTGCGCCGGGGCACCGCGCAGATCGCCGCGCTCCGGCCCGACCTGGCGATGCTGGTGCAGTGGGGACTGGCCGACGTCGTCCTGGTGCGGTGGTCCGGGCCGTCGTTCGACCCGAACCGCTCGGAGGTGGCCAGCGAGAGCATCGAGCTGGCGTACCACGGCTTCCTGGAGGTCGGCGGATGAGGTCACGGGCCGGGAAGGTGGCGGCGCACCTGCAGCGGTACCAGCCGCCCACCTCGGGCGGGAACCAGCCGGGCGGTGCCCTCGGCGGGCCGATCACCTTCATGTTCAACCCGCAGCAGCTCGCGCTGACCAAGTCGGCGAGCTGGATCCCGCACGTCGTACGCGGGGCGGCGGACGTCGGGGTCGCCGAGTTCAGCGGGTCCGGGCCCCGGACGCTGACCCTGGAGGTCTTCCTCGACGCCACGGACACCCACTCCCGCACCGTCCAGGACCGGGTCGACGCCCTGCTCACCTGCTGCGTGCCCACCAAGGCGAGCATCGCGGCGAAGGCACCGTCCCCGCCGTGGGTGAAGTTCGCCTGGGGGCAGTTCCAGACGGTGTCGTTCTACTCGTACGTCAGCCAGGTCAACGCAACCTACAGCCTGTTCGACCCGGACGGCACCCCGCTGCGGGCGACCTGCTCGCTGACGCTCAACGAGGTCAGCGGCTCCACCCCGGGGCAGAACCCGACGTCGGGCAGCCGCACCGCCCGCCGGGTGCACCGGCTGGTCGCCGGGGACTCCCTGGAGCTGCTGGCCCACCGCGAGTACGGGGACCCGACCGCGTGGCGGGTCATCGCGGAGGCCAACGACATCGACGACCCGGTGCGGCTGCGCCCCGGCCGCCAACTCCTGCTGCCCGCGCCGGAGGAACTGCGTACCGGGGAGGGCTTCGATGTCCAGCGGTGACCACACCAACAACCTGGTCGTGGGCCTGCCCGGCGCGCTGCCCCGGGCCTGGGCCGACCGGCTGGTGTCGGCGGTGGTGGAGGACAGCACGAACCTGGCCGCCACGGCGACCCTGCGCTTCCGCGACCAGCAGAGCCGGTTCCTGCGGGACAACGGGGTGACCATCGGCACCGACGTGACCGTCCGGGTCCGCACCGGCCGCGACGCCGCCCCGCTGCCGCTGTTCGCCGGGGAGGTGGTGACGCTGGAGTCGGAGTACGACGGGGTCGGCACCTTCACCACCGTCCGGGCGCTGGACCTGTCGCACCGGCTGATGCGGGGGCAGCGGGTGCGCAGCTTCGTCAACCGCAAGGCCTCCGACATCGCCCGGGAGGTCGCCGCCGCCGCCGGGATCCCGGTGGGCCGGATCGACCCCACCCCCACCGTGTACGAGACGGTCACCCAGCCGAACGTCAACGACTGGGAGTTCCTCAAGATGCTCGCGGTCGACAACGACGCCGAGGTGGTGGTGGTCGACGGCCGGTTCTTCTTCCGCCGGTCGGTGCGGGCCGCCGCCGCGCCGGGCGCGGGGGTCACCGCCGAGCAGAGCCCGTTCGTGGTGGAGATGAACGAGAACCTGCTGTCGGTGCGCTCCACCGTCACCTCCGTGGGTCAGGTGGCCGGGGTGACGGTGCGCGGCTGGGACGTGCGGGCGAAGCGGCCGGTGAGTACGGAGGTCGCCACCGACGCCAGCGACGAGGTGCAGATCGGCACCACCCCGGCGAAGGCGGCCCAGCCGTTCGGCGCGGCCCGGCTCTGCGTGGCGGACGTGCCCTACCGGACGGTGGCCGAGACGCGGGCGGTGGCCGGGGCGGTGGCGGCCGACGTGACGGCGGCGTTCGCGGAGCTGGAGGTGGGGATCCGGGGCAACCCCCGGCTGCGGGCGGGGGTGCCGCTGTCGCTGCAGCAGGTGGGCGCTCCGTTCGAGGGGAAGTACACGATCACGGCGAGCCGGCACGTCTTCGGCCCCGCCCAGCTCTACGAGACGTGGCTGACGGTCAGCGGCCGGCAGGACCGGTCGACGTGGGGCCTCGCCACGGGGGCCGCCGCGCCCGCGCGGGCGACCCGGATCCCGGGGCTGGCCGTCGCGATCGTCACCAACACCAAGGCCGACGTGGACCGCCGGCACCCCGAGCGGGTCGGCCAGGGCTGGGTGCGGCTGCGCTTCCCGTGGCTGACGGACGCGCCGGACTACGAGACGGACTGGGTGCGTACGGTGCAGCTCGGCGGCGTCGGCGGGGGCGGGGTGTTCTGCCCGGAGGTCAACGACGAGGTCCTCGTGGGCTTCGAGCAGGGGCTGCTGGACCGCCCGTACGTCATCGGCGGGCTGTACAACGGGGTGGACAAGCCGTCGGTGCACGAGGGCGCGCTGGTGGACGCCTCGTCGGGGCGGATCAACCGCCGCTCGTTGGCCTCGCGTCGCGGGGACCGGATCGAGTTCCTGGAGTCGGCGCTGCCCTCGGGGCCGCGCGGGATCCGGCTGACCACGGCCCGGGACCGGCTGACCGTGCACCTCGACGACCGGCGTACGGCCGTGGTGGTGCACAGCGACGGCAGCGTCGAGATCGAGGCCCGGCAGCAGGTCACGGTGAAGGGGCGGGGGATCACCCTCGACGCCGGGGCGGGCGAGCTGACCCTGAAGGGCCGGTCGGTCAGCGTCGACGGCGGCACCCAGGTCGACATCCAGGCACCACTCGTGAAGCTCAACTGACCGGAGGGACGCTCATGCCGCCGGCCGCGCGCATCGGTGACAAGATCAGCCACCTGGCCACCGGGGTCACCCCGGGGCCGCCCACGGGGACCATCGGGCCGCCGGGCGGGCAGGCCCTGCCGCCGGGCACGCCCGGCGCCCCGCTGCTCGGGGTGTCCAGCGTGCTCATCGCCGGCAGGCCGGCCGCCGTGGTCGGCACGGTCTGCGTCTGCGAGAAGCCGCCGCAGCACGCCGTGCTGCTGCTGACCAACCGGATCGTGCCGGCGGTGCCGCCGCCGCTGCGCCGGGTGCTGATCGGCGGGCACCAGGCGGCGCGGCGCGGCGACGCCACCGGTTGCAAGGCCGTGGTGAGCACCGGGGCGACGACCGTGCTGATCGGCGGGTGAGGCGGCGGTGGCCGAGCAGTTCATCGGGGCGGGCTGGGCGTTCCCGCTGCGCACCGACGCCACCGGCGGCATCGCCCTGGTGGACCGGGAGCGGGAGATCGTCGAGGCGATCGGACTCATCCTCGGCACCGCGCCGGGCGAGCGGCCGATGCGGCCGGAGTTCGGCTGCGGGGTGCACGACTACGTCTTCGCCCCGGCCGACGAGAACACCGCCGGACGGATCGCCTTCGAGGTGCGCCGGGCGCTCGACCGGTGGGAGCCCCGCATCGACGTCACCGACGTGGTGATCAACTTTGACGCCGAGGACGCCGGGGTGCTCTACATCGACGTCCGCTACTCGATCAGGGGCACCAACGACCCGCGCAACCTGGTCTTCCCGTTCTACGTCATCCCCTCCCACGAGGAGAGCACCCTCTCGCGCGGGGGAAGCAACCACGAGGAAAGCGCCGCCTGATGCCGCTGCCCGCGCCCAACCTGGACGACCGCCGTTTCCAGCAACTCGTCGACGAGGCGAAACGCTTCATCCAGCAGCGCTGCCCGGAGTGGAGCGACCACAACGTCTCCGACCCCGGGGTGACCCTGGTCGAGACGTTCGCCCACATGGTCGACCAGCTGCTCTACCGGCTCAACCGGGTGCCGGAGAAGAACTACCTGGCGTTCCTCGACCTGATCGGGGTGCGGCCGTTCCCGCCGACGGCCGCGCGGGGCGACGTCACGTTCTGGCTCTCCGGCCCGCAGACCCAGCCGGTGCTGCTGCGCGCCGGCACCGAGGTCGGCACCGAACGCACCCAGACCGACGAGGCCGTCGTGTTCACCACCACGACGGACCTGGCGGTGGTGCCCTGCGAGCTGACCCGGCTACGCAGCCACCCCGCCGAGGGCCCGCCGGCGGACCGGACCGAGGAGCTGCTCGACGGCCGGGACGTGTCCTGCTTTCCCGCCGTCCCGTCGGTGGGCGACGCCATGCTCGTCGGCCTCTCCGCCGCCGTGCCGTCCTGCGCGGTGCTGCTGCGGATGGACAGCCGGGTGGAGGGCGTCGGCGTCGACCCACGCCAGCCGCCGCTGGTGTGGGAGGCGTGGACGGGTGAGCGCTGGTCGCCGTGCGACGTCGACCACGACGACACCGGCGGGCTGAACCGGCCCGGCGAGGTGGTGCTGCACGTGCCCGCCGCCCACGTCACCTCCGTGGTGGCCGGGCAGCGGGCCGGCTGGCTGCGGTGCCGGCTGGTGGCGGCCCGGCCCGGCCAGCCGTTCTACGCCGCCTCGCCGACGGTGCGTTCCGTGGAGGCGGCCACCATCGGCGGCACGGTCGGCGCCGTGCACGCCGAGACGGTCCTCGGCGAGCAGGTCGGCGAGGCGGAGGGGGTGCCCGGCCAGCGGCTGACGGTGGCCCGGCCGCCCATCGTCCCCGACGAGCACCCGCTGGTGGTGGAGAGCAGCGACGGCACCGGGTGGCTGGAGTGGACGGAAGTGGAGACGTTCGGCGGGTCCGGGCCGGGCGACCGGCACGTCGTCGTCGACCGCACCGCCGGGGAGATCCTGTTCGGCCCGGCCGTCCGGCAACCCGACGGCACCCTGCGCCGCTACGGTGCCGTGCCGACGGCCGGTTCCCGGATCCGGGTGCGGCGCTATCGCACCGGGGGCGGGCACAGCGGCAACGTCGCCCGGGGGGCCCTGGCCGTGCTGCGCAGCTCGATGCCGTACGTGTCGCGGGTGGAGAACCGGGCCCCCGCCACCGGCGGCGTCGACGGGGAGACCGTCGCGGAGGCCCGGCTGCGCGGGCCGGTGCAGCTGCGGGCCCAGGACCGGGCGGTCACCGCCCGCGACTACGAGCTGCTGGCAAGGCAGGCGTGCCCGGCCGCCGCCCGGGTCCGGTGCCTGCCCGCCGGTGACGGCAGCGCGGCCGGCGGCGTACGCCTGCTGGTGGTGCCGGAGGCCGTCGCCGACGAGGAGGGCCGCCTCCACTTCGAGGACCTCGTCCCCCCGGACGGGATGCTCGCCACCATCGCCGAGCACCTGGAAGCCCGCCGCCCGATCGGGGCGCGGCTGGTCGTGGAGCCGCCGTTCTACCAGGGCGTCACGGTCGTCGCCCGGCTCGTCCCCCGCCCCGACACCGCCGTCGCCCAGCTGCGGGCCGAGGCGACGGCCACCCTCTACCACTATCTCGACCCGGTGCGCGGCGGGCCGGAGGGGACCGGCTGGCCGTTCGGGCGGCAGGTGCACTCCGGCGAGGTGTTCGGGGTGCTGCAACGGCTGCCGGGGGTCGAGGTCGTCGAGGAGGTACGCATGTTCCCCGCCGACCCGCTGACGGGCCGCCGGGGCGAGCAGGTGACCCGGATCGAGCTGGACCGGCACGCCCTCGTCTTCTCCCACCAGCACCAGGTCCGCGTCGACGAGCACCGGTCGGGTGCCTGAGCGAGAGGGGGGTGGCATGCGCGCCGCCGTCGAGGGGCTGGCCACGCCCGACCCGCTGGGTCGGCGGCTGCCCGCCGTCTACGCCGCCGACGACCTGGCCCAGCGCCTGACCGGCGCGTACGACCAGGTGATCGCGCCGGTGCACGCCACCCTGGACAACCTGTGGGCGTACTTCGACCCGGCGCTGGCCCCGCCCGACTTCGTGGACTGGCTGGGCGGCTGGGTCGCCGCCGGTGGCCCGCCCGACGGGGCCGGCGACGACCGGCGGCGGGTGGTCGCCGGTGCGGTCGGCCGGCACCGCGTACGCGGCACGGCCGCCGCGCTCGCCGAGGAGGTGCGGCTCGCCACGGGGATCGCCGCGGAGATCGTCGAGAGCGGCGGCACCGCCTGGTCGGCCACCCCCGGCGGCGCGCTGCCCGGGTCGCCCGAGCCGGCCCTGACGGTGCGGATCCGCGTCGCCGAGCCGGGCCCGGCGCTCGCGGCGCGGCTGCGGGCGGTCATCGAGGCGAACAGGCCGGCGCACGTGCCGTACACGGTGGAGGTGCTGCCGCCCGACGGCGGCCCGGCGACGGGTGGGGCGCGATGAGGACCTGCGACAACTGCGGCGCCGAGGTTTCCCCCGGCGACGGGTTCTGCGGCAACTGCGGTGCGTTCCTCGCCTGGAACGACCCCACGCCGCCGCCCGCCCCGACGGCCACGGCCCACGATGCCACTGCCGAGCCCGTCGCGGACACCGCCGCCGAGCCCGTCGCGGACGCCGGGGACACCGCCGCGCGGCGGGCCGCCGCGCTCGTCGTACCGGTGCGCCCCGCCGACGACGACGGACCTGGCGGGCCGCCCGACCCGGTGCCCGCGGCGGCCCCCGCCGAGCCGCCGCCCGCCGCCGACCAGCCCCGGGCGGTGCAGCCGGGGTTGCCCGTGGCCCCCGCGCCGGTGGTCCGCGACTTCGCCGGGGACACCGCTGGCGCGCCGGGCGACGTGGTCTGCCCGGCCTGCGGGACCGGCAACCCGGCGGGCCGGTCGTTCTGCCGCCGCTGCGGCGGGCCGCTGGCCGCGCCGACGGGCCCGGCGGGGGCCGTGCCGTGGTGGCGTCGTCTGCGCTGGCCCCGGCGGCGACCCGGCCGGGGCGGGCTGCGCCGGCTGCTCGCGGTGCTGGTCGTCCTGGCCCTGCTCGCCGCCGCGGTCTGGGCGGCGGTCCGGTTCGGTCCCCGGGCCGTCGACGCGGTGCGGGACCGCACGGCGACGCCCGAGGCCGTCCTGCCCAGCGCCGTGGTGGCCTCCAGCGAGGCGCGCGGGCACCCCGCCCGGTCCGTCGTGGACGGCCTGAACAACCGCTACTGGGCGCCCGCCGCCGACCGGCCCGCCGCCGGCCAGTACGTGGAGTTGACCTTCGACCCGCCGATCCGGCTGATGGACCTGATCGTGCACACCGGGGCGTCGCCGCAGCAGGACGCCTTCGTCCGGCAGGCGCGACCGGCCGAGCTGACGATGACCCTGTGGACCGGGGACGGCCCGAGCAGCGCCCGGCAGCTGCGGCTGACCGACCGGCCGGGGCCGCAGACCTTCCACCACGTGGTGGGCGGGGTGACCCGGCTCCGGTTAACGATCGACGCCAGCTACGGCGCGCAGCGGGGGCGGGAGGTGGCGCTGGCCGAGGTGGAGGTGTTCAGGCGGCCGTGACGTGCACGGGCCGGGCCGCCGACGGGTGGGCCACGCCCAGCGAGCGCAGTACCCGCTCGTACGTCTGCTGGCTGCGCCGGGACGCGGCCACGTCGCCGGCCCGGCGCTGCGCGGCCACGAGCAGCCGCCAGCCGTCGTCGTGGTAGCCGTCCAGCTCCAGCGCCCGCCGGGCGGCCAGCACCGCCGCCCGTGCCCGCCCCCGGTCCAGTTCCACCCGGGCGAGCAGCGCCGCCGCCTCCGTCGCCCGCGCCCGGTACCGTTCCCGGTCGGCGACCACCCATTCGGCGGTCCCGTCCTCCGGCAGCAGGTCACCGCCGTAGTGGTCGAGTGCGCCGCGCAGCGCCCCGGTGACCGTGGTGGCGTCGCCGGTCGGCCCGGCGTGCCGGGCGACGGCCAGCGCCGCCTCGAAGGCCAGCACGTCGCTGCCGCCGCCCGGCCCCGGGTCCAGCAGGTACGACGCCCCGTCCCGGACGACGAACCGGGACGCGCCCCGGGCCACCCCGGGCTCCAGGAAGGTGCGCAGCGTCGACACGCTCACGTGCAGGTTGTTGACGGCGGCCCGTTCCGGCAGCTCCGGCCAGAGCGCCGCCATGATCCGTTCCCGGTGCACGGGCCGGCCGGCCTCGGCCGCCAGGTAGCGCATCAGGGTCCGGACCCGGGGCCGGACGCCCGACCAGACCACCGGGACGCCGTCCAGTTCCAGCCGGAATCCGCCGAAGCACCGCAACCACAGGCGGGGGTGTTCTGCCGCAACGATCGGGCGATCCCTCGAAATCATGTGATCTGTCTCCCTTGCCGCCACGGCGACGCCGACCGCGCGCCGGCACGCGCCGGACGCCGACACCGGGCCGCGCGGGGCGACGACGCCGGGGCGGCGCAGGCGGGACGGCCGGTGCTGGGGAGGTGGCGACGTCGACGCCGCGGGGGACAGTGTGCGCGGCGCGCGGGGGACATGGACAGCCGTCATTTTGGGGACTTCTCCGGCATCTACCATCGGTAGCGCTCGGTACACGCTGGGGTTCGGGCACCCCTCCTCCCCGGGAGCAACCTGATGCCGACCGTCGATCCACCCGACGCCGGCCCCGCGCCGGTCGTCGTCCGGTGGGACCGCCTGACCGGCGAACGCTGGCCGGAGCTGGCCACGCTCGCCGCCGACGGGCTGGTGCTGCTCGTGCTGCCCCGCGCCACCACGGTCGACCCGCTGGCGTTGCTCGCCGCCGGGGCCCGGGCCGTCCTGCGCGACGGCGACGGCGTCGACGAGCTGGAGCTGGCCCGGTCGGCGGTGCTCACCGGCGGGTCGTACCTGTCGCGGAGCGTGGCGGCGCTGGTCGGCGGCCGACCGGACGGCGGCGGCCGGGCGTCGCCGGGCGGGTCGGAGGTGTCGCTCGGCCCCCGCGAGGTGGAGACGCTGCGGTGCATCGCGCAGGGCCTCACCCACCGGCAGGTCGCCCACCGCCTCGGGGTGACGGAGCAGACCGTCAACACGTACGCCAAGCGGCTGCGCCGCAAGCTCGGGGCGGCCAACAAGGCGGAGCTGACCCGGCGGGCGGTGGAACTCGGCTATTTGTCGGTGTGAACCCGTTCTTGCCGGTCGTCTTGCCTCGCCCCGCCACCCGCACCGTAGTTGACTGCTCACCGAGGGGTGGGGCGATGTTCGACGTGTGTGTGGTGGTGGCCGAGCCGTTGGCCCGGCGCGGGGTGCGCCAGCTCATCGACGGCAACGACCGGGTGCGGAGCCTGCGCGCCGTCGACGCGGTGAGCGAGGTGGCGGCCGGGACGGTGGCGGTCGTGGTCCTGGTCGACCCGCCACCGCAGGTCCTCCGCTGGTCGTGCGCCCGGCACCCGACGCTGGTGATGGTGCCGGAGTCCGCGGAGGGCGCGACGCTGGACGCGATCCGGGCCGGCGCCCGCTCGGTAGTGACCACCGCGACCGAGCGGGTCCACCTGTGGACGGCCCTCGACGTGGTCGCGGCCGGCGGGTTCTACCTGTGCCCGACGCTGTCGGCGCGGCTCCGGGCCTGCGCGACCGGCCCGGAGGCGGGGCGGCCGGTGGCCGGCGGAGGTCGGGCCCCGGCCTGCGCGCCGGGGCCCGGCCCCGGCCGCGACCGGGCGCGCTTCCGGCCGCCCGGCCGCCCGGCGCTCGCCCCCCGGGAGGCGGCGACGCTGACGCTGATCGCCCAGGGGCTGACGCACGCGCAGGCCGCGCGCCGGCTCGGCATCTCCGAGGCGACGGTGAACACCTACCTCACCCGGATCAGGTCCAAGCTGGACGTCGGGAACAAGGCGGAGCTGACCCGCGAGGCGATCACCCTCGGCCTGGTGCGGCGGCGGTCGGGGAGCACCGACCCGGTCACCTGAGGGAACCGGGCCCGCCGGCCCCCGCGCCCCGACCCCGCAGGTGGGCGGCCAACCGCCCCCGGGCCGCCTCCCGGTCCCCGGCCACCTCGTCACCGGCGAACCGCTCGGCGGCGAACA
This sequence comes from Micromonospora sp. NBRC 110038, assembly GCF_020884815.1. Classification (NCBI taxonomy): domain Bacteria; kingdom Bacillati; phylum Actinomycetota; class Actinomycetes; order Micromonosporales; family Micromonosporaceae; genus Micromonospora; species Micromonospora sp. NBRC 110038. The sequence goes on along the minus strand of NZ_BBOL01000005.1, from coordinate 616,862 downwards.
GCGCCAGCAGCGTGTGCAGGACGTACCGGCCGGGGGCCGCGCCGGTGCCGAGCAGTCCCGCGTCGACCAGCCTGTCGAGCCGGTCCTCGGCGACCGGCACCGGCTCGCCGGACAGCGCCGCGACCACCGGCGCGGTGTACTCCGGCAGCGGGGCCGCGCCCAGCAGCCGGAACGTGCGCCGGACGGACGGATCGAGCAGCCGGTACGACCGTTCGAACGCCCCCCGCACCTGGATGTCGCCGGCCCGCAGCAGGTCGAGCCGGCGCTGCTCGTCGCGGAGCCGCTCGACGAAGCACCGCGCGCTCCACTCGGGCCGGACCGCGAGTCGGTTCGCGGCGGCCCGGAGGGCGAGCGGCAGCCCGCCGCAGAGCCGGCCCAGCTCCGCCGCCGCCGGGTCGTCGGCGGCGATCCGCCCGCCACCCACGGACGCGGCGAGCAGGGTGCGCGTCTCGGCGTCGGACAGCACGCCCAGCGGCATCCGGTCCGCCCCGACCAGCCCGGCCAGGGCGTTGCGGCTGGACACCAGCACCAGCCAGCCCGGCCCGCCCGGCAGCAGGGGCCGTACCTGCGCCTCGTCGCGTGCGTCGTCCAGCACCAGCAGCCCGCGGCGGTCGGCCGCGAGGGTGCGCCACAGGGTCAGCCGGGCGTCCGTGGCGGGCGGTGGGGCCGTCACGCCGAGGGCGGTCAGCAGTTGGTCGAGGGCCTGCGCCGGGGTTGTCGGCTCGTCGTCCAGGCCCCGCAGGTCCACGTACAGGGGCCCGCCCGGGAAGCGGCGCGCCAGCTCGTGTGCGGCGTGCACCACCAGGCTGGACTTGCCGACACCAGGCGCGCCGCTGACGACCACGACCCGGCTGACGCCGGACCGTCCGGCCGCCTCGGCCGCGCCGGCCAGCCGGCGCAGTTCCCCGGCCCGGCCGGCGAAGTCGGCCAGGTCACCGGGGAGGGAGCCCGCCCCGTCGTCCCACCCGCCCCCGCGGGCCGCGGTGAGCAACCGGGACCGGTCCGGCTCGGAGAGGCTGAGGCGGTCGGCCAGTTCCTGCACGGTGCGGCGCTGCGGCCGGGCCACGCGGCCGAGCTCCAGGTTCCGCACCGTACGCACGGCGACGCCCGCGAGGTCGGCCAGCTCCTCCTGGGTCAGGCCGGCGTCCGTGCGGTGCCGCCGCAGCAGGGCGCCCAGCCGGCCGTTCATCCCGACGTCCCCGAGACGCCGACCCCATCCGTGAACGTCACCCCACGGATAGTTACAGAAACCACGGGCCGGTGCCCAACCCCGGTCCCGCCCGACGGGGTCACGGGGCGTCGACGGTCCTGCGGCGCTCGGCCCGGAAACGCGACGGGGTCACCGCGTAGTGGGCGAGGAACGCCTGGCGCAGCGACTCGGTGGAGCCGAAGCCGCACCGCCGGGCCACCGCCGCGAGCGGAAGCGCGGTCGACGTCAGCAGGTGCGCGGCGGCCTCGGTGCGCGCCCGCCGCACGTACTGGGCGGGGGTCGACCCGGCGTGGGCGAGGAAGAGCCGGGAGAGCTGCCGCTCGCTGACCCCGGCGAGCCGGGCCAGGGTGGCGGTGCCGAGGTCGTCGGCCAGGTGGGTGGCGACGTGGCTGCGGGCCCGGCGCACCACGAGGTCGTCGGTCGAGCAGCGGGCCAGGAACATGCTCAGCTGCGCCTGGGTGCCGGGGCGTTGCAGGTAGGCGACCACGCCCAGCGCGACGCCCCGCGCCAGGGCCATGCCGTGGTCCTCCTCGACGAAGGCGAGGGTGAGGTCGAGGGCGCTGGTGACGCCGCCGGAGGTGGCGACGTTGCCGTCGCGGATGTAGATCGGCTCCGGGTCGACGGTGACGTCGGGATAGCTGCGGGCGAGCTGGTCGGCGTACATCCAGTGGCTGGTGGCCCGGCGGTTCGCGAGCAGGCCGGCCTCGGCGAGCACGGTCGCCCCGGTGCACACCGACGCGACCCGGCGGGCCAGCGCCGCCAGCCGGCGCACGTGGCCGGTCACCAGCGGGTTGGCGGCGGCCCGCGTGTGGCACAGGCCGCCGGAGACGACCAGCGTGTCGACGGGCCCGGTGCACCGCTCCAGCGTCTCCTGGGCGCAGAGTCGCAGGCCGGAGTCGCAGGTGATGGGCCGCCCGCCGGGCGTGGCCAGCACGATCCGGTACGGCGGGTCCGCGCCGATGCGGTTGGCGATGTCCAGGCTGGAGCTGACGCAGGCGATGTCGATCAGCTCCGCGCCCTCGTAGCCGACGATCAGGACCGTTCTCTCCCCCATCGCCCCACCGTACGAGACGACCGGAAGAGATCGATCACGACTTATAGTGTGGCCATGGCGTGGCAACCGGTGATGGCGATCGACGAGGCGCGGGCGTGGCTCGCCGAGATCCTGTCCGGCACCGACCGGCTCCGGGTGGAGGCGATCGACGGCGGCCGGGTGGTCTGCGCCGCCGGCCCCGACGGGCTCGAACGCCGCATCGACGGGGCGCTGTCCGGGCCGGCCATGTTCTGGGCGATCGACCTGGCCGGCTTCGTCGCGGTGAACGTGCTGGTCGGGCCAGCGCCCGCGATGGCGCTGGCCAACAGCAGCATCAGCTTCCTGGAGCCGGCCGAGCCCGGCGTGCTGCGGGTCGCCGCCGAAGTGGTCAACATCGCCAGCCGCTCGGCGGTCGTGGACGCGCGGGCCACGGACCACCGCGGCCGCCTGGTCGCCATGGCCACGCTGCACTTCGCGCTGCCGTCGCGGGCCGCCCGCGCGGCCACGCTCGCCGCCCAGGCCGGGGCGTAGCACGGGGCCGCCCAGGTCGGAGCCGAGTCAACCGGGCCGGAGCCGAGCCAGCCGGGCCGCACGGGCCGGGGCGGAGGTGCCGGCCGGACCGGGTGGCCGGGGCGGTCAGGCCGGGGCGGAGAGGTAGGTGCCGCGCTGCCACGGGTAGCCGGGCAGCGAGACGACCGCCCGGCCGGGCGGGGCCGGCACCGGCTCGTCCGCGTCGAGCGCCCGCACGGCCGGGTGCGCCTCGCCCGCGGCCAGGGCCGCCAGCGCCGCCGCCGCGCCGGCCGGCTCGGCCGCCTCGACCCACACCGCATGCTTGAGCCGGGTACGGCCGCCGGTGGCGGTCGACGCGAACGCCGGGTAGTCCGCGCCCGGCAGGGCGGCCAGGTGCGTCGCGTACCGGCCGGCCAGCTCGGCGAGCGCGCCCGGGGTGGCGGCCGACACGGGGAAGCCGCGCGCGGCAGGCGCCTCCCCGGCCGGCTCCGGCGGCGGCGCCGGGGACAGCACCGCGAAGGCGTTGGTGCCGCTCATCCCGTACGAACTCGTCGACGCGCAGGGGCCCAGCCGGTCGTCCCAGGGCACCGCCGCCGCCGCGATCTCGATGCCGGTGCCCGCCAGGTCGACGCGCGGGTTGAGCGCCCGGTAGTTGGCCTGCGGGGCGATCGTGCGGTGGTGCAGGCACAGCACGGCCTTCACCAGCCCGAGCACCCCGGCGGCCGACTCGGTGTGGCCGACGTTGCCCTTCACCGAGCCCACGTACAGCGGGCGGCCCTCGCGGCGGCCGAGCGCGGCCACGACCGCCTCCAGCTCGGACGGGTCGCCCAGCGGGGTGCCCGTGCCGTGCGCCTCGTGGTAGCCGACGTCCCGCGCGGACACGCCGGCCGCCGCGAGGACGGTGTCGATGAGCCCCGCCTGGGCCGACACGTTCGGCGTCGTGAACGTCGCCGTACGCCCGTCGTGGTTGATGCCGGTGCCGCCGATCACCGCGAGGACGCGGTCGCGGTCCCGGCGGGCGTCGGCGAGCCGCTTGAGCACCAGCAGGCCGCAGCCCTCGCCCCGGACGAACCCGTTCGCGTCGGCGTCGAACGGGCGGGAGCGGCCCTGCGGCGACAGCGCGCCGGTCTGCGCCACCGCCCGGGTGGTGCCCGGGGCGAGGACCAGGTTGACGCCGCCCGCGAGGGCCACGTCGCAGTCGCCGTGGGCCAGCGCCCGGCACGCGGTGTGCACCGACACCAGCGACGACGAGCAGGCCGTGTCCAGCGCGAACACCGGACCCCCCAACCCCAGGGTGTACGCGACCCGGCCGGCGGCGAACGCGTGGCCGTTGCCGATGGTCCAGTACGAGTTGGGGTCGCCGGAGAGCCACTGCCAGTAGTCCCGGCCGGTGATGCCGACGAACACACCGGTGGACGCGGCGACGGCGGCGACGGGGATCGCCGCGTGCTCGAACGCCTCCCAGGCGACCTCCAGCAGCAGCCGGTGCTGCGGGTCGAGCACCCGGGCCTCCTTCGGCGCGATGCCGAAGAACTTCGGGTCGAAGTCGAACGCCGCGTCGAGGTATCCGCCCCGGGTGACCATGCCGTCCCATGCCGCGCCGAACGCGTCACGCCGGTCGGCCGGCAGGTCGCCGGTGAGGTCGCGGGCGTGCAGGATGGCCGACCAGTACGCGTCGAGGTCGGCGATGCCGCCCGGCGCGCGGACGGCCATCCCGACCACCGCGATGGGTGTGCCCACTACAGGACCCGGTGCATCCAGCCGTGGGTGTCCTCGGCCCGGCCGTACTGGATGTCCAGCAGGTGGGTGCGGAACTGGCGGGTGTACTTGCCGGGGGTGCCGTCGCCGACTTCGGCGGCGAACTCCTCGCTCTTGAACCCGATGATCGGGGTGATCACGGCGGCGGTGCCGGCCGCGAACGCCTCCGTGACCGTGCCGTCGGCGAGCCCGTCGCGGATCTCGTCCATGCCGATCGACCGCTGCACCGGGTCGAGGCCGTGCTCGGCGGCGAGCGCCAGCACGCTGTCGCGGGTCACCCCGTCGAGGATGGTGCCGAGGCTCGGCGTGACGAGCTGCTGGTCGCGGGTCACGAAGAAGACGTTCATGGTGCCCGACTCGTCGATGTCGCGCCGCTGCTCGCCGCCCAGGTAGAGCACCTGCTCGCAGCCGTGCCCCAGCGCCTCGCGCTGCGGGGCGAGGCTCGCGGCGTAGTTGCCGCCGCACTTGGCCGCGCCGGTGCCGCCGATCGACGCCCGGCTGTACTTCGTAGAGATCCACAGGGTCACGCCGGTGACCCCGTTGGGGAAGTACGACCCGGCCGGGCAGGCGATCACGCAGTAGGTGACCTGCTGCGCCGGCCGCACCCCGAGGAACGCCTCCGAGGCGAACATGAACGGGCGCAGGTAGAGGCTCTGCTCCCCGCCGTACGGCGGCACCCACGCCTCGTCGGCGCGGACCAGCGCGGCGACGCTCTCGACGAAGGTCTCCTCGTCCAGCTCGGGCAGGACCAGCCGGTCGGCGGACGCGGCGAACCGACGCGCGTTGAGGCCGGGCCGGAACAGCCAGATGCTGCCGTCGGCGCGGCGGAACGCCTTGAGCCCTTCGAGGATCTCCTGCGCGTAGTGCAGGACGGCCGCCCCGGGGTGCAGGGTGAACGGGGCCAGCGCGGTGACCTGGTGGTCGTGCCAGCCCGCGTCCGGCGTCCACGTCACGGTGACCATGTGGTCGGTGAAGTACCGGCCGAACCCGGGGTCGGCGAGGATCTCCTCCCGCTGCTGCTGGGAAGTCGGGTGGTCGGTTCGCCTCAACCGGAACTCGGCGGTCATCTGGGCTCTCCTCGGGACGGTGGCTCGGTGAAGACGGCGACGCAGTTCTGCCCGCCGAAGCCGAAGGCGTTGGTGAGCGCGGCCCGCACCGGCATCTCCCTGGCCTGGTGCGGCACGTAGTCCAGGTCGCACTCCGGGTCCGGCTCGTGCAGGTTGATCGTGGGCGGCACGACCTGCTCGCGGATCGCCATGGCGCACACCATCGCGCCGAGCGCCCCGGCCGCGCCGATCAGGTGGCCGAGCATCGACTTGGGCGCGCTGACCGCCACCCGGTCGGCGGCGTCGCCGAGCGCGGCGCGGATCGCCACGGTCTCCGTGCGGTCGTTGGCCTTCGTCGAGGTGCCGTGGGCGCAGATGTAGTCGACGTCGTCGGGGCGCAGCCCGGAGCGGGCCACGGCCTGCCGGATCGCGGCGGCGGCGTGCACGCCGCCCGGGGCGGGGGCGCTCACGTGGAAGGCGTCGCTGGTCAGCGCGCCACCGGCGAGGGTGGCGTAGGGGGTGGCCCCCCGGCGGCGGGCGTGCTCGGCCGACTCCAGGACCAGCACCACCGCGCCCTCGCCGAAGACGAAGCCGTCGCGGTCGGCGGAGAACGGCCGACTGGCGCCCGCCGGGTCGGCGTTGCGCTCGGACATCGCGCCCATGCTCACCAGGCCGGCGAACATGGCCGGGGTGATCGCCGCGTCGGTGCCGCCGCAGACGACCACGTCCGCCTCGCCGCTGAGGATCAGGCGGCGGGCGTCGAGCAGCGCGTACGCGCCGCTGGCGCAGGCCAGGGCGCTGGCGTTGACCGGCCCGTGCGCGCCCAGGTCGATGGCGATCTCGCAGGCCGGCATGTTGGTCAGGGAGGACGGCACGAACTGGGCGCTGGGCGCGGACGGCACGGGCGCGAGGAGCCCCCGGGTGGCCGCCTCGACGGTGTCGAAGCCGGCGACGGCCGCGTTGACCACCACGCCCACCCGGTCGGCGTGGTCGGGGTCGACGGTCAGGCGCGCGTCGGCGACCGCCTCCCGCGCGGCGACGACCGCGAACTGGCTGAACCGCGCCATCCGGCGGGCCCGCTTCGGGGTGAAGTGCGCCGCCGGGTCGAAGCCCCGCACCTCGGCGGCGATGCGGGTGGGCAGGTCGGCGGCGTCGAACGCGGTGATCGCGCCGACGCCGGACTTGCCGGCCAGCAGGCCGTGCCAGGTGCTCTCCCGGTCGAGGCCGAGCGGCGTGACGGCACCGATGCCGGTGATGACGACGTCGCCCCCTACCATCCCGCCACGGCCCCACTTCTCAGGCATCGAACGACCCACCGCAGACTATCAATCGCCGTGACCGCGCGGCAGGCGTCCGTGCGGCGGTTGCCGCTTTCGCCGACCTCTCCGCCGCGCATGCCGGCCGCCGCGCCGGTCGTCCCGGGGAGCCCGCCGGTCATGCCGGCCGCCCCGGGCCGCGTGCCGCGACGGGCACGCCCCGCCAGGCGTCGGGCCCGGCCCCGGCGGGCGGGGCCGCCACGCAGGCGACGTACCCGTCGGGCGCGGCCACGCCCGTGCGGCCCGGCAGCAGGTCGAGCACGCGCCGGTGCAGTTCCTCCGGTACGGCCGAGGCGTCGGCGACGTACGCCGTCAGCCCGGTGTCCGGCGCGGGCCCGGCGGCGAGGACGGCGACCTCGACGCCCCCGGCCGCCTCGCGGACCAGCTCCGCCACGTCGGCGGGGCGCACCCAGCCGGCGGGGGTACGCACCCAGTCCGCGCCCCGGACGGCGGGGGTGAGGCCGATCCGGTCGGGGATCTCGGCGACGCGGATCTCGTCGGCGACCGCGTCGCACAGCAGCGTCTCGATGCCCCGCACGATGGTCTCGCCGAGCGCGCCCGGCAGGTACGTCGTGTCCACCAGCAGGCCGAGGCGGCAGATCCCCTCCCCGGCGTTGCTGGCGGCGACCATGAACTTCATGTCGCTGCGGGGCAGCGGGTCCAGCCGCGTGTAGCGGGACCCGGCGCGCAGCTCGGCGAGCCGGTCCGGCCCCGGTTCCGGGCCGGTGACGGCCCAGTCGTTGCCCCGGTGCCCGTTGTTGAAGTAGGTGGACAGGTCGAACGACACGCCCCGCCGCCGGCCCACCTCCTCGACCACCGTCCGGACGGCGCGTGGGTCGCACTGCGCCCGGCGGTACGCGTCGAACGCGGGCCGGTGCGTCTGCCGGATGGCGGTGAGCAGGTCCACGTCGCGCGGGACGGTGAACGCCAGCAGCGCGTCCAGGGTGTTCAGCGCGATCAGGTCGCGGCTGCGCCGGTCGAGCCGGTTCCCCGTGATCAGCTTGAGCACGGCGGTGTCGTGGCCGTTGTAGGCGGTCAGGACGAGCGTGGTGAGGCAGAGCAGCACGGTCGAGAACGACGTGCGGGTGCGCGCCGCGAGGGCGGCCGCCGCCGCGGCGACCGCCGCCGAGTCGAGCAGGTGCCGCTCGATGGGCTGGTCGCCGGTGGCCGCGCGCGGCAGGTCGAACATGGACGCCGGCGCGGTGGACAGGCCCTGTTCCCAGTGCCGCAGCCCGAGCCGGCTCTGCTGCTGGCCGGCGGGTGAGCCCTCGAAGGCGGCCTGCTCCAGCGCCTGCGGCACGCCCCCGCCGGCCGCCGGCTCGGCACCGACGGGCGGCCCGACGGCGGCGGCCGACGCCGGCTCCGGCTGACCCCGCTCCCCGGTGAGCCCGGCGAGCAGGAGGTCGACGAACGTGTGGAACGCCCAGCCGTCGAACGCCAGGTGCGACCCGACGAGCGCCACGGCGGTGACCCGGCCGTCCCCGTCGACGACGCAGCCGACCCGCAGCGGCCACTCGGCCTCGTGGTCGAACGCGGTCTCCGCCAACCGCCCGGCCAGTTCCTCCGCGACGCGCGGCGGGTCGTCGTGCCCGTCGGCCACCACGACGTCGTACGCCCCCGAGGCGTGGACCTCCTGGCGGGGCTGGCCCGACCGGGCCACGTACCGGGTCCGCAGCGTCTGGTGCGCCTCGATCAGGTCCCGCAGGGCCGCGAGCAGCCGGGCCTGCCCGACGGGCTCGGCGAGCACGAGGGGCTGGCCGATGTTGAACTGGTTCGCCTCCTTGCCGAACCACTGCATCGCGTCCCACATCACGCTCTGCGCCCAGGTCAGCGGCCCGGACGCGGCCTCGCCGACGGCGAACGGCAGGTCGAGCACGGCCGGGTCCGGCGGGCCGCCGGTGGTCGCGTCACGCACGGTGCCCCCCGTTCACCGGTGCGGCGGCCGGGCGACCGCCCTTCGGGGTGAGGCGCAGCGGCAGGTGGTCGAGCCCCCGGAACGCCGGGCTGGGGATCTTGACCAGCTCGCCGATCAGCTCGATGTCGTCGGTGCGCTCGATGAGCAGGCGCAGGAACGTCGCCGCTTGGAGGCGGGCCAGGTGCATGCCGACGCAGGTGTGGATGCCCGCCCCGAAGCCCAGGTGCCCGTCGGTGCGGCGGTCGATCCGGTACGCGTTGGGGTCGGGGAACTTGCGCGGGTCGCGGTTGGCCGCCGCGAACGACAGCTCGACCCGGGCGTCCCTCGGGATGGTGGTGTTGCCGACGACGACGTCGGTCGTGGCGGTGCGGAAGACGTTCTGCACGGGCGGGTAGAAGCGGGCCGTCTCCTCGATCGTCGCCGGGATCAGGTCGGGCCGGCTGCGCACCAGGCGGAACTGGTCGGGGTGGTTCAGCAGGGCGTCCAGCATGTTGCCCAGGAAGTGCGTCATGGTCTCCTGGCCGCCGACGAGCAGGGTGAGGCAGAGCCAGAGGATCTCGTTCTCGGTCACCCCGCCCTTCTCGGCGGCGGCGAACAGCTTCGACACCAAGTCGCTGCGGGGCGGCTGCGCCCGGCGCTCCTCCAGCAGCCCACCGAGGAAGGTGGACAGGCCGGCGACGGAGGAGAGCGCGGACTTGGCGGCCCGCAGCCGCAGGGCGTTCTCGTCGGGGTCGTCCGGGGCGTCCTCGCCGACCTTGGCGTTGGCGATGAAGCTCTCCAGCACCCCGGCGGTCAGCTTGAGCTTGGCGAGGTTGTCGCTGGGCACCCCGACGATCGTGGTGACGACCTTGACGGGCAGCAGGATGATCGCCTGCTGGACGAGGTCGATGTCGCCGGTGGCGACGGCCTCGTCGAGCAGCTCGCCGCAGACCTGCTCGATGAACGGCCGCCAGAACTGCACGCCACGGGGCGAGAAGTCGTGCCGGATCAGCCCACGCATCCGGGTGTGGTCGGGCTGGTCGAGCCCGAACAGCACGGGCAGCGTGGACCGGTGGTAGGCGATCCCCTCGGCCGAGGAGAGGCCGCCGTGGTCCTTGGCCGCCGCGCGCACGTGGTCGTACCGGATGACCAGCCACATGTCGCGGTCGGCCAGGTACAGCGGCTCCTCGTGGCGCAGCAGCTCCGCGTACGCGGGATAGGGGTCGTCCATGGCGCTCGGGGAGAAGGGGTCGAACTCTGCGGTGTGCGTCGCGCTGGTCACTGACGGGTCCTCCGGACTTCGCTGTGGCTGGTGGGCCGGACGTCGGCGTCCACCCCGGTCACCGGTACGCCCTCGCCTGCAGCTCGAACATCTCCGCGTAGAGGCCGTCGGCGGCGATCAGGTCGGCGTGGCCGCCCAGCTCGGCGACCCGGCCGTCGGCGAGCACCACGATCAGGTCGGCCAACTGGACGGTGGAGAAGCGGTGCGACACGAACACGCTGACCGCGCCGGTGGCGGCGGCGACCCGGGCGGCCTGGAGCCGGTACCGCTCGAACATCGCGTGCTCGGCCTCGGCGTCGAGGGCGGCGGCGGGCTCGTCGAGGACGACCAGCAGGGGGGCGTCGCGCATGAACGCCCGGCCGAGGGCGAGCTTCTGCCACTGGCCGCCGGAGAGTTCGGCCCCGTCGGCGTACTCGCGGCCGAGCTGGGTGTCCAGGCCGGCTTCGAGCTGCCCGACGAGGTCGCCGGCGCCGGCGCGCTCCAGCGCGGCGCGCACCGCCGGCTCGTCGTCGAGCCGGGGCAGGTCGCCGACGCCGACGGTCCGCCGGGCCGGCAGTTCGAGGCGGACGAAGTCCTGGAAGCCGGCCGCGATCCGGGCCCGCCACCCGGGCAGCGACAGGTCGGCCAGGTCGACGCCGTCGACGAGGACCCGGCCGGCGGTCGGGCGCAGCAGCCCGCAGACGAGCTTGACGAGGGTGGTCTTGCCGGCGCCGTTGTCGCCGACGATCGCCACGGTCGCGCCCGCCGGCAGGTGCAGGTCGAGGCCGGCGAGCACCGGCTGCTCCCCGCCGGGGTAGCGCAGCTCGACGCCGACGAGCCGGATGCCGTCGCGCAGCCGCTCCGGCGGCGGCGACCCGGCCGGTGCGGCGGCGGGAGGCACGGCCGGAAGGGCAGGCGACGCGGCCGGAGCGGCGGCGGGGCGGGCCTCGTCCCGGTCGGCGCGCTCCCCGGCCCGGACCAGTTCGTGGACCTCGTCGAGCCGCTGGTAGACGCTGCGCAGCCGCTGGAGGTCCTGGAGGACACCGACCGCGGCGGCCACCTGCTGGTTGACCTGCGCCGCGATGGTGATGACCAGGATGACGTCGCCCACGCCCCGACGGCCGGCGACGGCGTCGCGCAGGATCAGGAGCACGGCGGCGATGTAGCCGCCCGCGAACGCCAACTGCCCGAGCATGCGGACGAGGCTCGCCACGGCCTGCGTGCGCCACAGCCGCCGGGTGGCGTCCTGCCAGAACGCGCCGTGCCGGCGGCGTACCTCCTGTTCCAGGCCGAAGACCCGCAGCTCCTTGCCGGACGCGGCGTGGGTGGCGAGGCGGAACAGCCCCAGGGCCCGGCGGGTGGACTCGGCGCTGGCCTCCCTCGACCGGTCCACCATCCGCTCCGCCCGGCGGCCCGCCAGCAGCGGCGGCACGGCGACCAGCGGCAGCAACAGCAGCAGCGGGTGCAGCGAGGCGAGCACCGCCGTCGTCAGCGTCATGGACACGGCCAGGCCGACGCCGGTCAGCACGGCCTGGAGGCCGACGCGGAGCTGCTCGACGTCCTCCTCCAGGATCCTGACCTTGTCGGCGAACTCGGGCTGTTCGAAGTGGGCCATCCCGGCCGAGCCGTTGGTGGCGTCCATCAGCTCCTGGTGCAGGTGCAGGACGTCCAGCTCCGACAGCTCGAAGTACGCGATGTGCGCGAAGTGGCCGAGGGTCAGGCCGGCGATCAGCAGCACCGCCACGGCGACCCCGGCGAGGCTCGCGGCGACCGGCCGCCCGGCGTTCGCGGCCTCGAACAGGACGCGCAGCATGATCGCCACCAGGGGCCACGCCGCCGCGCCGGCGACGACGAGCACCAGCGCCGTGACGGCCTTGCGCCGGTCCTGCCGCAGCGAGGTCCGCCACAGCGACCAGGCGGCCGACAGCAGTCCGCGACTCATCCGAGGCTCCGTTCCTGTCCGATCTCCGCCGGCGCGCCGTCGCCCTCCGGGCCGCCCGGGTCGTCGCCGTCCCGGCCGCCCGGGTCGCCGCCGCCCGGGTCGTCCGGGTCGTCGCCGTCCGGGCGGTCGTCGAGGAACCGGGCCGCCTGCAACTCGAACAGCCGGGCGTACCGGCCGCCGTGGCGCAACAGTTCGTCGTGCGAGCCCTGCTCGACGACGCGCCCCTCGGCCAGCACGACGATGTGGTCGGCGCGGCGCACGGTGGCGAACCGGTGCGAGATGAGGACCGTGGTGACGCCCGCCGTGGCGGCGATGATCTCGTCGAAGAACCGCGCCTCGGCGCGGACGTCCAGGCTGGCCGTCGGCTCGTCGAGGACGAGCACCGACGCGCCGTGGCGGACGGCGAACAGCGCCCGGGCGATGGCGAGCCGCTGCCACTGGCCGCCGGAGAGGTCCACCCCGCCGCGCAGCTGCCCGGACAGCGGGGTGTCCAGCCCTCGCGGCAGCGCGTCGAGCGTGCCCAGGATCCCCGCCGCCTCGGCCGCCGCCCGGATGCCGGCGAGGTCACCGGCGTGCCCGGCGGCACCGAGCGCGATGTTGTCGGCGGCGCTGGCCTCGTACCGCAGGTAGTCCTGGAAGATCACGGCGAGGTTGCCGCGCCAGCGCGCCACGGGCAGGGCGTCGACGGGCTGCCCGCCCACGGTGATCCGGCCCGAGGTCGGGGTCGCCAGCCGGGCGAGCAGCTTGACCAGGGTGGTCTTGCCGGCGCCGTTGAGCCCCACGATCGCGGTGCACCTGCCCGGGGGCAGGGTGAGGTCGAGGTCGGTGAACACGGGCGCGGACCGGTGCGGGTAGCGGTAGCACACCGCCTCGAACCGGATCGGCACGGCGGCGGGCGGCGCGCCCGGCTCCCCGGCGGGGCGCGGCGCGGGCACCGGCGGGGGTGCCGATGCGGGAGCGAGGGCGGGGGCCTGGACCGGGGCGGGGGCCTGGGCGGGGGCGGGGGCCTGGGCCGGGGCGGATCGGGCCCGCATGCCGGCGCGGAACTCGTCGACCGCCCGGTAGGCGTTCATGCCGAACTGGGTCTGCACGTCGGCCTCGGGATAGAACTCGCCGAGCTGGATCGCCGCCAGGACGGCCTGGATGACCAGCGCCAGCCGGGTGAGGTCGACCTCCCGCTGCCCGCCGGCCAGGCCCAGCGCGGCGAGGACCGCGACGAGCACCACCAGCCCGAGGGCCGTGTAGCCGAAGTAGGGCCGCAGGTAGACGCGGCGGCGCTCGGCCCAGACCGGGCGCATCCAGTCCAGGTACGCCGCCGCGTACTGCTCGCGCAGCCACGGCAGGAGACCGAAGACGCGGATCTCCTTGGCGGCCGGCTTGCCCGTGGCGACGGAGCGGAAGTATGTCAGCCGGCGCACCCGGGCCACGATCGTGCCGTAGATCGCCGCGTACTTGCGCAGGCCACCGCGCTGCCCGTGGCGGAACGCCAGGACGGCGGCGAGCAGGCCCACGCCCGCGAACCAGGAGAACACGACGCCGACGACCACCGCGTACCCGGTGAGCTGGCCGTAGCGGGCGAGCAGCGCCAGCATCCCGGCGCAGGCGGCCCCCGGGCTCTGGATGCCCTGCTCCACCTCGCGGGACGCCTCGCTGAGCCGGTCGGTCAGCGCCCGGTCGTCCAGCGGTTCCATGCCCGGGCTGCTCAGCGCGGCGGCCATCAGCTCGTCGGCGACCCACCCGTCGACGCGGCGCTGGACCAGCAGCCCGGTGGTGAGCTGGAGCTGGGCCAGCAGTTGCTGCGCGCTGAGCGCGGCGGCGGCGACGACGAACGCGGTCACCAGCCGCCCGAACGCCGGCGAGTCCACGCCGTCGCGGACGGCGGCGGGCAGCCGCCCGACGAGCAGGCTCGTCATCACGATGAACAGCACCGGCGCGGCGGCCAGCAGCACGTTGTTGACGACGGCGGCGGTCACCGCCGCCCAGCCCGCGCGCGGCAGCAGCCGCACGATGCGCCACCGGTCCACGGCGGTGCGCCGCAGCACGCCGAGCGCGGTAATGCGTTCCGGCCCGTCGACGGTCATACCCGTTCCTCGATCCCAGCGAGTTGGTCGGCGCGGTCCTGCGCGCGCCGGAACGCCTCCGCCGCCGCCCCGCCCTCGGCGAAGGCCCGCACCGCGTCCAGCCCGGCGGTGTCCCGCGCGCCGCCGACGACGTGGTGCCAGACGCCGGCCGCGCGCACCGTCGCGACGAGGCCGTCGTCGGGCACCTGCCCGGCGGCGATCACCACCGTGTCGGCGGGTACGGTGCGCGGCTGCCCCTCGGCGTCGGCGAAGTGCACCCCGGCCGGGCTGATCCGCAGGTCGCGGACGCCGGGCACGACGTCGACCCGCTGCCGGCGCAGCTCGGCGAGCACCGCCCACCGCGTCGAGCGCCCGAGCCGGGGGCCGAGCCGGCGGCCCCGGTGCAGCACCGTGACCCGCCGTGCCGGCCCGGCCGGGTGGCTGGCCAGGTGCGCCAGGTCCACGGCGACGCCGCCGCCGCCGATCACGACGACGCGTTCCCCCAGCGCCCCTTCGGCGAAGGCGGCCGGGTAGCCGAGCACGTGCGGCAGGTCGGCGCCGGGGATCGGCACCGGCCGGGGCAGCACGCCGGTGGCGACGACCACCCCGTCGTAGCCGCCGAGCAGGTCCCCGTCGGCGGCGGTCACGGGACGGCCGGTACGCAGCTCGACGTCGAGCCGGGCCAGCTCGGCGACGAGGAAGCCGATCGCGGCGAGGTAGTCGGACTTGCCGGGCACCCGGCCCGCCAGCCGGAACTGGCCGCCGGGCTCGTCGGCGGCCTCGTACACGGTGACCCGGTGCCCGGCCAGCGCAAGTTCGCGGGCGGCCCTGAGGCCCGCCGGGCCGGCCCCGACGACGGCGACCCGGCGGGGCGACGCGGCGGGCGACACCGCCGGCTCGTGCTCGCGCCCGACCCGGGGGTTGACCATGCAGGACACCGGCTCGTCGGCCAGCGACCGGTCGATGCAGGACTGGTTGCAGGCCACGCAGACGTTCACCGGCCGGCCGGCGCGGGCGTTGGCGACCAGCTCCGGGTCGGCGAGGAACGGCCGCGCCATCGACACCAGGTCCAACGGCGTGCCGGCGAGGACGGCCTCGGCCTGCGACAGCCGGTTGATCCGGTTGCTGGCCAGCACGGGGAGCGCGCCGACGGCCTGCTTGACCGCCGCCGCC
Organism: Micromonospora sp. NBRC 110038; assembly: GCF_020884815.1. NCBI lineage: Bacteria > Bacillati > Actinomycetota > Actinomycetes > Micromonosporales > Micromonosporaceae > Micromonospora > Micromonospora sp. NBRC 110038. The sequence continues at coordinate 601,659 of NZ_BBOL01000005.1, read as the reverse complement.
ACCGGCACCCAGTGCCCGGGCGGGACCACGGCCTGCACGGTGGGGACCGGGGACTCGTGCCAGCCGACCCCGACGTTGAGGGCGTCCGCGCCGGCGGCGGCGAGCGCGCGGGCGTACGCCAGCACGTCGTCGCGGGTCGTGCCGCCGGCCATCAGGTCGTCGCCGGTCATCCGCATGATCACCGGAAAGTCGGGGCCGACGGCCGCGCGCACCGCCCGGACCACCTCCACCGGGAAGCGGGACCGCCGCTGGGGGTCGCCGCCCCACTCGTCGTGGCGCTGGTTGGTCAGCGGGGAGAGGAACTGGTCGAGCAGGTAGCCCTCCGAGCCCATGATCTCCACGGCGGCGAAGCCGAGGTCGCGGGCGTGGGCGGCCCCCCGGGCGAAGTCCGCGACCGTGCGGGCGATGCCGGCGGCGTCGAGCGCGGTCGGGGTGTGCCGGGAGAACGCGCTGTGAACGGCGGACGGGGCGACCGGGTGGGGGCCGCCCGCCGCCGGCCGGGCGTACCGGCCGGCGTGGAACAGCTGCAGCGCGAGCAGCCCTCCGGCGGCGCGCACCTCGGCGGCGACGCGCCGCAACCGGGCGCGGAAGCGGGCGTCGTCGAGCACCCCGTAGCCCGGCCCCCCGGCGCCCTCCGGGCTGACGGCCGCGCCGCCGGTGACCATCAGCCCGGCCCCGCCCCGGGCCCGCTCGACATAGAACGCCGCCAGCGCCGCCCCGCCGTCGTCGCGGGCCTCCCAGCCCAGGTGCATGGCCCCGGTGACGACGCGGTGCGGCAGCGCCAGCCGGCCGATCCGGCCGGGGCGCAGCACGTGCTCCAGGCCGGTCGTCATGTCAGGGGGGCGGTCAGGTCCTGGACGAACGGCGGCGAGACGATCGACAGGCCGCCGTCGGCGACGATGGTCTGCCCGGTGATGTACTCGGCCGCCGGGGAGAGCAGGAACGCGACGACGTCGGCGATCTCCTGCGCGGTGCCCATCCGACCCTTGGGGATCTTGGGCAGCACCGTGGACAGCGGGGCCATCCCGGGCACGTCGTAGAAGTACTGCGACGACTCCGTCTCGATGATGCCGCCGTTGACGGCGTTGACGTTGATGCCGCGCCCGCCGAACTCCAGGGCCATGTAGCGCACCCACGCCTCGATCGCGGCCTTGGCCGCGCCGAGGTTCGCGTACGTGGGGTAGGCGCGGATGCTGCCGTAGCTGGACAGGGCCACGATCCGGCCGCCGTCGGGCATCAGCCGCACCGCGTGCTGGCAGCCGAGCACGAACGCGCGCAGGTTCATCGCGTACGAGCGGTCGAGGTGGTGCACCTTCAGGTCCATGATGTTCTTGAACGAGCTGGCCGCCGCGTTGCAGACGAAGTAGTCGAGGGTGCCGAACTCCTGCTCGGCGGCGGCGAACAGCCGGTCGATCTCCTCGGGCTGCTCGACGTCGGCGGCCACGGTGAGCGCCCGGCCGCCGAGCTGCTCGATCTCCTTGCGGACCTGGTCGGCCAGCTCCGCGTTCTTCTTGTAGTTGACGACGACCGAGCCGCCGCCCCGGGCCAGGGTGAGCGCGAGGGCCCGCCCGATGCCCCGGGAGCTGCCGGTGATCAGTGCGGTCTTGCCGTGGTAGCTCGTCACCGTTGCTCCGCCAGGATCTCTCGTGCGATGACCGTCTTCTGGATCTCGTTGGTGCCTTCCTCGAACCGCTGGGCGCGGGCGTCGCGGTAGACGCGCTCGATGGGGCTGCCCTCCCAGTAGCCGATGCCGCCGTGCGCCTGCAGCGCCTTGTCGGTGACCCGGGTCAGCATGTCGACGGCGACCAGCTTGGCCATCGAGGACAGCGCGTCCGCGTCGGCGGCCCCCGCCTCCCACCGCCGCGCCGCGTGCAGGGTTAGCTGCCGGGCGGCCTCGATGTCGGCGGCGTTCTCGGCGAGCGCGAAGGCGATCGCCTGGCGGGCGGTCAGCGGCTTGCCGAAGGTGACCCGGCGGCGCGCGTGGGCGACCGCCAGCTCCTGGGCGCGTCGGGCCAGGCCGACGCAGGTCATGGCGACGCCGATGCGGCTGGGGGTGAGGAAGCCGCCGAGGGCGACCGTGAGGCCCGCGCCCTCCTCGCCGAGCCGGTTGGCCACCGGCACCGGGGCCCCGTCGAAGATCAGGTGGGCGTGGTCGGTGCCGCGTACCCCCATGGTGTCGGCCATCGGCTCGACCCGGACGCCCGGGACGTGCCGGTCCACCATGAGCGCGACGGTGCCGTCCTTGCCGGTGGTGCCGGCGAGCCGGGCGAACAGCAGCCAGTAGTCGCAGCTCACCCCGAAGGTGATCAGGTGCTTCTCGCCGGAGAGGAGGTAGGTGTCGCCGTCGCGGACCACGCTGGCGCGCAGGTCGGCCCCGGTGCCGGCGGTGGGCTCGGTGAGGGTGAACGCCACCCGCAGGTCGCCGGCCACCTGCGGGAGCACGAACCGCTTGCGCTGCTCGTCGGTGGCGAACTGGTCCATGGCCCGCCAGACGCCGTTGCAGACGTGCACGATCATCCGCAGCGACGCGTGGGACATGGAGAACAGTTCGAGCAGCCGCAGGTACTGCGTGAAGGAGAGCCCGGCGCCGCCGTACTCGGCCGGGGCGGCCAGCCGCAGGTAGCCACGGTCGCGCAGGTCGTCCCAGAGCTGCGGCGGCACCGCCCGGGTGCGCTCGATGGTCTCGGCGTAGTCCTCGCCGGGCCCGCGGACGAACGCCTCGACCTCGCGGGCGAGCGTCGCGAACGCCTCGCCGTCGTCGTCGGTCACGTGGCCTCCTCGCTGATGATCTGCTTGAGCTGGTCTCGCAGCACGAACTTCTGCACCTTGCCGACCACGTTGCGGGGCAGCTCGGGCACGGTCTCCAGCCGCTCGGGCCAGTACTGCTTGGCGACCTTGCGCTCGTCCAGGAACCGCCGCATCCCGTCGAGCGTGAGCGGTTCGGACGAACCCCCCGGCCCGGCCGCCTCCGGTCCGGTTACCTCCGGTCCGGTTGCCTCCGGTCCGGTTGCCTCCGGTGCCGGCTGCGGCACGACGAAGGCGCAGGCCCGTTCGCCGAGGCGCGGGTCCGGCATCGCGACGATCGCCACGTCGCGGACGGCCGGATGGGTGTGCAGGAGCTGCTCCACCTCGGCCACCGGGATCTTCTCCCCGCCCCGGTTGATGACGTCGCGCACCCGGCCGGTGATCCGCACGAAGCCGGCCTCGTCGATTACCGCCAGGTCCCCGCTGCGGTACCAGCCGTCCGGCGTCAGCGCGGCGGCCGTCCACTCCGGATGGTCGAGGTAGCCGGCGAAGAGGCAGTCGCCGCCGACCTCGAAGTTGCCCTCGGTGCCGGCGGGCAGGACGGTGCCGTCGTCGTCGGTGACCCGGATCCGCACGCCGCGCAGCGCGCGGCCGTCCGTGCCCCAGGCGCGGGCCGGCTCGTCGGTCGGCGCGGCGAGCGTGCCGAGGCAGGACTCGGTGGAGCCCCACGCGCCGCACACCGCAGCCCCCAGGGTGCGGGTGGCCCGCTCGGCCAGCGTGCGGGGCACCGCCGCGCCGGTGGCGACGAAGACGCGCAGCGCCTCGGGCGGCCCGCCGCCGGCCTCGACGGCGTCCACCAGGTCGGCGAGGAACGGCGTGGCGGCCTGGACGAAGGTCGCGCCGGTGCGGTGCAGGGTGGCCAGGGCGGCGGGGCCGCTCCAGACGGGCTCCAGCACGACCGGCGCGCCGAGGACGAAGCCGACCCACATGCCGTAGAGGAAGCCGGTCTGGTGCGCCAGGGGCGACGGCACGTACAACCGGTCGGCCGCCGTGAGCCCGAGGTGGCGGGCCTGCATGGCCGCCGCGCGGGTCAGCGTGTCGGCGCGGTGCAGCACGCCCTTGGGCTGCCCGGACGTGCCCGAGGTGAACATGAGCTGGGCGAGGGCGTCCGGGGCGGGCCGGCGGGCGGCCAGGGCCGCCGCGTCGGGACGCTGCCGGGCGAGGGCCGCGTCGAACCGCTGCCACCGCGCGGCCGGGCCGCCCTCCGGCGGCGGAACGGACGCCACCGGACCCGCCAGCTCCGGGCCGGGGCACGCCGCGCCCGGGGACGCCGCGCCCGCCGGCAGCGGGCCGTCGCCGCCGACGACGAGGACGTGCGCCACGGCCGGCGCGCCGGGCGCGGCCAGCACCGACGCGGTCTCGGCGACGTGGTCGCGCCCCCGGAAGGCGGCGGGCACCACGAACACCCGCGCCCGCGAGCGGCGCAGCAGGTCGTCGACCTCCCGCTCGCGGAAGAACGGCATCATCGGGCAGCAGACCGCGCCGACGCGCAGGGTGGCGAGGGTGAGCACGACGAACTCGTGCCAGTTGGGCAGCTGCCAGGCGACCACGTCGCCCGGCCCGACGCCCAGCTCCAGCAGCAGCGCCGCCGCGGCGTCCGCGCGCCGGTCCAGCTCCCGCCAGGTGAGTACGCCGCCCGGCCGCCCCGGCGAGGCGGCCTCGATCACGGCGGCGGTGCCCGGGTGGGCGCGGGCGTGCCGGCGTACCAGGTCGGCGGGGCCGGTGGCGGCCAGCCGGGCCGGGGACGGCAGCGCCGCCGGCCGGGCCGGCTCCCGGTCGGCCGGCGGCCTGTCGACCGGTGCCCGGTCGACGGACATGTTCAGGCCGACCGCGTTCATCTGGTCGAGGAACTGCGGATAGGAGATCCGGTGGGCGTTGGGGTAGGTGAGCCGGCTCTCCCCGGAGGCCCGGGACGCGGCCACGGCCAGGGCCATCAGCACCCGGTGGTCGTTGAACGACGACAGGTCGGCCTCCCGCAGCCGGTCCACGCCGTCGCAGACGAGCCGGTCGGCGTCCAGCCGCACCCGCCCGCCCATCCGGTTGAGCTGGAGCATCGCGGCCACCCGGTCGGACTCCTTGAGCCGCACGTGCGCCACGTTCTCCAGGACGGTGCTGCCCCGGGCGTGGGCCCCCAGCACGCTGAGCACCGGGAGCATGTCGGGCACGGCGCGGCAGTCGACGCGTACGCCGCCCAGCCGCGATCCGTCGTGCCGCACCCGCGTCCAGCCGGTGGCCGGGTCGCGCAGCAGCGGCAGGCCCATCTCGCGCAGGTGGTCCAGCAGGTCGGCCTCGGGGTGGTCGACCTCGCTCGACGGCCCGGCCGGCAGCCCCCGGAAGAGGACGTCGGACGGGTGCAGGGCCGCCGCCGCCAGGCCGAAGGCCGCCGCGCCGACGTCGGGCGGCAGGTGGACCTCGGCGGGGGTGGCCCGCTGCCCCGGCTCGATCTCGAACCGCCGCCCGTCCGCGCCGACGCTCACGTGCAGGCCGAACCGCCGCATCATCGCGATGGTCAGGTCGACGTAGGAGCGTTCGTTGAACGGGCCGACGACGTCGACCACGGTCGGGCCCGTGGCGAACGGGCCGACCAGCAGCAGGCTGGAGATCCACTGCGAGAGGGTGCCCGGGATCTCCACCCGGCCCCCGGTCGGCGGGCGGGCCGGGACCCGGATCGGCAGGAGCCCGCCGGTGGACTCGATCTCCACGCCGATGCCGGCCAGCGCGTCGAGCAGCGGGCCGATGGGCCGCCGCCGGAAGTACTTCTGGCCGGTGATGGTGACCGGCGACCCGGCCAGCGCGGCCAGCCCGGTCAGGAAGTAGAGCGTCGTGCCGGAGCTGCCGACCGAGACCTCCGGGCGGACCGGCCGGTAGGGGCCGCCCCGCACCACGAACGTGTCGTCGTCGACGGTGATCGACGTGCCGAGGTCACGCAGGGCGCCGATGGTGTGGCGCACGTGGCCGGCGCCGCAGGCGCCGTGGATGCGGCTCGTCCCGTCGGCGAGCGACGCCAGCATCAGCGCGCGGTGGGCATGGTATTTCGATGCCGGTATGTCCAGCTCGCCCACGAGGGGTTCGCTGGTCCCCTTGATGACAAGACGCACGGTCGCTCCCCGCAGTGTGTGTCAGCCGGTCGCGGTCTCGCCGCGCGACGCCGTCGTCCCGCCGGCCGGAGCCGTCGCGGCGGGGGGCACGCCGGTGCCCGTCGCCGGCGACACGCCGACCCCGCCGAAGACGGCGTGCATGCCGCCGTCGGCGTGCACCACCTGCCCCGTGGTGTGCCGGGACAGGTCCGACAGCAGGAACAGGACCGCGCCGACGACACGCGCCGGGTCGGCGCGGTCCCAGCCCAGCGGGGCCCACCGCTCGTACTGGTCGGCCAGCTCGGCGAAGGTGCGCACCCCGCGCGCCGAGACGGTCTCGACCGGGCCGGCGGCGACCAGGTTGACCCGGATGCCGGACGGCCCGAGGTGCAGCGCGAGGTAGCGGGCGACGGCCTCCAGCGCCGACTTGTAGACCCCCATCCAGCCGTAGCCGGGCAGCGCGCGGGTGGAGTCGACGGTCAGGCCGACCGCTGCGCCGCCGCCCGGGGCGCGCGCGAGCAGCGGCGCGAGCGCGGTGGTGAGCTGCTGGAAGGAGTACGCCGACGCCCGGAACCCGTCGAGCACGCCGCTGGCCGGCGCGCTGACGAAGCCCGGGCCCAGCGCGTCGGGCGGCGCGGCGGCGATGCTGTGCAGCACGCCGTCGAGCTGCCCCCAGCGGCTCTCGATCTGCTCGGCCAGGGACGCGACGCTCTCGTCGGACATGACGTCCAGGTCGAGCACCTCGGCCGGGGACGGCAGCAGGTCGGCCACCTTGCGGGTGATGCGGGCCACCCGACCGAACGAGGTCAGGACGACCTCGCAGCCCTCCCGTTGCAGGGCCGCCGCCACGTGCCAGGCGATCGACTCGTTGTTGAGGACGCCGGTGACGAGGTAGCGGCGCTTGTCCAGGCTGAGCAGGGAGGTCAATGTGACGCGCCCGCGACGATCCGCGTGACGAGTTGCCCGATGGTGACGTCGGCCAGCTCGCTGCGCGGGATCTCCACCTTGAACTCCTTGACGACCATGGCCATCAGGTCGGCGACGTCCAGCGAGTCGATGTCGAGCTGGTCGAACTTGGCGTCCGGGGTGATCGCCTCCTCGTCGACGCCGAGGTCGATCAGCTCGACGCGGAGCCGGTCGGCGACGACGGACTCGGTGATCGGGGCAGAGGGGGAAGACATGCGGGGCACTCCTTCGATCGGATGGGTTGGCTACGCGGCCAGCGGCGCGCGGCGGGCGAAGTTGGCGTGGTGCCGCTGCGCCCAGTACCACTGCCGCCAGTAGCTCTCCGCCAGGTCCAGCCAGGTCTCCAGCCGGCCGACGTCGTCGAGGAACCGGTTGGCGCTGACCAGGAGCCAGCTGTAGACGCCCTGGCTGTCGCGGCAGTCGGCGCAGTTGCCGGACGTGCAGCAGAACTGGAGGGTCTGGTAGTCGGCGCCGTAGACGGCGAAGCCGTCCAGGACGGGGTTGCCGTTGGCGATCCGGTCGGCGTGGTCGGGGTGCTCGACGCTGATGCTCGGGCAGACGTCGTAGCCGAACTGACCGCCCCAGTGGCTGCGCCCGGTGATCAGCGTCTCGATGAAGTACGGGTGGCTGACCACGGTCTCCGGATACTGCTCCTTGATCCGCAGCGCCTCGGCGAGGGTGCGCTGCTCGTTGTCGATCCGCAGCGCGTGGTCGCTGCCGTGGTCGGAGTAGAAGTTGAAGGTGACCTGGTTGCCGTTGTCCTGGATGGCCCGCACCGTCGGCTCGACGTACTGCAGGCCCTCCTCGGACAGCGCGTACACGAAGATGACGCGCGGGTCGTTGCGGTAGTGCCCGAGGGCGGTCTCGAAGAGCCCGGTGAACGCCGATCCGTTCGGACGGTAGCCGCGCAGGGAGTCGTCGAGCGGGCCGCCGCCGAACAGGCTGATCGCCACCGCGACGTCCTCGAACCCGGCGCGCGGCAGCGGCCGGATCCCGTTGGTGGAGATCGTGACGTACGGGAGCCGCTCGACGAACGGCACGACCCGGTTGAGCACCAGCGTGGGCTCGCCGCCGATGAGCGTCGCCTGGGTGACGCCCCGGGCGACGAGCGAGTCGACGAAGTCGGAGATGACCACGGGGTCCGACGTCTCCGGGACGGCCGCGTCGAAGCCTCCCTCGAAGTACCAGCAGCCCTTGCACCGGATGTTGCACGTGGTGGTCAGGTGGACCTCGGACGCGGTGACCCGCAGGCCCATGTCCCGGACGGCGGCGAGCCGCCCGGCCAGGTCGGGGCGGCCGGCGAGCAGCGCCTGGAGCCGGGCCTTGGCCTCCTTGCGGGAGGGCGGGCGTGGATTGATGGCGACAGGGGTGGGCATGACGCGGTCGTCCCTTCCGTCAGTCCGGTACGACGAGCCCGAGGGAGTGGATGCGGGGCGTGACCGTCTGCAACCACTTCTCCAGGGCCTCGCGGTTGGTCGTCCTGCGCAGGCCGAACCGGACCGCCCGCTTGGAGCGCTCGGAGTCCGGCGTGCCGAAGAGGCCCTGGAACACCGGCCACAGGCGGTTGAGGCCCGCCTGAAGCTGCTCGCGGCCCTCGTCGGTGGTGGCCAGGTTGCGGCAGACCCGCGCGCCGTGCGCGATGTGGATCTTCTCGTCCAGGATGATCGTGCGGACGGCGTCGGCCCAGGGCTTGTAGCTGCTCTCGGCGAACTCCCTGATCATCAGCAGGGCGCTCTCCTCGCCGATGTAGGAGTAGATCCCGCGCTCGGCCCACGTGGTGCACTGGTGCAGGCGCTTGTCGGAGAAGAGCCGCCGCTCCTCGATCGTCTGCTCCTCCATGTAGGTCGTGTCGATGCCGATCTCGGCGAGGACCCGCTTGCCGATCTTGTAGTGGTCGTACTCCTCCGCCGCCCGCTCGGCGCACACCTGGCGCTCCTCGGCGTTGGGGGCCAGCGGGATGAACATCATGGTGTAGTCGTCGCCGCCGGAGAGCTCGCCCTCCGTATTGATCATGACCTGGCTGATGAGCGCCTTCTGGTACGCCCGGGGCATGCGCTTGAACTCTTCGGGGGTGCGCACCACGACTTCCTCGTCGTCGAGGATCTCGACTGACATGACAAACCACCTCCTGTCGACTAAAGCCCGAATGGTGCCGGCCGGAAAGAATGGGATGCCGCACCGTTACGGCATTCCCGCCTAATCGCGTGGAGTTCTGGTGGCCCGAATCAGGTCCGGGTCGGTGAAAGACCGTCGACGGCCAGCCGCTGCACTTCCGGCCGCTGGATCTTCCCGAGCGGGGTACGGGGGAAGGCGTCGACGCCGATCTCCTTGAGCGCGACGAACCTGCGGGGCACCTTGAACGGGCTCAGGAACCGCAGCAGCGTCGCGCGCCAGGCGTCGTCGTCGGCGACGGCGCCGGGCAGCAGCGTGTAGACGAGGATCAGCTCCACGCCCGTGACCGGGTGCGGCAGCGCCGCGACGACCGCGTCCTCGACGCCCGCCAGGTGGGGCACCGCGTTCTCGATCTCGGCGGGGTAGACGTTCTCGCCGCTGACGATGACCATGCTGTCGATCCGGTCGACGATGGACAGCTCGCCGCGCTCGTCGAGGTGCCCCAGGTCGCCGCTGCGCACCCAGCCGTCGTCGAGCCGCTTCGCGGTGAGCTCCGGCGCGGCCTCGTAGCGGGTGAAGATGCTCGGGCCGCTGAGCAGGACCTCGCCGTTCTCGCCCGCCGGGACGTCCCGCCCGTCCGGGCCGACCACGCGCACCCGGGCGAACGGCACGGGCAGGCCGGCGCTGCGGGGCTCCCCCGGCCGGCGGTCGCGCGGCTCCACCGTCGTCAGGGAGGTCATCTCCGTCATGCCGTACACCTGGTAGACGCCGATGCCGAAGGTGTCCTCGAAGCGGTGGATCAGCTCCGGGCCGAGCGCCGAGCCCCCGGCGAGGACGCCCTTGAGGCTGTCGGTCGCCGGCCGCTCCGGCCGCTCCACCAGGTTGGCCAGGTAGGCGTTGACGACCAGCGTCCAGGTCGGGCGGTGCCGGTCGACGTAGTGCCAGAACCGCACCAGCGCCGTCTCGGAGCGCACGCAGACCGACCGGCCGCCGCTCCACAGCGGGGTCAGCGTCGGGAACCCCTGCCCGCCGGCGTGGAACAGGGGGACGACGTTGAGGAAGACGTCGTCGGGGCCCGCGTCGGCCCACTTCACCATGGCCAGCGAGTTGGCGAGCAGGCTGCGGTGCGACAGCACGACGCCCTTGGGGACCCCGGTCGAGCCGGAGGTGTAGACGATCTCCGCGTCGCCCGCCCCGCCGTCGCGGGGGGCGGTCAGGTCCCCCTGGTACGCCGCGCCGCGCGCCAGCACGTCGGCCAGGAGGGCCTCGGCGTCGTCCACGGCGACCCGGCGGGGCCCCGGGCCGATCTTCGCGGTGACCGGCGTGGGGGCGAGCACCAGGGCGGGCGCGCAGTGCGCGAGCAGCGCGTCCAGCTCTCCCGGCCCCGACTTCGGGTTGAGCGGCACGAGCACGCGTTGCGCGGCGATGACGCCGATGAACAGCAGCGCCGTCAGCGAGGAGTTGTGCATGACCACCGCCACCCGGCCGCCCGGTGGCACGCCGTGCTCGTCGAGCAGTGCGGCGCAGCCCCGGGTGAAGGTCAGGACGTCGGCGAAGCTCGCCGTCCGGCCGCCCGGCTCGGCGGGGACCAGGTACGGGCGGTCGCCGTGGCGCTCGGCGGCGGCGCGGACGAGGTCGAGCAGGTTCGTGGTGACCGCGAGATCCGGCTCGTCCAGCGGACTAGGCATGTGTGCTGTCGCTGCCGGCGGCCGCCCCCACCAGGTCACAGAGGCGGTTCACCGTGGGATTGTCGAAGATGACGTCGACGACGTCGACCCCGTAGGCCGTCTCGACGCGGGTCACGATCTCCACCGCCGCGACCGAGTCCATGCCCAGCGCGACGAGGTCCTCGTCCGGCCCGAGGGTGGAACGGTTCAGCACGTCGGCGCAGATGGATGTCATCTTCAGTTGCAAATCGGTCATAGTCACTGAAGCGGTCTCCATGTCAATGTGATTCCACGGGCCACCGCGACCTTGCAGCAGCGAGCGAATCCCTCGCTTGGGAACTCGTCGGGACCATACCGAGGGGGCCTGACGCTGTCCAGAAGGGACATCGATTCGTCCCACCACCTGCGACGTCCGAATATCTGCGCCACAAATTCGTTTACATATATGTACCATCGGCCGCATGGGGGGAAAGGGCCGGCCGAAGGCCGAGCTGATGCTGAGCGAAGAGGAACGGGCACGGCTGGCGCGGGGCGCCCGGGCGGCCCGCTCGACACAGGCGTACGCGCTGCGCTGCCGGATCGTGCTGGCCTGCGCCGACGGTGCCAGCAACGCGGAGGTCGCGGCCCGGTTCGGCGTGTCACCGCCGACCGTGGGCAAGTGGCGGTCCCGGTTCGTGGCGCGCGGGCTGCCGGGCCTCGCCGACGCACCGCGCGCCGGCCGGCCCCCGACGATCGGGCCGGGCCGGGTGGAGCAGGTGGTGGCCGCCACCCTCAGTTCGCAGCCGGAGCGGGCGGCCCGCTGGTCCCGGGCGTCGATGGCCGCGCACAGCGGGCTGTCCGCCTCGACGGTCGGCCGGATCTGGCGGCGGTTCGACCTGCGGCCGCACGTCCAGGACGGGCACCGGCTCGCCGCCGACCCGCGGTTCGTGGCGCGGGTCGTCGGCGTCGTCGGCCTCTATCGGCATCCGCCGGGGCGGGCGGTGGTGCTGTGCACGGACGACGCTCCGCCGACGCGGGGCCCCGGGTGGACCCGGTCGACGACCGTGCCGGCCCCCCGCGCGCCGGCCGGCGGGGCCGCGACGGGGCGCGGGGGGAACCGGTCCGCCGAGTACCGCAGGTTCCTCCTCGCCGTCGACCGGGCGGTGCCGGCCGCACTGGACGTGCACGTCATCTGCGACGACGCCGCCGTGCAGGGATCGGCGGCGGTGCGGGCCTGGCTGGCCCGCCATCCCCGCTTCCACGTCCACCTCACGCCGGCCGGCCGGTCGTGGGTGGAACAGGCCGAACGGTGGTTCGCCCTGCTCGGCGAGGAGCTGCCGGCCTGGGCGGGCGGCGACGCCGGGGCCGACAGCCGAACCTGGGTGGCGCAGCCCCGCACCTGGTGGCGAGCCCCCGGGGAGGTCCGCCGCTCGCTCGCCGGGCATCGTGAGCGAACACCCGGACATCGTGAACGAACTTCGGGCGCGGAGCCGCCGCCCGACGGGCCTCAGGGCTTGCGGGCCACCCCGCCGACGATGGTGTGGTAGGTGGCGGTCTGCTTGGGGTCCTCCTCGCCGTCCGGGTGCCACTCCGCCAGCGGGACCAGCCCGGGCGGCAGCAGCTCCAGGTCGCCGAAGAAGCCCATGATCTCCTCGCGGGTGCGCCACCGGCCGGTACCGAGGGTCGCGTTGAACACCTTCTCCACCGCCCGCGCCCGCTCCGAGACCTCCGGCTGGGCGTCGCCCGGATCGTGGAAGTGGGAGATGGCCAGGTAGCTGCCGGAGGGCAGGGCGGCGACGAGCCGCCGGGCGACGCCGGCGGGGTCGTCCTCGTCGTTGAGGTGGTGCAGGATCGCCAGAAGCAGCAGGCCGACCGGCTGGTCGAAGTCGATCAGCTTGCGTTCGGTGAGCTGCGCCAGCAGCTCCTCGGGCCGGCGGGCGTCACCCCCGAGCACGGTGGTGGTGCGGGCGTCGGCGAGCAGGGCCCGGCCGTGGGCGAGGGCCATCGGGTCGTTGTCCACATAGACCACCCGGGCGTTCGGGTCCACCTCGTGGGCGATCTCGTGCACGTTGCCCTGGGTGGGCAGCCCGGAGCCGATGTCGAGGAACTGCCGGATGCCGGCCTCGGCCGCGAGGAATCTGACCGATCGACGGAGGAAGGCCCGGCAGGCCAGCCCCGCCTCGGGACCGTCCGGCGTGACCTGCATGGCCATCTGGGCGGCCTGCCGGTCGACCGCGAAGTTGTCCTTGCCGCCTAGGTAGTAGTCGTAGACCCGGGCAATGCTGGGCCGGGTGGTGTCGACGCCCGGAGGCGCCACCTTTTCGCTGGTCAACGCTTCGACCCCTCCGTACACGGCCATGGTCGCTCACAGACTGGCGGGGAGACCACACACGACACCCATGGCTGCCGAACCGACGCCGGCCCACGAAAGTTGAGGCCGGATGTGCCCTGAGGGTAGATGAGCAACCCCGAAACGTCGATTCCGCCCGCGTCGGGTCAGGCGCCCAGGGCTCGAACGGTGCCCACTCCCGACGAAAGCCATTGAAGCTTTGCGATATTACCGGGCCATTTCGCCCAAACTCAAGACCCGCGCAGCACCCCGCCCCACATGGGAAGTTGGCGGCAACGAAATCATGCGGATCGATGGATTAGGACTTATGCTGCCCGATGTCCCCATCGCGCCCGACGGGCTCGCCCGCCGCCACCGGAGCCACTCGGCGGATCCGTCACCGCGCCACCCCGCGCCCGCCATCGGCGGCGGGCCCTCGCCGATCGGAGCCCCCGATGGTCCCGACTCCCACACTCGCCGCGCTGGCCAGCCTCTGCCTCGCCCTGCCCGCCGCCGTCCCGGTGGGCGCCGCCGCCTCGCCCCCGCAGATTCTTCGCGCCGGCCATGTGAGCGCTCACACCACGACCGCGCTGGCCGGGCCACCCGGGGCCCCGCCCGGCGTCTGCCCGTCCGGCGCCAGCTACGGCCCGCCGCTGCCGGCGACCTCGGTCACGGCGGCGAAGATCCGGGGCGGCTTCTCGTTCCTCGAAGGGCCCGTCTGGCTCGCCGACCGGGGCTACCTGCTGGTGTCCGACATGGGCGCGGCCACCGGGCCGGAGCGGGTCCAGCCGTCGACCATCCGCCGCTTCACCCCGCCGGCGACCTTCGACACGTTCCTCGCCAACTCCGGCAGCAACGGGCTCGCCCTCAGCCCCGACGGGCGGCAGCTCGTCGCCGCCACACACGACCAGCGCAGCGTCTCGTCGTACCGGATCGACGACCTGACCCGCGGCGTGGTCGCCGCCAACTACCAGGGCCGGGCGTTCAACTCGCCGAACGACGTGGCGGTCCGCTCCGACGGCGTCGTCTACTTCACCGACCCCAACTTCCAGCGCGGGGCCCGCGCCGACCAGATGAGCGGGCGCACCAGCGTCTTCCGCGTCTCCGGCGGCCAGGTGTCGCTCGTCGACGACGCGCTGCGCCAGCCCAACGGCATCGCGCTCTCCCCCGACGGCGCGACGCTCTACGTGGGCGCCTACGGCGAGAACAAGATCTACAAGTACGCCGTCGCACCCGACGGCAGCACCGGCCCCCGCAGCGTCTTCGTCAACTACGTCGGCGGCCCGGACGGCGCCACGATCGACTGCGCCGGCAACGTGTACTGGGCGTCGGGCTTCGACGGCCTGGTCCACGTCTACTCGCCCACGGGCGTCGAGCTCGGCACCGTCCGCTCCGGCTCCACGGGCACCACCAACGTGGCGTTCGGCGGGTCCGACCGGCGGACCCTCTACGTCACCTCCGGCCCCACGAACGACTCCGGCCTCTACAGCGTGCGGCTGAACGTGCCCGGCTACCCGTACTGACCGCCAGGATCGACCGGAAGGGACGAATCACGTGTCAACCCGCCCCCTCGCCACCCTCGCACTGCTGACCAGCGCCTGCACCGTCCTGGCAGGTGCACCCGCCATCGCCGCGCCACCGCCGGCCGGCGGGTCGACGGCCGCAGCCGCCCGGTCCGCCGCCGACACCAGGCCGCCCACCCCGCCGACCAACCTGCGCAGCAGCAGGCTGACCTGCCAGTCCGTCACGCTCACCTGGTCCGCGGCCCGCGACGACGTCGGCGTCACGAACTACGACGTCTACCACGACGGGCAGCTCGTCACCTCCGTCGGCGGCAGCACGCTGACCGCCACGCTCACCGTCGCGCAGGGCGTCACCTGGGGCTGGTACGTCAACGCCCGGGACGCCGCCGGCAACGTGTCGCAGGCCAGCGCCACGCTCACCGTCACGCCACCGTTCTGCCAGGTCGACACGTCTCGGCCCAGCACGCCGACCAACCTCGCCGCCACCGCCAACGGCACCGACGTGCGCCTGACCTGGTCGGCCGCCACCGACAACGTCGCCGTCACCCGGTACGACGTCCTGCGCGGCGGCACGACCGTCGGCTCCGTCACCGGCACGGCCACCAACCCGCCCGCCACCACGTTCACCGACACCGGGCTGGCGGCGAACACCCAGTTCAGCTACACCGTCGTCGCCCGCGACGCCCAGGGCAACGCCTCGACGGCGAGCACCCCGGTGACCGTACGCACCGGCTCGGCCTGCACGAGCGCGGTCTGCGGCACGACGGTGGTCACCACCGAGCGGGACCTGCCGTGGGGGCTGGTGCAGCTCTCCGACGGCACCGTCCTGTACGGGCGGCGCGACCTGTTCGACGTCGTCGCCATGAACCCCGACGGCACCGACAAGCGCAGCATCGGCTCGGTGCCGAACGCCGCCGGCACCAACGGCGAGGGCGGCGTTCTCGGGCTGGCCGTGGCGTCGACCTTCGCCACCGACCGGTGGCTGTACATCTACCACACCACGGCGACCGACAACCGGATCGTCCGCATGCGCTACGACGGCACGCTCCAGACGAGCAGCCTCCAGGTGCTGGTGACCGGCATCCCGCGCAACAAGTACCACAACGGCGGTCGGCTGCGCTTCGGCCCCGACGGGATGCTCTACGCCGCCACCGGCGACGGGCAGACCCCGGACCGCGCCCAGGACGTCAACGACCTGGCCGGCAAGGTGCTGCGGATCCGCCCCGACGGCACCGTGCCGGCGGACAACCCGTTCGGCAACCAGGTGTGGAGCTACGGCCACCGCAACCCGCAGGGGCTGGCGTTCGACTCCCGGGGCCGCCTCTTCGAGCAGGAGTTCGGCAACAACGTCATGGACGAGACCAACATCATCGTCCGGGGCGGCAACTACGGGTGGCCGGCCTGCGAGGGCACGGTCGGCGACTGCGCCAACCCCAACTACCGCGCACCGGTACGCACGTACCCCGTCGCCGACGCCTCGTGCAGCGGCCTCGCCATCGTCCGCGACGTGGTGTACCTCGCCTGCCTGCGCGGCAACCGGATGTACCGGGAGGTGATCAGCGGCGACACCCTCACCGACGTGCAGCAGTACTTCGTCGGCACCTACAGCCGCCTGCGCACCGTCGAGCCGACCATCGACGGGAACCTGTGGCTGACGACGAGCACCGGCGGCGACAAGGACAGCGTCCCGAACAACAGCAACGAGCGGATCCTCAAGGTGACCCTCGGCAGGTAGCCCCACCCCACCACCATCCCCGTCCCACCAGATCGGAGCCCATGTCCGTGAAGCGTCTACTCAGGGCGGTGGCGGCCCTCGCGGTCGTGCCACTGCTCGCCATGACGGTGCTGATGGCCGCGCAGCCGGCCTCGGCGGCGGCCCTGACCCAGGTCACCAACTTCGGCAACAACCCCAGCGGCCTCAACATGTACCTCTACGTGCCCGACAACGTCGCGCCCAGGCCGGCGCTGCTGGTGCTGATCCACTACTGCGGCGGCTCCGGGCCGGCGATCTTCAACGGCAACGGCCGCGACTACGTCACCGCCGCCGACCGGTACGGCTACATCATCGTGCTGCCCGAGGTCACGCGCAGCAGCAAGTGCTTCGACGTCTACTCGCCGCAGGGGCTGCGGCGCGGGGGCGGGAGCGACTCCGACGGCATCATCTCCATGGTCAACTACGCGAAGCAGCGGCACAACGTCGACCCCGCCCGAGTCGTCGTCAGCGGCTTCTCCTCCGGGGCGATGATGACCAACGTGATGGCCGCCGAGTATCCGGACGTGTTCGCCGCCGGCTCGGCGTTCAGCGGGGTGCCCGCGACCTGCTTCGCGACCGGCAGCAGCACCAACACCTGGAACGGCCAGTGCGCCGGTGGGCAGATCACCAAGACCGCCCAGCAGTGGGGCGACGCCGCCCGCGCCATGTACCCCGGCTACACCGGCCGGTACCCCCGGATGCAGTTCCTGCACGGGACCACCGACACCACCCTGTCGTACGTCAACTTCGGTGAAGAGATCAAGCAGTGGACCAACCTGCACGGGTTGAGCCAGACGCCGGCGTTCACCGACCGCCCGCAGTCGAACTGGACCCGCACCCGGTACGGCGACACCGGCACCCGGGCGACGGTCGAGGGCATCAGCATCAGCGGCGTCGGGCACGAGCTGCCGCAGGCCGGTCAGATCGCGTACTCCATCGCCTTCCTCGGTCTCGACGGCACCACCACCACGCCGACGCCGACCCCGACCCCGACCCCGACGACCCCACCGCCTACGACCCCGCCGCCGGCGGCCGGGGTGACGGTCGTCGGCACCCAGTCGGGCCGCTGCCTGGACGTGCCGACCAACGGCGGCAACGGCGTCCAGATCCAGCTGTGGGACTGCCACGGTGCCACCCAGCAGCGCTGGACCTACACGGCGGGCAGGCAGCTCACGGTGTACGGCACCAAGTGCCTGGACGCCAGCGGCGCCGGCACCAGCAACGGCACCCCGGTGATCATCTGGGACTGCCACGGCGGCACCAACCAGCAGTGGAACGTCAACGCCGACGGCACCATCACCAACGCCCAGTCCGGGCTCTGCCTGGACGCCAGCGGGTTGGGCACCGCCAACGGCACGAAGATCATTCTCTGGTCCTGCAGCGGCCAGGCCAACCAGCGCTGGACGCTGCGGGCCTGATCCACGCGCCCTGGGGAGTCGTCCGGCCGGACGACTCCCCAGGAACGGCACGGGCGGGGCGGGGTCGCGTCGACTCCGCCCCGCTAGCCCGGCCGCAGGCACGGATCGGTGACCGGGTAGGACGGGCTCTGCGCGGTGCGGCCGTCGGCGGCGGTCGCCCGCACCGTCCAGGTCAGGGCCGACGCGCGGAGCTGGCCCACGCTCGCCCGCGCCGACGACCCGTCCACGGTCATGGCCCGGCTCGACGCGGTCCCACCGGACGCGGTCCAGCGCACCTGGGCCGCGTCGATCGCGGCGCTGCCGGTGGCCTGCACGACCAGGGTGTAGGTGTCCGCCCCGCAGCGCACGTGCGCGCTCGCCCGCAACGTGAACGCCGTGGCCAGCTTCGGCGTGCCCGTCGGCCGGGGCGCGACCGGCGACCCGGTCGGCGAGGCCGTCGGTCCGGGCCCGGAGCCCGGTCCGGCGACCGGACCGGTCGCGCCGGGCGGCGGCGCACCGGGCGGGACCGCACCGGTTGACGTGCCGCCGGTGCCGTCCGGCTCGGGTCCCGGCCCCGCCGGAGCCCCGGAGCCGCCGGGCGCGGCGGCGTCGGTCGGGCCCGCCGACCCCACCGGGGGCGTCGCCGTTCCGTCGGCCGCCGCGCCGGAGGTCGCCGCCACCCGGTCGGCGGCCGGACGACCGGGCCCGAGCGCCCAGGTGCCGGCCGCTGCGAGCAACACCAGCAGCCCGGCGCTCGCCGCCAGCCGACGCCGCCGCCGGGACCGCGACGCCGCACGCGGAGACTCCGCCCCGGCCCGCGGAGCCGCCGCGCCGCCCCCGGCCAACGCGGTGGCGGGCCCGGCGGCGGGCCGCTCCGCCGACCTCGCGGCGTGCCCGCCCTCCTCCGACGCCGCGCCCTTCTCCGGCCCGCCGTCCGGCCCGGCCGTCTGCGGCGGGCCGGCGGGCTCGACCGGTGCCGGCGGCGACGCGGTCGCCGCGTCGGCGGCGGACGGCCCGACCCCACCGTCGGCCGCCCCGGTCACCCCACCGTCGGCCGTCTGCGCCGGCCCGCCGTCGGGCGACCCCGGCCACACCGAGTCGGCCAGCCTCGGCCACACCGTGTCCGCGACGACCAGGAACCCCGGAGCCGTGTACGCGGAGAGCAGCGCCGCCGGGTTGAGCTGCTCGCGCCGGAGCAGCCCGCAGGTGGCGCAGCCGTCGATGTGCCGGGCGACCCGCTTGCGCAGGGTCGGGGTGAGCCGCCCCTGCCAGCCGTCGAGCACACCGGCGAGGGCCGGGCAGTCCCGGGACCCGCTGCGGGCGACGAGCAGCGCGCCGAGCGCCCGTTCGAGCTGCGACCGGGCCCGGGACAGCCGGGCGTGGGCATGGTTGGTGGGTACCCCGAGAGCCGCGCCGATGTCGACGGAGGACAGGTCGTGGCGGATCGCCAGGTGCACCACCTCGCGGTCGCCCGGGTTGAGCGCCGCCGCCGCGCTGTGCACGAGCTCACGCACCTGGTCGGCGTTGACCCCGGCACCCGGGTCGACGGTGTCGGCCACCGGGTCGCCCGCCTCCTCCAGGGCGGAGGATCGGGACCGCTCCCGCAACTGCCGGAGGCATTCGTTGCGCACGATCGCGTACAGCCAGGGCCGCAGCCGGTCGGGGTCACGGAGCTGGTCGATGCGCCCGCTGGCGGTGAGGAACGCATCGTGGACGACGTCCGCGGCGGCCTCCGGCTCGCGCACCAGCACCCGCGCGTACGTGTAGAGCCGGTCGGCGTACCGCCGGTACATGCCCTCCAGGCCGGCCCGGTCGCCCCGGCGCACCGCCTCGACGAGCGCCCTGTCGTCCTGTGCCGCCGTGTCCATCCGTGCCCCCACCGCTCTCCGACCGGTCCAGTAGAACGGAAAAGATAAATCCCGGTGCGTTTCTGTTGGCATGCCGACCCGCCCGCGCTCCCACCGGTGTCAGCGCACCGCCGACACCGAGGAGACGCTCATGACACCGACACCCGCCAACCGCCGTACCGCCGCCGTACCGCGCCGGATCCTGGCCGCCGCCGTGGCGGCGCTCGCCGCAGGCATGGTCACGAACACCGGGGCGGCCGCCGTCGCGGCGCCGGCGCCAACCAGCACCGCCGCGCCGGCAACCGCCGACCTGGCCGTGACGCCCGGCGGCACCGGCGCCGAGCCGCTGGCCTTCCGGGTCGACCCGGGGCTGGCCCCTCCCCGGCTGCCGATCGACCCCGTCGGCCGGCTCGGCACCGACCGGCAGCTCGGCGTGGTGGCCGGGCCGGACGGTTCGCCCGCCGGCCTGGTGCTCGACGAGGTGATGGTGCGGGTCGCCGACCAGGCCGAGTTGGACGCCTTCCTGACCCGCTGGGGCGGTCAGGTGCTCGACTCGTTCGCGCCGGACGAGCAGGGGCAGGACCACCTGGTCCGAGTGGACGCCGACCGCGCAGACCCGGCCAAGCTGGTCGAGGACCTGCGGGCCGCCGAGCCGGGCCAGTCCGGCACCTACCGGGTCGGCGACGAGCGGGCGCTGCGGCTGCTCGCGCTCGCCGCCGCCGAGTGGCGGGCGGGGACCGAGCTGGTCCTCGACTGGCTGGTGGAGCCGACCGGCATCGCCGACGGCGAGGTCTACGAGGCCCCCGACATCACCAACAACGTCTTCGACTGGATGTTCATGGAGTACGGCGGCGCGATGGACATCGGGGTCGCGCCGGCCTGGCAGCTGCTGGAGGCCAAGGGCAAGCTGACCAAGCAGGTGAAGTACCTGGTGCAGGACGGCGGGTTCCAGTCCAATCCCGACTTCCCGACCAAGGTGTCCCTGCACTCGGTGGAATGGGGCAAGACCAACACCAACGACTGCACGGGCGGCACGCCCTGCCCGTGGCACGCCACGGACGTGGTGCTCGCCGCGATGGGCCGGGTCGACAACGGCTACGGCACCGCCGGGCCGGCCGGGCCGGTGGTCGACGAGCTGGTCGCCGTGCGCAACGGCATCGAGTACTGGACGGTGCTGCGCCGGCTTGAGAAGGCCGCCGAGGCGAGCCACCCGGACGTGGTCAACCTCAGCTTCACCCGCGACGTCAACCTCGGCAAGTCCTCGGCCAGCAAGTGGACCGACCGGCGGATGAAGCACATCCGGGACACGGGGGCGCTGATCGTCTCGTCCGCCGGCAACGACACCGCGAACATCGACGGCGACACCCTCTACGTGCCGTGCGAGAGCACCCACGTCATGTGCGTGGGCGGCATGAGGACGGACGCGACGCTGGACGGCATGTCCAACTTCGGCACCAGTGACCTGACCACCTCCGTGGAGATCTACGGCCCGATGTGCGTCAATGGACTCAAGGACCCCGGCAACCCGGCCGTCAACAAGACGCACTCCCAGTTCTGCGGCACCAGCGCCGCTGCGCCGTTCGTGGGTGGCGTCGCCGCGCTGGTGATGGCCGCCGACCCGAGCCTGACCGCCGCGCAGGTCCGGGACATCCTCAACGACACCGCGCACGTCGGCGGGCTCGGCGCCAAGGTGACGGGCAGCCAGCGCCGGGTCGACGCCCTGGCCGCCGTCGCCAAGGCACTGGGGGTCAAGGTCGACAAGCCCGCGGTGAGCATCAGCGCGCCGACGACCGGTCAGCACGTCGGGGTGGGCCAGTCGGTCGACCTGTGGGGCAAGGCGACCGACTTCCTCGGCAAGCAGCTCCCGATCACCTGGATCAGCAGCCTCGACGGCGTGCTGGGCCACGAGTCGCAGACGTTCGTGCCGTCGCTGTCGCCCGGCACCCACGTCATCACGGCCAAGGCCACCGACGGCCTCGGGCGCACCGGCTCGGCGACCGTCTCGGTCACGGTGGTGGACAGCCCGACGACCGCGGCCATCATCTCGCCGCCGGTCGGGCTGACGCTCGCCCCGGGCCAGTCCGTCAGTCTGGTCGGCACGTCACACGACCCGGACGCGTTCGGGCCGGTGCCCGACGCCGAGGCGTCCTGGACGGTCCGGCGGGGCGGGACGGTGGTCCACCAGCAGACCGGGCACCAGGCGCTCCTGCCGGCCGGCAAGGTCACGGCGGGGTCGTACACGGCGACGTTCACGGCCGGCGGCGCGAGCGCGCAGCGCAGCTTCACGGTCACCGCACTGTTGGCCGGGCAGAACCGGCCGACCGCCACGATCACCAAGCCGGCGGCGGCGCTGGACCTGTCGGTGGTCGACGGCAAGCCGAAGGTCGTCGCGTTCGCCGGCACGGCCACCGACGTGGAGGACGGCGCGGTCGCCGGGACCCGCTACCGGTGGACCGCGTACGGCGACGGCGGCGTCAAGAAGGTGCTCTGCCAGGGCAGCGCGGTGCCCACCGGCGGCCCGGTCGACGACATCGTCCTGCCGAAGAGCTGCGGCAGCTTCAGCGCGGAGCTGGGCCTGGGCAAGGACAACATCACCACCTGGTCGGTGTGGCTGGAGGTCTTCGACTCGGCCGGGCTGGTCGGCGTGGACTCCGTGCCGGTGCGGATCCAGGTGGCCACGCCCTGACCCGGGCGTCCGTCGGTCACCGGGCCCGGCCGAACGGCCGGGCCCTCCCGGCTGGGCAGCCCTCGGTGGGCCGCGGAACCCAGCATGCCTCGGGCACTCCCCGTGATGATCGCGGAGCCGCACCCTGCGGCCAGTCGACCTGACTCTTCGTGATTCTCCTCCGGCCCCCATGGACGCCCTCGACCCCTTTGCTCTGCACCCATCGGCGCAGCACCTCGCCCGACCAGCGCTCACACCGGAGCACGGACGATCAAGGCCGTGACGGCCGATGACGCTACGTGGCTGTTGCGCAGGTGGGTGCAGAGCAAAGGGATCGGGGTGGGGTGGGCCGGCGAGCGAGGCGACCACTCGACGTCACCGATCGGCGCGGGGAGGGAGCGACCGGAGGAGATGGCGATGCCAACGGCACGGTCCTTCGTCGCGGCGCGGACGGGGTGGCATGATCCCGGGAATGATCAGCGGTGCCGCCGAAGCCCAGCGCCTGCGCGACCTAGCGCGGCTGCGGCGGGTCCGCGACCGGATCGACCGGGACTACGCCCAGCCGCTGGACGTGGAGGCGCTCGCCCGGGGGGCGAACATGTCGGCCGGCCACCTCAGCCGCCAGTTCCGCCTCGCCTACGGCGAGTCGCCGTACTCCTACCTGATGACGCGCCGCATCGAGCGCGCGATGGCGCTGTTGCGCCGCGGCGACCTCAGCGTCACCGAGGTCTGTTTCGCGGTCGGCTGCGCGTCGCTGGGCACCTTCAGCACCCGCTTCACCGAGCTGGTGGGGATGCCGCCCAGCACCTACCGGCAGCGCGCGGCGCTCAGCACGGTGGGGCTGCCGGCCTGCGTGTCGAAGCAGGTGACCAGGCCCGTCCGGGACACTCCCCGGCACCAGGCGACCTGACCGGGGGAACCCGATCACCAGCCGCCCTGGAAGAAGGCCAGGAGCGCCGGTGCCGGGTCCGCCGCCGTGGTCGCGTTCGCCACCGCCAGCGCGACCGCCGGCAGCAGCAACAGCGCCGAGAGAAGACCGTACGCCGCCAGCACCTGCCGCTTCCGCCGGTCAGCGGGGCGGGTCGCCGCGAATCTCCGCCAGGCCAGCACGCTCGTGGCGACGAGGACCACCGCCACGACGGCGGCTGTCCCGGCCATCGCCTCGTGATACCAGGAGAAGTCGTCGATCATGAGGTCGAGGGCGGGTGGGATGCTGCCACTGGGGCCGCCCGACTCGGCCAGTCCCCGCTCGACCTGGGTCAGGGTGTCGGCGAGGTCCGCGTCGGTCACGCCTTCGGTCAGCATCGGCAGCAACGAGGCGAAGGGCGCGACGGCACCCTGGACGTTGGCCATCACCATCGCCAACGAGAACGGTGCGAGCACCGCGACGAGGACGCCGGCCGACGCGAGGGCGGCCCGCTTTCCCGCCCCGAGACCGCCGGCCGTCACGAACGCCCTGGCGAGACGAAAGCCGAGGGCAACCAGCACGGTCAGCAACAGCGCGGCGAGCACGGCCTTGACCAGGTGGTAGCGGGACCAGTAGTCGACCACCCGCGCCAGGTCCGGGGGGAGGTCCCGGTCGCCGGAGCGCCAGTATGCGACGAACGCCGCCCGCAGGGCCTCGCTGAGGTCGCGCCTGTCGACGATGCCACCCGCCCGGTCCGCCGTCAGCGCGGGCGGGGCGACGACGAAGGCGACGACCAGGGCCGCGGCGAGTACGCCGAGCGCGGCGACGACCCGGCCGGAGACGCCCGCCGGGTGCGGCGGGGCAGCGGAACTGATCACGAGGGCTCCCTGGATCGATCGAATGGGTGAGCGGGGCTGGCCGTCCCGGTCGTGGATCACGGTTGACCCCGCAGGTACGTGAGGACGGCGAGGACCCGCCGGTTCGTGTCGTCGCTGACCGGCAGGCGCAACTTGGCGAGGACGTTGCCGATGTGCTTGCCCACGCCGGCCTCGGTCAGGGTGAGCATGCGGGCGATCGCGGCGTTGGAGTGGCCCTCGGCGACCAACGCCAGCACCTCGCGCTCCCGGGGCGAGAGGTGCTCGATCGGGTCTCGGCCCCGCAGCATCAGCTGACGCACCACCTCGGGATCGACGACCGTGCCGCCCTCGGCCACCCGCCGCAGCAGGTCGGCGAACTCGGCGACGTCGGCCACCCGATCCTTGAGCAGGTAGCCGATGGCCCGGCCCTGGCCCGAGCCGAGCAGCTCGCCGGCGTAGCTGTGCTGCACGTACTGGCTGAGCGCCACCACGGCGAGGTCGGGGCGCGCCGCGCGGAGGGCCACGGCGGCCCGCAGCCCCTCGTCGGTGAAGCCCGGCGGCATGCGGACATCGGTGACGACGAGGTCGGGGGCGGTCTGTTCCACCGCCGTCACCAGGGCGGCGGCGTCACCGACGGCGGCGACGACGTCGAAGCCGAACCGGGAGAGCAGCCCGACCAGCCCCTCGCGCAGCAGGACCGAGTCCTCGGCGATCACGACGCGCACGGCAACTCCACCCGCAGGGTCGTCGGCCCGCCGGGTGGGCTGGAGATGAGCAGCCGACCGCCGGCTGCGGCCGCCCGGTCGGCGAGGCCCGTGATGCCCGACCCGCGCGACGGGTCGGCACCGCCGCGCCCGTCGTCGCGCACCTGGACCGTCAGCATGCCGCCGGATCGTCGGGCGGCGACGGTGGCCTCGGTGGCGGCGGCATGCTTCACGGCGTTGGCGAGCGCCTCCGACACGGCGGCGTAGGCCACCGTCTCCACCGCCGGCGGGAACCGACCCGGGTCGGCGTCGACGTGGACCCGGAGAGGACTGCCGGCGGCGAGCTCCTCGATCGCGGCCCGCAGCCCGAGTTCGCGCAGCGTCTGTGGGCTGATGCCCCGGATCAGGTCGCGGAGTTCCGCCATCAGGGCCTTTGCGTGGTCGTGCGCCGAGGCCACCGCGACCGCCGCGGGCGAGCCGCTCGGCAGGTCGAGCCTGGCGAGGCCGAGCTGCATGGTCAGGCTCACCAGCCGCTGCTGGGCGACGTCGTGCAGGTCACGCTCGATGCGGTGCCGCTCGGCGTCGAACGCGTCGGCCAGCCGCGCCCGGGACCGGGTCACCTCGACCAGTTCGGCTGCGGCCGGGTCGGGCTCGCAGCACAGCAGCAGCCGGGCGAGCGCGGCGTGCCCACCGCCGAACGCCGAGGTCAGATAGAGCACCGCCGGGATCAGCACCAGCCCCAGGACGGCACGGCTGACCGCGCTGCCCGTCGACTCCATGGTGACCAGCCGGTAGTGCACCGCGATCGGGGTGGAGACGACGAGCAGGCCGGCGAGGCCCAGCACGCCGAGCCACACCGGCGCGATGATGCCGAGGAGCAGCAGATAGGCCACGGAACGCCAGGTGGCCGGGTCGGTGTAGAGGTTGCCGCTTCGACGCGCCACCGCCGGGGCGTCGTCGGCCAGCCGCAACCGCCACCGCTCGATGCCGGCCATGGCGATGGCCAGCTTCGGCACCGTCAGCGCGAGCAGGCCCACCCCGACCAGGCTGAGCACCACCGCGACCGACACGTAGGTGCCGGCCCACCAGTGTGGCGCCGCCCCGACCGCCCGCGCCCCTTCCGCCTTGAGCACCCCGACGGCCAGGGCCAGCGGAGCCAGCGGGAAGGAGAGCACGAGCCAGAGCAGACCCGAGGCCACGGCCGTGGTCGCGGTGTAGACGATCCCGCGCCACGGCCACGTCGACAGGAGGAAGCCAGGCCGCATCACCGCCCTGAGCAGCGTGGTCGTCGACGTCATGCGCCCAAGCTAGCCAAGGGGACCGGTGCGAACCAGGGCGCTGGACCGAGTCTTCGGGTGGGGCTGGCCCTACCCGGCGAGCAGGCCGTCGATCTGGCCCAGGGCCTCGCGGAGGCCCTCCTCCATGCCCATGTTCACCATCCGCTCGAGCTGCTCGGCGTCGACGAAGCTGCTGACCAGCGTCAGTCGGGTGCGCGCACCGTCGGCCGTCAGCGTCGCGACGGCGTGGGTCGGCCGGTCGGTGTCGGTCGGGGTGCCGTGCTCGTCCGAGAAGCCGTCGTCGAACTCCAGCCGGTGCGGCGCGTCGAGCGCGGTGATCCGCCACCAGCCGCGCGCCTTCTCGCCCTCCGGGCCGGTCATGTAGTAGTGGGACCAGCCCCCCACCACGAAGTCGTGCTGCTCGAACGTGGCCGGCCAGGTCGGCGGCCCCCACCACCGCTCCAGCTGGCGGGCGTCCGCCCACACCTGCCATACGCGCTCGACCCCGGCGTCGAACTCGGCGACGAAGGTCAGCGTCAACGCCTCGGTGTCCTTCTGGATGCTCGTCACGGGCATGGTTCGGTTCCCTCTCTCAGTCTTCGGCGATCAGCTGGTCGATGCGGGCCACACGTTCCCGCCAGATCTCCTCGTACGCGTCGAGGAGCCTGGCGGCCCGGCGGAGCACGGTCATGTCCGCGTGCACGAGCTGCTCCCTCCCCCGCCGCTCCTTCGTCACGAGCGAGGCTCTCTCGAGCACCGCGACGTGCTTCTGCACGGCCGCGAAGCTCATCGGGTAGTGCCGGGCGAGCGCCGAGACGGACTCCGCGTGGCGGATCACCCGGGCGACGATGTCGCGCCGGGTGGCGTCCGCGAGGGCGTGGAAGACGCGGTCGGCCTGCTCCCCGCTCACCATTTCTACAACCATATGGTTGTACGTTAGTGGCGGCCGGCGGGCGGCGCAAGCGACTCGGCGCATTACCCCGACCGGCGGCGCTCCGCCCCGGTCCACCACGGACGGGGCCGATCACGCCTCTGTTAGGGTCGATTTCGTGGTAAACCTCGACGTCATCACCGACCGGTCGGATCCGGCCGTGCAGCGGATCGCCGACGTCACCAAACCCTCGCGGTCCGTCGTCCGCACCGTGCTCATCGAGGACGCCGAGCCGCTGGTCGAGTGCATCCGCGCCGGGCTGGAGTTCATCGAGGTCTACGGGGTGGAGACCACCCCACTGCCCGGCGAGGTGCTCGCGGCCTGCAGGCAGCGGGAGATCCCGGTCCGCCTGGTCGGGGCACCGATCATGAACGACCTGTTCAAGACGGACAAGAAGCCCAAGGCGTTCGGGATCGCCCGGGTCCCGAGGCCGTGGAGCTTCGACGAGTTGGCCCGCACGACCGGCGACATCATCGTGCTGGACGGCGTGAAGATCGTCGGCAACATCGGCGCCATCGTGCGCACGTCCTTCGCGCTCGGCGCCGGCGGCATCGTGCTCGTGGACAGCGACCTCACCACCATCGCGGACCGACGCCTGGTCCGGGCCAGCCGGGGCTACGTCTTCTCGCTCCCGATCGTGCTCGCGTCGCGCGCCGACGCGATCGCCCACTTCCAGCGCACCGGCGTCCCCCTGATCGCCTTCGACACCGAGGGCGACCTCGCGGTCGGCGACCTGCGCGACGCCGACGAGCAGCTCGCGCTCCTGCTCGGCAGCGAGAAGACCGGCACGTCACGCTCGTTCGAGAGCATCGCCAGCCACTCGGTGTCGATCCCCATCAACCCGGCCGCGGAGTCGCTGAACGTCTCCGTCTGCGCCGGGATCGCGCTCTACGAGCGTTCCCACTGGAACCTCGCCGACCGGCGGCGCGCGCCGCAGCCGCCCCGGGCCGAGCGGCCGGCCGCGGGGCGCGGCTCCGGGCGGCCCACGCGACCGGCCTACCCGGGCCGCCGGAGCCGCTGACCCGACCCGTGCGCTACCTCCCGCCCGGCACCTGGTCCTTGATCTCGTCGTAGCCGACCTTCCCGGGTGCCACGGTCGGGGCGTAGATCACGCGGAGCACGCCCGTCGGATACGCCTCCGTCGCCGTCACCCTCAGGTGGTACGGCGCGTCCCCCTCGTCGAACAGCCGGCGCCCCTTGCGCGCCGCCACCGGATGCACCAGCAGGCGCAGCTCGTCGACCAGCCCCGCGGCGAGCAGTTGCTGCACCACGGAGATCGACCCGGGGATGAGAATGCCCCGGATGCCGGCGTCGGACTTGAGCGAGGCGACAGCCTCCAGGAGATCGCCGTCGACCAGCTCGGAGTTGCGCCACGAGAACTCCAGCGGCTGGCGCGAGACGACCACCTTGCGCATGTCCCCGAGCTGCTTGGCGAACGGCGCGTCGTCCCCACCCGCGGCCTCGCGGTCGGGCCAGGCCCCGGCGAAGCTGTCGTAGGTCTCGCGGCCGATGAGCAGCACGTCGGCGGCGTCGTAGTCCTCGCCGACGGCGCGGCCCATGTTCTCGTCGAAGTACGGCATGTGCCAGTCGGGATCGATCTCGGCCACCCCGTCGGCCGAGATGAAGAGCGTGGAGATGACCTTCGCCATCGGATGCCCCCTTGGGATCAGGTGATTCGGTAGGCAGACCGGCGCATCATCCCAAACTCATCGGCCGGCCACCGGCCGTCTCGCGCAGGTGGGAGCGGTCGACGCCGGCCAGGCCGACCACCTCGGCGTCGTTCAGCGCCCCGCAGTCCAGCCCGCGCAGCAGGAACCCGGCGAGCGCCCGGGCGGTGGCCGGCTCGTCGAGGATGCCGCTGTCGACCCGGTCGAGGTACGCCCGCAGCCGCCCGGCAGCCGCCGGCAGCCCGTCGCGGTAGAAGGCGAACGTCGCCGCGAAGCGGGTGGGCAGCTGCCCGGGGTGCAGGTCCCAGCCCTGGTAGAGGCCGCGTTCCAGGGACCGGCGGACCAGCCGCAGGTGCAGCGCCCAGCCGGCGTGCACCGCCGCGCGGTCGCCGGTCGGCAGCACGTTGGTCGACCCGTCGCTGACCGCGACCCCGGTGCCGGCCGCCGCCACCTGGAGCACCGCCTTGGCGTGGTCGGCCACCGGATGCTCCAGGCTCTGCCAGCCGGCGGCGACGCCCAGTGCCGCCGAGTAGTCGTAGGTGCCGTAGTGCAGCCCGACGCAGCGCCCGGCGGCGGCGTGCACCATCCGGGCGACGGTCGCCGTGCCGTCGGCACCGAGCACGGCCTGTGGGGTCTCCACCTGGATCTCGAAGCGCAGTGGCGGCAGCCGGTGGGCGGCCTCCAACTCGGCGCAGAGCTGCACCATCGCCTCGACCTGGGGCAGCGACGTCACCTTCGGCAGGGTCACCCGGAACCCGTCGGGCAGGCTCCGGTGCCGCAGCAGCGCGTCGAGGAAGAGGTCGAGCGTGCGTACCGCCCGACGGCGGGTCGCCGGCTCCAGCGACTTGATCCGCAGCCCGACGTGGCGGGGCACCGGCCCCCGGGCGAGCGCGGTGGCGGCGGCCCGGACGGCGGCGTCCTCCTCGGCGTCGCCCCGGACGCCGTACCCGTCCTCGAAGTCGATCCGCAGGTCCTCGATGGGCTCGGCGGCGAGCTTGGCGCGGACCCGGGCGGCCAGCGCGTCGGCCACGCCGGGCAGCGGGCCGTACCGGTCGAGCGCCGCGAGCGCGGCGGCCCGCCACTCGTCGACGGTGTGCGGGCCGTACCGGTCGGCCGGCACGTAGACGGTGTGCACGGGCTGGCCCGTCGGCGGGAGGCCCGGGTATCGCGCGGCCCGCTGCCGGTCGTCGTCGGCGAGGAGGGCGTCGAGCCGGTGCAGGACTGCAGGGTCCAACATCCATCGATCATCCCGTATGCGGGCAGGGCG
Organism: Micromonospora sp. NBRC 110038; assembly: GCF_020884815.1. Taxonomy (NCBI): domain Bacteria; kingdom Bacillati; phylum Actinomycetota; class Actinomycetes; order Micromonosporales; family Micromonosporaceae; genus Micromonospora; species Micromonospora sp. NBRC 110038. Next base: position 571,929 of record NZ_BBOL01000005.1, on the reverse strand, counting down.
AGGAAGCCCGGCGACGCGGTCGCCGTGGACCACCACGACGATGCGGCGGGCCCGGCCTGCGCCGGACCCGCCGCTCGATCGAACTCACGCCGGCCGCTGACTCACGCCGTCAGCGTCGGCTCGCGCTGTCAGCGCTGCAGGGTCAGCAGACCCGGCCGGTACGGCAGGAGGCCGTAGTCGACGCCGTTGGAGCTGGGGGAACGACCCTGGTAGAGCAGCTGCAGGTTGCACGGGTCGACGGTGAACGTCTGGTCGGCGCTGGTGCGGATCAGCTCACCGTGGCTGATGTCGTTGGTCCAGGTCGCACCGCTGTTGGCCTTGCCGGCGAACGGGTTGCTCTCCGTCGCCGCCTGCGGCGTCCACGAACCACTCAGGCTGGTGGCCGTGAACGAGCGGAAGTAGCGGCCCTGCGAGCCGATCGCCTCGACGATCATCAGGTACCGGTCCTGGCCCTGGAGCTTGTAGACCTGCGGTGCCTCGAACAGGTTGTTCGTCGTGTCGCTCATGATCGTCGTGTACGACGAGCCGAAGCTGCCCGGGAAGTTCCCGATCGGCATGCTGGCCCGGTAGATCTTGCCGTTGTCCCCGGCGAAGAACAGGTACATGTTCGTGCTGTCGGCGATCAGGGTCTGGTCGATCGGCCCGGTGCCGGAGCCGGTGATGCTGCCCGTGAACAGCGTCTGCGGCGCGGACCACCCGTTCGGGTTGGTCGGGTCGGTCGACGTGCGGTAGTTGAACGCCGCGCCGCCCCACTGGTAGGCCAGCACCCAGATGTTCTTCGGCGCGAAGTAGAACAGCGTCGGCGCGACCGTCCCCGAGGACATGGTGTTCTGGCTCGCGGTGGCCATCTCCGACCAGTTGGTGAACAGCCCGAAGTTCATCGAGCCCCACTTGGTGCCGAAGTCGTGGGTCGTCGCGTAGACGAGCTGCTTGCCGTTGTAGGGGGCGACGGTGAAGTCCTTCAGCGAGACCCAGCCGGACTTCGGCTGCGCCAGCGCGCCCGTCGACGACCACCGGTACGTCGACGGCAGGTTGCACGTGCCGGTAGGCGGCGGCGTCGTCGGCGGGGGCGTCGTGGGGGGCGGCGTCGTGGGAGGCGGGGTGGTCGGGGACCCCGTCGGCGGGGTCGTCGGCGTCGTGCCGCCGTTGCACGTCACGCCGTTCAGGGCGAAGCTCGTCGGCGCCGGGTTGCTGCCCGACCACGACCCGTTGAAGCCGAACGACACCGAGGCGTTGGTCGCGATCGCCCCGTTGTAGCTCACGTTCTTCGCGGTGACCGCGGCCCCGCTCTGGGTGACCGTCGCGTTCCACGCCTGCGTGACCGTCTGGCCAGCGCCGTAGGACCACGTCAGCGTCCAACTGCTCAACGGGTCGCCCAGGTTGGTGATCGACACGTTGGCGCCGAATCCGTCCTGCCACTGCGACGACACGGCGTAGTTCACCGAGCAGCCGGCGGCTGCGGCGTTGGCCGGCAACGCCACGGCGACCGTCGCCGAAGCCAGCAACGCGACGCCGGCGGACACCACACTGACATTGGTCGCTTTGGATCTTGCCATAAGGCATCCTCCTGATGGGACGGCGGCCTGCAATTGGTGGTGGTCTCAGCATGTGACCGTTAACAGCCGCGTCAGGTATGTTACGGGAGCGCTCCCAACGCCTCAAGACATCGACGCACTTGCCATCTGTTCAGCCCGACCAGACTGAGCCCCGACTCAGCAGGGAGCGGGCCGGTCCCAGGCGGGGCACCCCACACAGCGCCGGCACCGCCCCGGCCCGGGGTGTCGTCGGGCCGGAGCGGTGCCGATGCTGCCGGTCGTGCCGATCAGGAGAAGTTCACGTCGCTGCACCACATGTAGGCCTGGTCGAGGTGCGACGCCTGCCAGATGACGAAGACGATGTGGTGACCGGTGTATCCGGAGGTCGAGACGTTGAACGTGATGTTCTGCGCCGGCGCGTAGCGCCCGGTCTGCGTGATGAAGTCGAGGTTCCCCCAGCCGAGACTCTGGGTGGCGGGGTTGAACCCCTGCTTGCTGACGTAGACCTTGAAGTAGTCAGCGCCGTGGCTGGCCTGGTCGTAGAGCTGGATCGAGAAGTTGCGACCGATGTTGGTCTTCTTCCACGCGCCGGGCCTGTTCAGGCTGTCGTTCCGGCTGAGGGCGTTGCTGCACAGCTGCCCGTCGGGAGTCTTGGCCTGGAACTGGCCACCGAGGCCGTCCCGGAGCGCGCTCATCCAGTTCCACATGGTGTCCGGGTTGGCCTGGAATGCCTGGTAGCACATAGGGTCCTGCTGCTGCATGGCCGGGTCCGTGTGATGACTTCCCCATGCCTGCCAGCACTGGTAGGCGCGGGTTGCCGGGCTGACGATCGTGCCGTGGGCCTGGGCCGCGCCGGCCCAGGTCAGCGTGCCGGCCAGCATGGCGAACACCACGACGAGCGCCTGCACGGACCGACGGACGGCCGAGGGGGACCGCCGACCGGATTGATCGGACTGGGGTGGAAGCACAGCACATCCTCCTTCTCCGGCGCTCAATATAGGGTTAAGAGCGCTTTCCACCAGCATCGCACCAATAGGTCACTATATCAATGATCATCTATAGATATCTGGCCGAGAAGGACATTCGGCGTGCTCCCCGTGGCTTCGATCCCGGCCCTCCCCGGGGTAGGTAGCCGGGGCGGGGGCGGATTGAGTAGTCGTTGCTCAGGATGCGACGGGGCCTCGTCCCGAGACTGGTTCCAGCGAGCCGGGGATCCCGGTTCACCGGTCCAGGAGCGACGAAACCATGCCGTACACCACCTTTGCCCGTACCGAGAGACACCGCCGACGCCGCCGACGCCTGGCTGCGGCGGCCCTCGCCGCCGTCACGGCCGCGACCGTCTCCACCGTCGCTGCGGCCCCGCCCGCCGCGGCGGCCACCGGCCCTAACCTGCCCGACCCCGAGCGCTACTCGGTCACCTCGACCGGCTGGGGCTGGTTCATGTCCGCCGACAAGAACACGATCAACACCTGGGCCACGCAGAACAACATGCGGGTCATCGACATCGAGGTGGAGACGCCGACCACCTTCACCGCCGTCCTGGTCGGCAACAGCGGCGCCTACCAGCGCGGCGTCACCGGGCCCACCTCGTGGACGACCGGCGAGACGCCCGCCTCGCTGGGCACGAAGCTGGCCAACGGGATGCGCCTGCTCGACCTGGAGCGCTACGTCGACAACGGGCAGACGAGGTTCGCCGCGGTGCTGGTCGACGACCCGGCCAGCAACCACCACGAGACCCGGTGGTACTACAACGGCACGATCGACACCATCAACGGCTGGGTCGCCGCCAACAACGGCCGCCTGATCGACGTCGACTACGTCTCCCCCGGCCGGTACGACGCGGTGATGATCAAGAACGACGGCGTCGACTACCAGCAGTGGAACTGGCTGCCCTCGGCCACCCTCGACGACATCAACGCCGAGATCCAGGACCACAGCAGCCGCGTGGTGGACGTGGAGCCCCTCGGCGCGGGCCGGTTCTCGGTGCTGTTCACCCGCAACGACCTCGCGGTCAACCGGTGGACCTGGTTCGGCGCGCTCACCTTCCAGCAGGTCCTCGACCTACAGAAGACCGAGGGCTACCGCCCGGTCAACCTGCGGCCCTACTGGCTCGACGGGCAGCGGCGCTACGCCGGCGCGTTCATCGAACAGGTCGGCGGGGTGCAGGGCGAGGCGTGGCAGGCGATGCGCAACGTCTCCGGCGACGCGAACTTCGGCTTCTACCTCAAGCAGGTCGACGGCGCACCGATCAACAGCTTCCTGTCCAGCCTGCCGTTCGAGCCGGCCAGCTACCTCAAGTCGCTGCACCACGTCCAGGCGCTGACCGAGGTACGCAACGGCGGCGTCACCCTGAACACCCCGATCACCTACTTCGCGAACCCGAACGACCCCAACAACAAGGACGTGTGCGCGTACGACGGGCAGGGCAACCCGCTGACCACCGCGCCCCGGACCGAGCCGCTGTCGTCGGTGCTCTCCCGGACCATGAAGAACTCCGACAACCGCACCACCGACGCCCTCTACAACCGGTACGGCCGGACCACCCTGAACGCCACCGCCGCCGGCCTCGGCATGAAGGACACCGTCGTCAACCACCGGATCGGCTGCACCTGGCTCGCCCCCAACCAGGTGGCGGCGAACAACCGGACCACGCTGGAGGACATGGGACGCCTCTACGAGGCGGTCTACCGGACCAGCAACCCGGTGCTGGGCACCGGCGACGAACGCACCCAGTTCGGCAACCTCATGTTCAACGGCGTCGACGGCTGGGCCGACCTCGTCCGGCAGGAGGCCGCCAAGCTGGGCAAGTCCGACGCGGTGGTCACCGAGTTCCTGGCCAACATGAGGTACGTCGGCAAGCCGGGCGGCTACCGCAACGGCGCGGCCGACTGCACCGACGCCGGCTGCGTCCGGGAGCTGATCCGCAGCACCGGCGGGGGATACATCGCCCTGCCCGTGAAGGGCGCCCACCGCGGCTACGCCCACCGGGGGTACGTGCTCGGGGCGTACTACGACGGCACGTTCGACTGCGGCCCGGACGCCACCCGCAACTGCGCCGACGAGTACGCGCTGCTGTCGCAGGGCCGGTTCGACGCTCTCGTGGCGATGCTCCGCCCGCAGGTCCGCTCCGCCCTGTTGACCTGGTGATCCGTACGGAAGATCGGGCGGCCGGAACCACCGGCCGCCCGAGCCGTGCTGTGCCTTCGGACGATCACCGGCCGCTGCCACGGGTGCGAGGATTGGCCCCGCCGGGCCGGCTGGCGGGCCGTGCTGCCGGCACCGGGGCGACCGGGCAGGACAGGGGGCGACGGTGGCGACTGCGACCGCGATCGGTTGGCCGTTCGTCGGCCGGCACGCCGAGGTGGAACAGGTGACCGACGCGCTCGTCGCCGGGCACCTCGACGCGGTGCTGCTGACCGGCGCCTCCGGGGTCGGCAAGAGCCGGCTGGCGCGGGAGTGCCTGGCCGAAGCGGAGTCCCGGGGCCACCCGGTCGCGCACGTGGCCGCCACCGCCAGCGCCTCCGCCGTACCGCTGTCCGCGCTGGCCCCGCTGCTGCCGGCCCAGGTCCAACTGGCCGATCCGCACCAACTCTTCGAGGCGGTGCGCCACCGGCTGCGCGAGCAGACCGGCGGCCGGCGTTTCGTCCTCGCGGTGGACGACGTCGACCTGCTCGACACGGTCTCCCTGGCGTTGTTGCAGTTCCTGCTGGCCGACGGCAGCCTCTTCGTGATCGCCACCCAACGCACCGAGAGCCAGGTGCCGGACGCGCTGGACAGCCGGTGGCGGGACGGGCGGGCGCTGCGGCTGCGGCTCGACTCGCTGGAACGGCGCAGCGTCGAGACCCTGCTCCACTTCGCCCTCGGCGGCCCGGTCAGCGCCGCGGCCAGCGAGGCGCTCTGGCAGGCGAGCCAGGGCAACGTGCTCTACCTGCGGGAACTCGTGAGCTGCGGGCAGCGGGACGGCACCCTCGTCTGCGCCGACGGGACGTGGCGGCTGACCGGCCCGCTGACCGGCAGCGCCGGCGTGGTGGAGATGGTCAGCCGACGGCTGCACGCCCTGACCCCCGGGCACCGCGCGGTGCTCGAACTGCTGGCCCTGTGCGAGCCGCTGGGCGTGGACGACCTGCTGGCGCACGCACCGATGGACGTCCTGGCCGATCTGGAGGAGCAGGGCCTGGTCCAGGTCCGGGAGGACGGTCGCCGACAGGACCTCACCCTGGTCCATCCGCTGCACGCTCAGGCGCTGCAACGGGCCATGCCCCGGCTGCGCGCCCGGTCGCTGTTGCTCACCCAGGCCGACCGGATCGAGGCGTACGGGGCCCGGCGCAGTGGGGACCCGCTGCGGCTGGCCTCGTGGCGGCTGGACGCGACCGGCACCGCCGACCCGGACCTGCTGGCCCGGGCCGCCCACCTGGCCCGGTTCGCACACGACCTGCCCCGCACCGCGCGCCTGGCGGAGGCCGCGCTGCGGCACGGCCCCGATCCGGCGGTCGGCCTGCTGCTCGGCGCGGCCCTGCACGAGCAGGCCCGCTACGTCGAGGCGGAGCGGGCGTTCGCCGCGGCGGCGGGGGTGGCCGGCGGGCCCCCGTTGCTGCGGCTCGCGGTGACCCGGGCACTCAACCTGCTGCACGGCCTGCGCGACGTGGCCGGGGCGGACGCCTGCCTGGCGGACGTACGCGCCCAGGTGCCGCCCGACCATCCGGCGCTCGCCGCGGTGGAGGCGCTGCTGCTGAACGAGACGGACACGGACTCGGCGCTGCGGCGGCTGGGCGACGAGCCCGCCGACGAGCACCACGACCTCAGCCGGGTGCTGTGGCTGCGGACGCAGGCCACCCTGCTGGTCGACGCCGGGCGGGTGGTCGACGCGGTGGCCGGCGCGGAACGGGGCGTCGACCTGCACCAGCGGCTCGACCACCGGATGGTGGTGTCGCACCCGGCCACCCAGCTCACCGTGCTCGGCGAGGCGCTGCTGCGGCAGGGCCGCCTCGACGAGGCGGCGCAGGCCGTCCGGCGGGGCCTGCGCCTGGCCGTCGGCGACGGCGTCGATTCGCTGATCGGGGTCTTCTCGGCCCAGCTCGGCGCGATCGCGTTGCTGCGCGGCCTGGTCGTCACCGCCGAACGGCACTTCCGGGAGGCGCTCGCCCAGCTGCGCGGGACCGGCCGCCCGGCGGCCCTCGGCGGGGCGCTGTCCGGGCTGGTCGTCTCGCTGGCCTGGCAGGGCGTGCCGGCCCCGGACGAACCGCTCGACGATTCGGAGCGCGACCTGCTCACGCCGGCTGCCCGGGCCTGGGCGCTGGTCGGCGCGGGGCAGCAGCGGGAGGCCCGCCAGGAGCTGCTGGCCGGGGCCACGACCGCGCTGGGCCGGGGCCGGCGGGGGCTGGCCGTGGAGCTGCTGCACGACGCGGTGCGGCTCGGCGACCAGGACGCCGCCCGGCAGCTGCTCACGGTGTCGGGCGTGCAGGGCCAGCTCGCCGCCGCGCGGGTCGGGCACGCCCGGGCGGTGCTCGACCGCGACCCGGAGGCGCTCACGGCGGTGGCCCGCGCGTTCGAGGCGTGCGGTGCGGACCTGCTCGCGGCGGAGGCGCTGGTCACCGCCGCCGACCTGCACCGGTCCGCGGGCCGCCCCCGGCAGGCGGCGCTGTGCGCCAACCAGGCGGCGGCGCTCGCCGCGCGCTGCGAGGGGGCGCGCACGCCGGGCCTGCTCACCTCGTCGGCGCAGCAGCCGCTGACCGCCCGGGAACGCGAGATCGCGCTGCTGGTCGCCGGGGGCCAGAGCAGCCGCAGCATCGCCGAGACACTGGTCATCTCGGTGCGCACCGTGGACAACCATCTGCAGAGCATCTACGCCAAGTGCGGGGTGAACAGCCGCAGCGAGCTGGCCGAGATGATCGGGCCGGTGGGTCGGGCCCGCGCCGGAGAGGACGGTGCGGCGTGAGCCCGGAGCAGGTGGAGCTGGTGCGGGACAGCCTGCGGGCGATGGCCCCCCGGTTGGACGCGGTGGCCGACGACTTCTACGGACGGGTGTTCGCCCACCACCCGGAACTGCGGGCGATGTTCCCCGCGGAGCTGGCCGGCCAGCGGGAGAAGTTCGCCGAGGAGTTGCAGACCATCGTGGCGGCGATCCCGGATCTCGACGGGTTCCTGGCCCGGGCCCGGCTGCTCGGGGCCCGGCACGGCGGGTACGGGGTCCGCGCCGCCCACTACCGGCTCTTCCGCGACCTGCTGCTGGAGTCGTTCGCGGCCGAGTTGGGCGAGGCGTGGACCGAGGCGCGCGCGAGCGCCTGGCGGGGCGCGTACGACATGGTGTCCGAGGCGATGATGATGGGCACCACCCGGGCCCGTCAGCCGTCGTTGTTCCGCCGCTGACGTATCCCCGGACCGGGGCCGCCGGTGGCCGTCCCGCCGCCCAGCACCGACCGGGTCAGTGCGCCCAGTCCGGCGTCCCATTGCTCGGCGGACCAGTCGCGCAGGTGCTCCACGAGGTCGCTACGGACGGCCGCCAGCAGGGCGTGGGCGAGGTAGTCCGCCGCTTGCGGGCCGCGCGCCTCGGACACGAGGGCGGCCAGCAGGGCGTGCCAGTGCTCGTAGGACTCGGTGCGGTAGGGGCTGCCGTCGCCCGCGTTCTCCAGGGCCAGGGTCAGCACCCGGTTGTCCCGCTTGAACCTGACCAACTCGCGGAGCAGGTGCAGGGCCCGTTCGGCAGGTGAACCGCCCGCTCCGTCCGCCGCGAGGGCCGCCCGCAGGTCGTCGCCGCGTCTCTCGTAGAGGGCGCGGACGAGGCCCACCCGGTCGCCGAAGTGGCGGAACAGCGTGCCCTTGCCCACGCCCGCGGCGGCGACGATGTCGTCCATGGAGACCTGCTCGGGGTCGGTCGCGGCACCGAACAGCCGGTCCGCCGCGGCCAGCACCGCCTCACGATTGCGTACCGCGTCGGCGCGCACACCCCACCCCCTCGCAAACGGACCAGCGGTCCGCTAAGCTGGAAACGGACCAGCCGTCCGCTAATGGTAGTCCGCAGCGAACGGCCACCGACGACGAAGGGACGACCGTGTCGCACCCCGCCACCGACCTGTTCCACCAGGCCATGGATCTCCTGCTCGCCAAGGACATGGCGGGATTCATCGCACTGTTCGCCGACGACGCCGTGCTGGAACTCCCCTTCGCGCCGGCCGGGCAGCCGGACCGGGTGGCCGGCCGGGCCGCCCTGCACGACTACCTCATCGGCTATCCGCAGCTCCTCGACGTCCGCGAGATCACCGACGTCACCGTGCACGAGACCGCAGACCCGACGGTGGTCGTCGCCGAGTTCACCGCCTCCGGCGTCGTCGTCGCCACCGGGAGGCCGTACCAGCTGCGGTACATCGCCGTGCTGACCATCCGCGACGGACGCATCGTGCGCTACCGCGACTACTGGAATCCGCAGGCCGCGCAGGAGCTGCTCGGCGAAGGGCTGCTGCACTCATGATCCTCGTCATCGGGGGCACCGGAACGACCGGCCGGCTCGTCACCGCCAGACTCGCCGCCACCACCCACCCGACCCGCGTCGCCAGCCGCCGGGCATCCGCCGGAGACGTCCGCTTCGACTGGTACGACCGCAGCACGCACGCGGCCGCGCTGGACGGCGCGACCGGCCTGTACCTGATCGCGCCCGTCGGCGACGCCGACCCGGCACAGGTCATGCTGCCCTTCCTGGGCCTGGCCCGGCAGGCCGGGGTGCGACGGGCCGTCCTGCTCAGCTCCTCGGCGATCGAGGCGGGCGAGCCGGGGCTGGGAGAGGTGCAGTCCCGGCTGGGCGGGATGTTTCCCGAGTGGGCGGTGCTGCGGCCGTCCTGGTTCATGGAGAACTTCGTGGGCGACCACCCGCACGCGACGAGCACCCGGGAACGCGGCGAGATCGTCAGCGCCACCGGCGACGCCCGAGTCGGGTTCGTCGACCCGGCCGACATCGCCGAGGTGGCGGTGCGCGCCCTCACCGACCCGACGCCGCACGACACCGAGCACGTCATCACCGGCCCCGAGGCGCTGAGCTACGCCGACGTCGCCGCGATCCTCACCGACATCGGCGGCCGGCCGGTCCGGCACCGTGCCGTCGACGAGGACGCGCTCGCGGCGTACCACGAGGCGCACGGCCTCCCGCCCGACTTCGCCCGGCTCCTCGCGGGGCTCGACACGGCGATCGCAGCCGGCGCGGAGGACCGGACCACCAGCACCGTCGCGGACGTGACCGGCCGCCCGCCCCGGTCGTTCCGGGACTTCTGCCGGGACCGCCTGCCCGACGGGCTCCCGACCGTGGGCGGCGCGGGGCGACCGGGCGCCTGACGCCCGGAGAGGCACCCACCCGGTCCCGCTTTCGGGTCGGCTTCCACCGGCCCGGCAGCGGGACGTCCGTCAGTCCCGGCCGAAGACGCCGCTCAGGGCCACCTCCGCCGAGCAGCTCAGCTCGCCCGGCGCGAGCTGCGTGTGCGACGGCCGCCAGAGCCGGGCACCGCCGGCGGTGACGCGGGCCATGACGCAGTCGTACTGCGCCGCCCGCAGGGCCACGCCGACCTGGCCGCCCTGGCCGAGGACCTCCTGGCGTACGGCGGGATCGATCCCGAGCCCGGCGAGCGCGGCCCGGACGGACGCCTCCGTGGGCTCGGCCTTGTCCAGCGCCTTCGCCAGCCGGTCGTCGACGCCCCGCAGCGACGGGTCCCTGCTGACCGGCACGGGCTCGCCGGCCGGGCAGTCGACGTCGTCGGCGCGGCTGTCCTCGTCGGGCCCCAGTTCGAGGCGGAAGCAGATCGGCACGTCCCGCTCGTCGATCACCGACCGGTCCGCGCCCAGTTCGACGCCGTGCCCGACGACCCGCAGCACCAGGGTCACGCCGGTCTGCCAGTGGGCCTCGCCCCGCACCGAGAGCACCGTGACGTCGGGGTGCTGGCCGGCGGAGTGCACGAAGTCGTCGGCCTTGTAGATGTGGTCGTAGTCGAAGCGCTGCTCCACGGCGTCCACCTTCTTGGCGGCGTCGGCGACCGCGCTGTCGTGCAGCGGATCCGAGGGGCGGAGGAAGAACCAGTACGTGCCGGCCGCCAGCAGCACCACCACGGCGCACAGCGCCACCGAGCCGTACACCAACCACCGGGAGACCGCCCTCACCGGGCCTATTCTGCCGGCCACGGGTCCCTCCCCGCTGCCCCGGAACCGGACCGTCCTGCACCGACGGGCCCGTCGGTGCAGGACGGGTCACCGGTCCTGGAGCAGCCCGCGTGCGGTCATGAAGGCGCGCAGCGTCTCGGCGTCCTCGGTGGACATCAGGCCACGTGGGATCACGGTCGCCGGCATCCGGCCGACGTACACGATCCAGAACTCCGGGGTGACCCGCACCTGATCGACCCCGTCCCACGCGATGCCGCCGGACTCCGAGCCGCTGCGCATCATGATGTTGGTGTCGGTGATGTCGTAGCCGCCCTCGACGGCATAGCTGCCGGACCGCCGCCGGGCCCGCCACCGCACCCACGGCGCGTACAGCATCGACAGCAGGCCGCCCACGAGCATCGCCAGCCACAGCGACGAGAACTGCTCGCCCCGCGCGGACCCCCGCGAGACGGCGAACCCGATCGCCCCGACCACCGTCAGCACCGCGCCGACCAGGCCGTACCTCCGCAGCCGGACGCTGCTGAGCGCCGCGGCCACGCGGCCCGGGTAGTCAGGGTCGGCGGGTACGTCGAAGCGGATGTGCACGCCAGAACGATAGTGCCCCCGCCCGGCCTCAGCAGCCCAGCCGCTGGGTGGAGAGCGCGATGTCGTCGATCCAGAGGTCGAACTCGCCCGGCGTGGTGCCGCCCTGGTAGAGCTGCCAGCCGATCTTGACCGTGTCGACCGCCGGCAGAACGAAGGGGACGTCGTTGCCGCCGTGTTCGGTCGTGGAGGCGGTCAGCTCCGGGTTCGCCACGCCGTCGATCCACACCGCGACGCGGTTGTCCGCCGGGTCGAGTTCCCACTCGAAGCACTGCCAGGTGTCCTCGGTGACCGGGGCGGACTCCCGCCAGTTGGTCCAGTCGCCGGTCGGGCCGCCGTCGGCGCCCACGCCCCAGAAGGTTCCGGGGACCGTCGGCGCGTACTGGCCGCCGACCGGGCGCACGACCTCCGAGCTGCCCGTGCCGGTCGCCTCCACCAGCGTGAAGTGCGCCCAGTCGGGGGCGGTGGGGAAGGCGTCGACGCGCAGGCGCATCCGGCCGAAGAAGCGGTTGCCCGGTGCGGCGAAGTCGTCGACGCGCAGGAAGGCGCGTCCGTTGTCGACGGTGTGGACGTGCAGCACCTGGTTGCCGTGGCGGGCCCGCTCGACGGTGAGCGTGCCGTTGCGCGTGTCGACGCCCCACTTCAACGTGCTGGGACCGCCGGGCGGCAGCCGCTCGAAGTCTTCGCAGAAGAGCAGGCCACGGTCGCAGGACCGCGGGGAGACGCCCGACGCACCGGCCGGGACGCTGCCGGCGGCGCTGCCGATGATCAGGGCGGCGGTGAGCACCGCGAGGAAACTGCGCATGGTCATCCTCCATGACGTCCGGAGCCTCGGCCGTTTGCGGCGGGTCGGGGGTCGCACGTCTCGGTCGTGCGGGACGGGAAACGGACGGCGGGGCACCTGCCCGTCGTCGCGGAACTGCCCGGCGATGCGGCACGCGCCCGCCGAAGCGGCGCGGTGCCGGCGCTGCGATGCTCCCGTGCTCACCGTTCCCAGCGCGGTTGCCCCCGTGCTGCGGCGATGTGATCCATTCCAGCACGCCGCACCCGTTCCGGCAATATCGACGACCATGAGCGCCGTTCCGGTCGGCGCGACGACCGGCGCGGGCACCGCGCGCCCCGGAGGCGGTGGGGCCGGCGAGGCTGTCGGCCGGCCCCACCGGGCTCACCCGGCGGTCAGCCGCACGTCGGCCGGCCGGAAGCCGCCCGCGTCGGCGCGGACCGACAGCACGTCACCTGACGCGGCGGGCACGTCGAACGAGACGGTGCCGTCCGCGCCCGTCGTCGCGGTGACCCCGCCGGCCTCGACGGTGGCGCCGGCCACCGGGCGGTACGTCGCGTCGGCCGGCACGCGGCTGTCGACCGTCACCCGGATCCGGGCGGTGCCGGCGGTCACGGCGGTGGCGGTGGCGGTGAGGCGCAGGCCGGGCTGGTGTACGCCGGGGCACGTCGCCTGCGTCGGTACGCCGCCGAGTCGCCTGCCGTCGACCTCGCTTTCGATGCTGCCCCGATACCGGTCCTGCCCGAGGACGGTGAGGTCGGCCCGGAGGTAGCCGCGCCGGCTGCCGGTGAGGCTCAGGTCGGCCTGGTAGACGCCGAGGAGGACCGGGCTGGGGGTGGCCATGCTCTCCGAGCCGTCGAGGAACGTGACGCCGTCCTCGGAGTAGTGGTCGTAGTCGACGGTCCACGACCCGGCGGCGAACGTGCCGAGATACCGGACGCGGGCGGTGCCGGCGGCCTTGCCCTTGATCGTCCGGTCGGTCACCGCGTGGGCCCCCATCCCGACGTAGCGGTCGTACGGGATCGCCCAGCTGGCCATGTCGACCGTGTCGAGATCGACGACCGGCTTCGGGGCGGTCGGCTTCCGGTCGGGGAAGGACAGGATCTGCAGCCGGACCCGGTCGGCGGGGTTGCCCGGCGCGACCTCGGACGGGTCCCGGAACTCGGTGACGAGTGCCCTCGTGCCGTCGGCGAACCAGCTCCAACCACGGATGTGCCAGTTGTCCTCGGGGACGACGGGCTGCCCGCCGTAGGTGCCGGACTGGGCACCCCGGGGCATGAGCCACATCTCGTTCATGCACAGCCGGTTGTTCCACAGCGCGATCCGTCCGAGCTGGGAGAAGCTCATCAGGTCGATCAGCGGCGGCCGGGTCACCTGGGAGAACACGGTCATCCGGTCGAGGCCCCGGCCGGAGCTGTAGGCGAGGCTGGTGCCGTCGGGCGAGGCGGCGTACAGCTCGTTGTAGTCGAGGTCCGTCGTGACGCGGGTGCGCCGCCCGGTGGCCAGGTCCAGCTCGTAGATGTCGTAGTTGAGCGCCGTGCCCTCCGTGCCGTACTTGAGGGTCCGGCCGCCGTCGGCGAAGGCGCCCGTCTCGTAGTAGCGGCTGCCGTCGGACCACGCGGCCACGTCCGAGTCGAGGCGGTACGGCGGGTTCAGCACGAGCGGATCCCGCACGGTGTACTTCGTGCCGTCGGCGTGGAGCCGGCCGATGACCATCACCGAGCCCTGGAGCGTCCGGATCTCCGCCCACTTGACGTACCTGCCGTCCGGCGAGACGGACACCGTCCGGTTCTGCGCCCCCTCAAGGAGGGAGTTGCGGGGGAACTCCAGTGGTTGCCGCCGCAGGGTCCGGCAGTCGTAGACGCTCGGCAGGCACTCGACGATCGCGTAGCTCTGGTCGCCGGTGCCGGCGGAGAGTGGGTTGAGCCCGTCCGGCAGCGCTTCCGTCACCCTGTCGACGGGGCTGGGAACCTGCACCAGCATCCGCCGTTGGTCGGGGAAGATGTCCGGGCTCCAGGCCGACTTCATCCTGCCGCAGGTGATGCAGCGGAAGCCGGTCCCGTCGAGGTCCATCACCCCGACCTGCTTCTCCCCTTCGGTGGGCGCGAAGGTGGTGACGATGTGCCGGCCGTCGGGGGCCAGGTCGGCGCTGAAGTTGGTGCCGCCGGTCTTGGGATCCTGCGGGACCACCCCGCCGGGGAAGGGGATCGTCGCGACGACCTCGATCGGTTCGTAGTGTGGGCCGGGGGAGGTAGCCGGTCGCGTCCGTGCGCTCGCCGGCGGCACGGCCGCGGCCACGGCCAGGACGACGAACGCCGTCAGGAGGCGTCTGCGCATGCTGCTCCTCGGGGTGTGCTGGGCGGCGGGCCGGGTGGCCCGGTGCTCGCCACCACGGTCGCAGCGGCACCTCGGAGCCGGGCCGGACGACGATGAGAGCCCGTCATGAGCCCGGCGAGGCAGCGGGGTGGCACCACCAGCAGCTGCACTGTCGCGGCTGCGCCTGAGCGGCGCGGCTCACGGTCGGCCGGCTGTCACCCGGCCATCGGCGGTCCCGCGATCCGGGCCCGGGAATCGGCCCGGCGGTACAGGTGCATCTGCAGCAGCACCCAGCCCAGCGAGACGAGGCCGACGACCACGTACGCGATCTGGCTGGCGAAGGTGTCCCAGCACGCGTGCAACGCCACCGCGGCGACGAACGTCGCCCCGAACACGATCACCCGGCGCGCGCTGGGCGCGGCGGCGAGCGCGAACAGCGCGCCTGCGGTCAGCCCGGTCCAGGACAGGTGGGCGGCGGGGGCGGTCAGCCCGCGCACGAGCAGCGTCTGCTCGACGTCGCCGAGGTTGCCCTGGGACTGGACGAGGGCGGTGAACGCGTACCCCATGGTCTCCAGGGCGGCGAACCCGGCGCCGCTGGCGACGCCGATGACCAGGCCGTTGCTGGCCGAGCGGTGTCGCCACCAGAACAGCAGGATCAGCACGGGGGCGACCAGCTTGGCGGTCTCCTCGATCAGCCCCACGAACAGCATCGGCAGGGCGCCGAGGCTGCGCAGGGTGTCGTACTCCAGCCAGCCGGCGGCGACCACGCCGATGATGCCGCCGAAGAACGCCGCCGCCGCGATCACCGACCCGGGCACCTGCCAGTGGCCCGAGCGACCCTGCGCGAACGTCAGGAACGTCGCGGGGGCGATGGACGAGCCGAGCATGATGAGCGCCGGAATGAAGTTGATGTTCCGGGTGTCGACGAGCGTCGCCAGCACGAGCATGTACAGGGCTACGCCGAGCACGAGGACGGCTACCCACGCCCACCGGCGTCCGAACTTGGCCATGCCGGGAGTATTCCAAGGTCAGGGTCGGGGCCGGAAGGTGCGCTCAGCCATCACTTCCGCGCCGCCGACGGGACACGACCGGCCGGTCGTCAGACTGCCGTACGCGACCACTGCTGGTTGGTGCCGGTGTTGCACGCGTACTGCTTGAGGACCACGCCGTCGGCGGTCGACGCGGCGGGCACGTCCACGCACCTGCCGCTGTGCCGCGCCCGGAGCTGGAAGTAGCTGCCGTTGGCGACCATCTGGAACTGCTGGTTCGTGCCGCTGCCGCAGGTGTACTGGATCAGCTCGGCACCGTCGGCGGTGGAAGCGCCCACCACGTCGAGGCACTTCCCGCTGTGCCGGCTGACGATGCGCCAGTAGCCGCTACCTGCGTCCTGGAACTGCCACTGCTGCCACGCGTTGCCGCCGTACGTGTACTGGCCGACGCGCGCGCCGTTGTCGGTGTTCGGCTGCTGGACGTCCATGGCCTTGCCGCTGTGGCGCACGGTGACCCGGTAGTACGTCCCCGTGGCCGGCGGAGGCGTCGTGGGTTCGCTGCCGATGGTGTCGCCCCACCCGTAGCGGACCCGGTCGGCGCCGGAGGGGTTGCGGACGGTGAGGTTGAGGTCGGTGCCGCTGCCGCCGAGCGAGTACATCGAGTACCAGTCGTAACCGATGCTGCCGGGCTTGCCGCCGAGGGCGGGCCAGTAGGTGCCGCCCATCTGGTTGTCGCGCATGACCTGCGCCATGGCGCGGATGTAGCGGACGAAGTTGTCGGTGCTGTTGGCGTCGGCGTAGTTGCGGCCGTCGTTCATGGGCGCGCCGAACTCGGTGGCGACCGCCCGGGAGGCGCAGTTGCCGAGCCGGGCCTGGATGTGGCTCCGGAAGGCGTCGTAGGTCATCTCGCCGTAGAAGAAGGCGTAGTAGTGGAACGACAGCAGCGTCGCGTTGAAGCGGCTGTCGTTGCAGATGTCCCGCAGGTCCTGGCTGAAGCCGGTACCGCCGATGAGCACCCGGCCGGGCACCGCCGAGTAGTGGTAGCTGAGCCAGTTGGCGGCGACGTTGCGCCACTCCGTCGAGCTGTAGCCGTGCGGCTCGTTCATCGGCTCGAAGTAGACGTTGGGGTCCGAGCCGTACGCGTTGGTCACGGTGGACCACATCGCGTTCCACGCGGTGAGGTTCGTGATCCTGCCGCCGGAGGCGGCGCCGTCCTCCCAGTAGGCAAGGATGACCTTGAAACCGCGGGCGGTGGCGGCGTCGATGGCGCCTCGATAGGCCTCCCACCACGCCGTCCCCACCGTGTGGGTGTTGATGGGCAGCCGGATGGTGTTGACCCCCATGGTGGCGGCCATGTCGTCATAGAGGGCGTTCGCCTTGGCCCGTACCGTCGCATTGCTGTCGGACGAACTCAGGCCCTGCACGACGAGGGGGCCGGTGCTGAAGTTGTCACCCAGCACGGCCCAGTTCATGCCACGGAACTGACTGGTGGCGGCAACGGCCGGTGTCGACACGACGGCGACGCCGCCGACCATCGCAGCCATCGCGGTCACCAGCGCGATCAGCAACCGACGTGACGACCGGGCCACTCGACGGGAAACCACGGTCACGACGTCCTCCAGGAACGGTGCGGGCAGCATGTTCTGGCTGTTAACTCCACGTTTCGGCCCAGTGTTAGCGATCTCATCCGGGCTGTCAAGACATCGAGACTGCTCGCTTGAATCGACCCTCCCCCACCGCGAACAAGGACGCTCACAGCGCGACCACCCTCAATGGCAACACCCCGCCGAACGAGTCACCGGTTGACCAAAGACATTGATCTTCGATGATGCTGATCTGATTTCCGGAAATCGCTCCACCCCTAGGCGCGACTTTCCGAAATGTGTAAAGTGAGCGCACCGCCGGCCAGCCGATGTCGGGCCAGCGGCGCGTGTCCCGGAACAGGTCGGGGGAGGGCCACCGCGCACCGGGGCAACTTTTCCGATGACTGCGCGCCAGAGGCCGGCTGCGACCACCCGACCGGGCAAGCGCCCTCGTGTGCGGGTCGCCTGCGCCCAGAGAGGGCAGCACGCCTCTCGGCCGCCTCCGGCGTGCAGCGGCGAGGCGAAGGAGGCGACAGGCCATGGAGGACAACCCGTTACGCACCCGACGCGGCTTTCTGGGCATGGGGGTGGGACTGCTCGGCGCGGCCGGCCTGGCCGCGTGCGGGGACACCTCGTCGGCGCCCCGCGTGCAGGCCGAGGTCCCGAAGGAACTGATCGACGCTGCGGCAGCGCTGCGGGGCTCCTCGATGGGGATGCTGTCGCAGAAGCTGTACTCGGAGGCGGCGAACGCGGCGCTCGACAGCTCGATCAAGAACTTCGCCGACGCCACCGGCACGAAGATCGGCAACAGCCTGGTGCAGGCCGACGCCGGTGACGCGGTCGCCAAGATCCACGCCGAGGTCGAGGGTGGCGTGGCACGTGACCTCGCGTTCATGACCGACTCGCGGTTCGTCGCGCAGTTCCAGGCGCTGGGCGACCTGGAGGACGTGACGGACGTCGTCCAGGCGCTGACGGCGAAGTACGGCGAGCCCACCGCCGAGTCCAAGAACTACTGCGTCTTCGACGGCAGATGGTTCGCCATCCCCTACCACTTCATCGGGATCGGGTCGTTCCTGCGCAAGGACTGGATGCAGGACAAGGGCATCTCCCCCAAGGACGTCTACACCTGGGAGGAGTTGCGGGACGTGTGCCTGGCGATCTCCGATCCGGGCAAGCGCAGGTTCGGCTGGGGCATGACCGTGAACCGGTCCGGCGACGCCAACGGCATGATCGAGGCGTTGATCAACTCGTACGGCGGGGCGATCGCCTCCAACGACGGCAGGAAGGTCACGTTCGACTCGCCCGAGACGGTGCAGGCGGTGACCTTCCTCGCCGACATCTACACCAACCCCCGGTTCAAGCCGATGCTGCCGCCGGGCGTGGCCGCCTGGACCGACTCCAGCAACAACGAGAACTGGCTCGCCGGGATCCTCGGCTACACCCGCAACCAGTTCAGCGTCTACGCGGACTCCAAGACGAAGAAGAACCCCGTCTACGCCAACACCCACGTCTTCGCCGACTGCACCGGGCCGGCCACCGACACGTCCCTGCTGCTCGGCCAGTCCCAGAGCTTCGTCGTCTTCAAGGGCGCCAAGAACGCCGCACTCGCCAAGCTCCTGGCGCAATACCTGATCACCGCGCCCGCGCTGCTCGGGGTGGCGAAGGAGGCACCCGGCCTGGCGCTGCCCGCCTGGGACAAGGTCTGGGACGCCGACCCGTTCTTCACCAGCGGCGACCCGGCGTTCCCCGTGATGCGCAAGATCACCCAGCAGACGCTGCCGCTGTCCACGAAGAACGGCCTGGACTTCCCGCAGAAGGCCAGCGCGGGCCAGCAGGCCGCCGTCGGGGCCTACGTCCTCACCGACATGATGCAGCAGGTCATCCAGGGCACGCCGCCGGCGCAGGCCGTGCAGGCCGCCCACGCCAAGATGGTGCAGATCTTCACCCAGCAGGGGCTGCCGCAGTGACGTCCACCCGGTCGGCATCGGCCCCGGCGGCGGCAGCGCCCCCGCCGCCGGGGTCCGGCTCCCTCACCGCCACCCAGCGACGGCTGGGCCGCGACTGGCGGCTCGCGGCGCTGTTCCTGGCGCCCACGGCCGTGCTGGTCGGCAGCCTCGTGCTCGTGCCGATCGCCTGGTCCATCGTCACCAGCACCACGGAACGGCACGGGCAGCACAGCGTGTTCGTCGGCCTGGCCAACTACGCCGCCCTGGCCGACGACGAGCAGTTCCGCACGGGCGTGGTGAACTCGTTCGTCTTCACCGCCTACGCCGAGGTGTTCAAGGTGGTGCTGGGGCTGTCGGCCGCCCTGCTGCTGCACCAGCTGCGCCGTGGCCGGGCCGTGCTGGCCGGGCTGCTCCTGTTGCCGTGGGTGGTGCCGACGGTGGTCACGGCGTTCAGTTGGCGCGCGCTGCTCGACCCGATCTTCGGCAGCGTCAACGTCCTGCTCACCGACTCGGGGATCGGGCCGCTGCTGGCCAGGGCGCACCTGGTCGAAGCCTGGCCGGCGGGCTGGCTGTCCGAGGCGTCGCTGGCCATGCCGTCGGTGATCGGAGTCAACGTGTGGAAGGGCGTGCCGTTCTTCACCGTCGCGTTCCTCGCGGGGTTGAAGGCCATCCCGGCGGACCTCTACGAGGCGGCGACCGTCGACGGTGCCTCGCCGTGGCAGCGGTTCGCCCACGTGACGCTGCCCGGGCTGCGCCACGTGATCACCGTGACGGTGACCCTGTCGTCGATCTGGACGTTCAACAACTTCGACCTCATCTGGTTGCTGACGCAGGGCGGCCCCGGCAACGCGACGGCACCGTACGTGCTGGTCGCGTACTCGAAGGCGATCCTGCAACTGCAGTACGGCGCGGGGGCGGCGGTCACGCTCGTGATGCTGCCGGTCATCGGCGGCCTGGTGTACGTGCTGGTCCGGCTGTTGCGCCGGGACGCCGGCACCGAGCCGCCCCGCCGGGCCCGCGCGACGCGGAAGGCCCGTACCGCGTCGACGGCCCGTACCGCGCGGAAGGCCCTGCCGTGGGCGGTCGCCGCGGTGGTCGCCGGCCTGCTGGTCTGGGCGTCGCCACACATCGCCTGGAAGGCGGCGCTGCTCCTCGGGGTGCTCCTGCTGGTCGCGGCGGCGGTCGGCCGGGTGGTCTCGGCGCTCGGCGCACGGGGAAGCCGCCGGTCGTCGGCGCTGGTGTCCGGGCTGGCGTCCGGCGCCGCCCTGGCCCTGTTGCTGGTCTTCGTCCTGGCCCCGCTGTACTGGATCGCCGTCACGGCCTTCAAGTCCGAGGGTCAGATCGTCATGCGCGTCCACGACCTGTGGCCGACCCCGTGGACCCTGCAGCAGTTCACCGACCTCTTCGCCACCAAGCCCTTCGGCCGCTGGTATCTCAACACGGTGCTGGTGTCCGTGGCGTCCACCGTGGTGGCGCTGGTCTGCGCCGCCCTCGCCGGCTACGCGCTGGCCCGGCTGCGGTTCCGCGGGGCGCAGGGCTTCACCGTCACGGTGCTGATCACCTACGTCATGCCGGGCGCGCTGCTGTTCATCCCGCTCTACCAGCTGCTCATCGGGGCGCGGCTCACCGACTCGTTGTGGTCCCTGGTGGTGACGTACCCGACGTTCACGCTTCCGTTCGCCACCTGGCTGCTGACCGGATACTTCGCGTCGATCCCCGTCGAGTTGGAGGAGGCCGCGCTGGTCGACGGCTGCACCCGCCTCCAGGCGTTCGGCCGGGTGGTGCTGCCCCTGGCCAAGCCGGGACTGCTGGCGGTCGCGCTGTTCACCCTGACCAACGCGTGGAACGAGTTCCTCTTCGCCTTCGTGTTCATCACGAAGGACGAGTACAAGACCCTCCCCGTCGGGATGCAGTCGATGATCACCGGGGACGTGGTGCCGCAGGGGCAGCTCGCGGCGGCGTCGCTGCTCGTCAGCATCCCCGTGGTGATCATGTACGCCTTCGGGCAGCGCTTCCTGACCGAGGGGCTCACGGCGGGCGCGGTGAAGGGCTGACCCGGCATGTCAGCGCACCGTCACCGGCTACGGCGCGGGCTCCAGCACGACGACCGGGATCTGGCGGTCGGTCTTCCGCTCGTAGTCGGCGAAGCCCGGATACGCGGCCTTCTGCGCGCTCCAGATCCGCTCCCGCTCGTCCCCGGCGGCGACCCTGGCGACCAGCTCGACCGTCTCCATGCCGATCTCGGCCCGCACCCGGGGATGGGCGAGCACGTTGTGGTACCAGTCGGGATTCGTGGGCGCGCCGGCCTTGGACGCGAACACGGCGTAGCCGCCGTCCACCTCCTGGTACATCATCGGATTCACGCGGGCCTGGCCGCTCCTGGCGCCGACGGTGTGCAACAGCAGCAGCGGGGCACCGGCGAACTGGCCGCCCACCCGTCCACCGTTGGCGCGGAACTCGGCGATGACCTTCTCGTTCCAGTCGCTCATGACCACTCCTCGCCCCGCCCGCCCCGGTTTCCTGCGCACCATCCTGCCAGCTCCGGCCGGACACGACAGCGCAACCGGTGCGGGGCGGGGCGGGACTCAGATCCTGCTCAGCCGACCACGGCCACCCCGGACTGGGACTCGCCGAACTCCCAGCCCGCCACCAGCTTGCGCCGACCGTCGAGGGCCGAGGTGCCGGTCGGCCACTCGCTCGCGCCCAGGTAGCAGGCACCCGCTGCCCGCGACCAGAACGGCTCCAGGCAGTGCAGGCGCAGGTGGTCACGTAGCTCCGGCGGCTCGACCCCGGCCAGCGCCTCCGCCCAGCGCTGCTCGACCCGCCGCTGACTGTTCGAACCGAGCACGGCCAGCGCCGGCAGGCGGTGCGTGAACGTCGCCATGCGCATGGCGTCGTGGAGCGTGCCGTCCGTGGCCAGGCGCAGCAGCGCCGTGATGCGGTACCTCAGGCGCCGCGCCGACTTGGCCGCCAGTTCGATGCCGTGGCGGGCGAGGAGCACGCCCAGGTCGGCGCCGCGTACGAGCATGTCGGGATCGGCCGCCCGCACGTCGGCGAGGAACGCCGTCGGCAGCACGTCGTCGGCCCACTCGACCGCGAACAGCGAGTTGGCCAGGTCGAACTCCCAGGCGAGGGCCGCATGGTCGTCGTCGAGGTAGCAGGCGACGTCTGGCAACGCGACCGGGGCGGACGACGCGAGGGCGGCCGTGGTGAGCCAGGGGGCCGGAAACAGGAACTCGTCGAGGGTGTCGCCGCCGTAGTAGGCGTCGTAGGAGCCGGCGGGAAGATCGGACCGCCCGAGCAGGGCGGCGAACGCATGCGTCAGGTCCACGCCACGCAGTCTGGACCAGGGGTACGACTCCGGCGGGCCGGGCGGGCCGTCGGTGGAGTTGGCGACCGGCGCGTCACCGTCCGGCCTGAACCGGCAATGCGCCGTCCCGCAATCACGGATTCACATTAATCCGGTAACTGCCGTCAGCCGCCCCGGTTCGACGAGCACCGCCGCGGAGGAAGCGGCAGCTCACCACCGTCCATCCTGGAAGCCGGCCGACCGGGGTGCGACTTAACAATCGTTAGACATCGACCCATGTGGCCTTTCCGTGAACAGGAGGAGAAGAGCATGAGCAGTGTTGACATCGACCATCGCTACTGTTTGAATTACCCCCGTCACAGGGAGAGACGCCCCTGAATTCTCGCGGACCCCGGTCAACCGATCCGCTTCAACGCATTCTCATCCTCGCTGGAGGGGCGATGCCCATGCGCGCGTTCACCGAGCCGGTCGACGCATTCTTCAATGCCGGGCTCGACCGGTCCGACCCCGGCGTGCAGGAGGCGATCAGCCGGGAGGAGGGCCGCCAGCAGCGCCAACTGGAGCTGCTCGCCCCCAAGAACTACGCCAGCATGGCCACTCGGGAAGCGTTTCGATCGATCGTTTCCTTCACCACCATCGAGGGCTACCCGGGCAAGCGGTTCCATGCCGGAATGGACAATCTCGACGTCATCGAAAACCTCGCCCGGGACCGGGCGAAAGAACTTTTCAAATGCCGGTACGCGAATGTCCAGCCACATTCCGGCACCCAGGCCAACCAGGCGGTTTTCTTCGCCCTGCTCCAGCCGGGCGACACCGTCCTCAGCATGTCGCTGGATGCGGGCGGCCACCTCAGCCACGGCCTACGCTCGAACTTCTCCGGCCGGTACTTCACCGTGGTCAGCTACGGCATCGACCCGCAGAGCGGCCTGATCGACTACGACCAGCTCACCGCACTCGCCCGAGAGCACCGCCCGAAGCTGGTGGTCGTCGGCGGCTCGTCGTACCCGAGGGCCGTCGACTTCGCCCGGATCCGGGCCGTCTGCGACGAGATCGGGGCGTACCTGCTGGCGGACATCGCCCACTTCGCGGGCCTGGTGGCGGCGGGGGTGCACCCCTCCCCCTTCCCCCACACGCACGTGGTGACCAGCACGACCAACAAGAACCTGCGCGGGCCCCGGGGCGGCCTGATCCTCACCGACGACCCCGACCTGGGCCGGCGACTGGACTCGGCGATCTTCCCGGGCGTGCAGGGCGGCCCGCTGCCCGAGTTCATCGCCGCGAAGGCGGTCGCCTTCGGCGAGGCCCTCCGACCGGACTTCCGGGAGTACGCCGAGGCGGTGCTCGCCAACGCCCGCCGGCTCGGCGCGGTCCTCGCCGACCGTGGCTACGACATCGTCACCGGTGGCACGGACACGCCGATCGTCATGGTGGACCTGCGCCGGCACGGCCTCACCGGCAACGTCGCCGAACGCAGCCTGGAGAACGCCGGCATCCCCTGCAACAAGAACCTCGTCCCCGGTGACCCGCACAAGCCGTCGGTCACCTCCGGGCTGCGCTTCGGCACCTCGGCGGTGACCACCCGAGGGCTGCGCGACGCGGAGCTGCGCGTCCTCGCCGGGCTCGTCGCCGACGTCCTCGACGGCCTGGTCAACCAGCCCGAGCACATCGCCAAGATCGAGACCGAGGTCCGGACCCAGGTCGAGGAGTTGGCCGGCCGGTTCCCCATCCACCAGCACTGACCCACCGGAGGGTGGACCGATGGCACACATTCTCTTCGTCGACTCGAACGTGCCGGGCATCGACGCCATGCGGCGGGCCCTGTCCGCCGGGCACCGGGTCACGTTGATCACCTCGACCGACTACCGGATGTACCCGGACAACGCCGAGACCGCAGCGGCCTTGGCCGCCGTGCACCGCAGCCGCCGGATCGAGATGGCGAGCGACGTCGCGGCGCTCACCGCGACGGTCCGTGCCGTGCTGGCCGAGGAGCCGGTCGACGCGGTGATCACGCAGAACGAGTTCTGCGTGGAGGCCACCGCGCTGATGGCCCGGGAACTCGGCCTGCCGTTCACCGACACCGACGCCGTGGTCACCGCGCGGCACAAGGGACGCACCCGGGAGCGGCTCGCGGCGGCCGGGCTCGCCTCCGCCCGCTACGCGGTCTCGTCGACCGTCTCCGAGGCCGTCGCGGCGGCCGAGGCGATCGGCCTGCCGGTCATCGTGAAGCCGCCGAGCGGCGCCGACAGCATCCTCGCGTTCCGCGCCGACACGCCCGCCGAGGTGGCGGACGCGGCCCGCCGGGTGCTCGACGAGGTCGAGCGGCTCCCCCGGCTGATGCACGACCAGTTCACCCGGGGCGTGCTGGTCGAGCAGTACCTGATCGGGGACCTCGTCTCCGCCGAGCTGGGGGCCGGGAACGGGCGCTTCTACCGGTTCATGCTCTCCGGACGCCCCCGGGCGATCACCAACGAGTGCGTGGAGATGGGCGCGTTCATGCCCGCGGACGTCACGCCCGCGACCGCCGACCGGTGCTTCGCGTACGCCGAGGAGGTCTGCCGGGCCCTCGGCCTCGACCTGGGGATCTTCCACATCGAGCTGATGGTCACCGCCGACGGGCCGGTCCTGGTCGAGGCGAACCCCCGGCTGATGGGCGGGGTGATGCCCAGCCTCTACCAGCACGTGACCGGGGTGAACATCCACGACAGCCTGCTCCGGATCCACCTGGGCCAGCCGGTCGAGGAGCCGCTGCCGGTGGCGACCTCGTGCGTGACGACCCGGAAGCTGATGCCGTTGCGGGCGGGCCGGCTCGCCGACGAGATCCCGCTGGAGTGGCTCGACCAGTACGACGACCGGGTCATCGCCTTCGACCCGTACCGGTTGACGCCCGGGGCGCAGGTCGCCGAGCTGGAGATCCTGGCGCGCTACCAGGTGCGGGGCGCGGACCTGGCCGAGGCGAGCCGGGAGGCGGACAACCTGCTGGGCCTCTTCGAGAAGAGCGTCGGCGTACCGCTGATCCGGTGACCGGCACGCCCGAGTGAGGGAAGGCGGCACGATGGAAACCCGCGACAGCCTCCGTACGCTGGCCCGGTCCCGGCCGTTCGTCGCGCTGTGGAGCAGCATGTTCGTCAGCACGATCGGAACCGGCCTGCTGCTCGTCGCGCTCTCGGTGGCGTACTACCAGCGCAGCGGGGAGGCCCTCGCCGCCGGGCTGGTCTTCGCCGCGCAGTTCCTGCCGCTGATCGTGCTGATGCCGATCGCCACCCGCCTCTGTGACCGGCTGCCGACCCGGACCCTCATGGTGCGGCTCGACCTGGTCTCGGTGGTGGTGTCGCTCGGCATCGGGGTCGTCTTCGGGGCCGCCTTCCTCCCGGTCTTCCTGCTCCTCGTCGCCCGGGGCTTCCTGGAGATGACGACGAAGTCCGCCCGGGGGGTGGCCATCAAGACATACCTCCCGGACGAACTGGTGGAGCGGGGCAACACCCTGCTGAACAGCGCGTACTTCCTGGGGTCGACGGCCGGGGGCCTGGTCGGCGGGGTGGTGATCGGCCGGGTGCCGGTCGTCGTCGTGGCCGCGCTCGCCTCGGTGGGCTTCGCGGTCTCGGCGGCCTGCTGCCGGGCCCTGCCGCCCGCGCCCGCCCCGGGCAGCGGAGCCGGCGTGGCGTCCGGGGTGTGGCGTCGCTCGCTGGGGGTGCTGCGGCGGGACACGGAGCTGACCCGGGCGTTCAGCTACCTGGTCGCGACCGTGGTGCTCTTCCAGGGGGTAAACCAGATCGCCCGGGTCTGGCTCCCCCTGACCTGGCTCGGCACGCCGGCCAGTGGCGCGGCCTGGCTGGAGGCGGTGAGCGTCTCCGGGATCGTCGCCGGGATGGTCCTGGTGATGGTCGGCCTGCCGGCGCGCTGGCGGCTGCCGGTCCGCCTGCTCTTCGCGCTGACCGCCGGACTGATGCTGGTGCCGTTCGCCACGCACCGGACGGCACCGGCCTTCGCCAGCTACTTCGTCTACACGATGGTCTTCGAGATCGTGTACCTGGTCTCCTTCGGCGTCGTGCTGGCCCGCACCGACCAGGGCGACCTGCCCGCCGTGATGGTCCTCTTCTACGGGGTCGCGTTCTCCGGGATGACCGTCACCGTGATCGCCGTGGGGGCGCTCACCGACCGGTACGGGCTCCCCGCCGTGCTCCTGGCGGTGGCGGTGGCCGCGCTGGCCACCGTGGTCGGGACCGAACGCCGGGCCCGCCGCGCCGCCGGCCGGGCGGCGGTGGTCGCGCCGCCGGCCATCCCGCAGGGCGCCCGCCCCTCCTGAAGACGCCCGCCTCTCCCGGACAGGTAGAACGCGATGAACATCCGCTTCGTGAAGCTCCAGAGCGGCACCTCCGACCACCTCGTCGTCAACGCGGTCGACGTACCGGCCCGGCACTGGGCCGGCCTGGCCCGCAACCTGTGCCAGCCCACCCGGGGTGCCGGGGCGGACGTCCTGGTCGGCATGGTCCACACCGGTCAGGGCCGGTTCGACCTCAGCTGCCTGGGCGGCGACGGGGTCACCGTGCCGGCGACCGTCTGGACCGCTGCCGCGGCGGCGGTCGCGATCCGCCGCCGGTACGGCTACCAGGCGGTCCGGCTCCGCGCCGATCACCTGGCCTTCGAGGTCTCGGTGGCGGGGCAGGACGTCCGGGTGCACCCGGGTGGGCACCAGTCGGCCCCGGACCACCCGGACGGCTGGCAGATCAGCGTCCGGTACGTGTTCGACGGCGAGATCGCGCACCACGCCCCCGCCAGCGACCTCTTCGCGGACTGACGCCTCCCCGCCGCCCGGAGCGGCCGGCGCCGACCTGCCCGGGGAGGGCGGGTCGGCGCCGGCGGCTGATCAGAAGTCGCTGTCGGTGTCGTTCCGGCCCCCGCTGGGGATGTCGTCGATGGTCTTCGACGAGCCGCCGGCGTCCCGCCTCGGCAGGCCACCCAGCATCCGGGCGAGCTGCTCGTCGGCCAGTTCCACGCCGTCGGCCGGGATGGTGTCGATCCGCACGGTCTTGCGCCTCATGTCGTACCCCTCTTCACCCTGATGGAACGCCCGGCTGCTCAGCCGGACGGTTAGCAGCAGTGTGTGCCGCCGGCGCGGCGTACGGACCGGGGTTCTCCCTGGTCTGGGCCCCAGTCCTGGCTGGTGGCCAGCGCCCCCGGGCCGACCGGGCGGCTCGCGGCCAGGGGCACGTCGTGGAGGTGCCCGCACCCCGGCGACGAATTCCTGCGGAGCACGCATATTTGCGTCTCACGCAACCAATGCTAGTGTGGCGGCATGACGGGGCTGCGGGAGCGCAAGAAGGCCGAGACGCGGGCGGCGCTCAGCTGGGCGGCGATCCACCTCACCGCCGAACGCGGCTACGACAACGTCCGCGTCGAGGACATCGCCGAGGCGGCCGGCGTTTCCCCGCGCACCTTCAACAACTACTTCTCCAGCAAGGCGGAGGCGATCGCCTGCCGCCACCTCGACCGCAGCCTGCGCACCGCGGCCGCGCTGCGCGAACGCCCCGCCGACGAGCCGCTCTGGGCGGCGCTCACCGCGGCCGCACTGGAACAGTTCACGCCCGGCCCCGAGGTCGAGGCGATGCCGTCCCCCGCCCACGCCCAGTGGGTGGCCGGCGTGCGGACCATGCTCGCCGAGCCCGCGCTGCAGGGCGAGCGGCTGCGCGCCGCCGCGATCGCCGAGGCCGGGCTGGCCGCCGCGGTCGCCGAACGCACCGGCACCGACCTCGCCACCGACATGTATCCGAGGCTCGTCGCGGCCGCCGCCAGCGCCGCCGTCGGCGTCGCCATGCAGCACTACCTCGACAGCGGCGACCCGCCCACCCCGATCGAGCGCCTCATCACCGACGCCTTCGCCCAGGTCGCCGCCGGCCTCCCGGCACCGCCCCGCTGAAGCCCGGCCCCCGCCCGGGCCACCGTCCCACCCACGCCTCAGTCGCGTCACACCTCCGCGGCGGGCCGGCAGCGCGCCGCGCCCGTCGTGGCGAAGACGCACACCCTGAAGGGACCACGATCATGATCGACGTCCTCATCGCCGGGGCCGGCCCCAACGGCCTCATGCTCGCCTGCGAACTGGCCCTCGCCGGCGTCCGTCCCGTCGTCCTCGAGCGCCGTCCCACGCCCGGGGGTGAGCCCCGCGCCAACGGCCTCGTCGGCCAGGTCGTCCGCCTGCTCGACCGGCGTGGCCTCTACGCGCGGCTCAGCGGCGAGAGCAGCCCGCCGTCCCCGCAGCCGGCCTTCACCTTCGGTGCGTTCCCGCTGGATCTCACGGTCCTCGCGGACAACCCGCACTACGTGCTCGGCGTGCCGCAGGCCCAGCTCGAGGCCGCCCTCGTCGCCCGGGCCGCCGAGCTCGGGGTCGACCTGCGCCGCGGCCACGAGGTCGTCGACCTCCGCCAACGGCCCGACGCGGTCGAGGTCTGCCTTGCCGACGGTACGCAGCTCACCGCCCGGTTCCTCGTGGGCGCCGACGGTGGTCGCAGCACGGTGCGCCGCCTCGTCGGCATCGACTTTCCCGGCGTCACCGACGACCGGTCGGTCTCCCGTACCGCCACCGTGACCGTCCCCGCGTCCTTCCTCGACCCCGCGACCGGCGGCCTGCGGGTCCCCGGGTACGGCGTCGTGCCCCCGTTCCAGCACACCCGTACCCCGCACGGCCTGGTCGCCTGGGCCCCGTTCCCCGGCCGACCGGCGCTCCTGACCACGACGGAGTGGCCCGACGCGCCGACGAGCGACGACGCGCCGATGGAGCTGGCGGAGCTACGCGCCAGCGTCGCCCGGGTGCTCGGCGCGGACCTCCCCGTCGGTGCTCCCGACGGCCCCGGTCTGCTCCGGCGGTTGACCGGCCGCAACACCCGGATCGCCGCCCGCTACCGCGCCGGTCGGGTGCTCCTGGTCGGCGATGCCGCGCACGTGCACCCCGCCATCGGCGGTCCCGGTCTCAACCTGGGCCTGCAGGATGCCGTCAACCTGGGTTGGAAGCTCGCCGCCACAGTGCGCGGCTGGGCACCGCCGGGCCTGCTCGACACCTACGAGACCGAGCGCCGGCCCGTCGCCGAACGGGTCGTCATGTCCACCCAGGCGCAGTCGGCGCTCATCGGCCCCGGCGACGAGATCACCGGCCTGCGGCAGCTCTTCGCCGAACTGCTCCGCCTGCCGGAGGTGACCGGGCACATCGCGGGGCTGATGTCCGGCGCGGACGTCCGCTACCCCGCCGACCCCGCCGACCCGTTGGCCGGCCGCAGCGCCCCCGACGTGGTCGCGCACGGCGACCACGGGCCGACGCGGCTCGCCGAGCTGACCCGCACCGCCCGGCCGCTGCTGCTGGACTCCACGGGGACCTACGCGGAGACCGCCGCCGGGTGGCGCGACCGGGTCGACGTGGTCACCGGCCCGCTGGAGGGCACGACCGCGACCGCCTTGCTCGTACGCCCCGACTGCTTCGTCGCCTGGTCCGCCGGCGACGCCGACACGCTGCGCGCCTCGCTCACCCGGCACTTCGGCCCTCCGTCAGCGTGACGGCGCGGGAGTCAGCCGGCGGCTCCGGACGACGACGTCACGACCGCTCCCGCTGCGTCAGCTCCCGCATGCGACGCAGCAGCGCGGCACGTCGGCGGTGCGCCCGCACGGCCAACACCAGCGCCACCGCGACGAACAGGCCCCCGGACGCCAGCGCAAACCCCAGGCCGGCACCGCTGCGGGCTGCCGCGACGGCCGCGATCGTGGTGGTGACGACGGAGGCGGCCAGGGCGATCCAGGCGGCGACCACCTGTTCGGAGGCGAACAGCGGCACCCTGCGGGCGGAATCAGCAGCCAGCCCCCTTGACATCCTCTCCGTTCTAAAGGATGGAGGTTCCCTCCATGCTGCGTGTGGGACACGCGGCGTGCGGGTGGGTTACCGCTTCGCCGCGCGGTGCCGGGACGAGCCCTGGTCTTACCCGCGCTCCACGGTCGTGTGAGTTGTCCGCCTGCCCGGCGGCCAACACGTTGATGGCGGCGTTGACGTCCCGGTCGTGGGTTGCTCCGCAGGGGCAGTCCCACGACCGGACGTTCAGCGTCATCTTCTCGGTGATCCGGCCGCACTGCGAGCACGTGCGGGTGGAGGGGAAGAACCGGTCGACCCGGGCGAACGTCCGCCCGTACCGGGCGGCCTTGTACTCCAGCAGGGTGGTGAAGCCGGCCCAACCGGCGTCGTGGACGGACTTTGGCGAGCCGGGTCCGGCCGAGACCGGCAACGCACCACCTCGGCCAACGCCGCCCGCTCGCCGAGCTGGGCGCGCACCACCAGCAGCGCATCGGTCATCTCGTCCTCCTGTCACCAGGAACAGTCGGGCGAGCTGCCGATCAGGTTCACGGCCCACCCACCTGCGGCGGCAGGGCTGCGGGGGGTGCGGGCCCCCGTCGGTCGACCGCCGAGCCGGGCGGCGGGCCTCGGCCAGGACGGAGTGCTAGACGTACGCCTGCTGGAACGCGCGGCAGAAGTCCCCCTCGGTCACCATTCCCTTGCCGCCTCCGCCGACGGAATAGCCCTGCCGCGACAGGGTCTGGATCGGATCGAGCACCTCTCTGACGAAGTGCCGGGTCCACTCGCTGACGTCCTGCCTGTCGTGCAGGGAAAGCGGGGCCAGGATGGCCAGGCTTCCGCCGGGCCATTTGAGGGCGCCCCAGAAGACGCGGTAGAGACCCACGCGGCTCATGATCAGGCCATCGGCTCTGACCTCGTGGTCCTCGGCGAGGCGGGGGGCCACCGCCACCACGTCGCCGACGATCCGGGCGAGATCGCCGGAGCCCTGCACGGTGATCACGAGGCCCACCGCCTCGACGATCCTGTACAGGGTCTCCACGGGCGTGCCTTTGGCCTGGTGCGCCAGCTCGAGTGGGAACATGGGGTGAGCCACCTCCGTGGTCTGGTCGGATTGCGTACCCGTGCTGTCTCGGTCGTGGGTCATTCCTGTTGCGGGTGGCGGTTCAGCAGCGCAACCAGCGACACCGCCCCCCTGCGTAGGGGCAGCGTCGCCGACCCGGCGACGGCGATGATCTCCTCGGCGCGCGCGACGGCGTCGGCCAGGGTGGGGGGCCAGCCGCAGTCGATCCACGGCGGCGCGTCGCAGGGAGCCTCGTCGGCGGCCGACGACGGCGCCCAGGGCATGACCGGTCCGGCGGAGAGGGTCATCGACGGCAGCGGCTCCACGAACGGGGCGTCCCGGTCGGCCTCTGCCGGAAGCGCCGGAGACAGTGGGGTCGGCCCGACGCGGCGCAGCGTGCCGGCTATTCGCAGCGACTCGAGCAACTCGGCGAACTGGCGGTCGCGGCCACTGAGGCGAGCGGACTCCAGGACCTCGTCGTTGGCGTGGTCGAGGGCGGCGCGCCAAGCCGCCCGCTCGCTGACGTGCGCGAGCCGCCACGACATCGACTGCATCGCCGCCCACGCGCCGGCCAGCAGATCGAACCTCTGGCCGCTGTCACCCGGATGGGTCAGCCCCTCGTTGAACGCGGCCTGGGCGTAGGCCAGCCACTGCCCCGTCCTGCGGTAGTGCTCCTGTGCCTGCCGAAAGTTCGACCGGGCTCCGCTCACGTCGCCCCGGTGCCGGGCGACGGTCCCCAGGCCGAGTCTGGCGTCGGCCGCCTCGTGCTCGTTGCCCACCGTGTGGAAGTGCTCCAGCGCGAGGCCGTACCTGAGCTGCGCCTCCGGCAGGTCGCCCGCGCGGAACGCGACGAGACCCAGGTTGTGGTTGGCGCGGGCGGCCCGCTCCGCCGACGGTTCGCCGGCCTGCCAGTGCCGCAGGGCGGAGAGCAGGTGGGCGCGGGCACGCTCGAAGGACTTGACCCCGGCCAGCGCCAACCCGGTGTTCTGGTCGAGTTCGGCGAGCTTGCCACCCAGTTCGCTCTCGTCGCACGTCTCCCGGTACAGGGCACCTGCCTGGTCCAGGTGTTCGAGGGCGAGGTGCGGGCGGCCGAGTTCGATCAGGACGGCACCCAGGTTCACCAGCGTGTCCGCCGCGTGGCGGCGGAAGCCACCCCTGAGCAGGGCTTCGGCGGCCGCCCGGTACTGCTCTGCGGCTACGTCGAGCTCACCGCGCTGGAACGAGACGTTGCCCAGGTTCTGCCCGACGACGGCCGTCTGCCGATCGAGGCCGAGGTCCCGGTACAGAGGCAGTGCCGTCCGGTACCGGTCGGCGGCCTCCTCCAGGTCTCCCAGGAAGTAGGCGGTGTTCCCGACGTTGGTCGTGGCGTCGGCGACGCCCTTCGGGTCGCCGCAGGCGGTGAAGGCGGCGAGGGCGACAAGATAGTGCTCGCGCGCCTCCTGCCAGTCGGCGCGGCCGAACGCCGCCACACCGGCCGCCAGGCTGCTCTTCGCCACCTCGGCGGGATCGCCGGCCGGTGGCTCCCGGGGGACGTCGCGACGTGGTGCCTCGGGCACCGGCCGCCGCACGACGGGCTGGTCGAGTCCTGGGATCGTGCTGACCGCGGCGTCAGGAACGTCGTAGGTCACCAGGGCCGACCACACCAACGGTGCGTGCAGGCGGCGGGCGGCGTCGCTGCTCGCGGAGCGCCAGCAGTCGAGCCGGTCACGTTGCCACGCGCCGACGGCCCCGACGGGATCGGTCGCTCCCAGTGCCGCGTCGACGGCCAGCGCGAGCGCGGTCGTGGCCGAGCCGATCGGCGCCCCGCCGGCCACCAGGCGCTCCGAACCGTCGCTCGGCAGGCTCCACCGGGTGGCGATCACGGTACGCGCGCCCGCGTTCAACGCCGCGAGGGTGAGGCCGATCTGCTCGGCGTACCCGGCGTCGTCGGACTGGCAGGCGACGAAGCCCACCCGGCGAGGGGCGGGCCACCGCGCCGGTTCCCTGAGCCACTGCCCGGCGGTGAGCCGCGAGTCCCCAATCTCCACGTCGACGGCCAGCTCCAGGCCCGCCGAGGTCGGCATCGCCGGGTCCGTGGCGGAGGCGTGGCCGACGAACACCAGGCGGGCCCACTCCTCCGCTTGGAGGGTCGCGGCCAGTTCCGTGGGCGAGCAGCCCATGGTCGCACCCGCGCCGAGCAGCGCGTCGTCGTCGCCACTGCGGCTGCGCCACGCCTCGGGCACCCCGTCGGGGTAGATGCGTCCGCCCCCGGCTCGGCTCCCGGCCGCCGTGGGATCGACGACCCGCACGGCCCGGCCGCCACCGGCCCAGGGCAGTGCCGGCCTGGCCAGGTTGACCAGCAGGGCCGGGCTGACTCCACCGAGGACGCTGGCGCGCTCGACGAGCCGGACGTCGTGGTCGTCGTCGATGACGAGAAGCTCCCACGGCACGCTCGACAGGCCGGGACCAGGAGCTACGACGAGCGTCGTGTCGTCCGCGTGCGACGTCCTGAGCCGATCTCGCAGCTCCTGTGGCAGCAGGATGCCGCCCAGCTCGCGGCACAACGCGAGGTTGCCGGCCGGATCGACCATCGCACCGGTCCAGGCGCGTCGGGCGGCGGCGTTGAAGAGGGCGACCTTTTCCCGGGAGAGTTCGATACGGCTCGCGATGGCGGACGCCATCGATGCGTCGTCGTCCCGGGGAACCGCGTCCCTGATGCGGCGATCGAGGTCGGCAAGCGTCGCCCGTTCCGTTGCGACGAGGTCCGGAAGCGAAGCCGCCAGGGTGGCCAAGGGCTCGGTCAGCCGGTCGAGGTCGATCGAACCCACGGCCAGGGGATCGGCGCTGCCGGACGGGCGCACGTCCGCGCTGAGCCACCAGTGGGCGTGCTTGGCGGTCTGCCAGAAACCGAGCCACCACACGCGTCCAGATCCGGGGTAACCCTCCACACGGTCCTCCTACGATCACGGTGCGCGGGTCTGCCAGCATGTCCGCATGACGCAACTGATCGTTCCGCTGGACGACGGTTCCTCCCTGGTGCTGGACGGGGTTGCCGGAGACGAACTGTCGGACGCGGCCCACACTCTCGGCGTCGCCGACTTCCTCCGCGACGCCGTTCTGGCTGGTGTGGCCGGGAACTTCACCTACGACGTGCTGAAGGCCGTGGCGCTTGAGCTGCGCGCACGCGGAATTCTGGTGAAGCAACCCCCGGCGAGCGCTGCCAGCATCGCCTCGGCGATAACGGCCCACCTCACCTCGGTCGGATATCGGACGATCGAGATCCTGCAGGTCGTGCAACTGGTGGACAGGTCGTGGTCCGCAGAGGGAACTGCCGATCAGCGTCCGTTCGCGGTTCGCACCGACCCCGAGGGGCAGGTCATGCAGATGCAGGTGCGGTAACGGCCTGTCAGCCGTTGCCGCAATGCGGGCACTTGCGCACTCGATCCGACTTGGGCTGCCCGCAGTAGGCGCATTCCACAGTTTCCGAGATCATGGTGTTCCTCCCGACGCCGCATGAACCGAGGTCACCGCTTCGACACCGTACGCTACACGCCTGCGGCGCGGCGACCATCGATCGAAGGGACGGCCCCACGGGTACTTGGGGATACCGGCGACGACGCAACCAGGACCGCAACTCTCCCGGAAGCCGCTGTAACGATCCTGGGCTGGCATCGGGCCCTCTTCCTCGTGTGGGGCTCGTACCTAGAACAACGCCGATCGCCATCAATTTGGTTGAGTGACGCCGGAGCCCTGCCGGGCAGAGCCAGCCGCACGGGCGGCAAGCAGCTCGTCGCCACCCGGTCACGACTGCGACGGGGGCCATGGGCGACATCCCTGGCGAGGCACCCGCGGCCTCGCGCCGGCAACAGCCGCAGTCGAGGTCCGGGACAACCCTGATACATCAGGCAAGAACTCTTCTCACCCCACGCTGAAAAAGACTCATCTCGATTGGATCGGCGAATTCATCCGTGGAGTCAGATCGAATATCCGTTGTACGCTCCCCCAAAATCTTTCGGACCATTCGATCGGCACGTCGCGCGGCCGCCGGAATGGCCGGAACAAGGGAGGCTGGGAGATGGGAATCCACCGCCACGCGATCTTCGCCCGCGGGCGTCGAGCCGGAACCGCCGTCACGGCCACGCTCGCCACCGCGGCCGTGCTCCTCACCATGACTGCCGGACCGGCCACCGCGGCACCCACCGCCGAAGCGCCGTCCGGGACGGCCGGCGGGATCCTCGGCGCCGGCGACGCCGCCCGCGTGCCCGGCAGCTACGTGGTCACCCTCAAGGAAAGTGGGGGCTCGGTCGACGATCGACACGTCGGCGCGGCCCGCCTCGCCGACCGGTACGGCTTCCGCCCGGACCAGGTCTGGCGCGACGCGCTGAACGGCTTCTCCGTGCGGACCTCGGAGCAGGTGGCCCGCCGGTTGGCCGCCGACCCGGCGGTGGCGGCCGTGGAGCAGGACCGGCTGACCAGCTTGGCCACCACCCAGACGAACGCGCCGTGGAACCTCGACCGGATCGACGCATCGCTGGGGCTCAGCGGCACCTACAACTTCACCAGCGTCGGGACCGGCGTCCGGGCGTACATCGTGGACAGCGGGATCCAGATCAGCCATGCCGACTTCGGCGGCCAGGCGGTATACGGCTACGACGCCGTCGACGGCACGCTGCCGGCGAACGACTGCAGCGGGCACGGCACCCACGCCGCCGGCACCGTCGGCGGGACGACCTTCGGGGCGGCCAAGAACGTCGTGCTGGTCGCGGTCAAGGTGTTCGACTGCGCCCTGCCGAGCACGCTGTCGATGTTGATCAACGGGATCAACTGGATGATCGCCAACCACCCCGCCGGGCAGCCGGCCGTGGCGAACGTCGGCGTGTTGACCAGCCCCACCGTCGCGCTCGACGCCGCCGTGACGAACGCGGTCGCCGACGGCATCACGGTGACGGTCCCCGCCGGCAACTCGAACGTGAGCGCCTGCACCGTCTCACCCGCGTCGGTGCCGACCGCGCTGACCGTGGGCGCGACGCTGATGAACGACAACCGGGCAAGCTGGTCGAACTTCGGCCCCTGCCTGGACATCTTCGCTCCCGGCGACCGCATCACGTCGGCCTGGTGGAGCTCGACCACCGCGACCCAGACGATCAGCGGCACCTCGCACGCCGCGCCGCTCGTTGCCGGCGTTGCCGCCCGGGTGCTCAGCAACAACCCGACCTGGACACCGGCCCAGGTGGCCAGCTACCTGTTCGGCGTCGCCAGCCCGGTCGTGATCAACCCGGGGGCCGGCTCGCCCAACCGCCTCCTGTACCTCTCCCCGGCGCTCTGACCCGCACGGCCGCCGCGCCGAGCAGGTCGACGGCGTGGGCGACAGGGGCCCGCGAGCGGCCGCTCCGGGCCTCAGCGCCCTGACCGCGCGGGCCGGGCGTCCGTGACGCCCGGCCCGCGGCTCACGGCCTGCTCAGCTCGCCGCGCAGGACAACGACGGTACGCCGTTGGTGCCGCTCGACGACCCCAGGAAGCCGAAGGTCGTGCTGCCGCCGGCACTGAGCGAACCGTTGTAGCTGACGTTGCGGGCGGTGACCGTCGAGCCGCTGGTGGTCAGCGTCGCGCTCCACGCCTGCGACACCTGCTGCCCGTTCGCGAACGTCCAGGTCACCGTCCAACCGCTGATCGCCGAGCTGCCCGCGGTCACCCGCACCTCGGCCTGGAAGCCGCCCTGCCACTCACCGGTCAGGGTGTACGACGCCGAACAGGACCGCCCGCCCGACGGCGGCGTCGTCGTCGGGGGCGGGGTGGTCGGGGGCGGGGTGGTCGGCGGGGCGGTGGTCGGCGGCGTGGTCGGGGTGGTGCTGCCGACGGCGCTCATGATGGCGTCGATGATGCCCTGCTGGGTGACCGTGGCGCTGCTGCGGTTGAACAGCCCGAACCCGTACGCCCCGTTGTAGCCGTTGTCCCAGTAGGCGGTGGCCGCCCCGTACTTCTTGGCGGTGGACACCAGGGTGCGCGCGTAGTCCGCGCGGTACCTGTTGTTCGTCGAGTCGGCCGAGGTCTTGTCGACCGAACCGTACTCACCGACGAACACCGGGTAGCCACGCGAGACGAAGGTGTCCCGCACCTTCTTCAGTTGCCCGTCCATGAAGTCCTGCTGTCCCCAGGTCGACTTCCGTGCCGGGTTGGTGGCGGCCGGCCCCCACTGCGTGATGGTGCCGTTCTCCTCACCGGCGAAGTCCCAGGGGTCGTAGTAGTGCACGGAGATCATGAGTCGCTGCTCGTTGGCCGGGATGGACGACGACCGGTACTGGTCGGTCGGCAGCACGAATCCGTAGTTGCCCACCGTGTAGTCGATGTTGGTGTTCCAGCCGGGAACGAGCAGCCAGCGCGAGGTGTTGTTCCCGCCGGTCCGCCGGACCGTGTCCACGAAGATCTGGTTGTAGGCGTTGATGTTCGAGTAGCACGGCTGGGTGGGATTGCCGTACTGGCCGTCGAACTCCTCGTTCATGGATTCGAGGATGAGGCGTTCGCTGTAGCTCTGGAACCTGGTCGCGACCTGCTGCCAGACCTTCTGGTACTTGTCCCTGATCGTCGTCTGGTTCGACGAGTCGCAGATCAACCAGGAGCCGGTGACGGTCTTGTAACCGTCGCCGTGCATGTTGATCAGCACGTACAGACCGCGACCGTAGGCGTAGTCGACGATTTCCTGGATCCGATTCAGCCAGGCGGCGTTGATCGTGTAGTTCGGGGCGGACCCGATGTTTCCCAGATAGGAGACCGGGATGCGGATCGTCTTGAATCCCGCCGCCTTCACCCGGTCGATGAATGCCTGCGTCACTACCGGGTTGCCCCATGCCGTCTCGCTGGGGATCCCGTTGACGTTGGCCTCCAGGGCGTTCCCCAGATTCCAGCCCGCCCCCATGTTCGCGACGAGCTGGGTCGCGTTCAGCTGGGCCATGCTGTCGGCCGACGCGGCACTGGGCAGCACGGCTGTGGTTCCGGCCAGCGCCAGTACGCCGGACAGTAGGGCGAACTGCACCTTCCTGAGTGTGGGTTTCACAAGCATCTCCCGTCTTCGAACCAACCGTCACGCTGGGTTGTCGAAGCGATTCGACGATATTTCGATTGCCTTCGTTGGCAGTCGATGGCCGCCAAAGAATAGATGCACATGCATGAATGGGGCAAGGTTGCGGCCGGCACGTCCGGTCGAGGACCACCCGCGTGCCACCTCCCGCCCAGCGTCGGGCCACGGGATGGACCGCCACCGAGCACGACGCACACAGCGCGTCACCGCCAACGCGAACACGGTGCGGAGCCGCAGGATCGCTGCCTGGGCACACCGCCCGGGCCCCGCCCGAAGGGGGTGGCTGCGATCCGGGCCAAGCACTGCTCGACCCCTACGGAGCCACGACAGGCCTCGCCACCGGCGGGACGGAAACTTTCCCGGCTCTGCTCCGATAGTTTCCAGCCCGCAGCGACCCGTTCATTGACGAACATCGACGTCAGGGCGTAGCGTCGGCGTAGAAAGTTTCTAGATGAAGCCGCTCCTCCGCTCCCGATCTCCCTGGCAAGGAAAACCGAGCGATGAACAGAGCGATACGGAAAGGTCGCCTCCGGCCCACCGCCGTCGCCGTCGCCGGGCGTTGGCCGGGCGACTCCGCCGCAACTGGCAGCGTGACGGTTCTCGGCGACCGGATCGGCCGGGCAACCGGAGTGGAAGAGCTTCGCGGCGGCACGAACGACCCGCCGGTTTCCTGCTGTGGCCGGAGCTCTTCACCACCACGAGAAGCGGCACCCCGGTGACCGGCACCCCGGGCTGGGCTGTTCCGCCGTCGTGACAAGCAATCGGCTGTGCGGCCGTACGGCACGCTCCGTCAATCCCGAGAAAGGTCCCTATGAAGAACAGACGCTTCGCGATCTGGGCAACGATCGCTCTCCTCGCCATCGGTGGCGTCGGGACCGGTGCCCTGGTGGCCCCGGTCTACGGTGCGACCACAGCGGCCGGGAACAGCTCGCCCGGCTTGGCCGCCGGCGGCTGCGTCGCGGATCCCGCCCTGCGCGGCGCGACGAAGAGTCCGCTCTACACCGTCACGGCGGACGCCGCGCCGCTGTTCGTCGAGAAGATGACCAAGTACGCGCCTGAGATGCAGGTGCACTATGCGCACTGCTCCATGGCGGGAGCGGGCACGGCCCAGTTCTCGGTCACTGTCGCCGAGGGCTTCAGCTCCTACACCGTCAGCCCCAAGAGCCGGAAACTCGCCGTCGCCCGCAGCGGCAACACCATCACCTTCAACAGCGGCCCGAACTACCTGATCGTCCAGTTCGACTCCAAGGAGCTGCTGTTCATCCTGATCGACGCGCCCGAGACGAACGCGCCCCAGTTGGGAGACGCCAACGTCAAGAACCTCGCCGACTACGGCGTCGACAACACCGGGGCGACGCTCGTCACGGCCAAGATCCAGAGCGCCATCGACGCCGCGTCCGGGGCGACCCGCAACATCCTGTACGTGCCGCCGGGCCGGTACCAGGTCGGTGAGCTGTGGATGAAGAGCAACATGACCCTCTACCTGGCAACCGGTGCGGTCCTCTACGGCTCGAACCAGAAGGCGGACTTCAACACCGGCAGCGGTGGGGTGAACATCGAGGGCATGCAGCACGCCTCCCTCCGGATGTACCAGGTGAGAAACGCCAAGCTGCTGGGTCGCGGTGTCATCGACGGCAACGGGAAGTACCTGCGGGCCCAGGGCATCAACCTGGCCCTGCTGAAGATCGAGGAGAGTTCCGACATCCTGGTCGACGGTGTCACCGTCCGCGACTCCAGCTACTGGAACACGCTCATCTACCGCAGCGACAGGGTCACCATCAAGAACTACAAACTGATCAACTGCCGGCCCACGACGGGGTACAACAACACCGACGGCGTGGACTTCGACGAGTCGACCAACAGCCTGCTGTCGAACGCGTTCCTCTACACGGGCGACGACAACATGGCGACCAAGAACGAGTTCGCCAACAGCGGCACGATCAACACCAAGAACGTCATCCACGAGCACATCGTCTGCTACAGCAACTCCGCCTGCGCGAAGATCGGCACCAAGACCGAAGGCAGCTCCATGGACGGGATCGTCTTCCGCGACATCGACGTGGTGAAGGCCGGGCGTTCAATGGTGATCGACGCAGTCGACACCGCCGTCGTCTCGAACACCCGGTGGGAGGACGTCAGAGTCGAACAGACCGACAGCCTGATCGACCTCCAGGAGGATCGCCCGCCGTCCTGGCGGACGGTGAAGAACACCTCGACCATCCGGAACGCCTACTTCACGAACGTTTCCTCCGACGTGAAGAAGGTCGTCAACCTGCACGGAAAGTCGTCGACCGTCAACATCAGCGGCGTGCACTTCAGCAACTTCACCGTCCAGGGCAAGCCGGTCACCAGCCAGACCGACTCGGACGCGACCTGGAACATCAACGCCTACGTCTCGAACATCACCTTCTCCACCGCGCCGCCCACCACCCCGCCGCCGACCACCCCACCGCCCACTACCCCGCCGCCCACCACGCCTCCGCCGACCACCCCACCGCCGGGCCAGTCCGGTGCCTGCGAGGTGGGCTACACGATGAACTCCTGGAACGACGGATTCACCGCCAGCATCCACATCACCAATCGCGGCACGACGACGATCGACGGTTGGACCCTGGCGTTCACCCTGCCCAGCGGGCAGACCGTGACCGGCGGCTGGAACGCCACCTTCACGGGCTCCAGCGGTCAGATCTCCGCACGCAACGTCTCGTACAACGGCACGCTGGCAGCAGGCGGATCCACCGACATCGGCTTCCAGGCCACCCACACCGGCAACACCGCCAAGCCCGGGTCATTCACCCTCAACGGCGTCAGCTGCGCGGTCTCCTGACGGGAACGTCCGGTCGGCCGCCGTGGGCCGCACCCCGCTTCGGGGCGCGGCCCACACCGGCCGCTACCTCGATCCCCGGCGAAGCTGGGGATCGATCTTCTCTGCGTCGACCACCGTGAAGGAGGCGTACGGGTCGACGCAGCCGCTGATGACCGCCTCGGCCTGCTGATCGCCGAGCAGCACCGAGCGGAAGAACGCGGTGACGTAACCGGCGCTGACCTGGCGTTGTTCGGTCTCGGTCAGTTTGCGGGTCACGTGCGACCACTCGATCGGCGGCTCCGGCGTGCCGCTGTCCGGGTCCCAGTCCGGGAACGTCGGGGTGCCGCACCAGCCGGGCTCCGGGCCGAATCCCTGGTCGTCGATTGCTCCGACCTGCCCACTCTCGGGAGACCACTGGGTGTTGAGGAAGTTGTGGTTGGCGCCGCGCACGTGCCAGGTGTAGATCGGCTTTCGGGTGTGACCGGTTGCCAATCTCGCGTAGTCGAGACCCTGCTCGCTGTCGCAGCCGCCCACCCAGACCGCGAGCGGCGCCGAGGTCACCCGGTAGAGCTTGGCGTCCGGGGAGCCCGGGTTGGTGGCGTTGCCCGAGCCAGCGGCGGCGAGGGCGAGGACGCCGGCCAGTCGTACGCCTGCCGGAAGATCGGCGCGGTGGACGTCCGCGGCGTGCCAGGCCACCGCACGGCCGCCACGTGAGTGCCCGAGTGTTCCCGTACGGGAAAAATCGATCTTGCCCCTGAAGTCCGGCTCCGGGCCACTGAAGTGGCCGGCCAGGGCGCCACGGCCGGTGCGGGCCAGTTCGGTCCAGAGCGCGAGGTGCTTGTTGATGAGTTTCGAGCGGGCGTTGTCGGCCTCGGTGCCGATCTGGCCGGCATTGATTCCGTTCGCGCTGATCGAGATGACGATCATGCCCTGGGCGGCGAGCTGTTGCGCGAGGTAGTCGTAGCCGCGATAGCTGGGCAGCGCCGCGACACCGGGCGCACAGGGCCACTGCCAGAGCCGGTGGATGGCCTCCAACCAGCGCGGATCGTCGTAGTAGTCGTCCGGCGACTCCTTCTCGATCCGAGCCGCCTCGGCGTCGGCGGCGCGGTCGGCGCACGTGCCCCAGTAGCCGTGCGAGAGCACCACCAGCGGAAACGGCCCGCTGCCGGTGGCCGGGTAATGCACGTTGCCGGTCAGCTCGATCGGTGCCAGGGTCGGCGAGTCCGGGCCGTCGGTATGGAAACCGGCGACCGTGAAAGCGCTGTCGCCGAGGGTGTAGTCGAGCGACCGGACCGGATAGGTGCGGCCCTTCGCCTGGGCGGGCGACGTGGGCACCAGACCGGCTGCGACCAGGACCACCGCGGCCAGGCCTTTCAACAGTGACAACTTCTTCTCCTTCGCAGGGACAGGGTCTCCGTTGGAGCGAGTCGGACGACCCGGACGACCTGCCTTCCCCGTGACAGGACCGCGGCGGTGCCACCGGCAGGGAGATCCTGGCGGCCACTTGTCAGAGACCTGTTGTGATCCGGTAGTGGTCCCGTTTTCGACCTGTTTCGATGCCCTGACGCCTCATAGACTCGCCGCCGTGAACGCGCACGTGCTCGTCGCCGAGGACGACCCCAAGCAGGCCGAGTTGCTCCGGCGATACCTGGAGCACGAGGGCCACCGGGTGTCGGTGGTCCACGACGGCCGGGCCGCCCTGGACGAGATCCGCCACTGCCCGCCGGATCTGCTGGTGCTGGACGTCATGATGCCGCGCGTCGACGGACTCGACGTGTGCCGCATCCTGCGTCGGGACTCGGAGGTGCCGGTGCTGATGGTCACCGCCCGCAGCACCGAGGACGATCTGCTGCTGGGCCTGGACCTGGGCGCCGACGACTATCTGACGAAGCCCTACAGCCCGCGGGAACTGGCGGCGCGGGTCCGCACCCTGCTCCGCCGGACCCGGTCCACGGCTGCGCGGCCCGTCGCGCCGTCACTGCGGGTGGGCGACCTCCTGCTTGATCCGGTACGCCACGAGGTCACCGTCGCGGGCGCCCCGGTGGTGTGCACCCCGGGGGAGTTCGCCCTGTTGAGCGCGTTCGCGGCGGAGCCGGGGCGGGTGTTCAGCCGCGATCTGCTGCTCCGCCGGCTGCACGGGCTCGATTCGTACATCACCTGCCGCACGGTCGACGTGCACGTGATGAACCTGCGCCGCAAGATCGAGGCGAACCCCCGCCGCCCGGTACGGCTGCTCACCGTGTACGGCATCGGATACAAGCTCGCCGATGGCTGAGCGGCACAGGCGCGGCAGCCTCCTGGTCCGGCTGCTCGGCCTCAGCGTGGTGATCTCCGTACTCTCGATCTCGGCGACCGCCTGGCTCGCCGTACGCGACACGACCAGGGCGCTCCAGCAGGAGCGCGGCCGGGCACTCGCCGACGACGCGAGAATCTACGACGCCCTGCTCGGGCACGCCGCGACCCATCGGGACTGGACGGACGTGCTGCCACTGGTGCGGTCCCTCGCGGCGACCACCGAGCGACGAGTCGTCCTGACCGACCGCAACCGAGCCCCGATCGCCGCGTCCGGCGAGGGAGCACTGCCGCAGCGGGCCTCCGCCACCGTCGACCCGCTCGACGTCGACACCAGCCTGGCCGCAACGGCGGGACGCGGCGGCATCGACGCGCGGGCGACCGGCCCGTACCAGCTACCGAACGCCGAACGCACCGCGCTGCGCAAGATGGCGGAAAGAGCGCGGGACTGTCTGCGCGGCCCGGTAGAT
The DNA here is from genome assembly GCF_020884815.1 of Micromonospora sp. NBRC 110038. NCBI lineage: Bacteria > Bacillati > Actinomycetota > Actinomycetes > Micromonosporales > Micromonosporaceae > Micromonospora > Micromonospora sp. NBRC 110038. The sequence goes on along the minus strand of NZ_BBOL01000005.1, from coordinate 528,245 downwards.
GTCGCCACCGCAGTCCCGATGATCGCGGCGGAAGGGCTACTTCCGGCGTACACCGACGCGGAGATCGTCGTCGCTCCCGGCGGTCGGCCCCGCATCGAGTCCCGAGGCACCGCCGTCACCGGCGACATCCGGTGTGCGAAGGCGTTCGACGCGTTGGCTGAGCCGACCCCCACCGAGCGGAGAGCGCTGGGTCAGCTCGACGACCTGGTCAACACATGCCTGGGCCGCCAGCGGATGCCAGCGGTGCGAGCCGACCTCGACGGACAGTGGACCCCGACCAGGGCCGACCCGATCACCGCCGAACAGCGCGACGACGTCAACGGCTGCGTCTCCGAGGCACGGCGCACCCAGATGGCCGACTACGTCGCGCCGCCCGTGCTGCTGTTCGTCACCGAGCCGGGCACCCCGACGCCGGTCGGCGCCTTCGACCTCACCCCGGCCAACCGGTTGCGGATCTTCGGGGTCGCCGGGCTGGTGCTGCTCGTCGCGGTCGGTGTCACGGTCCTGGTGGGGGTACGCCTGGTCCGGCCGCTACACGCGTTGACCGCTGCGGCCGGGCGGATGCGCAACGGCGACACCGCGGCACGGGTCCGGGTCTCCGGGCGCGATGAGATCGCCCGACTCGGCAACGCGTTCAACGAGATGGCCGAGCAGCGGTGCCGAGTCGAGCAGTTGCGCCGCGACATGGTCGGCGACATCGCGCACGAGATGCGTACGCCGGTGACGAACATCCGTGGCTGGTTGGAGGCGGCCGAGGACGGAGTGGTCGAACTGGACGTGGGCCTGGTCAGCTCGCTGCTGGACGAGGCGCTGCTGCTCCAGCACGTCATCGAGGACCTCCAGGACCTCGCCGCAGCCGACGCGGGCGAGCTGAAGCTGCACCGGCGACAGGTCGAGGTGCCCGAACTCCTGCAGGAGGTGGCGGACGCCTTCGCCCCCGCCGCCGAGTCCGCCGGGGTCGCGCTGGTCGTCGATGCCACACCCGGCACTCTCAGCGCCGATCCGATCCGGCTCCGGCAGGCCATCGGCAACCTGATCACCAACGCGATCCGGCACACGCCCGCCAACGGCAGGGTCACCATCTCCTCGCGGACTGGGGGTGTGCACGCCGAGATCGTCGTGGCCGATACCGGGCCGGGGATTCCGGAGGAACAGCGTGGCCTGGTCTTCGAACGGTTCTGGCGGGCCGAGAAATCCCGCAACCGGCAAATGGGCGGCAGCGGTCTGGGGCTCGCCATCGTCCGTAAGATCGCCGAATCACACGGCGGCACCGCAGAGGTCTCCGGCACCGCCGGGGCGGGAGCCGTGTTCACGCTTCGCCTTCCGAACCCGTCCGGTGAGACCGATCGACGTCGCGGCTCTGTCCCACTCGCCTGCCGGCCCTGACTCCCGCCGCCGATTGTGCGAACAGGGCGCGACCCGGGCCACGATCGTCGCCGCCGGGCCGGGCGAAAGGCGACCAGGGCGCGGAAGGGAGTCATGCGTGATGCGGCGTCTGAAGATGCTCCCTTACCCGCTGGCTGCCGTGGTCACCGGCGATGCGACGCGTCAGACGCGGGGCTCAGCAAGCAGCGGGTGGTGGTCGAGGCGGTCCGGCTCGCCGACCGCGAGGGGGTCGACGGGCTGAGCATGCGACACGGCGGTGTGGACGGACGCCAACTCCCGACGTCAATACAACATCGGATAACTTCTATGCATTGATAGACTCGTCCGGCGTGGAGGGCTCGGACGGGTGAGCGAAGTGGGCGGAAATGCGCAGCAGGCGTCGGCCTGGTTCGCCGACGAACTCCGACGCCTCCGGCAGCTTTCCGGGGCCCCGTCGTTGAACACCCTGGTCGCCATCTCGACAGCGCAGGGGCAGCCACTGGCCCGCTCGACGATCAGCGACAAGCTGAACGCCAAGTCGTTGCCTGACTGGCCTTTCGTCGTCGCCTTCGTCAAGGCGTGTGTGGCGCACGCCGACCGGGCCGGTGTCCGCCTCCCCGCCGACCTGACCGAGATGAGGCACTGGGATGCGAGACACTGGCGGCTGCTGCGGATCGCCGACGCCGCCCATACCGAGGATCGGCTGCGGGCCGCCGCCCACGCCCAGATCGGCCGCCGCACCGGCAGTGCCGCGCCGGCCAGCCAACCCGAGCCGCCGGTTCCCGGATCGTCACCGACCGGGCAAGGGGCGGGTGCCCTCGACAGTGTGACGCCCCGGCAACTGCCGGCGGCCGTACCCCATTTCGTGGGTCGCAGGGCGGCGCTCACCGCACTGGACGCCCTGCTGGCGCACCGGCACCGCGCCCCGGGCACCACGACGATCTGCCTGATCAGCGGTACGGCCGGGGTCGGCAAGACGAGCCTGGCGGTCGGCTGGGCGCACCAGGTTGCCGACCGTTTTCCCGACGGACAGCTCTACGTCAACCTCCGTGGGTTCGACGCGACCGGGCCGGCGGCGAGCCCGGCGGAGGTGCTCCGCGAGTTCCTCGAAGCTCTCGGAGTGCCGGCGCAGCGCGTCCCGGCGGGACAGGATGCCCGCTCCGGGCTGTACCGCAGCGTGCTGACCGGCAGGCGGGTGCTGGTGCTGCTCGACAACGCTGGTGACGTCGACCAGGTCCGCCCCCTGCTGCCCGGATCGCCGGAATGTCTGGTGGTGGTCACCAGCCGTGGGCACCTGGCGGGGCTGGTGACCATCGAGGGGGCGGTTCCGCTCCTCCTCGACCCGCTGCCGCGGCGGGAGTCGCACGAGTTGTTGTCCAGGCGACTCGGCGCGGATCGGCTGGAGAACGAGCCGGAGGCGACGAACCGGATCGTCGACGCGGCGGCGGGGCTGCCGCTCGCGCTGGCCATCGTGGCAGGGCGTGCCGCCGTCCAGCCGGCTCTCGGCCTCGGTCGGCTCGCGGACGAGCTGACCGGGTCGGACGGCCTCGACCGGTTCAGCCACGGAGATGCGGCCACCGACGTCCGGACGGTCTTCTCCTGGTCGTACCGCAATCTGGACGCGACCTCGGCGCGGGCGTTCCGGCTGCTCGGACTGCACCCCGGGCCGGATGTCTCGGTTCCGGCGCTCGCGAGCCTGGTCGGCGCACCGGTGGCGGAGGCGGGTCGGACCCTGGCGGCGCTCGTCCGCGCTAACCTGCTCTCCGAGCATCTCCCACAGCGGTACGTCCTGCACGATCTGCTGCGCGCCTACGCGGCCGAGCTGGTCGCCGAACACGAGCCGGAGCAGGCCCGACGGCAGGCGCTCGGCCGGCTCATCGACTCCTACCTGCACACCGGGTACGCCGCAGACCTGCTCCTCTACGACCAGCGGGACCCGATCAGCCCCACCCCGGCCCGGCCGGGCACCGCGATCACCGCGCTCATCGACCGGGCGGCGGCGTGGCGCTGGTTCACCAGCGAGCACCGAGTCCTCCTGACCGTCATCGGCCTCGCCACGGACGCCAGGTTCGACACACCCGCCTGGCAGCTCGCCTGGGTCGTCAACACGTACCTCGATCGGCTCGGGGCCTGGCAGGAGCAGCTCGTGGTCCAGGAGTGGGCGTTGCTCGCCGCGTCGAGGGTGGCCGACCGGGACGGGCAGGCCCGCGCCCACCGGAACCGGGCCGTAGCCTGCCTGCGGCTGGGGGACCACCACCAGGCCCGGGTGCACCTGCGCCGGTCACTGCGGCTCTACGCCGGCCTCGGCGATGCGATCGGCAGCGCTCGGGCTCATCTCAACCTCGGCATCCTGGCCGAGCGGCTGGGCCGGTACGAGCAGGCGCTCCAGCACGCGCAGCAGGCCCTCGACCTGTTCACAGCGGCGGAGAACCCCAACGGGAGGGCGAACGCGCTGAACAACATCGGCTGGTACCACAGCCAGCTCGGCAACCACCGACAGGCGATCGACTACTGCACGCAGGCGCTGGTGCTGCAACGGCAGGTCGGCAACCGGTACTGGCAGGCGCACACCTGGGACAGCCTCGGCTACGCGCACCACCGGCTGGAGCAGCAGGCGGAGGCGATCCGCTGCTACCGCAACGCGCTCGCGCTGTGGCGGGAAGCGGCCGAGCGCTACTACGAGGCGACGACGCTGACCCATCTCGGCGACAGCCACCGTGCCGCAGGTGCGCCGGGCCCCGCTCGGCGGGCCTGGCGGCGAGCGCTGAAGATCCTGGAGCTGCTCGGCCACCCGGACGCCGATCAGCTCCGGGACCGGCTGCACGCGGAGCCCGCCCGGTTTCGTGACCAGCGGGCCGAAACGCTGTCGGGGCGGGCGACGGAATCTCACCGCGCGCCCCGATAGCGCAGGTCGGAGGGGTCAACGCCACTGCATGAAGTTGTTGATGATCGGTAGCGTCATCCGGACGGCGATGTTGTTGGTGGCGCTGGGCCCGCTGCCGAAGGGTCCACGGGAGAGGATCCCCAGCACCATCGGAGTCGGGCACACGCAGGGCGGCGGCGGGCACGGACACGGGACCACCAGCGGTGGCCGCACCGGGCACCAGTCTTCCGGGTCGGGCGTGTAGTAGACGGGGCTGCCGTCCAGCCCGCTGACGAGGGGATGCCGAACGTAGAGAGCGGCAGCGTCCTCGGCCCGGACGGCGTCGTCGCTCGCCCATTGTCCGGGCCGGTCGGTCGGATATCCCTGGGTCCTGGTGCAGGATCCGGTCACCGGTTGGGTCGGATAGCCGAGGTTGAGCCAGCCGGTCCTGGTGCCGATCGCGCAGTTGAGCTGCGCCGCTCCGTAGTCGAAGGCCGGGTCGCCACCGCCAGGGGCATTGTTCGCGCCCGTCCAGTTCGAAGGGACGAAGAGCCGGAGTGCCGCGCACCCGCCGAAGGGTGCCGTCGTGCCGTCGTGCCCGGGGTACGCGACGACGTTGGTACGCCAGGTGCCGCTGGAGCCGCCGGAGTGCAGGCAGTGGGCGGCGGTCGCCACGGTACGTTCGCTGATCATGAAGCCGGTGCACTGGCCGCCGGCGAAGACCAGCCGAACGACGGCGCTGGCGGGAAACGTGGTGGTCGGACCGACCGGCACCCGGGTGTCGGGGCCGAGGATCGCCTCGATCCCGACGGCGGGAGTCACGCCGACGGCCGTGCCATCCACCGGTGCCGTCGTGCTCACGGGCCGGTGACCGGACTGGGCCGGTCCGGCGCTGGCGGGTCGGTCGGTAGCCGTGGCGGCAGCCGCTGGCCCGGCCGGAGGGGCTACGGTGGCGACGGCAACGGCGGCTAGGGCTACTACCGCCCATCTCTTTCCCAGCATGGCTCTCCTCTGGTCGAACGGGGATCCCCCCGCAGTCACGCCTGTCTCGACCAGGCTGCGCAGAGCCCGGGCTGTCCGGCTGGTTCCCGGACACCGGAGCACCGCCGGCCGGACACCGACCGGTCATCACGGATGCCCACCCGGACGTCGGACACCTGCCGGCCCGGTCGGCGAGACCTGACCAGCCGGATTGCGACAGAGCCGGAGTGTCGACACACTCCCGAACCGGAGGAACCGGGTGACACGCGGTCGCGTGCCACCCGGCGGTGGCCTTACCGAGGCACCCAGGCACTCTCGGGCGTGAACCCTCCGAAGTCCGGCAGGGAGCTGTTGCCAGGGACCTCGAAGGCCCCCCCGGCGCAGTCGTCGTTCATGAACATCGCAGCACTCCGACTGTTGGTGTTGATCGCGGAACGCGCACGGTCTCCCCAACCGGCGTCCACCAGACTTACGCACGTACCGGGCGATACCAGGGAGCTCAGGGTGAGCCGCTCCCCGGTGAAGTTGGTGCCCTCGAACAGGCAGAGCGTGTTGATGAAGGGGCAGTCACCAACGGCCGGCGTGCTACGTGCGGCGGGGCCCGGACTCGCTGCGGCAGGGGCCGAGACGGCACCCAGAAGCGCTGCCAGGAGGCCGGCCGCCACCAAGGCACGTGGCAGCCGCCGAACGGTCGGTGGAACGGGTTGCATCATCATCCCAACACCTTTCTCTGCTCCGACTGGTCTCGATGCCGCGCCTTCGGCTGCGGTGGCGCGGACGGATGACGAACCCGGGTCGGGCGGGTTCGAGCCGTGCGAAGATGCGCGGAGGTTTGTCCGCCTGATCGAGTGCAAGGCCACCGTCTGGGAATGTCGAGTCGTCCACTGACGATTGCTGAGGGTGGGAGTACGCGCTGGGTCACGCGGTTGCAGTGTCGAAAAACATGACTCGCACCAATTGCTCCACAAACATCGATAATAGTCGATGCGTCCGGTCTACGAAAGACCTAAATGGTTTGCCGGTGGTCGGCGGGCGCTGGGATGCTGCGGCCGACCGGGATCGGGGAGGCGCCAGCATGCAGTCGGAGTCCGAGCCGGAAGCGCGAACCATGGTCGGTGTCCTGCGTGGCAGCCGGGAGGCGGGCCTGGCGGTGTTTCGCGGCATCCCGTACGCCGAGCCTCCGGTTGGCGGCCTCCGGTTCGCCGCGCCGCAGCCGGGGCGCGGCTGGGAGGGCGTGCGTCCGGCGGTCGCCTACGGTCCGCCGCCCCCGCAGCCCGGCGCGTTCGGGATGTCCCCGCAGAGCGTCGGCGACGACTGGCTGACGCTCAACGTCTGGACGCCGGCCCCGGACCCGGCGGCGCGGTTGCCGGTCATGGTGTGGATCCCCGGTGGTGGTTACCTCGTCGGCTGTTCCGGCCTTCCGGAATACGATGGCGGGCATCTCGCCCGCAGCGGAACCGTGGTGGTGACGCTCAACTACCGCCTCGGTTTCGAGGGTTTCGGGGAGATCGACGGGGCCCCGGCCAACCGGGGGCTGCTCGACCAGGTCGCGGCCCTGGAGTGGGTACGGGACAACATCCGCGCCTTCGGTGGCGACCCGGACCGGGTGACGGTCTTCGGGCAGTCGGCCGGCGGCGGCTCGGTCGCCGCGCTGCTGGCCATGCCGCGCGCCGCCGGACTGTTCCGGCGCGTGGTCGCGCAGAGCATTCCGGGTACGTTCTTCTCGCCCGACCTGGCCGCCGACATCGCCGCCGCCTGCGCCGCCGAGCTGGGGGTACGACCAACCCTGGCCGACCTGTCTACGGTGGCTCCGGCCCGGCTGCCGGCCGTGGGCCAGGCGATCTCGGCCAGGATCGTCGCGTGGCGGGAGCGTTGGGGGCGGATCACCCACCGGCCGATCCCGTTCGCGCCGGTCGTCGATGGTGACGTGCTGCCGGCGACCCCCTGGCGGGCGCTTGCCGATGGCGCCGCGCGGGACGTCGAACTGCTCGTCGGACACACCCGGGACGAGCACCGGCTGTTCAGCCTGCTCGACGGCGTACTCGGCCAGGTCACGCCGGAGCAGGCCGAGACCGCGCTGCGGATGTTGGCCCCGGGCACGGACGGCTCCTGCCGATACCGGGAGGCGTTCCCTGATGCGACCGATGAGCAACTGTACGAGCTGGTCAACGCGGACTGGCTGTTCCGGATGCCGAGCCTGCACCTGGCCGACGCGCAACTCGCCGGTGGCGGCCGGGCCTACCTCTACGAGCTGACCTGGCCGGCGCCGGGCCTGGGCGGCAGCCTGGGTGCCTGTCACGGCCTGGACGTGCCGTTGGTCTTCGGCAACCTGACCAGCGGGCAACCCGCGATGCTGATCGGCGATCCGCCCGCCCCGGCGGCGCAGGAGCTGTCCGGGCAGATTCGCGGGGCGTGGACGGCGTTCGCCGCGAACGGCGATCCCGGGTGGCCGTCGTACGACGCCGGTCGCAGCACGCGGATCTTCGACGAGCAGCCGGCGGTCGTCGCGTACCCGGAGGAAACCTCACGGCGGCTGTGGCGGGACCACACCTTCGCCGCGCTCCCGCTGCTGGTCCGGTAGCGCAGTCGCCGCTGGGCTGCCGTGCCGGTGCCGATGCGAATGGCAGGCATCGGTCGCGAACCAGCACGCCGCCCTTGACGGGCGTGAAGTTCCAGACGTGGATGCCCGTGTCGATGCGGAGGCCCTCACCGACTGCCGGCCCGGACCAGCGGATGCACGTGTTGTCCTTGAGCTGGTGGACGGTGGAGGTGATGGACAGGGTCGCGGCAGGAGTGTTCGGCGTCTCGGGTACGGGGGTGGTCCACCGGAACTGCGAGCCCGCGCGCAGCGCTCCGCGGTCCAGCCGCTTGGCGACGTGCCCACCTTTCCCCGATGGCGACGGCGGGACCCGCTCCCGGTCGACGGTGACAGCTCCGACACAGAGCTGATCGCCGCTGCGGCCGGGGGCCGGGTCGACGCGCTGCGCCTGCTGCACGAGCGGCCCCGGGCAGGTACCGCGCGAGCGGCTCCGGCGCGGGGCCGCCCGGCCCCGCGGGCCGTCCGCGACCGGCGAACCGGTGTGCGGGCGTGGTTTGCGTACCCCTGTCACCCTCACCGCGTGTCACCCAAACTGATGCGCGGCCTCGCCGCGTTCGCGCTGGCCCTGGGGCCAGTCGCCGTGTTCACGGAGCCCGCCGTGGCGGCGCCCGTGTGTGACGTCCCCGAGCCACCTCCGGTGTGCGGCGGGGACGTCGACGAGGACAACGCCTGGGTCAACCTCACCTCGGCCAGCCGGGTACCGACCGGCGTGCAGGTCAAGGGGAGCGCCGGTGACCCGGACGCCACCACGTCGGTCCAGGTCATCGCCAAGATCTCCGGTGTGGAGGTGGGCCGGTTCAGTGTCGCCTCCGGCTCGGCCTTCATCCGGACCCTCCCCGCCCGGTACGGGGACACCGTCTGCCTCACCGTCGTCAACCAGGGAGCCGGGGTCGGCGAGACCGCCTGTCGGGCGCTCGCCGTCCGGTTCGACCCGTTCGGCTCGTTCGACGAACTCTCCCCCGGACCGTCCGGCCTGCGGGTACGCGGCTGGGTCATCGACCCGGACACCGCCTCGCCGCTGACCGTGTCGGTGCGGGTGAACGGCCGGCTGCACACCGCGTTGGTCGCCTCGACGACCCGTACCGACGTGGCCGCCAGCTACCCCGCCTACGGCGGCGACCACGGCTTCGACCTGCTGGTGCCGGCGGCCCGGGGCGACCACACGGTCTGCGTCACCGCGCTCAACGTCGGCGTGGGGGTGGACACCGCGCTGCCCTGCCGGACGGTCACCCAGGGCGGCGCACCGGTGATCGACCACTTCCTGGTACGGGCCCCCGACTACCCGACCCCCCGGATGGAGGTCGACGTACGGGTGGGCACCCGGGACGCCACCCAGGTCAGCGTGTGGCGCGGCCCCACACCGAACGGGCCGTGGACCGACTGGCCCACCCCGCACAGCACCTGGAGCAACCCGGCCGGGTACTGGGAGATGGACCTGACCGTGGACTGGGGGCGCACCTACTGCTACCTCGCCACCGCGTACAACGCGTACGGCTCGCACACCCCGCCGGCGGTCTGCGCGACCACCTGGGCCGGGGCGTACCCCCAGCCGGCCCGGGTGGGGGTGACCGGAGTCTCGGACAACTCGATGATGCTGAGCTGGGACGACGTCGCCATGGGCGAGGCCGAGTGGCGGCTGGTCCGGTCCGGGGTGCCCGACGTGGTGCTGGCCGGCACCCCGGGCACCGGACGGATGAGTCACCTGGTCACCGGGTTGCAGCCCGGCACCCAGTACTGCTTCCTGCTCGGGGCCCGCTCGCCTGGCTGGGCGGGCAACCCGTACTTCTTCTGCCAGTGGACCGCGAAGGCGGCTGCCGACCCGACCACGTTGCAGGGCGTGGCGGCCATGAACCTGTGGAACTGCGACCCGCGCGGTCGGGCCGGCACGGTGTGGTCGACCGACGCCAACGGCCGCTGGGTGCGGCAGGGCGCGCTGCCCAGCAGCCTGGCGGCGGGGGCCTGCGGCCCGGCGACCAGCGCACCAGCGGCCCGGGTGACCCTGCCCGGCGGGCGGACCACCACCCTGGCGGTGGTGGTGGTCGACGGCCGGTACTGCGTCGCCGACGACCCGTACGACGCCAACTGCCGGGTCTGGCAGACGCCGCCCACGCTCGGCGACCCGAAGGGCATCACCGAGAACCGGCTCCTGTTGGGTTGACCGTGATGTCCAGGGGTGGGCACGACGCTGTCGGCCCACCCCTGCGCGGTTCCCGGAGCACCATTCACGGCAGATCGTCGATTGGTCGTGTCGACGCCGGCCAAACTTTGGCTCTGGCGGAGCCGAAGGAACACATCTGCGGCGAACGCCTCAAGCCGTTGCCGCACCGGAAAGGCCATCAGGGGTCACGCCATCGTCGAACTACCCGAACCGCTTCCGGCGTCCCAACGACGCGCCGACCCAACAAAGCACTACTGGTCCGCAGGAGGTCCGTGCCCGAGATCAGCGGTGCAGCACACGGCCCTCTCGTATCATGGCCCATGATCGTCGGCGGCGTGGAGGGGCGGAGCGTGTCGGACTGGGAACAACTGCTTATCCGGGAGTTGCAGCGGTTCCTGCCTGAGCCGCTGACGGACGACTCGCGCAGGGCCCACTACGCGTTCTACCACTGGGACGACATGCTCGCCAGCGAGTTCTTCGAGGACGCGGACCTCGACCGACTCGCCGCGCTCGCCGAGCCGCAGTCGTGCATCGTGGCCGGGAACGGAACGAGCGGCATCGGCTGGGACCGGTGGGCGTTCGACCTCGGCCGCTCGATCTTTCCGGTCGACGACGCGGGAAAGATCGAGGCGCTGGCGGGCGGGCCCGCCGCCGACCTGCTGGCTGCGGCCCGCCCCTCCGGCGGCCGGGCTGTGGTGCCCGGTGTCGAGCTGGCGCGGGTGCTGAGCCGGCACGGCGTGGCGCCGGAGGACCTCGCCGAGGACGGCGTGGTCATGCCGATCCATGTGCGGGTGGTCACCGACGGGAGCCTCCTCGACGCGCTCCGGGCGGCCACCTGCACGATGAACCGAGCCGGGCTGGAGCCCGCCGATCCGGACGCCGAGGTCGACCCGCGGTGGCGGGCGGCGCTGGACGGGATTGCCGACGTTGAGCTGCGCTCCCACCTGAGCGCGCTGTTCCTCGACGCCGAGTCCGCCCGGGCCTACGGCGGCGAGTACTGCGGAGCCCGCTGGCCGTGCGGCAGCGAACCGGTCCGATCCGCCGCCGCCCGGGTCGTCGCAGGTTGGGAGTTCGGCGAGGGCCAGGCATGGTCGGCGATCGTCGAACTGGCCGACGACCACCGACCGCCGAAGGTCTGAGCCAACCAGTCCCATGTGCCGGCGGGAGGGGCCGCGCCGCGTACTGCCGCTTCGGTCGGGCAGCACGTCGACCCGACGGTGAGTGGCGGCACGACCCATTGCCCCGAGCGTCGGGTGTCGATGGTGCTGTTGACCCCGTCGAAGTTCACCACGTGCAGGGCGGACGCCTGATAGCCGCACTGGATGTAGGTGTGGGAGGCGGTTCCACGCCAGGCGACATCACCTGCCGCCAACCCGTGAAACCGCTAACCGCAACAAGCGCCACCGAACCTAACGAAGCCCGACCCTGACCGAGCATCTCGCCGCTCGGCCAAGGGACCGCATCCGGGAGCAGTCCCACACCGAACCGTCACCCCACCTACGCATATGGCCGCCCTCATCTCGTGCACCACGTCGAGCCTCGGCGTCGATCCTCGCACAAAGAAGTCGATTGCCGTCGGGCATGCAACAGCGTCGATGCCAAACGGTCATCACAGGGCAGTCTCGTTCACTCGAGACATGCCGGGCGTGGAAGGCTGGCCGGGAACAAGGGCCGGCTCGAAGCATTAGCCTTCGCGAGACCAGAACGGGGCAGGACATGGACCGAGGCACCCGCGACGAGATGCTCGCCCGCCTGGCCGCGGCGGTCGGATCCGTCACCGTCGCACACCCGACGCGGGTGGCCATCGACGGACCTCCCGCCGCCGGCAAGACCACCCTCGCCGACGAACTGGCCGTCCTCCTGCGCGCGCAGGGCCGCGACATCATCCGCGCGACGATCGACGACTTCCTCTTCCCCCGGGCACAGCGCTACCCGCGCGGCGAGTACTCCGCCGAAGGCTGCTACCTCCACACCCACGACCACGACGCGCTGAACCGGATGCTGCTCGACCCGCTCGGGCCGGGTGGGGATCGACGCTTCCAACACGCGGTCTACGACCACACCACCGACACCGCGCTGTCCCCGTCGCTCAGGACCGCCCCCACCGATGTCGTACTGATCTTCGACGGCGTCTTCCTCCTGCGCCCGGAACTGATCCACCGATGGGACCTGCGCATCTTCGTGTCGACCGCCCTCGAGAGGACCGTGGATCGCGCCGTGGTCCGAGAACGCCGGGTGTCATCCCAGGCCGACGTCGAGCGACGCTGGCGCGAACGCTACATCCCCTCCCAACAGCTCTACCTCGCCACCGCCCGCCCGACCGACCACGCCGACATCATCGTGCACAACGACGACCCCCAGCAGCCGACCTGGGAAACCCGAACACACTGACCACACCCAGTTTCGGCATCGAGGCCCACCGCTGACCGTTCCGAAGGGCAGTCCCTGAGGTTCCCCCGACAACACGAGTTCGTTCTCGCCTGATAGTTCGAGGCGACCAAAGCGGATAGGTGCTTCGGTGTGCTCATGATTCGCACAAGGTTGCTCCGTTGGGTGACCCCTGGGAGGACGGAGTGGGTTCTGCTCCTGATCGCCGCGATCGTTGGCGGGCTGGTGTGGAAGGCGGGTGCACCCGAATGGGCGGGCCTGGTCCTGTCGCTCGTCATCGCCTTGCTGATCCGATGGGTACGGCAACAAGGACTCATCGATCAGGCAATCGTCCGCTGGCTCCACCGTCATGAGGAGCCTTCCGCTTCCTGAGAGCCGGCGGAAGCCTCCAGCGGAGGGACTGAACCGCCGCGGTCCGGTCTCACCACGACGCCCCAGGGTCGACCGCCGCGCAGGGCCACCCGCACGTGCAGGAGTCAGATGCGTCGGCCTCCCGGCCATCACCGCCGATGATCGCCTGGATGACATCCCGACCCCTGCGCGCCACCCTGCGCCAGCCCAGGTCAACGGCGACCGACCGACCCGACACCCACCTCGGAAAACAAGATCCGCAGGATCGACCACAGTGGACGATGACTGAACCCTGACGTGCCGGCGCCCCGTCCATGATCCAGACCAGCCGACACGCAAACGCACTGGTCAGCACCAACCAGCACGAACCCCGGCCGGGACAGCACACCGACAACGGAGCACCATCGGAGCACCAGATTCCAAATTCCGGGACGATCCGTCCCAACCTGCGAAAGCGATCAAGGCCGTGACCGGCGCTTCCGCTGGTCACGGCCTTGATCGTGAAGTGCGCCCGAAGGGACTCGAACCCCTAACCTTCTGATCCGTAGACGACAAGCCAGACGCCCCAGCTCACAGCCTTGATCAAACGCGTCCACCCATTGGGGGGGCATAGATAGATTCCGTTGTCACGGGCGACCGGCGAAGCATCCGGTGACCCCTCTGTGCGCGAAACGATCGCTCGCACACCGCGATCCCGTCGAGCACATTCTCCTTCGACGACCATGTGCTCGACACCGCCGTCGCCGTCGGCGCGAACCCCACCGGCCCACCCGGCTGGGCCTGTCCGCGCAGGACACCTACTCCGGCCCGTGGCGTCGACGCCGAGCCGACGCTGGAACGATCGTCGCCGGGTCCGACTCACGACGGGGGTTGGGCAGAGGTGTAGGGCGGCAGCGGCAGTGGCTCGTCGCGGAGGAACGCGCGGAGCAGCGCGTCGTATGCCTCCGGCTGGCCGGCGGCGATGTCGTGTCCTGTATGCGGTAGGTAGACCAGGGTCGCCTGCGGCAGCGTGCGTCGGTATTCGTACGTTTCCTCCCATGGGACGAAGTCGCACTCGCCGCGCATGATCAACGCGGGTACCCGGGCCTGCCGGAGCGCGGGCCGCGGGTCGGGGATGTGTGCGAAGTCCTCGACCGTCTGTTGGTTGACGTAGAAGCCCTGGTGGTTGTCGTGTGTCTCGGCGGGTGCCGAACCGGGACAGCGGGCGGTGTCCTTGCCGAGCACGGCGACGGCGTGCATCAGCGCGTCCGCCTCGTCGTCGCCGACGAGCGCGCGCGCCGCATTCGGGTTGACGCCCTGCAGGATCGCCTGGGCGATGACCCGGGGCGAGGCGAACAGGTCGTCGCGCTGCCGACGCTGCTCGGCGGTCATCCGGGCCCAGGGGTCGCCGCCTCCACCGTCCGGGTAGGCGCCCGCCCAGATCGGTCCGGGCGAGGTGAACACGGCCCGGGCGACGTGCTGCGGGTGGGCCGCGAGGTACTGCGCGGCGAGCGATCCGCCCCAGGACTGCCCGACGACGATGATGCGCTCAGCGCCCAGCTCGACGCGGATCGCGTCGAGGTCGGCGACCTGCCGGGCGACGGTGTAGCCGGTGACGTCGGCGAGCCGGGTGGACCGGCCGGCGCCGAGCTGGTCGTAGGCGTAAACCTCGAAGCCGTCGGCGGCGAGCAGGGTGCCCACGGCGGGCATGCCTTCGCCCGGGGTGCCGGGGCCGCCGTGCAGGAAGAGCACGGGCGTCGGGCGGGGCGTGCCGGAGGCGACGGCGTGGACGTACGCGATCCGTGATCCGGTGGGCAGGTCCCAGAACCGGACGCCGGCGGGTGGGGGCGGGGCGGCCGGGTGCGGGCCGGGCCGGAACACGGTCGCGGCGGCGAGCCCGGCGACGGCGACGGTGACGGCGACGGCCAGCACCGTCGCGGCGCGGCTCCGGCGTCGTACGCCGAGCAGCGCGAACGCGGGCCGGGCCAACAGTTGGGCGACGGTACCCAGCAACACGAGCCCCATCGCACACAGCAGCGGTATCCAGGCGGTGACGAACGCGGTGGCGACGAAGCCGGCGGCGCCCACCGTCACGGCGGTGGCCACGGCGACCGGCAGCAGCAGGACGCCGGTGCTCCGGCGAAGGAAGGAACGAACCATGAAGATCATGCTGGCTGGTGACGGGTGCAGGCGCGTCGTGCCGCAGGACGGCTTCCGCGCGCCCCACCCCCGTCTCGCGGCGGGGGTCCCCACCGGCCGGGCGGCCCGTACGATCGGGGCATGCGACGCTGGGTGCCGGACCTGGGTGACACCTGGGTGCCCGGTGCCGTGGCGGTGTCGCAGGTGCTGTGGTGGCTCGCCGCGCGGCCGGACCCGCGGCTGGCGCCCGGCGTCTGCGCCATCGCCGTGGTCGCCGTGGTCGCGCTGCTCTACCGCCGGCGGGTGCCCGGTCCGGCGCTGGCCTGCGCCGCCCTGGCCACCGCGCTGGCCGCCCCCGCCGTCGGGTCCGCACCGGCAGGCCCGGCCGCGGTGGTGCTGACGGCGTACGCGCTCGCGGTGCACCGCACGGCGGCGGTCTCGGCGGCCGGCGCCGCGGCCGTGGTGGCCGGGTTCGCCGTGACGACGGCGGCCTCCGGCGGGTCGGTGCGGACCACTCTCGCGGTCGCACTCCAGCTTGGTGCCGTGGCGGCCGGGGTGTGGGCGGTCGGGCGGTTCCGCCGGCGGGTCCGCGCCGACCGGGCCTCGGCCGAGGTCTTCCGGGCCGCCGTGGACGGGTTCGTGCCGCTCGCGGTCGCGCAGGAGCGTCGGCGGCTCTCGGCCGAGCTGCACGACGTGGCCGGCCACCGGCTGACCGCGATCCTCGTGTCCGCCGGTGCGGCGCTGCGCCTCGCCGACCCGGTGCTGCGGGAGCGGGCGATCGAGCACGCGATCGGTGCCGGGCAGGCGGCGGTCGACGATCTGGACCGGGTGATGGCGTCGGCGGGACGGGATGGCGAGGTCGGCATCGAGGCCGTCGACGAGTTGGTGGCGGGCCACCCGTGGGTGCGCTACGAGCGCACCGCGCGGATCGTCCCGCCGGCCGTCGCGGCCCTGGCGCACGGGATCGTCCGCGAGGCGCTGACCAACATCATGCGGTACGCGCGGGGCGCGGCGGCGTCGGTACGGATCACCGCCGACCCCGGCGGGTTCACCGTGACGGTGCTCGACCGTGGTGGCAGCCGCGCGGCCGGCGACGTGGGCAGCGGGCACGGCATCGCCGGGCTTCGCGCCCGGGTCGAAGCGGTCGGCGGCGACCTGGACGCCGGACCGGACGGACCGGGGTGGCGGGTCCGAGCCCGGCTGCCATGGCGACCCGAGGCGACACCGGGCACGCCGCCGAGAACCGGAGCGACGCCGGGCGTCCGGACGTGGGCCGGCGCGGCGGTCCGCGACCGGGCGATGGTCGTCCTCGCGCTCGGGCTGTCCATGGGCACGGTGCTGCTGCCGGGCGGAGACAGCCCCGATCCGCTGGCCGCGCCGATGCCGGCGGCGCTGCTGGTCGCGCTGCTGGTGCTGCACGCGCTGCCGTTGGCGTGGCGCCGGCTCGCGCCCGGCCCGGCGCTGGTCGCGGCGCTGGCGATCCAGGTCGCCTGGCTTGCTGGCACCGCTGCTGGCTGGACCCGGCACGACCCGGCGGAGACGTTCCTGTGGTGCTGGTGGGTCGAGCTGGCGCTGGTGTACGCGGTGGGCGCCTACCGACCCGCAACCGGCCTCGGGTTCGCCGCGCCGTTGGCGGTGGCCGCCGTGGGCGGGGTGGCCCTGGGCTCGGGCACCGACATCACCGGAAACCGCGCCGCGGCCGGTGCGGTGCTGGGCGTCATGCTCGCGGTACCGCTGGGCACTGGCTGGCTCGCCGGCAGGCTGATGACGGCGCGCCGGTCCCGCCGGGCGGCCGCCGAGGCTGCCGCACGGGAGACCGTGCACTGGCACGCCGACAGCGCGGCGCGGGACGAACGCGCGCGCATCGTGGACGGCCTGCGCGGCAGCGCGCGGGCACACGCCACCTCAGCGCTCGCCGCGGCCGAGGCGGGCCGGCTGGACGAGGTCGCAGCGCAGGCCCGCGCCGGCCTGGTCGCCCTTCGACGGCTGTTGCACGGGCTGCCCCAGGACTGGCCCGACCCACCGCCCGCCATCGCCGCCCTGTTCGACCTGGCGGCACGCCGCCGGTCGGCGCTGCGGTTCGTCGGCGAGCCGCGGTCCTTGCCCGCGCCCCTGGAGGTGGCCGCGCACCGGGTGGGCGCGGCGCTCATCGCCGACGGCGCGGTGGCCACGGTGACATACGGCGCCAGCGGCATCGGCCTGGAGGTACGCCGCTGCCCGCCCGTCGGTGCGGAGGTGCTGCGGTCGCTGCGGGAGTCGACGGACGCTGCCAACGGTTCGGTGGCGGTCGACACCGACCGCACCACGGTCCGCGTCTGGTTGCCGGAGGCGCTGCGGTGATCCGGGTCATCGTCGCCGACGACGAGGCCACGGTGCGCGCCGGCATCGCCGCGATCCTCGATGCCGAGCCGGACATCGCGGTCGTCGGCCAGGCCCACGACGGCGACTCGGCCGTCGCGCTGGTCGCGTCGACCACCCCCGACGTCGCCGTCCTGGACGTGCGCATGCCTGTCCGCCGGCCTCCTGCCCCGGATCCGTCGGTTTGGGGGGTCCGCCCGGACGGCCCGCCGCCGAGCCCGCCGACCTGCGCCGACGGGATCGCGGCGGCCGCCGCGATCGGGCAGCGGCACCCGGCGACCCGGATCGTCATGCTGACGACGTTCGGCCTCGACGAGTACGTGTTCGCGGCGCTACGCGCCGGAGCGGCCGGGTTCCTGCTCAAGGACGCGGAGCCGGAGCGGGTCGTCGACGCCGTCCGGGTCGTCGCCGCCGGGGACGCGATGCTCGACCCGGGGGTCACCCACCGGCTCATCGACCGGTTCGCGACCGGGCCCGGGCCCGAAGACGCCGCACGCCTCGGCGGGCTGACCCCACGCGAGACGCAGGTGCTGCACCAGGTGGCACGCGGGCTGTCCAACGCCGAGATCGCGGCGGTCCTGGGCATCAGCGCGTCGACGGTCAAGGACCACGTCGCGGTCGTCCTCGGCAAGCTAGACGTGCGCGACCGGGTGCAGGCAACGATCGCGGCGTACGAGGGCGGGCTGATCCGCCCGGGAGTGGGCGAGCAGCAGGCCCTGGAATCGTCGGGGCGCCACGGGTCTCCACCGTCGAAGGGCCGGCTGCTCGGATGAAGGTCCGGCTGGTCGACCATGCCGCACCAGGCCCCTACCGCCCCGTCGACTCCCTGAGTTACGCGCGGCTGTCGGAGATCGGCTCTCTCGACGAGGTGCTCGCCTTCGTTGGCGGGCTGCACGCGGCGGACCCCGGGGTCCGGTTCCTCTGCACCCTCGACGACCTGAACCAGTGCTGCTACACCAGCATGCACGCCGCCGAGGACGACCGCATCCACACCCCGTACGGGCAGATCGACTTCGACGACCCGCGGGCGGTCCACGCCCACCGCCTGGCGAGCGGCTGGCCGCGGCCCCGCCCGAACTGCGGGCAAGGATCTGGGCCGAGGCCGCCGCCGCGGTGCTGCGATGTGACCCGGCGCAGGCACTCGATCTGCTCGAACGGTACGCACCGGAGGAGTCGCTACCCGGCCCGCTCGACGCGTACGGACGACTCGCGGCACACGATCCGGGTCGCGTCGCCCGGCTGCTCACCACACCCGGCCGCGCGGCCTGGCTACGACGGACCGCACTGCCGCCGCCTCGCGGTCCTGCCCACCGACGAGCTGGTGCCCCTGGCAAGCCGGTACCGGGAACACAGCCGGGCGCTGGCGACGCTGCTCGACGCCGTCGCCCCGGCCCGGCGCGCGAACCTGTACGACCGGGCACTGTCCGAGGTCGACACGGCGATGCTGATCCCGGCTGCCGAGATCATGGAGGTGCTACCGGCCGCGGTCCGGATCCGCGAGGCAAGGCGGGTGCTGGGCCTGGCGAAGATCCAGGAGCGCGAGGCGGAGGTACGCCTCTGGAGCGCGTACCTGGCCTGGCCGGACGCGTCAGCGGCGCTGGGCGTCGCGCTGCGCTCCGGTGACGCGCGGTGCGATGGCGCTCGGGAATGGCCGCCATACAATCGCGGTAAGGCGGAGCGCCAGGCCGAGATCCCGGCACCGGTGTGAGGGAGGGGTCAGGATGTTCGGCAGGATGTTTGACGCGATGATCGGCAGGATCATCGGTTCGACGAACAACCTCAGCGATCAGATGGACCAGCTCAGGCCCGACCTGAGTCGGGAATCGCTCGGCGTCGGGCCCGACTTCCCCGGGATCGCCCCGAACCCGCTGATGAGCAGTGATGCGCGGAAGCGCAATGCGGAACTGCGTACGGGGGCGCTTGCGCTCGGCGTTCTCGTCGACTGGCGGGAGGTGAACAGCAACCCTCGCGTGATCCTGATGTTCGACGTGGAGACCGCCGACGGCATCTCGTTCCGCGGTATCGCAGACGAAGGCCTCACGATCACCGAGCTCACCCGACTCGCCCCAGGGCAGACGTTGCCCGTGCGCTACCGGCCGGCCGTCATGGACCACTACGTCGCCCTTGCCCGGGACGCGGACCCCGCCCATGTGCAGCAACTCTCTGACGAGATCGCGCGCCGCAAGCGGACCTGATCCGAAGCCATTGAGCGTTCTTCAACTGGCTTTGTGCTGGTGGGGATGGGTTCGGGTGCCCCGACAGCGGGTTGAGGTGAGGCTCCCGGTAGGACAGCGATCGACCAAGAAAGATGCCCCCACCGGGAGCCTCGTCGCTGTCTCACCCCGCCTCGATTCCGTTGTCCAACCGATCGTTGAACCACCTCGCTGACCTGATCCACGCCCACCGCCACCAGCAGCGATCCCACTGGCGTCGACTCAGCCCCGGCCGGCAGGCCCTACTCGCACTGGCTCATCTACGCAACGGCGACACCTTCACCCGTCTGGCCGCGGGCTTCGGCGTCAGTGTGGCCACCGCCCTGCGCGCACAGGGCCGCGACATCATCCGTACGACGATCGACGACTTCCTCTTCCCCCGCGCACAGCGCTACCCGCGCAGCGAGTACTCCGCCGAAGGCTGCTACCTCCACACCCACGACCACGACGCGCTGAACCGGATGCTGCTCGACCCGCTCGGGCCGGGTGGGGATCGACGCTTCCAACCCGCGGTCTACGACCACACCACCGACACCACGCTGTCCCCACCGATCAGGACCGCCCCCACCGATGTCGTACTGATCTTCGACGGCGTCTTCCTCCTGCGCCCGGAACTGATCGACCAATGGGACCTGCGCATCTCCGTGTCGACCGCCCTCGACAAGACCGTGGATCGCGCCGTGATCCGCCAACGCCAGGTGTCATCCCGCGCCGACATCATCGTGCACAACGACGAACCCCAGCAGCCGACCTGGGAAACCCGAACACACGACCACACCCGATTCGGCATCGAGGCCGAACGCTGACCATCCCGAAGGGCAGTCCCCCACCGTGTAGGGGCTGTACTAGCAGGCGCGCCAGTCGACCAGTTCCCACCGCACCGATATACCCGCGCCCACGCACAGTCCGGCCGTGTCACGTACCACCGGTAGGTCCCGGCGGGACGCGTGAGGTGGCCCGTCATGCCGACGGCCCGGCGTGCCCCCCGGGGCTCCGCCGCGCTGGTCAGAAGTGCGGGAATCAGGTGCGTGGACCTTTCGGCAGTCACCGGCGACCCTTGGCCTGGCCGTTGTCCCGACCCTTGTTCGGCACCTGTGCCCGCCCAGGTCAACCACGACCGACCACCCAGACGTCCACCCAGCCAGGCAAGATCCACGACACTGACCACAGTGGACAGCAGTCGCACCCCGACGCACTGGCACCCGTCCATGATCCAGACCAGCCGACACGCAAACGCACTGGTCAGCACCAACCAGCACGAACCCCGGCCGGGACAGCACACCGACAACGCAGCACCATCGGAGCACCGGATTCCAAATCCTGGGACGATCCGTCCCAACCCACAGAAGCGATCAAGGCCGCGACCGGCGTTTCCGCTGGTCACGGCCTTGATCGTGAAGTGCGCCCGAAGGGACTCGAACCCCTAACCTTCTGATCCGTAGTCAGATGCTCTATCCGTTGAGCTACGGGCGCTTGCTGCTGGGCCAGTCTACACACCGGCTTTCGCGCGGAGACTCCGGGATTCGAACCCGGGAGGGGCTTTAAGACCCCAACCGCATTAGCAGTGCGGCGCCATAGACCAGACTAGGCGAAGTCTCCCAGGTGGCCCGTAGACCACCGCGCCCGAGGATACAGGCCCGCACCCTTCCGGGGCAAAGCGACTATCGCAGCGCTGCCGGCCGGGCGGGGAGGAACGCCCGGTGCCGGGCGGACGGGTGCCTCCCACGCAGGCGTTTCCCCGCTGTGCGGCTCCCGGATCGGGGCTAGGCTCCATCGACATGGAGGAGCAGTCGCCGCGCGACCCGTCCCGCCGCGAGCCTGGTGAGGGTGCGCGACGACGCCGTTCACCGAAGGCGGCCTTCATACCGCCGGTCGTCCCCGAGCCCGCGCCACCGCCGGCGGAGGATCAGGCACCCGAGGGCCCCGAAGCTCCGAAGGCCCCGCGCCCCCGGTCGCGCCGGCCGCGAGCGGCCCCCGGGGTGATCTTCCAGCCGCCCGCACCCGACCAGCCGGCATCGTCGCCGCCGGGCCCGGGGCGGGTCGCGGCCCGGCCGGCCCCGGCTTCTTCTGCGGCCTCGGAGGCGCCCGCGCCGGCCGAGGGTACGGCTGGGCGACGTGATCAGCCACACACGGACGCCGGAGAGGCGCCGGCCGGGCCCGCCGAGGTGGAGCCGGCCGGGCAGTCCCCCGCAGGGGACGTACCCGCGAGGACATCCGGGACCGGCCCCGCCGGGGAAACGCCCGGACCGAGCGCCGATGCTGCAGCGGAGGTCGGGAGGACGCCGGGCGAGCCTGAGCGGGCTGCGACGGAGGACACCCCCACCCGCCCGGCCCCTCGGCCACGGGCTGTCCGGAAGGCACCTGCCCGGAAGGCGACGCCAGGCAGGGCGGCCGCGCCGGGCGGGACAGCCGCGAAGGCGAGCGAGCCGCGACGGGCCACGCCGGCAGGGAAACGATCGGAGGGGGCCACCACCACCCCGGCCGGGCCGGTGCCCCCGGTCGTGTCCGTGTCCGAGCAGCCGACCCGCCCGGGCCCTGCCCCGGAGGCCGACGCCGGTACGGGTGGACGGGCACCAGGGGCGGCGTCGGCGCGTATCTCCGAGGATGACCCGCGGGTGACGGCCGGGTGGGCGCTCGGCCACCCGGACCTCGCTCCGGAGCTGCTCGCCCTCGCCGCCGTGCGGACGCTCGGACCGCGCGCGGCCGACTGGGCCGCGTGGCATCGCGCCGCCTACCCGGCGGCTACGCCGGACGGGTTGGCCCGGCTCGCGACCCGGCGATTCGTCCGGCTGGCCGGGGCGGGTGGGGCCGTGGCGGCGCTGGCCGGCCTGTTCGCCCCGGTCGTGGAGCTGACGGCGGTGTTGTGGGCGCAGGCCAACCTGGTGCTGCACCTGGCGGCGGCGTACGGACGGGATCCGGCCGATTCCGAGCGGGCGGTGGAGCTGCTGGTGTTGACCCGGGTGCGTCCGGATGCGCAGAGCGCCCGGGCGGCACTGGACGCGGCAGAGCGGATGAGGGCGGAGCGGACGGCGGCGGAGCGGACGGCGACGGGACGGGGGTCGGCGGGGCAGGCGACGGCGGGGGCGCCGCAGGCGGCGAGAGCGGTCTGGCGGCTGGCCGCGCCGCTGACCGGGCGGCCCGGCGGGTGGTTGGGGGTGCGGGTGGTGTCCCGGCTGCTGCCGGGGGCGGCGGTGCTGACCGCGGCCGTGGGCGACTCGGCCGCCGCCGAGCGGCTGGCGGCGCGGGCCGTCGCCGCCTACCGCCCGCGCCCGGCCTCGACCCCGGCCCCGGAGGTGCCGCCCCCGGGGCCGGTCAGAGCCAGCTGAACCAGGCCTTCGGCAGGAGCGCGTAGCCGACGAAGGCGACCACGTCGAGCAGGGTGTGCGCGACGATCAGCGGCATCACCCGCTTGGTGCGCAGGTAGAACAGGCCGAACACGACGCCCATCACGGCGTTGCCGACGAACGCGCCGAAGCCCTGGTAGAGGTGGTAGGAGCCGCGCAGCACGGCGCTCGCCGCGAGCACCGCGCCGAGCCGCCACTGGAGCTGGCGCAGCCGGGTGACCAGGTAGCCGACGACGATCACCTCCTCCAGCACGGCGTTCTGCGCGGCGGCGAGGATCAGCACCGGGACGGCCCACCAGACGTCCGGCAGGCCGGCGGGCACGAGGGTGGCGTTGACGCCGAGCTGGGCGGCGGCCCAGAACAGGGCGAGGCCGGGCAGGCCGATGAGCGCCGCGAGGCCGGCACCGCGGGCCAGGTCGGAGCCGGGCCGACGCAGGTCCACCCCGAGGGTACGGCCGGGGTCGCCGGGGTCGCGGGCCAGCAGGTGTACGGCGAGCAGCACCGGCAGCAGCGCGAAGACGATGCCGAGCAGCTGGTAGGTCAGGTCGAGCCAGGGGCGGGCCGAGTGCGAGGTGTTCAGCGCGGCGGTCTGCTTGGACAGCGGGCCGTCGGCGGTCAGCTTCGCGATGATCGACACGAGCGCGTAGACGGCCGACTGCCCGAGCGACAGCCCGAGCACCAGCAGCGTCTCCGTGCCGAGGACCCGGCGGGACACCGGGCGGGTGAGCTCCTCAACGGTCACCGCACCACTGTGCCCGACCACCCGGCCCGGCGGACACGGGTCAACCGGGCGGTGTGAGGCGATCGCACATTCTGTGCGACCGACGGGCACGCTCCGTGGACATTCTATGGGTGCCCGATCGCCGTCAGCCCGATCCGCCGTCAGGAGGAGCGCCCCCGTGGACCATGTCGCGCGGTTGCTGAAGGAGAGCTGGACCCTGGTCGAGGAGGACCGGGACCGGCTGAGCGGTCACTTCTACGCCCGGCTCTTCCTCCTCGACCCCGCGCTGCGTCCGCTCTTCCCGGTCGAGATGACCGGCCAGGGTGACCGCATCCTCGACGCGATCGTCACCGCGACCCAGGTGGTGGACGATCCGGAGAGCTTCGACGAGTATCTTCGCTCGCTCGGCCGGGACCACCGGAAGTACCACGTTGACGCGGCGCACTACGAGACGATGGGTGTCGCGCTGCTGGACGCGCTGCGCAGCACCGCCGGCGACGGTTGGAACCTGGAGTACGACCAGGCGTGGCGGGACGCGTACGGGGCGATCTCGGCGAAGATGCTGGCCGGGGCGGCGGCGGACGACAATCCGCCGTTCTGGCACGCGGAGGTGTTGACCCACGAGCGGCACGGGCAGGACACCGCGGTGTTGACGGTGCGCGCCCTCCAGCATCAGCTGCGGTGGCGGGCCGGCCAGTACGTCAGCGTCGAGGTGCCCCGGCACCTGCCCCGGGTGTGGCGGACGTACTCGGTGGCGAACGCCCCGAACGACGACAACGTCCTGGAGTTCCACGTCCGTACGCCCCCGGGGGCCGGTTGGGTCTCCGGGGCGCTGGTGCGGCGCACGAGGCCGGGCGACCTGCTGCGCGTGGCCGCGCCGATGGGTTCGATGGTCCTGGACCGTGACTCCGAGCGGGACGTGCTCTGCGTTGCCGGCGGGGTGGGGCTGGCCCCGATCAAGGCGCTGGTGGAGGAGCTGGCTGGCTGGAACCGGGCCCGCTGGGTGCACATCTTCTACGGTGCCCGCCACGCCGCCGACCTGTACGGGCTGGCCGGGCTCCGCGAGCTGGTGGAGGCCCACCCGTGGCTGTCGGTGACGCCGGCGTGCAGCGAGGAGCCGGACTTCGACGGCGAGCGGGGTGACATCTCCGATGTGATCACCCGCTACGGCCCGTGGACGACCCACGACTGCTACGTCTCGGGCTCCGCGCGGATGGTCCGGTCGACGTTGCGGGCCCTCGCGGAGGACGAGGTCCCACCGCCGAACATCCGGTACGACACCTTCGGCGACCTGTAGGTCGGCCGGCAGCCGTCGTTCCCCGCCCGGCCGGCAAGCCGGGCGGGGTCGGTGGCAGAGAAGCTTTCCTCCCCCCGAAAAAGACCGGGTCGCGTGCCCCCGCCCCCTGGGGCACGCGACCCGGTCCCCCTCTCGTTCCAGGGGCACCCGGCACGGATCACTTCGACTCGGGGTCGCCTCCGCTCAGTACCGCCAGGGGGTGCCGGTCTCGCGGTATTCCTCGACGGGCACCAGCGGCACGCCGGGCGTCATCCGGTCGACGTACAGGCGGCCTTCCAGGTGGTCGACCTCGTGTGCCACGAGCCGGGCCATGGCGAACTCGAACGAGGTGATGAGGCGGGTGCCGTCCCACTGGGCATGTTCGACGTCGATGCGCAGCGGCCGGGGCACCAACCCGCGGTGGTCGAAGAAGGAGAGGCAGCCCTCGTACTGCTCGTCGGTCTCGGGGGACGAGTCGACGACCCGGGGGTTGAGCAGCACCACCGGCTCGGCGGCCCGGTCGGGCGGGCGCACGACGGCGGCGGCCCAGGCGAGGCCGAGCTGCGGCGCGGCGATGCCGACGCCCTTGCTGAACGGGTGCAGCTCGTCGAGGCGGACGAGCGCCGAGCCGAGCCGTTCGACGACCTCCCGGGCGATCCCCTCCTCGGCGGGCAGGTCGAACTGGCGGCTGGGCTGGCGGAGCAGGTCCGCGCCGCGCTGGACGATGCCGAGCCCGCGCATCCGGTCGCTGGCCCGCACCCGGGCGACGCCGGCCGGGCCGCCCGGGTCGGAGTCGGGCGGGCGGCTGCGGAATCGCCACTGCAGCCGGTACCGGGCGTTGAGCGGCGGGTCCTCCGTCGCCCAGTCGAAGACGGCCCGGTCGGCGCGGTCGTGTCGGACGACGGGGCGGCGCAGCGGCCCTTCCTCCGCCGAGAGCGAGGTCTCCAACCCCCAGACCTGGGGGTCCAGCTCCGCGGGGAGGTCCAGGCGCACCGCCAGGTGCCGGGTGGGCAGGCGTACGGCGCGCTGGAACCAGGGGCCCCACTTCTCGCGGCCGACCTGGTACGCGTATTCGATGGTGACCCGGTCGCCGGGGTAGAGCGGGAACCGGCCCTCGTCGTTCTCGAAGAGCAGCCAGATCTCCTTGAACGCGTCCCGGTCGTGTTTGGCCCGCCAGTGCATCGGCTCGGGCTGCCCGCCGCCGTCGTCGCGGTGCGCCCGCAGTTGCAGCTCGGCGAAGGTGAGCGGGTGCTCCCGGTGGTGCCGGTTGGACCGGCCCGGGTCGTTGGGGTAGCGGTCGACGGCGACCCGGACGAGGTAGCGGGTGACCGGTTCGGTGCCGGCGTTGTAGAGCTCCCGGCGGATGAGGCAGTGGTAGGCGTCGTCGGTGTGGGTGAGGACGGCCTGTTCGCGTTCGACGATGAGCCCGGTGCCGGGGGGCATCCACTGGCCGGGGGCGGGGTGGTCCCGGGCGGGCGTGGCGGAGCGGCCGTGCCGCAGTTCGTCGTACTCCCGGAAGCGTTGCCAGATCGCGCCGCTGGCCTCCAGGACGGCCTCGGCCCGGCGGGCGAAGTCCTCCGTGGGTCGGTGCCGTCGCCCCTCGACGTGGCTGACGTAGGACGGGTCGAAACCCATCAGTGTGGCCAGCTGCTTCTTGGACAGCCCCCGCTCGGTCCGGTGCCGGGCAAGTTCGGCCGCGAACGACTCGGCGGCCCGCTCGATGGGAGAGGTCGTCATCAGCTTCCTCAACGCCGGGGAGTATCAGTTTCACGTTCCGTACGTGAACCCGCACAGGAATGACATCTTGCCGACACTCAACTTGACAATTCACCCACGAACGTCAATTATTTCGCGACCCGAGCGCCGGCCTCGCACCTCCCGCCGCCCCCGGACTTCCGCCCGCCGACCCTGCGGCTCGACGCCGCTCCGGGCCCCGGCCCGGCGTTTCCGCCGCCCCGGGCCGGGTAGTAGCGGCGCATGACCCTCCCGGTCGACGGGCCGCCGGAGTGACCGGAGCCTCCCTCCAGCACCCAGGTGAGGCTTTCCTTATCCGACCGGGATGGTTAGGCTAGCCTTAGTTCACTGGCCGGCGTGTCCGGCGGGCGCAGAGGCGGGGGGATCAGGTGACAGCGGTGCTGCCCACGCGGGAGACCGCGACGCCGCTCGCCCCGGTGACCGACACCCTGCGCGCCATGTTCGGCACCGACGACCTGCCCGGTCTCGCCCCGGGGCTGCTCGTCACCGACGACCGGTTCGGCTGGGCCCCGGCCACCACCCTCGTCGACGGCAGCCGGCTGCCCGAGCTGCTCGCGGCCGCCGCGCTGCGCTGGGGCGGCACCCCGCACGCCTGCGCCGCCCTGGCCTGGAAGTCGTACAGCTACTGGGCGGCCCTGCCGGCCGTCCTCGGCTGGGCGGCGGCCCGCCGGGTGCCGCTGCTCGACCCCGCCGACGTGTTGATCCACTTTGAGGACCATCGCCCGCTGGTCACCCTCGGGCTGCGCCGGTCGACCACCGTCGCGGTGCTCCCCGGCGACCCGCTGGCCCTGGCGGGGCTCCCCGAGATCCGGGTCGTCGCCGACGAGGCCGCGCTGCTGGCCGCGCTCCGCGCCTCGCTGCTCGACGCCCACCTCGCCCCGCTGGTCGCCGCCATCCAGGCCGAGGTCCGCATCGGAGCCCGTACGCTGCTCGGCTCCGTCGCCTCCGGCATCGCGCACGGCGTCCTGCGGGCGGCCGACGCGCTGCCCGGCCCCGCGGCCCGGCACGTGGAGACGCTGCTCGGCGCGCTCGACCTGGCGGACCTGGTCGAGCTGGTGCCCGGCCCGGCCGGCGAGCCGACGGTCCAGCGCCGCACCTGCTGCCTCGCGTTCACGCTGCCCCGGCCCAAGGTCTGCCAGGGCTGCTGCCTCCGCACCGCCTGACCCGCCGGCCGCCCGCGCTCGCCCGCCGACCGCGCTCTCCA
This sequence comes from Micromonospora sp. NBRC 110038, assembly GCF_020884815.1. Taxonomy (NCBI): domain Bacteria; kingdom Bacillati; phylum Actinomycetota; class Actinomycetes; order Micromonosporales; family Micromonosporaceae; genus Micromonospora; species Micromonospora sp. NBRC 110038. Next base: position 500,551 of record NZ_BBOL01000005.1, on the reverse strand, counting down.
GCAGACCGGGCCCTCCGGCCGGCTGCCGCCGGGCTTCAGTTCGTCAGCGGGCGGACGTCCCACACCCAGGCCCCGCCGGTGTACGTGGGGCGGATGCCGGTCAGCTCGGTCATGCCCCGGCGCAGCGCGTCGGCGTGCTCGTGCGGGCCGAGCACGACCACCCCCGCCCGCCAGTACCGCAGGTCGTCCACGGCGCTGACCCGGGTCAGCGGGGTGACCGGGGGCACCTGGCCGGTGCGCCGGATGGTGATGAAGAAGCTGCTGGTGGGGCGGGGCGGCGCGGTGAACAGGGCGATCCGCCCCTCCGGTGCCCGGGGGCGGGTGTCCGGCCCGAGGAAGTAGCCGCGCGCCAGCGGCAGGTCCAGCCCGGTGGCCGCCGACCAGCGCAGCGGGTCCGGGTAGTCGGTGTCGGGCAGCGGCAGGGTCACCACGCTGCGGCCGCCGGCCACGTACGGACGCCAGGCACCGGAGGTGACGAACTCGGGCACGGGGTCGAGGCGGGCCGAGGGCAGCGGGGTGGGGAACGCGGGGAGCAGCGCCATGGTCAGCACGGTGGCGGTGGCGAAGCGGATCTGCGGCCGGGCGGCGGGGTGGTCCCGGGCGAGCCGGCGGGCGCAATCCGCGCCGAGCGCGAGCAGCACCCCGACGATCGGTACGGTCGCCAGCGCCCACCGGGTCGGCACCACGGAGTGCAGGATCGGCAGGTCCTCCAGCGCGGCCCAGGGGCCGGCGATGCCGGTGGCCCGGCCCTCGAACTGGATCTCGCGGCCGAGCGAGAGGACGGCGAAGAGCAGGCCGACCGCCGCGAGGCCGAGCACCACGGGGCTGCGCCGCAGCCACCACACGATCGCGCCCACCAGCACGACGAGCGGCCAGCCGAAGAAGCCGTTCTCCTCGGTGGGGTTCTTCACCAGCTCCCGGTTGGCCTCCGGGTTCCCCGCGACCGACTCGCGGGCGAACGCGGTGAACGCGGCCAGGTCGGTGCGGTAGCCACGGATCAGCCGGGACAACCCCTCGTATGCGCCGGGGCCGAAGAACTGCACGTAGAGCGGGTAGGCCAGCAGGGCGGCGGAGAGGACGGCGGCGACCGCGAGGCCGGCGAGGAAGGGCCGGGCCTGCCGGCGCAGGTCGGGCCGGCCGAGGGCGAGCGCGACGACCACGACGCCGAGCCCGATCGCGGTCATCAGCAGGATCTCCAGGTTGATGAACGCCTGCCAGACGATCACGAGGCCGAGCAGCACGCCGTTGCGCAGCCACCGGCCCCCGTCCGCCAGCCGCAGGGTGCGCCAGACGATGAGCGGCACGACGAACTGGCTGACGATGTTGGGGTGGGCGTTGGCGTGCGACACCATCGCGGGGGCGAAGGCGCAGAAGCCGGCCCCGAGCCAGGCCGGTCCCCGGGCACCGATCAGCACCCGGGAGAGCACGAAGTACCAGGCGGTCGCGGTGACGATCATGCCGCCGGTGAGAAAGACCAGGAATGCGGTACGCGGGCCGAACAGGACGGTGATCGGCGTCATTGGCAATGAAATGGACAATACGGATGTATTAGCCATCAGATTCACGCCGTCCGGCACGTTCATCCGGTCCGAGCCGAACGGGTATACGAAATCGGTCACCACGCGCGCGCCGTGCGCCAGCATCCATTCGAAGAGCGCCTGATCGGATCGGTTGTCCCGCACCCCGTGCGCCGGGTTCAACCAGAAGCGCAGCGTCACCCAGAACGCGATCAGCGCGAAGCTGAGCACGGCGGCGGCGTCCGTCCACCGACCCCGGCGGGTCGCCGCAGCACCGGCCCGCCGCTCTTCGCGGGCGCCCTGCGCCGGGGAGCCGCCCCCGCCGCCCCCGGCCTCGCCGTCGGGGCGGCCCGATTGATTAGTAGTCATGACAATTCGTAGAGTAGTCAGGGTTTGGCACTGACGTGACATGTTTCTGGGGACTGGCGTACTATGTGCCGGGTTCGCCGACCGCCGATCTCGTGCCCACCCCCGACCGCAATTCGGCCACTTCGGTGCCCCGATTTCCCCGCCGTCCGCTTCGGATGGTTCACTCTGTCGGTCCCGGGGCAGGTCGAGTCACACCGTGAGGAATCGACGCATGGCAGATATCACTGGGGATCAGCGAGTCCAGTCCGAGGTCCTCGAGGGGCTCGCGACGGCGGTCAACCACCGCAGGTGGTTCGTCGAACTGGCCGTCCCGCACCTCGGTGACAACCCTATCGAGATCGGCAGCGGGCTGGGCGACTACGCCCTGGAGTGGTCGGCGCACCTCCCCCGGTTCACGGCCACCGAGGCCGACCCGGATCGACTGATCGCGCTGAAGGAGCGCCTCGCCGAGCAGCCGACCATCGAGGTGCGGCAGATGCTGCTGCCGCACTCCGAGCGCGGGGACTACAGCGCCGCCGTCTCGTACAACGTGCTGGAGCACATCGAGGACCACGTGGGCGCGCTGCGCAGCATGCGCGACCTGGTCCGGCCCGGCGGCAACGTGATCATCATCGTGCCGGCGTTCGAGTTCGCGATGAGCCCGGCGGACATCGCCACCGGCCACGTCCGGCGGTACACGAAGAAGACCCTGGCCGCCGCGATGACCGAGGCCGGCCTGACCGTGGAGAAGATCCACTACGCGAACGCGCTCGGCCTGATCGGCTACTTCATGGCGACCAAGGTCTTCCGGCTGATGCCGAAGGAGGGCCCGATGGTCAAGGTCTACGACACCCTGGTCCTCCCGGCGACCAAGGCCGCCGAGCAACTGGTCCGCCCCCCGTTCGGCCAGTCCGTCTTCGCCGTCGCCCGGGTCCCCGCCTGACCCGAAGCCCCTCCTGCGACGATCTTGCACTTAGGGCCCCGACAGAACGGGCAAAGGCCGCGAGCGGCGGGCCCCAAGTGCAAGATCGCGGAAGCGGAGTGGGCAGGGTCAGTCCTTGACCTGGTACGTCGGGCGGATCACCGCCCGGGCCAGGGTGTGGAAGGCCAGGTTGAAGCCCACGTACGCGCAGCTCGCCCCCGCGCCCACGTCGAGGCGCTCGACGTCGACCGCGTGCACGGCGAAGACGTACCGGTGCGGGCGGTCGCCAGCGGGCGGGGCGGCCCCACCGAACCCGGTGTCGCCGTAGTCGTTGCGGACGCTGAACGCGCCGCCCAGGTCGGCCTCCTTGACGCCCCGGGGCAGCTCGGTCACCGAGGCGGGCACGTCGACCAGGACCCAGTGCCAGAAGCCGCTGCCGGTCGGCGCGTCCGGGTCGAAGCAGGTGACCACGAAGCTCTTCGTCTCGGCCGGGAAGCCCGACCAGGCCAGGTGGGGCGAGACGTTCTCGCCGCCGACGCTGCCGTGGGCGTACCGGGCGTCCATCGGCTCGCCGTTGTGCACGTCGTCGCTGGTCAGGGCGAACGACGCGACGGTGGGCAGCAGCTCGTACGGGTCCGGGGCGATCGGTCGTTCCAGGGACATCGGGGATGGTCCTTCCGGTGGACGTGATTTCCTGCGCCCCTTCTTACCCCGCGACGTCCCGCCTATCGACCACCGGCACGCTTTCGATCCCTGCTCGTCGCGCTGCCTGCAAAGCCCTTGACGCGACGGTGTCTGCATCCACCGTCAGAGGCGGCGGATGACCAATCCGGGCTTGACGTCTGCGGCGGCCGACAGTCGCGCGATGTCCTCGGGGTCGCTGGTGAACACGATGCCGCCGCAGGCCAGGGCAACATTGACCACGCAGGCGTCGACCACGTCACGCGTGCCCGCCTTGCCGCACAGGACACCGGCCGCCTTCGCCAGCTCGACCCCGACCGGAACGACCTCGCAACTGTGCAGGAACCGACCGAGCTGGACCTGCCGACGGGCATCGCGCCACGCCTGGCCCACCACGACGGACGGGATGAGCAGGCGTCGCCCCTCCTCCACGGCCAGGTGGTGGATAACCCACATCCGCCGGTCGTTGCCGTCGATCGCGAGCAGCACCCCGGCGTCGTAGACGTAGGGAATGCTCACGCGGCAGCTTGCCCTGCGACACCGAGCGCCTGGGCGTCGGCGGCGGCCATCTCGGCGCGCGCTGCGGCGAGTTCCTCCACCGTGAACGCTCCGTGCTCGGCTTGCCACTCCGCGACCAACCGTCGACCCACCCGCCGCCGGAGTTCGCTCTCCGCTGCGCTGGCGACCAGCCTCGACAGCGGCACTCCATCCTCACTAGCGGCCGCGCCGAGCGCTTCGACCAACTCTTCGGGGAGGGTGACGGTGATCTTCCTAGCAGCCATACAATCACCATACCGCGATATGGCGGTCTACCACACCGCGCCGCGGCACCACTTCATGGGTGTTTTCGCTGCCCAGGAAGCGGAGGGTGTGGGATTCGAACCCACGAAGACATCGCTGCCTTACCGGTTTTCAAGACCGAGAGTCACACGGCCCTGACCTGCCCCGATAGCACCTGATCGGTGACAGCCGACACGTACACGACATGGAGGGACCGAAGGTAGAGCGCGGAGAACAGTAGACGTTCACTCCGGCCGACATCCGGAACATGGGATTACCCCCGCGCACGCGGGGAACAGCCCGGGGCAGGGCCGCCGCTGACCGTGATGTCGGGATCACCCCCGCGCGGGGAACAGGCACCGCCGACGATGTCCTGCGTTTCCGCCGCCGGATCACCCCCGCGTGCGCGGGGAACAGGTGCACGACCAGCCGCCCGTCACGCTGCCCGAGGGATCACCCCCGCGCGGGGAACAGCCCGTCGGCCGCGTGCACCCGGAGTATCAGCCCGGATCACCCCGGCGTGCGCGGGGAACAGAGGGCACGTCGAGCCTCCCAGCAGGCGTGCGTGGGATCACCCCCGCGTGCGCGGGGAACAGCTCGGCGTCGACGCGGACGGCGAGAACGAGAGCGGCTCACCCCCGCGTGCGCGGGGAACAGGCTCTGCGCCTACTGCGACGGAGGCGGAAGGGGGGATCACCCCCGCGTGCGCGGGGAACAGGTCGCCGACGTCGAGGCGGCGGCTACGGCCCGGGGATCACCCCCGCGTGCGCGGGGAACAGTGCTCGCCCACGGTCGCGTTGCCGCGACGCACGGGATCACCCCCGCGTGCGCGGGGGAACAGCGGGTCGCACCGGCTGGTGCCGGATGTCTGGAGGGATCACCCCCGCGTGCGCGGGGAACAGAGAGTCTGGGCAGCGGGCTGCCGATCGCGGCGGGGATCACCCCCGCGTGCGCGGGGAACAGGCGACAGGGGTTTACGACTCGTACGTGGCCCAGGGATCACCCCCGCGTGCGCGGGGAACAGCACGTCATCTTTCGTTCCCCGGTCGATGAAGAGGGATCACCCCCGCGTGCGCGGGGAACAGCCGCTGCCCGAGGACGACATCAACGCCAGCCACGGATCACCCCCGCGTGCGCGGGGAACAGGCTCTTGTCCGCGCTGGCGACGCCCTCGGCTCCGGATCACCCCCGCGTGCGCGGGGAACAGGCGTGCAGAACAGGCACCTCGGCCGGGTCGTCGGGATCACCCCCGCGTGCGCGGGGAACAGAGCAAGCCGCCGCCGTCGGCGAAGGACCGGGCGGGATCACCCCCGCGTGCGCGGGGAACAGCTGGCGCTGCTGATGCTGCCGTTCGGGCACATGGGATCACCCCCGCGTGCGCGGGGAACAGGAGTCGCCGAGGTCGTCCATCCCGTCGGCGGCCGGATCACCCCCGCGTGCGCGGGGAACAGATCCCTGACTTCACAGACCGTGCGCTATAGAACGGATCACCCCCGCGTGCGCGGGGAACAGGTCAGCCAGATTCGCGCGCTGGTGGTTGACACGGGATCACCCCCGCGTGCGCGGGGAACAGGAAGGGGGTCCGCCGGACGACGGGCTACCGCCGGGATCACCCCCGCGTGCGCGGGGAACAGGCTTCCTGACCTGGACCACTAAAGATCAACAGCGCCGATTTCATTCACTTCCCCGACCAAGACCCCTCCGCCCGTGCCGCCCGGTTGCTGGTGAGAGGGTACCGCTGACTCGCCAAGCTCGGCGCGCGCCGCGCCCCCGGTGGCCGGACGGCCCGGGCGGCAGGCCGAAGAGTGGAAACCTATCGAGGGTCGGCTACGTATACGAGCGTAGCGTCATCGCTCTTCTTGTTGCGCGGCCACTGGAGGGCGACCGGGTCGGATTCTTCGAGCTGGCGCACACGCCGGAGCACCTCGCTTGGCCCTTGATTCTCCAACAGGTCGAGCATTTCCCTCCAGCTAACGTCATTGAACATGCGCACAAGCCTTGCCGCTCCATCGGTCAGCAGAATCGACCGAGTGACGGTTTCAATGGGCACCGCTTCAACGATTGCGTGACTAACTACCGCGGGGTCTGCTGCCGAAACCCAGAAGCCACCCTCAGCGTTTCGGGCGGCTAGCTCAGCGTGCTTCATTCGGATGAGGGCATCGGCCTTCTCGGCTGATCCGATCGGGTGTTCGTCCGCTTCTCGGCGCTCTGCCTGCGCAGTCTTGTCCACCCGATCATCAATGATGACGCTTAGGTGTGAGTCGGAAGCAAGGATGATGCCAACATCTCCGAGGACTAGGTATTCGAGGTGACTGGGCGTGCGACGGAGAACGGCCACGGCAGCCGAAGGGGTACCGGGACTCGTTAGGTCGCAGTCAGGGTGCTTCCCGGCAACGGCGTTGATCGCCGTCGCCAGGGCCGCCGGCAATGTTACTGATGCGTCGCTTGCCTGTGCTGAGACTGCGGCACCGAGCTGGGCCGCGTACCAAGAGACGCCGTGGATGCAACCGGTGTCGGTCCGGGCGGTCGCGCCGTCTAGCACCACGACCAGATTCGGCGATGCCGAGAACCAGTCTTCATTGAGCTTGTCTGCCTTCGACGGCTCTGACGCTGCAAGGATCCGCATTCTTCTCAGCTCTCGTGGCGGTAGATCGAAGTCACGCGCTCGCAGGAAAGAATCTTCCTTGGGTTGGCCGGGTCATACTCGCAGCGAACCACCATCGAGAACCGGCGGCTCTTAAGCTCCTTGTGGAGCTGAGCAAGGTTGTTGGCGACGAAGTGGGCAGCGCCTAGCGTGCCTTGTGCATGTGTGCCAGCAAGGTACAGGAACGATCCCTTGCCGTCCGGTCGGGGCAAACGGCCAATGTAGCCGTAGTCCGCTGATTGCCCGTCGTCGCGGGGAGAGCGGTACTCGGTTTCGCCGTCGATGAGGTACCAGCCACGTTCATCGGATGCGAAACGCAGATGTGGATCGGCTTCCATCACCTGGCCCACGAAAGGCAAGAGCCGTGGTGAGGTGAGGACAATAAGGTTCGGGCGATTCAGATGCACGAATCCTGGGGGCGGGACCACCTCGTAATTGGCGTCCAGTCCGACCGTCCGGGCCAGGTCCGCTAGGACGTTGTAGGCCGCGAAGCTCTCTGCCGAGAGCATGTCGCCCGGGTCGTGCCGGCCAGACTCCTGCTTGCCTCCGATGGCAACCGTCAGCCGGCCAGTGCCGAGGAAGGCACGTTCGGGGCGGGTGCCAGCGGAGAGCAGTTGCGAGACCCGCGATCGAGACATGTCGAGCAGGTCTGCGATCTGCGCCTGCGTCATGCCGTCGACCAGGAGCTGTTCAAGTGCTTCCCGCCGGATCCGTGACAGTTCGGCGATCGCGGCTTGGTAGTCCTCGATCAGCGTATGCGCGGCCCTTGCTCGCTCTCGCGTGTCGCCCACGGTGGCTACCGCTGCGGGGTCCTTCACCCGGCGCTCCCTTCGTCAAGGGGGCTAATCCTACCTGAGCTGCCTTGACCCACCCGAACGCCTGCCGCCTTGTGAGTGGGGGCGAACTCGCTTGTTAAGGGGGGTTGACTCGCCTTGGCGGAGCATGTTCAACTTGTCGCCACCACCCCCCTGGATCGCAGGGTTAAGGGGGGTGAACCTGTCGGTTGGTTGGCGGCGTCGGCGTTGCGGCTTCGGCTGCGGCGTGCGCGTACGGGCCCCGAGCACACGTTCATTGAGAACTTCACAGCACGAAGCGCCGCGTTGATTCGTCTACGGTATGCCTGCCTTGATCCACACGGTGGCCGACCTCGGTAAGTCCCGAGCGAGCGGGCCGAGTGGGCGGATCTGGCGCGCGGTTGCTTCTGCCACTGATCGCTCCCTGTCGATGGGGGTCGCGCTGTTACGGCGCGGCCCCCGCTCCGGAGGGCTTTCCCCGGCCCGCTGTGTTCGGGCCGTGCGTGACCGGGGCGTGATCGCCCCGCGCTGTCTACCTGACCTGTAGGGAGAGGTGATCTCGCTATGTCCGTGCTCGCTGCGTGTGTCCGCGTCACGACCAAGTCCAGCGCCACGTGGCGCACCTGCACCGCGTGCGGGGGCCTCGCCCCGCTGGCCCCCGCCGAGCAGCACTGCCGGCCCTGCCGGCAGTCGTCGCGCTCTCGCCGTAGCGGAAGGAACCGATCGAAGTGACCACCGACCACGACCCCACTATGGGGCCGACCGCCGCTGACCTGGCCGCGATCGAGGCCGAATGGCCGCTGATCGCCGCCGAACTGGACCTGCTCGATGCTGAGATCAGCCTGATCTACGCTGCCGACCACGGCGGCCCGACCGCGCTGGACTGGCGGCGGCTGCGCCGGGCGGAGGCCCGCGTTACCCGCACGGCCACGACAACGGTCCGCCCGTCCTGGAGCGCCGACGGGTGCGTGTCGCACAGCCTGGCCGTGGTCGGCTGGACCGGTTGCGGCTACGGCTGCGAGATCATGCGCTGCCCCGACTGCGGTGGTGAGCAGGTCCTTCACCGTACCGAAGACGGGTGCCGGGCCGGCATGGCTCACGCGGCCTGATGTCCCGCATCCGCGCCGCCTACTGGGACCCGGACGGCGACCGGTACGGCATCCCTACCTTCTGGTGGCGAGGTGCCCCGCCCGGCTACGCCACCCGCCGTCAGCTTCGCGCCGCTGGCCTGCGCCCCGCTCAGCCGGTCGCCGCTCAGGTGCTCTGGCGCGGTGTCGGCGGCACCCGCGCCGCGTACCTGTACCGGGTTGACCTGGCGCGGCCGAAGCGCACCGCCACCCCCGCCCAGCTCCGCGCCGTCCGCGCCGCGCTCACCGCGCGCCGTACCTGCCGCGTCTGCGGCGTGACCCGCTCCTACTACATCCCGCGCTCGGTGGGCGAGTGCCTGACCTGCGCCGCCCCGGCCACGTTCCCTGAGGAGGAAGCAGCATGACCGCCCCGACCATCAACGGCACCCGCTACCCGCAGCCGGTAGAGACGCTGCTGCCGGCCGCCCGTGATCTGCCGCTGCCCGCCGGGCAGCAGTTCCCGTCGCGGAACCGGTTGATGCGTGAGTTCCGCATCGGTGCGGCGAAGGCTGACGACCTGCTCGCCCGCCTCAAGTCCGAGCACGCCGACCGGAGCCGGGCCGAGACGCTGCGCACCGCGATGATCGTGCGCGGCGCGCTGCTGACCCCCGCGACGGCCGCCGACGAACCCGCCGCGCCCCGGCTGGACTACCCCGAGCCGATCGGCCCGGACCCGGCCCCCGCCGCCATCGTGGCCGAGCAGACCGCGCCGGCCCCGCCGGCCCCGGCCGTCGCCGTGGACAGCGTGCCGGTCGAGCAGGTCGAGCAGGTCGCGGTGGTCAGTCACCCGGGTACGAAGATCAGCCCCGACCGGCACGGCAAGCAGGCCCAGGGCCGTGGGTGGGCCTACGTCGGGGTGATCCTCGGTGGGGTGGTGTCGATCGCGGCGAACGTGGCGCACACCTACCTTCCGAAGCCGCCCGACGGCGCACCGCTCGGGTGGGCCCCGGACCCGGGGTGGTCCCCGTCGCCCCTGGCCGTGGCGTTGTCGGTGTTCTGGCCGGTGGCGCTGTTCGTCGCGGTGGAGATCCTGACCCGCATCCCCTGGGGCGAGGGATTCAGTTCCGTGGTCGCCCGGGTCGCGGGTGTGCTGCCGGTCGCGGTGGTCGCCGCCGTGGTGTCCTACCGGCACCTGTCCGGGCTGCTGGAGCACTTCGGCGAAGACCCGCTCACCATCGCCATCGGCCCCCTCGCCGTCGACGGCCTGATGGTCATGGCATCGGCCGCGCTGCTGGTCACGAACCGCCGTAGCCGTACCTGACCCCGCCCGGCGGCACAGCCCCTGGCTCGCAACCTGTGCTGTGCCGCCGGTCCGGTCACCCAACCCCTACAAGAGAGGAGGGCACCTCTGATGGTGCCAGACACCACGTTCCTCACCGCCGAGGTGGCCACGGTGCGCGCCGAGTTGGTCCGCGTGGACGCGAAAGCCTCGACGCTGCTCACGCTCGCCGGCACCGCCCTCACCGTCGGCCTGGCCGTGCTCGCCCGCGCCGACCTGCCCGCCCCCGCCCTCGCCACCGGCGCGGTAACCGTCGGCGTGATCGGTGTCGCAGTCGGGTTGCTGGCCTGCGCGGTGCGCCCGTCGCTCGGCGGCGGGCACGGCCTGATCCGCTACGCGACCAGCGCGCCGGGGGACCTGATGACCGACGCCGCGCTGCCGCCGCTGAGCATGGCGTCCCTGCGAGCACACGAGCTGGTGTGGCTGTCCCGAACCACGGTGGCCAAGTACCGCCGCGTCCGGACCGCCGTCGACCTGCTGCTGTCCGGCCTGGCCGGCACCGCGCTCACCGCCGCCCTGGTCCTGTTCGGCTGACCGGCGCTCAACCGCTACCCCTTCCACTGAGAGGAGGCACCGGTGATGGTGCCGAGAAGTGAGCAGATTGACCGGCCGCGCGTGGCTGCGGCGGCGGTCGGGTCGAAGGATTCGCGGGCGGGGTTGGCCGTCGGATTGACGGTCGGCGGCCCGGTGGTCGTGTTCGCGACCGGGTTCGGGCTGGCCCGTGACGCGCAGGTCACCGGGTGGCTGCTGCTGGCCCTGCTGATCGCGGCCGGGGGCTACGGGATCGTGCGGTGGCTGCTGCGCTCCCGGGCAGGCCGACGGTGAGCACCGACACGACCGAAGCCACGCCGCCCACCACCGACCCGGAGCAGGGCCACGGCCCCGGTAGCGACGTCGGGGGCGATGGCCTGCCCCTAGCCGACGCCGACGCACCGGACGCAGAGCCAACCGCCGACGACACCGGAGGTGACCCGCCCGACGGCGACGGCCCGACCGGGTTTCCCGGTGGGGCGCTGCTGCTCAGTGCCGCTGACGTCCTGGCCGTGGGCGGTGGGGCGGTGTGGGCCGGGGCGACCGGGTTCGGTGCGTTGCTGCTGGCCGCCGCCGCGACCGCCGCCGCCGGACTCGCCATGGCCGACCGGAAGGCCAAGCGGGACCGCGCACGCCGCGACGCCGCCGGCCGTACCGGTCAGGTGGCGCGGTCGTCGCGGCGGGCCGCCGCCGCTGGCGGTATCCCCACCACCACCCGGGGTCGGGGTCGGGCCGGCGGCGGAAAGGGTTCACCCGGCGGCGGGCTGTTCGGCCGGGCCAGGCCCGGCGGGAAGAGCAGCGGAGCGGGCCGCCCTGCCGCCGGTGGCCTGGCCAGACCCACCGGCCGGAAGGGTGCCGCCGGTGGCACCGGCGGCGGTGGGCTGTTCGGGCGGACCAAGCCCCGTACGGGCAACGGCTCCACCGGCGGTGGGCTGTTCGGCCGGGGCAAGTCCACCGGCGGGAAGGGCACCCCCAGGGGTGGGCTGCTCGGACGCGGCAGACCCGGCGCGAGCAAAGGCGGCACCGGCGGTGGACTGTTCGGCCGGGGCAGCCCCAGCAAGGGCCGGAAGCCGCAACCGATCACGGGCGTGCGTCCCCGCACGGGTGCCACACCCCGGGGCAAGTCCACCGGCCCGAAGCCGGCCCCGAAGCCGATCGGCGGCCCGGAGGAAGCCGCCCGCCTCGCCGAGGAAGCCCGCAAGGCGCGAGAGGCCAGCGAGCGCAACAACCCCACGAACGGCAACGGCCCGGCCGGATTGGTCGGGTCGCTGGAGATCACCGCAGGAGGTGGCGCAGCCATGGGCAACTTCCCTCTCCCCGGGGCCGCATCGGAGTTCCGATCGGCCGCGAGCAGGTACACCCCCGATGACATGTACGAGTTTGGGGCGCATCTGGCGCAGATGCCCGCCGCGATGCTCGACATCGCTGAGGGCTTGAAGGCGATGGCGTTGCGCACCCACGCCGAGCGGCCCGTCGACCCCCGCGTGGTGGAGGCCCTCGCGGCGCTTTACCAGGTGCAGCGGGCCACGATCGCCGCCGCCGAGACGATCGCTCCGGTGTTCCGCAAGGTCCACGAACGCGACCTGGCCCGTAAGGAAGCCCCGCGCACCAACGAGCAGGAGTGGAACGTTTGATGACCGCCACCGACACCAACCCGCAGATGGTGCCCCCGGCCGCCGTGCCGGGGGCCACCCCCAACCCCGCCCCTGCCCCGGCCAAGCCGGCCCGGGGGCGGGCCATGTCGTGGGCCGCCTACGCCCTGTCCACCTGGCACTGGCGGCACCCCCACCCCGCCTGGGGCACCCTCAACGCCGCCGGGGCCACGCTCGGTGCGGCGAGCATCGCCGCCGCCGCGCAGGTGCCCGGCCCGTTCGCCGCGATCGGCGGGGCGCTCGGCGCGGCCGGCGCGGTCGCCGCCGGCATGGCCGACGACCTGCCCGGCCACCGGCTGCTGTGGCGCGGCTGCTGCTGGATGATGCCCGGCGCGTGGGCGACCACCGCCCTGATGACCGACGCGGTGTGGTCGGGGTGGGCGGTCGGCACCCTCGCCGCCGGCACCGCCGGGTTCGGCACCGTCGCCACCGCCATCGGCCGCACCCGCCGCCGCCGCGCCACCGCCGCCCAGCAGCACGCCGCCGCCATGGACGCCGCCACGCGCCGCGACCGGCTCGCCGCCGTGTGGGAAGCCCGTATCGCCCGCGTCACCGACGTGAAGGTGAGGGTGCGCAACGTGCAGGGGTGGGCGACCCGCACCGGGTTCACTCTCGACGCCGACCTCCCGGCAGGTGGGGCGACGTGGCGAGACATCGCCCGCCGCACCGAAGGATTGGCCGCCGACGCACGGCTGCCGCACGGCTGCGAGGTCACCGTCGAACCCGGCGACAGCCGCGGCGCGGTGCTGCTGCACGTCTCCACCGTCAACGCCCTCGCCCAAGACCACTACCTCGACGACTACAGCCCCCTATCCATCAACAACCCCCTGGCCATCGGGCCGCTGCGCAACGGTGAGCAGGCCGTGATCAACCTGCGTTACGCCTGCGGCGTGCTGGTCGGACAGACCGACTCGGGTAAGACCAACCAGTTGCAGACCATCAACACCCAACTCGTGCGCTGCGTCGACACCCTCGTGTGGCAGATCGACCTGGCCGGCGGCGGGCTGTCCCGACCGTGGGTCACCCCCTACGCCGAAGGCCGCGCGCCCCGTCCCGCCGTGGACTGGGTCGCTACCAGCATCGCTGAGGCGGAGATCATGGTTCGCGCCGCGATCGAGATCATCAACGGTCGTAAGCCTGCGTATCAGCAGCGGATGCGGGCGGCGAACGACGACAAGATCCCGGTCGGGCCGGACCTGCCCGAGATCGTGATCGTGGTCGATGAGATCAAGACGGTGCCGCCGCACATCGTGAACATGCTCGCCCAGATCAGCGACACCGGCCGCGCCGCTGGAGTCCGCACCCTGTGCTGCGCGCTGCGGGCCACCGACGACTACCTGCCCATCGCCATCAAGGAGCAGGCTCGGATCAGGATCGGGATGCGGGTCACGGATGAGAAGGAGCTGAACTACCTGTTCGGCTGGAAGTACAACATCGACGCCGAAGCCGCCCCCTACCAGGGCTGCGGGTTCCTGCTCGCCGGCAACCCCGGCGAGGCCGCGCCGATGCCGTTCAAGGGCTACCGCACCGACCCGAACCGCATCGACGCCGCCGCCGTCGCGGTCGCCCCCTGGCGGCCCGACCTCGACGCCATCTCCGCCCAGCTCGCCGGCAAGGTCGCGGTCAAGGGCACCCGCCCGTATGCCGATCGGTGGGCCCGCACCATGCCCACCCTGTTCACCGACCCCATCACCATCACCACCCCCGCGAGCACGCCGACCACGCCGCCGCCCGCTCCCACCGTCGGCACCACGCCGGCTGCCGGTGGTGCGGGGGCGGACATCGCGCACCTGTTCGACCCGATCCCCGGCGACACCCTCGACGCCGCCCTCGACCGGTTCAAGACCATCGCCGCCCGCAACATCAACGAACTCGGCATCAACATGACCACCGCCCTCAAGCACCTCAACCCCAACCCGGTGCCGGAGTTGCTGACCCGCGCGCTGGAGGCCACCGACGCCAACGGCGGACGCATCCACACCGCCGACCTGGCGACCCGCCTCGACATGGACCCCGCCGAACTCGGCACCGAGCTGGGACGGCTCCTGCGCGACGTCGATGTGGAACGGCACAACGCCACCGGCCGCGTCCGGATCGGAGAGTCGTCCAAGCCGGGATACCTCGCCGCGACTCTGCGTGAGGCGGTCGACGCCTACCGGGGCGGCACACAGCGGGCCGCCTGACCTCCCACAAACCGGTGTGGGAGTCACACGCCAACGCCTCCCACAACCGTGGGAGTCACACAGCCCGTGCCACCCCCCGAAACAGCCGCTGAACTGCACGTGTCAGGCGTGTGACTCCCACACTCAACAGGGGGGTTCCGGCCCGAAAACCGGCCCGGAACCCCCCGTGTCCCGGTCGCCTCCCACGCCTCACACACGGCACCGCCGGGCACCCTCCCGGCGCGATCCCGCACACCCACAGACGACTACCCACAGTCAACGCTGAGGAAGGTCATCACCGATGACCGATCACCTACCGCAGTCCCCGGCCGATGCCCTCCGTGCCACTGCCGCCTACTTGCGTCGGCACGGCTGGCACCCCGGTCCCGGCCTTTACGACCCGCACCACGGCTGCACCCACGGCGGGTGTCGGGTGGTTCGCTCCGGCATGTACCCGGCCAGCATCTACGGCGCGATCCGCGCCGCCCTGCTCGGCCGCCCGCGCTGGTTCGCCATCACCGACCCCACCACCGCCGAGACATACGCCGCCGCCGTCGACCACCTCACCCGACACCTACGCACCCGCACGGTTGCCGACCTGCACGCGGCCATCCTGCCCTGGGAACGCGCCCCGGGTCGCACCCGGCAGCAGGTCATGACCGTGCTCCTGTCCGCCGCCGGCACCGCCCCCGCCACCCCGGCCCCGGCAGCACGGCTCGCCCCCGTCATCCCGCTGAACACCCGTCGTCCCGACGTTCGGCCGCGCCGGATCGCCTAACCCCGAAGTGCCTGATCGGCGCGCTCCGCGCGCTCACCGCCAGGTGGCCAGCGTCCGCGCGGCGCTGGCCACCGTCCCGCCTGCGCCAGGAAGGAGACACCCCATGCCCGACCTGCTCGCCGCCGCCCTCGACTACGCCGCCCAGGGCTGGCCGGTATTCATGCTCGCCCGCTCGAAACGACCCGTCGCCAACTGCCCGCCCTGCACCGATCCTGGCCCCGACCACGACCGCGACGCCTGCCCGTGTCTGACCTGCCACGGCTTCTACGCCGCCACCACCGACCCCGACCGGGTCGCCGCGATCGTGGCCGCCGTCCCCGCAGGGCAGCTCGCCCTGCGCACCGGTGCCCCGTCAGGGACCGTCGTGGCCGATGTCGACCCCGCCCACGGTGGCCGCGACACCATGAACGCTCTCATCGGCCGGGGGTTGCTGCCGCCGACCGCGTACGTGGTGACCGGGTCCGGTGGCCTGCACCTGTACTACCAGCACCCCGGCGACCCGGTGCCGTGTAGCCAGGGCAAACCCGGCCAGGGGCTAGGGCCCGGTGTCGACGTGAAAGCCGATGGCGGATACGTGGTGCTACCCCCGAGCGTGCATCCACGCACGGGCCGCCCGTACCAGTGGGCACCCGGCAGGGAGATGAAGGAGATGCCCCCCGCGCTGGTTGATGCCTGCCGACCGGCCCCGCCAGCACCACCGCCCACCACCCCGCACTGCCCGACCAGCACCCGCGCGGCGGGAGGCATCTCCTTCCCCGACCGGCTGTTAGCCGCGCACCTGCACGCGATCACCACCGCCGCCGAGGGAACCCGCCGCACCACCCTCTACGGCGCCGCACGCGGGGTGGCCCGCATGGTCGCCGCCGACGCGATCAGCCGCGACGACGCCATAGCCGCCCTCACCACCGCCGGCCGCGCCGCCGAGCAAACCGACCGCGACATCCGCGCCGCCATCCGAGGTGGCTTCCACGCCGAAGGACTCGCCGCATGAACCCACCCACCAGCACCACCGGCCAGCCCGAAGACGGCGCGGCGATCCTCGACCAGGTCCACGCCTGCCTCACCAAGTACGTGATCCTCCCCAGCCCCGAAGCCGTCGACGCGGTGGCGCTGTGGATCGCCGCGACCCACGCCCAAGCCGCGTGGGCACACGCGCCCCGCCTCGTCATCCGGGCACCGGAGAAGCGGTGCGGGAAGTCGCGGCTTCTCGACGTGGTCGAGGGCACCTGCCACGACCCGCTCATCACCGTCAACGCCTCACCCGCCGCCGTCTACCGGGCCATCGGCACCGGCCAACCCCCCACCCTGCTCGTGGATGAGGCAGACACCCTGTTCGGCGGGAAGAACGCCGACGCCAACGAGGACCTACGCGGGCTGCTCAACGCCGGTCACCAGCGCAACCGGCCCGCGATCCGGTGGGACAACAACACCCAAAGCCTGGAGAAGATCCCCACCTTCGCCATGGCCGCCCTCGCCGGCATCGGGGCGATGCCCGACACCATCGAAGACCGCGCCGTCGTCATCCGCATGCGCCGCCGCGCCCCCGGCGAGCAGGTCGCCCCCTACCGCCACCGCCGCGACGGCCCCGCCCTCCGCGCCGTCGCCCAACGCCTGGCCGGATGGCTCCGCGCCAACCTCACCGCCCTCGAAGCCGCGGAACCGCCCATGCCGGTAGAGGACCGGGCCGCCGACACCTGGGAACCCCTCGTGGCCGTCGCCGACCTCGCCGGGGGCACCTGGCCGACACGCGCCCGCCAGGCCGTCACCGTCCTGACCGCCGAAGCCGACGACGCCGGCAACGTCTCCCAACGCGTCCGGCTCCTCGCCGACATCCGCACCGCGTTCGCCACCCTCGGCGACCCGCCCGCCGCACCCACCGCCGACCTACTCGCCGCCCTCAACGGCGACCCCGAGGCACCCTGGGCCGACAGCGGCCCCAACGGCCTGACCGGCAAGAAACTCGGCGACCTGCTCCGCGAGTTCGACATCCGCTCCGACACCATCCGCTTCCCCGTCGGGCAGGCCAAGGGCTACACCCGCGACGCCTTCACCGACGCCTGGCAGCGCTACTGCCCCCAACCCGAAACCCCCTCCACCGGGGTATCCGTACCATCCGTACCAACCTCGTTTCCGCAGGTCATCGCCGGTACGGATAACCCCGCTGGTACGGATCGATCCGTACCACGACGCACCCTCACCGCCGCCCCTGGTACGCATTAATCCGTACCGCGATCCAATCCGTACCGCCCCTGAGCAGGCAAAACGAGCTTGGTACGGATGGTACGGATACCCCCGGCCAAGCCGACCCACCAGAACGGCCCGCTGAGAAGCCCTCAGCCGCACCGACCCACACCCGTACACCGGACGGCACCGGCTCGCGGCCTCACGACGCTCTCAGCGGGCCGCTCTGCGCCCATCTGCGCAAATACCTCCCGCTTTCCAACCCCGACGGCAGCCGTCGACCGAAAGGCGCTCTGCATGCGAATCAGGCTGCACGGCACACCCGCTGAAACAGCCGCCGCCCTCACCGCGCTCGCCCGTGTCCTCACCATCAACCGCGCCAGCCAGCCCTACCCCGACCGGCACCCCTCCACCCGGCACCGCATCTACCTCGACGCCACCCCGAGGAAGGACAGCCGCCCGTGACCGCCAGGCCGAAGCGCACCACCCCCACCGGCAACCTGCTCACCCTCGCCGAAGTCCTGGACGAACTCCGCGTACCCCGGTCGACCTTCTTCAAGTGGAAGGCCACCGGCCGCGCGCCCCGAACCATCAAGTACCCCAACGGCAGCCTCTACGTCCGCCGCCGCGACCTGGACAACTGGCTCAACGATCACGAGGAGGCCGCTTGAGCAGCTATGACGTACGCATTCACGCGATCCTGACCAACTCCCTCGCCGGCAAGAAGAAGTCCTACACCGTTCGATGGAGGGTCGCCGGCAAGTCGTTCCGGAAGACGTACGCCACCGGGGCGCTCGCCGAGAGCTTCCGGTCGAAGCTGGTCGTTGCCCAGCGCGAGGGAACGGCTTTCGACGAGAAGAGCGGGCTGCCGGAGCCGATGGCCCGGGAACTGAACGCCCGCAACTGGTATGACCTGGCTGTCGCGTTCGTGGATATGAAGTGGCCGCGTGCCGCCGCAACGCAGCGCAAGAGCATCGCCGACGCGCTCACCACGGCCACGCTCGCCCTGCTCGCCACGTCGCGCGGCGCACCCGATGACGCCGAGATCCGGCACGCCCTCTACACCTGGACCTTCAACAAGTTGCAGCGCGACCGCGACAACGGCCTGCCACCGGAGCAGATCGCGCCCGTCGTTCGCTGGCTCGCCGCGAACACGCTCCCACTGTCCGACGTGGCGAACCCCGCTACCACCCGAAAGGCGCTCGACGCGCTTACGGTCCGGATCGATGGCGGCCCCGCCGCCGCGAACACCGTCGCGAGGAAACGGGCCGTGCTCTACAGCGCCTTGAAGTACGCCGTCGAACTCCGCTATCTCGACGCTCACCCGATGGACTTCATCCAGTGGCGAGCGCCGAAGAACACCGACCAGGTCGATCGAAAGGTGGTGGTGAATCCCGAACAGGCCCGTTCCCTGCTCTCGGCGGTGCGCAACCGCGACCCACACTTGGAAGGCTTCTTCGCCTGCATGTACTTCGCCGCGCTCCGCCCCTCCGAGGTGATCCACCTACGCGCCGACGAATGCGAGCTACCCGAAACCGGGTGGGGATGGCTCCACCTCAGCGGATCGACTCAGCAGGTGGGCGAGGACTGGAGCGACGGGGGCACGTCGCTGGAAGACCGGGAACTCAAGCACCGGGCGAAGAAGGCGACCCGCGACGTACCGGCCTGCCCCGAGCTGGTTCGCATCCTGCGGCACCACCTACGGGAGCACTGCCGCAACGCCAACGGCCGGATGTTCAACGCCGCCGGTGCCAGGGTGGCCCCGGTGTCGAAGAGCACCTACCTGCGTGCCTGGCGACAGGCCCGAGAGGCAGCCTTGACGCCCGCGCAGCAGCGGTCGCCGCTGGCGCACCGGCCGTACGACCTGCGGCACGCCGCCGTGTCGCTCTGGCTCAACGCCGGGGTGCCCGCTACCCAGGTCGCGCAGTGGGCCGGACACAGCGTGCACGTCCTGCTGAAGGTCTACGCCTCGTGCATCGACGGCCAGGACGAAGCGGCCCGGAAGCGGATCGAGGGAGCGTTGGGCACCGAGGAAGCCGAGTAGCGCCGACACGAATACGACACGACCAGCGAGACGCGTTGGCCCCCGGCGGGACGAAGTGAGACTTCCTCACGAATGACGAAACGGCCTCTGGCTGGCGTCCGCGCTGGTCAGGGGCCGTTTCTGCTGTCCAGAGAGCGGAGGGTGTGGGATTCGAACCCACGAAGACATCGCTGCCTTACCGGTTTTCAAGACCAGCGCCATCGGCCACTAGGCGAACCCTCCCGGCGCGTGCCCCGCAGGGCACGACCGTTGCCTAGTCTGCCAGAAGCCGGCCAACCCGCGACTCACCGTCCCACCGGCACCGGGCGTCGACGGACCGGGACAGCCCGGACGTGGAGGGCGCGCCGGATCGGGTATGACTGGGCCATGCGCGCGATCACGATCCCGGAGCCCGGTGGACCCGACGCACTCGTCTGGGCGGAGGTGCCCGACCCCGAGCCCGGCCCCGGCGAGGTGATCGTCGACGTGCGGGCCAGCGCGGTCAACCGGGCCGACCTGCTGCAACGGCAGGGGCACTACCCTCCCCCGCCGGGCGCGCCCGCGTACCCCGGGTTGGAATGCTCGGGGGTGGTCAGCGCGATCGGTGCCGACGTGGCCGGGTGGGAGGTGGGCCGGGAGGTCTGCGCGCTGCTGGCCGGCGGCGGGTACGCCGAGCGGGTGGCCGTGCCCGCCGGGCAGTTGCTGCCGGTGCCGGACGGCGTCGACCTGGTCGACGCGGCGGCGCTGCCCGAGGTGGCGTGCACGGTCTGGTCGAACGTCGTGCGGCTCGCCGGGCTGGCGCGGGGCGAGACACTGCTGGTGCACGGCGGGGGCAGCGGGATCGGCACCTTCGCCGTGCAGCTCGGCGCGGCGCTCGGTGCGACGGTGGTGGTGACCGCCCGTCCGGCCAAGCACGAGCGGCTGCGCGGGCTGGGCGCGACGCACGCGATCGACTACCGGGAGCAGGACTTCGTCGAGGAGGTCCGCCGGGTCACCGACGGCCGGGGCGCGGACGTGATCCTCGACATCATGGGCGCGTCCTACCTGGCCCGGAACGTGGCGGCGCTGGCCACCGGCGGCCGGCTGGTGGTGATCGGGATGCAGGGCGGCCGGAAGGCTGAGCTGGATCTGGGGGCGCTGCTGGCCAAGCGGGCGTCGGTGGCGGCCACCGCGCTGCGCTCCCGGCCGCTGGCGGAGAAGGCGGAGATCGTGGCGGGCGTACGCGAGCAGGTGTGGCCGCTGGTCGCCGCCGGCGCGGTCCGGCCGGTCGTCGACCGGCGGCTGCCGATGGCCGAGGCCGCCGAGGCGCACCGCCTGGTCGAGTCCAACGCCCACGTGGGGAAGGTGCTGCTGACCGTCTAGGCGGGGGCGCAGTCGCCGCAGGCGGAGGCGGCGGGCTCGGGGCGGGGAAGTATGAGCCGGGCGCCGGGGCCCTCGCCGGACAGCTTGTCCTCGGGGTTGTAGAGGACGCAGCGCTGCAACGACAGGCAGCCGCAGCCGATGCAGCCGTCGAGGTCGTCGCGGAGTTTGGTCATCAGGCGGATCTTCTCGCTGAGCCGGGCCCGCCAGGCGGCGGAGAGCTCGGCCCAGTCGGCCGCTGTGGGCGTGCGGGAGGCGGGCAGGGAGTCCAGCGCCTCGCGGATCTCCTCCAGTGAGACGCCGACCTGCTGGGAAACGCGGATGAACGCGACCCGGCGCAGCTCGGTGCGGGCGTAGCGGCGCTGGTTGCCGCCGGTGCGGTCGGCCCGGATGAGGCCGAGGCGCTCGTAGTAGCGCAGCGCCGAGGGTGCGACCCCGCTGCGCGCGGCGAGCTGGCCGATGGTCAGGGATTCCTGCATCACGTCGCCTTGAATTGAAGTGGACTTCAACTCGACCAGGCTATCGGCACGGCCCGCATGACCGCCAGCACGGCGGAGCCGTCGGAATCAGTGCTGCGAGGCGCCCGCGGGGCGGCGGCGGGTGCGCTCCCGACCGAGGATCCAGATCGCCTCGACGCCGTCCTTCCAGGTGATCTTCTTGCCCTCCTCGCGGCCGCGCGCGCGGTAGCTGATCGGCACCTCGTACGGGCGGATGCGCCGGCGCAGCAGCTTGCCGGTCACCTCCGCCTCCATGCCGAAGCCCCGCGAGCGGATGTCGAGGGAACGGTAGAGCGCCACCGGCATCAGCTTGAAGCAGGTCTCCAGGTCGCCGATGTACGAGTTGAACAGCACGTTGGCCGCCATGGTGACGCCCTTGTTGCCCATCACGTACCAGAAGCTGTAGGCGCTGTGGCTGCCGAAGGTGCGATTGCCGTAGACCACCGTGGCACGGCCGTCGAGCACCGGGTCGAGCAGCTTGGGGATGTCCTGCGGGTCGTACTCCAGGTCGGCGTCGAGGATGACCATGTATTCGCCCTCGGCGTTGTCGACCGCCGTCTTGATGGCCGCGCCCTTGCCGGCGTTGCGCTGGTGGGTGATCACCCGCAATCGCGCGTCGTCGGCGCGGCCGAGGACCTCCCCGGTGCCGTCGCGGCTGCCGTCGTCGACCACGACCAGCTCGATCTCGCACGGATAGTCGACCGCCAGTGCCTGCTTGAGGGCATCCGCGATGCGTTCTTCCTCGTTGTAGACCGGCATGAGGATCGAGAGCTTCACGGGAATCTCCACGCTAACGGCGACACGTCGGGCTTAGCCTAGCTTGGCAGCTCAGGGCGGCGGGGTGCAGCACCGCCGGGCGTCGGGCTCGGCGCGTTCAGCCGGATGGTGTTTACTTCGCGCCATGTCGGCAGCCGGCTCCCTGCTCGTGGCGGCCCCGCTCGTCGCCGTCCTGTCCCTCGCCGTGGCGCTGCGCCCCGCCCGGCCGGACACCGTCGCCCCGCTGCGCCTCGCCGTGGTCCGGGCCGCGGTGGTCACCGGCGCGTTCGCGGTGCTGACCGTGGAACTGCTCGGCGCGTTACGCCTGCTGACCCTGCCCGCGTTCGCGGTCGCGTGGCTGATCTTCGTCGCCGCCACCGTGACGGCGGCGGGCTGGCGACGCCGCCGCACCGCCGCACCGACCGGGTCCGGCGCCGCCCGGGACCTGGCCGCCGTCCGGGCCCGGCTGACCGACCGATGGCGTACGGCCGGGCGGGGCGAGCGCCTGCTCGCCGGCACGGTCGGCGGGCTCGTCCTGGTGGAGCTGCTGATCGCGCTGCTCGCCGAGCCGAACAACTTCGACTCGCAGACCTACCACCTGCCGAAGGTGGAGCACTGGGTGGCCCAGGGCAGCCTGGAGTTCTGGCCCACCGCGATCCACCGGCAGGTGACGATCCCGCCCGGCGCGGAGTACCTGCTGCTGCACCTGCGCCTGTTCACCGGCGGCGACACGCTGCACAACCTGGTCCAGTGGGCCGCCGGGGTGGGCTGCCTGCTGGCCGTCGCCCGGATCGCGGCGCAGCTCGGCGGGGGGCGGCGGGCCCAGCTCCTCACCGCGTTCGTGCTGGGCACCACGCCCATGGTGGCGCTGCAGGCGACCAGCACCCAGACCGACCTGGTCTGCGCCGCATGGGTGGCCTGCGTGGCGACCCTCGCCCTGGACGGGCTGCGCCGCCGGGCCGGGGTCGGCACGCTGCTGCTGCTCGGCGCGGCGACGGGACTGACCGCGGTGACGAAGACCAGCGGCCTGATCGGCGTCGGCCCGCTGCTGCTGCTCTGGGGGATCGGCCAGCTCCGGCTGGCGTACGTCGGCGGGATCGTGCGGGGCGCGGACCGCGACCGGCGGGCCGGGGCCAGGGTCGACGGACCGGCCCTGCCGGCCCTGGTCGGCGCGGGTCGCGTCGGACTGCCGACCGGCGGAGCCGACCCGGTGGCCCCGCCCGCAGCGGCCGACGTCGCCCGGCCGGGGACGGGCGGCGGCGCGCCGGAGCCGCCGGGGTCCCGCGCGGGCGGCGTGGCCCGGACGGTGGCCGGCTCCGTGCTGGTGGTGCTGGTGGCCCTGCTGGTGGTCGGCCCGTTCCTGGCCCGCGTGCAGGCGGAGTTCGGGCACCCGTTGGGGCCGCCGCGGCTGCGCGAGTCCATCCCGATGGAACGGCACGACCCGCCGTCGGTCCTGGTCAACGCCCTGCGGATCGGGCACACCGCGCTGGACACGCCGCTCGCGCCGGTGCGGGCGGGCACCGCCGAGGCGATCATGGCCGGGGCGCGGGCGATCGGCGTGGACCCGCAGGACCGGGCCATCACCTTCGGCCGGGAGACCTTCCCGGTGCCGTCCTGGTATCCCGACGAGGACCGGGTGGCGTTCCCGCTGGCCGGCGCGCTGGCGCTGGTCGGCGCGGCGCTGGCGCTGGCCCGGCCGGCCCGGGTCAGCCCGACGGCGGCCGGCGCCCTGCGCGGGTACGCGATCGTGGTGGTGACGGCCGTCGCGCTGCACACCGCGATGATCAAGTGGCAGCCGTGGGGGAACCGGCTGCTGCTGTACGCCCTGGTCCTGGCGGCCCCGCTCGCCGGGCTCTGGCTGGACTCGCTCTTGCGCCGCCGGCTCGCCCCGAGGCCCGGGGCCGGGGTCTCCGGCGGCGCTCCTTCCGCCTCGGGCCGCCGGTCGGTGGCGGTCGGACTGGCGGTCGCGATGCTGGCCGGGTCCGCGCTGGCCGGCGTGCTCGCCCTGTCGTACGGCTTCCCACGCCGGCTGGTCGGGGCCGGCTCCGTCTTCACCACCTCGGAGTGGGATACCCGCTTCCTGCGCCGGCCGCAGTGGGCCGACGAGTTCCGGGCGGCGGCCGACGCGGTCCGGGCCAGCGGTGCGCGGCGGATCGGACTGGTGCAGCAGAACGACAACTGGGAGTACCCGTGGTGGCTCCTGCTGCGCGACGCCGACGGCCGGCCGCCCGAGCTGGTGGCGCTCCAGTCGGTGCTGCCGGACCGGCCGCCGGCCGACCCCGCCTCGACGGACGCGATCGTCTGCACGGGCACCCGGAAGGTCTGCGCCGACCTGGTGCCCGCCGGTTGGACGCTGACCTGGCGGGGCTACGTCGGATACGCCCTGCCGCCGCCCCGCTGACGTGGCGGGTTGTTGGCAGGGTCCTGCTTGCTCACTTGAGCAGGACGAGCCGGGCCTTGGCGGCGTCGCCGTCCTTCGCGCCGGCCACGCCGACCGTCGCGCCGACCCGCACCGCCTCCGGCTGGATCGTCTTGCGCCGCTCGACCACCCGCAGGTCGTCGCCGAAGGTCCACGTCATCGTGAACCCGTCGGTGGACTTCACGGTCATCGAGTCCCCGTCGATCGCGGTGACCTCGCCGCGCTGCACGGCGACGGTCCTCGTACCACCGTCCTTCGTGCCCACCACGACCTCGCCGTGCAGGGTGTTCTTCTTCCGCAGCAGCACCCGCGCCTGCCGGCGCTTGCGCCACTCCTGCGCCCGCTCGCCCCGCCGCTCCTTCGCGTCGGGCTCGCCGCTGGCCGGCGCGGACGAGCCCGGCTGTGTCGAGCCCGAGCCGGCCGGGGCCGGGGCGGCCACCAGGTCGAGGTCGCCCGGGTCGAAGCCCAGCGCGGTGAGCGCCTGTCCCTCCGCGCCCAGCGCGGCGGACACGTCGACCGCGACCTCCTTGGAGGCGTCCTGCGCCACCTGTGCCGGCCCGCAGCCGGTGACGCTCAGGGCGACCGCCGCGAGTAGCGAGGTGGCGGCGACCGCGAATCCGTGACGTGCCATGGGTATCCCTCTCGTCGGTGAGGGTCCCAGCGTCCCGCCCCGGTGCTCAGGGGGCGTCAGCGCGATGTTCGGGTCAGGTAAGGGTCGGCCGGCAGCCGCACGGTGAACGCCGCGCCGCCCTCGGCGGCGTGACCGGCGGAGATCTCCCCGCCCAGCCGGCGGACCAGCCCGGCGGCGAGCGCCAGCCCGAGGCCGCTGCCGACCTTGCGTACCCCCCGGTAGCGCGCGTGCAGCGCACCCCGGTCGAACGCCACCGCCAGGTCGTCGTCGGTGAAGCCGGGGCCGCCGTCGCGCACCTCCAGGATCCCGCCGGCAGCCGGGTCGGCTCCGGCGGGCCGGGCCGCGAGCACCACCGGCGCACCCGGGGGTACGACCCGCAGCGCGTTCTCCAGCAGCCCGTCGACCACCTGCCGGATGCGCCCCGGATCGGTGTACGCGGGCACCACGCCGTCGGGGATCTCCATGCGGAACGTCACCCCCACCGCCGCGCAGCGGTCGGCCCACGTGTGCTCCGCGTCGGCGGCCAACCGGGCCAGGTCGACCGGCACCGGTTCGAGGGGGAAGTCGGCGGCCTCCAGCCGGGCCAACGCGAGCAGGTCGCGGACCAGCCGGTCCAGGTGCTCGGCCTCGGCCAGCATGGTGCGCCCGGTGCGCGGCGTGTCGTCCGCGTCGATCACCCCGTCGGCCAGCGCCTCGGCGTACCCGCGGATGGCGGTGAGCGGGGTGCGCAGCTCGTGGGAGACGGAGAGCAGGAACTCCCGCTGCCGGTCCTCGCTGGTGGCCAGCGCGGCGGCGAGCCCGTTCAGGGCCAGCGCCAGCTCGGCGACCTCGTCGGGCGGCTCGACCGGCACCCGGACGGCCCGGTCACCGGCGCTGAGCCGGGCGGCGGCGGTCGCGGCGACGCGGATCGGGCGGGCCAGCCGGCGGGCCAGCAGCATCCCGGCCGCCAGGCCGGCGGCCAGCCCGGCGAGCAGCGGCAGCCAGAGGCCCCGGACGACCCGCCCCCACAGGCCGGGGGTGGCGGGCCGGGTCAGCACCACGCCGTCCCCGCCGGCCAGCGGTCGCCCCTCGACGAGGGCGCGCTCGCCGGAGACCAGCCGCCGGCCGGAGACGGTGTTGCCGGCGGCGACCCGGTTGACGACCTGCCGGGGCAGGCCGGCACGGTCGACCGTGCCGGCGCGGATCACGTACACGTCGATGTCCTGCTCCTGGAGCTGGCGGATCAACCGTTCGCCCGCCGCGTCCCGCTGCCTCGGGGCCCGCACGCGCAGCACGTCGGCGGCGAGCCGCGCCTGCGCCGCGAGCGCCTCCTGGTCGCGTCGCTCCTGCCCGCGCACCGCCAGCGGGACCGCGACGAGCGCGGTGACCAGCACCGAGACGAGGGCGACCGCGCAGGTGACGAGCACCGCGCGGGCCGTGAGCGTACGCCCGGGGCGACGCCGTCGCGGGCCGGCCGGCCGCGGGCCGATCACCGGCAGCGCGACGGTGGGCTGGGCCGGCACGGACTCCCCCGGCGTCGCCGGTCGGTCAGCCATCGGCGGCGTACCCGACGCCCCGGTGCGTGCGGATCACCCCGGCCGCCCCGCCCAGCTTGGCCCGGACCTGCGCCACGTGCACGTCGACGGTGCGGGTGCCGGAGTGGGCCGCGTACCCCCAGACGCCGGCCAGCAACTCCTCGCGGGTGAAGACCCGGCCGGGGCGGGCCATCAGGTGCGCGAGCAGGTCGAACTCGGTCGACGTGAGCTGCACCGGATCGCCGGACACGGTCACCGTGCGGCGGGTCGGGTCGAGGGTGACCGGGCCGACCGTCCGGGGCCGCTCCACGCCCTCCGGCACGCCCGCCGTGCGGCGCAGCACCGCGCGGACCCGCGCCACCAGCTCGCGCGGGCTGAACGGCTTCGTCACGTAGTCGTCCGCGCCCAGCTCCAGACCGATGATCCGGTCCACCTCGTCGTCGCGCGCGGTGAGGAAGAGCACCGGCGTCCAGTCGCCGGCCTCGCGCAGCCGCCGGCAGATCTCGGTGCCGGCGAGCCCGGGCAGGGCGATGTCCAGGACACAGGCGACCGGGCGCAGCCGGCGGGCGGCGGACAGCCCCGCCGCGCCGTCGCGTTCCAGATGGACGCCGAAACCGTCCCGCGTCAGGTAGAGCCGGACCAGCTCGGCGATCGCCGGCTCGTCCTCGACGACGAGGACCAGCCCGCGCTGCGGTGCGTCGACGGTCACCGGACCATGATTGCCGACCACCGCCCGACCGAGGGCGTCAGGACATGTTCGGATCAGGTAAGGACCCGATCAGTGCACCACGACGGGCCGGAACGCGGCACCCCGGGCAGCGGTCGGCGCGTCGCCGATGGCGGCCACCACCCGCTCCCGCGAGCTGCGCAGCCGGGTGCTGAACGCGTGGTGCAGCAGCGCGTCGAGCTGCCACACCTGCCTCGGGTGCTGGACGCGGATGACGAAGCGTTCCCGCACGCCGTCGATGGCCGTGGCGGCCAGCTCGACCGCCGGCTGACGCGGGTCGGCGCTCCAGGTGACGTCGCTCAGCTCGCCCAGCTCGGCGTTGAGGTGCAGGCGGAGCCGGTGCAGCACCCGGGTCTGCCGGGTGACCACGAGCCGGCGGTGGGTGAGCAGCAGCAGGTATTCGCCGGCCGCCCGGTCGGGTCGGCCGCACCGGGCGACCAGGACGCTGGCGTCGCCGGCGCCGACGCAACGGCGGAAGACCGGCACGTGCCGGCTGACGGCCTGCACCGCCAGCCCGGTCTCGGCGGCGGCCGGAAGGAACGTGCGGGAGAAGACGTCCATGACGTGACCAACGAGCCCGCCCCGCGCCTGATATGGGCAACCGCCAATCTACGGAACTTCCACGTGCGCGGTGGACGGCTGTCAGAGGCGGTCGGGTTCGAACAGCTCGGCGAGCCAGCCGGGGACCGCCTCGGCGTACTCGGCGCGGGCCGGGTCCGGCGTGCTCAGCGCGCGCCGCCAGGACAGCGCCCGGCTGACCTTGGTCACCGTGACCGCCAGGGCGGCCGCCTCCCGCAGGTCGGCCCGGTCGTGCCGGTCGGTCCACGGTTCGAGGTACGCGTCGCGCAGCCGCAGCAGCACCGGGTCGCCGTCGGGCAGCTCGAAGGAGTGCGCCACGGAGTTCAGGGTCACCAGCAGCGTGCCGAACGGATGGGCGACGGAGGCGTCCCCCCAGTCGAAGAAGCGGTGGTCGGCGGCGAACACGTTGCCGTCGTGCAGGTCGTCGTGCTGCACGCTGGCGGGCACCCCGAACGCGGCGAGCCGGCGGCAGCGGTCGGCGTACTCGGGAAGGAACGCCCGCAGCCGCGCCGACGTCTCGGGGGTGAGGCCGCCCTGCACGCCGAGGAGTAGGGCGTCGGGGTCGTCGAGCAGCCCCGCGAGGAGGGCGGGCAGCGCCTCGGGGCGGTGGTCCGGCACCCCGAGGGCCAGCAACTCGCCGACCCGGGGCGCGACGGCGCGCTGGAACGCCGCGTACCGGGGGAGGACGCGTTCCCAGACGGCCGGGTCGCGGTGCCGGGCGAGCGCGTCGCGCAGGGTCTCGCCGCCGTCGGGCAGCAGCGACCACCCCAGGTCGGCGTCGACCGCCACCGGGTCGGGCACCCGGCCGGGGGCGATCCGGGCCAGCGCGCCGAGCAGCCCGGCCTCGAAGCGGGTGCCGGCGTTGTTGGCCTTGAACCAGTACGGGCCGGCGTCGGTGGGCACCCGCCACACCAGTGACCAGGGCCGGAGGCGGGGTTCCACCGGCCCGGTGATCCGACGGCCGACCCGGTCGAGCCGCCCGGCGACCCAGTCGTGGGCGCGGGCCTGCCAGCCCGGGTCGGCCCAGTCGGTGGACGGCGTCGGGGCGTCGGCGGGCGGGGTCAGCGCGTCGGCGGGCGATGTCGGTGCGTCGGTCACGGTGGGCAGGGTAGGCAGCGCCGTGCCGGCCGGCGAGGGGTTTTCCCCGCCCGCCCGCTCAGAGCAGCTCGACGATGGTGGCGTTGGCCATGCCGCCGCCCTCACACATGGTCTGCAGGCCGTAGCGGATGCCGTTGTCGCGCATGTGCTGGAGCATCGTGGTCATGATCCGGGCCCCGGACGCGCCGAGCGGGTGCCCCAGGGCGATCGCGCCGCCGCGCGGGTTCAGCCGCTCCGGGTCCGCCTCCGTCTCGGCCAGCCAGGCCAGCGGCACCGGGGCGAACGCCTCGTTCACCTCGTACACCCCGATCTCCTCGATGCCCAGCCCCGCGCGGCGCAGGGCCTTCGCGGTGGCCGGGATGGGCGCGGTGAGCATGGTGACCGGGTCGTCGGCGGCGACCACGGCGGTGTGCACCCGGGCCAGCGGGCGCAGGCCGTGGCGGCTGGCCCACTCGGAGGTGGTGACGGCGAGCGCGGCGGCCCCGTCGGAGATCTGGGACGCGGACCCGGCGGTGACCACGCCGTCGGCGCGGAAGGGGGTCTTCAGCCCGCCCAGCCTCGCCAGCGAGGTGTCCCGGCGGATGCCCTCGTCGGCGGCGAACTTGCCGCCGTCGGCCAGCGCCACCGGGGCCAACTCCGGGTCGAACGCGCCGGCGGCCTGCGCGGCGGCGGCCTTGACGTGGCTGGCGAGGGCGAACTCGTCGAGCTGCGCCCGGGAGAAGTGCCAGCGGGCGGCGATCAGCTCGGCGCCGACGCCCTGGTTGAACGGCAGCGGCTCGTCCCCGGCGAAGCCCTCGACGCCCCGGTAGCGGTCGCGGACCTGGGCGCTGAACGGCGTGCCGCCGACGACGCTGGAGCCCATCGGCACCCGGGTCATCGACTCGACGCCGCCCGCGACGACCAGGTCGGCCTGCCCGGACAGGACGGTGGCGGCGGCGAAGTGCAGGGCCTGCTGGCTGGAGCCGCACTGCCGGTCCAGCGTGGTGCCGGGCACCGACTCGGGCCAGCCGGCGGCGAGGACGGCGTTGCGGGCGACGTTCCACGACTGCTCGCCGACCTGGGACACGCAGCCCCAGACGACGTCGTCGACCTGCGCGGGATCGATCCCGGTGCGCTCGGCGAGGGCCCGCAGCACGTGGGCCGAGAGGTCGACCGGGTGTACGGCGGCGAGGCTGCCCTCGCGCCGCCCGACCGGGGTGCGTACCGCACCGACGATGACCGCGTCACTCATGTTTACTCCCCGGTAACCTGGCTGCCCCGATAGTACGTCTTCCGCCGCCCGGCCGTCCCCCCGCGCCGGCCGGGCCGGTCGGGGGCGGGCCCCTGTCACGGGTGGGCCCGGCTGGCATCCTGGTGGGATGGAGTCGGCACTGACCCCCGCAGCACCGTCGGCCCGGCAGTGGCGGGTCCCGCCCACCCTGCCGGCGCTCAAGCTGGTCGGCGCGGCGGCGCTGGTCGGGCTCGGGCTGGTGTTCGCCGACGGCGACCGGGTGCGGCTGGTGCTCGCCGGGGTGCTGGCCGCCGGACTGGTCGGCTGGGCGCTGCGGGACCTGCTGGCCCCGGTGCGGCTCGCGGTCGATCCGGCGGGGATCACGGTGGTCCGGGGCTTCGCGGGCCGGCGTCGCCTCGACTGGGGCGCCGTCGAGGCGATCACCGTGGACCGGCGGCCCCGGCTGGGCCTGTCCACGGAGATCCTGGAGATCGACGCGGGCGAGTCGCTGCACCTGTTCGGCCGCTACGACCTGGACGCCCCGCCCGGTGAGGTGGCCGACGCGCTGCGCGCCGCCCGCGCCCGGTCGACGACCGGGATGGGTGAGCCGGGCGGCCCCGGCGGCGCGGGCGGGCCGGGCGGGCTGGATCGCCCCTAGCTTGTCGCGCCCGAGCCGCCGCCGCGGTCCGGGCGACGGCCCGGCGGCGGCTCCGCGTCCTGCCGCCCTGTCGTCCCGCCGTCCCGCCGCTTCGCCGTTCCGCCGACGCCACTCGGAGGCACGACGATCATTCTCGGGCCCGGTGACGGAAAGCAACGAGCCAGCGCGGGGCCAACCACCTGCTCCGGCCCTTTGCTCTGCACCCGGATACGCAACGGTCTACATAGCGCAACCGGTCGTCACCACCCCCGCCCTTGACCATCCCGCGTCAACGCAGCTCAGGCTGATGCTGCTTATATGGGTGCAGAGCAAAGGGAGCGCCGGGCGTGGTGGCAGGCCGGCAGGAGAACACTCGGAGTGAGATCGGCCGGCCGGCGGGGACCGCCCCGCCATGACGCACGGAGAGTGGGCACAGCCTGTGCGGCGGCCGGCGTTCCCGGGCCAGGGCCCGCCGCCTCCGGCCGACCGGGGCCGGACGGGGCTGAACGGGGCCGACCAGGGCTGAACGGGCCGGCTAGCCGGTCAGCGTCAGGGTGCGCACGACCGCCAGGGCGAGCAGCGCCACCAGCAGGACGGCCGCGCCGGCGACCTGGAACAGCGTCCGCCGGGACCGGGGCGCGTACGCCAGCACCAGCGCCATGGCCCCGCCGGTCACCAGGCCGCCGAGGTGACCCGGGATGGAGATGCCCGGCACGGTCAGGGTGAAGACCAGGTTGATCACCAGGACCGGCAGCACCGAGGAGATGTCCCGCCCCATCCGGCGTTCGATCACGATCAGCGCGGCGAAGAGGCCGAAGATCGCGGTCGACGCGCCGGCCGTGGTGGCGTTCTCGGCGCTGAACAGGTAGGCCGCCACGTTCCCGCCGAGGCCGGCGATCAGATAGAGGGCGAGGAAACGCAGCGGGCCGAGGTTGGCCTCCAGGGACCGCCCGAGCACCCACAGTGCCCACATGTTCAGCAGCAGGTGCACGATGCCGTAGTGCAGGAACATCGCGGTGACCAGGCGGTACCACTCGCCCTGGGCGATGCCGTGCACACTGCCGTCGGGGAAGAGAGCCTGCCCGAGCACCGAGCCCCAGTCGGTGAGCGGGGTGCTGCCACCCATCAGGCCACCGAACCCGGAGCCGCCGGCCAGCGCGTCCCCGCCCCGGTCGGAGGCGATGGACAGGAGCATGAGCAGCACGTTGAGCGCGATGAGTGCCTTGGTGACGTAGCCGAGGCGGCCGACGGCACCGCCACCGAAGGCGGTGCGCGCCGGCCGCACGCTGCGGCGTCCCTCGTCCACGCACTCCGGGCACTGGTGCCCGACCGAGGCGTCCCGCATGCAGTCGGGGCAGATCGGCCGGTCGCAGCGGGTGCAGCGGACGTACGTCTCCCGGCCGGGGTGCCGGTAGCAGACCGGGGTGGTCGGCGGGGACTCACTCACGGCTGCTGCCTCCCGGTGCGGCGGGGCGCTCGGTCATGCGAGCAAAGGTACCTCGCGCAGCCGGTCAGGCCGGGACGCGCTCGATCTCGACGCGCTCGATGACGACGTCCTGGAGCGGGCGGTCGCTCGGGCCGGTGGGGGTGTTGGCGATCGAGTCGACGACCTTCGCCGACGCCTCGTCGGCCACCTGACCGAAGATGGTGTGCCGGTTGTTCAGGTGCGGGGTCGGGCCGACGGTGATGAAGAACTGCGAGCCGTTGGTGCCGGGCCCGGCGTTCGCCATGGCCAGCAGGTACGGCCGGTCGAAGCGCAGCTCGGGGTGGAACTCGTCACCGAACTTGTAGCCCGGACCGCCGCGACCGGTGCCGGTCGGGTCGCCCATCTGGATCATGAAGCCGCTGATCACCCGGTGCGAGATCGTGCCGTCGTAGTACGGCCCACTGCCCGGCTGACCCGTACGCGGGTCGATGTACTCCTTGTTGCCCTCGGCCAGGTCCACGAAGTTGCGAACCGTCTTCGGCGCGTGGTTGGGGAACAGCTCCAGCCGGATCGGGCCGGCGTTGGTGTGCAAGGTGGCGTAGACAGCCTCGGCCACGGGTACTCCTCAGTCGTTGGTCAGTTCCATGCGGATCCTCCCATGTGCCCGTTCTGGCAGTGCGGAGGCATCCGAAGGTGGAGGATGACGAAGGAACAACTCCCAGGAGGTGGGACCGTGTTTGGAATCGTGCGGCGCAAGACCCAGGGGCAGCTGGCGAGGGCCGAGCTGAACCAGGGCATCGGCCACCTGCGGCAGGCTGCGACGTACGCCGCCAAGGGTGCCGGCGCCACGGTCGGCCCGCGGGTCCAGGCGGCCCGGGGAGCCGTCGCGCCGACCGCCCTCGTGGTGCGGGACCGGGCGTCCAGCGGTCTCGCGTCGACGGTCGCGGCCCTCGCGCCGCTCGCCCTGGCCGTCCGTAACGCGCAGGCCGAGGCGGCCGGGAAGGCCGTCGCGGGGAAGAAGGCCGCCGCCGCGCGGCAGGCCGCCGTGAGCAGGAAGGTCAAGGCGAAGAGCATGAAGGCGAAGCGGAAGCAGAAGCGTTCGCGGGGCACGATGGTCGGCCTGCTGGCCGCCGGCACGGTCGCCGGCCTGGCCGGCGCCATGGCGCTGCGCCGCCGCCGCGAGCAGCAGGAATGGTCCGAGTACGACCCGACCCGCACCCTGGAGCCGGCCCGCGACGAGGTGGACACCCTGGTCGTGGAGACCCCCTCGGCCAACTCCTCCACCCCCCGGCCCGCCGCCCAGCCGGTGGTCCACCCGACCGACAAGGTCCCCTCGGTCGCCGAGGGCGCCCGCGACGTCTCCGGCCGCCCGGCCGACAACCTCGACAAGGCACTCAGCAAGGAGAAGACGGCCGGTTCCGGCGGTCGCCGCTGACCCTCGTGCCACCGCCCGCGGCGCGGCGACGACCCCCGTCGTCCCGCGCCGTGGGCGATGTCGGCACAGCCAGCCGCTACGGCGGAGCCGTCAGAGGCAGCCGCTGCGGCGGAGCCGTCAGAGCCAGCCGTTTCGGCGGAACCAGCGGTAGAGCGCGAGCGAGATGGCGAGCATCAGGGCGAGCACGACCGGATAGCCGTACGTCATCTTGAGCTCCGGCATGTTCTCGAAGTTCATGCCGTAGATGCCGGCGATGGCGGTCCAGACCGCCGCGATGGCCGCCCAGGCCGCGATCTTGCGCATGTCGTTGTTCTGGTCGACTGTGACCTGCGCCAGCCGCGCCTGGAGGATCGAGTTGAGCAGGTCGTCGTAGGAGTTGACCTGTTCGACGGTGCGGCTGAGGTGGTCCTGCACGTCCCGGAAGTAGCGCCGCACCTCCTGCGGGATCTCCCGGCTGACCTGCGCGGTGAGGGTCATCAGCGGGCGTTGCAGCGGGACGACGGCCCGCTTGAACTCGACCAGTTCCCGCTTCATCTGGTAGATCCGCTGGATCCGGCCGCTGCTCTGCCGGTCGAACACGTCAGCCTCCAGGACGTCCAGGTCGTCCTCCAGCTGGTCGGCCACCTCCAGGTAGACGTCGACCACGCGGTCGGTGATCGCGTACGCGACGGCCCAGGGGCCGTGCGCCAGCAGGTCGTGCTTGGCCTCCAGGTCGGCGCGGACCGGGGCGAGCCGGCAGGCGTCGCCGTGCCGGACGCTGATCACGAAGTTCGGGCCGATGAAGAGCATCACCTGGCCGGTCTCGACGACCTCCGAGTTCTCGGTCAGCTCGTCGTGCTCGCAGTAGCGGGCGGTGCGCAGCACCAGGAAGCTGACCTCGCCGAAGCGTTCCAGCTTGGGCCGCTGCTGGGCCTTGACGGCGTCCTCGACGGCCAGCTCGTGCAGGCCGAAGGTGGCGGCGATCGCCGTCATCTCCGCCAGCTCCGGCTCATGCAGGCCGATCCAGACGAAGCCGCGCTCGCGGCGGGCGGCGGCCAGCGCCTCCGCGTAGTGCCGGTCGCCAGGCTGCCGCCGGCCGTCGACGTAGAGGGCGGAGTCCATGACCGCGCTGCGGCCGGTGCCGGTGCCGGCCGGTACGGCGGTGCGCTGGCTGCCGTCGGCGTTGAGGATCCGGGTCATCGCCCGCACCGGGGCCCAGGCCCGGGGCTTGATCGCCCGCGCGCCCGTGGGCGACGTGGCCTCGTTCCGCTCCGTCCGGTCCGACATGGCGACCCCCTCCCCACGCTGCCGCGACCGCCGATGCCGCCGCGGGTTGCAGGGTACGCCCGCCGGAGGCGGATCGACCGCCGCCCGCCGCAGCGCGGGCCGACCGCCACCGCACGCCGCACGGCGGGCCCGACCGACGCTGCCGCCGGGACCGGTCGGGTCGGGGCGGCGCCGGGTGGGCCGGGTCGCATCAGGGGGGTGAGGGGCGGCCCGGCCCACCCGACGCCCTTGGGGGCGGGGGTGATGCCTCGCGCGCCGCCGGCCGGGCCGCCGGGCCCGCGTCGGGGCAGGCAGGCCGGCCGGTGTGAACGGCGCTCGCAGCATTGTGGGCCGTGGATCGGCCGGGCGGGAGACCCCACCCGGCCCACACCACCGTGTTGTGACCAAACTGACAGGCAATCAGCCCCGAACGGCCGCCATCGCCTCCGCGAGTCGACGAACACCCTCGTCGATCCGGTCGGCCGTGACCGCCGAGAAGGCCAGCCGGAGGGCGTGCTGCCCGCCGTCGACCACGAAGTCACTGCCCTTGACGACCGCCACGCCACGCTCGGCCGCCGCCGGGGCGAGGCGGTCGACCAGCACGTCCTCGGGCAGCTCGACCCAGAGGAAGTAACCGCCGTCCGGCTCGACGAAGCGCGCCTCGGGGATGTGCCGGCGCAGCGACTCGGCGAGCACCCGGGCCCGCTCGCCGAGGGCGGTGCTGACCTTCTCGATCGAGCGGGTGATGTCGCCGGAGACGCAGAACTGGTGCACGATCGCCTCGGACACCATGCCCGGCGAGATGTAGAGGCTGGTGGCCTTCTTCGCGATGTCGCCGATCAGGTCCGCCGGCCCGACCAGGTAGCCGACCCGTACGCCGGGGCAGACCGTCTTGGTGAAGCTGGAGGCGTGCACCACCACGCCCCGGGTGTCCATCGACAGCATCGAGGGCAGCGGCTCGCCCCGGAACCGGATGTCGGCGTACGGGTCGTCCTCGAAGAGGGTGAAGCCGTACTCGGCGGCCAGGTCGAGCAGTTCCCGCCGCTTGTCCAGCGACAGCGTGACGCCCGCCGGGTTCTGGTAGTTCGGGATGACGTGGGCGAGCTTGGGGCGTACCCCGGACTCCAGCAGCTTGCGCAGCTCGGCGGTGTCCAGGCCGTCGGGCTGGACGGTCACGCCGTGGACCTCGCCGCCCATCCGCTGGAGGTTGAGCAGCGTCCGGTCGTACGTGGGACGCTCCACCACGACCGAGTCGCCGGGCCGGACCAGGTGGTCGAAGAGGAACGCGTCGGCCTGGAGCGAGCCGTTGGTCACGAGCACCTGGTCCGCCTCGACGCCGTGCTTGTCGGCGATCCACTTCCGCAGGGGCGGGTACCCGACGGAGGTGCCGTACGCCGTGACCCCGGCGGGGTCGGCGTCGAAGGCGCGGACGGCGGCGGCCTTGAGCCCCTCGACATCGACGATGTCCAGCGAGGGAGCGCCACGGGCGAAGGAGATCAGCTGCTCGGCGGTCATGCGGACGAGCCTAGGGCCTGGCCCGGGCGCTCCGACCGGCATACACGCCAAGTTCAACATGCGGGCAGTCCACGGGCGGCGAACGGCCGACGCGGGGAGCACCGAAGGTGCGGGACACTCGTTGTCGATTATCGGACCGGTGTCTGGCCGCGACCGCGCGACCGCCGAAGGATGGCGTCCGCCGGACGGCGCAGGACGGTCCGGCGGTGGCACCGGAGGAGTGGTGAGTTTCACGTGACCGAGGACGGTACGGGTCGGCTCGACGACCAGGCGTTCGCCGAGTGGCTGGCCGGCGAGGCCGGCGTGGCGCTGACCGCGCTCCGCGCCGAGCAGGGCTTCGCCGACGCGAAGGCGCTCAAGGACGCCGGCGACAAGGTCTCCCACGACCTGATGTCGACGGCCCTGGCCCGGTGGCGTCCGGCCGACGCGGTGCTCTCCGAGGAGCAGGCGGACAGCCGGCGGGCCTGGGCCGACGACCCGTCCGCCGGGGACCGGCCGACCCGGCTCACCGCCGACCGGGTGTGGATCATCGACCCGCTGGACGGCACCCGCGAGTTCTCCGAGTCCGGGCGCGACGACTGGGCGGTGCACGTGGCGCTGTGGCAGCGTTCGGCCGGCCCGGACGGCGCGCTGGTCGCGGGCGCGGTCGGCATGCCGGCCCGGACCGGCCCCGACGGCACGCCGCTGGTGCTCGGCAACCGGGTCCCGGCCGCGCCGGCCGTCGACGGGCCGCTGCGGATCGCGGTGAGCCGCAGCCGCCCGCCCGCGTTCGTCAGCGAGCTGGTCGAGGGCATCGGTGCCAAGGCGGTGCCGATGGGCTCGGCCGGGGTGAAGGTCTGCGCGGTGGTCACCGGCGAGGTCGACGCGTACGTGCACGCCGGCGGCCAGTACGAGTGGGACTCGGCGGCCCCGGTCGCCGTGGCCCTCGGCGCGGGCATGCACGCGTCCCGGATCGACGGCTCGCCGCTGCGCTACAACCGGGACGACCCGCGCCTTCCGGACCTGCTGGTGTGCCGGCCGGAGCACGCGGGGTCCCTGCTCGCGGCCATCGACCGCTACCGTTGACGACGCCCGCTTCCGGCACCGCCGATCCGAGGAGGGTCATGAGCACCGGCCCCACCGCCGCGCCCACCCTCGCGCCAGCCCCGCCCGAGCCCGACCCGCCCCGTCGCCGGCGGCGGCTGCTGCTCGGCCGCTGGTGGCTGCTGCCGCTGACCGCCGGCGCGCTCGTGCTGGGCACCACGGTCGCCCTCGCCACCAACGGTGACCTGCCCGGCCGGCCGGCACCGACGGGCACCGACGCCACCGGCGGCAAGGCCGGCCTCGGCCCGGCAGCCACCGGCAGCCGCCCCACGCCGGGCGGCAACGAGGGCTTCGGCGCGGGCCCCAGGTCGGGCTCGCCGAGCCCGAGCGTCAGCGGCGGGGCCACCTCGGGTGGCTTCCCGGGCAGCCGGAACACGCTGCCGGGAGCGAGCATCTACCTGCAGAACGGCGAGAGCTTCGCCGCCGGGCTCGCCCGGTCCGACCGCAGCTACGGCCCGCTGCGCATGGTCCGGGTCTTCTATCCGGGGCTGCCGCCGTCCTGGTCGGGCTCCCGCGCCGACGTCGCCGACCGGACGGTGGTCGTCTCGTTCAAGGCCCCGCCCGGTGAGGTGGCCGCCGGCAGGCACGACTCGCGGCTCGCCGCCTGGTTCCGCTCCGTGCCCCGGGACCTCGACGTCTACTGGTCCTACTTCCACGAGCCGGAGGACGACATCGAGCGCGGCTCGTACACGGCCGCCCAGTACCGGTCCGCGTGGAAGCGCCTCGCCGGCCTCGCCGACCGGGCCGGCAACGCCCGGCTGCGGTCCACGCTCATCCTGATGTGCTGGACGCTCAACCCGAACTCCCGGCGCAGCTTCGACGACTACTGGCCGGGCGGGGACGCGATCGACGTGCTCGGCT
This sequence comes from Micromonospora sp. NBRC 110038, assembly GCF_020884815.1. NCBI lineage: Bacteria > Bacillati > Actinomycetota > Actinomycetes > Micromonosporales > Micromonosporaceae > Micromonospora > Micromonospora sp. NBRC 110038. Next base: position 462,140 of record NZ_BBOL01000005.1, on the reverse strand, counting down.
GGGACTGCTACAACAGCGGCGGGAAATACAACAGGTACACCGACCCGGCGCAGGTCTTCACCCCGATGATCAACAAGTCGAAGGCGCTAGGCAAGCCGTGGGGGCTCGCAGAGACCGGCAGCGTCCGCATCGCCGGGGACAGCAGCGGCACCGGCCGGGCCGCATGGATCCGGTCGATGAGCCGCTACCTCGACGGGCAGCGCCCGCTGTGGGTGGCGTACTACGACTACGAGGTGGCCGGCGGCGACTTCCGGCTCCTCGACGCGCCGAGCCGCGAGGCGTGGCGAGCCTGGTGCGCCGCCTCCTGACGAGGCTCAGATGCCCCGGCCGCGCTTGTGCAGCGTACGCAGGACGCGGTCGGGGTCGACGGCCCGGCTGGCCACGGCCAGGGCCAGGTACGCGCGCGGCTCCCGGGGGTTGCGCGACAGCGTGCGCCGCGCCCAGCGCACGGCCTCGCCCCGGTTGCCCAGCGCCGCCTGGGCGAACGCGATCTGCCCGCTGACCCGGGCCTCGCCGGCCGGCACGGTGGCGAACTCCGGGTAGCGGCCGAGCAGCCACTGCAACGCCACGGAGATGGTCTCCCAGCGCTGGGCGAAGTATGACCGCTTGTGCCAGCGCACCGTCACGTACGGCTGCGCCAGGTTGACCAGCGGGGCGTGCCGGGCGGCCCGGAGCAGGAACTCGTAGTCCTCCGCGTAGCTGCCCGGGATCTCCTCGTCGACGAGCCCGATGCCGTCGAGCAGCGCGTCCCGGCGGATGAGGAACGTCGACGGGTGCAGCTCGGTGTGCCGGTCGCGCAGCAGGGCGGCCAGCGGCACCCGGTCGACGGGCAGCACCCGGTCGACCTGGCGGCCGTCGTAGTCGACGCGGATGCCGCAGCTCACGAACGCGCCGTCGCCGGCGGCGGCGAGCGCCGCCACCTGCGCGGCGAGCTTGCCGGGCAGCCACTCGTCGTCGTCGTCGCAGAACGCCACCAGGTCGCCGGTGGCGGCCAGGATGCCCGTGTTGCGGTTGCCGGCCAGGCCGGGGGTGCGCTGGTTGACCAGCACGGTGACCCGGGGGTCGTCGGCCAGCGACCGGTCCGGCTCGGACTGGTCGTAGACGACCACCACGTCGACCCGGCCCGGGTAGTCCTGGCCGAGGATCGCGTCGAGGGCCTTGCGCAGCAGCTCGGGGCGGTCCCGGGTGGGGACCACGGCGGTCACCGACGGGTACGTCGCGCCCGGCTCGGCCGTCGCGCCCGCGTCGTTCACCGGCTCGGTCATGGTGCCTCCGTGGAACCCGGGCGGCCGAGGCCGACGTATCCGTACCGCAGACGCAGGGGCAGCGTCGCGGCGCTCACCACCACCCGGCTGCGCGACGGCAGGGCCGTACGCCAGGCGTCGTCCTGCCGGACCCGCAGCGGGCCGGCGTTGAACCGCAGCGGGTTCCCGGCGATGCTGTGCGCCCGCCGCAGCGGCGCGGGCGACGGGTCGAGCACCCGCAGCGCCTCGGGGTCGTCGGGCAGGCCGGCGAAGCGGCGCAGCCGGGCGACCGTGCCGCGCGGGTCGGCGGTGAAGTCCTCGTAGCGCAGCCGGACCACCGGCGCGCGGGTGGCCAGCAAGTGGAACGCGGCGTTCTGCGCCGTCCACAGCTTGCTCACCGTGAACGGCGAGAAGGTCGGCATGTACGCCTCGGCGTCGACCACCTCGGGCCGGCGCACCTGCTTGGCCCACGAGTAGGCCACCGCCCGGCTGTCCCGCACCAGGTGCAGCACCCGCAGGTCGAGGTCGTCGGCCCAGCGCAGCGCGAACGCCGTGGACGCGTGCTTGCTGGAGTCCACCACCAGCCGCGCGCCGGTCACCGCCATCGCGGCGGCGTAGATGCGGGTGTAGAGGTCGGCGTAGCGGCGCACCTCGTCGAGCTGCGCGGCGGGCAGCTCGGCGCGGGCCAGCCGGGGGATGTGCCGGGTGCGGTCCACCGCGTCCTTGAGCGCCAGCACCTCGGCGCGGTCGACCGCCGACCAGCCGCCGAAGGCGTGCTCGCCGACGCGCTGCCAGAAGTCGCAGGCGGTGAACCGCTCGCCGCAGCCGCACCGCTCGTCGCCGCCGAGCGCCCGCTCCCACAGGTGCACCACCTCGCCGACGGCGCAGACGTCGGGGTGCTGGGCGAGGATCAGCTCCAGGAGGGTGGAGCCGCTGCGCCCCAGCCCGCCGACGAACAGCACCCGGGCGCTCACCGCCACCACCTGCGCCGGCCCGGCGCCCGGCTGGCACGGACCAGGTCCTCGACGATCCGGCCCACCGCCGTGGCGGCGGCGACCCGGGGGTCGGGCCGGTCCGGGTCGGCCGCGAGGGCGTACGTCAGCGGGTCCGCCACGCCCTTGTCGAGCGCCTCGACCAGGTCGGCCTCGGCCTCGACGAGCTTGACCATCCCGGCCGCGCCGAGCCGGCGGGCGAAGAGCTGCTGGTGGTTGTCGACGTGCTCGTCGCGGGTCGGATCCCGGGGCACCACGATCGGCAGGTGCCCGTGCCGGCGGGCCTCGGTGATGGTGGCGGGACCGCCGTGGCAGACCACCAGGTCCGCCTCGGTCATCGCCCGCTGGAGCTCGTCGTGGGCCAGGAACGGTGCCCCGCCCGGCACCCGGGGCGCGCGGCTGCGGCCGTGCTGCACGACGAGGCGGACCTCCGGCGCGGCGGCGTCGCGGCCGGTGTGCCAGCGTTCCAGCCAGTCGACCAGCCGGTCGAAGCGGTGCACGTCCGTGCCGACCATGGCGAGGATCGTGCGGGGGGCCGGGGAGTTGCCGCGCTGGCGCGGGATCGGCAGGCTCACAGCAGGTTTCCCACCACGGTCGCCTTCGGGTAGAGCCGGCGCTGCTCCTCCCACTGCACGAGCATCGCCGAGAGGAACGGCCGGCACAGCCGGGCCGACAGCGTCGGGGTGTCGATCCGGTCGTACACCTCGATGTAGACCGTGGGGATGCCGCGCAGCCGGGCCACGATCACGAACGGCAGGGCGACCCCGGCGCCGGTGGTGACCACCGCGGCGACGTCCCGCCCCTGGAACACCCGCACGGCGAGCCACAGGTTGCGGGCCAGGTTCTTGAGGTTGCGGGTGGTCGGGTGGTGGGCCCAGACGACGTCCTCGCCGTCGAGCAGCGAACGGGCGTCCGGGGTGTCGAAGGTCACCCAGGAGCGGGCCCGGTCGCGGTACCACGGTGCGAGCGCCACCAGTTGGGCGAGGTGCCCGCCGCTGGAACCGACGAGCATGACTTCACCAGACTCCACGTCCACCCGCCTCCCGAGGGCCCACCGCGCCCCGGGACGCGCCCACGGGGGGCGGTCGACCGGGCGGCGCGACGCCGCCACAATGTAGCGGCCTCCGGAACAGAAACATAAGTGGCGTTCACCATCATCCGGCCTGTCGGATGGTTGCCAGCAGGACCTTCCGCCAATGCCGGGCTCCCCCGTTGCGCACCTAGACTGCCGCTGACAGCACCGGGGGCGAGGGGATCGCGGATGACCGACCAGACGGCCGAGGCAGCACAGGGTGCCGGCAACGGGGTGACCCCCGACCCGGTCACCGTCCTCTACGTCTGCGGCATGCCGCGCAGCGGCTCCACGCTGCTCGACCTGATGCTCGGCCAGTTCGTCGGGCACTGCGACGTCGGCGAGCTGTTCTACCTGTGGCAGTCCGGCGTCGAGCGCAACTTCCGGTGCGCCTGCGGCGAGCACTTCGACGCGTGTCCGTTCTGGGGCGAGGTGGGCCGCCGGGCGTACGGCGGGTGGTCGGAGATCGACGTGGCCGACGTGCGGGCGCTGCAGAGCCGGGTCGACGCCACCGCCAAGATCCCGCTGATCGTGAACCCGGGGATGTCCACGGCCTTCCGGCGGGACCTCGACCGCTACACCGAGCTGCTGACCCCGCTCTACCGGGCGGTGGCCGAGGTGTCCGGGGCGCGGGTCGTGGTCGACTCCACCAAGCGCCCCTCGCTGGCGTACATCCTGGCCCGCGCCCCGCAGGTCGACCTGCGGCTGGTGCACGTGCTGCGCGACCCGCGCGGGGTGGCGTACTCGTGGAGCCAGGTGGTGGAGCTGCCCGAGGGCACCTCGACGAAGGGCCGGATGAACCAGCGGTCGGCGCGGCTGACCGCCCGGCGCTGGGTCACCGTCAACGCGATGGTCGCCGCGCTGGGCCGCCGGGGCGTGCCCCGGGTCACCGTCCGGTACGAGGACCTGGTCCGCGACCCGCGCGGGGAGCTGGGCCGGATCGCGGCGCTGACCGCCGACGTGACCGAGGTCGTCGACCCGCTGGAGTTCCTGCGGGACAACGAGTTCGAGCAGGCCGGCTCGCACGCGGTGGCCGGCGGCCGGATCCGGATGCGCAGCGGCCCGATCACGCTGGCGCTGGACGAGAAGTGGCGTCGCGAGTACGCCCCGGGGCCCCGCCGCCTGGTCGGGGCCATGACCTGGCCGTTGCGCCGCCGCTACGGCTACCGCTGACGGGCGCCGCCCCTCACACCCCGGCGGCCAGGTGGGCGTCGAGGGTGTCGATCAGCTCGGGGGCCCGCTCGTAGTCGAACTTGCGGGCGAAGTGCGCCCCGCTGGCCAGCGCGAGGGGCAGGTCCTCGGCGGTCAGCGACTTGGGGTGGTTGAAGGTGCTGTTGCGGAAGTCGAAGTAGCGCTTGCAGTCCGGCACCAGGTTGAACCGGTCGGCGCTGCACACGATCGTCTGGAAGACCGCCTCGACCGGGGAGAGGCAGTGTCGGAAATAGTCCACCACGTCCGGTCGCCGGTCGAAGTAGTCCCGCAGGTACGCCACCACGGGCCAGCTCAGCGAGGAGAACGCCGACCCGCCGTGCAGCCGCAGGTCGGGGCCGAACGGGGTGCGGGCGCGGCGGCCGAGGGCCAGCCCGTACGACACGTGCACCCGCACCAGGGGCTGCACCCGGTTGACCGCCTGGAGCGGGCGGAGCAGCTTCTTGCCCCGGGGGCTGAGCGGCAGCACCCGGCGGTGCTGGAAGTGGTAGCGGGAGCGGACCCGGCTGCGCGGCCAGTGGCTCTCCGGCCCGAAGGCGTCCCAATATTCCATGAACCCGTCGGCACCCGAGTCGACCAGCTCCGCCTCGCAATCGCCGAGGGGCCGCAGCGGGTAGTCCTGACCGGTGATGTTCACCAGCCAGTCGACCTGCACCCCCTCGTCGTTCAGCCAGTCGACGGCGGCCATGTAGCGGTCGACATGACTGAAGTCACCGTATCCACCCTCGTGCATCTGCACGACGACGTCGGTCATCGAACGCAGCTCGGCGAGGTCCGGCGGGGCACCGTTCACGTCGTGGCTGACGTGCACAATGCTGTCGGGACTGTACTTCTTCACCGCGTGCACCAGCCGGTTCAGCTGCTCCGGCGACCGGTGGCTCTGGATGTGGTAGCAAAACCGCACCCGCCTATCCTCCCTTGCGACGCCGTTGCTGGAAAGCGACGCTTCGTCGGCTTCCCCTGACCGCCCGGATCAGGGAGACTCAGGTTTCCGCCGTGACGCCGTCCGTCACGGACGACTGGCCGGTCCGGTCCAAAGGGAGCGACACACCCCGATGCCCTCGTCTCACCACGCCGATCTGCGCGACTCAGACGGCCCCACCCTGATGACCTACCTCGAGTGGCTACGCCGCCGGTGGTGGATCCTCGTGGTGGCCGCGCTGCTCGGCGCGGGCGCCGGCATGCTGGTCAGCCAGGTGCAGACCCGCACCTACGTGTCGACCACGTCGCTGCTGGTCCGCCAGGTCGGCCCGGACGCCAACCCCGGGGCCAAGGTCAACCTCGACACCGAGGCGCAGGTCGTCCGCTCCCTGGTGGTCGCCGAGCGGGCCCAGGCCCTGCTGAAGACCGACCTCCCCGCCGAGGATCTGGTCCGGTCGCTGTCGGTGACGGTGCCGCCGAACAGCCAGGTGCTCCAGATCGCGTTCGAGGCGGCCAGCCCCGAGGCGGCGCAGGCGGGCTCGCACTCCTTCGCCCAGGCTTACCTTGACCTGCGGCTGGCCACGGCCACCCGGTCCCTGGAGAACGAGACCACCGCGCTCAAGCAGCAGATCACCGAGACCAACAAGCAGCTCGCCGCCGTCGCCGGCAAGATCGCCGCCGCGCCGCCGAACTCGGTGGAGCGCGCCCGCGCCGAGGCCGACCGCAACGTGCTGACCAACCAGCTGGCCAGCCTCAACAGCCGGCTGAGCCCGCTGCTGAGCACCGCCCTCGACCCCGGCGAGATCATCTCCGACGCGCCGCTGCCCCGGAAGCCCAGCTCCCCGAACACGACCCTCAACCTGGCCAGCGGCCTCGGCGCGGGTCTGCTCTTCGGCATCGTGGTCGCCCTGGTGCTGGACCGGCTCGACACCCGCGTGCGGCGCGGCCGGGACGTCGCCGACCGGCTCGGCGTGCCGATGCTGCTGGAGCTGCCGACCGGCCAGGCCGGGCTGACCATCCTGCCGGCGGGGCACGAGGTCTCCCGCGAGCTGGGCCGGCTGCGCAACGTGCTGCTGTCGACCATGCCCGAGCCGCAGCCCGGCCGGGGCCGCCAGCTGCTGCTCACCGACACCTCGCCCGGCCCGGCGGCCGGCTTCGTCGTCGGCAACCTCGCCGCCGCGTACGCCCGCACCGGCGCGCAGGTCGCGGTGGTGACGACCAAGCGGGACTCCCCGCTGCCCACGATGCTCGGCGGGATCAAGCCCCGGCACACCCTCGCCGACGTGCTGCGCCACGACGTGTCGGCGCTGACCGCGCTGACCCCGGCCCCCGGCCTCGGCCAGTTGCGGGTGCTGTTCCCCGGTGCCCTCGACACCGAGGTGGAGCTGCCCGTCGCCATGATGCTGGAGGTCCTCGGCGAGCTGGCCGCCCGCTTCGACCACGTGCTGATCGAGACGGCCCAGCCGACGGCGGCGGTGGAGGCGCAGGCGCTGGCCCGGCACGTCGACGGGGTGATCCTCGTGATCGAGGGCGGGCAGACCCGCAGCAGCGAGATCACCGCCGCGATCCACCAGTTCGAGCAGGTCGACGCGCCGGTGCTCGGCGCGGTGCTGGCCCCCCGGCTGGCCGAGCGCGTCCCGGCCCCGCCCGCGGCCCCGGCGGCGCGGCGCGACGGCCCGCCGTCGCCCCGCCCACGGCCCAACCCGGCGGTGCCGTCGCAGGCCGGCCCGCCCAACATCGAGTCCACGATGATCCTGCCCCGCCCCGCCACCAGCAACCGGGACACCCGCCCGTCGGGCGGCGGCCGGGACGCCCGCCCCTCGGCCGGCGGCCGGGACGCTCATCCGCCGGCCGGCCCGCAGGCCTCCGCCAGGCCGCCGACGCCGCCCCCGGCGGTCCAGGGCCCGCCGCCCGTCCCGCCGAAGCCGGTTCCGCCGGCCCGGCCGACGACGCAGCCGAAGCCCCCGGGCAAGTCCACCGTCTACCGGTCGTCGCGGGACTCCGACGGTGTCGACCCGGGTCGATACTCGATGGCCCTCGACCCGGTCGAGGACAGGGAGTGAACCGCCGGCGCGCCCTGGGCAGCACGCTCTCGGTGGCGCTGGTCGCCGCGTTCGGCGCGGGCTGCGCCGAGGAGCAGCCGCCCGGGGCCACCAACGTGGTCGACCCGGGCTCACCGGCCCCCCGGCCCACCCCGACCCCGAGCCTGCCGACCGCGCCGCTGTCGGGCAAGCCGGTCGCCGAGGAGGTCGCGGGCCGCCAGGCGGTGGTGGTGCCGGTGCGGGTGACGCCCGGCACGAGCCCCGTCGGGCTGGCCGAGGCCGACGTGGTCTACCAGGAGTTCGCCGAGTCGGAGAGCCTGCACCTGACGGCGGTCTACCAGTCCCGGGACGCCGCGAAGGTGGGCCCGGTCGCGGAGATCCGCCCCGTGGACATCCGTACCGTCGGCGTGCTGCACCCCTTCGTCGGCTACGCGGGCGGGCCGACCGGCTTCCTCAACCAGTTCGCCGCCGCCGAGCTGAAGGGCGTCACCCCGACGCAGCGCGAGGGGGCGTTCCCGTCGGGTCAGGCGTCGACCGCCGCGCTGCGGGCGGCGGCCCCGAAGGGCGGCGCCGCGCCGACCCCCGTCCTCGACCACGCCACCCCGGGCGCGCCGCTTGCCAGCCAGGGCGTCGCCCCGGCCGGCAAGCTGACGATCGCCGCCCCTGGGCACCCCACGCAGACCTGGGCGTACGACGCGGCCAGCGCGTCGTGGCGGGGCAGGGTCGGCAAGGTCACCGTGAGCGTCGCCTCGGTGGTGGTGCTCACGATGGAATACCGCACGCTCACCGTGCGTAAGCCCAGCCCCCGCTCGCTGCCCGGGGCGAACGTCTACGGCTCCGGGGCGGCGCTGGTGGTCTCCGGCCCGTCCAGCGCCAAGGCGCAGTGGAGCAAGCCGGGGCAGAAGCTGGTCTGCAACGTCACCGACGAGGGCGGCTTCCAGGTCCGGCCGCAGCCCGGCCCGGCCTGGGTGATCTACGCCCCGAAGACCGCCAAGGTCAGCGTGACATGACCATGGCCGCCCCGCTCCGGCCGGCACCGGGACCCGAGCCGGCACCGGCGGGACGGCGTCCGGCCGGCCCGCCGCAGCACCCCGCGCAGCACCCGCCGGAGCCGGCCCGGCGCTGGTCGCTGCGGCTGCCCGTCGCCTGGCCGGTGACCGCGCTCTTCGTGCTCTACCCGGTGTGGTGGGCGCTGGGCCTGCCCTCGTTCATCTTCGCCATCCTCGCCATCCCGATGGCGTTCCAGCTCTACCGGCGCGGCAACGTGAAGGTGCCGCCGGGCTTCGGGATCTGGCTGATCCTGCTGGCCTGGGTGGTGCTCTCGGGGCTGATGCTCGGCATCACCGCACCCAACACGCTCCCCCCGAGCGGCTCCGGCCGATTCATCGGCTGGGGCATCCGGGTGATGAACTACACCGCCCTGACGGTGACGATGCTCTACGTCCTCAACCTCAGCGAGCGGGAGCTGCCCCGGGGCCGGTTGGTGAAGCTGTTCGGCTTCATGGCCGTGGTCACCGTCATCGGCGGGTACGTCGGCGCGCTGTTCCCGCAGCTCAAGTTCGTCGCGCCGCTCAACTACATCCTGCCCGCCGCCATCGCCAAGGAACCGTTCGTCAACCGGCTGATGCACGTCGAGGTCGCCCAGGTGCAGGAGGTGCTCGCCGGGGAAGCCAGTTCGCCCCGCCCGGCCGCCCCCTTCGAATACACCAACACCTGGGGCGAGAACATGGCGATCCTGCTGATCTGGTTCATCGTCGGCTGGGTGGTCCTCGGCCGGGGGCCGCGCCGGCTCACCGGCTACCTCGTGGTGGTCGCCGCCGTCTTCCCGATCGTCTACTCGCTCAACCGGGGGCTGTGGATCGGGCTGGTGGTCGGCGCGGTGTACGTCGCGGTGCGGCTGGCGCTGCGCGGCCGGGTCGTGGTGCTGGTCGGGCTGGCGCTGGCGAGCGGGCTGATGGGGGTGGCGGTGCTGGCGTCCCCGCTGGGCGACCTGCTCAACGAGCGGATGGCCAACGGCCACAGCGACGACATCCGGGCCACCCTGTCCAGCGGCGCGGTCGAGGCGGCCAACCATTCGCCGGTGCTCGGTTACGGGGGCAACCGCGCCCTGATCGGCAGCAACCGGTCGATCGCGATCGGCAAGTCGGCCGAGTGCAAGCAGTGCGGCAACCGGGAGCTGGGCAGCAACGGGCAGGTGTGGAACCTGCTGACCGGCCAGGGCTGGGTGGGCGCGTTCTGCTACAGCGCGTTCTTCCTGTGGTGCCTGTGGCGGTTCCGCCACGACAACACCCCGATCGGCATCGCCGGCAGCCTGGTGCTGATCCTGATGCTGTTCTTCCAGTTCCTCTACGGCTCGTTGAACACCACCCTGGCGTACGGGCTGATCAGCGTGGCGCTGCTCGCCCGCAACGACCTGCACCTGCGCGCCGAGCGCCGCGAGGCCCGGCTCGCCGCCGTCGAGGCCGCGTCCGCGCCGGCCACGCCGGGTGCCCGGCCCGAACGGCGGTTCCGCTGATGCTCACCCCTCCCCCCGGCGCCGACGCGCGCGGCGCGTACCTGCCGGAGCTGGCCGGTCTGGTCTGGCCGGCACCGGCGCGACCGGCGCTGCGGCGCGGCGGCCGGGCCGGGTTCGCGGTGGTGCCGTCGGCCGCGCGGCCCCGGCTGCTGGTGCCGGCCGGCTCCCGACGGGCGGCGGCCGGCGCGGTGCGGCACTCCACGGAGGCGCAGAGCGCGAAGGCCCGGCTGCGCCGCGCGGTGCTGGCCACCGCGTTCCGCACCGGGCTGGGCCGGCTCGCGTTCCGGGACCGGCTGGTCGTCGACGCGGGCGGCAACGCGGGCGATTCGGGCGGCGGCGCGCTCGACGCGCACCTGGCCGCCGTGCTGGGCCGCCCGGCGCTGCTGAGCATCCACATCGGGCCGGCGCGGGCCAACCGCAAGCCGGTGGTCCAGCTCCTCGACGCCGCCGGCGTCCCGATCGGGTACGCGAAGCTCGGCGTCGACCCGCTCACCCGGGCCCTGGTCGAGGCGGAGGCGGCGGCGCTGGCCCGGCTGGCGACGCTCGCCGTGCCCGGCGTGCAGGTGGCCGAGGTGCTGCACCACGGCGTGTGGGGCGGGCACGCGCTGCTGGTGCAGAGCGCCCTGCCGGTGGGGCTGCCCCGGGCCGCGCCCGCGCCGGCCGCCGAGGCGGAGCGGGCCGCCATGGTCGCGGTGAGCCGCTGCGTCGGCGTGGACCACCGCCCGTACGCGGGCAGCGCCCACGACCGGCGGCTCGGGGCCGAGCTGGCGGCGCTGGGGGACCGGCCGGAGGCGGCCCGGCTGCGCGCGGTGCTGGACGAGGTGCGCCGCGTCGACCCGGTGCTGGGCCTGGGGGCCTGGCACGGCGACTGGAACGGCGGCAACAGCGCCGCCCTGGCCGACGGCCGGGTGCTGGTGTGGGACTGGGAGCGGTTCGCCGACGACGTGCCGCTGGGGTTCGACGCCCTGCACCGGCGGGTGCAGACGGCGATCACCCGGGCCGGGGTGGAGCCCCGGGCGGCGGCGGCGCGGCTGATCGCCGGGGCGACCGACGACCTGACCCCGTTCGGCCAGCCGGCCGGGGTCGCCGACCTGGTGGCCGTGCTCTACCTGGTCGAGCTGGCGGCGCGCTACCTGCGCGACCGGCAGGCCGAGGCGGGGGCGCGGCTGGGACACGTGGACGCCTGGCTGCTGCCGGCGGTGGAGGAACACCTGGCCGGACGGCCGGGTGCGGGAGGAGTGGCGAAGTGACGCTGGTCAAGGCACAGGCGCGGCGCGCGGTGCGGTCGGTGAGCCGGACGTACGGCCGGTGGACCGCCGGGTCGCGGCTCGCCCCCGACTTCCTCATCGTGGGTGCCCAGCGCTGCGGCACGACCTCGCTGTTCAAGACCCTGTCGCAGCATCCGGCGGTGCTGCCGGCGGTCTACCACAAGGGCGTGCACTACTTCGACACCGGCTACGACCGGGGGATGGACTGGTATCTCGGGCACTTCCCGACGGTGCGCCGGGCCGAGGCGGTCCGCGCGCAGGTCGGGGTGCGCGGGGTGACCGGCGAGTCGAGCCCGTACTACATGTTCCACCCGCTCGCGGGGGAGCGGATCGCGAAGGACCTGCCGGGGGTGCGGCTGCTGGTGCTGCTGCGCGACCCGGTGGAGCGGGCGTACTCGGCGCACACCCACGAGGCGGCGCGGGGCTTCGAGTCGGAGGGCTTCGAGCGGGCCCTGGAGCTGGAGCAGGAGCGGATCGCCGGGGAGCGGGAGCGGCTGCTCGCCGACCCGACGGCGCACAGCCACCACTTCCAGCACAACGCGTACCTGACCCGGGGCCAGTACGTGGAGCAGCTCGAACGCCTTGAGTCGATCTTCGGTCGGGACCGGCTGCACGTGATCGACGCGGACGACTTCTTCGCCGAGCCCCGGCCGGCGTTCGACGCGGTGTGCGACTTCCTCGGCCTGCCGCACTGGGCGGACATCTCGTTCGGCAAGCACAACGCGCGGTCCCGCTCGCCCATGGATCCGGCGCTGCGGACCCGCCTGGAGGAGCACTTCGCCCCGTACGACGAGCGGTTGAGCACCTGGTGGGGACGCGTGCCGTCGTGGCGACGGTAGCCCCGGCCCGGTCGGCCGCCGGCGAGCTGGGCGGCGCGGCGCGGCACGGGGTCGCGAACCTGCTCGGGGTGGCGGTCGCGGCGGTCGCCGGGTTCGGCCTGAACATCATCGTCACCCGCGGCTGGTCCATGTCCGACGCGGGCCTCTTCTTCGCCGCCACCAGCGCTTTCATGATCGCGTACGCGGCGGCGCGGCTGGGCACCGGCGTCGGCTCGGTCTACTTCATCAGCCGCTACCGCACGCTGGGCCAGCCGGAGCGGCTGCGCGCGTCGGTGCTGGTGGGGCTGCTGCCGGTGCTGGGGGTCGGCACGCTGATCGCGGTGGCCGGCTGGTGGGCGGCCCCCCGGATCGTGGCGCTGACGTTCGACGAGCCGGTGCCCGGTGCGGTGCGCGCGCTGCGGGTGCTGCTGGTCTTCGTGCCGGTGGCCGCGCTGTGCGACTTCGCCCTGGCCGCCTGCCGGGGCTTCGGCAAGATGCGCCCGCTGCTGCTGATCGAACGCCTCGGCCGCACGGGGTTGCAGGTGGCCGGGGTGGGGCTCGCCGCCCTCCTCGGCCTCTCGGCGACGACGGCGCTGCCGCTGGCCTGGGTCGCGCCCTACCTGCCGGCCGGCCTGGTCGCCACGGTGTGGCTGGCCCGGCTGGTGCGGCGCGCGGAGCGGGGCGCGCAGGTGCCGGCGGTGTCGCTGCGCGAGGAGTTCGGGCCGTACTGGCGCTACAGCGGGCCCCGGGCGCTGAGCGGGCTGGCCCAGATGGCGGTGCAGCGGCTCGACATCGTGCTGCTGGGCGCGCTGCGCGGGCTGTCCGAGGCGGCGCTCTACACGGCGGCCACCCGGTTCCTCGCCCTCGGGCAGCTCTCCGGGCAGGCGCTGTCCACCGCCGTGCAGCACCGGCTGGCCGAGCACCTGGTGCGCGACGACCGGGACGCGGCGGGCCGGCTCTACCAGGCCGCGACGGGCTGGCTGGTGCTGCTGGCCTGGCCGGCGTACCTGCTGTTCGCGGTGTTCGCCGAGCCGATGCTGCACCTGTTCGGCGAGGGATACTCCGCCGGGGCGCGGGTGACCGTGTTCCTGGCCCTGACGATGCTGGTGGCCACCGGCTGCGGCATGGTCGACACGGTGCTCAACATGGCCGGGCGCACGTCCTGGACGTTCTACAACGCGCTGGCCGGCACCCTGGTCAACGTGGTGCTGAACGTGCTGCTCATCCCGCGCTTCGGCATCATGGGGGCGGCGGTCGCCTGGTCGGCGTCCATCCTGATCACCAACCTGGTGCCGCTGGCGCAGCTGCACCACGCGTACCGGATGCACCCGTTCGGGCGGGGCACGCTCGCCGCCGCCGGCCTCGCGGTGGCGTGCTTCGGCGTGCCGGCGTTGATCGCCCGCGCGGTGCTCGACTCCGGGCCGGTCACCCTCGCGGTGCTCGCGGTGCTCGGCACCGCCGGGTATCTCGCCGGTGCGTGGCGGCTGCGGCGGGTGCTCCAGCTCGACGCGTTGCGGGCCCTGCGCCGGGGCCGCCGACGCTGAGGCCCGGCGCGGGTCTCACAGCCACGGAAACGACCGCCGCCGGGCACGTCGGCGGCATGGGGAAGGTGCGGCAGACGATGAAGCGGTTCCACAGGGCGGCGGCGTTCCTGCTCGCCTCGGCGCTGGCCGTCACGGCCTGCTCCGAGCAGGCCCCGGACTTCGTGCCGCCCCCGTCCAGCGCCGCGCCGACGGTGTCCCCCCGCACGACGGACGACCTGGCCACCACGGGCCGGGGCCCGGAGCTGCCCGAGAAGGGCGCGTGGCTGGGCGCGTGGGTGAAGCCGGACTGGCAGACCCCGGAGGGGCGGGTCGAGGCGCTCGCCGCGTTCGCCGCACAGACCCAGGGCAACGTGAACCTGGCGCACATGTTCCACGAGTGGGAGGACGACTTCCCCGGCCCCACCGAGCACGCCTTCCAGGCCGCCGGGAAGCTCCAGATGATCTCCTGGTCCGGCGCGGACACCCGGTCGATCCGCGACGGCGTCTACGACCAGCTCATCCGGCAGCGGGCCGAGAAGATCAAGCAGTTCGGGGTGCCGCTGCTGCTGCGCTGGCGGTGGGAGATGGACCGGCCCAACCTGCAACAGAGCATCCACTCGCCCGAGGACTACGTGGCGGCCTGGAAGCGCATCCGGGGCATCTTCACCGAGGTCGGCGCGACCAACGCCGGCTTCGTCTGGTGCCCGCACGTGCAGGGGTTCGTCGACTCCTCCCGTGACGCCGCCGCATACTATCCGGGCGACGACCAGGTCGACTGGCTCTGCACGGACGTCTACCCGGGCAAGGGGTTCGAGGGGTTCGCCCCGCAGATGGACAAGTTCATGGCGTTCGCCGCCCAGCACCCGCGTCCGATTGTGATCGGCGAGTTCGGCGTGACCTACCCGGGCTCGCCGGGGCAGCGCGGCGCGTGGCTGCGCGAGGCCGGCGACTACATCAAGCGGCACCCGCAGATCAAGGCGGTCGTCTACTTCGCCGCGAAGCAGACCAAGCCCGCGTACGACAGCACCTTCAACGACGACCCGGACGGGCTGGCCGCGTTCCGGGAACTGACGGCCGACCCGTGGTTCTCCGCGCCGCCGCCCCCCACCCCGGCGCACGGCCCACGAACCCAGTGACCTCGTCTTTTCGTCCGGCGCGACCGGCTGTCCCGGCAACGGCCGACGCGTTGTCGGCCACAAGACGCAACCCGGGGTAGACGCCGCGCCTTCCGTGCGCAATTGTGTCATCGAGCTTTCCGTCCCCCGGTCGCCGCGTCAGCGCCCGGCGGTCACCGAACGGGTTCGCCCGCTCGCACGGAGGCACCTCACATCGATCTCCGCCGTTCATCCGGAGTTGCCCGTGGCCCGTTTCCCGGCGCTTGGTCGCCGACCTCTCGCGGTCCTGACCGCCGCCGCCCTGACCGTTTCCGGCATCCTCGTCGCCGGCCCGGCCCCTGCGGCGCCCGACCACACCACCGTGGTCGGCGCGGTCCCCTCCGCCCTCACCCCGAACATCGTGGACGGCACCGTCTTCGCCATCCACGACGCCGGCAGCAAGGTCATCGTCGGCGGCTCGTTCACGCAGGTGAAGAACCGCAACTCGGACGTCACGATCGCCCGCAACTACGTGCTGGCCTTCGACAAGACCACCGGCCAGGTGGACACCGCGTTCGCCCCGGTGGTCGACAACGAGGTCAGCGACATCCTCGCGGGCCCGACCGCCGGCACCGTCTACCTCGCCGGCAAGTTCAACACCGTCAACGGCACCAACCGCCGCAAGCTGGCCCTGCTCAACCTCGCCGACGGCAGCGTGGTCACCAGCTTCCCCAACCTGGCCTTCAACGGCCTGGTCAACGACGTCGTCAAGGTCGGCAGCCGGCTGCTCGTCGGCGGCATCTTCACCACCGCCGCCACGAAGCCGCGCAACGGCCTCGCCTCGCTCGACGCCGTCACCGGCGTGGTGGACGACTACCTCACCACCTCGCTGACCGAGCACCACAACTACGACGGGGTCAGCGGCGCGAACGCCGGCATCGGGCCCGAGAAGCTGGCCGTCTCGCCCGACGGCACCCAGCTCGTGGTGATCGGCAACTTCAAGAAGGCCGACGGGGTGCTGCACGACCAGGTGGTCCGGATCAACCTGGGCGCGTCCGCCGCCACCGTGTCGTCGTGGAACACCAACCGGTTCGAGCCGCGCTGCGCCTACAAGTCGTTCGACTCGTACGTGCGGGACGTCAGCTTCTCCCCCGACGGCAGCTACTTCGTCATCGTCAGCACGGGCGCCCCGTACGCGGGGACGCTCTGCGACGCGGCGGCCCGCTTCGAGACGTCGTCCACCGGCACGTCGGTCCAGCCGACCTGGGTCGCCTACACCGGCGGCGACACGTTCCTCTCCGTGGGCATCACCGAGCAGGCGATCTACGTCGGCGGCCACTTCCGCTGGCTCAACAACACCTCCGCCACCAACTCGGCGTACCCGGGCGCGGTGGCCCGGCCCAGCATCGCCGCGCTCGACCCGCTCAACGGCCTGCCGCTGTCGTGGAACCCGGGCCGGCACCCGCGCGGCTACGGCGTGGCAAAGCTGCTGGTCACCCCGGAGGGCATCTGGCTGGGCTCCGACCAGGAGTACATCGGCAACTTCCAGTACCGCCGGGGGCGGATCGCGTTCTTCCCGCTCAGCGGCGGGGCCGCCCCGCACTCCACCGCCACCGCCTCCCTGCCGGGCAAGGTCTACCTGGCCGGGTTCAGCAGCGGCTCGGTCAACGCGGTGCAGAGCCGGACGTACGACGGGACGAGCGCGATCGGCGCGGCCACGGCCGTCGCCAACCCCGACGGCACCACCTGGTCGTCGGCGAAGAGCGCCTTCTGGGTCGGCGGCACCCTGTTCTACGGGATGAGCGGCGCGCTGTGGCGGCGCACGTTCGACGGCACCACCTTCGGCACCCCGACGAAGGTCGACCCGTACCACGACGAGCTGTGGGACACGGTGGTGACCGGTTCCGGGTCGGAGGGCCAGACGTACGCCGGCAACACGGTGAGCTTCTACCCGGAGATCGCCAACGTGACCGGCATGTTCTACACCAAGGGCCGGCTCTACTACACGCTCAACGGGCAGAGCGGCCTGTACTGGCGCTGGTTCAACCCGGACAGCGGCACCGTCGGGGCGGACAAGTTCACCGCGGCCACGACCGGCTTCGCCGACTCGGCCGGGGTCTTCGTCTCCGGTGACCGGATCTACCTGGTCAGCCGGCTCCTGGGCAACCTGTCGTCGGCCAGCTGGGTCAACGGCGCGCCGTCGGGCAGCTGGACGGTGCGCAGCAACCGCCTCGTCAACGGCATCGACTGGCGGGCCAAGGCGGTCTTCGTCGGGCCGTGACCCGAGCACGACGCCAGCGGTGACGAGCCGGGGCCGTACGGGGCATCGCCCTGACGGCCCCGGCTCGCTACTGTCGTGACGTGCCCACCGAGCCTCTCCGCTGCGCCGGCGCGCTGATCGTCGACGACGACGGCCGCCTCTTCTTCCAGCGCCGGTCCCCGCAGCGAGTCCTCTTCCCCGACACCTGGGACATCGTCGGCGGCCACCTGGAGCCGGGCGAGGAGATCGAGGACACGCTGCGCCGGGAGGTCACCGAGGAGACGGGCTGGACGGTGTCGCACATCCTCGGCACGGTCGGCGAATACCGGTGGACCGGCAACGACGGCCTGGCCCGCATCGAGAGCGACTTCCTCGTCCGGGTCGACGGCGACCTGACCCGTCCCCGGCTGGAGGAGGGCAAGCACACCGAGTTCCGCTGGCTGACCGAGCGGGACCTGGCCGTGCTGGACGAACACCGCGACGTCAACGACGGGCTGATCCGGCGGATCGCCGAGGACGGCTTCGCGGCGCTGCGCTCGATCGGTCTGTGAGCGACGACGTCGAGCTTCCGCCGCACCGGTTCGCCGGGCTGGTCGCCCCGGCAGTCGACCGGGTCTTCGCCGCCGGCATCCTCGCCGGGCGGGACGGGGGCGGCGCGGAGCTCAGCCAGCGGTACGGCGGGCCGGCGGCCACCGGTTTCCTCGTCGAGTTCCGCACCCGGCTGGCCGCGCCGGGCGGGACGGTCGACCCGGCGGGCTTCGCCGCGGTCACCCGGTACCGGGACCCGGCGTCCTGCCAGCGGGCGCTGGACAAGCAGGTCGCGTACGGGATGCTGCACCGCCGCCCCGACGGCTGCCTCTGCGCCACCGAGCGCGGCCTCGCCTTCCTGGCGGAGCTGTTCCAGGTGCACGCCGAGGTGACCGAGGAACTGTGGGCCGGGCACGACGAGCGGGTGCTCCGGCTGGTCGAGACCCTCGGCCGGCTGCTGGCGCACGCGCTGGTCAGCGCCGAGGAGGAGACCGACGTGCTGGGCGACGCGTTCGCGGTGACCGCGCCGCCGTACGAGCCGGACGGCACCGCCCCGGGGGTGCTGCTGCTCAACCGGCTGGGCACGCTGCGCTACCACCGGGCCGACGCGCACGCCGCGGCCTGGACGGCGGCGGGGCACACCGCGCTGAGCGTCAGCGAGCTGCCGGCGGGCCCGGAGCGGCTGGCCATCGAGCTGGAGACGGACCGCCGGGCGGCCGGCCCGTACGCGGCGCTGACCGCCGAGGAGCGGCTGACGATGCTGGCGGACCTGGCCGCCCTGCCGGGCTGACGCCCCGGTTGGCGGTGGGCGGGGTCGGCCCCGGCGCTATCCTCCACCGGTGACCCGGAGTCGAACCAGGGAGGCAACTGCATGATCGGGATGGTCCTCGCGGCCGGTGCGGGGCGTCGGCTGCGCCCGTACACCGACACCCTGCCCAAGGCGCTGGTGCCGGTGGACGGTGACACCACCATCCTGGACATCGCGCTGCGCAACCTCGCCGAGGTCGGCCTCACCGACGTGGTGGTCGTCGTCGGGTACGCCGCCGACGCGGTCGTCACCCGCCAGGCGGAGCTGGAGAAGCGGCACGGCGTCACGCTCACCCTCGTGCACAACGACAAGGCCGAGGAGTGGAACAACGCGTACTCGCTGTGGCTGGCCCGGGAGCACTTCGCCAAGGGCGTGCTGCTGGTCAACGGCGACACCGTGCACCCGGTGAGCGTCGAGCGGACGCTGCTGGCCGAGCGCGGGCCGGGCATCCTGCTCGCCGTGGACACGCTCAAGACGCTGGCCGAGGAGGAGATGAAGACCACCTTCGACGCCGCCGGCCAGCTCACCCGCATCACCAAGCTGATGGACCCGGGCGAGGCGTACGGGGAGTACATCGGCGCGACGCTGATCGAGCCGCAGGTGGCCGACGCGCTCGCCGACGCGCTGGAGGCGACCTGGCGGCGCGACCCGAACCTCTACTACGAGGACGGCTACCAGGAGTTCGCCGAGCGGGGCGGCGAGGTGCGGGCCGCGCCGATCGGGGACGTCTCCTGGGTGGAGGTCGACAACCACGACGACCTGGCCCGCGCGCGGGAGATCGCGTGCCGCTACTAGCCCGGACGATCCTCACCCCGCTGCACATCGACGTGCGGCGGGGCGCGGTGGCCGACCTGGCGGCGATCCTGGCCGACGGGCGGATCTCCTCCGGCGGGGACGTCGCCGTGGTGGTCGGGCCGGGGCAGGGCGGGCAGATCGCCGAGCTGATCCGCCCGTCGCTGCGCTCGGCCGACGTGTTCACCGTCGCCGGGGGCACCCTGGAGGCCGCCGACGACCTGGGCGGGAAGCTGCGCGCCCGGTCGTACGACGCGGTGGTCGGCATCGGCGGCGGCAAGACGATCGACGTGGCGAAGTACGCGGCCACCCGGCGCGGCCTGCCCATGGTGACCGTGGCGACGAGCCTCGCCAACGACGGCATCGCCTCCCCGGTGGCGTCGCTGATCACCGGCGGGATCAAGGGCTCCTACGGGGTGCACATCCCGATCGCCGTCATCGTGGACCTCGACTTCGTGGAGGCCGGGCCGGAGCGGCACAACCGGGCCGGCATCGGCGACGTGGTGAGCAACATCAGCGCGCTGGCCGACTGGGAGCTGGCCCGCCAGGTACGCGGCGAGCCCGTCGACGGCCTGGCCGCGTCGCTGGCCCGGATGGGGGCCGAGGCGGTCCTCGCCCACCCCGGCGACATGACCGACGACGCGTTCGTCACCGTGCTGGCCGAGGCGTTGATCTCCAGCGGGCTGGCGATGGCGGTGTGCGGCACGTCCCGCCCGTCCAGCGGCGGCTGCCACGAGATCATGCACGCGATCGACGCGCTCTTCCCCGGGACCGCCTCGCACGGCGAGCTGGCGGGCCTCGGCGCGTTGTTCTGCACGTTCCTGCGCGGCGACGTGCGCCGCTTCGCGGAGATGTCGGCGTGCCTGGCCCGGCACAACCTGCCCCGGCTGCCGGCCGAGGTGGCGCTCACCGACGACCAGTTCGTCGAGGCGGTGCAGTTCGCGCCGGCCACCCGCCCCGACCGGTACACCATCCTGGAGCACCTGGCGATGTCGGCTTCCGAGACGCGGGAGCGGCTGGCAGACTACGCCGGTGCACTCCGCGACCTTGGCTGATCCCGCCCGCCCCTCCGTAGCCGACTTCCACCGGGTCAACCGGGGCGGTGGCCTGTTCAGCGAGTCGGTCAGCCAGTGGCTGGGCGCGGTGTTCGCGCTGGTCGCCCAGCGGCTCGGGCTGCGCCCCACGGCGCTGACGCTGGCCAACCTGGTGCTCGGGCTGGCCGCCTCGGTGACCGTGGTCGCGCTCGCCGACGAGGTGGCCGCCGGCACCGTCCCGGCCTGGGTGGTCGGGCTGGCGGCGCTGGTCGGCTGGCAGGTGGCGTACTCGCTGGACTGCGCCGACGGGCAGCTCGCCCGGGTGACCAAGACGGGCAGCCCGGCGGGCGCCCGGGTCGACGTGCTCGCCGACGTGGCCGCCCAGATCGCCCTGGTGGCCGCCCTCTCCGCCACGGCCGTGGCGCAGCGCCCGTCGACGCCGACGTGGCTGGTCGCCCTCTTCGCGGGCACCTGGATGGTCAACCTCGTCACGTCGGTGATGCAGTCCGGCCCGAACGCCGCCAGCATGGTCACCTCGACGTCGCTGCCGGTGCGGCTGGTGAAGCTGGTCCGCGACTACGGCGCGGTGATCTTCGTGGCGGGCCTGGTGCTGGCGTTCGCCCCGGCCCTCACCTTCTGGGTGATCGTGGCGTTCACGATCGTCAACGGCGGCTTCCTCCTGGCGAGCATCGCCTTCTCCGCCCGCGCCTCGTTGTAAGGAAGGGCACCTTGTCAACGCCTTCTGCATAGCAGGGGCCCCTTCTTGACCGCCGCTGGGCGGGGGCGCTGGGCGGCGGCGCTGGGTGGGAGGTGGCGGCGCGGTGCGGGCGGTGCAGAAGGTGCGCCATCGACGGGCCGACGTCGACGGGCTGGAGGTCTTCTTCCGCGAGGCCGGACACCCCGGCCAGCCGGCCGTGCTCCTGCTGCACGGGTTCCCCAGCTCCTCGCACACGTTCCGCGAGGTCATGCCGACGCTGGCCGACGTCGCGTACGTCATCGCGCCTGATCTTCCCGGCTTCGGGATGTCCTCGTCGCCGACCGTCGAGCAGTACGACTACACCTTCGAGAACCTCTCCCGCACGATCGGGAGGCTCCTCGACCAGCTCGGGGTCGGACGCTTCTTCGTCTACCTGCACGACTTCGGCGCGCCGGTGGGATACCACCTGGCCACCCGTGCGCCGGATCGCGTCCGCGGCCTCGTCGTCCAGAGCGGCAACGCGCACGAGGACGGCCTCGGCGGGCAGTGGGACGACGCCAGGGCGTACTGGGCCGACCCGACCGACGACAGGCGCGCCGAGTTGCCGGACTGGTTGACCTTCGCCGGCACCCGTGACCAGTACGTCGCCGGGCTCCCCGAACGCCTGCGCACGCTGCACGCGCCCGAGTCGTGGCACCTCGACTGGGAGCGGATGGGCCGACCCGGCAACCTCGACGCGCAGTTCGCGCTGTTCGGCGACTATGCCAACCACCGCGCCCGGTTCGGCGAGATCGCCGCGTACCACCGGGACCACCAGCCGCCGGCGCTCGTGCTGTGGGGGCGGCACGACGCGTACTTCGACGTCGACGAGGTTCTCGCGTACCACCGCGCCCTCGACCGTATGGACGCGCACATCTACGACGCCGGGCACTTCCTGCTGGAGACGCACGCGGCCGAGTGCGCCACCCTCATGCGGTCGTTCGTCCTCGACAACGTGTGACGGGGAGAGGGCCGATTTCGGCACTCACCAGGGAAGCCCCTTCCGTGCCATCGACGGTTGTCGTACCGTAACAACTCGTAGGCAAGCGCTTTCCCAGTGCGTGCGGCGCGCACGGAAAGCGTCCCTACGCACGCGGACGCACGTCCGTCACACCACCCCGTCCCTTGATCCCCTTCGGAGGACACGTGACCACACGTGAGAACGGCGCGACGCCCCGCCACCGGCGGTGGCGGCTCGCCCTGCTGCCGCTCGTCACCGCAGGACTGGTCGCCACCGGCCTGGCCGTAACCCAGACCGGTGCGCAGGCCGCCACCTGGCCGACGCCCAAGAGCACCACCACCGTGACCAGCACCCAGTCGGTCAGCGGCACCAAGGACTTCGGCCTGGTGCGCTACAAGGCCGGCGGCGCGATGGGCGACGGCGGCCAGAGCGAGAGCCAGAAGCCGCTCTTCGAGCTGGCCGACGGAGCCGTGGTCAAGAACTTGATCATCGGCTCGCCGGCCGCCGACGGCATCCACTGCAAGGGCAGCTGCACCCTGATCAACGTCTGGTGGGAGGACGTGGGCGAGGACGCCGCCACGTTCAAGGGCGGCTCGTCGGCCAACTACACCGTCGATGGCGGCGGTGCCCGGTCCGCCTCCGACAAGGTGTTCCAGCACAACGGCGGCGGCAAGCTCACCATCAAGAACTTCGACGTCAGCAACTTCGGCAAGCTGTACCGGTCGTGCGGCAACTGCTCGACCCAGTACAAGCGGACGGTCGTCATCCAGAACGTCACCGTGACCGCGCCCGGATCGGCGCTCGCCGGCATCAACACCAACTACGGCGACACCGCGACCTTCTCGGGCATCACCATCTACGGCGACAGCAGCAAGAAGATCTCCATCTGCGACCGCTACACCGGCAACAACACCGGCAAGGAGCCCGTGAAGACGGGCAGCGGCCCCGACGGTACGTACTGCAAGTACACGTCGTCCAACATCGTCTACAAGTAGGGCCCGGCAGGCGCAGTTTCGGCCGCGACCCAGGCGGGCCACGCACACATCGTGCGTGGCCCGCCGCCTCGTGGAACCGTCAGCAGACAGGCCCGGCCCCAGCGCCGACTTTTCCAACCATCCCGGTCCACGCGTCGGATCGTGGACACACTGGATCGGCCACTCCCCGTAGTCTCCATTTCGGACGCATTCGCCCCAGCATCTAGCCAAGTCGGGAGTTACGCCCCGGATGTGTCCGGGGTGACCTGTGCGTTCAGTCATCGACGTCTGCCGTGGCGCGGGCAGTCCGCTCCGTCGCTCGTACAGGCCGACAGGGCCTGGCGTGCCGACGACCTGACCCGCTCCTCGAACCTGCGACGTGCGGACGTGCGCTAGCGACCAACGGGGAGGAAGACTGTGCGTGGATCCGGCGGGCGAAGGCTCGCGACGGTACTGATGATGGCGGGTGTCCTCGCCGCTCCGGGTGGGATACCGACCCAGGCCAGGGCGGCGGCTCCGGCTTGTCCGACGGCGGCCG
Source organism: Micromonospora sp. NBRC 110038 (assembly GCF_020884815.1). Classification (NCBI taxonomy): domain Bacteria; kingdom Bacillati; phylum Actinomycetota; class Actinomycetes; order Micromonosporales; family Micromonosporaceae; genus Micromonospora; species Micromonospora sp. NBRC 110038. The sequence continues at coordinate 438,811 of NZ_BBOL01000005.1, read as the reverse complement.
GCCTGCTGGCCGCGCTGCGGGCCGATCCCCTCACCGACGAGGCGGCCGGGAATCCCGCCGTGCTGGAGGGCGTGAGCTGTGCCCTGCCCTGGGCCACCGCGGTCGTGCCGGCGGAGGGGGAGTACGACGCGTCCTTCGTGCTGTTCCGCTACGAGGATGCGGCGGAGCAGTGGAAGCCGCTCAACGTCGGTTCGGGCGGGGTCTGCGACGAGTCGGTGCCGACGGAGATCGCGGCCCAGCTCGACGGATGCCAGCTCAACGACCCCGGCGACGAGCTGCCCGACGCCGATCCGGTCGAGGAGACCGAGGATCCCTCGGCGACCCGGGACGCCGACGGTGGCACGATGTCCGCGTCGGCCTCCGCGATCGGTGGGCCGATCACCCGAAACGAGATCATGCAGCGCGCCCAGGGCTGGGTGGACCACCAGCCCGGCCCGTACAGCCAGCAGGGGTTCTCCTGGGACCCCACCCACACCCGCAAGTACCGGCGGGACTGCTCGGGGCTGGTGGGCATGGCCTGGCACCTGAACGCCGACCCGAGCACGCGGACGCTGCCCCAGTACTCCAACCAGATCAGCAAGGCGGACCTCCAGGCCGGCGACATCCTCAACATCGCCTCGAAGCACGTCGTCCTCTTCAAGAGCTGGAAGACCGACCGCCGGCACTTCACCTACTACACCTTCGGGTCGACGCCGGTGAAGATCAGGACGGCGGCGATCGACGCCGGGACGATCGACAGCCACCAGGCCACCAGCTACGTGGCGCGGCGGTACACGAAGATCGCGGCACCCTCCACGCCGCCGCCCCCGCCGACGCCAGCCGGGCGCGCCGCCCCGACGGTCGCGTACGACCAGGGTGACGGCACGATGCGGATGTACCGCTGGCTCTCCGACGGCAACTCCTTCAACCGCACCACCGACTACGACTCCGGAGCCTTCCGGCTCAGTGCCGTCGGCGACCGCATGGCCTCCGGCGACGTCAACGGCGACGGCAAAGACGACATCGTCATGGCCTACCAACAACCCGACGGCACCTTCTCCTACTACGTCTGGCGCAACGGCAACTCCGCCGCCAGCGTCTGGTACGACAGCGGACCCTTCACCCTCAGCAGAGTCGCCGGCCGCCTCGTACTCGGCGACTTCAACGGCGACCGCAAAGCCGAACCAGCAATGGCCTACGACCAAGGCGACGGCACCATGCGGACTTACCGCTGGCTCTCCGACGGCAACTCCTTCAACCGCACCACCGACTACGACTCCGGAGCCTTCCGGCTCAGCGTCGTCGGCGACCGCATGGCCGCCGATGACGTGGACGGCGACGGCAAAGACGACATCGTCATGGCCTACCAACAACCCGACGGCACCTTCTCCTACTACGTCTGGCGCAACGGGAACTTCGCCGCTCGTGTCTGGTACAACAGCGGGCCGTTCAGCCTCGGCAACGTGGCCGGTCGCCTCGTGCTCGGCAACTGGTAGCCACCGCCCCGGGCACGCCCCGTGAGAACGGTGCGGCCCCTCCGTCGCCGGAGGGGCCGCACCGTTGGCCCGATCTCTGTCCTGCCGGTGTACCGGTCAGACCACCGTGCAGGCGACGCCGTTGAGGGTGAAGGCGGTCGGCTCGGCGGTGCTGCCACTGGTGGTGGCCTGGAAGCCGACGTTGATGGTGGCTCCGGGGGCGATCGTGGCGTTGTAGTCGACGTTGCGGGCGCTCACCTGGCCGCTGGACGGCGAGTAGGTGGCACCCCAGCCCGAGGTGATCGACTGGCCCGAGGGCAGGGTGAAGGCCAGCGTCCAGCCGTTGATCGCCGAGGTGCCCGTGTTGGTGATGTCGATGCTGGCCGTGAAGCCGGTGCCCCACGAGTTCATCGTGTAGGCGACCCGGGGACCGGTGCCGCCAGCCGGGGGCGTGACGGTGGGCGTGGGGGTCGGGGTGGTGGGCGGCGGCGTGGTCGGCGGCGTGGTGCCGTTCACGCTGGTCACGAAGGTCATGATGCTGCGGGCGGGCAGCGTGACGGTGAGGGAGCCGTTGGACATGGTGAGCGCGTTCTGGGGCGCGACGGTCCGGCTCGCGTCGGTCAGCCAGTTCGAGACGCTGCCGGACGCGGTGGCACCCGACAGGGTGAACTGCTGGCTCACCGACGAGGTGTTCTTGTTGACGGCGACGATGACGACGGTGTCGCCGCCCCGGTACGCCGACACGTAGACGTTCGACGCCGGGTTCGCCGTCGCGTCGATCCGGGTGTAGCCGGGCCGGACGAACCGAGCGAAGTGCGCCATCATGGCACCGCGCTTGCTGATCTGGCCGTCCTCCCGCATGGGGCCGTAGCTGCGCCGCAGGTACCACCACACGTACGCCTGGAACTCGGCGTCCACCATGGCGCGGTGGATGTGCTCGCCCACGTCGAGCGCCTCGGGCCAGGCGTCACCCGAGTTGGCGTTGCTGTTGGGGTAGTAGACCTCGGTCATCCACAGCTCTTTGCCCGCACCCTTCTGCTTGAAGAGGGGGTACGGGAAGTTCGAGTACGACGTCCCGTAGAGGTGGGCACCGATGATGTCCACGTTGGCCAGCGCGGCGGCGTCGTTGAGGATCGGGTCCGACATGGACTTGACATACTGGAACGACTCGGGCGCCATGACCCTGGTGCTGATCGAGCCGGCGTTCTCCTTCAGGAACCGCACCATTTCGGTGGTGGTCCACCAGGTCCAGTCGTGCGCGTAGTCGGGCTCGTTCTGCACGGAGATGCTGTAGAGGGGCACCCCGTTGTTGCGCATGTAGGTGGTGAAGTCGTTGAGGTGCTGCGCATAGGCGGCGTACGAGCTGTAGCGGAGCCGCTTCGCGTTGGTCTGGCTGCCCCGGGTGAAGGTCTCGATCATGCTGGCGGGCGGGTTCCACGGCGACGCGAAGACGGTCACCCCCAGCTCGACGGCGCGCTTCGCCGTCGCGAGGTCGCGACCGAAGTCAGCCGAGCTCTCGCCGACGGGAATCCGCAGGATGGAGAAGCCCAGGCGGCCCTCGCCGGTGCCGAACGCCGTCTCCCGCTGGGAAGCGGTCAGGTCGCCGATCCAGGCCGCGTGGGCCATGGCGCCGTACCCCTTGATCGTCTGCCGCTGGGCCGACACGTTGATGGTCGCGGGTGCAGCCGAGGCGCCCGTGGCCCCCAGCAGTGTCCCGGCCGCCGCCGCGACCGGCACGGCCCCCACCGTCGTCAGGACGGTTCTCCGGCTCAGCGTGCGCCGCTCGCCGCTGACCGGCCCGTTCTGATCTTGCGTCATGTTGCGTCCTCCTGGCTGGTGGTGGTGATGCGCGCGTGCCCCGGTCCTGCCCGGACCGGTCGGCACCGCCCTCCAGCGTCGCCTTGGGGACTGCCCTTGACCCCGGCGTCAATGACCCGTCGGCTCTCATCGACTGACGCCACTGTTAGCGATAACAGATCGAAAGTTTAGGTTCCGTCCATAACACGGGTCAAGCACCCAGCGGGCCGATGAGCAGGCGAACCGGCACCGACACCGGCGATGACCGGCACCGTCCAGCCACGGCCAGGCACCACCAGGAAGGCCGCGAGCGCATCAACAACCTTTCGACGTACGCGAACGGCCCGCCGACCGGTCCACCAGGACAAGATGCGCCCGCGATCTTGCACTTAGGGCCCAGGCAAGAGGGATGAATCCCTCTTGTGAGGGGCCGAAAGTGCAAGATCGGCGCGTCGTGGAGGGCGGAGGGCTGCGGCCCAGGAAGCAACGCGCCCCGGCTCCGAAGTGGGGAGCCGGGGCGCGTCACTGTGTAGCCGGTGCGGAAGGCCGCGCTAGTTGCTCTTGAGGGTCGATGTACGTGCGCCAGCCCTGGGCGTCGAAGGCCAGCTTCGGGCCGAACTCAGCGGGTCGCCCGACCGACCGGCATCATCCGTGCGACCCGACGGAAGGCTCACTCAGATGCATGACGACCATGGCGCCCTGGCCCTCACCGAACTCCCAGCCGGCGATCACCTTGCTGCCCGGCAAGGCGGCGATCGGCCCGAAATCGCTCGGGCACTCACCGGGGCCGAGGTAGTACGCGCCGGCCATCCGTGCCCAGTGAGCGTCGAGACACAGCCCACGAAGATGCCGTCGTAGCGCATCGTCGCCGACCTGGTCCAGGGCCGATTCCCAACGAGGGTCAACCACACTGACCTCGGACGTGACGTACCCATCCCGCACGAGGCTGTCGCCGATGTCGGACAGGCCGTCCGGAGCGCTCATCGTCCACGTCGCCGCCCGCATCGCGTCCAGCAGCGAGCCGTCCGTCCGTGGCCGCAGAAGCAGGTGGGGAAACAGCCGGTAGCCGTCGGGGGTGAGTTCGTCGAGACTCAGCGAGCCGGCCTGTAGCGCCCTGCCGATGTCCCTGCCCCACACCAGGGCCCGGTCGTCGTCCGTCGTGACGGTCAGCAGCGGCTGGAGCGCGGCGGGCCGCACCTCCGTGGCGACGAACGCCGACCTGGCCAGGTCGGGCACCCAGCGGTCCGGATAAAGCCCCTCGCCGCCCTGGTCGCCTGACCTCCCGTCGACCTCGGCCACGAGTTCGCCGGGGTCAAGGTCCTCAAGCGCCTCGCCGGCGGTCTCGTCGTCGTAGTAGAAGACCGCGTACGTCCCTGCCGCGTCGAACTCCGCCAACGGCTGGCCGAGCATCAGCCCGAACGCGTGACCAAGCAGGTCGTCCCAGTCGGACACGACGTCTCCTTCGGATAGTTGTCGCCCAGCGTGACCGGCACCCCGGAACCGCGCACGGGTGATCATGCCAACCCCGTATGACAGGCTGCGGAGCGCAGGGCACGTGAGACAGCTCCACACCTGTCGTGCGACAGCCGAGATGCGCAAAGCGCCCCGGCTCCGAGAAGGTAAGCCGGGGCACGTCACTGCCTCGCTGGTGCGAGCAGCGGCGCTGGACCGTGTTTCAGAAGTCAGAACCTCGGTAGGTCTAGCCGCCGGCTTGGAGCCGTGTAGGCATCGTTCCCTCGCACAAGGCAATCAGGCCCTGGTCGCCTGGCCCGAAAGCGGCAACCCAAGTCTCGACCAGGAGAATCACGCCCCGATCGTCCATCCCGAGGAAGTACCGACCCTGGTCCAACTCGCCCAGCGGGTAGAGCGACCGTCCGGTCTCATCACCCCACGCCAGGAACCGATCCTCCTCACCGACGCAAAGCGACGGATTCAGCTCGAACGGGACGCGCGCCGCCGTCCGTCCCGGTCCATCAAGATCGACGACGAGTTCGCCGAACTCGGCGAGGAATGCCTCTGCTGCCGGGTGCATGTCGAGCCCAACCAGTTCCGCTCGCCATCGCGCCGTCTCCACTCGCCGCCCCAAGCGCCACCCAGCACGCTGCAACGCCCGCTCGACGTCAGGCGGGAACCTCCCGACCATGCGCTCTCCTTACCCCGCTGCTGACACCATCGCCTAACGCAGCTCCGGAGGTTCGCAACCCCGCCGGTCCAGAACCAACAACGGCTCGCCACACACTGATAAGAGAAACGGCCTAGTTGCTCTTGAGGGAGTCGATGAACGCGCGCCAGCCACGGGCGTCGAAGGCCAGCGTCGGGCCGGACTTGTCCTTGCTGTCGCGGACGGCCACCCCGTCGCGGAGGTCCGCCACCTCGACGCACGCGCCGCCGTTGCCGTCGCTGCGGGTGGACTTGCGCCACACCGCGCCGGTGAGGTCGGGGTTCGACATGTCAGCCTCTACTTCATCTCGTCGGCGATCCGCCGGATGGAGCTTCCGGGACCTCATTTCAGCTGAGCGCCAAGCTTCGCAGGCATGAGTGGCGGATGCGCCAACTACACCTATACCGCAGGCGCTGACGAGCAGCAAGAATTCGGGCAAAACTTCTACGCGAGCGCGCGGATCCCGCCGAACGGGCCAAAGCGTCAGTAACCCGGCCGTTGCGCGTCCGATCTCCTGACTGCTCAGATCTCTGGCGGCGGCGGCTCGTCCGCTCCCCGCGCCTTCCACGGCTGGTGCACGGTTATCCAAGCTTCCACGTCCTCCACCAGCCAGACTGCCCCGCCAGCCAACCGGTCAAACGGCTCGGGGAAATCAGGTCGACTGGTGAGCTGGACGACCCGGACGCGCGAGACGCCCAGGCGCTCCTGAAGCTCTGCACTCCCGTACAGCTTCCGCCGCCAGCCCATTGTTGAAGCATCCTGAGCCGACCCCCTTACTAATTCGAAAGTAGGGACGAATCACCTTGAAGTGCTGGCAGGAAGCCATCTGTACACCCCCAGACCCCCCTGTCATACTTGACAGGGGGTCGCCGATAGGTTCCCCTGGATGGGCAACGGAGACGGGGCTACCAACCGCTCGGATCGTGCACCAGGCACAGCGGATGTCGCTGGCGCGCTGGACGAAGCACAGCAGCAGACCGGGTTGCGGCGAGGCTCAGCTCCGAGGTGTTGGCCCATGGGAAGAGAGAAGTCACTACATTCGGGAGGACTCATGGCTCGGCATGCGAAGAACCCGACACGCCCCGGTCTGCTGCGCCGGCTCCGGCCCTTCAAGCCCCGTCGCGCGAACCCACCCGACTGTCTCTGCCCACCGAGGACAGTCCCGGATCGGCCGGCGGCATACCGGGCCATCGGCGTGGCGCGGGTGCCCTACCTGCCGGAACGGCCGGCGCCGGCCCTCGCCGGGGACCATCGCGCGGGGCGCTGGTCGTGACGGCACGGCGGAAGCCCGAGCGCGAGGACCGGGGCGAGCAGATCCAGGCGGCCGAGCGGGAGGCCGCCCGGCAGCGGATCCTCGCCCAGGCTGAGGCGGAGCGGATACCCGCCGAGGAGAGCACCCGGGCGAAGCCGGACCGGCGGTGGCAGCGTGAACAGCCCTGAGCTGCTGCCGGTGGGCCGGCGGGTGGCGTACTGGCGGGGGCGGCGGAGACTGTCGCAGCAGGTGTTCGCCGATCGGCTCGGCAGGTCGAAATCCTGGGTGGACAAGGTCGAGCGGGGTGTGCGGTCGCTGGACAAGGTGTCGACGTTGCGGGACATCGCCGCCGTGCTGCGGATCGACACCGCCGTGCTGCTCGGCCGGGACGCCCAGCCCGCCGCCATGGCCGAGCGGGTCGAGGGGATGGCGCGGATCCGGGAGGCCCTGTCGACGTACGAGATCGCTCTGGGTCGGCCGGTGGCCCGCAACGGTGCCGTGCCGGCGGACCGGCTGGCCCGGGACGTCGAGCACGCGTGGGTGACGTTCCAGCATGCCCGGTATCCGCAGGCTGTCGCCGCCGTGCCGGGCCTGCTGGCCGGCGTGCAGCGGGCCGCCGCCGACGATCCGGGGTGGGGCCGACCGCTGCTGGTGGAGGGGTACCGGCTCACCGCGTCGGTGCTGGTGAAACTCGGCGAGGTCGAGCTGGGCTGGCTGGCGGCGGACCGGGCGATGGCCGCCGCGACCGGCGATCCCGTGCTGGTGGCCGCCGCTGCGGTGCAGCTCGGCCAGGTGTTCCGTGCGGCGGGGCGGGCTCGGGCGGCGCAGTCGGCGGTGCTGGCTGCCGCGTACCGGATCGCGCCGGCCGATCCGGCGGAGGGTGCCCCCGGCGCGTTGTCGTTGTGCGGGACCCTGCTGGTGCAGGCGGCCCTGTCGGCGGCCCGCCGGGGCGACGACCGCGCCGCCGACGAGCTGCTCGACGAGGCCGCCGGCATGGCCGCCCGGGTGGGCGACGGCCACGATCATCATCGGACGGCGTTCGGGCCGACGGCCGTGGACCTGGCCCGCGCCGCCGCAGCCCTCGACCTGGGCGACGCGGGCAAGGCGGTCGCCTGGCACGAGCGGACGACCCGGCGGGACGGCTGGCGGTGGCTGCCGCTGGAGCACCGGGCGGCGCACCTGGTCGACGCGGCCCGCGCCTACGCCTGGGCCGACGACCCGGCCCGCGCGGGTCGGGTGCTGCTCGACGCGGACCGGCTGGCACCCGCAGAGGTACGCCACCGGCCGGCCGCCCGGGAGGTGCTCGCCCAGGTGGCCCGCGACCCGCACGCCCCGGCCGCGATCGTTGAACTCGCCGTCGCCGTCGGGGTGACCTGAGGATGACCGGGCCGTTCCTGTCGCTGGCGCAGATCCGTAACCGGCTGATCCTGACCGCCAGGGCGGTGCTGCGCGATCATCGGGCCGGGCCGGACGGTCGCTGCCGGGTGTGCCGGACGCTGGGGTGTCGGGTGGCGACCGCCGCCCGCAACGTCATCGACGCCGCCACCGAGATCGAACTCAGGCCAGCGGACGACCGGTGGTAGGCACCGACACAGATCTTGGAATCAAATGGCCCCTCCAGGGGCCGACTTCTTCCAAGATCTACGCACTGATCGGCGGGTTACTGCGCCGACCAGCGGGCCATGGTTCCGGCTACGTGCGGAACACGGCCGCCCTGGGCGAACGAGGTGCCTTGGCACCAGGAGTGAAGTCGGCCCATCCCAGCTCGGGGTCGCGCCGGATCAGGAAGCAAGGTCGTGCTCGATCAGGGAAAGAGTGGTGTCGTGGCCGCTTGGAGGCCACTCTTTCCGCGATCGAGCACGACCTTGCACCTCTCGCCCTTCTCGTCCTCGCGGTCGACCAGCCGTACCCACACTGGTCAGCGGCCCTGGTCGGCTGGCGGCTTCTTGAGGAGCAGGCGGACAGCCTTGTCGACCCGGATGCCGGGGTCCATGAGGGGCAGTGCGCGGACAGCCCCGACCAGGAGTTGGATGCTCGCCTCGACGAGCACCGGGACGGTGAACGGTTGTCCCGCGCGGAGCCATTCCACGGTGAGCCGGTCCACTCCGTCGCCGAAGGCCCGTAGCGCCATGGCGACGGCGGGGTTGTCGGGGTCGAGCCCGAGGATCAGGCAGAGGTCGTGGAGGCCCTCGCGGCGGGCGGCTTCGAATTCGGCGGTGCCTTCGGGGGTGCCGGAGTCGGACAGGACGAGGTTGAGCGCCAGGTCCGGATGGTCCGCCAGGTAGGTGAAGTGGCCTTCCCAGTAGAGGCGGATGCGAGCGCCGGGGGGGAGGTCCGGGCGGGTGGCCGGCAGGCTTCCGAGACCGCGGCGGGCTGTGCGTAGCGCTGCCAGGTATGCGCCGCACTTGTTGTCGAAGTGGTGGGCGAGCAGCCCCTGGGACACACCGGCGGCACGGGCGATGTCGCCGACCGTCACCTCGCCGTAGGGCCGCCGGGAGAACTCCGCCATTGCCGCAGCCAGCAGCCGTTGGCGGGTCTGCTCGGCGGCGGCCTGGCGTTTCGTGGTCGGTCCGGTCACGTGCCTGTGCTCCTTACGCGTCGCTCCCACAGCCAGTGTTGCACGCCGTTCATTGAACGCTGTTCAGTGATATCGATCTCATTGACCGGCGTTCAACGAAATTCGTACGGTGAGCCGAGCGGAACCCAGCGCAAGGGAGGCACGGCATGTCAGGGGAGTTGGCCGGGCGAACAGCGATCGTCACCGGCGGGGCACAGGGAATCGGTGCGGGGGTGGCAAAGGCGCTGCACGCCGCAGGCGCGACAGTGGTGATCGCCGACGTTCACGTCGCCGAGGGGGGCAAGCTCGCAACGGCCCTCGGCGAGCGGGCGCGGTTCGTGGAACTGGACGTGCGGGACACCGGAGCCTGGTCGCGGGTCGTGGCCCAGGCGCAGCGCGCGTACGGGCGGGTGGACGTGCTCGTCAACAACGCGGGCGTCGCCGCCATTGCGCCGTTCGCGGAGCACAGCGAGGAGGCGTTCCGGCGGGTGCTGGACGTGAACGTGATGGGGCTGTTCCACGGCATCGCCGCCGTCGCGCCCGCGATGCGGCAGGTCGGCGGAGGTTCGATCATCAACGTCGGCTCGATCGGTGCGTTCCGCGCCTACCCGCTGATGACCGGCTACATCACGAGCAAGTGGGCGGTCCGCGGGCTCACCAGGGCCGCCGCCCTGGAGCTCGGCGCGGACGGCATCCGGGTCAACGCCGTCCACCCCGGGCAGACCGAGACGCCGTTGACCGACGGCGCTGACTTCGACACCGCCCACGTCGCCCTCAAGCGCGTCGGGCAGCCGGCCGACATCGCCGGTGCCGTGCTCTTCCTCGCCGGCGACGGTTCCCGATTCGTCACCGGGGCGGACCTGGTCGTCGACGGTGGCGACATCGCCGGTGCGGCGAACTGGGCCTCGGTGCCCGACCAGAACGGAAGGGAGGGCGATCGGCATGGATCCGCTCAACTCGCGGCCTGACCGGAGCGACCCGATCTGGACCGCCGCCAACGGCTTCGTGGTGCGCGATACCGAAGGCGCCCTCAAGCTGATCAACGGCGGGCAGGAGATCATGCGCGTCAAGGTCACGGGGAGCCAGACCGATGGCCGGTTGAGCCTGATGGAAGGCCGGATCGCACCCGGGTTCGGCAACCTTCCGCACGCTCACGGAGCCGAGGACGAGGCGTTCTACGTGGTGTCCGGCGAGTTCCGGTTCATCAACGGCGACCGCACCTTCACCGCCGGTCCGGGCGACTTCGTCTACATCCCGCGTGGCACCCGTCACGGGTTCAGGAACCTCGGCACGGAGGAGGCCAAGCTGCTGGTCTTCTACACCCCGGCGGGGGCCGAGGAGTTCTTTCTCCAGCACGGCGAGGATCCTGACCCGTCCGGCAAGCTGCCGCCCGTGTGGACGGCGGAGAAGTTCGCCGCGCTGGGAGAGTCGCTCGACGCCCACCACATGATCCTGCTGTCCGACGGCGACGACTGGGCCTGAGCCGCCGCCCGATCCGAACACGAGTCGCGCGAAGCCCGCCGAGCAGGCTGAACGGGCCGATGCCCGGACCATCCGGTCCGGGCATCGGCTGGACCGGAGCAGGGCAGGTCGACTGTTCGGGAGGGTTTGCCGGACCGGGCTCCACCTCCGAAACCCGGTAGGCGGGTCCGCTCGACTCAGCGGAGCCAGGGCTGCGGCGTCACGACTGCGGCTGCCTCGGCAGGGTGAGGATCTCCGCCCCCTCCTCGGTGATGGCGATCGTGTGCTCGCTGTGTGCCGTACGGCAGCCCGTCTTGCTGCACAGCGTCCACCCGTCTTCGTCGGTGATCAGCTCGTCGGTGTCCGCCATGATCCACGGCTCCAGGGCCAGCAGCAGCCCGGGGCGCAGCTTGTAGCCCCGGCCGGGCCGCCCGGTGTTGGACACGTGCGGGTCCTGGTGCATCGTCGACCCGACGCCGTGCCCGCCGAACTGCGTGTTGACCTGGTATCCCGCCTCGTTCAGGGTCGAGCCGATGGCGTGGGAGATGTCGCCGATGCGGGCCCCGGGCCCGGCGGCGGCGATGCCGGCGGCGAGCGCGCGTTCGGTCGCGGCGATCAGCGCCAGGCTCTCCGAGGGCTTCGAGTCGCCGACGATGAAGCTGATGGCCGAGTCGGCGACTACCCCACCCACGGAGACGGCGAGGTCGAGGGAGAGCAGGTCGCCGTCGGCGAGCGCGTAGTCGTGGGGCAGCCCGTGCAGCACGGCGTCGTTGACGGAGGTGCAGATGTAGTGGCCGAACGGCCCGCGCCCGAAGGACGGCGCGTAGTCGACGTAGCAGGACGACGCGCCGGCCTCGACGATCATGGCCTGGGCCCACCGGTCGATGTCGAGGAGGTTGGTGCCCACCTCGCAGCGGCCCTTGAGCGTCTGGAGGATGTCGGCGACCAGGGCGCCGGCCTCCCGCGCCCGGGGCAGTTGGGTGGGGCTCAGGATCTCGATCATGCGGCGCCTTCCTCGTGCCACCAATAACTATCCCGGCCATACTATCCCGGTACTAGAATCGGTCGCATGGTCAGGTTGCCGCTCACCCCCGAGGAGGTCGAGCGCGGGCAGCGCCTCGGCGCCCTGCTGCGCCACGCCCGGGGGGACCGCTCGATGCTCCACACCGCGCTCGACGCCCGCGTCTCGCCGGAGACCCTCCGCAAGATCGAGTCGGGGCGCGTGGCAACCCCGGCCTTCTCGACCATCGCGGCGATCGCCGACGTCCTCGGCCTCTCCCTCGACGCCGTGTGGGCCGAGATCAACAAGGCCGAGGTCGACAGGCCCGTGCGCGCCATCGAGCCGACCGACCCCCGCCGCCACGCACCCGAGCGGCTCGCCTCGTAGCAGCCGAAAGGCTCGGGAGGACTCAGCGCGCCAGTGAGGCGTACACGTCGATGAGGCGCTTGGTGACCACGTCGGGGTGGAACGTGCGCTCGTAGCGCAACCGCGCCGGGGCGGCCAGCGCCGCCGCGCCCGCGCGGGCGACCGGCAACGCGGCGGCCATCGCGGCCGGCTCCGGGGCCACCACCCAGCCCGTCTCGCCCTCCTTCACCCCGTGCGGCAGCGCGACGCGGCCCACCCCGGGGGCGGCCGTGGCGACAGCGGCCGGGCCGGTGCCGGCGGGCTCGCGGGGGGCGTCCGCGCCGACGAGGTACGGGATGCCGCCGAGGGCGGTGCCGAGCACCGGCCGCCCGCTGGCCAGCGCCTCGATGATCACCGTGGGCAGCACGTCGTGCCAGGTGGACGCGGCGATGATCACCGCGCTGGCGTCGATGGCGGCGCGCACCCCGGCGCGGTCCAGCGGCCCCAGATAGGTGACGTCGGCGCGTTCGGCGGCGGCGGCCTCCGCCAGGTGGCGCAGCTCGCCGTCCCCGGCGATGCGCAGCGGGCCGAGGGAGCCGTCCGGGTGCCGCCGCCAGGCGTCCAGCAGCAGCCCCAGCCCCTTCTCGGGGGAGAGCCGCGCCATGTAGAGGAACCCGTCGCCCAGCGGCGCGGGGGTGCCCGGGTCGGGGATGCCGTTCGGCTTCACCACGATCCGCTCCGCCGGCACCCCGTAGTCGCGCAGGTGGTCGCCCACGGCGCTGGTGAGGGCGATGAACCGGTCCACCGAGTGCCAGGTGCCCCGGTGCACGGCCAGGGTGGTGGCCATCAGGGCGCTCTGCGCCCGCGACCCCCGGTAACACCGGTGCACGATCGCCGGCACGCCCAGCGCCTTGCCCCGGCAGTCCTGGCAGATCACCCCGTCGCGGAAGTAGAGCCCGGAGGAGCAGACCTGCCGGTAGTTGTGCACCGTCTGCACCACCGGCACGTTGTGCTTGTGCGCGGTCCGCACCACCCAGGGCGAGAGCAGGGGGTACGGGTTGTGCAGGTGCAGCACGTCCGGCCGGTGCTCGGTGATCAGCCGGCTCAGCTCCTGCTGGGCGCGGGGGGCGTAGATCGGGGAGATCGGCAGCAGCGCCTTCGCCGTCTTCGGCAGGCTCGGGATCTCGTCGGAGCTGCGCAGGAACGGCAGCACCTCCACGCCGGCCGCGCGGAGCTGGGCGATCTCCGCGTCGACGATGGTGTTCTCGCCGGACGGCTGGGCTTCCCGGTACCGGTTGTGCGCCACCACGATTCTCACGGGTACGAAGGCTACCGTTGCAGCATGCCCGAACTTCCCGAGGTGGAAGCGCTCGCCGGCTACCTGCGGGAGCGCGCCGTGTCCCGGCGCGTCGACCGGGTCGAGGTCGCCGCGATCAGCGCCCTGAAGACGTACGACCCGGCGCCCGCCGCCGTGTCGGGGCGCACCGTCACCGACGCGCGGCGGCACGGCAAGTTCCTCGACGTCGTCTTCGACGGCGACCTGCACCTGGTGGTGCACCTGGCGCGGGCGGGCTGGCTGCACTACCGGGAGTCGTTCCCGTCCGGCGCGCCGCTGCGCCCCGGCAAGGGGCCGATCGCCCTGCGGGTGCGGCTCGACGACGGCTCCGGCTTCGACCTGACCGAGGCGGGCACCCAGAAGAAGCTGGCCGCCTACCTGGTCGCCGACCCGGCGGCGGTGCCGGGGGTGGCGAAGCTCGGCCCGGACGCGCTGGCCGCCGACCTGCCCACGTTCGCCGCGCGCCTCCGCAGCCGGCGGGGCCAGGTCAAGGGGGTGCTGACGGACCAGTCGGTGCTGGCCGGGGTCGGCAACGCGTACTCCGACGAGATCCTGCACGCGGCGAAGTTGTCGCCGTTCGCGCTGACCGACCGGCTCACCGACGATCAGGTCGCCGCCCTGCACGAGGCGACCCGGCGGGTGCTGGGCGACGCGGTGTCCCGCTCACTGGGACACCGGGCGGCGGAGCTGAAGGGCGAGAAGCGTTCGGGGCTGGCCGTGCACGCCCGGACGGGCCTGCCGTGCCCCGTCTGCGGCGACACGGTCCGGGAGGTCAGTTTCGCCGATTCGAGCCTGCAATATTGCCCGACCTGTCAGACCGGCGGGAAGCCGTTGGCTGACCGACGGTTGTCACGAATCGTACGGTGAGTAACGACACCCGGGGGTTACGGAGGGGAATCGCCTCCGGAGCGCCGATCCTCCCGGTCCGCGCCTCTACCCGGCCCGTCATCCATCGGTATAGTGGCCCGGTCCCCGGCTTTTCGCACCTGAGGTGGAGCCGGCCGGATCCCATGCGGCGCACTGGGCGCGAAGTCCCTCGGGTCGACGTCCGGCGCGGGCCCCGCGTGGGAAACTGAACGGTGGGCGACCCGGGCCCTCACTGCGAGTGAGCGGCGCGCGTCATGCGGGAGGACATGGGTGAGGTGACGACTAGCCTCCAGCGCCCGGTAACCAACACAGGCCGGAGCCAACTCGTGCGGCACGTCGACAGCTTCGAGATCCAGCCGCCGACACCGCCGTCCCACAACGGTGTCCCCCGGTCGGCGTGGGCGCGGGCCCGCCGGCGCGTCTCCCGCTGGCACCGCCCCTACACGGCCGCCCTGCTGCTGGTCGACTTCTTCGCCGTGGTGCTGGCCGACTGGGCCGCGCAGGAGGCGTTCGGGCAGGCCCGGGCCGGCTTCTACAACGCCCAGGAGGACCCGACCTGGTTCTACACGGTCGCGTTCCTGCTGCTGCCGCTCGGCTGGCTGGTCATCCTCTGGGGCAACCGGGCCTACGACCGGCGTTACATGGGGCTCGGGCCGGACGAGTTCAAGCGGGTGATCCGCGCCGGGGTGGCGGTGGCCGCCACCGTCTCGTTCATCGCGTTCGCCACCAAGACCGACCTGTCCCGTTACACGGTCGGTTTCGCGCTGCTCGGGGCGTTGGTGCTGATCCTGCTGGGCCGCATCCTGGCCCGGTTCACCCTGCACGCGGTGCGCCGCCGGGTCGGCCAGGCCGGGCACCGGATGGTGCTGGTCGGCACCCTTCCCGAGTGCCTGGAGGTCTACACCGCGGTCACCCGCAACCCGAGCGCCGGGCTGGTCCCCGTGGCCATCCACATCACCGACGGCTACGCGGCGGCCCGGGGCATCCAGACCCCCGTCCCGGTGTACGCGGGCCGCGACGTCCTCGCCCTGGTGCGGGAGGTCGGCGGCGACACGATCGCGGTCTGCGGCTCCGCCAGCGCCGAGCCGGGCGAGCTGCGCCGGCTGGCCTGGCAGCTGGAGGGCTCCGGCGTCGACCTGGTGGTGGCCCCGCAGCTCACCGACATCGCCGGCCCCCGGGTGCACATCCGCCCCATCGAAGGGCTGCCGCTGCTGCACGTCGAGGAGCCGACCCTGTCGGGCCCGGCGCTGCTGGCCAAGAACCTGATGGACCGGGTCGCCGCCGGCCTCGGCCTGCTCCTGCTCGTGCCGGTGTTCCTGGCGATCGGGGTGGCGATCCGGCTCTCCGACCCCGGCCCGGTCTTCTTCCGCCAGCCCCGCGTCGGCCACGAGGGCCGCACGTTCCGGGTGTGGAAGTTCCGCACCATGTACGTCGACGCCGAGGACCGCCTCGCCGGCCTGGTCGACCAGAACGAGACCGACGGCATGCTGTTCAAGATGAAGCACGACCCTCGGGTCTTCCCGGTGGGCCGCTTCCTGCGGGCCTCCTCGCTCGACGAGCTGCCCCAGTTGATCAACGTGCTGTGGGGCGAGATGTCGCTGGTGGGGCCGCGTCCGCTGCCCGCCGACGACGGTGACTTCCTCGGCGACGTGCGCCGCCGGCTGCTGGTGCGGCCCGGCATGACGGGGCTGTGGCAGGTCTCCGGCCGCTCCGACCTGTCCTGGGACGAGGCCGTCCGGCTCGACCTCTACTACGTCGACAACTGGTCGCTGGCGTACGACCTGAGCATCCTGTGGCGCACGGTGGGCGTGGTGCTGGCCCGCAAGGGCGCGTACTAGCGCGCGGCGACGGCAGCCGTCAGGATCGCGGGGTGGCTGGCAACCTCTCCGCCGTGCTCGGCGTCGTCTCCCTGGTCACCGCGCTGGGCGCCGCCCTGTACGCGGTGGTCCGGCTGCGCGCCCGCCGGGGCATCGCCACCGCCACCCAGCGGGCCACGTACGAGGTGCTGCACACCGCCGGGCTGGCCGCCGAGCCGCTGCGTACGGGCCTGAGCGCGGCGGGCGCGGCGAAGGCCGTACGCCATCTGCGGGCCCTCGTCGGCGCGGCCGGGCTGGCCCTGACGGACCGGGACGCGCTGCTCGCCCTCGACGGGCGCGGCACGCACCACGCCGACCAGCTCGTCGCGGCGGCCCGGCGGGCGGCCTCCGGCGGGCGGTCGACGGTGCTGGGGGAGGCGGAGCTGCACTGCGACCGGGTCGACTGCCCGGTGCGGGGAGCGGTGGTCGCGCCGCTGCGCGCCGACGGCCGGGTGGTCGGCGCGCTGATCGCCGTCGCCGACGGCCCGCCCGCCCCGGGGCTGGTGCAGGCCACCCTGGAGACGGCGCACTGGGCCGGCAACCAGCTCGCCCTGGCCGAGCTGGACGCCTCCCGGGAGCGGCTGGCCCGCGCCGAGGTACGCGCGCTGCGCGCCCAGATCAGCCCGCACTTCATCTACAACGCGCTGACCGCCATCGGCTCCTTCGTGCGCACCGACCCGGAACGGGCCCGGGAGCTGATCCTGGAGTTCGCCGAGTTCACCCGCTACTCCTTCCGGGCGCACGGCGAGTTCACCACCCTCGCGGAGGAGCTGCGCTCGATCGACCGCTATCTGACCATCGAGCGGGCCCGGTTCGGTGACCGGCTGCAGGTGCGGCTGCAGATCGCCCCGGAGGTGCTGCCGGTGACCCTGCCGTTCCTCTGCCTCCAGCCGTTGGTGGAGAACGCCGTCCGGCACGGGTTGTCCCGCAAGCCCGGCCCCGGCATGGTGAGCATCGAGGCCCGCGACGCGGGTGCCGAGTGCCACATCACGGTGGAGGACGACGGAGTGGGCATGGACCCGACGACACTGACCGCCGGCATCGCCGAGCTGGCCGGGGCCGGCAGCGACCCCACCGACGACCCGGGCCAGCACGTCGGCCTGTCGAACGTCGACGAGCGGCTCCGCTCGGCCTTCGGGGACCGGTTCGGCCTGGTCGTCGAGACGGGCCTCGGTTCGGGCACGAAGGTGAGCATGCGGGTGCCGAAGTTCCACCCCGGTGTGCGGGTCGCCTCGTGACCAGCCCCGGCTTCCTGCGGGTGCTCGCCGTCGACGACGAGCCGCCGGCGCTGGACGAGCTGGCGTACCACCTGCGGGCCGACCCCCGGGTGGCCCGGCTGCACACGGCGGGCGACGCCACCGAAGCGCTGCGGGTGCTCCGCGACGCCGACGTGGACGTGGTGTTCCTCGACATCCGGATGCCCGGCCTCGACGGGATGGAGCTGGCCCGGGTGCTGCGCCGGTTCGCCCGCCCCCCGGCGATCGTCTTCGTCACCGCGTACGACGACGGGGCGGTGGACGCGTTCGACCTGGGCGCGACGGACTACGTGCGCAAGCCGGTGCGGGCGGAGCGGCTGGCCGAGTCGCTGCGCCGGGTCATCGGCTCCCGGGTGGTCGCCACGCACCCGGCGGCGCTGGCCCGCGCCGAGGAGGACCCGACGATCCCGATCGAGCTGGCCGGGACGACGCGGATGCTGCCCCGTTCGGCGGTGCGCTGGGTGGAGGCGCAGGGCGACTACGCCCGGCTGCACACCGCCGACGGCTCGCACCTGGTGCGGGTGTCGCTGGCCACCCTCGCCGAGCGCTGGGCCGACGCCGGGTTCGTCCGCATCCACCGGTCGTACCTGGTGCAGCTCAAGCTCATCGCCGAGCTGCGGCTGGTCAACTCCGGGTACGTCGTGGTGATCGACTCGACGGAGCTGCCGGTGAGCCGCCGGCACACCCGGGAGCTGAAGGACAAGCTGGTCCGCGCCGCCAAGCAGGACTGGAACCGCTGACGCAGTCTGGTCGGCCAGGTTGTCCACAGCGCTCGTCCACGGGTTATCCACCGGGTTATCCACAGGTGTGGAGAGTTCTCCACAGGTTGTTCACAACGCTCCCCACCGATCTCCACAGCCGCTGCCTACAGTCAGCTGCCATGAGGGAACGCAGGATCCTGGTGGTCGAGGACGAGCGGACGATCGCCGAGTCGGTCGCCGCCCGGCTGCGGGCCGAGGGATTCACGGTGGAGACCGCCGGGGACGGCCCCACGGCGGTCGCCCGGTTCCGGGCGTGGCAGCCCGACCTCGTCGTACTCGACGTGATGCTGCCCGGCTTCGACGGCCTGGAGGTGTGCCGGCGGATCCAGGCCGGGCCGCCCGACGCCACGGCGGCGGTCCGCGCCCACCGGCCGGTTCCGGTCCTCATGCTCACCGCCCGCGACGACGAGACCGACCTGCTGGTCGGGTTGGCCGTCGGCGCGGACGACTACCTCACCAAGCCGTTCTCGCTGCGCGAGCTGGCCGCCCGGGTGCACGTGCTGCTGCGCCGGGTCGAGCGGGCGGCGGCTGTTGCGCCCGCCGCGCTCACGGTCGGCGACGTGGAGATCAACCAGGCTGAGCGTCGGGTGTCGCGGGCCGGCGTCGAGGTGCACCTGACGCCCACCGAGTTCGACCTGCTGGTGCACCTGGCCGGCCGACCGCGCACGGTGCTGCCCCGGGAGCGGCTGCTCGCCGACGTCTGGGGCTGGGCCGAGGGCTCCGGCACCCGCACCGTGGACAGCCACGTCAAGGCCCTACGGCGCAAGCTCGGCGCGGACCTGATCCGCACCGTGCACGGCGTCGGGTACGCGCTGGAGGTCCAGCCGTGACCGACCGCCTGGTGACCTGGCTCAACAAGGTGCTGCCCCGCCCGCTCGACCCGGTCCGCTCGATCAAGGTGAAGCTCGGCCTGCTGCTGGTCGCGTCGGGTGCCGCCGGAATGGGCTACTTCTGGTGGGCCATCGGCTGGCTGCCGCCGATGACCTCGCTGACCGCGATCGGCCTGGCCCTGCTCACGTCGCAGGTGCTGGCGCACGGGATGACCTCCCCGCTGCGCGAGATGACCGCGGCGGCGGGGGCGATGGCCCGGGGCGACTACTCCCGGCGGGTGCGCGCCACCTCGCGCGACGAGGTGGGCGAGCTGGCCCACGCGTTCAACAAGATGGCCGCCGACCTCGCCGCCGCCGATCAGCGTCGGCGGGAGCTGATCGCGAACGTCTCGCACGAGCTGCGTACCCCGATCACCGCGCTGCGGGCGGTGCTGGAGAACCTGGTCGACGGGGTCGCGCCCACCGAGCCGGCCGCGCTGCGGACCGCGCTGGCCCAGACGGAGCGGCTCGGCCACCTCGTCGCGGACCTGCTGGACCTGTCCCGGTTGGACGCCGGGGTGGTGCCGCTGCGCCGGGTGCGGATCGACCTGGTCGACTTCCTCGGCGAGGCGGTGGAGCACGCGGCGGCGACGTCCGCCGGGGTCGGGCGCGACGTCCGGTTCCGGCTCCACCCGCCGACGGCCCCGCTGACCGGGTACGCCGACCCGGGGCGGCTCCACCAGGTCTTCGCAAACCTCCTGGACAACGCCGCCCGGCACAGCCCGCCCGGCGGGACGGTGCTGGTCAGCGCGGCGGAACGCGACGGCCGGCTGCACTTCGAGGTGGCCGACGAGGGCGACGGCATCCCGGTCGAGGAGCGGTCCCGGGTGTTCGAGCGGTTCACCCGGGGCGACCGGTCACCCGGCGGCGGCACCGGCCTGGGGCTGGCCATCGCGCGCTGGGTGGTGGAGCTGCACGGCGGCACGATCGCCGTCCTCGATCCGCACCCGGAGTCGCCCGGCGCACCCCCGGGCTGCCGCATCCGGGTCACCCTCCCGGCCACCGCCCCGCTCTGACCCGGTCGCTTCCTCTCTTCTCCCTTCCCGGCCCGACTTGTCCCTTCCCGGCCCGACCGAGGAGTCACCATGCCTGTTGCACCCCAACCCGCCGGGAGATCTTGGTACGAAACGGCCCCCATGAGGGCGCATTCGTACCAAGATCTGAAGGCGTCGCGGGCGACAGACGGTGCTCGCCCTGTCGTACTCGGCGCGGTGGCCGGTGCCGCCGTCGTCGCGGCGACGGTCGTCCCGCTCGACCGCCCCGGCCTCGGTTGGCCGCTCGCCACGCTCGTCGCCACGGCCGCCCTGGTGACGGCGGCCCGCGCCACGCCCGCCCCGGCCGGCGGGGTCGCAGCGGGGGTGGCCCGTCCCGACGCCACGGGGGCGCCGGGGCGGGCCGCCCGGCTGGTCTGGGCCGCCGCGACGATCGCCCTCGTCTCGGTCGGGTACGTCCGGGCCGCCGGCTGGCTCTTCGCGCTCTGCCTGCTCGCCGCCGTGGTCACCGGAGCGCTCGCCGTGGTGGGCGCCCGGACGCCGCTCGGCATGCTGGCCGCCGTCGCGCTGACCCCGGCCGCCCCGTTCCGGGCGCTGCCCTGGGCGGTACGGGGTGCACGCCGCATCGGCCCGGCCGCCTCGACGCTGCGGCGCGCGCTCGCCACCGGCGCCGCCTCGGTGGGACTGCTGCTCGTCTTCGGCCTGCTGCTCGCCTCCGCCGACGCGGTCTTCGCGGACCTGCTCACCGGCGCGCTGCCCGAGGTCGGCGTCGGCGGGGCGGTCGGTTGGCTGTTCCGCGTCGCCCTGGTCGGTGGCGGGCTGCTCGGCGCGGCGTACCTGGTGGTCGCGCCGGCCGACCTGGACAGGCTGCGGGCCGCCCCGGCCCGGTCCGTGCGCCGGCTGGAGTGGGCCGTGCCGCTGGCCCTGCTCGACGCGCTGTTCGCCGCGTTCGTGCTGGTGCAGCTCGCCGTGCTGTTCGGCGGCTCCGCGCACGTGCTGCGCACCGCCGGCCTCAGCTACGCCCAGTACGCCCGCGGCGGGTTCTGGCAGCTGCTCGCGGTCTCCGCGCTGACCCTGCTGGTGATCGCCGGAGCGGCCCGCTGGGCGCCCCGCGCCACCCGCGCCGACCGGGTCCTCGTCCGGGTCCTGCTCGGCACGCTCACCGCGCTCAGCCTGGTCGTCGTCGCCTCGGCGCTGTATCGGATGCAGGTCTACGCCGACGCGTACGGGGCGACCCGGCTGCGCCTGGTGGTGGCCGCCGTCGAGCTGTGGCTCGGGGCCCTGTTCGTGCTGGTCGGGGTGGCCGTGCTGCTGCTGCGGGCGGGCCGGCTGCCCGTGCTGGTGGTGGGCACGGCGGTGCTCGCCCTGCTCGGGCTGGCCGCGGTGAACCCGGACCGGCTGATCGCCGAACGCAACGTCGACCGGCACCGGCAGACCGGCCGGATCGACGTGTCGTACCTGTCGGGGCTGTCGGCCGACGCGGTGCCGGCGCTGGCCCGGCTGCCCGAGCCGCTGCGCTCCTGCGCGCTGCGGGACCTCGCCGGCACGTTGCCGGCCGACGGTGCCTGGACGGCCAACCTGGGTCGGGCGACCGCCCGCGACCTGCTCGCGGCGGGACCGATCGGCGCGCCGGCCGTCGACTGCGGGAACCGGTGAGCCGGGGCGATACGCCCAGCGGCCACACCGGTCTTGACATTCCCACCGATCGGGCCAGACTGCCGGGGTGGCCGCACCCGACGACCCCGCACCGGCACCCCGGGCACCGGCCCGGGACGAGACGCCGGGCGGCACCCCGGGCCAGGCGACAGGCGCAGCGCCGACCGCGCCCGGCCGGACCCGGATCGTGCTGGCCGAGGTGTCCCGCCGCGAACCCGACGCCGACCGGGCCCGCGCCGAGCTGGCCCAGCAGACCCGGGTCGGCGAGGCGCTGGTCCGGGGCCTGGTGCGGGCCCAGCTCGCCCTGGCGCTGCGGCTGAGCCTGGTGGTGCTGATCGGCCTGGGCGGCCTGCCCTGGCTGTTCGCCATCGCGCCTTCCGTGGGGCGGGTCACCGTGTTCGGGATCAACCTGCCCTGGCTGCTGCTGGGGCTGGTTTCCTTCCCGTTCCTCATCGCCGTCGGCTGGGCGTACGTGTGGCTCGCCGAGCGCAACGAGCAGGACTTCACCGACCTGGTCCAGCGGCCGGAGCGCTGAGATGGGCAACGGGTACGTCGTCCCCGCGATCGTCGCGGTCACCCTGGTCACGGTCGGGATCGGCTTCTACGGGCTGCGGCTGGCCCGGACCACCTCCGACTTCCTGGTCGCCTCCCGCTCGGTCAGCCCGACCTGGAACGCCGCCGCGATCGGCGGGGAGTACCTGTCGGCGGCGAGCTTCCTGGGCGTGGCTGGGCTGATCCTCAAGTACGGCGTGGACGTGCTCTGGTACCCCGTCGGCTTCGCCGCCGGCTACCTGGCCCTGCTGCTGTTCGTGGCCGCGCCGTTGCGCCGCTCCGGGGCGTTCACCCTGCCGGACTTCTGCGAGGTGCGGCTCGGGTCGCGGCGGCTGCGTACGCTCGCCACCGCGTTCGTGATCTTCATCGGCTGGCTGTACCTCGTGCCGCAGCTCCAGGGGGCCGGGCTGACCCTCGCCACGCTGACCGGGGCGGCGTACCCGGTCGGTGCGCTCGTGGTGGCGGTGGTGGTCACCGCGAACGTGGCGCTGGGCGGGATGCGGGCCATCACCTTCGTCCAGGCGTTCCAGTACTGGCTGAAGCTGACCGCGCTCGCCGTACCCGCGATCTTCCTGGTGTTGCAGTGGCAGGCCGACGCCCGCCCGGCGGTGACCCCGCCCGACGGGCCGACGTTCCGGACCGCGACCACCGTCGTGGTCGAGCACCGCGCGACCCTCACCCTCCCCGACGGCGACATCCGCGAGGTACGCCCCGGCGACCGGCTCGACTTCGCCGCCGGCGACCCGGTGCCGCAGGTCTCCGGCACGGCCACCGACGCCGCGGACTGGCTGCTGCCCAGCGCCGCCGGGGACGACGACCGGGGGCTGTTCGCCACGTACTCGCTGATCCTGGCCACGTTCCTGGGCACCATGGGGCTGCCGCACGTGCTGGTGCGGTTCTACACCAACCCCGACGGGGCGGCGGCCCGGCGCACCACGCTGGTGGTGCTGGCCCTGGTCGGCGTGTTCTACCTGCTGCCCACCCTCTACGGGGTGCTGGGCCGCATCTACACCCCGCAGTTGCTGGTGACCGGGCAGACCGACGCGGTGGTGGTGCTGCTGCCCGGCGCGGCGCTCGGCGACGGCCTGACCGGCCGGCTGCTCGCCGCGCTCGTCGCCGCCGGGGCGTTCGCCGCGTTCCTGTCGACGTCGTCCGGGCTGCTCACCAGCGTCGCCGGGGTGATCTCCACGGACGTGCTGGGGCGCGGCTCGGTGCGCGGCTTCCGGCTGGCCACGGTCATCGCGGGCGGGGTGCCGGCGGCACTCGCGCTGAACGTGTCGGGGCTGGACGTCTCCCAGGTGGTCGGGCTGGCCTTCGCCGTCGCCGCGTCGAGCTTCTGCCCGCTGCTGGTGCTCGGCATCTGGTGGCGGGGGCTGACCGACGTGGGGGCCGCCGCCGGGGTGCTGGCCGGCGGCGGGGCGGCGATCGGGGCGGTGCTGGTCACGGTGCTCGGCCCGCCGCTGTCCGGCTGGCCGGCCACGCTCACCGCGCAGCCGGCGGCGTGGACGGTGCCGCTCGCGTTCACGGTGATGATCGCGGTGTCGGTGGCGTCCCGGCGGCGGCTGCCGGCCGACGTGGCCGGCACCATGCTGCGCCTGCACTCCCCCGAGGCGCTCCGCGCCGAAGGAAGGGCCCCTTCTTGACGCATCCGGTAGGGAGGGGTTCCCTTCTCACCCTCGGGGAGGAGGCGCAGGTCGTCCCTGGGCGGGAGCGGTCGCTGGCCAGCGCCGGATACGGTCGGTACATGACTGATGAGCACCCCGCGCTCGTGCTGCGTGGCCTCGCCAAGCGGTTCGACGGCAAGGTGGCGGTGGCCGGCGTCGACCTCGACGTGCCGGCCGGTTCGTTCTACGGGCTGCTCGGCCCGAACGGGGCCGGCAAGACCACCACCCTGTCCATGGCGGTCGGGCTGCTGCGCCCTGACGCGGGGGGCGCCTGGGTGCTCGGGCACGACGTGTGGACCGACCCGGTCGGGGCGAAGCAGCTCCTCGGCGTGATGCCCGACGGCGTACGGCTGTTCGACCGGCTCAGCGGGGCGGAGCTGCTGGCGTACCACGGTCTGTTGCGCGGCATGGACCCGACGGTGGTCGACCAGCGCGCGGCGGAGCTGCTCGACGTGCTCGCCCTCGGCGACGCCGGCCGGACGCTGGTCGTGGACTACTCGGCGGGCATGAAGAAGAAGATCGGCCTGGCCTGCGCGCTGCTGCACGGGCCCCGGCTGCTGGTGCTCGACGAGCCCTTCGAGGCGGTCGACCCGGTGTCGGCGGCCCTGATCCGGGACATCCTGCACCGGTACGTCGTCGGCGGCGGGACGGTCATCTTCTCCAGCCACGTCATGGAGGTCGTCGAGCGGCTCTGCTCGCACGTCGCGATCCTCGCCGAGGGGACGATCAAGCGGGTCGGCACGCTCGACGAGGTGCGCGGCGACCGCTCGCTGGAGGACGTGTTCGTCGAGGTGGTCGGCGGGCGCACAGCGACGGGCGAGGAGCTGGCGTGGCTGTCCCGGTGACCAGCGCGGGCCAGCGGGGCGCGACCATGGCGGTGACCGGGCCGGGCGGCCAGCCGGCCGAGCGGGTCCGCCCCGTCTCGGCCCGGCACTTCGTCCGGCTGAAGCTGCGGGTGATGGGCAACAACTTCCGGGGCCAGGGCTGGCGCATCGCCATGTTCGTGGGCGGGATGATCGCCGGGCTCTGGTTCGCCGCCACCGGTTTCTTCCTGCTGGCCGCCCCCGGGCTGGCCGACGAGCCGACGTACGCGCTGATGGCCGCCGCGTTCGGCGGCGGCCTGCTGGTGCTCGGCTGGCTGCTGCTGCCGCTGGTCTTCTTCGGGGTGGACGAGACGCTCGACCCGGCCCGGTTCGCCCTGCTGCCGCTGTCCCGGCGCACCCTGGTCACCGGGCTGTTCGCCGCCGCGCTGGTCAGCGTGCCGGCGGTGGCGGCGCTGATCGCGACCGGCGGGCTGGTGCTCACCTCGGGCCTGCTCGGCGGCGCGGCGGCGGCGCTCGTCGCGGCCGTCGGGGTGGTCGCCGGGCTGCTGCTCTGCGTCGCGGCCAGCCGGGCGATGACCAGCGCGTTCGCGACCATGTTGCGCTCCCGTCGGGTACGCGACCTGGCGGCCGTGCTGCTGGCGGTGCTCGCCGCGCTGCTCGGCCCGTTGCAGATCGCGGTGCTGGCCGCCGTGCAGCAGGCCGACTGGGACCGGCTGACCGGGGTGGCCCGGGTGGTCGGCTGGACCCCGTTCGGCGCGCCGTGGACGGTCGGCATCGACGTGGCCGAGGGGCGGGCCTGGGCCGTGCCGGTGAAGCTGCTGATCACCGCGCTCACGATCGGCGCGCTGCTGTGGTGGTGGTCCCGGTCGCTGGAGTCGGCCATGGTCGGGGCGGCCAGCCACGGCCGGATCAGGGCGCGCGGCGGCGCGGCGGGGGCCGTTTCCGGCGCGGTCGGGCAGCTCTTTCCGAAGGCGGTCGGCTGGGCGCGGCGGGACCGGTTCGGCGCGCTGGTGGCCCGGGAGTGCCGCTACTGGTGGCGGGACGCCCGGCGGCGGGCCAACCTGATCACGATCGCCGTGGTCGGCATCTTCGTGCCGGTGATGGTCAACTTCGGCGGGGCGAGCTTCTCCACCGGGGAGGGCATGGAGTTCGCCGCCCCCGACTCGTCCCCGGTGCTGGTCAGCATCTCGATGGTCTTCGTCGGCCTGCTCGCCTCGGTGACCCTGGCCAACCAGTTCGGCTTCGACGGCAGCGCGTACGCGGCGAACGTGGTCGCCGGGGTCCCCGGCCCGCTGGAGCTGCGGGCCCGGATGGCCGCCTTCTCGGTGTACGTCCTGCCGATGCTCGCCGTCGTCACGGTGGTCCTGGGGGCGCTGCTGGGTCGGCCGGCGTGGCTGGGCGTGATGGCGGGCAGCCTCCTCGCCACGTACGGTGCGGGGCTGGCGATCAGCGCCTTCGTCTCGGTGCTGGGGGCGTACTCGCTGCCGGAGACGAGCAACCCGTTCGCGATGAACAGCGGGGCCGGGGTCGCGAAGAGCTTCCTCACTCTGCTGTCGATGCTGGGCACGGCGGTGGCGAGCGTGCCGATGGTGGTCGCCGCGGCGCTGCTCGGCGACGCCTGGCTCTGGCTGGCCCCGCCCCTGGGGCTGGCGTACGGGCTGGGCGCAGCGCTGCTCGGCGCGTACCTGGCCGGTGACGTGCTGGACCGGCGGGCCCCCGAGCTGCTGACGGCCGTGACCCCGCGCCGCTGAACGCGGTTCAGCGGCGGCGCAGGAACGCGTAGAACAGGCCGCTGTTGCTGGAGGAGCTGACGTTGACCAGTTCCCACCCGTAGGGGGTGAGGTATTCGACGGCCTCCAGGAGCTGGGTGACGCCGCTGCTGCTGAGTCGCGGGCGGGCGGCGATGGCGAGGTGCCGGTGGGGATAGCCCCGGAAGTCCACCTCGTTGCGGAGCACGGCGTCGGCGGCCACGACGCGGGTCTGGGCGAGCTGCTGCGGCGTCACGGGACTCATGCCCGGCACGATAGGAGCCCCCCGCACGCACGCCGGCACAATGGGGCGATGCCTGTCGTCGAGTCGGTGATCACCGTGCCGGTGCCGCCCGAACTGGCCTTCGCGGTGTCGCAGACCGTCGCGCCGACCCGGTACCGCTGGGACCCGTTCGTCCGCGAGCAGCACTTCACCGACGGGGCGACGCGCCCGGGCAAGGGCGTGCGCACCTTCACCCGTTCCCGGCACGGCCTGACGATGGTCAGCGAGTACGTCTCCTTCGCGCCGCCGAGCCACGTCGGGATGAAGATGGTCCGGGGCCCGTGGTTCTTCGAGATGTTCGCGGGCGGGTGGCGGTTCGCCCCCGGCCCGGAGCCCGGCACGTCGGTCGCCACCTGGCGGTACCACTTCCGCTGCCGGCCGGCGTTCCTGCGCCCCGTCGCGCACCGGGTCGGGAGCTGGCTGCTCGGCCGGGACATCCGCCGCCGGATCGCCGGGTACGCCGCCGGCTGCACCGACCCGGAGGTGCTGGCCGCCGCCCGCCACGCCCTGCGCTCCGACGAGTGACCGCGCGGCCCCGCGCCGCGCCGCCGGGTCACCGTGTCTCGTTGCTCTCCGTGGTCACCCGCTCCCGACCCTCCACGCCCTCACCTCCCCTTTGCTCTGCACCCATCCGCGCAGCACCCTCCTGAGCTGCGAGGGTGCGGGGCCGACGGAGCCGAGGCATGCGGCCATCGGTTGCGCTCGGTGAGCGATGCGTATCCGGGTGCAGAGCAAAGGGGGCGCACGGGGGTTGCGGTGCCGGAGAGGGCGGAAGGGCTGCGACCGTCGCGGTGCGGCGGCGGGCGGGCCTGAGCGCGGGCCCGGCGGAAGGGTCCGACCGGCGGCCGGCGGGGGCCGGGTGGGGTCACAATGTTTCACGTGAATCCAGAGCCGGGTGCCGAGATCCACCACGTCGACCCGTTCGCCGTACCAGCGGGACAGCGCTCCCCGGCCCGGCGGCTGCGGGGTCGGCTCGCCGCGCCGGTCACGCTGTGGACCGCGCCGGGCCCCGCCGGCCTGACGGTGTCCTCCACGCTGGTCGCCGAGGGGGAGCCGGACCGGCTGCTGGGCCTGATCGACGCGGAGTCGGACCTGTGGGCGGCGGTCGAGGCGGCGGGGCGGTTCGCCGTCGCGCCGCTGGGTCCGCCGCACCGGCAGCTCGCCGACCGGTTCGCCGGGCTGTTCCCGTCGCCGGGCGGCCTCTTCGCCACCGGCGCCTGGACCGAGACCGAATACGGCCCGGTCCCCGCCGACGCCGCCGGCTGGGCCGGGTGCCGACTCGACACCGCCCGCGAGTACGGCTGGGCGCTGCTCGTCGAGGCCACCATCGAGTGCATCGACCTGACGCGGGAGGGCGACCCGCTGCTGCACTACCGGGGTCGTTACCACGAGCTGACCTGACCAGCCACCACCGGTCACCGGAGTGACCTGGGTCACTCGGCGCAGGCAGGCGACCGCTCGGCGCAGGTGGAGACCCTCGTCGATCCACGTCTTCCCGGGCGGGGCGCGCGGTTCCTACCGTGCGCGAAACCCCCTACGCCTGTGAAGGTGGTGATCCACAGATGTCCACGGACACACCCCCGCCGGACGCACCGGCCGAGCCGGAGACGGCGGGCCCGGCCGCGTCCACGGCGGACCGGTACCTCGCCGTACAGCGTTCGGACGAGTTCGCCGGGTTACGTCGCGCTCTGCGCGGCTTCATCTTCCCGATGACCGTCGCGTTCTTCCTCTGGTACGCGCTCTACGTGATCCTCTCCGCGTACGCGCGGGACTTCATGGGCACGAGACTGTTCGGCAGCAACATCAACGTCGCCCTGATCTTCGGCCTGCTCCAGTTCGTCTCGACGTTCCTGATCGCCTGGCTCTACTCCCGGTTCGCCGACCGGAAGATCGACCCGATCGCCGACCGCATCCGCGCCGAGATGGGGGAGGTGACCCATGAACACGGTCCTCGCGGCTGAGGCGGGCAGCGGCACCGCCCGCAACCTGACCATCACGCTGTTCCTGGTGTTCGTGGCGGTGACCCTGGCCATCACCATCTGGGCCAGCCGGCAGACCAAGACCGCCACCGACTTCTACGCGGGCGGCCGGTCCTTCTCCGGCTTCCAGAACGGCATGGCGATCGGCGGCGACTACATGTCGGCCGCGTCGTTCCTCGGCATCGCCGGCATCATCGCCCTCTACGGCTACGACGGCTTCCTCTACTCGATCGGCTTCCTGGTCGCCTGGCTGGTGGCGCTGCTGCTCGTCGCCGAACTGCTGCGCAACTCGGGCCGGTACACGATGGCGGACGTGCTGGCGTTCCGGATGCGCCAGCGGCCGGTCCGCACGGCGGCGGCGGTCTCCACCATCACCGTGTCGATCTTCTATCTGCTGGCCCAGATGGTCGGCGCGGGCGCGCTGGTGGCACTGCTGCTGGGCATCAAGCCGGGCACCACGTTCCTCGGCATGGACGCCGACACCGCGAAGGTCGCCACGATCATCATGGTCGGCGCCCTGATGATCATCTACGTCACCGTGGGCGGCATGAAGGGCACCACGTACGTCCAGATCGTCAAGGCGTTCCTGCTGATGACCGGCGCGCTGGTGATGACCCTGCTGGTGCTGGCGAAGTACAAGTTCAACCTGTCGTCGCTGCTCGGCGACGCCGCCGCCTCCTCGGGCAAGGGCAGCGCCTTCCTCGAACCCGGCCTGCGGTACGGCGTCGAGGTGGCCGGGAACGCGACGCAGACCTTCTACAACAAGGTCGACCTGCTCTCGCTCGGCATCGCGCTGGTGCTCGGCACGGCGGGCCTGCCGCACATCCTGATCCGCTTCTACACCGTGCCGACCGCCAAGGCGGCCCGCAAGAGCGTGCTCTGGGCGATCGGCATCATCGGCTCGTTCTACCTGCTCACCCTGGCGCTCGGCTTCGGCGCGGCGGCCCTGGTGGGCGGCCCGGCGATCACCGCCCAGGACAAGGCCGGCAACACGGCCGCGCCGCAGCTCGCCGAGAAGCTGGGCATCGACTTCCTCGGCGGCGACCTCGGCGGCGCGACCATGCTGGCGATCATCGCGGCGGTGGCCTTCGCCACCATCCTGGCGGTGGTCGCCGGGCTCACCCTCGCCTCGTCGTCCAGCCTGGCGCACGACTTCTACGCCAACGTCATCAAGAACGGGCAGGCGTCGGAACGCCAGGAGGTCCGGGTGGCCCGGGTCTCGGCGCTGGTCATCGGCGCGGTCTCGATCGCCCTGTCGATCTACGCGCAGAGCCTGAACGTGGCCTTCCTGGTGGCGCTCGCGTTCGCGGTGGCCGCCTCCGGAAACCTGCCGGCGATCCTCTACAGCCTGTTCTGGAAGCGGTTCAACACCTCCGGCGCGGTCTGGGCGATCTACGGCGGACTGCTCGCCGCCGTGCTGCTGGTGTTCTTCTCGCCGGTGGTCTCCGGGGCGCCGACGTCGATGTTCCCGGACCACGACTGGCACTGGTTCCCGCTGTCCAACCCGGGCATCCTCTCCATCCCGTTCGGATTCCTGTGCGGGTGGATCGGCACGATGATCTCCAAGGAGAGCGACGAGGAGAAGTACGCCGAACTGGAGGTGCGTTCCCTCACCGGCGCCGGCGCGCACTGAGGCCGGTACGCACCGGCCCGGGTGCGTGCCGATCCCGCTCGGCCCCGCACCGGCCGAGCTGGTTAAGAAGGGCCCCCTGTACAACGTTTCGCGTTAACAGGGGGCCCTTCCTTCCATCTCGTGCCTGTATAGGCTGGTCGGCATGAAGGTTGCCCCGCGCTTCGGTCCCGGTCACCGCGTCCTCGTCACCGGCGGCGCCGGCTTCGTGCCGTCGCACCTGGTCGACACACTCGTCGCCCGCGGCTGCACGGTGGTGGCGCTGGACAATTTCGTCACCGGTTCCAAGGACAACGTGGCCCACCTGCACGACAAGCCGAACTTCACGCTGGTCGAGGCGGACATCTCCGACGGGCTGCCGACCCACCACCCGGCGCTGGCCGAGCGGTTCGACGCGATCATGCACATGGCCTCCCCGGCCAGCCCCACCGACTTCGCCACCCTGCCGGTGGAGATCCTCCGGGTCGGGTCGGTGGCGACCCTGCACCTGCTGGACCGCGCGGTCGCCGACGGCGCCCGGTTCCTGATGGCCTCCACCTCCGAGGCGTACGGGGACCCGAAGGAGCACCCGCAGCGCGAGACGTACTGGGGCAACGTCAACCCGATCGGCGTGCGCAGCGTCTACGACGAGGCGAAGCGGTTCTCGGAGGCGGCCACGATGGCCTACCACCGGTACCGGGGGCTGGACGCCGCGATCGTGCGGATCTTCAACACGTACGGCCCACGGATGCGGCCGGACGACGGCCGGGCGATCCCGACGTTCATCTCGCAGGCGCTGCGCGGCGAGCCGATCACCGTGCACGGCACCGGCAACCAGACCCGGTCGATCTGCTACGTCGAGGACCTGGTGCGCGGCATCCTGCTGCTGCTCGACTCGACGGAGACCGGCCCGGTCAACTGCGGCACCGAGCACGAGCTGACCATGCGGCAACTGGCCGAGTTGATCGTGTCACTCTCCGGCAGCACTTCCGAGGTGACGTACGTCACCCGGGCGGCCGACGACCCGGAGATGCGCCGCCCCGACCTGACCCTCGCCCGTGAACTGCTCGGATACGAGCCGGCGGTGGCGCCCGAAGACGGCCTCCGACGCACGATCGAGCACTTCCGCGAGCGGCTAGGGTAGCCGGTCGGCGCGCCGCGGCCCGCCGGCCGACCTGCGATTGAGGGCGACACTCGACGGGGCTACGTACCCTCGGGTACATGTCAGCGACCGCTTCCGCCGGCGTTCCGTTCCCCCACCTGCGTCGCAGCGCGGGGCGTGCCCCGGTGCCCGGCCCCGGCCAGGGCGGCTCGGGGCGCGCCCGCGTGCCCGGGGCCCAGTGGTATCCCACCCACGACGACCGGCCCCGGGGCGGCGGCTTCGGCGGGTCGGACGGCCCCGGCGGGCCCGGGGGACCGGGCGCTCCCCGGCGGGCCGGTGGAGGCGGGCCGCGCCCGAGGTGGGGCCGGATCGGCCTGGTGGCCGGCGTGGCGGTGCTCGTCCTCGCGCTACTCGGCGGGGCCGGGGCGTGGTTCTACACCCGCAACCTCAACCAGGACCTGGCCCGCACCGACCCGTTCTCGGAGCTGACCGGCGGCCGACCGCCGAAGGCGGTGGACGGTGCGCTGAACATCCTGCTGGTCGGCAGCGACTCGCGGGACCCGGACGCCCCGGTGGACCAGCAGAGCCAGTGGCGGGCCGACACGATCATCGTCATGCACATCCCGGCCGACCACAAGTCCGCCTACCTGGTCTCCATCCCCCGCGACCTGTACGTGCCGATCCCGGAGAACGCCCAGGCGGACTGCGCCTCGGGGCAGCGGGCGAAGATCAACGCCGCGTTCGCGTTCGGCGGCCTGCCGCTGGCCGTCAAGACGGTGGAGTGCTTCACCGACGTCCGCATCGACAACGTGATGGCGATCGACTTCGCCGGGTTCAAGCAGGTCACCGACGCGCTCGGCGGGGTGGACCTGAAGGTGGAGCGGTCGATCACCTCGATCCACAAGCCGTTCCGCAAGTTCACCAAGGGCACCATGCACATGAACGGCGCGGAGGCGCTGGACTGGATCCGGCAGCGCAAGCAGTTCCCCGACGGCGACTTCGCGCGGATGCGCCACCAGCAGGAGTTCCTCAAGGCCCTGATGGACAAGGCGGCCAGCACGGGCACGCTGACCAACCCGAAGAAGCTCAACGCGTTCCTCCAGTCGGTGACGGACGCGGTGACCGTGGACCAGGGCTTCTCGCTGGTCGACATGGCGCTGCAGTTCCGCAGCCTGCGCGGGGAGAACCTGATCTTCGTCACCAGCCCGAACTCGGGAAGCGACACGATCAACGGCGAGTCGGTGGTGGTCTCGGACCGGGAGAAGGCGCTGGCCATGTACCAGGCGATGACGGCGGACAAGATGGCCGAGTGGGTGAAGGCCAACCCGCCGGAGGGCAGCTCGGGGTGACGAGTTTCCGGTAACGGAGACGGATTCGGGTGGTCGTTACTTCGACACACATCAGCGCCGGTCGGCGGCCGGACCCCGTTCCACCGGGGGCCTTACCGCCGACCGGCTGATTTCTGTTGACCGAACGGGTGAATTCCGCAGGCAACTACCAAGATAACTGCGAATAGCCGGGGGACGAACTCGCCTTGACGGGAAGCGGTACGTACAGTGGTCCCGCCCCCCGATCACGCGAGCTGGAGCACGCATGCCGGTTCATACCAGCCGTCGCCCTCCGTCGCAGGAGCCCGTCGGCGCGGTCGCACGGGTTCCGTCGGCCATCCCGTCGCAACCCCGCAGCGGCGGCCGACCCCCCGCCGACGTCCCCGCCCGTAAGCGCAAGAAGCGCCGCAAGGACCCGCTGTGGGCCCGCCTCACCGTCGTCTTCGGCGCGATCCTCATGATGACCAGCGGGATCGCCATCGTCGGCAGCAAGGCGTTCATCAGCCAGGCCACCGGCAACATCGCGCAGCGCAACCTGCTCGGCGACGCCGGCAAGTCCGACGCCGAGGGCGGGGCGAGCCTGGACGGCCCGATCGACATGCTGCTGCTGGGCGTGGACGCCCGCGAGCGCTGGGCCGCCGACGACGTCCGGGCCGACACCATCATCGTGCTGCACATCCCCGCCTCGCACGACCAGGCGTACCTGATCTCCATTCCGCGCGACACCGAGGCGCAGATCCCGGCGTTCAAGAAGAGCGGCTACGGCGGCGGCACCGACAAGATCAATGCAGCGTTCCAGGCGGGCGCCCGCAACGGCGGCGGCTGGGAGGGCGGCGCGCAGCTGATGGCCCAGACGATCAAGAAGATGACGGGGATCAGCTTCGACGGCGCGGCCATCATCAACTTCGGCGGCTTCAAGGGCGTCATCGACGCCCTCGGCACCGTGCGGATCTGCGTGAGCCACGAGGTGAAGTCGCACCACATGTCGTACGTCGACGGCAAGCCGATGTGGAACGCCGACGCGAAGAAGACCGGCAAGCCGATGACCCCGGTTGTGCACAAGAAGGGCTGCCGGGACATGAAGGGCTGGGCCGCCCTCGACTACGCCCGGCAGCGCTACGGCCTGCCGAACAGCGACTACGACCGCCAGCAGAACCAGCAGCAGCTGATCAAGGCGATGGCGAAGAAGGCGACCGAGAACGGCACGCTGACCAACCCGGTGAAGCTCAACGGGCTGATCAAGGCGGCCGGCAAGGCGTTCGTCCTGGACACCGGCGGCGTGCCGATCATCGACTTCATCTATACGATGCGCGGGGTCACCGGCAACGACCTGACCACGCTGCGGACCAACGGCGGCACGTTCCACGCGAACGCCAGCGGGACGAAGGAGTCGCTGAGCCCGCAGACCATGGAGATGTTCCAGGCGATCAAGAACGACAAGCTCGCCGAGTTCGTCTACGCCAACCCGAGCGTGCTGTCGACCCGCAAGTAGCACCCTGATCAGGGGAAACCCTCCGCCGGACCCGACGCCCCCCGTAGCCTGACGTGAGAACCATTCACGTGCGGCGACGGGGGGCGTCACGGCCAGGTCGGGGGAAACCGGACGGGGACGGCGGGGACCGGCCCGTCGAGGCGTACCCCGCTGGAGCCGAATCCTGCTCGGGGCCGGCCTCGCCCTGGCGCTGCTGGCCGCCGGCGCGGTGGTCGGGCTCCGGGCCCTCGGCCACCGGTACGAGCGCACGGTGACCCGGGAGGACCTGCTCGACGCGGATGCCCGGCGCGACCGGACGGACCTCGACGGGGCGCTCAACTACCTTCTCGTCGGCTCGGACCGGCGGCCCGGCGCGGCCGGCGACGACCAGCGCTCCGACACCATCCTGGTCGTGCACGTGCCGGCCGACACGAAGAGCGCCTATCTGGTCTCGTTCCCCCGCGACCTGTTGGTCAGCATCCCGCCCGGGGGAAACGGCTACGGGGGCGGCAGCGACAAGCTCAACGCGGCGTACGAGCACGGTGGCGGCGGCGAGGCCGGCGTCCAACTCCTCTCGGCCACCCTCACCCGGCTCACCGGGCTGCGCTTCGACGGGGCCGCCCTGATCGACTTCGCCGGGCTGCGGCAGGTGATCGACCTCCTCGGCGGCGTACGCATGTGCGTCGACACCGAGGTCCGCTCGATCCACACGGGGACCCTGTTCAGCCCCGGCTGCCAGCAGATGGACGGCGCGCGGGCGCTGGACTACGTCCGCCAGCGCTACGACCTGCCCGGCGGCGACTACGACCGGCAGCGCCACCAGCAGCAGCTCCTGCGGGCGATGCTGGACCGGGCCGGCGAGACGAACCTGCGTCGCGACCCGGTGCGGCTCGACCGGCTCATCCGGGCGGTCGGCGCGTCGCTGACCGTCGACACCAACGGGGTGCCCCTGGAGGACCTGCTGCTCACCCTCCGGGACCTCCCCCCGGACGCGCTGACGGGCGTCCAGGTGCCGTCCCACCCGCAGACCATCGACGGCATCTCGTACGTCGTGCTCGACGGCGGGGGCGGCGCCCTCTTCGACGCGGTCCGGGGCGCCCGGATGCCCGGCTGGGTCCAGGCCAACCCGCGCTGGGTGACCCATCTCTGAGCCGCCTCCACCCTCGCCTTCCCACCCGCCGCCGAGCCGCCCCCACCTTCACCTCCCCACCCGCCGCTGACCTGCGGATTCGTCCCGACCCGCCCGGATTCGCACGCCCCCGACCGGGCGGCCGGGCGAGGCTCTAGGCTTGGTGACCGTGTTCGGACCCCAGGTTCCCACCGTGCCCGTGACCGAGATCGCCGACGACACCTACCTGCTCGACGTCCGCGAGGACGACGAGTGGGCCGCCGGGCACGCCCCCGGCGCCCACCACCTGCCGATGATGGAGCTGCCCGCCCGGATGGCCGAGGTGCCCACCGACCGCGACGTGGCGGTCATCTGCCGCTCCGGCGGGCGCTCGGCGCAGGTGGTGGCCTACCTGCGGAACAACGGCTGGGACCAGGTGCGCAACGCCGACGGCGGAATGCGCCAGTGGGCGGCCGTCGGCCGACCCGTGGTGGCCGGGGACGGCGGGCCGGGCCAGGTCATCTGAGAGCGACGGGCGACGGGCATGGGTGACCCCCTGGTCTTCGCGCACCGCGGCTCCTCGGCGGACCTGCCGGAGCACACGCTCGCCGCGTACCTGCGGGCCCTCGACGAGGGCGTCGACGGGCTGGAGTGCGACGTCCGGCTGACCCGCGACGGGCACCTGGTCTGCGTCCACGACCGGCGGCTGGACCGCACCAGCAACGGCACCGGCCTGGTCAGCGTCCGCACGCTGGCGGAGCTGGAGGCGCTGGACTTCGGCTCCTGGCACCCGGGCTGCGTGCCGCCCGACGGCGACGAGTTGCCCGACGAGTCGCACACGCGGCTGCTCACCCTCGAACGGCTGCTCGACGCGGTGCTGGCCGCCGGCCGCCCGGTGCGGCTGCTGATCGAGACGAAGCACCCCTCGCGGTACGGCGGGCACGTGGAGCGCCGGCTGGTGGCCCTGCTGCGCCGCTACGGCCTGGCCGAGCCGGACCCGGACGCCCTGGTCCAGGTCACCGTGATGTCCTTCTCGCCGCTGGCCGTGCGCCGCGTCCGCGACCTCGCCCCCGGGCTGCCCACGGTGCTCCTGCTGGAGGTGCTGCCGCGCTGGCTGCGGCTCGGCCGGCTGCCGTTCGGCACCCGCATCGCCGGGCCGGGGGTCGAGCTGGTCCGGGCCCGGCCGCGCCTGGTTCCCGCGCTGCGGGCCGCCGGCCACCAGGTGTACGTCTGGACCGTCAACGAGCCCGCCGAACTGGACCTGCTGCTCGACGTCGGGGTGGACGGCATCATCACCGACCGGCCGGCGCACGCGCTGGCCCGGCTGGGCCGGTGAACGGGTCGGGCGGCATCGTCCGCCGCCGAGGTCGCCTCCGCACCGGACGGGGCCGGTGAACCGGCGGGGCGGCGTCGTCCGCTGGCTGGTCAGGCCGGGTTCGCCGGGCGGCGCGGGTGCCGGGGCCGCCCGCGCGGGGGTGTCGGGGAGCGGGTCGGCGCGGCACACTCGGGACATGCCGGAGCGTACCGACCTCGCCGCCCTGATAACCGGCCATGGCAGGGTTATCGAGATGATCAACTCTGGTGAAGCCGGTCTGCCCGTCCTCGCCCGGCTGCTCCAAGTGGTCCAGCCGGCGATCGGGGCGGCCAGCACCGCCTTCGTGGAGTTCGCGCCCACCGGCGGCCGGGTGATCGCCGCGACCGGGGGTGCCGAGTGGGCCGTCGGCCGGCCCGTGTCGCCCACCGACCCGGCCACCGTCTGCCTGCTCTCCGGCCCGCGGGTCCGTGACATCCGGGTGGACCGCATCCCCGGCCCGATCGGCGCCGAGCTGGTCGACCGGGGGCTGCGTCGGATGGTGGCCGCCCGCGCCGAGATCGGCGGGCTGACCGTCGGCAGCCTGCACGCGTTCTACCCGGACGACGACGACTCGACGGCCGCCGGGCAGCACGAGGTGGTGGCGTACATCGCCTCCTGCATCGCCCACATGTACAGCGACCAGAGCGGGCTGCCGGTGCACGGCGACGGCCCGGTGGTCGCGGCGCTGGCCGACGGGCTCGCCGTGGTCGACCGGGACGGGCGCGTCCGGCTCTGGAACCCGGCCGCCGCCCAGGTGACCGGCCGGTCGGTCGCGGAGTCGCTCAACCGCGCCCTGCCGTTCCCCCTCCCCCCGTCCGGGCAGGTCCTCGACCACCGGCTGCCCGACGGCCGCTGGATCAAGATCACCTCGGGCGAGCTGCCGGGCCCCGGGGCGCTGCGCGTGGTCACCTTCCGGGACATCACCGACCAGCAGCTCCGCGACCAGGACCGGGACCTCTTCGTCGCGGTGACCAGCCACGAGCTGCGCACGCCGGTCACCGTCATCAAGGGGTACGCCGACACCCTCACCGAGCACTGGGACTCCCTGACCGAGACCGACCGGCGGCAGGCCGCCCGGGTCATCGGGCAGCGGGCCAACGAACTGGCCCGGCTGGTCGACCGGCTGCTCACCTCGGCCACCGAGGGCCGGCCCGGCGAGCCGTCCGTCCCGTTCGACCTGGGCGAGGCGCTCCGGGCCGCCGTCGCCGACCTGCCCACCGACCTGCGCCGCCGGGTCGTCCTGCACGTGCCCGAGGGCCTGCCGAAGGCGCTCGGCAGCCGGCAGTCGCTGACGACGGTGCTGACCGAGCTGGGGACCAACGCCGGCAAGTACTCGGCGCCCGACACCCCGATCGAGATCACCGCCGGAGGCAACGAGCGGACCGTGTCGTTGCGGGTCAGCGACCGGGGCATCGGCATCCGGCCGGAGCACGTCGAGCGGGCGTTCGACCGGTTCTGGCAGGGCGAGTCCGGCGACCGCCGGGGATATCCGGGGGCGGGTCTCGGCCTCTATCTCGTCCGCCGGATCGTTGAACAGCAGAACGGCTGGGTGTCCCTCCGGCCGAGGGAAGGTGGCGGTACGGTCGCAGAGGTCCGGCTGCCACGCGGGTGAGCCCGGCCGGCGGGGCCGGGGCCACGGTTGCGAGGCAGGTCTCCGCGGCCGGGGTGTGGTGGGGCGAGAGGAAGCGACGGTGGCGGGAGAGCCGGTCGAGAGGTCGTGGTGCGTGGTGGTGCCGCACCACCCGACCGGTGCGCGCCTGGCCCGGCACCGGCTCGCCGACGAGCTGGCCGACGTCGTGCCGTCGATGCTCCTGGCCGACCTGGTGGCGGTCCTGGCCGAGCTGGTCGGCAACGCCGTCCGGCACGCCGAGGCGCTCCCCGGCGGGGTGGTCCGGGTGGCCTGGCGGCTGCGCCGGACCCCCGACGGGCAGTTCGTCCAGCTCCGGGTCACCGACGGCGGGGCCGCCGCCGGGCCGCTGGTCCGGGTCACCAGCCCCGATGCGGTCGACGGCCGGGGCCTGCACATCGTCGCCGGCCTGGCCAGCCGGTGGGGCGTCGACCGGGACGGCCTCGGGCAGTGCGTGTGGGCCGAGTTCGACCCCGCCGCCACGCCCCGCACCGATCTCGTCGCCGCCGGCTGAGCCACGCCGGGCCGTCCGTGCGGGGCGGGTCCTCCCCACCCCGGCGGGCCGTGGGCTCTAGGCTGTCTCGCCGTGAGCAAGCGTAGAAGGATCCAGCGGGCCGCCGACGTCAGCGCCACCGGGAAGCGGGAGAAGGTGCGGGACGTCTTCGTGCCCCGACCGTTCGAGGGGCTGGCCGACGAGCCGGAGTGGATCGCCCTGCGTGAGCTGGTCCCCGCCGCGTCCGCGCCGCTGCGGCTCGTCCCCGAGCTGGTCGAGGAGCACGGCGACCGCCCGGTCACCCTGGCCACCGTGCTGCCGATGGCCGCCCCGGCGATGACCAAGGCGGACGGTCGGGTCTTCGTCGGGCTCCAGCGCCACCAGCAGTCCGGCGACGTCTCCCGGGACCTGGCCGAGGCGCTGCTCTGCGCGCTGCGCACCGAGCCGGGCCGGACGGTCACCGTGCCGCCGCTGCCCGGCCCCGGCCCCCGCCTCCAGGACATCCTGGTCGACGGGCCGCTGGAGATCAGCATGCACGAGGGCTTCGAGTTCTGGCTCGACCCGGGGGCGGCCGACGACCCGACCGTCCAGGCGTCGCTGGAGCGGGCCAACGCGGCCATCTACCCGACCGTGCGGCTGGCGGCGGCGCGGGCGGCGTACTGGTGTCAGGTGCCGGAGAAGGCGCACGTCCGCTGGGTGCTCCCCGACGACGAGGACGCCGCGCTGGACGCCCTGGCGCGGCTGAGCGCCGCCGGCACGCTGCCGCTCGCCGGGGGCACGAAGTTCGCCGGCATGTTCCGCGCGCACGGACGCCTCGTGCCGGTCTGGGACCTGCCCGAGGACGTCCCGGCGGCCGACTGGGAGGAGCCGGTGCGGGAGTTCGCCGAGCGCTACGCCGAGGCCCTCGCCGAGAAGGAGCCGCTGGACGCGGCGGGCCGCCGCGCCCGGCACGGCCTGCTCGGCCGGCAGCTCACCCTGCGCTGAGCCGCGCGTCAGGAAGGGCCCCTGTGCGACGTCTCGCGTCGACAGGGGCCCTTCCTTACTCCCGGACCAGGGGGCAGGACATGCATCTCGGGCCGCCCCGGCCGGAGCCCAGCTCGGAGCCGGCGATCGGGATCACCTCGATGCCGGCCCGTTCCAGCTGGGCGTTGGTGCCGGTGTTGCGCTCGTAACCGACGCAGAGCCGGGGGGCGATGGCGAGGGTGTTGTTGCCGTCGTCCCACTGCTCCCGCTCGGCGGTGACCGGGTCGAGGCCGGTGTCGATCACCCGGAGCTGGTCGAGGTCCATCGCGTCGGCGGCGGCCCGCAGGAACGGCGCGGGGCCGTCCACCTGCGGCTCGCCGTCGGGGCCGGCGACCACCGTGTACGCGACGAGGCTGCTCGCCACGTTCGCGTACATCAGCACGGCGTCGACGTCGACCATCGTGCAGATGGTGTCCAGGTGCATGGTGGCGCGTTCCTGGGCGATCGGCACCACCAGGATGGTGTGCGCCAGCCCGGCGGCGAAGACCTGCCGGGCGAGCCGCTCCGCGCCGGCCGGGGTGGTGCGCTCGCCGACCCCGACCGCGAGCACGCCCGGGGCCAGCAGCAGCACGTCGCCGCCTTCCAGGTGCTCCAGCCTCGGGTGGTAGACGAACTCGGTGCCGACGAAGCGCGGGTGGTGCCGGTAGATCGCGTCGGTGATGCTCGTCTCTCTTCGGCGGGCTGGCATGGCCAGGCTGGTGACCCCGACCCGGTCGCCGATCCACAGTGACGAGTCGCGGGTGAACAGCAGGTTGGGCAGGGGATCGATGACGAAGTCGTGCCGGTCCATCAGGGAGTAGACGAGCCCGCCGGGCCGTTCCCGGCTGATCCGCAGCTCCTCGTGGGCGAGCCCGGCGATGAGCACGTCGGCGAGGGCGGCGGGGTCGAGGTAGGCGAGGTGGTCGGCCACCCGGCGGCGCAGGGTGTCGCCGAGCCGGGGCGAGCTGAGCACCTGCTCGGTCAGCTCGGTGCGGGCCTCGGCGACGGCGAGGGTCTCGGCGAGGAGGGTGGCGAGGTAGAGCACCTCCACCCCGCGGGCGCGCAGCTCGGCGGCGAACGCGTCGTGCTCCTCCTGTGCCCGTCCGACCCATGGGATAGCGTCGAACAGCAACGAGTCGTTGTTCCGGGGGGTGAGTCGGGCCAGTTCGGGGCCCGGTCGGTGCAGCAGCACGGTGCCGAGGCGGCCGACTTCACTGTCCACGTAGTGGGTCACCCGGCCAAGGGTAGGGCAGGGTTTGGCGGCATCCGGTAAAACGTCTGTGGATGAATATGGCATTCATCCGCACTCACTCCGGCGCTCCGACTTGCCGGGTACCCGGTATGTCAACGTAGGGTAGTGAGGACATAACTTCGAGGGACCTTTTGCCGGAGGTCGCGATGACTGTCTTTCCCGCACGTCGAGCCGCACCCACCGCACGGGCACTGCCGCCCGTCTCGGTGCCACACCCCAGGGCGGATGCCCCCGGGGTGCTCGACCCGACCCGTCCGAGCCCCCTGGAGTGGGCCCGGCGGCGGCGCGCCGAGCGGGGGGCCCGCCGGTTGGAAGCGGCCGGGGCCCGCGCCCTGGGCCGGCTCGACCATCTGGGGCCGGGGTGGCACGTCGTCGAGTGGCCTCGCACGGACACCACGGATCTCCTCCTCGACCCCGCGCAGGACGACCGGGCCGGGTTCCTCGCCATCGGGCCGGGCGGCCTGTTCGCGGTGACCATCGCCGACCACGGTCGCGCCCGGGTGCTCGTAGCCGGTGACGTGGTGCAGATCAACGGCAAGCGCCCGCCGTACGTGGCCGAGGCCCGCCGGGACGCCAAGCGGGCGAGCAAGGTGCTCTCCCAGGCGGTGGGACTGCCCATTCCCGTGACGCCGGTGCTGACCTTCGTCGGTTCCGGCGTCATCAGCGTGTACGGCCTGCCGAAGGACTGCCTCATGGCCACCCACCGCGAGCTGGACCGCCTGCTCGTGGCCGGGGGCAACCGGATCACCCCGGCCACGGCCGAGAAACTCGCCCGCGTGGCGCAGCACCCGGGGACCTGGATGAACGGCACGTACCGTCCAGCAGGCGACTACCGGTGGTACGACGGCGGCCGAACGGCGGCTGACAAGCCGGCCAACCGCCGGTAACGTCTCCCGCGACGCCACGCGGTCCGGCCCGCACCCGGAGCAACCACCGGCCGCGCCGGCGCCGGACGCCCGGGTGAGGGCAACCGATCCCCGGCGTCCCGGCGGCCCCAGCGCGGTCGGCGGCACCCACAACGACCGGTTAGCGTGGACAGACCGTCGGTGTACATAGGAGGCGCGGTGGCCCACGTCGAACTCTCGCTCTCGGAAGTGTTCGCGCCCACCGCCCGGACACCGCTGGAGCAGAAGTCCGACAACTTCGGGCAGTGGTCCGCCACCGTGACCCGGGCCGACGAGCCCTGCCTCCTGATCGACGCCGACACCCGGGTCGTCGCGGTGTCGGCGTCCGGTTGCGAGTTGCTCTGCCTGGGCTGTCCCGACGACGTGATCGGCCTGCCCCTGCTCGACGGCTGCCTGCGGCTGCTCGACTTCACCGCCCACCGGGGCGAGCTGACCGAGCAGGAGACCGACAAGATCCCGCCGCTGCTCGCCCTGCACTCCGGGCGTCTCGCCCGGGGGCTGCTGCGGGTGCAGGCCGCGGCGGCGGGCCGGACGGACCCGACGGTCGACGCCATCTCGACGCCGGTGCTCACCGACGGACGGGTCGCCGGGTCGCTGACCTTCTTCTCCGAGGTCTGACCCGGCTCCGCTGCGGCCCGATCCCGGCTGCCCTGTGGACCGATGCGCCGCACTGCGGGCCTGACCTGGGCGAATGTGGCATCCGCCGCACCCTCGGGAGCTGTGGCGGACACCCGCCAGGCCGTAGGGTGCCCTCATGGTCGATGTCGCTCTGCTGCCGGGGGAATACGCGGTGTGCCGGCTGGTCGCCGGTTCCGTCCTCGGGCCCGCCCTCTGGGGCGAACTGGGCGACGCCGAGGTGGTCAGCGTGAGCTGGGCCGCCGACGGGGTCTCCGTGATCTGCCCGGTCCCCCGCGCGCCGGCCGAGGTGGAGACCGACTGGCGTTGCCTGCGGATCGTCGGCCCGCTCGGGCAGGCGGTGACCGGCACCCTGGCCGCGCTCATCGGCCCGTTGACCGAGGCGCGGGTCGATCCGGTGGCGTTCTCCACGTACGACACCGACCACGTGCTGGTCCCGGCCGTGCGGCTGGGCGAGGCGACCGCAGCGCTGCGCCGCGCCGGCCACCGCGTCCTCGACTGACGGCCCCCGGACGGTCGCCCGCGCGAGACCTGCCCGGTGGGCCTTCACGGCCAGGCCGATGGCTCCTACGATGAGCTCGGCCGCCCGGCCACAACGACGTCCTCCGATGCAAGGATCGGCTCGTGCCGCCATCCGCACCGCACCGACCGGTGTCCCGCGCGCCCGGCGCCCCCGGTCCGTCCCGCGCGCCCGGTCACGCCGGTTCCTCCCGGGTGCCCGGCTGCTCCGGTTCGCTCCGGGTCCCCG
Source organism: Micromonospora sp. NBRC 110038 (assembly GCF_020884815.1). Taxonomy (NCBI): domain Bacteria; kingdom Bacillati; phylum Actinomycetota; class Actinomycetes; order Micromonosporales; family Micromonosporaceae; genus Micromonospora; species Micromonospora sp. NBRC 110038. Next base: position 395,506 of record NZ_BBOL01000005.1, on the reverse strand, counting down.
GCGCGGTCGTGTTGCTCGCCGTCCTCGCCGGCACGCTCGCCGGCTGCGGCACGCCGCCGGAGCTGCGCCAGCCCGCCGCCCTGCCCAGCATCGGCACGCCCGGCACCACCCCGTCGGCCTCCGCCCCGCCCACCGGCCCGGCGACACCGCTCACCCCGCCGGCGGCGGGGCCGCCGACCACCCCGGCCTCCGACCTGGTCGCCGGCCCCTGCCCCGACGGCCCGTCGGTGGACCGGGTCGTCGCGCTGCTGCGCGGCCCGGCCGGGGTGCTGTCCCGCTCGGTCGCGGTACGGGCGGGCGACGGCCCGCTCTGCGCCGGGGACTGGCAGTACACGGTGCTGCGGGTGACCGGGCACGAGGAGCTGCAGGTGGTCACCCGGGGCCGGCCGGGCGACCTGGAGCTGGTCACCGCCGGCACCGACGTCTGCACCATCGAGGTACGGGTGGCCGGGCCGCCCGGCATCCGGGCACTCGCCTGCGACGCCGTCCCCGGTGCCGTACCGGGTGCGTAGGCTGGCGGCATGCCGGGAACACCGCCCACCCGTTTCGTCTACCTCGGCCCCGAGGGCACCTTCGCCGAGCAGGCGCTGCGCACCGTGCCGGCCGCCGAGCGCGGCACCCGCACGCCCGCCCGCAGCGTCGGCGAGGCCCTGGAGAGCGTCCGCGCCTCCGAGGCCGACGCGGCCCTGGTGCCGCTGGAGAACTCGATCGGCGGCGCGGTCGGCGTGACCCTGGACGAGCTGGCCGAGGGGGAACCGCTGGTGATCACCCGGGAGGTGATCCTGCCGGTCGAGTTCGTGCTCGGCGCCCGCCCGGGGACGTCGCCGGAGGAGATCCGCTCGGTGGCCGCCCATCCTCAGGCGTCCACGCAGTGCCGGGGCTGGCTGCGCGCCCACCTGCCGGACGCGGTCGTGGTCGACGTGCTCTCCAACGGGGCCGCCGCGGCGGGCGCGGCGACGGGCGAGTACGACGCGGCGATCTGCGCCCCGATCGGGGCCGCCCGGCACCGGCTGGCGGTGCTCGCCGACAAGATCGCCGACCATCCCGACGCGGTGACCCGCTTCGCGCTGCTGTCCCGCCCGGGCCCGCCCCCGCCCCCCACCGGGGACGACCTCACGTCGCTGGCCGTCTACATCGCCCATGACCGGGTGGGCGCGCTGCTGTCGGTGCTGATGGAACTGGCCGTGCGCGGGGTGAACCTGACCCGCATCGAGTCCCGCCCGACGGGCGAGGCGCTGGGCCGGTACGTCTTCTTCCTCGACTGCACCGGCCACGTCGCCGAGCCACGGCTCGGGGAGGCGTTGCAGGGGTTGCGCCGGGTCTGTGCCCAGGTGCGGTTCCTCGGGTCGTACCCCCGGCACCGGTGGGCGCAGCCGGCGGGCGACCGGCCCATCCCCGCACCGGCCGGCCTGTCGGACGCCGACTACGCCGACGCGGCGGCCTGGCTGGCCCGGTTGCGCGCCGGCGAGCTGAGCTGACCCCGGCCTCGCCGGCCCGGCTCGCGGCGGCGAGCTGAGACCGGGGCGCCCCGTGTCGGGCGCCCCGCCCGGGTCAGCTCGTCGCCGGCCCGGCGACGGGTCAGCTCAGCAGGCCGCCGAGCAGGCCGCCCTGCTGCTCCTGGGCGCCGCTGCCCGCGATCGGCGGCTCCTCGGAGGGCTGCACCACCACGAAGCCCTGCCCGGCGAAGCTCATCGTGAACGCCTCGCCGGTGCTGCGCCCCAGCAGCGTGCCCAGGCCGAACTGCTCGGCCCGGTGGTAGCCGGTCTGGAGGTTGGCCGACCAGCAGACGGCGGCCTGCGGGTCGACGTAGGTCGGGGCGTCGACGTTGAGCACCACCGGGGTGCCCTTCGTGGTGATCGCGATCCGGCCGTGGCCGGTGAAGACGCAGTTGAACAGGCCGGACGAGGAGGCCATCCCGGCGCCGCCGACCATGCGGATGTCGTACTGCAGGGTGGAGTCGAAGGCCAGCACGCTGGATCCGTTGATCGACAGGGCGTCGCCGGGCTCCAGGTCGATGATGTGCACGTCCTTGGCCAGCTCGGCGAGGAAGACGTCGCCCCGGCCGGTGAGCTTCATCAGCGGGACGCCCTCGCCGGTGAGCTTCTGCTTGAGGAACTTGCCCAGGCCGCCGGAGCCGAGCGCCTGGAACTGCACCTGACCCTGGTAGGCGACCATCGACCCGACCCGGGCCATCGCCTCGCCGTTCAGCTCGATCTTCAACATCTTGGAGTTCTGCAGCCGCATGCCGGGCTGGGTGGACTCCTTCTCCAGGTTCTCGGCGGAGAACAGCGCGCTGCGCATGGAAATGCCTCCTGACTCGGGGTGTCTGCCCGGAGGGTAGGTGACCAGCGCAACCGGTGACATCGGCCGAGCGGGGCCGGCCCGCCGTCGCGGGGCGCGGACCGGACGGACGGGGACGGGGACGGGGACGCCGGCGCGGACCGGACGGAGGGGACTCCGACGCCGACCCGTCAGCCCCAGCCGAGGTCGTGCAGCCGTTCGTCGTCGATGCCGAAGTGGTGGGCGATCTCGTGCACCACGGTCACCGCCACCTCGTCGACGACGTCCTCCTCGCTGTCGCAGATGCGCAGGATGGGGTGCCGGTAGATGAAGATGCGGTCCGGCAGGACGCCCGCGTAGTCCCAGCCCCGCTCGGTGAGGGCGTGCCCCTCGTAGAGGCCGAGCAGGTCCTCGTCGCCGGGGGGCGGGTGGTCCTCGACGAGGATCACCACGTTGCTCATCAGCCGCAGCAGTTCCTCGGGGACCTCGTCGAGGGCGTCCCCGACCAGTTCCTCGAAGCGCTCCCGGCTCATCTGGACCGCCACGCCCCCATTGTCCCCGAGCCGCCCCCGCGCACGGGGCCCAAGATCCCTCTCGTACGGAAAAGTCCCCGTCCGTGCGGACGGGGACCCTCCGTGTCACGTGGGCGCGGGGAGCCTCAGGAGGCGAGCCGGGCCGTGAGGCTGATCTGGGCACCCGGGGAGAGCAGGCGCGAGATCGGGCAGTTCTCCTTGGCGGTCTCGGCCAGCTTGGCGAACTGGGCCTCGTCGAGCCCCGGGGCCTGGCCGACCGTCTCCAGGTCGATCCGGGTCACGGTCATCCCCGCGTCGGTCTTGTCGAAGTGCACCTTCGCGGTGGTCTCCACCGACGTGCCGGTCGCGCCGGCGTCGGCGAGCTGCTTGGAGAACGCCATCGAGAAGCAGGCGGCGTGGGCCGCCCCGATGAGTTCCTCGGGGTTGGTGCCCTCGCCCTCCTCGAACCGCGACTTGAAGGAGTAGTTTCCCTGGAGCCCGCCCTTGCCGGTGCGGACCGTGCCGGAACCCTCGGTGAGATCGCCCTGCCAGCGTGCGGAAGCGGTACGGATAGGCATGAGCCGACGCTAACCGAAAGCCGGGCGGCGGGCGACCCGGTGCCCGTGATCCGGCCACGCCGATCGTGGCGGTCGCGTTCCCGGCCACGCGGTGCCTGCTGTGTCATGATTCGGCTCAGGCCCACGAGGTTCAGGCCCGCGAGGTTCAGGCCCACGAACGCGGAGAGGTGGCCGATGTCCGACGATCTTTCCATCCCCCGGCAGGACAGCCGGGCCGGCGGTGCCAGCGTCGTGGAGTGGGGTGGGCCCGAACCTGCCCCGTCGGGGCGGGTGGGTCGCCCGCTGTCCCGGCTCGGGCGGGACCGCCGGATCCCGCTGGTGGCGGCCGGCCTCGGCGGGGTGGCCGCGTTCGCCTCGCTGGTCGGGGAGTGGCTGGTGATGACCGTGCCGACCGGGGGGCCCGAGGGCGACACGCTGCGGGTGCCGGGCGGGGTGTCCGACGTCGGCGGCTTCGGGCTGGGCTATCTGGTGGGCCTGTTCGCGCTGGTCACGGCTGCGGCCCTGGCCCTGCGGGGCAGCGCCGCCGTGCGGCACGACGCGCGGGTCGCCGGCCTCGCCCTGTCGACGGCCCTGGTCGGCGTCCTGGTCGCCACGTCGGTGTCGCTGGACGACTCGGGCCGGCAGGCCCTCTACTCCTCGGAGGACGGCTTCCAGGTCGAGTACGGCCGGGGGCTGGTGGCGGCCTTCGCGGCCTGCGTGCTGTTGGCGGCGGCGCTGTACCTCGCCGGCCGGACCGAATCCGGGTCACCGGACGAGAGCGCGCCGCGGGCGGAGCACCCGCCCGCCGAGGAGACCGACCTGCCCCTCGGGCCGGCCGACCTCACGGTGCAGCCGACGGTCCCCTTCGCCCGCCCGGAATAGCGCCCGGGGCGCGCGCAACCTGGGTGTGGTGTCGAGTTGCCGCCCGGTTCGCAGGCAAGCCATGGCCGCGCCCGGTTACGCGAGGTACGGTGGCTGCCCGCCGTCACTGCTGGTCGAGGCACCGACGACCCAGAGACAGGGCCGGCGCGACGGCGGCGGGCGAAGGAGGAACCATGACCCGCCCGGGGCTGCCCAAGCTGATCGCCACCGACCTCGACGGGACGCTGGTCCGCAGCGACGAGACCGTCTCCGCGTACACCCATGAGGTGCTCGACCGGGTGCGGGCCGCCGGCATCCCGGTGGTCGGCGCGACCGGCCGGGGTCCGCGACTCACCGAACTGACCCGCAACGACATCCGCGCCGCCGACTTCCTGGTGCTCGCCGGCGGTGGCTGGGTGGTCGACCAGAGCGACCCGGCCGGCCCGGAGTTGCTGCGCGAGGAGCGGCTCTCCCGGGAGGTGCTGGCGCGGCTGCTCGCCGACCTGGAGGCCGAGGTCGGCCCGCTCACCGTGATGGTCGAGGCGTCCGGCGAGGCCGGTGCCCCGCTCTGGGGCGACTACCACCCGAGCTGGCCGTACCCGGACCTGTTCGAGCCGCGTACCCGGGACGAGTGCCTCGGCACCGACGTGATCAAGGCGTTCGCCCGGACCGCCGACCACCACGTCGACGCGCTGCTGGAGACCGCCCGCCGGATCATCGGCCCCGAGGTCGCCGCGCTCACCCAGGCCGGGCTCGGCTTCGTCGAGATCTCCCCGCCCGGGGTCGACAAGGCGTCCGGGCTGCACGTCGTGGCGCAGCGGCTCGGGGTGGACCCGGCCGACGTGCTGGTCTTCGGTGACATGCCCAACGACCTGCCGATGTTCGAGTGGGCCGGGTGGTCCCGGGTGGCCGTCTCCAACGCCCACCCGACCGTCCGCGCCGCCGCCGACGAGGTGACGCTGCGCAACGACGACGACGGGGTCGCGGTCTACCTGGACCGACTACTCTCCCGGTGATGGGAGAGACACCTCGGCTGGTCGCCACGGACATCGACGGGACCCTGCTCACCGACGAGCGGACGCTCAGCCCCCGCACCCGCGACGCGCTGGCCCGGATGTCCGCGCGGGGCACGCCGGTCGTGCTGGTCACCGGCCGCCCGATCCGCTGGCTCCAACTGGTGTACGAGCAGCTCGCCGAGCCGCTGCCGGCGATCTGCGCCAACGGCGCGGTGGTGTACGACCCGGTAGCCGACGAGGTGCTCCGGGCCGACCCGCTCGCGCCGGAGCTGCTCGCCGAGGTGGCCCGGCGGCTGCGCGCCGAGGTGCCCGGGGTCAGCTTCGCGGTGGAGATCGTGGACAGCCGCGAGATGCGGCACGAGGCCGGCTATCCGCTGCGCTGGGACGCCGACGCGGAGGCGATCCGGGCGATCACCTCGCCGGAGGAGCTGCACTCGGTGCCGGCGGTGAAGCTGCTGGCCCGCGCCGGCGAGCAGGACCCGGACGTGTTCGTGGAGGTGGTCGCCGGGGCGCTGCGCGGGCTGGCCGAGGCGACCCACTCGTCGTACACGGGGCTGGTGGAGATCTCGGCGGCCGGGGTGACCAAGGCGGCGGGCCTGGCCTGGTACTGCGCCCGGCTCGGGATCGACGAGCGGGACGTGCTGGCCTTCGGCGACATGCCCAACGACGTGCCGATGCTGACCTGGGCCGGCCGGGGGGTGGCGGTGGCGAACGCGCACCCCGCCGTCCTGGCGATCGCCGACGAGGTGACGGCGGCGAACTCCGCCGACGGCGTGGCCGCGTACCTGGAGAAGGTCTTCGGGGTGGGCTGAGACGCGCGCCGGGCCTGCGGCGGCCCGGCGCGCGACGGTCAGAGGTATTGCCCGGTGCTGTGTCCCTCGCCGCCCTGCGGCTGACCGATGCCCGGCATGCCCGGCATCATCCCGGCGGGGCCGCTGGGCAGCGCCTGCCGGCCGGAGCGCATCTGCTCCAACTGCACGCGGGCGGCCATCTGCTGCGCCACCAGGGCCGCCTGGATGCCGTGGAACAGCCCCTCCAGCCAGCCGACGAGCTGGGCGTGGGCGATCCGCAGCTCGCCCTCGCTGGGCGCCTTGTCCTCGGTGAAGGGCAGCGAGATCCGCTCCAGCTCGTCGCGGAGCTCGGGGGCCAGGCCCTCCTTCAGCTCGACGATCGACCGTTCGTGGATCTCGCGCATCCGGTGCCGGCTCGCGTCGTCGAGCGGGGCTGCCTTGACCTCCTCCAGCAGCTGCTTGATCATGCTGCCGATCCGCATCACCTTGGCGGGTTGCTCGACCAGGCGGGTCGGGTCCTCGCCCGCGGCCTCGTCGGTCTGCACGGTGCCGACCGGGCGGCCGTCCGGGCCGACCACCACCACGGTGCCGGATCGCCCGGTGCCGTCGCGGCCCGGCTCGTCGTCTTGTCCAGCGGAGTGCGCTTCGGTCATGCGTTCCATCTTGACCCAGGCGACGGGCCGCCCGCTCGCCGGGACCGGCACCGGGTCGCGGGTGTTCCCCGACCGGGCACCCTCGGGGCCTTCTGCCGCGCTACCGTCGCCGGCATGCCCGCCGACCCCCGTTCTGTGCTCGACCGCCCCGCCCCCGCGCCGGACGCCACCGTCGCCTACGGCGGGCACCCGGACCAGGTCGCCGACCTGCGCCGTCCGGCGGGGGACGGCCCGCCGCTCCCCCTGGTCGTGGTGGTGCACGGCGGCTTCTGGCGGGCCGAGTACGACCGCGGCCACACCGGGCCGCTCGCGGCGGCGCTGGCCGCGCTCGGCTATCCGGTGGCCCAGCTGGAGTACCGGCGCACCGGACAGCCGGGCGGCGGCTGGCCGGGCACCCTCGCGGACGTGCTGGCGGGCGTCGCCGCGCTGCCCGGGCTGGCCGGGCCGGTGCTGGGCGACCGGCTGCGCCCGGGGCCGCCGCTGCTGGTCGGCCACTCGGCCGGCGGTCACCTCGCCCTGTACGCCGCGGCCACCGCACCGGGGACGGTGGCGGGGGTGCTGGCGCTCGCCCCGGTCGCGGACCTGACCGAGGCGTACCGGCTGGACCTGGACGGCGGGGCGGTGGCCGCGCTGCTCGGCGGCGGGCCGGCGGAGCACCCGCAGCGGTACGCCGCCGCCGACCCCCGCCTGCTGGTGCCCATCCCGACACGGACGGTGATCCTGCACGGCCGGCTGGACCGGCAGGTGCCGATGGGGGTGAGCCGGTCATATGCCGCCGCCGCGCGGGCGGCCGGCAGCCCGGTGGAGCTCGTAGAGCTTCCCGAATGCGAGCATTTCGGGCTCATCGACCCCGAGTCGTCCGCCTGGCCGGAGGTGGCCCGTGGGCTGCGAACCTTGCACTTTGATCACTGAACATTGACGCAGCGTCGCCGAACCGGTAGAACGCCGAGGGGACGGTATCGGCCCAGCTCAGCTCCCGGAAGGAATTCGGTGTCCCAGATGAACCGCAGGCGGGCACTCCAATTGTTGGCCGCCCTCGGTACCACGGGCCTGACCGCCGCCTGCGCCACGGACGGCGACGAAGGGCCGGCGACCCCCACCGGCAAGCCGGTCAAGATCGGTCTCATCGCACCGCAGACCGGTGGCTTCAAGGCCATCGGCGACGAGATCGTCAACGGCTTCCAGCTCTATCTCACCCTCAACGGCCAGCAGCTCGGCGGGCATCCGGTGACGGTGGTGACCGCCGACGAGGGTGAGACCGCCAAGACCGGCAAGGCGGCCGTCGACAGCCTGCTCAAGCAGGGCGTGCTCGCGCTCACCGGCGTGGTCAACTCGGCCGTCATGGTGGGCATCCGGGACACCGTCGAGAAGGCCCGGGTGCCGCTGGTCGGCTCCAACGCCTCGCCGAAGAGCCTCCAGAGCGTCGTCTACATCTGGCGCACCTCCTACGTGCTGGACGAGCCGGGCCGGGCGATCGGCCCGTACATGGCGCAGCGGCTGCCCACCGGCAGTCGGGTCGCCATCATCGCCCCCGACAACCTCGGCTCCCGGGACGTGATCCAGGGGCTCCAAGCCCAGTTCAGCACAGCCGGAACGGGCGACCCCCGGATCGCCGACCCGGTGATCTGGACCGACACCAGCAGCACGCCGGGCGGCACCGCGTACACCGCCGACATCCGCACGGCCCTGGCCCGCCAGCCGGACGCGATCTTCTGCCACTTCGCCGGGCCGGCGGCGGTGCAGTTCATCAAGCAGCTGTACCGCGAGGGGTGGACGGGCCCGATCTACGCGCCCGGCTTCCTCACCGAGGGCACCGTGCTCGACGAGGTGCAGGAGGTGGAGGCGCGCAACATCGTGACCGCGCTGAACTACTCCGCCGACCTGAACAACACCGCCAACCGCACCTTCGCCTCGGCGTACCGCAAGACGCACGGCGCGTCCCCGACCACCTACGCGATGGCGTCGTACGACGCGGCGCAGGTGCTGGACAAGGCGATCCGGCTGGCGGGGGGCGACCCGACCCCGCAGCAGGTCAACCTGGCGCTGGGCAAGATCGGCCAGATCGACAGCCCGCGCGGGGCGTGGCAGTTCAACCAGCCGCGAACACCCCAGCAGAAGTGGTACCTGCGCAAGGTGCAGCGCGACGGCCAGGTGCTCTCCAACGTCCTGATCAACGAGCTGGCCACGCTCGGCTGACCGCCCACCCGACGACACCGCGCGGGCCGGTCTCCCCCCAGGCGAGACCGGCCCGTGCGCGGGTGGGTCGCGCCCGTCAGTCGCGCAGCTCCGCGATGCAGCACTTCACGCTGCCGCCGCCCTTGCGCACCTCGGTCAGCTCGACCGGCACGGGGGTGTAGCCGGCCGCCTTCAGCTTGCCGGCGAGCCGGGACGCCTCGCTGTTCAGGACCACGTTCGCCCCGTCGCTGACCAGGTTCAGGCCGAACGCCAGGGCGTCGACGTCGTCCGCGACGATCGCGTCGGGGAAGAGCTGGGCGAGGACCCGCTGGCTGGCCGCCGAGAACGCGCCCGGGTAGTAGACGATGTTCCCGTCGTCGATCGAGGCCAGCGCCACGTCGAGGTGGTAGAAGCGGGGGTCGACCAGGTGCAGCGACACCACTGGTCGGCCGAGCGCCTCCTGCGCCTCGGCGTGCGCCGGCAGCTCGGTGCGGAAGCCGTGGCCGGCGAGGACCAGCCCGCCGTGCGCCTCCGGCAGGTACGCGAAGTCGCCCTCGCCCTCGTTGGTCTCGTTCGGGGCGATGAAGTGCCAGCCCCGCTCCTCGTAGAAGGCGCGGTGCGCGGCGGCCTCGGCGGCCCGCTGCTCGTGCTTGAACCGGGCGCCGTAGACCGTCCCGTCGACGACGAACGCGCCGTTGGCCGCGAACACCATGTCGGGCAGGCCGGCCTCGGGGGTGAGCAGGTGCACGTCGTGGCCGAGACCGAGCAGCGTCTCGCGCAGCCGGTCCCACTGCTTGACCGCCAGCGCCGCGTCGACGGGCGTGGTGACGTCCATCCACGGATTGATCGCGTACGCGACGGCGAAATGCTCGGGCGAACACATGAGATATGTCCGCTTTCTGGGGATCCGGTGCTGGTTCACGGAAACCAAGAGTAGGTAGCCTTGAACCTTGGTAACAGCCACAACCATTGCTTCCTGAGGGCGGAACGTTGCAGATAGACGCGGTGGATCAGCGAATCATTGCGTTGCTGGTGGCGGACGCCCGCGCCTCGTACGCCGACATCGGCAGCCGGGTCTCGCTCTCCGCCCCGGCCGTCAAGCGCCGGGTGGACCGGCTACGCGCAGCCGGGGTGATCCGGGGATTCACGGCCGTCGTCGACCCGGCCGCCGTCGGCTGGACCACGGAGGCCTTCGTCGAGCTGTTCTGCGCCGGGCGGACCACCCCCGCCCAGATCGGGGTGGCCGTGCGCCGGCATCCGGAGGTGGTCGGGGCGTACACGGTCTCCGGGGAGGCGGACGCGCTGGTGCACCTGCGCGCGGCGGACATCTCGCACCTGGAGGAGGCCCTCGAACGGCTGCGCGCCGAGTCGTTCGTGACCTCCACCCGCAGCACCATCGTGCTCTCCCGCCTCGCCGAGTCCCCCGGCGTCGGCCCCTCCACCTGAGGGACGCCGACCTGAGCCGCCCGGTCGGGCACGGGAACCGGAGTCGGACACGCGGCGTCGAAGCGGCATGACCCGGGCAACCGTCACCGCCGCCGTCGGCACGCTGGCCGCCCTGACCCTGCTGGCCGGCAGCGCCGCCGCGAGGCCGGCCCCGGAGCCGGCGCCGCCGACCGCCGCGCCCCGGCTGGTCTCCTTCGACACCTGCGCCGACGCGCTGGCCCGGCTGCGCGCCGCCGCCTCCGCCTCGGTCGGGCCGTGGGGCTTCCAGCCCGGCTGGCGGACCGGCTTCGCCACGGGCGGGGCCGGCGAGCCGCTGGCGCTTTCGAGGGCGGGAGACGGTGCCCGGGCGGCGCAGGGCGCGACGCCGGAGCACTCCGGCACCAACGTCCACGAGCCCGGCGCCGACGAGCCGGACCTGGTCAAGACCGACGGCCGGCGGATCGTCACCGTCACCGGGGGCGTGCTGCGGGTCGTCGACCCGGCCACCCGGCGCACGAGCGGACGGCTGGACCTGACCGGCGACGACGCGCGACCCGGGCCGGGGGAGGGCAGCCTGCTGCTGCACGGCGACCGGGCGCTGGTGCTGCTCCGGGGCAGCACGCCGGTGCTCCCGAACGGCACGTCGGCCCGCCGGCCGGCGGGCGGGCCCACCGGGGCCAGGCTGCTCCTGGTGGACCTGGCCGGGCGGCCCGCGCTGGTCGGGACGTACCGGATCGACGGGAGCCTGCTCGACGCGCGGCTGACCGGCCCGACGGCCCGGGTCGTGGTCCGCTCCCAGGCCCGGCTGGTTTTCCCCGAGCCGGGCGACGGGGCCACCGAGGCGCAGCGGCTGGCCGCGAACCGGGCGGCGATCGGCCGGGCCGACCTGGACGCGTGGCTGCCGGCGTACGACTGGACCGAGGGCGACCGGCGCGGCGGCGGCCGGGTCGGCTGCGACCGGCTGGCCGCCACCGCCGACACCACCGGCACGGCCCTGCTGACCGTGCTCAGCTTCGACCTGGCCGCCGGCCGCCTCGGCGACGGCGACCCGGTGAGCGTGGCCGGCGACGCGGACACCGTCTACGGCACCGCCGGCAGCCTCTACCTCGCCGGGCAGCGGCAGCGGCCGGGCCAGCTCCGGCCGCGCGGCTGGGGCGGGCCGGCCGGACGCGACCCGGGCACCGCGATCTACCAGTTCGACACCCGCGCGCCGGGCCGCCCCCGCTACCTGGCCGCCGGCAACGTGCCGGGCACGCTGCTCGACCAGTACGCCCTGTCGGAGTGGCAGGGCCACCTGCGGGTGGCCACCACCAGCGGCGACGACCGGGGGCCCCGCCCGACGACCGAGTCGGGGGTGTACGTGCTGACCCGGCGGGGCGACCTGCTGACCCGGGTCGGCGCGGTCACCGGCCTCGGCCGGGGCGAGCGGATCCACTCGGTGCGCTACCTCGGCCCCACCGGTCACGTGGTGACCTTCCGGCGCACCGACCCGCTCTACGCGCTCGACCTGACCGACCCGGCGGCGCCCCGGGTCACCGGCGAGCTGAAGATCACCGGGTACTCGGCGTACCTGCACCCGGCGGGGCCGGGGCGGCTGCTCGGGGTCGGCCAGGAGGCGGACGCCGACGGGCGGGCGCAGGGCCTCCAGGTCTCGCTGTTCGACGTCGCCGACCCGGCCCGGCCCACCCGGCTGGCCCGCCACCACCTGCCGGGGGCCGGTTCGGCCGTGGAGTTCGACCCGCACGCCTTCCTGTACGACCCCGGGACGGGGCTGGTGGCGCTCCCCGTCCACGACGGCGGGCTGCTCCTGCTGCGGGTCGCCGGGGCGACCATCGTGCCGGCCGGCACGGTCACCCACCCCGGCCGCGCACCGGTGAGCCGGTCGTTGCTGGTCGGCGGCGTCCTCTGGACCGTCTCCGACGCCGGCCTGCAGGCCGACGACCCGGCCGGCGACGCCGGGCCGGTCAGGATCGCCTGGCTCCCGGCGACCTGACCCTCCGAGCCGGCGGGTGGGGCCCGGCACTCGGGCCGACCGGGTCCCACCCGCCCCCGCGTCGTCGGGGGAGCCCTGCGGGCGGCAGAGATCAACCGGCCGCGGAGGACCCTGCCGTCGGCCTCAGAGATACATGCCGGTGCGGTGCTCGCCCTGGTCCCGCCGGCCGGGCTTGTCGCCCTCGCCGAAGAACCGCTTCCCGCCGAACTCGCCGTGCAGCCGGTCGTCCAGCTCGTCGGCGAGACCGGTCATCACCTGCACGGCCAGCATCAGGTGGGTGGCCTGGAAGTCGCGACCGAAGACCGGGATGGAGGCCCAGACCGTGTCGTCGGCGCAGTAGAGCCGCCCGATCGGCATCCGGTTGGTCAGCTCGGACAGCTTCACGTAGAGCCGCTCGGTGGGCTCGACCTCCGTGAGCACCGGCGAGAAGACGTCGACCAGCGGCGGGTTGTCGCGGACCCGGACGAAGACCATCGCCGACCCGGCCCGGATGTTGATGTCGCCGTCGGAGTCGACCTGCAACTTGTCGGAGTCGGACTTGAGCATGGCGGACACCACGGTCCGCACCTGCTCGGCGAGGGCCAGCACGTCGGTGCGCGGCCCCTGGGCGGCGGCCAGCGCCTCGTCGAGGTCCGCCTCGACGTCCTGGTCCGGGCCGAACTCGCTGCGCGCGGTGCCCAGCGGCTCCATCGGCACGGGCCCGCCCTCGGCGTCGTGCACCAGATAGACCAGGAACGCCGGGTGCGGGGCCCCGTAGACGTCCCGCAGGGTGCGGGAGAGGAGGGCGGCCAGCCGGGTCGCCTCGGTGGTGTCGCCGGTCAGCCCGAAGTGCTCGCCGGAGCCCTCGACCACCCCGGGCGGGGACCAGCCGAGCGCCACCATGTCGGCGACGGCCGCCCGGTCCAGCCGGTAGCCCTGCGGCAGGGTCGCGTTGCCGACGGCCCACGCGGAGAGCCGGCCGTCGTCGGCGAGGTCGATGCTGATGGAGTAGATGGCGTCGCCCGTGCCGGAGGCGGTGGGGTCGAGGGTCAGCTCGACGTGCGTGCCGGCGGGCAGCTCCCGGAGCCGCTCGGCGAGGGCCCGGGCGAACTCGCGCCACGCCTGGGTCACCTTCGCCCGCAGGTCGGCCGTGGTCGGCTCGTCCAGCAGGATCGACTCGTGCTGGTGCTCCGACGGGCCGCCGGACGCCGACGGGCCGCCGTGCTCCGGCTCGCCGTCGTGCTCGGGGGTGCCGCCGGGCGGGTCCGAGGCCGGCGTCGAGGGGTGGCCTACCGTCATGATCGCCTCCGTCCGTTGCGGTCACCCTACCCAGGCCGCCCGAAACCCGAATCAGGCCGGACCGGGATCGGACACCGACGCGCCGGGGCGGCCGTCAGGCCGGGGGCCGGTCCCCCAGCTCGACCGGCCAACCGCCCGCCAGCGCGCTGAGCCGGTCGGCCGCCGCGACCGGATCGGCCCCCCGTCCCACGGCCACCCCCAGCAGGTACGCGGAGACCGGCGCACCGGGCCGTAGCACCTGGTGCGCGACGTCCCGGGCCAGGTCGAGCACCACCGGCACCGGCACCTCGGCCGGGTCGAGGCCCAGCTCCGCGCAGGCCGCCGTCACCCAGTCCTCCAGCGTCGTCACCGTGTCCACTCCTCCGCCCGGCGTACGTCATCGTCAGTGTCGCAGTCGAACCAGGGCGGCGGGCCCGTCCCGGACCAGGGCACGTCGCGCACCGTCAACCCGGCGAGCAGGGCCCGCACCGCCGCGCCGCCGAGCGAGCCGCCCCGGGCGGAGGCGAGGCGGCCGAACGCGGCCCGCAGCGGCGCGACCCGCCACACCCCGCAGAGCTGCTGCCGCCGGCCGTCGCCGTCGACGAGGCACACCCCGTCCACGGTCGGGTCGGCGAGGTGGTCGCGCAGCAGGCGTACCGCGTCCCGGGTGAGCAGGGGCAGATCGGCGGCGAGCAGCGCCACGGTCGTCGTGCCGGCGGGCAGCAGGGACACGCCGGCCGCGGCGGCGGCCACCGGCCCGCCTCCCGGGGGGCGTTCCCGGGTCGACCGGACGCCCGGCGGCACCGGCCCGGCCGGGCCCACCACGATCCGTACGTCGGCGTCGGCGACGGCGTCGAGCACCCGGTCGCGCATCGGCCGGCCGCCGACCGGCACCCCGGGCTTGTCCACGCCGCCCATCCGGCGCGCGGCCCCGCCCGCCAGCACGACCGCCGCCCAGTCCCCCACGCGGCCACCGTACCGCCCGGTGGGGCCGTGGGGGCATGTCGCGCAGTCGACAGGCGAAGCGCCGGACGTCGGTCCGGCGGGGCCTGTAAATCTTGTTACTTACTTCCTAGAGTGACGACTCAGGAACGTTACGTTTCGAAGTCCGCCCCACCCGTCGGGTCCGGCCGATCACGACCGCTCCTTCAGCCGGGCGTGACGTTCTTCGAGGTGGACGGAGGTGCCACATGTCAGCAGGTGACCACACCGAGCTGCCCGTCCTGGTCGGCCGGGACTCCGAACGCGCGCTGCTGCGCGAGGCGCTGGACCAGGCCCGCGCGGGATGCGGCGGCGCGGTCTTCGTGGTCGGCGGCGACGGCCTGGGGAAGTCCCGGCTGACGTTGGAGGCGACGCACCACGGGCGGCAGGCCGGCATGGCGGTGCTGGTGGGCCGCGCCGGCTCGACCGGCCGCGCGGTGGCCCTGCGCCCCCTGACCGAGGCGCTCGCCCCCCTGTCCCGCACCGAGCCCGTCCTGGAACACGCGAGCCTGCGGCCCTACCGGTCCGCCCTCGGCAGGCTCATCCCCCAGGACCTGTCCGTGGGGACGGCGGGTCCACCGTCGCCCGTGCTGCTCGCCGAGGCGGTGCTGCGGCTGCTCTCGGTGACCGGGGCCGGGCGGGGCTGCCTGCTCGCCCTGGAGGACCTGCACGACACCGACCCGGCGACCCTGGCCGTGGTGGAGTACCTGGCCGACAACCTCGCCGACCAGGGCGTGCTGCTGCTGGCCACCCTCCGCGCCGAGCCGGGGCCGGCGTGGGACCTGGCGCAGGCCCTGGGCCGGCGGTGCAGCGGCACCGTCCTGCGCCTCGAACCGCTGAGCCGGCGCGCCGTGCGCCTGCTGGTGGCGTCCCGGCTGGGCCTCGCCCCCGAGCGGATCGCGGAGCCGGTTCTCGACCGGCTCTGCCGCGACAGCGCCGGCAACCCGTTCCTGGCGGCGGAGCTGCTCCGCGCCATGCTGGACAGCGGCAACCTGGTGGTGCACGACGACGGGTGCCGGCTGGTCGACGGCGTACCCACCGAGGTGCCGCCGACCGTGCGGCGCAGCGTCACCGACCAGGCCGACCGGCTCGGCCCCGCCGGACGGCACCTGCTCACCGCCGCGGCCGTGATCGGCGAGCGGTTCCCGGTCTCCGTGCTCGGCCTGGCGCTGAAGATGGGGCAGGACGACCTGCTCCGGCACCTGCGCGCGGCGGTCACGGCCGGACTCGTCACCGCCGAGGGCGGCGACCACGACTGGTACGCGTTCCGCACCATGACCACCGCCGTCGCCCTGCTCGGCCAGCTCACCCCCACCGACCGGGCCGCTCTCGCGCACCAGGCGGTGGACGCGGTGAACGAGCTGCACCCGGGCCTGCCCGGGGACTGGTGCCGGTTCACGGCCCGGCTCACCCGGCTGGCGGGCGACGTGCCGGGCGCCGTACGGCTGCTCGCCCTCGCCGGTCGCCGGGACCTCAACGCCGGGCGGCTCCGGTCGGCCGCCGACACCCTCGACGGGGCGTGGCGGCTGGCGGCGGCGGGGGTCGACGTCGCGCTGCGCGCCGACGTGCTGCACGAGCTGCTGTGCGCGCTGCTGGAGAGCGGCGAGGCCGGGCGCGGGCTGCGGCTGCTCGACAGCCTCGACGACCTGTGCCACCCGGCGGTCCCGCCCGAGCGGCTGGCGGCCGTGCACGTCCTGTTCGCCCGGCTCGCCCTGCTCGCCGGACGGCGTACCGACGCCGCCGCGCAGCTCGACTCCGCCCGGACGCTGCTCGGCCCCGGCGCGTCCGAACGGCAGACCGCGCCGGTCGACGCCGTCGCCGCCCACCTGGGCCTGGACGCCCCAGGGCGGGCCACCCGGCTCGCCACGCGCGCCGCCGCGGCGGCGGAGAGCGCCGGGCTGCCCGGCGTCGCCTGCCTCGGCTGGCAGGCGCGGGGCGTGCTGGCCCGCCGGACCGGGCCGGAGGGGGCCCAGCCCTGCTTCACCCGGATGCGCCGGATCGCCGAGCGGCACCACCTGCCGCTGTGGCGCACCCGGGCCGCCGCCCTGCTCGCCGAGCAGCGGTGGCTGCTCACCGGTGACGCCGACGCGCTGGCCCGCAGCGCGGAACGGGCCCGGCAGCTCGGCGCCCACGCGCTGCGCCACGCGGTCGACGTACGGCTCGCCTGGGACCACGCGCTGCGGGCCGAGTACGCCGAGGCCGAACGGCTCGTCGAGGAGTGCACGACCGACGCGCAGCGGCTCGGGCTGGGCGAGTCCGCGCCGCTGCTGTCGCTCGTCCGGGCCGTCTGCGCGGGGCACCGGGGGCGACGGCACGAGCTGGACGCGGCCCTGGCCGGCCTGTCGGGCGACGGCGAGCCGGTGGCGGCCCTCGCCCACGGCATGGCCGCGGCGGTGTGCGCGCTGCTGGAGGAGGACCCGGCGCGGGCGCGCCGGGAGCTGGACCGGGCGGCGGCGTACGACGCCGGCTGTCCCGCGCCCTATCCGCTCGCCGGCCAGCACGGGCTGGCCCTGCTCCTGGCGGTGCTGCCCGGCGACGCCGACCGGCGGCTCTGCGGCGACGCCGGTGGCACGCCCGCCGGGCGGCTGCACTGGAACCGGCAGTTCGCCCTGCTGGCGAGGGCGGTGCTGCTGGGCCGGCGGGGTGACCGGGAGGCGGCCGGCGCGACGGTCGCGGCCCTCCGCCGGACCCCCACCCACCCCGTGGCGCTCCACCTCGGCCTGCGGCTCGTCGCGCCCTGCGCCCACGCGGACCGGTGGGGTGAGCCGGTCGACTGGCTGCGCGGCGCGGAGGAGTACTTCCGGCTGGCGGGGGTGCCGGCGCCGGCCCGCGCCTGCCGGGCCCAGCTGCGCGACCTGGGGGTGGTGGTGCCGCACCGGCGCATCGGGAGCCGGGTCCCGCAGCCGCTGCGGATGATCGGGGTGACCGAGCGGGAGTACGAGGTGCTCCAGCTCATGGCGGACTGGTCCGACAACCGGAGCATCGCCAGCGAGCTGTTCATCTCGCCACGCACCGTGGAGAAGCACGTGGCGAGCCTGATCGCCAAGACCGAGCAGGCCAACCGGGCGGCGCTGAGCCGCTACGCCGCCCGGGTCCGCGAGGAGGTCAGGCCGGACTGACCGTCCGGTAGCGGCCACCGAGGAAGACGGCGGGGTCGGCGTCGTCTGCGGCCTCGCACCAGTACGGGGAGCCGAGCACCAGCACGTGGTCGGCGACGGCGATCACCTGGGTCACCGCGCACACGGCCGCCGCCATCGCCCCGTCGAGAAGTGGCATCCCGTCGAGGGCACGGTGCGCCACCCCGGCGAACCGGTCCTCGACGGCGCCGGTGGCGAACCGGTCGGCCAGCGCACGCTGCCGGCGGCCCAGCAGGTTCACCGCGAACCCGCCCTCGGCGGTGATCGCGGCGAGGGTGCGGCTGGTCCGGGCCAGCGAGACGAGGAGCAGCGGCGGACGCAGGGACACGGATGTGAACGCGTTCACGGTGCAGCCGACGGGGTGCCCGGCCGCGCGGCTGGTCACCACCGCCACGCCGGTGGCCCAGCTGCGCATGAACTCCCGTAGCTCCGGCCCGCCGACGGGGGTGGCCCGATCGGGACCCGAGCCGACCGGAGCCGCCCGGTCCGGCCCCGGGACGCCGGCGGGCGCGGCCCGCTCCGGGCCGGTCGCCGCGTGCCGGGGGACCACGGTGGTCATCGCGCGCCGGCCAGGTCCGGCCGTCCGGCCGCCCCGCCGGGCCCTCCGGCGGCGGTCCCGTCGAGTTCCGCCTGGCAGCGGGCGCGGCGGCCGATCAGCTCCGCCCGGTCCGCGCCGGGCAGCTCCAGCGCCCGGCCGTAGTCCGCGACCGCCTCCGCCCACCGGCCCGCCGCCTCGTGGACGAACCCCCGGTTGTAGAGCAGGTCCGGGTTGTCGCCGTCCACCGCGAGCGCGGCCGTCAGGTCGGCGACGGCCCTCCCGTGGTCCCCGCCGTCGAATGCCAGGGCGGCCCGGCTGGCCAGCGCGGCGACCAGCCCCGGGTCGGCCGCCAGCGCCTCGTCGAGGTAGCGGCGGGCGTCCGCTTCCGCCCCGTCGGCCAGCGCCAGCACGCCCCGCAGGTGCAGCAGCCGGGCGTCGGCGGGGTGGCGCAGCAGGCCCTCCTCGACGTGCGGCCGGGCGGCGTCGACGGCCCCGTCGTCGAGCAGCAGGCTGACCAGGTTCACCCGGGCGTCGAGCTGGTCGGGTTCCAGCTCCACCACGTAGCCGAAGTCGGCGATCGCCCCGGCCACGTCACCCAGCTCGGCCTTGAGGTCGGCCCGGTTGTAGTACAACTCGAAGAACGGCGGCGACAGGCTGATCGCCGTGTCGCAGTCGGCCACCGCGCCGGTGAGGTCGCCGAGCCGCCGCCGGACGTCCGCCCGGTCGAAGTAGTAGTCGGCGTAGTTCGGGTCCAGCTCGATGACCCGGGTCAGGTCGATGAGGGCCTCGTCCAGCCGGCCCAGGGCCAGGTACGCCTTGCCCCGGTTGTGCACGAGCACCGAGCGGTGCAGCCGGTGCTTGTCGCCGGGCAGCTCGCGGTCGAGCCGGTCGAGCCCGTCGTCGACCAGCCGCAGCGCCGCCGCCACCCGGCCGAGCCGCATCTCGATCAGCGCCAGCCCGTTGTTCTGGAACACCGAGTGGAAGGCCCGCTTCTGCGGGTCGGGCAGCAGCGAGGCGATCGCGATGGAGTTGTTGATGTAGCCCCGGGCCAGGTGGTGGTCCTTCAGCTCCTCGGGATGAAAACGGGTGTAGAGCATCGCCAGCGCGTACCCGGTGGACATCTGCAGCTCGGGGTCCGCGTACCGGCTGCGCAGGTCGAGGTACGTGGGTTCCGCCTCGACGGTGCGGCCGAGCACCACCATGGCCGAGCTCGCCCGCGTGCTGAGCAGCCAGAACCGCTCCATCTGCGTGTCCGGGTCGACGATCGCCCGGCCACGGGTCCCGTAGTCGATCACCGCGTGGTAGTAGCCCAGCGCGCCGCAGTGCCGCGCCGCCTCGTACAGCGCCTCCGCGCCGGCCCCGGCGGGGTCGCTGCCGCGCTCCAGGTGCCAGGGGATCGCGCCGAGTTCCAGGCTCCATTCGCCCCGCTCGCGCAGCAGCGCGGCGCGCGCGTCGTGCAGCGTCGCCCGCACCTGCGGGTCGGCCTGCTGGTACGCGGCCGACTCCGCCGGGTCGGTGGAGGTGCCGTCGGCGTCGACGTACGCCCGAAGCAGCGCCGCCGGCCCGCGCCCGGCGGGGCCGGCGGCCCGGGGCAGCTCCGGCAGCCGGTCGGCGTACCGGTCGAGGGCACCGGTCAGCTCCGGCTCCAGCGGTGCGCCGTCGGTGCCGACGAGCACCCGCACCACGTCGGGTCGCACCCGCCGCAGGAAGATGGCCAGGAACTCCTGGTCGGTGGGGTCCGCCTGGTCCACCCGGTCGAACGCGAGCCGCAGCGGGAGGCGGCCGGCGCGGGTGGCGTACCCGGCGAGGAACTCCGTCGCGCCGTGGGCCAGCCGGCGGGTGCGGTTGGCCGGGTAGATCCGGGTCCGCTCCTCGGGCACCGCCAGCGAGGTGAGCGTCTCGGGGGCCGCGTCGAGCGTCCCGCGCAGCTCCGGGGCCGCCGACAGGATCTCGGTCAGGTGCCGCTGCACGAGGTCGGGCCAGCGTTCGTACGCCTGCGGCACGAGCTGCCGCAGCACGCTGCCCAGCCCGGTGTAGGGGCCGCGCAGGCCCCGGTGCGAGTCGACCGCGAGATCGACCTGCTCGCCGTCGACCGGCGCCGGCCCGATCCGCCATTGATGTGCAGTCATGCCGTTGCTCCTCGCTTGGTGGGCCTTGTTCGCGGTGGGTGTCGGGGGAGGTGGGCCGGGCGGGCCGTCAGCCGGCCTCGGCCGGCTCCGTGGCGGGGGCGGGCCGCCGTCGGGTACGCCCGGCGAGCAGCGGCAGCAGCACGATCTCGAACGTGACCAGCAGCAGCGAGCCGACCGAGTCCCAGAAGCCGGGGCCGGTGGGCGAGCCGTGCGCCAGGGCGGTGAAGACCCGGGAGGCGAACTCCAGCACCAGCGGCGCGGTCCACAGGGTGACGGTGATCAGCAGTGCCGCCACTCCCCCGCAGGTGATCAGCGCGAACCAGGGGGCGAGCTGCCGGTCGCGCGGGGACCAGTCGGCGTCGGCCAGGTCCGCCCGGCGCACCCCGGGCAGCCAGGCGAGCCGGTCGCGCAGCCAGGCGCGGCTCACCTCGTCCAGGTTCGTGCAGCCCAGCGCCGTGGTCGCCACGTAGTACAGGTCGGTGCGCAGGAAGACGTAGCACTGCCAGGACATCCGCAGGAGCACGGTGTACGCCACCGCCAGCGCGAGCCGCCCCGGCCAGGACAGCCCGTCGGACAGGCCGGCCCACGCGACGAGCACCAGCGCGCCGAAGAGCACCGCGTCGGCCAGCAGCCCGGCCAGCATCGGCAGGTAGCGCTGCCGGGCCGGCACGGTGAGCAGGGCGTCCAGCTCGGTCTCCACCACCGCGTAGTAGAGCCGGCGGCCGACCCGCATCTTCGTCGGCAGGCCGAGCCGGCGGGCGGCGAGCAGGTGGTACCACTCGTGCCACAGGATGGCCGGCGACTGGCACAGGGCCAGCCCGAGCTGCACGGCCAGCAGCGACGGGACGAAGAAGACGTTCGAGGCGTGCGGTCGCAGCTCCGGCCGGGACACCATGGCCACGGCGGCGGCGACCACGATCAGCGCGTACGCCGCCCAGGCCGGCGGGGAGAAGGCGGCCCGGCCGAGCCGGCGGAAGCGTACCTTCGGCGCGGTGGCCGGCGGTTCCCCGTCGGCCCGGACGAAGCCGAGTTCGCGCAGCGTGTCGACGAAGTCGGCCATGTCGACGGGCTCGCCGAAGGTGCGCTGGTACCACTGCTCCGCCTCACCGACCGGCATCCCGTCGGCGAGCCGGCGCAGCAGCGCGACGCCGTCCTCGGGCAGCAGGGCGAAGGACGTGGCGTCGACCCGGCCGACCGTCACCCCGTCCCGCTCCGGCACGTAGGTGAGCGGATGGAACTCCAGGCGGGTGCTTGACATCGCTCCTCCAGCGCGTGGACCGGGCCTTTCGGGGTGGCCTCCCAGGGGTGGACCCGGCGACGGCCGTCCCGGCTCGGGAGCCGGGACGGCCGGACCGGTCAGCAGCAGTCGGTGCAGTACAGCGGCGCCGACGTGGTGAGCTTGATGGAGCCCGTCTTGCGGATCGTGATCTTCTTCATTTCCGTTCACCTCCTCGGCCGGCTGGTCGTTGGGGCGGCCGGCTGAGGACGAACCTGCCAGCCGGGCGTGCCCGGCGGCATGGGGAGCGACACCCAAACTCCCGCTCCGCGGCGGGGGCGAAGATGGGGCCGTTCCCCCATGTCCCCGGCGTCGCCGCGCCGCGACGCTGTCCGGATGCGAGACGACGCGCTTTCGGTGATCATCTGCGGCTCCAGCGCCGCCATGGCCACCTCCGGCTACCTCTCCTGGCTGCGCCAGGAGATCGACCTGCCGCTGCGGGTGCTGCTCACCGCCAGCGCCGAGCGGTTCGTGCAGCCCCAGGTCGCCGCCTGGTACGCCGACGAGGTGTACGCCAGCGGCGACCCGACCCTGAACCCGACCGAGTTCGCCCGGCGCTCGCTCGGCATCGTGGTCCTGCCGGCGACCGCCGGCACGATCGCCGCCGCGGCACTCGGCCTGGCCGGCACACCCGCGCAGACCGCCCTGCTGGCCAGCGAACGCCCGGCGATCTTCTTCCCGAGCATGAACAGGTCGATGTGGACGAAGAAGACCACCCGGCGGCACGTGGAGGCGCTGCGCGACGAGGGCCACACCGTCGTCGAACCGCAGGAGCGGGTGATCTTCGAGCTGTGGCGACGGGAGAACGCCCTCGGCATCGCCATGCCCCCGCCGGACGCCGTCGCCGAACTCGTGGTGAGCTGGCTGGAGAGCATCCTGGCCGGCGACTCCGAGGAGCCGGCCGCCTGACCGGGAGGCGGGTCAGCCGCTCACCGGCACTGCGGTCAGCCGCCCACCGTCTCCGCCGCGGCGGTGACGGTGATGCCCTCCGCGAAGCGGACGATCTGGTCGTCGCCGAGGCCCAGCGCCGCCGGGACCTGCACCAGGACCCGCCGCCCCGAGGCGTCCGGGAAGATCAGCCACCGGACGTCCGACAGCTTGCCCTCCGCCTCCCACGGGAAGCCGAGCTGGCCCGCCCTGCCGTCGACGTCGACCCGCGTCACGGGCGTGCCCTCGGGGAGCCGGGACAGGCTCTGCAGGGAAACCGCGATGCGGCCCTGGAGGCTGACGGCGCGCCCGGGCACGGGCGCGGCCGTGGACTGGCCTGGCGGCGCCACCACGAACGCGCTCCGGTCCGACGAGACCACCTGCCAGCCCTCCGGCACGGTGCTCACCTCGAAGCCGACCGGCTGGGCGCCGGTGTAGGCGACGAGTCGCAGCCGCGCCGCCTGCGTTCCCGTCGGCGCGGGCCCGTACGCGGCCGTGGTCGTGGGCGGGGCGCCGCCGAACTGCCCCGCGCCCACCACGACGACGGCGACGGCGACCACGGCGGCACCGGACCACGCGAAACGCTGCCGCCGGCGGCGGGTCAACGCCCGGTGCCCCCGGGCCACGTCGCCGGCGACGACGTCCGGGTCGGTCTGGTCGGGCGTGACGGCACCCGGCAGGGCCCGCAGGACGTCCATGACGTCTGACATGTCGGTAACTCCTTCGATCAAGTCGGATCAGGGGTCGGATCAGGCGTAGTCGTACGTGTGCGTGGGGAGGAGCGCCCGTAGCCGCTCCAGCCCACGGGCGCTCTGGCTCTTGACGTTGCCCTCGCTGCACCGCATCGCGTCGGCGGCCTCGGTGACGCTGAGCCCCTCGACGTACCGCAGGACCACCGCCGCCCGCATGCCCGTCGGCAGGGTGGCCAGCAACGCCAGGACCCGCGTCCCGTCGCCGCCCGGGTCCTCGCCGGCGACGACATCGGGCAACTGCGCGTGCACCCGCTCCCGCCGGTGGAACAGGCTGCGGCGCTCGTCCGTCGCCGCGTTCACGACACACCGCCGCGCGTACGCGTACGCGGTGTCCGGCCGCACCCTCGGCCAGGCCAGATACAGCCGGGTCAGTGCCGTCTGCACCACGTCCTCGGCCCTGGCCAGGTCACCGGAGACCAACAGCGTCGCCACGCGCACCAGTGCGGCGCGCCGGGCTGTCACGAACTCGGTGAACTCGCGATCCCGTTCGGAAGGCCGCTTCACAGGCCACCCACCTCTTCTCGTCCCCGCTTGCCACTCGGACACCCCTCCTACGGGATCGCCCCCGCATCCGTTGCATCCCGGGCGAGGAGGCTCGCCGCCATCGCCGGTGGCCAGGGTCCGCGCCTCGCCCGGGTCACCGGTCGGGCAGGATGGCGGGATGGGACGGGCGACTGACCGGCGGAACGTACTGCGGATCGACCTCGACGCCGCCGACCCGGCCCGCGTCGCCACCCGCCGGCCGGACAGCCTCTCCGTCGAGGAGCCGTTGGAGATCCGGGTCGGGCCGGCCGGGCCGGGCCGACGGCGGCCGTTGGCGGTGACCATGCGTACCCCCGGCGACGACCTGGACCTGGCGATCGGGTTCCTGCTCACCGAGGGGCTCATCCGAGGCGACGCGGACGTGCGCACCGCGCAGCTCTGCGCCGGCCCGGACACGCCGAACACGTACAACGTGGTCGACGTGGTGCTCGCACCGGGCGTGCCCGAGCCGGCCGCCGACCCGACCCGCAACTTCTACACCACCAGTTCCTGCGGGGTCTGCGGCAAGGCCAGCATCGACGCGGTGCGGACCCGCTCGCCGTACGCCGTCGCGGACGACCCGCTCACCGTGCCGGCCGCGCTGCTGGCCGAGCTGCCGGAGCGGCTGCGCGCCGCCCAGCGTCACTTCGACCGCACCGGCGGGCTGCACGCGGCCGGGCTGTTCACCGGCGACGGGGAGCTGGTGGTGCTGCGCGAGGACGTCGGCCGGCACAACGCCGTCGACAAGGTCGTCGGGTGGGCCGTCCGGCAGGGCCGCCTGCCGCTGGCCGGGCACCTGCTGCTGGTCTCCGGCCGGGCGAGCTTCGAGCTGACCCAGAAGGCGTGGATGGCCGGGGTGCCGCTGCTCGCGGCGGTCTCCGCCCCCAGCACCCTGGCCGGTGACCTGGCCGAGGAGGCGGGCATGACCCTGGTCGGTTTCCTGCGCGGCCGGACCATGAACGTCTACACGGGCGGCCACCGCATCGCGGCGGCGGGGCAGGGCGGCGTCAGCAGGGGCTGAGCCGTCCAGGCTGAGGTCAGCCGTGCTGGTCGAGCAACTCCTCGACGCGGGTGAACAGCTCACGCAGGTTCGGCTCGGCGGTGAGGGCACGCGCCTCGGGCAGGCTCAGCCAGCGCAGCGCGGCGGCCGGCTGCTCGGGCCGGGCCCGCTCGGGTTGCCCGGTGGCCAGCACGAACCGCAGGTCGGCGTGCTCGTGGGCAGGCTCGGTGGCGCTGGCCGGCACGGGCAGGACCACCACCTGCCTGATCGCGCCGTCCGGCCAGCACACCAGGTCGTCGAGGCTGGTCTCCTCCGCCCCCTCCCGCAGCACGACGTCGAGCGGGTCGCGCTCGCCGGGGTCCCCGTGGCCGCCGATCTGCAACCAGGACCGCATCCGGACGTGCCACCGCAGCAGCACGCGCCGGGTCGGCGGGTGGACGACCAACGCCGACGCGGTGACGTGCAGCGGCAGCTCACGGGACCAGGGGTCACCGGCCGCCACGAGGTCCAGGACCCGGCGCACGTCGGCGCTCTCGGCGGCGGTGCGCGGCCGGTAGCCGGCGAGCAGTGCCGCGATCGGCACCGGTGCGGTGTGGTGCATGTGCGGCTCCTGCGGTGCCGGGATCCGGAACGGGTCATCGTATCGAGCCGGAGTCCGTCGCAGGCGGACCTACCCGCACGCGGTGGCGACCGGGCGATGGCGGCGGCCGGCGATGGCGGCTGGTGGCGATGGCGGCTGGTGGCGGCTGGTGGCGGTGGCGGTGGCGGCCGGTTACTCACCAGTTGTTATGGCGATGCTCACGCCACTGTGGATATCGTCGCCCCATCGCGCCGTGCCACGATCGACACACGCTCAGTGAGCGCAGACGTGTCAGCGGTTGTGGGGGGACATGCGCGTCGGCATGCAGCATCGAGCTGGTTTCGGGCAGTGGCTCCGGGCGCTGCGGGACACCCGCGGCCTCACCCAGGAGGAGCTGGCCGAGGCGTCCGGCTCCAGCGTCCGCACCATCCGGGAGATGGAACGCGGCCGGGTCCGCACACCTCAGCGTCGTACGGTCGCACTGCTCGCCGACGCGCTCGGCCTGGCGGGCGCGGACCGCGACCGCTTCGTCGGGCTGGCCCGCGCCGGGCACCGCCCGCAACCCGACCCAGGGATCGTCGCCGCGTCCCCGGTGGTCCCCTCGGAGCTACCCGCCGCCGTGCCGAACCTCGTCGGCCGGGAGGCCGAACTCACTGTGCTGGCCCGGCTCACCACCGGAGTCACCGACGGCAGCGCCACGACCGCCTCCGTCGTCGTGCTGCACGGCCCTCCCGGCACCGGCAAGAGCAGCCTCGCCGTCGCCGCCGGCCACCGCCTCGGCACCGCGTTCACCGACGGCCAGCTCTTCCTCGACCTGCACGGCACCGCGCTCACCGACACCGGGCGGGCCGACGGCGGACGGGCCGTGGGCGCGTGGGTTGATACCGGGCGGGTCGACACCGGGCGGACCGGCGGTGCGTTCGCCGGCATCGTCGATCCGGCCGAGGCGTTGGCCGGGCTACTGCGCTCGCTAGGGGTGCCCGAGGAGGCGATCCCGGGTCCGTCGGAGCAGCGCGGCCGGCTGTTCCGCACCCTCACCCGGGACCGGCGGCTGCTGATCGTGGTGGACGACGCCGCCGACGAGGCCCAGGTACGCCCGCTCCTGCCGGCCGGGCGGCACTGCCTGACCCTGGTCACCAGCCGGCGACCACTGACCGGGCTCACCGGCGCCGTCCGCGTCCCCGTCGGGCTGCTCGCCCCGGATGCCGCCTGGCGGCTGCTCGCCTCGATCACCGGCGAGGATCGACTGGCCGCCGACCCGACGGGCACGGCCGAACTGGTCGAACTCTGCGGCCGGCTGCCGCTGGCGATCCGGGTCGCCGGGAACCGGCTGGCCAGCCGGCCGGGCTGGCCCGTCGCCCAGCTCGTCGCCCAACTCGCCGACCCACGCCGCCGGTTGACCGCGCTGACCGCCGGGGACCTCGACGTCCGGGCGACGTTCGACGTGTCGTACCGCCGGCTCGGCGCGACGATCGCCGGGGTCTTCCGAAGGGCGTCCCTCGTGCCGGGGGCGGAGTTCGACGCCGGCCTACTCGCCGCCGTCACGCGCGTCGACGTCGAGAGCGCGGCGGCCGCCGCCGAGGAACTGGTCGACGCCGGCCTGCTGCTGCCCCGGGGCGACCGGTACGCCTTCCACGGCCTGACCCGCATCTACGCCCGCGAACGCCTCGCGCTGGAGGAGTAAGGGCGCGGTGGGCTCAGCGCGGCATGCTCGGCGTGGATGGCAGAGCGGTGGGTCCCACCGGGTGCCCGCCCGATGGGACCCACCCGTGGTGGGAAGCTGAGGTCAGGAGCAGGTGGCGCCGTTCAGGGTGAACGGGGCCGGGTTGGTGGGGGCCCCGTCGGCCGTGAAGCCGAAGCTCACCGAGCCACCGGACGCGATCGTCGCGTTGTGGTTCTCGTTGCTGACCGTGACGGTCGCGCCGGTCTGCTGGAAGACGCCGTTCCAGTGCCCCTGCACGACCTGGCTCCCGCCGAACGTCCAACCCACGTTCCAGCCGGTGACCTGCGGGCCGTCGTTGTAGACGGTGACGGCCGCCTCGTAGCCGGTGCCCCAGGAGTTGACGACGGCGAAGGACACCCGGCAGGTGGCGGCCGTCCCGGTGACCGGCACGATGTCGCCGAAGTCGTCCCGGGCGGTGGCGAAGTCCTGGAACCCGAACCCGGGCCCCGCCGAGCGGGTCGTGGTGCCGGCGGCCAGGACGGTGCCGTTGGCGTTGACCGCGTACACCGGGCCACCGCTGTCACCGCTGCGGGCCGACTCGTCGCCGTCGAGCTGGGTGGCCTCGACCAGGTCCTCCCGGTCGTCGTAGTGGAACTGCACCTCCAGGTTGCAGACCGGGACGCCGATCTCCCAGGCCGAGGTCGCCCCGGACTGGCACAGGATCTGGCCGGGGAACACCTCGGTCCAGCCGACCACCCGGGCCTTCACCTCGTCGTTCGAGCCGCCGACGTAGAGCCAGCCGCCGGCCGACGGGGTGCCGATGAGCATCGTGTCGTGGTCGGTGTTCTTGTGGGTCTGCACGCCGATCGGCTCGCCCTGGCCGTCGCTCCACTGCGACCCCACCGAGCCGCAGTGCCCGGCGCTGAGCAGGTGGTTGGTGCCGGCCGCCACCTCGCGCACGCCGAAGCCGACGGTGCAGCCGGCACCGGAGTCGTTCCAGATCCGGGCCCCGCCGTTCCAGGGCGCGGAGTCGTCCTCACGCGAGCGGGGAACCAGCCGGTCCCGCTCGACGATCGTGGTGCGTACCCCGGTCGCCGGCAGCTTTGGCAGCGCCGCGTCGGCGTCGTCGACGGCGATCTCGATGCCCGAACCGTCGGTACGCAACCGCACGTCGTGCGCCGAGTCGCGCGCGTCGCCGTCCACCACGGGCGCGATCCGCGCGGCTGCGGCGGCCAGTTCGGTCTTGGCGTACGCCGCCTTGGCGACCTCGACCGGCGCGATCCGGCGGGCGACAGCGACGGCCGAGGCGACGTCGGCCGGGAGGCTGCCCTTCCACCAGAGCGTGACGTGGTCGCCGACCAGCCCGATCCCGGCGTACCCGCGCGAGGGGGCGCGCTCGACGGCGGCCCGCAGCCCGGTGGCCGCGTCGACCAGCGGCACCTGCGCGACCATCCGGTCCCGGGTGCCGCCCGGGATCAGGTCGAGGATCGTCGTGCCGCCCGCCCCCGGGGCAGGGGCGGCCTGCGCGGGGGCGGGGGCCGCCGCCGGACCGGCCAGCGCCGTGGCACCGGCGAGGACCCCTGCGGCGAGGAGGCGAGAGGTCACCTTCCAGGTTCGTTTCATGACTGAGAGTCAACCCACGACGGTACGCCCGAACCAGGCAGGACGGGCGGCAGGAGGCTCCTGCCGCCCGTCCTGCCGGCCGCCTCCACGGCTCACCCGACCCGCACTTTCATGATCGTCTGTCGTTTTCAGACACTCCCGCCGGCGTGTCGTCTCACCTTTCAGCAGACGATCATGGACCCGTCGAGGGCGACGACACGGTCAGGAGGGACTGGGCCCAACGGCGCGCGCCGGATTCCGGGGCGGTTTCGCAGTAGCGGCGGAAGAGACTGCGACTCTCCTCGCGGCGGATGCCGCCGAACAACTTCGGTGGGGCGAACCAGGGCAGGTCGGGGCTCGGCCGCCAGGCAGCCGCAAGCGCGGCCCCGCCGTCACTCGGCGACTCCAACGCGAAGTAACACTCGTCCACCCTCATCGCCATGGCCGCGCCCAGGCACATCACGCAGGGCTCCAGGCTCACCGCGAGTCGCACCGGGTACGGCCGGCGACGCCAGCCCAACGCCTCGTCGGCCTGCATCATGGCGAGCAGATCGGCGTGCACGAGTCGTCGCCCGCTCGTCCGCTCCTGCGTGTACGCCCGACCGATGATCTCGTCACCCAGCAGCACCACCGCCCCGATGGGCTGCTCGCCGACGGCCAGCCCCTCCTCGGCGGCCTCCAGCGCGGCCCCTACCAACTCGTCCGGAGTCATCCTCGAACCCTATCGATCGACGACCCTCTACACCTGACACAAGCCAACAGGCCATCCACACCGACCTGCACCAACACCATGCGTGGCATACCGACAAGAGCCGGGGCGCAAAGCAGGGGCAAAGAGCATCCACACCAACCCCCTGCCGCACCCGGACCACCCATGCGAACGCGGGGAGCAGCGCACGAACCACGGGGACACCCCCAGCGGTACGGATCACCCCCGCGCACACGGGGAGCAGGTGCCTGCTGATGCAGCGAGGGGCCCGGATCTCGGATTACCCCCGCGTGTGCGGGGAGCAGGCTTCTTGGCCTGGAGCGCTAAAGATCAAGTGTGCGGTCTTCCTTCACTTGCCTGCGCAAGATCGACTCCTGCCTCACACCATTCTCGGCCGCTTCGGGCCGCGCACAGCATACGGCGGAACCGAATCGATGCGGGTGTGCCGCAAAGCGTGAAAACACGACACCACTCCGCGACAGACAATCGCGCAGCAACAGCCACCGACCCCCTCCCAGACAGACGATGAATCCGAGCCACGCATAGATCTTGGTGCATTTCAGCCCCCAGAGGGGCCGTTTCTCACCAAGATCTACCGCTTGGGGAAGCGAGCCGGGGCCGGGTGGGGCCCGCCCGCGGAGGGATCAAGCCTGACCGCCCGGAGCGGGCGGGCCCCGGCGAACCCCCACCCACACCCGCGACAAGCACACGGAGCAGGCCAGCAAGAACCAACAGAGCCGACCAGACAACCAGACGAGCGAGCCGACCAGCGTCCGCCTGACGAATCAGGGATCACGGCGACGTCGACGGCGACGGAGCACCCCCGGGGGACGGTTCGCCGGCCAGCCGTCGAGCTGCGACGGCGGCACCCCGCGACGCAGCAGGTCGTCGAGGAGCAGGCCGAGCGAGTAGTTCGGATGTGCCTCCAGCACCCGTTCCAACGCCACCGCCGCCAGCGCCCCCTGCCCCGCCCGCCAGCAGGCGAAGGCGAGCAGGGAGCCCGGGGCAGCGATCAGGTCCCGCTCGGCGCGGCGCAGGACGTCCGTCCAGAGGGCGATGTCCCGGTCCCGCCCGTCGGTGCGTTCCCAGGCGTGGTCCCGGACGGGCAGGTGGGTCAGCAGCAAGGTCAGCCAGGCCACCTCGTCGTCGGTGAGCCGCTCGCCCCGGCGGCTCCCCCGCAGGGCACCACGGACGGCGTCGATGCCGGCCCGGCGCAGTGCCCGGCCGCCGAGCAGGTCGGCCTCGCCGGCTGCGGTGATCAGGGCGTCCAGTTTGCGTTCGGCGCGGTCGACCGCGTGGCGCATCGCCACCCGCGCCGGGCCGCCGAAGGGGGCCACCTGCGCGGTCAGGGCCGCCCGGTCGGGCAGCGCCACCTGGCCGGCGAAGACGGCCGCCGCGCTGACCTCGCTGGTGCCGGTGTCGTACGGGGTGCCGTCGGGCGGGCAGCAGGCCGGATCGTCGCACAGGTACGACCAGTATCGACCGCCGGTGACCCGCAGCACGTCGAGCACGGCCAGCCCCGCCGCGGTCAGCGAATCGCGTACGGCGTCGACGGCGGGGGTGACCCCCGAGGCGTCGCCGTAGCCGAGCACGGTGGCGGACTCGGCGCCCTGCCGGGCGATCACGCCGGCCAGGTGGACGGCCGGGTCCAGCGGGTCGTCGCCGGGGCCGGGCAGGTCTGCGCGGGCGGCGAAGACGATCCGCCGACCCTGCAGGGCGACCACCACCACGCTGTCGGCGGGGTGGAAGCCGAGCAGGTAGGGCACGGCGGCGATGAGGTCGGCGGGGGAGCGGACGGTGAGCCGGGCGGGATCGGTGCGGGTCATGCAGGCAGCGTGGGCCGGGCGGGGGGCCCTCCGGGGGGCCTGTGGACGACACGCCGAGTTGTCCACACTACTCACAGTATTCGAGCAGCTCAGCGCGGTGCGCCGGTGGTGTATCGACGGCGCGGAGGAGAGGCGGCCCGCACGGCGGGGCGGCGCAGCGGCTACCTTGCGCACATGGACCTGGCGTACCTGCGGGCGCATCCGGAGCACCTCCCGACGTTCCTCACCCACCAGCGGATCCGGGAGACCCCGGTGGCCGGCGGGGACGTCTGCGCGGCCTCCCGGTTGACCCTGGACGACGGGCACTCGGTCTTCGCGAAGACGTGGCCCGCGGAGCGGGCGGGGCGGCCGGTGCCGGAGGGCTTCTTCGCGGCCGAGGCGGCGGGGCTGCGCTGGCTGCGGGAGGCCGGCGCGGTGGCCGTACCGGACGTGGTGGTGGCGCTGCCGGAGCTGCTGGTGCTCGACTGGGTGGAGCCCGGCGAGCCGACGCCGGAGGCGGCCGAGCGGTTCGGCCGGGAGTTGGCCGCGCTGCACCGCGCCGGGGCCCCCGCGTTCGGCGCGGAGTGGGCCGGCTTCGTCGGCGCGCTCCCCCAGGACAACACGCCTGACGACGGCCCCTGGCCGGCGTGGTTCGCCCGTCGGCGGCTGCTGCCGTACCTGCGGATGTCGGTCGATTCCGGCGCGCTCACCGCCGCCGAGACCGCCCTGGTCGAGCAGGTCGTCGAGCGGGTCGGCGAGTTCGGCGGCGACGAACCGCCGGCCCGGGTGCACGGCGACCTGTGGCCGGGCAACGTGCTCTGGGGGGCCGACGAGCGGGCGTGGCTGGTCGACCCGGCCGCGCACGGCGGACACCGGGAGACCGACCTCGCCCAGTTGGCGCTCTTCGGCGGCCCGCCGCACCACGAGCGGATCATGGCGGCCTACCGGGAGGCGTGGCCGCTGGCCGACGGGTGGCGCGAGCGGGTGCCGCTGCACCAGTTGCACCTGCTGCTGGTGCACACCGCCCTGTTCGGCGCGGCGTACCGCGATGCGGTCAGTGCGGCCGCCCGGGACACCCTGCGCGGAGCGGGGCGCGCTACCGTCGAACGGTGACCGCCGCGCGAGGGACCGACGGCGTCCTCGTCGACCGGTACGGCCGCGTCGCCCGGGACCTGCGCGTCTCGCTGACCGACAAGTGCAATCTGCGCTGCACCTACTGCATGCCCGCCGAGGGGTTGCCCTGGCTGGCGGGGCCGCAGCTGCTGAGCGACGACGAGATCGTCCGGCTGGTGCGGGTGGCGGTAAAGCGGCTCGGGGTGACCGAGGTGCGGTTCACCGGCGGGGAGCCGCTGATCCGTCCCGGGGTGGTCGGCATCGTCGCGGCGGTGGCCGCGCTGGAGCCCCGGCCCCGGATCTCGCTGACCACGAACGGGCTCGGTCTCGACCGGCTGGCCCCGGCGCTGCGGGCCGCCGGCCTGGACCGGGTGAACGTGTCGCTGGACACCCTCGACGCCGCTCGGTTCGCCCGGCTGACCCGGCGCGACCGGCTCGCGGACGTCCTCGCCGGGCTGGCCGGGGCCGCCGCCGCCGGGCTCACCCCAGTCAAGATCAACAGCGTGCTGATGCGGGGCGTCAACGACGACGAGGCCCCCGCGCTGCTCCGCTTCGCCCTGGCCCACGGCTACGAGCTGCGGTTCATCGAGCAGATGCCGCTGGACGCCCAGCACGGCTGGGACCGGGCCGCCATGGTCACCGCCGACGAGATCCTCGCCACCCTCCGCACCGGAGGCGACGCGCGCACCCGAGGCGACGCAGGCACCGGAGCTACCCGCCGCACCGGCTTCGATCTGACCCCCGACCCGGCCGAGCGGGGCGCGGCCCCCGCCGAGACCTGGCTGGTCGACGGCGGTCCCGCCCGGGTCGGGGTGATCGGCAGCGTCACCCGCCCGTTCTGCGGCGACTGCGACCGCACCCGGCTCACCGCCGACGGGCAGGTCCGGGCGTGCCTCTTCGCCACGGAGGAGTCCGACCTGCGCGGCGCGCTGCGGGCCGGGGCGGACGACGACGAGCTGGCCCGGCGGTGGCGGGCGGCGATGTGGGGCAAGCGGGCCGGGCACGGCATCGACGACCCGACGTTCCTCCAGCCGGCCCGGCCGATGTCCGCGATCGGCGGGTGACCGGTGCGCCACGACGTGCCCGACCAGCTCACCATCCGTTTCTTCGCCGGTGCGCGGGCCGCCGCCGGCACGGCCGAGGAGACCGCATCCGCCGGCCGCAGCCTGGACGAACTCACGGACGAACTGACACGACGGCACGGCGAGCGCCTCGCCGCCGTGCTGAGGGTGGCGAGTTTCCTGGTCGACGGCGTGACCTGTCACGATCGCCGGACACCGCTGCCGGCAGGGGCGACGATCGACGTGCTGCCGCCGTTCGCGGGCGGCTGAGGAGGCTCGGTGTTGGCGGTTGTGGCTCTGGTGGGCTTCGTGCTGGTCGTGATCGGCCTCATCCACCTCTACCTGTGGAAGCGCCTGGTCGCGGACACCACCACGTCCCGGCGGCTGCGCCGGGCCGGCGTGATCGCGGCGGCGCTGCTCACGCTGCTCGTGCCCGCCACGATGGCCGGCACCCAGAACGGCCTGTACTGGCTGGCCTGGCCCGGGTACGTATGGCTGGCCCTGATGTTCTACCTGCTGGTCGCGCTGGCCGTGCTGGAGGTGCCGATGCTGGTCGCCCGGCGGATGCTGCGCCGCCGGGCGGTCGCGGCCGAGCCGGCCGCCGCCGCGCCCGAGCCGGTGCTCGTCGGGGCGTCCGGTGCCGCCGACCCGCCGGCCGCCGAGGCCGTCGACCAGCCCGACCACGACCCGTCCCGCCGGCTGCTGCTGGCCCGTGGGGCGGCGATCTTCGCGGGCCTCACGGCCGCGGGCACCGTCGGGTACGGGGTACGCAACGCCCTCGGCCCGCCCCGACTGGACCGGGTGCAGATCCCGCTGGCGAAGCTCCCGCGCGGCATGGACGGCCTGCGCATCGCCACCGTCTCCGACATCCACCTCGGCCCGCTGCGCGGCCGGGCGCACACCGAGCGCATCGTCGCGATGATCAACCGGCTGGACGCCGACCTCGTCGCGGTCGTGGGTGACCTGGTCGACGGGTCGGTCGCCGAGCTGGGCGAGGCGGCGGCCCCGCTGGGCAACCTGCGCTCCCGCTACGGCAGCTTCTTCGTCACCGGCAACCACGAGTACTACTCCGGCGTGGAGGAGTGGGTGCGGGAGGTGGACCGGATCGGCCTGCGGGTGCTCCAGAACGTCCGCCAGGAGATCCGCACCCCGGCCGGGGTGCTCGACCTCGCCGGGGTGAACGACGTCACCGCCGCCGGGACCGGGCTGGCCGCCCCCGCCGACTTCGCCGCCGCGCTCGGCGGCCGGGACCCGAGCCGCCCGGTGGTGCTGCTGGCCCACCAGCCGGTGGCGGCCGTCGAGGCCGCGAAGTTCGGCGTGGACCTGCAACTGTCCGGGCACACCCACGGCGGCCAGATGGTGCCGTTCAACCTGGCCGTCCGGCTCCAGCAGCCGGTCGTGTCCGGCCTCGGCGAGGTCGACGGCACGAAGGTGTACGTCACCAACGGCGCCGGCTTCTGGGGGCCGCCGGTGCGGGTGGGGGCGAACCCGCAGATCACCCTTGTGGAGCTGCGCACCCCCTGATCGGCGTAGCGCGCCCTCGCCCCGGTGTCCAGACAAGGATTGCTCAGGTCACGCGTACGCGTGGCGGCGGGCGGGCGTCGGGGCGGGCGTGACAGGATGCGGCGTGCTCCCGTTCAGCGCCGTACCCCCGGCCGGCCCCTCGCCGTTCGTCGCGGACCTGCACATCCACTCGAAGTACTCGCGCGCGTGCAGCCGCGACCTGACCACGCCGAACCTCGCCTGGTGGGCCCGGCGCAAGGGCATCGGGGTGCTCGGCACCGGCGACTTCACCCACCCTGCCTGGTACGACCACCTGCGCCAGACGCTGCACCCGGCCGAGCCGGGCCTATACCGCCTCTCCCCCGAGACGGAGCGGGACGTCGCCCGCCGGCTGCCGCCCCGGCTGGCCAGCGAGGCGGAGGCGGACCCGGTCCGGTTCATGCTCAGCGTGGAGATCTCCACGATCTACAAGCGGGACGACCGCACCCGCAAGGTGCACCACCTGGTCTACCTGCCCGACCTCGACGCGGTGGAGCGGTTCAACACCACCCTCGGCCGGATCGGCAACATCGCCTCCGACGGGCGGCCCATCCTCGGCCTCGACTCCCGGGACCTGCTGGAGATCACCCTGGAGGCCAGCCCGGACGGCTACCTCGTGCCGGCGCACATCTGGACGCCGTGGTTCTCGGCGCTGGGCTCGAAGTCCGGCTTCGACGCGATCGCCGACTGCTACGCCGACCTGGCCGGGCACATCTTCGCGGTGGAGACCGGACTGTCGTCGGACCCGGAGATGAACTGGCGGGTCGGCAGCCTCGACCGCTACCAGCTCGTGTCCAACTCGGACGCCCACTCGCCGCCCGCCCTGGCCCGCGAGGCGACGGTCTTCGCCACGGGCCGCGACTACTTCGCGATCCGCGAGGCGCTGCGCACCGGCGACGGGCTCGCCGGCACCATCGAGTTCTTCCCCGAAGAGGGCAAGTACCACGCCGACGGGCACCGGCTCTGCGGCGTCAACTGGTCGCCGGAGCGGACCCGGGCGGCCGGCGGTCGCTGCCCCGAGTGCGGCAAGCCGCTCACCGTCGGGGTGCTCAGCCGCGTCGAGGAGCTGGCCGACCGGCCCGAGGGGCACCGGCCGGCCCACGCCCGGGACGTCACCCACCTGGTGCCGCTGGCGGAGATCCTCGGCGAGCTGAACCACGTGGGCCCGAAGTCCAAGAAGGTCGAGGGGAAGCTCAACGACCTCGTGGCCGCGCTCGGCCCGGAGCTGGAGATCCTGACCCGCGCCCCGCTCGACGAGATCGGCCGGGTCGGCGGGGAACTGCTCGCCGAGGGCATCGGCCGCCTGCGCCGGGGCGACGTGCGCCGGGTGCCCGGCTACGACGGCGAGTACGGGGTGATCACCCTCTTCGACCCGGCGGAGCTGGGCGGGAAGGGGACGGGGGCGCAGGCGGAGACGCTGTTCGACGTACCCGTGCCGGCGCAGCGACCGGCCGCGGAGCCGGCGGCGAAGGCGAAGCGCCCGGCCGCCGCGAAGGCCGAGCCGAAGCGGAAGCCCACCCCGCCGGCCCCGCCGCCGCCGATCCCGCCGCAGCCCTCCCCGCACGAGCCGTTCGAGCCGATGCTCGCCGGGATGGAGGAGGTCGGCACGGGGCTGCTGGACCGGCTGGACGCGATGCAGCGGGTGGCCGCGTCCGCGCCGGGCGGCCCGCTGCTGATCGTCGCCGGCCCGGGCACCGGCAAGACCCGCACGCTGACGCACCGGATCGCCTACCTGTGCGCCGAGCTGAACGTGTTCCCGGAGCGCTGCCTCGCGATCACCTTCACCCGGCGGGCCGCCGAGGAGCTGCGGCACCGCCTCGACGGGCTGCTCGGGCCCGTCGCCGAGGACATCACCGTCGGCACGTTCCACTCGCTGGGCCTGACCATCCTGCGGGAGAACGCGGGCACGGCCGGGCTGCCGGCCGACTTCCGCATCGCCGACGACGCCGAGCGGGCGGCGGCCAAGGCTGAGGCGGGGGAGGACCAGGCGGCGTACACCGCGCTGCTGCGCAAGCGGGACCTGGTCGACCTCGACGACCTGCTCACGCTGCCGGTGGAGCTGCTGCGCGCGGACCGGAAGCTGGTGCAGCGCTACCGGGACCGCTGGCAGTGGATCTTCGTGGACGAGTACCAGGACGTCGACGCCGTCCAGTACGAGCTGCTGCGGCTGCTCAGCCCCGCCGACGGCAACCTGTGCGCGATCGGCGACCCCGACCAGGCGATCTACTCGTTCCGGGGCGCGGACGTCGGCTACTTCCTGCGCTTCTCGCAGGACTTCACCGACGCCCGGCTGGTGCGGCTCAACCGCAACTACCGCTCGTCGGCGCCGATCCTCGCCGCCGCCGTCCAGGCCATCGCGCCGTCGTCGCTGGTCCGGGGCCGCCGGCTCGACCCGGCGCGGCTCGACCCCGAGGCCCCGCTGGTCGGCCGGTACGCCGCCGCGTCCGTCGCCGACGAGGCCGACTTCGTCGTACGCACCGTCGACGACCTCGTCGGTGGCCTGTCCCACCGGTCGCTGGACTCGGGGCGCATCGACGGCCGGTCCACCTCGCTGTCCTTCTCCGACATCGCCGTGCTGTACCGCACCGACGCGCAGGCCGCCCCCATCGTGGACGCCCTGGCCCGCGCCAACGTGCCCGTGCAGAAGCGCTCGCACGACCGGCTGCGCGA
This sequence comes from Micromonospora sp. NBRC 110038, assembly GCF_020884815.1. NCBI lineage: Bacteria > Bacillati > Actinomycetota > Actinomycetes > Micromonosporales > Micromonosporaceae > Micromonospora > Micromonospora sp. NBRC 110038. The sequence continues at coordinate 357,979 of NZ_BBOL01000005.1, read as the reverse complement.
CCGGCCCGGGGTGGCCGCGATCGCCCGGGAGCTGCGGCACGCCGACGGCTCCGGCGGCCTGCCCGCCCGGGTGCGGCTCGCCGCGCAGGTCGTCGCCGACCGGTTCGCCACGCCCACCCTCGACGGCTCCGGCGTGGTACGCCCCGAGGAGGTCCGCGCCGCCGTCGACCTGCTCACCCCGCTGGCCCGCCGCTGCGGCGACGACCTGGAGCTGTTCCTGTCCCAGCTCGCCACCGGCGCGGAGGTCGACGCCCTCGACCCGCGCGCCGAGGCGGTCACCCTGCTCACCCTGCACGCCGCGAAGGGGCTGGAGTTCCCCGTCGTGTTCCTCGTCGGCTGCGAGGACGGGCTGCTCCCGCTGCGCTGGCCCGGCTCGACGCCCGACGAGGACGCGATCGCCGAGGAGCGGCGGCTGTTCTTCGTCGGCCTCACCCGCGCCCAGGACCGGCTCTACGTCAGCCACGCGGCCCGGCGCGCCCGGCACGGGGCGGAGCGGGACTGCCGGCCGACGCCGTTCCTCGACGTGATCGACCCGGGGCTGTTCGAGCGCCTGGGCGAGGCGGAACCCCGCCGCCCGAAGGACCGCCAGCTCCGCCTGCTGTAAGAGAAGGCGGGGCGGCTCAGGCGGTGAGGGTCGCCAGCCAGGCGCCGGCGAGCAGGGCCGGCCCGAGCGGCAGCAGGGTCTCCCGGCGGGCCCGGCGAGCGGCCAGCAGGCCGAGCACGGCCAGCCCGTGCAGCACGTGCGGCAGGACCAGCCCGGTCAGCAGCGCCGGCCAGCCCAGCCAGCCGAGCGGCAGCCCCAGCACGGCGGCCAGCTTCACGTCGCCGAAGCCGAGCCGCGAGCCGGGCAGGAGGGCGAGCAGCGCGTACCCAAGGAACGACAGCCCCGCCCCGGCCAGCGACGCGAGCAGCCGGCCGGGCCGGCCGTCGACCGCCGCCGCCGCGACCAGCCCGGCCACCGCGCCGAGCGCCGCCAGGCCGACCAGCGGGTCCGGCAACCGCAGGCAGGCCAGGTCGACCGCCGCGAGCACCAGACCGACCGCCGCCACCGCGAGGAACGCCGGCAGCGCCGGGCCGACGCCAGGCGCGACGCCGAGCCCGCCGAACACCACGGCGGCCACCGCCACCCAGGCCACCGCCCTCCCCCGGGTCGGGACAAGCCGGGGTACGCCGGTGAAGCGCCCCGCCAGCCACGGCACGAACGCCCCGGTGACCGCTCCGGTCAGGGCGAGAACGAGGACTCCGACGGTCGGCCGGCTGGTCAGGGCGAGAACGAGCACGCCGGTGGTGGGCACCGGCCGGACGCTACCGCCGGGCGGGTCGGGTCGCCGTCCCGGTGCGCCGTCCGGGGCGTTCCGTGCTGACCACCAGCGCGACCCCGGCGACGATCACCGCGCCGCCGAGCAGCACCTGGGCGGTGATCGGCTCCGCGACCAGCAGCGCGCCGAGCGCGACCGCGACGACCGGGTTCACGTACGCGTAGGTGGACACCAGCGAGATCGGCGCGTGGTGCAGCAGCCAGACGTACGCGGTGAAGGCGACCAGCGAGCCGGCGACCATCAGGTACGCGAGGGCCAGCCAGGACCGTCCGGTGACCTGCCCGAGGTCGAGGTCCCGCAGTTCGCCCCGGGCGGCGGCGAGCACGGTCAGCGCCAGCGCGCCGGCGACCATCTCGTAGACGGTGGCGACGAACGGATCCGTGGGCATCCGCAGCCGCCCGGCCAGGTAGGACCCGACCGACCAGCAGGTGGCCGCCGCGACCACGGTCAGCGCGCCGGCCAGCGGTGCCGCGCCCGACCCGCCGGTCGGCAGCACGAGCAGGACCAGGCCGAGGAAGCCCAGCGTCACCCCGGCGAAGGTCCACACCCGGGGCCGGTCGCCGCCGAGCGTACGGAGCAGGACGACCAGCAGCGGAACCGTGGCGACGAGCAGCGCCGCGATGCCGGAGGGCACCGCCGTCCCGGGCGGCCCCGACTCGGCGAGCACCACGAGGCCGTTGCCGCCGGCCAGCAGGAGCACGCCGACGAGTGCGGCGGAGCCGAGCTGCCGCCGGTCGACGCGCAGGGCGCCGGCGCCGCGGCGTACCCGGAGGAAGAGGGCGAGCACGGCGGCGGCCGCGCCGAACCGGAGGCCGGCCGACGTGAGGGCCGGCAGCGACTCCACCGCGACCCGGATGGCCAGGTAGGTGGAGCCCCAGAGGACGTTGACGACGGCCAGCGCCGCCCAGATCAGCGCCGGTCGGGCCGCCGGCGCGGCGGCTGCGCCGGTCGGCTCCGGCACGTTCGGTAGGGGTGGCGTAACCCGCCGGGGTGGTGATGTCATCGGTTCGCCACGCTACGGTGACCACGGCGTCGGCGTCCCTGGTTGGTGGCCGGCCTCACCGCTCGGGGTAGGAGGGTGTGCATGTCGAACTACGGACCACCGGGTGAGGGTCCCGCCGGGGCGCGGCCCGGGCGTCGGCCCGACGACGGGTACGGCACGCCGGCCGAGCCGTGGGCGGACGACGCCTGGGGGGATCCGGATCCGGCGGCTCCACCCCGCCGCCCGGGCGCGCCGGAGCCGGGGTACCCGGCGCAGGGCGGCTACCGTCCCGGGCCGGCCCCCTATCCGCAGGGCGGCCACCGGCCCGAGCCTGGCCCGCACCCCGGCTATCCGCCTGAGCCGAGTCCGCGATCCGGCCATCGGCCCGAGCCGGGCCCGCACCCCGGCCGTCCACCCGAGCCGGGCCAGTATCCGGGCTACCGGCCCGAGCCGGGTCCCTACCCGACGTACGCCGGGCAGCCGCCCGAGCCGGGTCCCGCCGGGCGGTACGGTCCCCCGCAGCCCGGACCCCACCCGGCCGACCGGGCACCGTGGCCGGGTGACCCCGGCCGGTTCGCGGCCGGTGCCCGGGAACCGCAGCCCGGCCCGTGGGGCGGGCCGGGTCCCCGCGACCCGGGGCACCCCGACGTCTACCGGCCGGCGGGGGTCGGCCCGGCGCACCCCGGGGACCGGTACGCCGACGACCGGCAGGCCCCCGCGCCGTACCCGAGGACGGGCGGAGCGCCGCCGTACCCGGGGGAGCCTGCGCCGCCCTACCCCGCCGGGGGTGCGCCTTCGTATCCCGGGCGGCCCGTGCCGCCGTACCCCGGGGAGGCGGGGCCGCCGGCGGACCGCAAGCGCGGACGCGGTCCGCTGACCGCCGTGCTGGCCACCCTGGTCGTGCTCGCGCTCGTCGGCGGCGCGGCCGTGTGGTATCTGCTGCGGCAGGACGACGATCCGCCGCCCGCGGCGGGCCCCGCCGCGCCCAGCGCCGCTCCGACGGTGGAGGACACCCCGGCGGCGCCGACGACCGCGCCCACCGCCCCGGCGCCCGAGTCGTCGGCGGATCCCCGGTTCGTGAAGGTGGGTCAGTGCGTCCGCAACGAGGGGCCGGCGGGCGGCAAGCCCAAGCTGCTGATCAGCCCGTGCGGCCCGAAGACGTACGAGGTGCTGCGCCGGTTCGACGGGCAGACCAGCGGGGAGAAGGACGCCGAGGCGAAGTGCGCCAAGGTCACCGGCTACACCAACTGGTACTTCTTCGACAGCCAGCTGGACACCCTGGACTTCGTGCTCTGCCTGAAGCTCCGCTGATCCGCGCCGAAGCCGCGCTGACGCCGCTCATCCGGTGCCGCGCCCTCCGTCCGCCACACCCCTGGGGGAGAGATGTCATCGTTCGGACCGCCCGGCTCCGGCGCACCCGACGACCCGTACGCCAGGCCGCCCGCCGGCCCTCCGGTCGACCCGACCCTGCCGCAGTGGGGCCCGGCACCCGCCGGTGACCAGCCGGGGTACCCGCCGGGCCAGCCGGGCTACCCGCCGGAACAGTCGGGGTATCCGCCGCCCGGCCCGTTCCCGCCCGGCGGCCAGCCGGGTGGGTACCCGCCCCCTGGCCCCTTCCCGCCGGTCAACCAGCCGGGGCCGGCCGGGCCGTGGGGCCCGCCGCCGCCTCCGGGGTACGGGCCACCGCCCGTCGCCCCGCCCGCGCCGCGCCGGGGCGGCCGGATCGCCCTGATCATCGCCCTGGTGGTCGTGCTGCTGCTCTGCCCCTGCCTCGCCCTGGCCGGGTGGGGGATTTGGCAGGCGGCCGACGACGACGGCGGCTCCGCCGCGCCGACGGTGACCGCGCCGACGGTGCCGACGGGCGAGCCGAGCGACGTTCCGACGGCCGCACCGACCACGGCCGAGCCGAGCCCGACCGAGGACGACGACCGGGACTTCGCGAGGGGCGACTGCGTGGTCAACGACGGCACGGACGCCAACGCCGACCTGCGGAAGGTCCCGTGCGGACCGGACACGTACGAGGTCCTGCTGCGCATCCCCGGCACCACGGACGGCGACCGGTGCAAGACGGCGTCGCCGGACGCGACCGCCAACTTCGTCAGCGACAACCCGGTCAACGCCCTCGACTACGTGCTCTGCCTGAAGAAGCGCACCCGTTGAGAGCGGGCCCGCTACCCGAAACTAGGGCTGTCTAGCGTCCACGCTAGACAGCCCTAGTTTTGCCTCGACGGCCGACGACACGCCGGTAGGGTCCTCTACGGATGTCTAGCCCCGCAGCTAGACGGCCCGATACTGTGCAATTCGTGGATCCGGTCCGCAACCCGTACGCCCCGGGCGCCGGCCAGCGCCCGCCCGAGCTCGCGGGGCGGGGGCGGGAGCTGGACGTCTTCGACGTCGTGCTGGAGCGCATCGCGCGGGGCCGCCCCGAACGCAGCCTGATGCTCACCGGCCTGCGCGGCGTGGGGAAGACCGTTCTGCTCAACACCCTGCGCTCGCAGGCGATCACCCGCCTCTGGGGCACCGGCAAGATCGAGGCGCGACCCGACCAGTCGCTGCGCCGCCCAGTCGCCGCCGCGCTGCACATGGCGGTGCGGGAGCTGGCCCCCCGGCACCGCGCCCCGGACCGGATCGACGCGTTCCTCGGAGTGCTCAAGGCGTTCGCCCAGCGGTCCGCGCCGACCGGCCGGGCGGGTGCGGCCCCGAAGCTGCGCGACCGGTGGCAGCCGGGCATCGACGTGCCGGCCGCGACCGGCCGGGCCGACTCGGGCGACATCGAGATCGACCTGGTGGAGCTGCTCAGCGACGCCGCGGCGGTGGCCGCCGACGTCGGCACGGGCATCGCCGTCTTCATCGACGAGATGCAGGATCTCGGCCCCGAGGACGTCTCGGCGCTCTGCGCCGCCTGCCACGAGCTGTCGCAGCTCGGCGCGCCGCTGATCGTGGTGGGCGCGGGCCTGCCGCACCTGCCGGCCGTGCTCAGCGCCGCCAAGTCGTACTCGGAGCGGCTGTTCCGCTACCAGCGCATCGACCGGCTCGACCGGATCGCCGCCGACCAGGCGCTCTGCGCGCCGGCCGAGCGCGAGGAGGTCGAGTACGAGCCGAAGGCCCTCGACCTGCTCTACGAGAAGTCGGGCGGCTACCCGTACTTCGTCCAGGCGTACGGCAAGGCCACCTGGGACCACGCGCCGCGTTCCCCGATCACCGACGCGGACGTGCGGGTGGCCGCCCCCGAGGCGGAGGCCGAGCTGGCGGTGGGCTTCTTCGGCTCCCGGTTCGAGCGGGCCACGCCGGCCGAGCGCGAGTACATGCGCGCCATGGCCACCCTGTCCCTGGTGGAGGGGGACGCGGGCGGCCGGGACGACATGGACGCGGCCGTGCCGACCGCCGAGATCGCCCGGGCGCTCGGGCGCAAGCCGGCGAGCCTCTCCCCGGCGCGGGACGCGCTGATCAAGAAGGGGCTGATCTACTCCGGTGAACGCGGCACGGTCGCGTTCACCGTCCCGCACTTCGGCCGTTACCTGCGCACCCAGCCGGCCTGAGCACGCGCCGGGTGGTCAGACCTTCGACCAGGGCGGCGGGAACAGCACCTCGCCCCGGGGCACGGGCCCGTCCCCGCTGGTGCTGGCGGGCAGGACCAGCGCCTGCCACGGCTCGCCCAGGCCGGACCACGGGCTGGTCAGCCCCATCCGGTCGGCGCGGGTGAAGCCGAACCGCCGGTAGTAGCCCGGGTCGCCGAGCACCACCACGAGTCGCTCGCCGAGCTCGGTGGCGGCGTCCAGGGCGGCCTGCACGACGGCCGTGCCGTGCCCGACCCGCTGCCGGTGGGGGGCGACCGCCACCGGGCCGAGGGCCAGCGCCGGGGCGCTCCCGCCGTCGTCGCGGACGTGGACCCGGGTGAGCAGGGCGTAGCCGACCACCTCGCCGCCGTACTCGGCGACCATGGCCAGCTCGGGGATCCAGGCGTCGGTGCCGCGCAGGTCCTCGACCAGCCCCACCTCGGGCGGGGTCGACACGTCCGGGCGGGCGAACGCGGCGGTCAGCACCCGCCGGACGGGGCCGGTGTCCGCCGGGCCCTCGGGCCGCAGCCGCAGAGTCGTCACCCGGGCGAGGTTACCCGCCGGGCCGGGTCCACCACCGACGGTCGCCCCGATCGGCGTGGCGCTCCCGTGGCGGACGGGCCCGCATCGGCGTGGTGTTCCCTTGCCCGACGGGTCCCGATCGCCGCGCCGACCCGCAGGCCACTGGCCCGGCGGCGACGTCCACGTTCACCGATCGGATCGGGCCGTTGCAGGGGTAGCGGTGCCCGCGACGGGGTATGACTGACCCATGACACCCGTGCGTTCCCTCGCCCGCGTCATGTTGAGCGGCATCTTCGTGGTCAGCGGCGCCCGCAACCTTCAGCATCCGGGGCGGCTGGTGCCGGCGGCGAAGCCGGTCACCGACCGGGTGACCCCGCTGCTCCAGCAGGTCTCCCCGCGCATCCCCACCGACACCGAGACGTTGATCCGCGCCAACGCGGCCACCCAGCTCGTCGGCGGGCTGATGCTGGCCACCGGGAAGTTCACCCGCCCGGCCGCGCTGCTGCTCGCCGGCACGCTGATCCCGACGACCGCCGCCGGCCATCCCTTCTGGAACAGCGCCGACCCGGCCGAGCGCATGCAGAACCAGGTCCACTTCCTGAAGAACCTCGGGCTCTTCGGCGGGCTGCTGCTGGCCGCCGCCGACACCGAGGGCAGGCCGGGCCTGCGGTGGCGCGCCGGTCACCGGATCGGCCACTCGCGACGGTCGGTGGCCCGGGCCGTCCGGACGGCCCGCCGCGAGGCCCGGATCGCCGTACGATCGGCCGCCACCGCCCGTCGACTGCCGGGCTGACCTGCGGCGCGACCCCTCCCGGCGTTGGCCCGCCCCCACCAACGCCACGAATTACCTGAACCGCCCGGTAGGCGTTAACGCGGTGGAAATGTAAAAAACCAGTGTGGGATCGGACACGGTCGCATAACGCGGGAGGCATCAACGTGAGGCGCCGTTCTAGGCTCCGTGCTGGACCTGGACGGGCAGGACGACCTTGGTATGGGGGTGGCCACGACGTGCCGGCGACCGTCGGACGACGGATGGACCGCCTCGCTCCGGTCCGTCGCGCGACCCGTGGGGTGGACCGCAGGACGGCGGTGCGCGCCGGTGTGATCGCCACCGTCGCGTACGCGGCGTGGCTCGCGATCGGCGCCTTCGGGCGGCCGTACAACTTCTTCGACATGAAGATCTACCACGGCGCGGTGGTGTGGTGGGCGAACGGCAACGAGCTGTACGAGTTCATCGCCCCCTCCACCACGCTCGGCTTCACCTACCCGCCGTTCGGGGCGCTGGTGATGCTGCCCATGGCGCTGGTGCCCGTGGAGGTCGCCGGTTGGCTGAACGCGCTGGCCAGCATCGGCGCGCTGGCCCTCGTCCTGGCCGGTCTGCTGCGGCCGATCGTCGACCGGCTGGGCTGGCCGTTGTGGTACACGGTGGGCATCGCGACGCCGATGGCGATCGCCATCGAGCCGGGGCGCGAGACCCTCGGCTACGGGCAGGTCAACCTGCTGCTGTTCGCCCTGATCATGGCCGACCTGATCGGGCTGCGCTGGCGGGCCCGGCGGGGCACCCGGTTCGACGACGCGGTCGGGCCGCTGCGGCGGTTCGTGTTCAGCGGGGCGTGGGCCGGGGTCGGCATCGGCCTGGCCACCGCCGTCAAGCTGACCCCGGCGCTCTTCGTCGCGTACCTCGTGATCACCCGGCAGTGGCGGGCGGCGGCCACGGCGGTCGGCACCACGATCGGGGTGACCCTCGCCGGCTTCGCGCTGGTCGGCGCCGAGTCGCGGGCCTACTTCGGCGGCGTGCTCTGGCAGACCGAGCGGGTCGGCGCGGCCGACATGACCCCAAACCAGTCGCTCGCCGGCCTGCTGGCCCGGCTCTACGACTCGATCGAGACCCCGGGGCTGCTCTGGCTGTCGTTCTCGGTGCTGGTGCTCGCGCTCGGGCTGTCCCGGGCCGTCAGCGCGCGCGCCGACGGCGACGAGCTGACCGCGTTCACCCTGGTCGGGCTCACCGCGAACGTGGTCAGCCCGATCTCCTGGTCGCACCACCTGGTCTGGGTCATCCCGGCGGTCATCGTCCTGGCCGACGCCGCGCTGCGCCGCCGCGAGGCGAGCCGGGGCGTGGCGCAGCGGCCCGGCCAGGCGTCGTCCTACGGCGGGCTGCCCGGGGTCAACGGGCTGCGCCCGCCGATCTGGTATCCGACGCTGACCGGCCTGCGGCACGGCGTGGCGGCGGTGGGGCTCTACCTGCTGTTCCTGATCTCGCCCATCTGGCCGTACGAGCACCAGCTCCCCGAGGTGTCGCACTACCAGGACGGCCTGTTCGGCGCGCTGATGGAGAACTCGCTGGCCGTGGCGCTGATCGTGCTGGTCGCCGCGCTGCCGTGGCGGCCGGGCGCCGAGCCGGCCTTCTACGCCGACCGGTTCGGCCGCGCCGCGAGCGCCGTCAGGGGCAGTTGACCCACTCCTCGGTGCCGTCGGCGAACACCTGCCGCTTCCAGATCGGCAGCCGCGCCTTCACCTCGTCGACCAGCCGGGCGCAGGCGGCGAACGCGGCCGCCCGGTGCGCGGTGCTCACCGCCGCCACCAGGGCCGCGTCGCCGATGACGAGCGGGCCGACGCGGTGCGACACGGCGACCGCGTAGACGTCGGGGTCGGCGGCGACCTCGGCGGCGACCTCCCGGAGCACGGCGGCGGCGCTCGGGTGCCCCTCGTACTCCAGGCTGAGCACCGCGCGGCCGTGGTCGTGGTCGCGGACCACGCCCTGGAACGACACCACCGCCCCGGCCCGCCGGTCGGCGACCGCCGCCTCGTGCGCCGCCAGGTCCAGCGGCTCGGTGGTGACCGTGCCGAAGACGGTCGGCTCCTCGATCGTCACCGGGTGCCCCCTTCTCACGGACACGACCGCTCCCCAGGCAGCAGCGGCAGCGGCACGACCGGCACCCGCGCGCCCGGCTCGCCGGTGCTGCCGGGGCGGATGACCGCGAAGCCGTCCGCGCCGGCCAGCCCGCGCAGCATGGCCGACCCGACGTGCCGGACCGGGTGGGCGGTGCCGGCGACGCGGTCCAGCCGGACCAGGGCCAGGTGGGTGTAGTCGCCCCGCCCCGGCACGGCCTCGGCCAGCGTGGCGTGCGGCAGCACCGGCATCGGCCGGCCCTGCAGGCCCGCCAGCAGCGGCGCGACCAGCGAGACGAGCGCGACGATAGCGGACTGCGGGTTGCCGGGCAGGCCGGCGACGAAGCGGACCCGGCCGTCCGGGTCGACCAGCCGGGCCAGGAGCATGGGGAACCCGGGGCGGACCGCGACCGTGTTGACCACGTAGTCCGCGCCGAGCGCCTCCAGGGTGGGGTGCAGGTGGTCGACCGGGCCGTGCATCGTGCCGCCGGTGGTGCAGACCAGGTCGGCGGTGGCCAGCGCCGCGCGCAGGGCCGCCACGTGCGCCGGCAGCGTGTCGGCCACCGGGCCGACGACGTCGGCCGGGCGCACCTGGCAGCCGTACCGGCGCAGCCACGCCGGCACGGCCGGCCCGAGGGCGTCTCGCACCCGGCCGGCGGCCGGCGGCCCCGACGTCAACAGCTCGTCGCCGAAGACCAGCAGCGCGGCGCGGGGCGACCGGCGCACCCGCAGCGTGTCGTGGCCGCAGGAGGCGGCCAGGCCGATCACCGCCGGGTCGACCGGGGTGCCCGCCGGGAGCAGCTCCTCACCGGCGCGTGCCTCCTCGCCGGGCTCGCGCCACTCCGGGCTCGGCCGGGGGGTGCCGGCGACCCGGCCGTCGGCGGTGCGGGTGGACTCCTCGACCCGCAGGATCGCGGTGACCCCCTCGGGCACCATCGCGCCGGTGGCGATCTCGACGGTGGTGCCGTCGTCGGTCAGCGGCGCCGGGCTGCCACCGGCCAGCACCCGGCCGACGACCCGCCACGGACCGTTCCCGCGCACCGCCCAGCCGTCCACGCTGGAGGTGGGGAAGGCGGGCAGGTCGGTGCGGGTGGTCAGCGGCTCGGCGAGGGTGTGCCCGTCGGTGTCGGCGAGCGGCCGACCGACGGCGGGCAGCGCGGCGGCGAGGCCGACGGCGTACACCCGGGAGCGGGCCTCCTCCCAGCCGGCCGGCGGCGGTACGGCGACCTGTTCCGCGGCGGACGCGGTTTCCGTGCTCACCGGCCGAGCCTATCGTCGGCCGGCGGGACCCACCCGGCCAGTGGCGCGCCGTCCCGGGTGCCGGTCGCTCAGTGGTCGCCGCCGCGGAGCTGGTCGACGGCGTGGGTGAGGATCGGGCCGAGGACGGCGAGCCCGTCGCGGGCGCCGCCGGTGGAGCCGGGCAGGTTGACGACCAGCATCCGGCCGACGACCCCGGCGACGCCCCGGGACAGCGCCGCCGTCGGCACCCGGTCCCGGCTGTGCGCCCGGATCGCCTCGGCGATGCCGGGGATCTCGTGGTCGAGCAGCGCGCGGGTCACGTCGGGGGTGCGGTCGGTCGGGGTGATGCCGGTGCCGCCGCTGGTCAGCACCACGTCGACCCCGTCGGCCAGGGCGGCCCGCAGCGCCGCGCCGACCGGCTCGCCGTCGGGCACCACCACCGGGTCGTCGACCTGGCAGCCCAGCTCGCGCAGGCCGGCGACGAGCAGCGGGCCGCTGGTGTCGGCGTAGACCCCGGCCGAGGCGCGGTTGGAGGCGACCACCACCCGGGCGCGGATCACGGCCGGTCCGCCGGCCGCTGCCACAGGCCCGTCTTGCCGCCCTCCTTGCGGAGCACCCGCACCGCGTCCACCGACGCCGCCGGGTCGACCGCCTTGACCATGTCGACCAGGGCGAGGCCGGCGACCGCGACGGCGGTCAGCGCCTCCATCTCCACGCCCGTGCGGTCGGCGGTCCGCGCCGTGGCGGTGATCTCGACGGTGTCGTCGGTCAGCGCCAGGTCGACCGTCACGCCGTGCAGCGCGATCGGGTGGCAGAGCGGGATCAGGTCCGGGGTCCGCTTGGCCCCCATGATGCCGGCGAGCCGACCGACGGCGAGCGCGTCGCCCTTGGGCAGCCCGTCACGGCGCAGCAGGTCGACCACCTCGGCGGTGGTCCGCAGCCGGCCGGCGGCCACCGCGAGCCGGCCGGAGACCGCCTTGGCGGAGACGTCGACCATGCGGGCCGCGCCCGCCGCGTCGACGTGGGTGAGCTGGGCGGGATCCGTCACGGTCGCGAGCCTATCCTCCGGTACGCCCGGCCCCGGTTCCCACCTTCCCCGGCGCGGGGCGGTCCCGTGGACGGGCGTCCGGACGGACAAAGGAATTGCATCGACGAGACGGCGTTTCCCCGCCGGGGGTCATTCGGTGCGACTGCCGGGAGTCGGTCCGTCCCGGTGCGTCACGCTGCGACGGGAGACACCGCCACTTCCGGGGCGAGCGGGAAAGAAACACCCGAAGCGCGGATGAACCGAGAGGCGGACCTCGCCAGACTGGGTACGGGGACGAGCCGTACTCTTTGCCGACCACGTAGCCGCGCGACACAGAAACGACAAGCGCGACGCAATTCCCTGTAGAGCGCTCCGCACAGGTTCCGTAAACACACCGTGACAAATCATCCCCGGGTTGGCTTATATTGCGCATACCGACATTTATCAGTACAGAATTGGACGGGACCGGCCTTAAGCTTTCCTCCGTCAGACAGGAACGGCAGAAAGGCTGGGGGCTGTGATGAAGTCGCACGAGTGGAGTTGAGAGCACTTCTCGGAGCGGACAATGGCCAGTACCCTGAGGAACGCATAGCCATCGGTGACAACGCGAGGACGATGGGTGGCCGCTCCGACGAATCGACGGACCGAGACCGATCGGCGACTCCAGTCGCTAGTCGGTCTCGTCGTCGTTTGTGCGTCCGCCGCCCTCGTCGTCTCCACCGACCAGCTCCTGGCCGGGAACGACCCCGGCAACCTGGCACTCTGGGCGGCGCTCGTCTCGCTGGTCGCCATCGGGGTCACGGTGAAGGTCCGGGTCCGGATCAGAGCCACCAACCACGACATCGCCTGGACCGAGACCGCCATCCTCATCGGCCTGGCCGTCGCCCCCACCCCCATGGTGGTCCTGGCCACCAGCCTCGGCATCGCGATCACCACCTGGCTGCACCGTAAGACCACGCTCAAGACGCTGTTCGGCATCGGCAAGAACACGCTGGTCGCCGCCGTCGCGGGGGCGACCCTGCACGCCGCCGGCTGGCGCACCGGTGACGACCTGATCGTCCATCTCGTCCTGCCGCTCTCCGTCGCCTACCTGGCGGCCGTGGTCCTCGACGAGCTGGTCACCCTCCCGGTCATCGCGATGGCGACCGGCGAGCGACTGCGGGACCTGTTCCGGGAGGACTGGGGCCTGCGGGCCGCCACCGCCGCCGCCCGGCTCCTGGTGATCATCGGCACCGTCTTCATCCTCCGGGCCGACAGCCGCCTCCTGCTCGCCGTCCCGCCCCTGGTGCTGAGCCTGCACCTGCTCTACAGCAACCGGGTCCGCACCCGCACCGAGCAGCAGGCGTGGCAGCGCCTGGCCCGCACCACCGACGCGCTCAACGTCGTCGACCTCGACAAGGTTCTCACCACCGCCGTCACCCAGGCCGCCGAGTTGTTCTCCGCCGACGAGGTGGAGATCTCCCTGCGCGGGACGGGCCGGACGGTCCGCGGCTCCGCCGGCACCCTCACCTACGACGGGCCGACCGGCCCCGGCGGCACGGCGCACGGGTCGGTGATCTCCGCCCGCCTGGAGGGGCACGACCGCACCGTCGACGTCGGCACGCTCCGCCTGCGGTTCCACGGCCCCGTCCAGTTCTCCGAACGCGAGCAGTACACCCTGCGCACCTTCACCTCGGCGCTGTGCACCGCCGTCCGCAACGCCCAGGCGTACGCCGAGCTGGCCCGCGTCGCCGACGAGCACGCGTACGCGGCGACCCACGACACCCTCACCGGCCTGGCCAACCGGCGGCACCTGCTGGACCAGGGCAGTGAACAGCTCAACGCCCGGCACGCCGACGGGGTGACCGCGCTCGTGCTGATCGACCTCAACCACTTCAAGGAGGTCAACGACACCCTCGGCCACGCTGCCGGCGACCAGGTGCTCCTGCAGGTCGCCGACCGGCTGCGCGGCGCCGCCCAGGGCGACGACCTGGTGTCCCGCCTCGGCGGCGACGAGTTCGCCGTGCTCCTGCGCGGCCTGCCCGCCCCGGCGGTGGCCGCGCACCGCACCGAGGCCCTGCTCGCCGCGCTGCACGAGCCCCTCGACGTCGACGGCATGCGGATCAGCGTGGAGGCCAGCGGCGGCATCGCGATCGCGCCGGCCAGCGGCGGAATGCCCGAGCTGCTGCGCCGCGCCGACGTCGCGATGTACCAGGCGAAGCGCGCCGGCCAGCGGATCGCCACCTACGCCCCGGCCCGGGACACCGCCGACCTCGGCCGGCTCACCCTCGGCGGTGAGCTGCCCCGGGCGGTCGCCGACCAGGAGTTCACCGTCAACTTCCAGCCCATCGTCGACCTCGGCACCGGCGAGGTGACCAGCGCGGAGGCGCTGGCCCGCTGGCACCACCCGGTGCACGGCATCATCGACCCGCTGCGTTTCCTGGAGGCCGTCGAGCGCTCCGGCCTGCTCCCCGCGTTCGCCGAGGCGATCCTCGACCAGGCGCTCATCGCCGCCAACAGTTGGCGCGACGCCGGCTTCGACCTGCCCGTGGCGGTCAACGTGTCGCCGCGCAGCCTGCTCGACGCCCGCTTCCCCGGCTCCGTGCTGGCCCGGCTGCGCGCCCACGACCTGCCGCCGGACCGGCTGGTCCTGGAGCTGACCGAGACGCTGACCCTCAGCCAGCTCGACGTGGTCGACCGGGTGCTCAGCCGGCTGCGCGACGAGGGCGTCCGGCTGGCCCTGGACGACTTCGGCACCGGCTACTCGTCGCTGTCCCTGCTCTCCCGCATCCCCGTCCACGAGCTCAAGATCGACCGCAGCTTCGTGTCGGCCATGGAGGGGTCGGCCGAGGCAGCCGCCGTCATCCGGTCCACCCTCGACCTCGGCCGCAGCCTCGGGCTCACCGTCGTCGCCGAGGGGGTGGAGAGCGAACCGCAGCGCCGTGCCCTCTGGGAGCTGGGCTGCACCGCCGGGCAGGGCCACCTCTTCGGCCGGCCGGTGCCGGCCGGCACGCTCCTGTCCACCCTGCACCGCGGCTTCGGCGGTCGCACCGGCACCCTCGCCCCGCCGCTGCACGACGCGGGCACCGTGGTCCGGCTCCCCGCCGGGCGGCGGCAGGGTGGCCGCAGCCGGGGAGAGCGTCTGCCACACTTGCCCGCGTGACCGCCGCCGCCGACCGGGCCACCCGCGCCCCCGCACTGTGGCGCAGGATCGACCGGGCCGCCGGCGGCCTCGCCCTCGACCTCGGCCTCTACGGTGCCTCCGCGGCGTTCGCGGCGGTCACCGCCGGCACCTCCACCCTCCCGCCGCACCGCGCCTGGGGCACCGTCGCCGCGTTCGGCTACCTGCTCGCCGCGCTCGCCGTCGCCGGTCAACTCGCCGCCCGCCGCCGGGACGCCGGCACGCCGCTCGCCGCCCTGCCGGCCCGCTGGGCGGTCACCGGGCTGGCCTGGGCCAGCACCACGCTGCTGCCGCTGCTGGTGCAGAGCGCGCAGCGGGCCGCCGGCCGCACCGACCGGGCGCAGGAGGAGGTGGTCGTCGTCGAGCACAGCGGCAACCGCCTCGTCGAGACCGGCACGCCCTACCTCGGGCACGACGCGATCGCCGCGCTCCCCGCCGACGAGCGGCTGCTCGGCTACACCCCGTACCAGCCGGGCATGGCCCTGTTCGGCCTGCCGCGCGCCGTCGCGGACGGCTGGTGGACGGACGCCCGGGTCTGGTTCGCCGTCGCCACCGCGCTGCTCCTCGCCCTGGCGGTGGCCGCCCTGCGCACCGGGGCCCCGGCCACCCTCGGCGCCTCGGCCGCCGCCGGCGACCCGGCCGGCGACGGCGACCGGGCGGCGGCCGTGCTGCGCGGGATCCAGGCGGCGACCGTGCTGCCGGTCTGCGCCCTCACCCTCGCCACCGGCGGCGACGACCTGCCGGTGCTCGCCGCCTGCCTGCTGGCCCTCGCCCTCGCCGCCAGCGGCCGGCCGGGCCGCGCCGGCCTCGCGATCGGCGTGGCGGGCGCGTTGAAGCTCTTCGCCTGGCCGGTCGCCCTCGTGCTGATCGCCTGGGCGGCCACCCACCGCTGCGCCGGGCGGCTCGCCGCCGGCGCGCTCGGCGTGCCGGCGCTCGCCCTGCTCCCCGCCCTGCTCGTCGACCGCGACGCGCTGGTCGAGAACGTGCTGCGCTTCCCGCTCGGGCACGGCCTGGTGACCAGCCCGGCACAGTCCCCGTTCCCCGGTCACCTCATCGCGACCGCCCTGCCCGCCGGCCGGGTCGTCGCCGCCGCGCTGCTCGTCGCCGCCGGGGCCGCGATCGCCGTCCGGCTCCTGCACCGCCCGCCCCGCACGGCCGCCGCCGCCGCCCTGATCTGCGGGTACGGGCTGCTCGCGGCGATCCTGCTGATGCCCACCACCCGCTTCGGCTACCTGCTCTACCCGGTGGCCCTGCTCGCCTGGGCAGCCGCCCTGGCCCGCCCCGCGCCGGGCCCCGCCGCCCCCTGACCGGGGGGCTTCGCCCCGACGGCCGGCGCGGTCGACCGGCACGGCGTACACCTGAGGTATGACGACGACCTTCCACGACCGGGAAGACGCCGGCCGGGTCCTCGCCGACCGGCTCGCCGGCCTCGTCGGGCACTCCGACGTCACCGTGCTCGGGCTCGTCCGGGGCGGCGTGCCCGTGGCCCGGGTGGTCGCCGAGCGGCTCGGCGTCCCCCTCGACGTGCTGGTGGTCCGCAAGCTCGGCCTGCCCCTGGCCCCCGAGGTCGCCTTCGGCGCGCTCGGCCCCAACGGCGTGCGGGTGCTCAACGAGACGGTGGCCGCCCGGCTCGACGCCGGCGAGGTCGCCGACGTGCAGCGCCGTGAGCAGGCGGAACTGGAACGCCGCGAGCAGCGCTACCGGGCCGGGCGACCCCCGCTCGACCTGACCGGCCGCACCGCCGTCGTCGTCGACGACGGCCTGGCCACCGGGGCGACCGCCCGCGCCGCCGTCCAGGTGGCCCGGCACCTCGGCGCCCGCCGGGTGGTCGTCGCGGTGCCCGTCGGCTCGCAGCAGGCGTACGAGATGCTCGCCGCCGAGGCCGACGAGGTCGTCTGCGCCGAGCGGCCCGCCGACTTCGGCGCGGTCGGCGCCTACTACTTCGACTTCCACGAGGTGTCCGACGACGAGGTGACCAACGCGCTCGCGGCAATCGGGTGACTTGACCGGGTACCTTCGGGTAATGCAGCTCACCTGTCCCAAGTGTCACGGAGACATGCGCCAGTACGAGCGCAGCGGAGTCGTCATCGACCAGTGCGGCGAATGTCGGGGGATCTTCCTCGACCGCGGCGAACTGGAGAAGCTGTTCGAGGCCGAGGCGAACTGGAACCGGCAGCAGTCGGCGGGCGCCCCGAACCAGGCCCGGCCGGCGCAGGCGCCCGGCGCATACCCGCCGCCTCCACCTCCCGCCCCCCAGCCGGGCTACGGCGCGGTGCCCCCGCCCCCGCCGCCGCCCCCGACGCACGGCTACCCGCCGCCCGCCCCCGCGTACGGCGGGCACGCCCAGCCGCACTACGGCTACCACGGCCACTACCGCCGCAAGAAGCACCACGGCTTCCTCGGCGAACTCTTCGACTGACCCGTTCAGGCGACGTGGGGCAGATCCGGTCCTGGTGACCGCCCCACGTCGCCGACATGCCAGGAGACGCCCGGCGTGCGAGGCTGCGTCCATGACGGCCGTTTCGCAGCCCGAGGCGCTGGCGCAGGCGTACGCGGGGATCACCGACGTCGTGGCCCCGCTCGACGACGCCGGCCTGCAACGGCCCACCCGGTGCCGGGGCTGGCTCGTCGCCGACCTGCTGTTCCACGTGCTCTGTGACGCGCAGCGGGCACTGGTGGCGCTCGCCAGCCCCGCCGACGGGCCGGCCGACTGCGACGACGTCTCCTACTGGCGGGCCGTCACCGCCCCGGCCGACGGCACCGGGACCGGTCGGCGGGCGGCCCGCGACGAGGCCGGCAGCGGTGGCCGGCACGCCTCGTGGGTCCGGCGCTCGGCCGCCGCGTTCGAGCGCCCGAGCGGGGTGGTCCGGGTCTGGGCCGACACGGCCCCCGCCGCCGTGCGCGCCGCCGCCGCGGCCGACCCGGCCGGCTTCGTCACCACGCAGGGCCACGTGCTGCGGGTGCCGGACCTGCTGGCCACCCTCACCACCGAGGCGGTCGTGCACCACCTCGACCTGATCGTCGACCTGCCCGACGCCCCGCCACCGGCCGCGTTGCCCGTCCGGCTCGCGGTGGCGAGCCTCTGCGGGCTGCTCAGCGACGACGCCGTCCGGCCCGTCGGCTGGGACGACCGGGACTTCCTGCTCAAGGCTGCCGGCCGGGTGCCGCTGACCGACCGGGACCGGTGGGAGTTGGGCGAGGCCGCCGGCTGGTTCCCGCTGATCGGCTGAACCGACTGGGCGGCCGGGTCACTGGGAAGCGGCCAGGCCGGAGGGTGCCGCGCCGGCTCAGACGATCGCCATGTCGACGAAGCGGGACAGGTGGAGCTGCGCGGCCACGGTGATCGAATCGGTCGGCCCGTTTCGGTGCTTGGCGACGATGAAGTCCGCCTCCCCGGCGCGCGGCGACTCCTTGTCGTAATAGTCATCTCGGTGCAAAAGGATTACTACGTCAGCATCCTGCTCAATCGAGCCGGATTCTCGCAAATCGGACAACTGCGGTCGCTTGTCCGTACGCTGCTCCGGGCCACGGTTCAGCTGACTCACCGCGATCACCGGGCACTCGACCTCCTTGGCAAGCAGCTTGAGGCCACGGGACAGGTCCGCGACCTCCTGCTGCCGGCTCTCGGTGCGCTTCGGCGACGTCATGAGCTGGAGATAGTCGACGACGATCAGCTTCAGGTCGTGCTTCTGCTTGAGCCGACGCGCCTTCGCCCGGATCTCCATCAGGTTCATGCTCGGCGTGTCGTCGACGAAGAGCGGCGCCTCGCTGATCTCACCCATGCAACGGGCCAGCTTGGTCCAGTCGTCGTCGGAGAGCTGGCCGCTGCGCAGCACGTGCAGCGGGACGCGGGCCTCCGCCGAGAGCAGTCGCATGACGATCTCGACCTTGCTCATTTCGAGCGAGAAGATCGCCGACGCCTGGTTGGCCCGGATGGCCGCGTTCCGGGCGAAGTCCATGCTCGCGGTGCTGTTGTGCGTCGGGATCATGGACCGGCCGGCCAGGTAGAGGTGGTCCGGGTTGTCCACCGTCACGCAGCGGACCGGGACGCTCGGCACCGGCCGGACGTCGACGATGAACCGGGCGCGGGCGTCCGGGGCCGTCCGCTGCCGCGCGGCGTGCGCCGCCCGCCTGTCCGCCAGGCGGAAGACGGTGTCGGGCGTCGAGAAGTCCACGGTGTACGCGGCGGGCGAGCCCTCCCGTGCCGGCTGCTCGTCGATGGTGCACTGGTAGCCGAGGCCGACCACGAGTTCCCGGACGCAGCCGGCCAACCGGCGGGAGGTCGAAACGTACCGGAGGGTCCCGTCGGGGCGCACCGTCCCGGCGGCGTCCATCAGGCCCGCGAGCAGTTCCCGGCGCTGGTCCTCCGACGCGCGGAGGTACTCCGGCGGGAGGTGCGGCTCGGCGCTGCCCTCGCCGACGCCCACCCCGAGGGTGTACGGCGCGACGGCGAGATCCCGCTCGGGCAGCCGCAGCGGCGCGCAGTTCCCGACGGCGTGGCGGGGTTGCCGGCCCGCCGCGTCGATGTGCAGCGTGGCGGCGATCCGGGCGGTCGTCACCGCGTCCTGGGCGGCGGTGGTCCGCCACAGGTGCTCGGCGTCGGCCACGACGACCGAGCCGTCGGAGAACTCGACCTCGTAGCAGGGGCGGTCGTGCCGCACCTCGAAGGCGGCCGTGACGGTGGTCGGTGTGCCGTCCGCGGCGAGGAGCCGGTCACCGACCGCCACCTCGCCCATCGTGGTCCAGCCGTCGGGGGTGGGCAGCGGGGTGTCGAGCGCGAGCGCCTTGCCCAGACCGGGTCGGCCGGCCACGATGATCAGCTGACCGGGGTGCAGGCCGTTGAGCAGCCGGTCGAGGTCGGTGAAGCCGGTCGGCACGCCGGTCATGACGCCGCCCTGGGCGCCCACCGCCTCGATCTCGTCGAGGGTCGGCTGGAGCATGTCCGCGAGGATGGCGAAGTCCTCGCTGACCCGGCGCTCGGTGATCTCGTAGACCGCCTGCTGCGCGAGGTCGACGATGTCGTCGACGTCGCGGCTGCCGTTGTTGCCGGTGCCGTACCCGAGCTGCACGATCTTGGTGCCGGCCTCGACGAGGCGGCGGAGCACGGCCCGCTCCCCGACGATGCGGGCGTAGTAGGCGGCGTTGGCGGCGGTGGGGACGGTCGCGATGAGGGTGTGCAGGTAGGGCGCGCCGCCGATGCGGGCGAGGTCGCCCGAGTCGGCCAGGGCGGCGGCCACCGTGATCGCGTCGGCGGGCTCGCCCCGGCCGTAGATGTCGAGGATGGCGTCGAAGATCGTGGCGTGCACCGGTCGGTAGAAGTCGGTGGACTTCAGGATTTCGACGACGTCGGCGATGGCGTCCTTGGACAGCAGCATGCCGCCGAGGACGCACTGCTCCGCGGCGACGTCCTGGGGTGGGGTCTTCTCGAACTGGCCGTCCCGCTGCGCGGGTGCCGGTGGCTGGCCGCCGCCCCGTGGTTCCGTCCGCATGTCGTCGGTGACCGACACGGGATCCCCCCTCCGCTGCGTCGGCATGGACTACCGCTCCGCCGCCGGGCACGACGACGTCCGATCGGACCGGTCGGGTCGATCGGGGGGTCATCGCACCGTCGGTCGAGAGGCAACCATACGGAACCCGAGGTCAGCGACTCAACCAGGCCGGTGGACGAGCCTTGGGACAACCTGTGGACGCCGGTGGACAACATGTGCGCAGGGTGTGCACAGGTTGTGGATAAGTGTTGGGGAATTCTGGCCCGAACCGCCGTGACCTGCGCAAACACCGTCCCCACCCTGTGGAGGAGAAATTTCTGGTGAGCTTCCCCGGCGCTTCGTCCCGTACTATCTCCTGCAAACGGCTACACCTGGACAGCGGATTGCACTTTCGGTTCAGAAGGGTCACGCTCCGGCCGTGAGACACCGGGACTGGGGACGCGGGGAGGGCAGCCCGCGCGAGTGGCAGGCAAGCCTCCCGTGGGACGCCTCCGGCGACCAGCCTCCGGTCGACCCGCCCAGCTCGGCCGTCGAGCGCTACCGCACCCCGAGCCGCCGCCGGGCCGCGCGCCGTGGTCAGCAGGAGCCGGTCGAGACCTACCTGCCGCGGTGGGCGCTGGACTCGGGTGTCGAGCGGGCCGACGGCGGGGGTCGACACGCGGCCCCCGACGACGACGATGACGACGTCCGGCCCCGCTCGGGCTCGGGCTGGCGCACCACCGAGACGACCACCAGTTGGCGGCGCGTCAGCGAGACGACGTGGCGGGACGTGCCCGCGATCGAGGCGGCCCCCGAGCGGGAGCGGCCCGGCGGATGGCGAGACGTGCCCGCGATCGGCGCGGCCCCGGAGCCCGAGCGGCCCGGTGGCTGGCGCGACGAGCCTTCCCGCGACGAGGGTTACGTGGGCAGCAGGCGGGCCGACGAGGACGATCCGGTGTCCGGCGCGGCGCGGGCGGCCCGCCCCCGCCGGTCGTCGTCGCGCCGCCCCCAGGTGGTCTGGTCGGGCCTGGAGGACGTGGGCACCGCGACCGGCGCGGACGCGACGGAGGGTGGGGGGCGGCGGACCCGCCGCAGCCGCCGGGCGGGCGCGGACACCTGGTCCGCACGACCGGCCGTGGACCCGTGGGAGCGGGGCTCCGCGGACGCGCCGGAGACCAGCAGCGAGGCGCCCTCCTACCAGCCGGCGGTGGACCCGTGGGACGCCTCCGGCGTGCACGCGTGGGACCGGTCGGCGGTCGAGAGCCGGTGGGAGTCACCCGACGGCGCGGCCCGCTGGGACCAGACCGGCGAGATCGGCGACATCGGCGACATCGGGCGGTGGGACCGCACCGGGGAGATCGGCCGGTGGGAGGAGACCGGGGACGTCGGCCGGTGGGACCAGACCGGGGAGATCGGCCGCTGGGACCGGGCCGGGGAGACCGGGCGGCGGGAACGGTCGACCACCGAGACGGGGCAGTGGGGCCGGGTCGACGACGGGCAACGGTGGGATCGGTCGGTGGAGCCCCGGTCCGGGGACGGCTCGATCGAGGGATGGTCCTGGCCGGAGCACGTGGAGGGGTTCTGGTCGGGCACCCGGCTCGCGGGCGACGATCCCCGGTGGATGGACGCGCCGGCGTCCGCGCCGCGGTCACCGGTGGTGCCGTACACCGCCCCCCGGCCGCGGTCGGCGCCACGGCGCCGGGCGGAGCCGGCCCGGCGGAGGGGCGAGCCGGTCGGCGCGCGGACGGCGGACGTGCCGTCCCGTCGGCGGGCAGAGTCGACACCCGCCAGGTCCTGGAACCGTCGTCTCGAAGACGACCTGCTCGACCCGGATCCGGGCGGGCCGTTCCGGCCGTTGGTCTACACGGCGGCGTGCTATCTGCTGCCGGCGGTGCTGGTCTTCGTCTGGCTGCTGACGCTGGACGGGCAGGCACCGGCCGGCTGCGTGACGGACATCAGCGGTGGCGGCTGCGACTCGCCACGGTCGCACGCCATCGGCTCGCTGGTGAACGGGGCACCCCGGTTCGGCCTGGCGCTGGCCAGCAGCCTCCTGGTCGCGCTGCTGCTGCGGCGGGTCGGCACGACGTGGCGGTCGGCGACGGTGGCGCTGGCGGCAGCCGTCGTCGGCGGCGGGCTGTCGACGGTGATGATCAGCGCGGTGACCGGCCAGCCCATCGGCTGACCGAGGCCGCACGCTCGGCGACACTCCGCCGCAGAGCGGGCCGTCCGTCTGCTCGCGCCTTCCACGGTTGAGCGGATCGTCTGCCTGCGCCGCCGGCCGAGCGGGATCGTCCACCCGTCGAAGCGGAAGGGCCCGCACCGGCGATCCGGTGCGGGCCCTTCGCGTGGTGCTGTCGGGTGTCAGCCCTGGACGACGTTCAGGTCGAACTTGGCGGTCACCTCGGGGTGCAGCCTGATGCTGACCGGGTACGCGCCGAGCGACTTGATGTGGCCGGGCGTCTCCAGCCGTCGACGGTCGAGGGCCGGGCCGCCGGCCGCCTTGACGGCATCGACGATCTCGGCCGGGGTGACCGAGCCGAAGAGCCGCCCGCCGTCGCCGGCGCGGGCCTTCAGGCTGACCTTGAGGCCCTCGAGCTGGGCCTTGACCTCGTTGGCGTGGCCGAGGTCGCGGATCTCGCGGGCCGAGCGGGCCCGCTTGATGACCGTGACCTGCTTCTCCGCGCCCTTGGTCCAGGCGATCGCGAAGCCCTGCGGGAGCAGGTAGTTACGGCCGTAGCCGTTCTTGACCTCGACGATGTCGCCCGGGGCACCGAGGCCGGACACCTCCTGAGTCAGGATGATCTTCATATCGGTGCCTCCTCTCAGCGGGCCGTGGCCGTGTACGGCAGGAGCGCCATCTCGCGGGCGTTCTTGACCGCGCGGGCGATCTGCCGCTGCTGCTGCGAGGTCACGCCGGTCACCCGCCGAGCGCGGATCTTGCCGCGGTCGGAGATGAACTTGCGCAGCAGCGCGGTGTCCTTGTAATCGATGTACGTGATCCCGTCCTTGTCGAGCGGGTTCACCTTCTTCTTTGGTTTGCGAAGTGCAGCGGCCTTGGCCATTGCTCGGGCTCCTGGTTTGCGATCGCGGGCGCTCGGCGCCATTAGAACGGAGGCTCCTCGTCGAAGTTGCCGCCACCCGAACCACCGCGCGAGGGAGCCGGCGCAGCCGAGGCCCAGGGGTCGTCGAAGTTGCCTCCGCCGCCGCCCTGGTTGCCACCACCGCCACCGCCGAAGCCGCCGCCACCGGAGCGGGACATCTTCTGCACCTTCGCCGTGGCGTAGCGCAGGGACGGGCCGATCTCGTCGACCTCCAGCTCGATGACGGTGCGCTTCTCACCCTCGCGGGTCTCGTAGGACCGCTGACGCAGCCGGCCCGACACGATCACCCGGGCACCGCGCTGCAGCGACTCGGCGACGTGCTCGGCGGCCTGCCGCCAGACCGTGCACGCGAGGAACAGCGGCTCGCCGTCCTTCCACTCGCCGGACGCCTTGTCCATGAACCGGGGCGTCGAGGCGACCCGGAACTTGGCGACCGCGGCCCCCGAAGGGGTGAAACGCAACTCGGGGTCATCGGTCAGATTGCCGATGACCGTGATGGTGGTGTCTCCTGCCATGACCATCTCCTCGCGCACTCATCGTTCGCCGTACAGGCTCTCAGGGCCCTACGACAACCTCGATGAGGCTGATCCGGGTGGTGAACCGGGTGGACTGTTAGCGCGTCTCCGGCCGGATGACCTTGGTGCGCAGCACGGACTCGTTGAGCCGCAGCTGACGATCCAGCTCGGCCACCGCCGCAGGCGTGGCCTGCAGGTCGACGACAGCGTAGATGCCCTCGGCCTTCTTGTTGATCTCGTACGCGAGGCGCCGGCGGCCCCATACGTCGGTCTTCTCGACCGAGCCACCCGCGGTCCGGATCACGTTCAGGTACGTGTCGAGCGACGGGGCGACGGTGCGCTCCTCGAGGCTGGGGTCGAGGATCACCATGATCTCGTAATGACGCAAGACGTGCTCACCTCCTGTGGGCTAGGCGGCCACGGTCCTTCCGTGGCAGGAGGTCTGGCGTCGTGACCGCTCCGGACCGGGGGAACCCAGCCGGACGCGGACAACCGGACCAGGATACCCGGCCCGGACGATCATGCCCGGGCAGGTCGACGTCGGCGGTTCCCGCGCCGCCGCCGGGACGCGACCCGGCGGCGGGCAGGGGCGCGCGTACGGGAACCGGGGGCCGGGCCGACGACGCGCGTCGAACCCGGCCCCCGGTCACGAGGCCGCGGGGCGTCCCGTCCGCATTCCTTGGGTGGGACCTGGGGAGGAACGACCACACCGATGAGGTTGGACCGAAACGCCCCGCGGAGCTTCTTGTGTTGTTATCCGACCGTACAACGATTTCGTCACGTGTGGAGAGAATCAGCACTTTTGCCCGATGATCGGCAGAAGGCCCGCCGTCGATCCCACCCGGACCAACGACCGGCGGGCCGGCCGGGTGACGACCGGTCGACCCGCCGACCGACACCGCGACCCGACCGACACCGCGACCCGGCCGCTCCGTCGCCCCGCACGTCGGTGCCTCGACGTAGGCTCGCCTGCATGCGTATCGGAGCCCACGTCGATTCCGCCGACCCGCTGTCCGAGGCCACCGCCCGAGCCGCCGACGCCGTGCAGTTCTTCCTCTCCGATCCGCAGGGCTGGAAGGCCCCGAAACCCAGGGAGGACGCCGACCGGTTGCGCGCCGCCGAGGTCGACCTCTACGTCCATGCGCCGTACGTCATCAACGTGGCGACGCTGAACAACCGGATCCGCATCCCGAGCCGGAAGCTGCTGCTCGGCCACGCCACGGCGGCGGCGGAGATCGGCGCGAAGGGCCTGATCGTGCACGGCGGGCACGTCAACGCGGGCGACGACCTGGCGGTCGGGTTCGACAACTGGCGCAAGACCTTCGCGTACGCGGCGGACGCCGGGGGCTTCGCCCTGCCGGTGCTGATCGAGAACACCGCAGGTGGGGACAACGCCTGCGCCCGACGCCTCGACGCGCTGGCCCGGCTCTGGGACGCGCTCGGCGACTACGAGGTGGGCTTCTGCCTCGACACCTGTCACGCGCACGCCGGGGGTGAGGAGCTGCTCGACCTGGTCGACCGCGTGAAGGCGATCACCGGGCGGATCGACCTGGTGCACGCCAACAACTCGAAGGACACGTTCGGTTCGGGGCGGGACAGGCACGACAACCTCGACGGCGGCACCATCGACCCGGAGCTGGTGGTGGCCGTGATCCGCGCGGCGGGCGCCCCGGCGATCGTGGAGACCCCCGGCGGCGTGGACGGTCAGGGTGCGGACATCACCTTCCTACGCGACCGACTCGCCGTGGGGAGCCCGGCCGCATGACGACCGAGCAGTCCGGCGCCACGGACGAGGCCACCGCCGCGACGAAGCCGACCACGGCCGGCGCCCCCGCGGCGGACGCGGCCGGGCCGGACGCCACCGGCACGGAGCCGGCCGCGGGCGGGACAGCCGGGACCGAGCCGGCCGTCGGCGAGACCGCCGGGAAGGCCACCACCTCCGGCGACCAGGACGCCCGAAAGGACGGCGAGCCCGGGAAGGACGGCGGCACCGAGGACGCCAGCAGCGCGAAGGGCGGCGACACCGACGCCGGCGGTTCCAGGGACGGCGACGGCACGAAGGACGACAGCAGCGGCAAGGAGGGCGGGAAGCCGGACCGCTGGGAGGCGTTCGCCCCCGCCCCGGAGCCGGTGCCGGGTCGACTGCGGCGCGGGCTGCGCGCGGTCGGCCGTTTCGGCGTCCACGAGTGGACCCTGGCCGTGCTGGGCTCGCTGGCGCTGGCCGTCGCGCTCACCTGGCCGACGCTGCGCTACCCGCGCCACACGCTTCCGCAGGACTACTGGGACCCGAGCCTCCAGACCTGGCAGATGGCCTGGTCGGGGCACATCCTGAAGACCAACCCCGCGCAGCTGTGGCACTCCAACACGTTCTTCCCGGAGCCGTGGAGCTTCGCCTTCTCCGACACCCTGCTCGGGTACGCGCCGGCCGGCATGATCGGCACTGGTCCCGAGGCGGCCCTGCTCCGCTACAACATCATGTTCGTGCTGGCCCACGCGCTCGCCACGCTCGGGGCGTACGTGCTGGCGCGGCAGCTCGGGGCGGGGCGAGCGGGCGCTGCGGTGGCCGGGGTCGGCTACGCGTACGCCCCCTGGCTGCTCGCCCAGGCGGGGCACCTGCACATCATCTCCAACGGCGGCATCCCGCTGGCGCTGGCCATGCTGGCCCGCGGGCACGGCTGGTCGCTGCGCCACGGCTACCGCCCCGAGCGGCGGCACGCCGGGTGGGCGTACGCCGGGTGGGTGGTGGCCGCCTGGCAGCTGAGCCTGGGCTTCGGCATCGGGCTGCCGTTCGCGTACGTGCTGGCGGTGGTGACGCTCGTCGCCACCGTGACCTGGTTCGTCCGGCGCCGGTCGGTGCGGCGGCCGTTCGGGGTGCGGCTGCTCGTCGCCGACGTCGTCGGCGCGCTGCTCTTCGCGGGGGTGGGCGCCCTGCTGGCCGTCCCCTACTTCAAGGTCGCCGAGCTGCACCCGAACGCGGCCCGCACCCTCGACGACGTCGGCATCTACTCGCCGCCGCTTGCGGGCTTCTTCACCGCACCGGCCGAGTCCCGCGTCTGGGGCACGCTGCACGAAGGGGCGCGCGCCGGGCTGCCCTGGAACTCCCCGGAGATGACCCTGCTGCCCGGCTTCGTGCTCTACGCGCTGGCGGCGGGCGGGCTGTTCTTCTCGGTGTGGCGGCTGCGGCACAGGCTGCTGCTGCTCGCCGGGGTGGTGGTGACGGCGGTCCTGGCCATGGGCACCCGGTTCTTCGGCGGCACCTTCACCTACGGTCTGCTGTTCGAGTATCTGCCGGGCTGGAACGGCCTGCGCACGCCGGGGCGGATGATGCTCTGGACGACGCTGCTGCTCGGGCTGCTCGCCGCCGGGGCGGTCAGCGCCTTCGCGATCCGGGTGCGCGAGTGGGCCGCCGAGCGGGTCCCGCCGTGGCCGGGCCCGTGGCTGCGGCTGGCCACCGTGCTGCCGCTGCTGCTGGTGATCGCCGAGGGCCTCAACGTCACCCCGCATCCGGTGGTGCCGGTCCAGCCCGCCGCGATGCGGTCGGTGGACGGCCCGCTGCTCGTGCTGCCCAGCGACCAGGGCCCGGACCAGCTGGTGATGCTGTGGTCGACCAGTCGGTTCCAGGACGTGGTCAACGGCGGCAGCGGCTTCACCCCGCAGCGGCAGATCGAGATCCGGAAGGCGACCGAGACGTTCCCGGACCAGGCGAGCGTGACCTACCTGCGTGCCCTGGGCGTGCGCAACGTGGTGGTGCTGCGCGACCGGATCGCCGGCACGCCGTGGGCCACCACGATCGACGCCCCGGTCGACGCGCTCGGCATCACCCGCGAGCAGGTCGACAACGCGGTGGTCTTCCGCCTCTGACGGCGCGCCCGGCTGCCGCGCCGGGCCCGAGACGCGGCCGGCCCGGGCCGGAAGCCCGGGCCGTGCCGAGCACCGTCAGGCCGCCGTCGGGGCGGGCACGGCGGCGGGCTCGCTGGGCTCGGGTCGCCGTCGCCACCGGTCCACCCAGGGCGCGTCCGGCGCGCCGTCGAGCACCCCGCCGTCGGGGTCGTCGGCGTAGGTGTCCCGCACCGCGTCGCGCTCGGGGTGCAGGATCTCCTTCACGACCAGCACGCAGAGCAGCGCGACGGTGCCCAGCCGCAGCGTCGCCGCCAGCACGAATACCCCCTCGGGGAAGACCGGGCGGCTGGTCGCCGAGCCGAGCAGCTCCCCGTAGAAGGCGGCGAAGTAGCCGATCTCGGCGACCTGCCAGGCGATGAAGGCACCCCACTTGGGGCGGGCGAGGACGACCAGCGGCAGCAGCCAGAGGACGAACTGCTGCGACCAGACCTTGCTGAAGATGAGGAACGCGGCGACGACGAGGAAGGCGAGCTGCGCCAGCCGGGGCCGCTTCGGCGCGCGCAGGGCCAGCACCGCGACGCCGAGGCAGGCCAGCCCGAACAGGGCGTACGAGAGCCAGTTCAGGGTGGGGATGTTGGCGTTGAGCCACTCGAACGGCCCCATCGAGCCGGGGCCACCGGTGTTGACCTTGCCGTCGAGGTAGCGCCCGATGTACCAGAGCGTGCCCCAGTCGATGGGCCGGGTGGTGTTCAGCTCGAAGAAGCGGTCCCAGTTGTCGCGGTAGGGCACTGCCGCCGGCAGGTTGACCGCGACGAGGGCGACGAGCGCCGTGCCGACGGCGGTGAGGCCGGCGCGGATCCGGTTGGCGCGCAGCGCGAGCACGAGGATCGGCCCGAGGACGAACAGCGGCCACATCTTGGCCGCGCCGGCCAGGCCGAGCAGCACCCCGGCCAGTGCCGGCCGGCTGCGGGCCCAGGCGAGGAAGCCGAACGCGGCCAGCCCGACGGCGAGCAGGTCCCAGTTGACGGTGGCGGTGAGGAACAGGGCCGGGGCCAGCGCGAAGAGGGCGGCGTCCCAGGGTCGTCGGCGGCGCAGGGCGAGGATGACCGCGACGGTCGCCACGGCGAGGGCGCTGAGCACCAGGGCGTTGGCGTTGTACGCCCACTGCCCCTGGTTGATCTCCGGGTTGTCGACGCCGAGGGCGTGCACCGGCAGCCCGAGGGCACCCATGAAGTAACCGGTCAACACCGGGTATTCGACGGGGTGGTCCCGGTAGGGCACCTTGCCCTCGTTGAGCCCCTCGGCGTAGTAGAGCGCCAGCACGTCGGTGTAGCACATCCGCGTGTACTGGATGTTGTTCTGCCACGCGCCGTCCTGGCAGGGGGACTTCTGCACCCAGTGCAGGGCGAGGGTCAGGCAGGCCAGGGCCAGCACGATCCGGGCGGCCGTCCAGAACCGGCTCTCCCGGTCGGCGGGCCGGTCCAGCGCCACCGCGTGGTCGCCCAGCGGGCCACCGATCAGCTCGGATGCGCCACGGACGAACCCGTCCGACCGGGACGGGTGGTCACCAGTGCCAGCGTCGTCTGTGCCGGCCGTCGGCTGGATGCTCATGAATGGCATCCTGCCGCACAAGTGCGTTCTGGACGAGAGCTTCGGGCGTTAGACCGCAGGTTGCCGAGCGACTGGAGCCCGGCGGGCCGCCTGACCCCGCCTGTGTCGGTTCGATGATCGAACGGTGGCCCCTGCCTGCATGATCTGCCCATTATTCAGCTCAAGTGATTGGACCATGCCGATGCCGTTCCTCAACCGCGGCCTGCGCTCCCGAGCCGGATTCGACGGGCCGAGTCACCACCGTCTGGCGAGGCCGGGTGCCATCATGGCCGCCGCGGCCTCCGTCGCCGCGGTGCTCCTCGCTCCCGCCAGCGCTTCCGCAGCCACCGTGGGGTGTGGCAGCCCCTGCGACAACAAGGACCCGCAGACCTACACGGCGGTCGTGGGAACTGGGAGCGGCAGTTGTTACCAGGATGCGATCACGGCGGCCTCGACCACCTACGCCGAGCTTCGGTACAGCCCCTGGTGCCGGACCGCGTGGGCCCGACAGACGGGAAGCATCGGCTACATGAGCGGGGTTCTGGTCCAGAGCTACTACACCGACGGACGCCTGCGCGCGACGTACGACGACATCCCCGGGTACGCCGGAACGTGGTCCAGCATGGCGAACGACAAGGGCCTGCTCGCCCGCGCCTGCTTCTACCAGTACAACTCCGAGCTTGATCAGGCGAACGACAAGAAGACCATCATGTATTGCACCAGCAAATACTGAGCTGCCCAGCGGGCGCCCCGACGGCGTGTTGCCGTCGGGGCGTCCGGCCCGCCGGGGACAGACGGCCTGCGCCCGGCCCACCGCCACCTGGCCGGCCTCAGCCGCGCCCCCACGGCCCGACCACGCTGCGAAGTCGCTTGACGAGCATCGAGTAATGGCTATGCTTGGCGTGACCTTGGACTAGGGTCGCATCAATACTGCACGGGGGCATGAATTGAAATTCGCATTCCTTGGTCCATTAACAATCAAATCAGGATCATCGACACTGTCGTGTTCGGGGCCACGCAACAGAAGCCTCCTCGCGGCTCTCCTGCTGGACGCCAACCGGACGGTCTCCATCGACCGGTTGATCGACGTCGCCTGGGATCATCCCCCGGAGACCGCGCGCCAGCAGGTGCAGAACAGGATCGGCCGACTCCGCGCCCTGCTGGGGCGCACGCCTGGCCAGGGGATCCGCAGCACCGGAGGCGGCTACCTGCTGGAGGTCCGCGAGGAACAGGTCGACGGGCTCAGGTTCCGTCGGCTCTGCGCCGAAGCTGAGCAGGCTCGACGACTCGGCGAACTTGATCGCGCGGCCGAACGTCTCCACAGCGGCCTCGACCTCTGGCAGGGCTCCGCCTTCCAGGACATCGACTCGCTGACGTTACGCGGAGACGCGATCGGGTGGGAGGAAGCCCGACTGAACGCCGTCGAAAGCCTGGTCGACGTCGAGTTCAGTCGACATCGGCACAACAGCATCCTGATCGACCTACACCACTGGGTCCAGCGCTACCCGTACCACGAGGGCCTGCACTGCCGGTTGGCCGAGGCGCTCCACGCCAGATCACGTACCGGCGAGGCCCTGCACGTCCTGCAGCAGCTCAGTGCCCGGCTCACCCGGGAACTCGGCATCGACGCCTGCGCCGCCGTCCAGAGCCTCCAGCGTCACCTCGGGAGGACACCGGACGTGGACGAGCCCGCGCAGGTGCCCGGGGCCGTTCGCCGAGCCTCGCCGGGAACGATGCGGGTACGCCGTTCGTCTCTTCCCGCCGTCCCGACGGCCTGAGCGAAAGTGGGGCGGCGGCCCGGTCGTTCCTCCGGGCCGCCGCCCCACCAGGGTCACCTGTCGCCTCAGTACTTGTCCGTCCACCAGGTGGTGGGGCCGGCCGACGCCTCGGCCCGGGCGAGCAGGCCCGCGTCGTTGACCATGGGCGTGTAGTAGGCGCCGGCGAATCCGCTGTAGGAGGTCCGGACCGCGCCGCTGGTGTAGTAGCTCTTGACCGTCGGGTAGTAGAAGTCCGAGCTGACCCGGGCCCAGGCGGTCCGGCACCTCGGGCTGTACCGGAGCTCGAGGTTGATGCCGTCGGTGTTGGACTTGGCGGTCACGGCATCGTCAGCGCAGTAGTGGTAGCACGTGCTACAGCCACTGGAGTAGATCTTGTAGCTCGCGGGGTTCTTGCCGTCGCACGTGGCGCCGCACCCGGTCGCCAGCAGCTCCGCATCCGAGATCATCGTCCCCTCTTCCGGGTCGAGGTTCTCGGGGGTGACGACGGCGGACGCCGGGGTCACGCCGTGCGGCGCGGACGGCGCGGCACTCGCCACCGATGGCGCGAGCAGTCCCGTGGAAAGACAGAGCGCCAGCACAGCGCCCACCTGAGCAGTTCTTCTTCCGAGCAAGGTGCACCTCCAAGACATCAGCTGCCGAAAGGTTCTCTCAGGCACTCACCGCCGGTTCATCGTTTCGTCACCGGTCCCGGTCGAAGGGCAGCGGAGGCGCGAACGGCGGCCGGACGTGAAGTCCGACCGCCGTTCGTGATGTGGTGACCGCTCAGCTACTCCCGCGCGCGGGGTGCGAGCGTCGGCAGAATGCCTCCCCCGTTGCCTCCGCCTGGTCGTGGATCGGTCGGGTTACCACCCGGCGGGGTCGGGGACTCGGGGCCACCAGGATTGTTGGGGCCACCGGGGCCGGGGTTGGTGGGGTTCTGCTGGCAGAAGATGTCCAGCGGGTTGCAGTTCGGCACTTCGGGGGTGGTCGGCGGCGGCGGGGGCGGCTCGGTGCCGTTGCCGGCATCCTGGTCACCCATCCCGGTGGCCGCCGGCAGGCTCTCCTTGTCCTTGCCGTTCAGTGCCGCGTTCATGTAGCGCTGCCAGATGGCGCCGGGCAGCTTCGAGCCACCGATGTCGTTGCCGTCCTTGTCGATGATCTGCGGCTTCTTCGGGTCTCGGCTGCCCACCCAGACGGCGGTGGCGAGCTGGGGGGTGTACCCGACCATCCAGGCGTGCGCGTTGTGCCTGCTGTCGTACTCCCAGGTACCGGTCTTGGCTGCGGCCTCCCGACCGCCGTCCAGGGACCGGTTGTTGGGGCCGGGGATCTGCTTGAGGACGCCGGTGACCTCCTTCGCGACGTCGGCGCGGATCCGCTGCTGCGGCTTCAGCTTCTCGCTCGCGACCATCTCCCACTTGCCCGTGTCGACGTTCTGCTTCTCGACCTTGATCACGAAGTGGGCCTTGTTGTACTTGCCGTCGTTCGCGAGCGTGGCCAGCCCGTTGGCGTGGTCGAGCACCGTGACCGGGTACTGGCCGTAGCCGATGACGCGGTCGAACTTGCTGGGGGCGAGATCCTTCGGGTCGTTCTTGTTGAGGTCGTACGCCTTCGGCGGGTCGACGGTCCAGATCGTGGATACGCCGGCCTGCTTGGCCATGTCCAGCACGGCGGACGGCTTGATCTTCTCGGTGACGTGGAAGAAGGGCACGTTGTACGACTGGATGGTGGAGAACTCCAGCGTGCACCACTTGCCGCAGGTCCGGCTCACGTCCCGGTTGGCGTTCTGTACCGGCGAATCGAAGCCCTCGGGCTTGAACGGGGTGGCATCCCAGTGCGACTTCACCGAGATGCCGGCGTTCACCGCCGCAGCCAGCGTGTAGACCTTGAACGACGAACCGGGCTGGTGCCCGCCGACGAGATCGCCGTTCTTGTCGGTGTTCTTGCCCGCGTAGTCGAAGTCCGCGCCGCTGTCGCCGCCGTAGTAGGCGAGCACCCGGCCGGAGTTCGGCTCGATCGAGACGACCGCCGCCATCAGGTTCTTGGGCTGGTCGTTGAGCTCCGAGTTCTTCTTGGCCCGCATCGCGGTGTTCTCGGCAGCGGTCTGGAGCTTCGGGTCGATCGTGGTCTGGATGCGGTAGCCGCCGTCGCGCAGCGCGTCAACGCAGCTGATCTTGCCCGCCGCCCCGCTGTCGGAGCAGATGCCCCACTGGTCCATCTCCTGCCGCACGTAGTTGATCACGTTGCCGCGCGGGCTCGCCACACCGAACGCCGCCGAGCCGGCCTTCTTGGGGCTGAGCGTCTTCGGGTACTCGGCGTCGGTGGGCCGCTTCGGCGTGTTCGGCGCGTCGATCCAGCCCTCGGCCGCCATGCCGTCGAGCACGTAGGTCCAGCGCGACTTGGCGTCGACCGGGTTGACCGCCGGGTCGTATCCCTGGTGGGTGTCGCTCGCGACCGGCTGCTTGATCAGCCCGGCGAGCACCGCCGCCTGGGCCACGGTGAGCTGCTTGGTGTGCACGCCGAAGTAGGTCTGAGCCGCGGCCTCGATGCCGTACGCGCCGCGCCCGAAGTAGATCACGTTGAGGTAGTGCTCCATGATCTCGGGCTTGCTGTACTTGTCGTTCAGCTTGGAGGCGAGGATCGCCTCCTTGACCTTCCGGGCGTACGAGTCGTCCTTCAGGTTCTCGTAGGCGTTACGGGCGTACTGCTGGGTGATCGTCGAGGCGCCCTGCTTGTCGCCGCCGGAGAGGTTGTTCCAGGCCGCGCGGGCGATGCCCTTGTAGTCGACGCCGGAGTGCCGGTAGAAGTTGCGGTCCTCGGCCGCGGCCACCGCGTGCTGCACGTGCTCCGGGATCTCGGTGATCTTGACCAGCTGACGGTTCTCGCTGCCGAGCTTGGCCAGGACCGTCTTGTTGTCCTTCGCGTACACCGTCGTGGAGAGCGGCAGGGGAACCTGCGCGGGCAACACCACGGTCGTCGAGTAGTAGGTGAAGCTGACGACGCCGATGCCGGCGAGCATGATGAAGACCGCGAAGCCGGCGATCATCATGTTGATCCGCCGCCGCTTCTTCGCCCGCGCGCTCGCACCCGGGTCGCGGGCGCCCCGGCCGCTCCGCCCGCCGGCCGGGCCCACCGGCCCGCCGGGACCACCAGGCCCGCCGGGACCACCAGGGACGGAAGCCACCCCGGCCCGACCGACGGAGGCCCGCCCGGCGAGCCCGCCGACGGCCGCCGCGCCGACGCTGGCCCGCCCACCGGGCGCCGGGGACACCGGCACAGACGCCCGGCCCGCACCGGCTCGCCCGGCAGCTGGCGCCGGGGAGACGGGCACCGAGGCCCGGCCGGCCCCCGCGCGCCCGACCGAGGCGGAGCCCACCGAGGCGGAGCCGGCGGCGGCTGTGCCGCGCGGCGGCACCGCTGCGGAGCCGGCACGCGGCGGCACCGCCGCCGAACCACCCACCGAGGCGCGGCCACCCGCAGCCTGGCCGCGGGGCGGCACGGAGGCGCGGCCCGGCTGTGCCGTACCCTCTGACCAGCTGCCGCGGGCGTCGTCGCCGCGACGGTACGCGTCGGCCGGGCCCGCACCCGGGTCGCCGTGGGCGCCCGGTATCTGGGCCCGCCCGCGCGAGGAGCTGGGATCGCCGTACGAGTTCATTCCTCACACCCTGCCGGTCGCGGTGGGACGCGATCGCGCCGCCACCGGTTTGCCGTGAGCTGAAACACAGGACGCCGCCGCCCGAACGAGTCGGGCCGAGGGCATCACTTCCGGATCAATCGGACCTATCGGCCCTAAGAGCTGTCGGCCGTCCCGCCTCCTCCACATCGGGCCAACCGAGTCAGCTGGGTTCACCGTTGCGCCTCTCGCCTCCGCCGAACGGCCGGGCCGGCACCCGGGGCCGTGGCGGCCGAAGCGCCGGCCGCGCCCTGGTCCGACCCGTTCTCCGCGCCGCCGGCCAGCCCGTCCCGGCCCAGCAGGAACTGCTCGACGAGGTGGTTCCAGCCGCAGCCGAGGCACACCTCCACCACGAACACCTGGAACTCACGCAGCGTCATCGCCAGGACGGGCAACTCGGCAAGGGTACGCGCCTGCCCGGCGGACTGCTTGAGTTCGTCCCCGTAA
Organism: Micromonospora sp. NBRC 110038; assembly: GCF_020884815.1. NCBI lineage: Bacteria > Bacillati > Actinomycetota > Actinomycetes > Micromonosporales > Micromonosporaceae > Micromonospora > Micromonospora sp. NBRC 110038. The sequence continues at coordinate 322,896 of NZ_BBOL01000005.1, read as the reverse complement.
ATGTAGTGGACGTGGGTGAGGTTCTCGCTGCGGCAGATCGGGCAGCGCTCCTCGGTGGGTTCACCGTGGAAGCGGGCGGCGTTCTTCAGGTACGGCGACGCGTCGCAGACGTCGTACGTGCCCACCCGGCCAGCGAGAAGTTCACGCAGCACCGCTCGCTTCCGGAGCGAGTAGTCGACGACCTGGCGCTGCGTACGCATGCGGAGAAGGGTACGCGGTCCGGCGCGGCGAGGCGACCACCGTCACAATCGGTGACCCCGAGAATTCGGCGTGGGGGTTTGCCCTGATCCTTGGTGAGCGGCTAACGTGCGATGTATCGGTCCGATACATCGCGGTGGTTGAGTCTCCGCGTCGGGGGTAAGAAGGGGTGGCCCGTGCTCGATCTCGCCATCCTCGGCCTCCTCCAGGAGTCCCCGATGCACGGCTACGAACTCCGCAAGGAGCTCGCGGCCAAGCTGGGCGCGATCCGCGCGGCGATCAGCTACGGCTCGCTCTACCCCACCCTGCGCCGACTGCAGGCGGCCGGGTGGATCACCGAGGCCGACGAGACGCCCGCCACCGCCGAGGAGGTCCCCGCACTGACCAGCCGCCGGGGGCGGGTGGTCTACAAGATCACTGCGGAGGGCAAGGAACGCTTCGCCCAGCTGATCGCGCAGGCCGGCCCCGAGACGTACGACGACACGGGCTTCGGCGTGCACTTCGCGTTCTTCGCCCGCACCGACCAGGCGACCAGGCTGCGCATCCTGGAGGGCCGCCGCCGCAAGATCGAGGAACGCCGCGAGGGGCTTCGCGACGTGCTGGGCCGGGCGGCCGAGCGCCTCGACGCGTACACCCTGGAACTTCAGCGCCACGGCCTCGACGCCTGTGAACGCGAGGTCCGCTGGCTGGAGGAGCTCATCGCCAACGAGCGCTCCGGCCGTGCCCCGACGGTCCCGGACACCGGGACGGCCGGCGGCCGACGAGATAACGACAGCCCGCCTCCGCCTGGAGAGTCCAGGAAAGAGCGGCCGTGATGAAGAAGAAGGAGGCAGACGCTATGGGCTCCGTCCGCGTCGCCATCGTCGGTGTGGGTAACTGCGCCTCGTCCCTCGTACAGGGCGTGGAGTACTACCGCAACGCCGACCCGAACGACCGCGTCCCGGGTCTCATGCACGTCACCTTCGGCGACTACCACGTCTCGGACGTGGAGTTCGTCGCGGCGTTCGACGTCGACGCCAAGAAGGTGGGCATGGACCTCGCGGAGGCGATCGTCGCCAGCGAGAACAACACGATCAAGCTCTGCGACGTGCCGCCGACCGGCGTCAGCGTGCAGCGCGGCCCGACCTTCGACGGCCTGGGCCAGTACTACCGCGAGATCGTCGAGGAGTCGGACGCCGAGCCGGTCGACGTGGCCAAGGCGCTGCGCGACGCGCAGGTCGACGTCGTCGTCTCCTACCTGCCGGTCGGTTCCGAGCAGGCCGACAAGTTCTACGCCCAGGCCGCGATCGACGCCGGCTGCGCGTTCGTCAACGCCCTGCCGGTCTTCATCGCCTCCGACCCGGAGTGGGCGAAGAAGTTCACCGACGCGGGCCTGCCGATCGTCGGCGACGACATCAAGAGCCAGGTCGGCGCGACCATCGTGCACCGGGCCCTCGCGAAGCTGTTCGAGGACCGCGGGGTCGAGCTGCTGCGCACGTACCAGCTCAACTTCGGCGGCAACATGGACTTCATGAACATGCTGGAGCGCAACCGGCTGGTCTCGAAGAAGATCTCGAAGACCCAGTCGGTCACGTCCCAGATCCCGCACGAGATGCAGAAGAGCGACGTGCACATCGGCCCGTCGGACCACGTGCCGTGGCTCGACGACCGCAAGTGGGCCTACATCCGCCTGGAGGGCCGCTCCTTCGGCGACACCCCGCTCAACGCGGAGCTGAAGCTCGAGGTGTGGGACTCGCCGAACTCGGCGGGCGTCATCATCGACGCCGTCCGGGCCGCGAAGATCGCCCTGGACCGCAAGATCGGCGGCCCGATCCTGTCGGCCTCGTCGTACTTCATGAAGTCCCCGCCGGTGCAGTACGCCGACCACGACGCGCACGCCGCCGTCGAGGCGTTCATCAAGGGCGAGGTCGAGCGCTGACGCGCTGACCAACAGCACGATCACGGAGGGCCGGGTCCGTCGGGACCCGGCCCTCCCCAGCCCATGATCGTCTGTCGTTTACGGACACGACACGCCGTTCCTTCTCTCGGTAGACGTCAGACGATCATGGCCCCAGCCCTGGGTTCACCCTTTCGTAGGCAGCAGCACCACGAGTGGACCGTGCTTCGACGCATCTGCACGGTCAGGACCAGGCGCGGCGCAGGGCGACGCCGGCCTCCAGCTCCAGCAGCTTCACCTTGCGGGGCAGGCCGCCGCCGAACCCGACCAGTTTCGCCCCCGCACCCACGATCCGGTGGCAGGGGACGATCACGGGGATCGGGTTGCGGTTGCAGGCCACCCCGACGGCCCGCGCCGCCCCCGGGTCACCGCCGCCGACCAGCCGGGCCACCTCGCCGTAGGTCGACGTCTCCCCGTACGGGATGCGGGTCATCTCCCGCCACACCGCGCGCTCGAACTCGGAGCCCCGGCGCGCCGCCACCGGCACCGTGAACTCGGTCAGCTCCCCGGCGAAGTATGCCCGCAGCTCGGCCACGGCCCGGCCGGACAGCTCGTCGCCGGGGACGTCGACGGCGCTCTCCACCCGCCCGAAGTGCGCGCCGCACACGGCGTCGTCGTCGGTGGCCACGGAGAACGCGCCGATCGGGGAGCCGAGCACAGTCCAGCGCACGCCCCATTCTCCCCCGCCAGCGCGACACGCCCCGACCGGCCACCCCGCCGACCGAGACTTCGTGCTCGCCGACCCGACCGGGCGGGAGCTGGTGCGGCAGCCGCTCCCGCCCGAGTTGGTCGACCGTAACCTCGCCATCGCGCCCGGCTGACGGTGCGGGCGGCCGTGAACTGTGCCCACCCGGCCGCTAGTTCCCGTAGGAGATGCTCCATTCCTTGCCGTCGAAGAGGGCCTTGGCGCTGGTCATGCCGTCGGGGTACACCACCTTGGCCGGCTGGGTGAGCTCGGAGACGTCCATCACCTCGCTGCTCGCGAAGCTCCCGAAGGCGACCCAGTAGGTGGGTTTGGGGTCGAACTCGACCCCGGTGTTCGGCACCGTCGGCACCACGAACGTGCCGGCACCCGACATACCGATTCCCACGCTTCCCTGGTCGTCGTTCCCCGGCCCCGGCACGGTGTCGTCCTCCTTGATCATCAGGCTTCCATTCTTTCCGGACGGGCTGGTTGGGCCGAATTCGAAACCGCCGTCGACGTAGGAGAGGGCCACCAGATTGTTCTGGGTCAGGTCGGCCTGGAGGATCTGGCCTGCCACGAACTGCGTACCGGGGACGAGAGTTCCGACCTGACCCCAGACGAAGTTGTAGTCGATGCTCCACTGATATTCGATAGTCGTCGACGGGTGGCACATCTTCGACATCCAGGCGAGCGTGGCCGCGTCGCTCGGAAGCACGGGGTTCTCCTGGAAGAGGATGGCATTCATGCCATCCAGCGCAGAATTGTTCGAGATCGTGATGCTGTAGCCGACCGCGCCCTTCTTCGATTGGATGCCGTGGGACGATGCCGCACGCGATGCGGCCTCTGCCCGGTCGGTGAGGCTTGTGCCGAGCAGGGCGGCGCCGAGGCCCGCACCCAGCGCGGCAAACCCTCCCCGTCGACTGATCCTGATCTCTCTCATCACTCCTCCTCGCTCACGAACAATTCCCCTGCCGACACCCTAAGAAAGGAGAGGAAGCGTCAGGGTCTCGAATCAGAAGGATCTCACTCTCGATCGATAAAATTTGAGAGTATCAATATGCTATGTAGGAACTCCTTACCAGGGCAAGGGCTTCCCCGCTGCGCGGTATGGTCAACTCCCGCGCGCCGAAATTTGCAGCTCAGACGAGGGCTGATTTACGCGGTATTGCAGCGGAAGGCGCCTTAGGTGTGAATGACCTCAGCGCCTTCGACTCCGCCGGACACCGCAGCCGGTTCCGGCCGGTCCGGTGGACCGGGAAAGCACGACGTCCCGCGTGACGGGGCACCCCGCCACACCCGGATGACCTTGCACAGGGCGGCTACCGTGCAGGTCGTGGCCACCGGAACGCTCATCTTCCTGATCATCGGCGGGGCGGGCGTCGGCGTGCTGGCGCTGGCCCTGCTCGGCACCGAGCTGTTCCACTTCAGCCATCCCGGTGCCGACGGTCCGGTGTCCCTGGAGGCGGTCGCCGGGTTCGCCGGCGCGTTCGGCTTCGGCGCGGCGATCGTCAACGAGCTGCTCGGTGCGCGTACCCCCGGGATGGTGGCGGCGGCCGTGGCCGGCGGCGCGGTGGCGGCGGTGCCCACCGCGTGGGTCGCGGCCCGGATGAGCCGGGCGGCCCGCACCATGCGCACCGACCCCACGCCCACCCGCCACCACCTCGTCGGCGCGCTCGGCCTGGTCGTGACCCCGATCCCCGTGGACGGCTACGGCGAGGTCAGGGTCCGCGTCGCCGGCCAGCCGGTCAAGCTCAACGCCCGCGCCGACCGGCCGATCGGAATGGGCGAGCAGATCTTCGTGGTCGAGGCCCTGAGCGAGACCAGCGTGCACGTCGAGACCTACTGACCCCACCGTCCCCCTCCCCTGTCGCAGAGCGGAAGTCGTATGCCCCTTCTCATCGCCATCGGCGGCGCGGTGCTCCTCGTCGTCGTCCTCGTCCTGTTCGTGCTGTCCCGGATCAAGGTCGCCGGGCCCAATGAGGCGTTCATCGTCACCGGCCGCAAGGGCCGGACCACCGAGACCGCCGACGGCGGCCGGTCCACCGACATGTCCGGCCAGAAGGTCGTCCTCGGCGCGTCGGTGTTCGTGCTGCCCGTGGTGCAGAAGCTCCAGTCGCTCGACCTGTCCAGCCGCCGCATCGACGTCGGCATCAAGGGCGCCGTGAGCAAGCAGGGCATCCGGGCCGAGCTGCACGGCGTCGCCATCGTCAAGGTCGGCGGCACCGAGGACGCGATCCGCGCCGCCGCGCAGCGCTTCCTGCACCAGCAGGACGAGATCGACAACTTCACCCGCGAGGTGCTGGCCGGCGCGCTGCGTTCGATCGTCGGCCGGCTCACCGTCGAGGAGGTCATCCGGGACCGGGCGGCGTTCGCCAGCGCGGTGGCCGAGGAGGCCGAGCACTCGATGACCAACCAGGGGCTGGTGCTGGACACCTTCCAGCTCCAGGACATCGTCGCCGAGGGGTCGTACCTCCAGGACCTCGGGCGGCCGGAGGCGGCCCGTGTCCTCAAGGACGCGGCGATCGCCGAGGCCCGGGCCCGGCAGCAGGCCGAACAGGAGCGGCTGCTCGCCGAGGAGGCCATCGCCGAGGCGAACCGGAACCTGTCGCTCAAGCAGGCCGCCATCCAGGCGGAGATCGACGCGGCGAAGGCGAAGTCGGCGGCGGCCGGCCCGCTCGCCCAGGCCGAGCGGGACCAGGCGATCCTCTCCGAGCAGCAGAAGGTCGCCGAGCGCAACGCCGAGCTGAAGCAGCGCCAGCTCGACACCGAGGTCCGCAAGCCGGCCGACGCCGCCCGGTACAAGGTGGAGCAGGAGGCCGAGGCGGCTCGCAACGCGGCGGTGCTCAACGCCGACGCGCAGCGGCAGGCCACCATCGCCGCCGCCCAGGCCGCCGCCGAGCAGGCCCGGCTCACCGGTGAGGGCGAGCGGGCCCGCCGGGCCGCGCTGGCCGAGGCGAACGCCATCGAGGGCGCCAAGGAGGGCGAGGCCGAGCAGCGCCGCCGGTCCGCGATCGCCGAGGCGGTCGAGCGGGAGGGCCAGGCGGAGGCGGCGGCCATCCTGGCCAAGGGCCAGGCCGAGGCCGACGCGATGGCCCGCAAGGCCGAGGCGTTCGCCGCGTACGGGGAGGCAGCGGTGCTGGACCTGCTGGTCCGGGTGCTGCCGCAGGTGGTCGAGGCCGCCAGCGCGCCGATCGGCGCGATCGACAAGATGACGGTCATCTCCACCGACGGGGCGTCGACGCTGACGAAGTCGGTGGCGAGCAACGTGGCGCAGGGCCTCCAGCTCGGCACCGACCTGACGGGCATCGACCTGGCCGGCCTGCTCGCCAAGCTGGGCGCGGCGCGCAACGCGGGCACCGAGGCGGCCACGGTGGACGGGACCGCCGTCGACCGCTGAGCCTGATCAGCAACACGAAGCCGGCCGGGCCCGTCGTGGCCCGGCCGGCTTCGCTTTCGGTACGGAGGATTCGGCCGTCCCGGGAAAGGCCGGCGCCCGCCGGACCACCCCGGTCGTTGGGGGCGGTGCCGACGGGCGCCGGATTGTGGTGCGGGATCCTCAGGCGAGGCCGATGGTGAACTGCTCCCAGGCGCCGACCGAGGTGCTCTTGGCGATCAGCGGCTTGCTGCCGCCGCTGTCCGCCTTGACGATCTTGCCGTTCGCGTTCGCGTACAGGTGGACGGTGCCGTCCGGGTGGTGCCAGCCGACGAAGAACGCCTCCCAGTCGCTGACCGCGCTGCCCTTCGCCAGCAGCGGCTGGGAGCCGCCGCTCTGCGCCGTCACGTACTTGTTGTTGACCAGCGCGCGGAAGGCGACCCACCCGTAGCCGAGGTCGACCAGCTCGTACTTCTCCCACGCGCCGACCGCGGTGCTCTTGGCCAGCAGCGGCTTGCTGCCGGCGCCGTCGGCCGCCACGAACTTGCCGTTGGCCTTGGCCTTCACGCTGACGATCGGGTTGGGTGCCTCGAAGTCGAACTTCTCCCAGGCGCCGATGCTGGCGCTCTTGGCGAGCAGCGGCTTGGTGCCAGCGCCGTCGGCGGCCACGTACTTGCCGTTGACCTGCGCCTTGAGGCTGACGCTGCCGTCGGTGTTGTTGACGAGCGCGAACTTCTCCCACGAGCCGATCGCGGTGCTCTTGGCGATCAGCGGCTTGCTGCCGCTGCCGTCGGCCGCGACGTACTTGCCGTTGGCCTTCGACTTGAGGGCGACCACCCCGCTGCTGACGGAGACGACGTCGAACTTCTCCCACCCGCCGAGCTGCCAGCTGCGGGCGATCAGCGGCTTGGTGCCGCCGCTCTCGGCCACGACGAGGGAGTCGTTGACCCGGGCCCGCAGGCCGACGTTGGTGCGGGCCACCGGGGCCGCGCCCACGTGCGCGAGCCGGTCGATGCTGCCCGCCGGGCCGAGCACCGCGCCGGAGACGCCGTTGGTGACGACGGCGTTGCGCACCTGCTGCGGGGTCCAGCTCGGGTTCTGGGCGAGCAGCTGGGCGGCGATGCCGGCCACGTGCGGCGCGGCCATCGACGTCCCGTTGATCGTCTCCGTCGCGGTGGTGCCGCCGATCCACGCCGAGGTGATGCCGACGCCGGGAGCGAACGTGTCCAGGCAGGTCCCGTAGTTGGAGAAGCCGGCCATCATGTCGACCCGGTCGGTGGCGCCGACGGTGATGGCGGCCGGCGCGCGGGCCGGGGAGTACGCGCAGGCGTCGTCGGCCTCGTTGCCGGCGGCGACGACGTAGGTGATGCCCTGGCCGATGGAGGTGGCGATCGCGTCGTCCAGCACCGGGTCCACGTCACCGCCGAGGCTCATGTTCGCCACCGCGGGCTTCTGGGCGTTGTTGGTCACCCAGTCGATCCCGGCGACGACCCCCTCGGTCGAGCCGTAGCCCTCGCAGTCGAGCACGCGGACCGCGACCAGGTCGACGTCCTTGGCGACGCCGTAGGTGGTGCCGCCCACGGTGCCCGCCACGTGCGTGCCGTGGCCGTTGCAGTCGGCGGCGTCGCCGCCGTCGATCGCGTCGAACCCGGAGCTGGCCCGGCCGCCGAAGTCCTGGTGGTTGATGTTGATGCCGCTGTCGATGATGTACGCGGTGACGCCGCTCGACGACGGGTACGTGTAGGACTTGCTCAGCGCCGGAGTGGTCTGGTCGATCCGGTCCAGACCCCACGAGGGCGGGTTGGTCTGGGTGCCGCTCGCCGAGACCTTGCGGACCGGCTCGACGTACGCGACGTCCGGGTCGGCCGCCAGCCGCTTCGCCTGAGCGGGGGTGAGCTGCGCGGAGTAGCCGCGCAGGGCCCCGGTGAAGACCTTGCGCACCGTGCCGCCGTTGGCCTTGGACAGGGCCTTGACGGTGCTGCGGGTGGTGCTCGCGCTGGCCTTGCCGTTCTTCAGCTTGACGATGTAGCGGCCCGGCACGACGCCCTTGGTCGAGGCGTCACGCGCCTGCGACCGCTTCGGCGCGGTCAGGTTCGGCCGCACCGGGTTGCCGGCGGCGTCCAGGCTGGACGCCTCCACGCCGGCCGTCTCCGGGCTGGCCTGGGGGGTCGGTTCGGCCATCGCCGCGCCGCCGGTGGTGGCGAGGGCGATGGAGGTCGCGGAGGCGAGGGCGAGCCCGGCCACCGCAGAGCGGCGCATTACGCCACGACGTGTCAAAGAGATCTCCCCGTTGCAGCATCGGCCATCCACCTCGGACGGCCGAGAACAATGAATCAGGCCTCACACTGAAATGGACAGGAGGCCACGATGATGTTGCATCATCATGGACGCTGCTCGAACGGAATTACCTCAGCCGATCGGTCGATACGCTGCCGTCGCGTCGTCAGTTTCCCGACAGGACGGGCGATCGGGGCGTCGCGCCGTCCCGGCAGACCCGGGATCAGCCGCCGACGCCCTCTTCGCGGGCCCAGCGCAGCAGCTCCGCCTCGGCCTCGTCGCGGTCCAGCGGGCCGCGCTCCAGGCGCAGCTCCTTGAGGTGCTTCCAGGCCCGGCCCACGATCGGCCCCGGCGGCACGCCGAGCAGCTCCATGATGGCGTTGCCGTCGAGGTCGGGGCGGACCCGGGCGAGGTCCTCCTCGGCGGCGATCCGGGCGATCCGCTCCTCCAGCGCGTCGTAGTCGGCCGCGAGGGCCGCCGCCTTGCGCCGGTTGCGGGTGGTGCAGTCCGAACGGGTCAGCTTGTGCAGGCGGGCCAGCAGGTCACCGGCGTCGGTGACGTAGCGGCGGACCGCCGAGTCGGTCCACTCGCCCCGGCCGTACCCGTAGAAGCGCAGGTGCAGGCCGACCAGCTTGACCACCTGGGCGGTGACGTCCTTCGGGTATCGCATGGCCTTCATCCGGGCCTTGGTGAGCCGGGCGCCGACCACCTCGTGGTGGTGGAAGCTGACCCGGCCGTCCGACCCGACGGCCTTGGTGGCCGGCTTGCCGACGTCGTGCATCAGCGCGGCCATCCGCAGGACGAAGTCGCACCCGTCGGTCTCGTACGACACGGCGTTGGCGACCACGGTGAGCGTGTGCTCGTAGACGTCCTTGTGCTGGGCGTGCTCGTCGATCTCCAGCTTCAGCCCGGTCAGCTCGGGCAGGAAGCGGTCGGCCAGGCCGGTGTCGACCAGCAGCCGCAGGCCGGTGATCGGGTCCGCGCCGCAGAGCAGCTTGGTGAACTCGTCGCGGATCCGCTCGGCGGTGATCCGGTCGAGGTCGGCGGCCATCGAAGTCATCGCGGCCCGCACGTCGGGGTGCACCGCGAAGCGGAGCTGGGCGGCGAACCGGGCGGCCCGCAGCATCCGCAGCGGGTCGTCGCCGAAGGACTCGGCGGGGGTGCCCGGGGTGCGGATCACCCGGGCGGCGAGGTCGTCGAGGCCGCCGTGCGGGTCGGTGAACCGGTGCGCGGGCAGGCTCACCGCCATCGCGTTGATGGTGAAGTCGCGACGCCTGAGGTCCTCGGTGAGGCTGGTGCCGTACTCCACGATCGGGTTGCGGCTGACCTGGTCGTACGCCTCGGCGCGGAACGTGGTGATCTCCAGCCGCAGCCCGTCGCGTTGGCAGCCGATGGTGCCGAACTCGCGCCCGGTCTCCCAGATCGACTCGGCCCAGCCCTTGACGATCCGCAGGGTCTGGTCGGGGTGGGCGTCGGTGCAGAAGTCGAGGTCGTCGCCGAGGCGGCCGAGCAGGGCGTCGCGCACCGAACCGCCCACCAGGTGCAGTTCGTGGCCGGCGTCGGCGAACCGGCGGCCAAGCTCGTCGGCGACCGGCGAGACGCGGAGCAGTTCGGCGACGGCGTTGCGCTGCGCGGCGGTGAGCTCGCGGCGGTCGGCGGCGTGGGGTGCGGAGGCTTCGGACATGGGATCGCCAGCCTATCGGTCGGGTCGGGGGCCTGATCCGCCGGGCGCGGGTAACCAGCAGGTGTTGACTATGGTCATGGTGTGCGGGCCGGTGCCCGGCTCCGACGTACCCCTGGGAGGCTGGAGATGAGCGGCGGTCTCTACCGCAGCGCGAACGCCGCGCAGGGCGGCGGCCGGCCCCCCGGCGACGACGCCACCTTCATCTCGGCGGAGCCGCTGAACCAGCCCGCGATCGAGTCGACCGCGCCGCCCCAGGAGCAGGTCGCCGAGGCCAGCGCCGCGACGAACAGCGCGGTGATGGCGATCGGCAGCCTGGTCAGTCGAGGTACGGGCTTCCTGCGCACGCTGGCGCTGACCGCCGCGCTGGGCGGGGCGCTGGTCGGCGACGCGTACACGACGGCGCAGATCCTGCCGGGGATGGTCTACGAGTTCCTGCTGGGCGGCATCCTCACCAGCGTCCTGATCCCGGTGCTCGTGCGCCGCCGCAAGGCCGACGCGGACCAGGGGCAGGCGTACACGCAGCGGCTGCTGACGCTCGCGGTGGTCACCCTGGCCGCCGCGGCGCTGCTCGCCGTCGTGGGCGCGCCGGTGCTGACCGCGTTGTACGCGAGCGACAAGTCCAGCGGCGACTACCAGTCGCTGGTCACCGACCTGTCGTACCTGATGCTGCCGATGATCTTCTTCACCGGTCTCAGCGCGTTGATCAGCGCGGTGCTCAACACCCGGGGGCACTTCGCCGCCCCGATGTGGGCGCCGATCCTGAACAACCTCGTGGTGATCGGCACCGTCGGCCTCTACATCGCCATCTTCGGCGCGGAGATCGTCGAGCCGGAGCAGATGACCACCGGGCGGATCCTGCTGATCGGCGGCGGCACCCTGCTCGGGGTGGCGATCCAGGCGGCCGGGCTGCTGCCGGCCCTGCGCAAGGTGGGGTTCCGCTGGCGGCTGCGGTTCGACTTCCGGGCGCTGGGCCTGGGCGAGCTGGGCCGGCTCGGCGCGTGGATGTTCTGCTACGTGGCGGTCAGCCAGATCGGCCTGATCGTCCTGTTCAACCTGCTCAACCGCGCCGGCCGGGAGAACGCCGCCGGCCCGCTGATCTACAACAACGTCTTCCTGCTGCTGATGATGGCGCACGGCATCATCGCCGTGTCGATCATCACGGCGCTGATGCCCCGGATGAGCGCCGCCGCCGCCGACGGCCGGTACGCCGACCTCGCCGCCGACTTGTCCCGGGGCACCCGGACGGTCACGGCGGTGCTCGCCCCCATCGCGGTCTGCTACGCGGTGCTCGCCGGCCCGCTGTCGGTGACGCTGTTCCGCTACGGCGCGTTCAGCGACGAGAACGCCACCGCCACCTCGCTGGTGCTGCTGGTCGCGGCGCTGGCCCTGGTCCCGTTCGCGGTCAGCCAGTTGTTCACGTTCGCCTTCTACGCGCTCCCGGACACCCGCACCCCGGCCCTGATCAACATTCCGGTGGTGGCGCTGCGGATCGGCGTGCAGATCGCGCTGTTCGCCGCCTTCTCCGCCACCTTCGCGGCGGCGGGGATGATGATCGGCAACGCGGTCTCCTACCTGGCCGCCGCCGTGTTCTCCGCGATGCTGCTGCGGCCCCGGGTCGGCCGGATCGGGCTGGGCGGGATCCTGCGCACCCTCGGCAAGGTCCTGGTGGCCGCGCTCGGTGCCGCGCTGGCCGGCCTGCTCGTGGTGAACCTGCTGCCGGGCGGCGACACACTGAGCTGGCCGCAGGCCGTGTTCCGGCTGGTCGTCGGCGGCGCGGTCATCGCGGGGACGTACCTCGGGCTCGCCATGGTGCTGCGGATCGGCGAGATCACCGAGGTGGTCGGGATGGTCCGCCGCCGCCTCGGCCGCTGACCGGGCCCGCTGGCCGCTTCGGGCCAGCCGGTCGAGCGGACCCTCCGCTCGGCAGACACGGAGCGTGACCGAGGATCACCAGGCTGGGGACAGCCCTGTGGATAACTCAGCGATTCGCCGCTCAGCAGCCATAAGGCCCTGTGGACAACCAGCCGTAAGGCTGAGTATGGCGGGCCGTTCGGCGGGGAATCCGTCGCCGTCGCCCGGACGCCACACCGGCGCGGCCCCTGCAACGACTACTTGCCGTCAACCTCTAGATTGGCTAGTACATGTGCCAGCAACGCGGCCGACAACGGTCGTAACCGGACAGGCGCGGCCACTCCCGGCACCTCAGCCGGGTACGCCGGGAAGATGACATGTCGGGGAGGCCGGCAACCCGGGTAAGGTCGCTCTCGACGGGTACGGCTGACCCCCGGCGCTCCGCGTCGAGACCGTCGGTCGGTTCCTCAACAGGCAGAGCGGGAAGCCAGATGCCCAGCAGCGCGGGTCCATCGATCGACACGATCACCGAGGGAGGACGGGTGACCCAGGTCGGCGAGGGTCAGCAGGCGGAGGAGAGCGCTCCGCCGATCATGACCTTCGGTGCTCCCACGGCCGGTGAGATCCTCGCCGAGCGGTACGAGCTGGTCGAGCACATCAACAACGACAGCGCGGGCCGGCTGGTCTGGCGCGGGGTCGACGTGGTGCTGCGCCGCCCGGTCGCGGTCGTGCTGCGTTACCCGGGCGGCGACTCGGCCACCGAGATGCTCCAGGCGGCCGTCGCGGCCAGCCGGGTGATCCACCCCAACCTGGTCGGCGTGTACGACGCGATCGACGAGGCCGAGCGGGCGTACGTGGTCCGCGAGTGGGTGGACGGCCGGTCCCTGCGGGAGATGGTCGCCGACGGCCCCCTCGACCCGGGCCGGACGACCGCGATCGGCAACGCCGTGGCCAGCGCGCTGGCGGCCGTGCACGCCACCGGCATGGTGCACGGCAACGTGCACCCGGGCACCGTCATGATCAGCGATGAGGGCCGCGTGGTCCTGGCCGACGCCCGCACCGACGGCGCCGACAGCCAGGAGAACGACGTCCGCGCGATCGGCGGCATCCTCTACTTCGCCCTGACCGGGCACTGGCCGCACGCCGAGGCCCCGCTGCACGGCGCCACCGCCGGACACGGCCGGGCCGCGATCCCCGACGCCGTGCGCGACGCCAGCGGCGCGATCGCCGCGCCCCGCCAGGTCCGGGCCGGCGTGCCGGCCTACCTCGACGACCTCACCATGGACCTGCTCGACGCTGGCATCGCCCCGCCGCCGTCGGACGTGCTCTCGGCCGAGCTGGCCCGGCTGGACATCCCGGTGGAGGACGACGGCTACCTGGAGCCCGCCGGCCCGCTGCGGTTCGCCGCCGACAACGGCGAGGAGCCGTCGCCGCTGGCCTCGGTCGCCGGGCGGAAGGTCGCCGTCGGCATCGCCGGCCTGCTGGCGGTCGCCCTCGTCGGCCTGCTCATCGGCATCAGCATCCTCGGCAACGACGACGAGACGCCGCAGACCGAGCCGGTGGCCCGGCCGTCCAGCAGCGCCCCGGCGGCCGAGGCGACCCCCGCCGCCGCCGTGCGCAAGCTGTCGGTGACCGAGGTCCGCATCGTCGACCCGGACAGCAAGCTCCGCGACGAGCTGGGCGGGGCCGAGAAGGTGATCGACGGCGACGCGGACAAGGGCTGGGACACCGACACCTACACCCGGTCGAACTTCGGCAACACCAAGAGCGGCATGGGCGTCTGGATCGACCTCGGCGAGGAGCGCACCGTCAAGTCGGTGCAGGTGAGCCTCTCCGCCACCGGGGCCTCCGCCCAGCTGTTCGCGGGCACCACCGACCCGCCGCCCACGTCGTCCGGCGACAAGGAGCTGTTCGCCAGCTACAAGAAGAACCCGATCGGGCAGCCCTTCGAGCAGCACGACGGCACCACGATGACCTTCAACGGCTTCGACGCCGACGCGAAATACCGCTACCTGCTGTTCTGGATCACCGAGCTGCCCCCGAACGACCGGGGCTACCAGGTCGGCGTCCAGGAGATCACGGTCCAGGGGTCGTGAACCGGGGCCCGGCGACGGGGCACCGCAGCGATCGGGCGCGGTGATGGACGCTCACGGCGAGCGCGCGAGCGACGTCGACCTGCTGCGCGCCCACGTCGCCGGTGACCGGGACGCCTTCACCGAGCTGTTCCACCGGCACCGGGACCGGCTCTGGGCGGTCGCCCTGCGGACCCTCGGCGACCGCGAGGAGGCCGCCGACGCCCTCCAGGACGCGCTGCTGTCCGCCCACCGGGCGGCGGCCCGGTTCCGGGGCGACTCGGCGGTGACCACCTGGCTGCACCGGATCGTGGTGAACGCCTGCCTCGACCGGATCCGCCGCCGGCAGGCGCACCCGACCGTCCCGCTGCCCGACGGCACGCACGGCGTCGACGGCGGCCCGTCGACCGGCGGGTTGGAGCCCGCCGCCCCCGTCCAGGACCACGACACCGCCCTGGTGGTCCGGCAGGCGCTCGCCGAACTGCCCGTCGAGCAGCGGGCGGCGCTGATCCTCGTCGACGTGCAGGGCTACCCGGTGGCCGAGGTGGCCCGCATCCTCGACGTCGCCGAGGGGACGGTCAAGAGCCGCTGCGCCCGGGGTCGGGCCCGGCTCGCCGTCGCCCTCGGGCACCTGCGTACGGGCGCACTGCCCGACGGCCCGGCCGGCGACGCCGCAGGGGCGGGCCGACAGCCCGGCCCCGCCGTGCGGCTGGCCTCGCCGCGCGCCGGTGCCGACGGCTCCCACGGCCCGGACGTGCCCGCCGTCACCCAGGGGAACCCCCGGCCGGCCGACGGCGTCCGATCAGGGTCGGGACGCTCCCGGCGCGTCGCCAACCAGGAGGACTCGTGACTGCCGGGGGGTTCAGGGAGGTCGACCTCGACCTGCTCGCCGACTACCTCGGCGGCGCGTTGGACGGCACCCCCGACGAGGCGGTCGTGGCGCGGCTCGTCGCGGAGGACCCGGCCTGGGCCGAGGCCCACGACGCGCTGGCGGCGGCCCTGGCCCCGGTCGGCGACGCCCTCGCGGCCTGGGCCGGGCCCGCACCACAGATGCCGCCGGTGGTCGCAGACCGGATCACCGCCGCGCTGGCCGGTGCCGGCCCCGGCACGCCCGCCGGTGTCACCGACCAGCCCAACCGGGCGGGCCTCGCCGACCCGGCCCGGGTCGGCCGGGTGCCCGCCCAGCCCACCGGCGGTACGCGCCGGCCCGCCGGCGGTCCCGGCCCGGCGACCGGCCGCCCCGGGGGCCGTGGGCGGCGCTGGGCGCGGCTCGCCGGGCCGGTGGCCCTGGCCGCGGCCTCGGTCGTCGCCGTCGGGTTCGGGCTCAACCAGGTGGTCGGCGACAGCGACCAGAGCGGCGGCACGGCCGACCGGGCGATCAGCGCGCAGGCGGAGTCGGGCGGCGGCGCGTTCACCATCGCCGGCGCGCCGCGGCGCTCGGGCACCGACTGGACGCCGGAGACCCTGGCCGCCGGCGGTCGGCCGTCCCCCGGTGCCAGCGAGCCGCCGAGGTCGTTCGGGTCGGGGCCGGACGCGCCCGTCGGGGGCGACAGCGGCGAACGGATGCCGGCCGTCGGGGACCTGGGCCGACTCACCGGCACCGCCGCCTTGGCCGACTGCCTCACGGCCGTCAGCGCCGAGCACGGGGCCGGTCCGCTCACCGTCGACCTCGTCGACTACGCGCGTTTCCGGGGCGCGCCGGCGCTGGTCGTACGCTTCGTCGACCCGTCCGGGGAGCGCTGGGCGTGGGTGAGCGGCCCCGAGTGCGGGGTGCCCGGGTCCGGTGCCGACACCCGCTACCGGACGCGGGTAGGGTGAGGCCGCGGCCGGCCCGGCGGGCCTCCACCGGCCGCGCCTGATTCACATCTGCCGTTCTTCCACGTGACGTGACCCACCGGATGACCGGCTCGGGAATCCCCACTTCGTACGATGACGTTCTGCAAGTCAGTAGTCGGCGTCCGCGCGGCGTCGACGCTCCGACCGGCATCGGTGCGCGTGCCGATGGCGACCACACACATCGGGAGACGGCAGTGGACGAGGTCCGCAACCTGATCATCATCGGCTCCGGGCCGGCCGGTTACACGGCGGCGGTCTACGCCGCGCGCGCCAACCTCAAGCCCCTGGTCATCGAGGGCGTGCAGTCCGGCGGTGCGCTGATGACGACCACCGAGGTGGAGAACTTCCCCGGTTTCGCCGACGGCATCCTCGGCCCCGAGCTGATGGACAACATGCGCAAGCAGGCCGAGCGGTTCGGTGCCGAGTTCCTCACCGACGACGTGACCCGGGTCGAGCTGACCGACACCGGCAGCGTCGGCTCCGACGCGGTGAGCACCGTGTGGGTCGGCGAGACGGCATACCGGGCGAAGGCCGTCATCCTCTCCACCGGCTCCGCCTGGCGCCCGCTGGGCGTGCCGGGCGAGCAGGAATACCTGGGCCACGGCGTGTCGTCCTGCGCCACGTGTGACGGCTTCTTCTTCCGCAACCAGCACATCGTGGTCGTCGGCGGCGGCGACTCGGCGATGGAGGAGGCCAGCTTCCTCACCCGGTTCGCCGAGTCGGTCACCATCATCCACCGGCGCGACTCGTTCCGGGCCAGCAAGATCATGGCCGAGCGGGCGCTGGGCAACGAGAAGATCAAGGTCGAGTGGAACAGCGTGGTCGAGGAGGTCCTCGGCGACGACGGCAAGGTCACCGGCGTCCGCGTCCGCAACGTGCACACCGGGGAGGCCAAGGTCCTCGACGTCACCGGCGTCTTCGTGGCGATCGGCCACGACCCGCGCAGCGAGCTCTTCCGGGGCCAGGTGGAGCTGGACGACGAGGGGTACGTCAAGGTGCAGGCCCCCAGCACCCGCACCAGCGTCCCGGGCGTGTTCGCCGCCGGTGACGTGGTCGACCACACCTACCGGCAGGCCATCACCGCGGCCGGCACCGGCTGCGCCGCCGCCCTCGACGCCGAACGTTTCATCGCCACGCTCGAAGGCTGAGCGCGCACCCGGGCTTCCCGGGCCACCGAACGACTGAAGGAACACATCGCAAGCCCGTAGGAGGGTCATAGTGGGAGCGACAAAGGCGGTCACCGACGCGAGTTTCGCCGTCGACGTGCTGAAGTCCGACAAGCCGGTGCTCGTCGACTTCTGGGCGGAGTGGTGCGGCCCGTGCCGCAAGGTCTCGCCGCTGCTCGAGGAGATCGCCGGCGAGATGGGCGACCAGGTCAGCATCGTCAAGCTCAACATCGACGAGAACCCGGAGACCGCGCGCGCGTACCGGGTGATGTCGGTGCCGACCCTGACCGTGTTCAAGAACGGCGAGCCGGTCCAGTCGATCGCCGGCGCCAAGCCGAAGGGCGAGCTGGTCAAGCTGATCCAGTCCGCGCTCTGACAGCCGCTACGCGAAGCCCCGTACCCCGTTGGGTGCGGGGTTTCGCGTTTCGCGGCCCTGACCTGCGCGGACACCGCCACCTCGGGCGGCCGGACCGCATAGCCTCAACCCGGGAGCCGCCGGCCGGCGACCCTGCGAAGGGGGCGAGCGTGCGTCCGATCCGACCCGGTGACCGTGGACCGGCGGTGCGCGAGATCCGCGCCGTCCTGACCGGTCTCGACCTGCTCGCGGCCGGACCCTCGGCCGGCGACGAGTTCGACGCCGACACCGAGCGCGCCGTGCGGGCGTTCCAGCAGTCCCGGGGGCTCAGCGTCGACGGGCGGGTCGGCGCGGAGACCTGGCGCGCCCTGGACGCCGCCCGCTGGCGGCTCGGCGCGCGCACCCTCTACCACGCGGTGCCGGAGCCGCTGACCGGCGAGGACGTCCGGTCGCTCCAGGAACGCCTGCTGGAGATGGGGTACGACGTGGGACGCGCCGACGCCGTCTACGGCGTACGCACCTCGCGGGCGGTGGCCCAGTTCCAGCGCGAGATGGGGCTCAAGCCGGACGGCTCCTGCGGCCCGCAGACCATGGGGACGCTGCGCAGGCTGGGGCGGAAGGTGGTGGGCGGCCGGCCGCAGTGGCTGCGCGAGTCCGACGCGATCCGACAGGCCGGCCCGACCCTCGTCGGCCGGACCGTGGTCATCGACCCGGGGCACGGCGGCACCGACCCCGGGGTGGTGGTGCCGGACGGCCCGCTGCGCTGGACCGAGGCCGACCTGGTCCACGACCTGGCCAGTCGGCTGGAGGGGCGGCTCGCGGCAGCGGGCGTGCGGGTGCAGCTCACCCGGGGCCCGACGCCGCACAGCTGCCTGCCGGACGCCGAGCGGGCGCAGCTGGCCAACTCCCTCGGTGCCGACGTGTTCATCTCGCTGCACACCGACGGGCACGCCAACCCGGAGGCGGAGGGGGTGGCCACCTACCACTACGGCACCGGCAACGGGGTCACCTCCGCGACGGGCGAGCGGCTGGCCGGGCTGGTGCAGCGGGAGATCGTGGCCCGCACCGGCCTGCGGGACTGCCGTACCCACGCCAAGACGTGGGAGCTGCTGCGGCTGACCCGGATGCCGGCGGTGCGGGTGGAGGTGGGCTACCTGACGTCGCCCACCGACCGGGGGCGGCTGGTCGACCCCCGGTTCCGGGACCGGCTGGTCGAGGCGATCGTCGCCGCCGTCCAGCGCATGTACTTCCCGATCGAACGGGACGTGCCCACCGGCTCGATCGACGTCAGCGCGCTGCGCGCGGCGGTCGCGGCAGGTCGCCGGGTGGGCGCGAACTGACTGAGCCGCCCGGCCCGGGACGGCCGGCACCCGTGTGCGGGGCCGGTGCCCGACGGCGGCGGGGGCGTCGGTGGCAGGTCTGTCAGCCGCCGGTGGAGCGGGTCGCCGGGGCGGGCCGGACCGGCCGGAGCAGGGTCTCGGGGCTCATCGACCCGAGCAGCTTCTCCAGGGCGTACTCGACGTCGGACTTCCAGCTCAGCGCGGTGCGCAGCTCCAGCCGCAGCCGGGGAAAGCGGGGATGCGGGCGGACCGTCTTGAAGCCCACCGACAGGAAGAAGTCGGCGGGGGCCACGCACCCGCCCGCCGGGTCGCCCTCGTCGCCGAACTTCGCGTCCCCGAACGCCTCGATCGCCTTGATGCCACGCTTCGTGAGGTCCCGGGCGACGCCCTGCACCAGCATCCGGCCGAGCCCGCCACCGGCGAAGGGCGCGACCACGTGCGCGGTCATCAGCAGCGCCGCGTCGGCGGAGACGGGTGAGGTGGGGAACGCCATCGAGCGGGGCACGTAGGCCGGCGGGGCGTACATGACGAACCCGGCGGGCATGCCGTCGACGTACGCGAGCTTGCCGCAGGAGCCCCACTCCAGCAGCGTCTGCGAGACCCAGGCCTCCTTCTCCAGCCCCGGGTCGCCGGCGGCACACGCCCGGTCGGCCGAAACCGGATCAAGCTCCCAGTGGACGCACTGCCGGCACGGCCGGGGCAGGTCCTCCAGGGTGTCGAGGGTCAAACTGACCAGACGTCGCGACATCGGCGCATCCCCACCTTAGGCTCGGAGGCGAGAACGACGCCGCCGCCTTCGGTACCTCCGACGAGCGATCGTACGCCGCCGGACGGCGGTACGGGAGGGGACGCGCGAAACACCCCGCAGCGCCCATGCGGGCCTGCCGTTGCGCCGCCGGGCCGGTCCGGGATGTGGACGGCCGGCAAATCGATCGGCCCGTCCGAGCGGGAAGGGACTACCATCGGTGGTCTGCGTCCCGTGCCGCCATGGTCTGCGGTGTCCCGGGTACCCCCGGGGGGCGGGAGCCGCCCGACACGCGATCGAGGTGATGTCATGACCGGCACGACGCTCGACGACTACACCGACCGGTACGCCCGGCGCGTCCGGGGCATGACCGCCTCGGAGATCCGCGCCCTGTTCGCAGTGGCCAGCCGGCCCGAGGTGGTCTCCCTCGCCGGCGGCGCGCCCTACATCGCCGCCCTGCCGCTGGACGCGGTGGGCGAGATGCTCGGCCGGCTCGGCTCCGAGCACGGCGTCACCACCCTCCAGTACGGCATCGGGCAGGGCTCCCTGGAGCTGCGTGAGCGGATCTGCGAGGTGATGGCCTTCTCCGGCATCGACGCGTCGTGCGGGGCCTCCCCGGAGGACGTGGTGGTGACCGTCGGCGGTCAGCAGGCCCTCGACCTGGTGGCCCGCCTCTTCCTGGACCCGGGTGACGTGGTGCTCGCCGAGGGGCCGACCTACGTCGGCGCGCTCGGGGTGTTCCAGGCCGCCCAGGCCCAGGTCGTGCACGTGCCGATGGACGACGACGGGCTGATCCCGGAGGCGCTGGAGACGGCGGTCGCCGAGCTGGCCCGGGCCGGGCGGCGGGTGAAGTTCCTGTACACCATCCCGACGTACCAGAACCCGATGGGCGTGACGCTCAGCGAGGAACGACGCGAACGGGTCCTCGACATCTGCGAGCGCGCGGGCCTGCTGGTGATCGAGGACGACCCGTACGGGCAGCTCGGTTTCGAGGGTGACGCCCCGCGGCCACTGCGGGCCCGGCGGCGCGACGGCGTCTTCTACCTCAGCACCTTCTCCAAGACCTTCGCTCCGGGGCTGCGGGTGGGCTGGATCCTGGCCCCGCACGCGGTCCGCGACAAGCTGGTCATCGCCAGCGAGGCGAACATCCTCTGCCCCAGCGGGTACGCCCAGGCCGCCGTCTCGACCTACCTGGGGACGATGCCGTGGCGCGAGCAGCTCAAGGTCTACCGGGAGCTCTACCGGGAGCGCCGCGACGCCCTGCTGGCCGCGCTGGAGGACCTGATGCCGGCCGGCACCACCTGGACCAGGCCTACCGGCGGCCTCTTCGTCTGGGCGAGCCTGCCCGACGGCCTGGACGCCAAGGCGATGGTGCCGCGCTCGATCGCGGCCCGGGTCGCGTACGTGCCGGGCACCGGCTTCTACGCCGACGGCACCGGCACCGGCAACATGCGGCTCAACTACTCCTTCCCCACGCCGGAGCGGATCCGGGAGGGCGTGCGCCGGCTGGCCGGCGTGATGGAGCAGGAGATCGCCATGCGCCGGGTCTTCGGGAACACCGTCGGTCGTCCCGGTTCGCGGCGGGGGCAGGCCGGCGCGGACACCCCGGGACCCGACTTGGCATGATTCCGGCATGGCTGCGATCCCTGCCGAGCGAATCACCGTGACCGCCCCCAACAGCACCACCGAGCTGCACGTGCTGGTGCTCGCCGGTGGCCTCTCCTACGAGCGGGACGTCTCGCTCCGTTCCGGCCGCCGGGTGCTGGACGCGCTCCGCGCCGTCGGGGTAGAGGCGGAGCTGCGGGACGCCGACGTGGCCCTGCTCCCGGCGCTGGTCGCCGACCCGCCGGATGCCGTGGTGATCGCCCTGCACGGCGCGACCGGCGAGGACGGTTCGCTGCGCGGCGTGCTCGACCTGTGCGACGTCCCGTACGTCGGCTGCGACGCCCGGGCGTCCCGCGTCGCCTGGGACAAGCCGTCGGCGAAGGCGGTGCTCCGCGAGGCTGGCCTGCCCACCCCCGACTGGGTGGCCCTGCCGCACGACCGCTTCTCGGAGCTGGGGGCGGTGGCGGTGCTGGACCGGATCGTCGACCGGCTCGGGCTGCCACTGATGGTGAAGCCGGCGCAGGGCGGTTCCGGCCTGGGCGCCGCCGTGGTCCGGGACGCCGCGTCGCTGCCGGCCGCGATGGTCGGTTGTTTCGCGTACCACTCGACGGCGCTGGTCGAGCGGTACGTCTCCGGCATGGACGTCGCGGTGTCGGTGGTCGACCTCGGGGAGGGCCCGCAGGCGCTGCCCGCCGTGGAGATCGTGCCCCGCAACGGCGTGTACGACTACGCCGCCCGGTACACCGCCGGCCGGACCACCTGGCACACCCCCGCGCGACTCGACCCGGAGGTCGCCGACACGGTGGCCCGCGTCGCCGTGGCGGCCCACACGGCGCTGGGGCTGCGCGACCTGTCCCGGGTCGACCTGATCGTGGACGCCGACGGCCAGCCGCACGTGCTGGAGGTCAACGTCTCGCCGGGCATGACGGAGACGTCGCTGCTGCCGCTCGCCGTCCAGGCCGCCGGGCTGGACTTCGGCCGGTTGATCGGCTCCCTGGTGACCCGGGCCGCCGCCCGGCGCGGCTGACCGGCTCCTCCGACGCGGCCGACCACCCGCCCCCGCTACCGGGCGGCGTCGGTCGGCCCGTCCGCCGGCTCCGGGATCTCCTCGGCGGCCTCGATCACGCCGACGCCGTCGTCCTCGCCCACGGCGTCGGAGGACGACTGGGTGCCGATACTCGACGGCGCCTGCCACTGGATTCGGGGCGGCTCGGCCAGCGGCCGGCCACCGAACTCAGCCAGCCAGGCGGCCACCATGGCCAGGTTCTCCCGCCACTGCTGCTCGGAGATCGGCGGGAGGATGGAGTCCCACAGCGACAGGAACGTGCCCCGCAACTGGAGCCGCCCGTACGGCCGGGCGAGGAACCACAGGTGCAGGTGGGCCGATCCGTCGCCCCACCGGTTCACGTGGACGCGGGCGACGCCGTCGAGGGACCGGATGGCCTTCTCCAGCCGTACCGTCATCACGCCCAGCTCGGCGGCGAGAAGATTGGGCAGGTCGCCCAGGTCGAGGTGGGAGCGGGACTCCAGGATCAGCACCATCGGCAGCCCGGTGGGCCGGTCCATGGCGCGGACACGCCACCGCTCGCCAACCCAGATGTACGCGTCGTCGGGCGCGGCGCAGGCCGTGCACTCCCGGTTGCCCTCGCCCTTGCGCGGGGGTTCCACCGGGACGGGATCCTCAAGGTGCTTGACCCGGAGGTCGCCCTCGAAGGGAAAGGAAGGCCAGGAGGTGAAGTCGGGGACTGCGGGAGGGGTGTCGTGCACGACGCTGACCCTAACCGAGCAAGCGGGCCCTGTCCCTACCTGATTCGTCCAGCGTCGAGGGCGGCCGGGCCCCTCGGACCGGGCCCGCGCGGTCGCCGGACGGGGCGAGTTCCGCACCCCCGCGCAGTGCCGTCCCGCGCGGTCCACGAGCGTTGTCCACACGTTATCCACAGGCCGTCGAGACCGTCGCCACGGCCCGTCGTCCACAGGCTGACAACGCGTTTCACGCGGGGTTTCACGTGAAACAGGGTGGGGCTGTGGAAAACCGCTGTGGATAACTCCGCGCTTCTCGGCGAGGGTTGTGCACAGCCTCTTGTCTCCCTCGTTCCTAACGAGCCGGCGGCCTGCGGGTCGCTGCCTGAGCGCCCGAAGATGGGGCCGATCTGCCGCCGTCTTCCGGGCCGGGCGACGCCTGCTCCTGGTGCCGCGCGGGTCGGACAGGCCATCAGAGGGGCGCAGCCGGGCGTCCGCAGATGGCCGCGCCCTGGCTCTCCGGGCTCCCGAGGCCCTTCCCACGTGACCGTCCCCGGATGACGGGGAACTGACCATCGGCGAAGGGCTCCACGACTCCCACCGACCCGACGCCGGTCGCGACCCTCCCGTCATCTCGGCGCGGGCGCGCACAGCGCAGCCGCGTGGTGCCGTCGGTGTGCCCGCTGCCGACCGGGGCGGCGAAGCGGCGGCAGCCCGTCGGAAAGGTGCGGTCGTCATGACCGCCGAAGACCGGCTCCCGTGGGCATCCAGCCGAACGGCGACGGGGCGACGTGCTGGTGCCGACCTTGGTGCTGGACCGTCGCGGCTGCTGCTGCACCCGTCGCGGCTGCTGCTGCACCCGTCGGGGCAAGCGACGCCGTCGGGGCAGTGGCGACCGTCAAGCGCAACACGGGCCGGTCGAGGACCGCCGAGCGCAACACGGGCCGGTCGAGGACCGCCGAGCGCAACACGGGCCGGTCGAGGACCGCCGAGCGCAGCGCGGGCCGGTCGAGGACCGCCGGCCGGGCTCCCGAGGCTCGAGGACCGCCGAGGACCGCCGAGGACGGGAGATCGGGGAGATCGCCGTTGGCGCGCGGCGAACAACTCGTCGCTTCGCGACCGCACAGGAGAAAGCGGGCCAGCCCGCTGAGGAGGCCGTGCAGGTCCGAACCGGCGAGCGGGGTGCAATGGGGTCGGATCGCAGCCTGCGATGGCGTGAGGGCCAGCTGATGGTCTGCCGCCGCTTCACGGGCGACAGCCTTGGCCTGCCCCGGTCTCTCAGGTCGCGCTCGTGAGGGGCCGCGTCCCCGACAAGGGCTACGGGTTCAGGGCCGGGGTGCCGGAGCCCGGCCGTACTTGCGCCGACCAGAGGGGGCACCGGAGCCGCCTCGCGCCGCGCACGTCCGGGGCCCGCCATTCCCGGCCGCGGGGCACCGATCGGACGGTCCCGAGCGTGTCCCCGAGCGTCCTGCCTTCTCCGCGCCCCGGCCTCCCGATCCCGGCTTCCACGTCCCTTCGTGTCCGATGGCTCCTGAAGCCACGCGCTCCGGCCGGCGGCTGGTGCCGCTGGTGCCGGCCCCGGGACGCGGCCCTGGGTCGGCGTGCT
This sequence comes from Micromonospora sp. NBRC 110038, assembly GCF_020884815.1. NCBI lineage: Bacteria > Bacillati > Actinomycetota > Actinomycetes > Micromonosporales > Micromonosporaceae > Micromonospora > Micromonospora sp. NBRC 110038. The sequence continues at coordinate 298,427 of NZ_BBOL01000005.1, read as the reverse complement.
GCGTGTCGGCACCGGTGATGCCGAGGGTTTCCCGGCTTCCGGTTCCACGTGAAACAGGGCGGCAGCTCGCCTCCGCACGGGGCCGGGATGGGCCGTTCCCTCGCCGCCCCGGCGGGGGGCGAGCCGGAGGGGATCACCGAGCACAGCTACTCGGGCATCGGCCGTCACGAGCCACAGACCGCGAGCGAGGTGGAGCGGCTCATCGTCACCAACTCGCCGCCGCCGCTCCCCTTGCCGGGCCTGCGGCTGCCGAATGCCTCGCGGCACGGCACCAGCTCCCGACACGGAGGACCGTTTCACGTGGAACCAGTGGGGCGGGACACTCGCGGCATCGGGCGGGCCAGGCGGTGAGTCACGCGGATTCGGCCGGCGGGACCCGAACCTCGGTGACCGGCTCGGACGCTGTCTGCGGCGGCTTTACGGGGCGAGAGCCTGGAGCCGGGGCATGGTGCTGAGTGGCGTCCGTGCGGATGTCCTCGTTTCACGTGGAACCCGTCTACAGGCTGATCGCCGAGGACCTACGCAGCTCGGGGTCGACACGGCGGGCCTCCTCCGTCCGGCGGCCCTCCTCCCTCCGGCACCCGCCACCATGTCGGCGACATCGCGGTATCCGGGGCCTCGGGATACCCCCATGTCGCCGACATGGCGAGCAACGACGCCAGGTCGGCGGTGACCGCCATCGGATGCCCGGCCGGGGAGAGGCCCAAGTTGGCGGAGGCGTAGGCCCTGCCGGCCCCGCATAGCCCATTCGAGGCGCGCACGGCCGGCGCGGGCGGCGATCCCGCGAGCCGACGGCGGCAAGCCCGCGTGCCAACGGCACCGATCCCGCGAGCCGACGGCGGCAAGCCCGCGTGCCAACGGCACCGATCCCGCGTGCTCGGCATTACCTGTCCGCCAACGTCTTCTGCGTGTGCGAGGAGCTCCGGAGCTGATCGTCGGCCGAAACGTGTCCCGCCTCCCACCACCAGGGGGCGAGCCCGCCTGGCGGTCACCTCCGACGGCGGGCAGCCCACCGACGACCGGGAGGTTTCACGTGGAACGTGTCGGCGACCACGGCGCACGGAGGTGGATGGCCCCGCACCGCCTCACGGAGCCTGGGCCGCATCGTGCCGACCGACACGGGGCGATGACTGCCGGAAGGCGATGCCCCTCGGGACCACCCGGGCAGCAGCCCGAAACGCCGCCGGCCGCGTCGCCCGGGTGGGACGGCGCGGCCGGCGGGCAGGCGCGGAGGTCAGTCCTCGGAGGTGTCCTCTTGACCGACCCCGATGATGCCGACGATCCGTTCCAGGTCGTCGACCGTGGCGAACTCGATGGTGATCTTGCCCTTGCTCCGGCCGATGTCCACCTTCACCCTGGTGTCGAACCGGTCGGAGAGCCGGTCCGCGAGGTCCGTGAGGGCCGGGGCGTGGGCAGTGGTCCGCCGCTTCGCGGCCGGGGCCTTCGCCGGCCCGTCCGCCAGCGCGAGCGCGACGATCTCCTCGGTCGATCGGACGGAGAGCCCCTCGGCGACGATGCGTGCCGCGAGTTGCTCCTGCGCCTGCGCCTCGTCCAGGCTCAGCAGCGCGCGGGCATGGCCGGCGGAGAGCAGCCCGGCGGCGACGCGGCGCTGCACCTGGGCGGGCAGGTTCAGCAGCCGGATGGTGTTGGAGATCTGCGGGCGGCTCCGGCCGATCCGGCGGGCCAACTCCTCGTGGGTCGCGCCGAACTCCTCCAGCAGTTGCTGGTATGCGGCGGCCTCCTCCAGCGGGTTGAGGTTGGCCCGGTGGATGTTCTCCAGCAGCGCGTCCCGGAGCATGGCGTCGTCGCGGGTGTCCCGGACGATGGCGGGAATGTTCTCCCGGCCGACGGCCTGCGCGGCCCGCCAGCGGCGCTCGCCCATGACGAGTTCGTACTTCTCGCCGTCGAGTGCCCGCACCACGATCGGCTGGAGGAAGCCGACCTCCTGGATGGAGGTCTTCAATTCCTCCAGCGCCTCCTCGTCGAAGACCTGGCGGGGCTGCTTCGGGTTGGGCACGATCGCGTCGACCGGCACCTCAGCGAACCGGGCACCGGGCACCGGGCTGAGTTGAGGCTCGGACGGCGGCATGGCCACAGGGGCCTCGACGTCGACCGGCTCCGCCATCGGGGCCGGTGCAGAGGCCGGGACGGGCGCCTCGCCGTCTTCGGGCATCGCCGTCGTCGTCTCGACGGGCTGGACCGGGCCGGTGGGGATCAGCGCCCCGAGCCCTCGACCCAGACCCCCCCGAGGACGGTTCTTCATACGATGCCTCCCAGCGACTTGTCCGCACTACGCATTCCGGCTCACCGGCTCCTTGACCCCACGCTCGGCGATCTCCTGGGCGGCCTCGAAGTAACTCGTCGCCCCCCGTGAACCGGGATCGTAGGTCATGACCGACTGGCCGTAGCTCGGTGCCTCGGAGACTCGGACGTTCCGGGGGATCACCGCCTGCAGGACCTTGTCGCCGAAGTGGTTCCGGACGTCCTGCTCCACCGCGTCGGCCAGCCTGGTGCGCCGGTCGTACATGGTGAGCAGGATGGTGGAGACGTCGAGCCTGGGGTTGAGGTGCTTGCGGACCAGGTTGATGTTGTTGATCAGCTGGTTCAGCCCTTCCAGCGCGTAGTACTCGCACTGGATGGGGATGAGGACCTCCTGCGCGGCCACCAGGGCGTTGACGGTGAGCAGGCCCAGCGACGGCGGGCAGTCGATGAAGACGTAGTCGAAGTGGCCGGGGTAGGCGTCGATCGCCCGGGACAGCCGCGACTCACGGGCCACCACGGACACCAGCTCGATCTCTGCGCCCGCGAGGTCGATCGTGGCCGGTACGCACCACAGGTTGGGGATGCCCTCGACGCCCTGGGCCACCTCCTCCAGGGGGACGCTGTTGATCAGGCAGTCGTAGACGTCCGGCACGCCGGTGTGGTGCGGGACGTTCAGCCCGGTCGACGCGTTGCCCTGCGGGTCGAGGTCGACCACGAGAACCCGGTTGCCGTGCAGGGCGAGCGCCACCGCCAGGTTCACCGTGGTCGTGGTCTTCCCCACGCCGCCCTTCTGGTTGGCGACGCACATCACCCGGGTCCGCTCCGGACGCGGCATGGTCACCTCGCCACTCGGATTAAGGATCTGCACGGCGCGCATAGCCTCCATAGCCAACGGTGGGTCATCCTCTTCGCGCGTCGGGGTTTCACGTGAAACGTACGCGGCATCGGCCGGTTCGGTGCCATAGGCCCCGGCCGGCGGTGCCGGCGTGTCGACTGGAACGGCGGCTCCCGGGGCCGCGTCGGGCACCACGTGCGGTGCGGGTTGCTGGGGGAGCACGACGGCAGGCCGGGGTGTCGACTCGAAGTGAGCGGAGAGCCCCGGGTCGGACCCGTCGGCCGCCGGAACGCCGGGGCGGCCGGCCCTGCCGTAGACCGTTCCGGACGCCTCCGCCCGGGGGGCGGTGGTGCCGGTGCCGGCGGCGACAGGGGCGTCGCGGCGCGGAGCGGAGCCGCCGCCGATCGGGTGTGCCGCCGCCCCGTAGGCGTCGCCGGGCCAGCCGGGCTCGTCGGTTTCACGTGAAACGGGGCCCGCTGCGGACCGCTCTCCGCGACCGTTCACCCGTGGATCGTCGTACCTGCCGTCGTCATGCACCTGTCATCCCTACCCGCTCCGGATGGTCGGCCCGCACCCCGTCGTCTTGGCCACGCTCGTTCGCATCACGGAGCCTACGGCCCGGCGGGAGCGGCCGGGACCCCCTCGGGGTCAGATGCCGTCCACTCCACACTATCGACGCGCGGTCAGCCTACGGCGGACGGGCGCGGCCGGTCCACGCCGGATTTCCCGCCCGCGCGTGCCCGCACCCGTATCAACGACCCGACCTGCGGCGGGAAGCCGGCGCGAGGGGACGAAGGCGGTCAGCGGCCCCGGCGACGCCCGCCGCGCGAGCGCTTCGCCGCCGACTTGACGCGGGGCTGGTTCACCACCCGCTCGCGCACGATCTCCACCACCGTCGCCGGCGGCTCGATCACACCGACCCCGCAGCGCTGCACGGTCGGCTCGCCCCCGCCCAACTTGGCGACGGCCTCGGCGTGCTCCGCGATCTCGTCGGCGGCGGAAGCGCCCTTCATCGCCACCAGCCGCCCGCCGCGCACGGTCAGGGGGAGACACCAGGCGGCGAGGCGGTCGAGCGGTGCCACGGCGCGAGCGGTGACGATGTCCGCGCTGAAGGGGCCGACCCCGGTCGAGCCGGTCGCCGCCTCCTCGGCCCGCCCCCGGAAGACCCGGACCGTCTTCGCCAGCCCCAGACTCTCGACCACCTCGACGAGGAACGAGGTGCGTCGGGCCAGCGGCTCGACCAGGGTGACGGTCAGGTCGGGCCGCGCGATGGCCAACACCAGCCCGGGCAGGCCGGCACCCGAGCCGACGTCGAGCACCGACGCGTCCGGCGGGATCCGTTCCGCCACCGCGGCACAGTTGAGCAGGTGCCGGTCCCAGATCCGCGGTGCCTCCCGTGGCCCGATGAGGCCGCGGACCACCCCGTCCGTGGCGAGCAGTTCCGCGTACGCGGCGGCGAGTTCAAGCCGGTCGCCGAAGAGGGCACGGGCGGCCTCCGCCAGCTCGGGCGGCAGCGTCGCGACGGCCGGATCCGGTGCTTCCCCGGTCGGGCGGGGCGCATCGTCCCCGAGGGCCGGTGCCGTCACGCTGGGCGGCGCGGCCTCGACGCCGGGCGCTGCTTCGTCGGCCGACCCGGGCCGGGCAGGCGACGGCCCGGGCGGCGTGCCACCCGGGCCGGACACGGCTGCCGCCGTGGTGTCGTCGTGGGTCACCCGGTCAGTCCGCGGGCCGGACGACGATGCGGCGGTTCGGCTCGACGCCCTCGGACTCGCTCTCCACGCCGCTCATCGCGTTGACGACGTCGTGGACGCACTTGCGCTCGAAGGCGGACATCGGTTCGAGCCGCACCGGCTCCCCGTACTCCTTGACCTTCTCCACCGCGTTCTTGGCGACGGCGGCGAGCTCCTTGCGCCGGGTGGCGCGGTAGCCGCCGACGTCGAGCAGCAGCCGGCTCGGAGTCCCGGTCTGCCGGAACACCGCCAGCCGGGCCAGCTCCTGGAGCGCCTCCAGGGTGGCCCCGCGCTGCCCGACCAGGTTCTGCAGTCGGCCGCCGACGACCTCGACCACCGGACGGCCACCGGACACCAGCTCGTCGATGTCCCCGTCGTAGTCGAGGATGTCGAGCAGCCCTTCGACGTAGTCGGCGGCGATCTCGCTCTGCCGGAACAGCTCGCTCTCGGCCGGCGCCTTCTTCTCCCGGGGAGCGGCCCCGGTCTCGGCCTCCTCCTCCTCGGTGTCGTCGTCGGTGGCCTCGATCGGCGTGCTCTCCTCGTCCACTGACTGGTCAGCGCTGGGGATGCTGGTCTCGGTCACGGTCTCATCTCCGTACTCGCTCGGCCGGACCGTCGGGTCCGCTGGTTCCCCGGGGGCCGGCGGGAGATCACCGGTGCCCACGGGCACGTCTGTACGGGCGGCTGTCGCCCGCGACCGCGCTACGCGCGGTGGGTCGGGCCCGGCGCTGCCCCACGGGCGGCGGCCAGGGCCCGGTCCCGCCCGTGCCGGGCGGCCGGCGCGGGCGGGGAGGCGTCAGCCCTGGCGCTTGGCCGGGCCGCTCTTCTTCGGGTTGACCGGCTTGGCACCCGGCTTCGGGCCGGCGACCTTCGGCGTGGCCGGCGCCTGCTTGACCGGAGCGGGGGCGGCCTTGCGGCCGAACAGGCCGGCGGTCTTCGCCGGCTGGACCGGGCTGTTGGACTTGACGCCGGTGCGGCCCGGGGTGGGCGGCGGCGGGTACTTGCGCAGCACCCACTGCTGCTGGCCGAGGGTGAACAGGTTGTTCGTGACCCAGTAGATGATCACACCGATCGGGAAGATCGCGCCGGAGACGAGCAGCGACAGCGGGATGCCGTAGAGCATCAGGCGCTGCACCATCTTCTGCTGCGGGTCCTCCGCCCAACCGGTCTTGAGGATCATCTGGCGGCTGGTGAGGTAGGTGGTGCCCATCATCACCAGGACCAGGATGCCGGCGATCACCTTCACGGTGGTGCCGTTGGCCCCGAGGCGGGCCAGCTCGTCGGCGGTCGAGCCGAACTTGCCGGCGATCGGTGCGGTGAAGAGCTTGGCGCTGGAGGCGCTGTCGAACTGCTCGACCGTCCAGCCGTAGAGCGTCTTATTGATCTTGGCCGGGTCGAGGCGGCGCAGCACGTGGAAGAGGCCGAGGAAGACCGGGATCTGGAGGAACATCGGAAGGCAGCCCATGAGCGGGTTGGCCTTTTCCTTCCGGTAGAGCTCCATCATCTCCTTCTGGAGCGTCTCCCGGTCACCCTTGTGCTTCTCCTGGAGCTCCTTCACCTTGGGCTGGAGCGCCTGCATGGCCCGCTGGGACTTGATCTGCTTGACGAAGACCGGGAACAGGATCACCCGGACGGTGACCACCAGGAAGACGATGGCCAGGATCCAGGCCCAGTTCGTCCCGATCACCGCGTCGACCGGTACTCCGATGGCGTCCCAGGCCGAGTGCCAGGTCAGCAGGATCCACGAGATCGCGTAGTAGATCCAGTCCAGACTGAACAATTCTCAGGCTCCAGTCACTTCGGCACGGCGGCGACCGCCCGGCTCGGGCACCGGGTCGTGTCCACCAGGGTGAAAGGGGTGGCAGCGCAACAACCGTCGGACCGTCAGACCGGCACCCCGAATCGCGCCGTGCCGGGCCACGGCCTCAAGGGCGTACGCACTGCACGACGGGTAGAACCGACAGCGGGCCGGCAGCGCCGGGCTTATCCAACGACGGTACGCGACGATGGGGCCGGTCAGCACCCGGGCACCCAAGCTCGTCGACGGCGACGCCGTGGAATCGCTGCTCATCGGGGCCGCCGCCCCCGGGGGGCGCGGGCTGTGGCGATCGCCGCGTCGAGGTCGGCCCCCAGCCGGGAGAATGACGCCTCGGCTGCGGCCGGGAGTGCCCGTACGACCAGGGTGCTGCCCTCGGGCAGGGCCGCGAGCCGCTCGCGGACCAGGTGCCGCAGCCGACGCCGGACCACGTTGCGGACGACGGCGGGGCCGACGGCCTTGGACACGACGAAGCCGGCGCGGGTCGCTGCGGAGGTGTGCTCCGCAGCGGTGGTCCGCGCCGGCTTCGGCGAGACGTCCGTCGGTGTCCCCGGTGTGCCGGGCAGGGTCAGGTGGACGACGAGCACGCCACGGCCCGCCCGGCGACCAGCCCGGACCGCTGCGGCGAAGTCACTGCTGCGCCGCAGTCGTTGCGCGGCGGCCAGCACGACTGCCCACGTCCCCCGGACCGGCCCCGGTCGGCCTCAGGCCGACAGGCGGGCGCGGCCCTTGGCGCGACGGGTCGAGATGATGGCGCGTCCGGCCCGGGTGCGCATACGCAGCCGGAAGCCGTGGGTCTTCGCGCGCCGGCGGTTGTTCGGCTGGTAGGTGCGCTTGCTCACGTCAGGCTCTCCGTTTTCGTACGCCCCGGGCGCGGGATCGCCGGGGTCGTGTGGTGGTCCAGGCCACCTCGGCGGTGGCCCCCGATCGGTGCTGCCCGGCGGCGCGGAACCTCGGCGATGCGAGGGAGGCGACCGCGGACAGCAAGCACGCACCACCCTAGCAGAGGGCGGCAGAGCAGCCGCTCCAGCCTACGCAGAGGGGCAATGAGCGTCAAACACCCCGCCACACCCCCACAGCGCCCCTGACCACGACCGAAGCGCTGCTTTTCACTGATGTCGCCAAGGGTGCCACCGCGTCGACGGTTGATGGCCCCGGCCCCGCGCTGTTAGCGTGCGCGTTTGCGGTCGGCGTCGTCGCCCCGTTCCCGTCGTCGGGCGAGACGGTCGTCGTCGAGCAGGACCGGACTCGGGCAAGACCCGACCAGGCAGTGAATCGTTCGGCACGGTGAAACCCGCTTCAGCGCCCGTTCAGACAGGGGGCAGGTCCCACCCGCTTCGGGCGGGGGGCCACAATCGGTCAGTACACACAGGCTGTGGATAACTTGTGGACGACGGCCGGTGAGCCGTCCGGCTGGACCACCGCGGCGGTCGGGAGCAGAAGCGAGGGGGGTGGCACGACGGTGGCCGGTACGACCGACCTAGCCGCGGTGTGGACGGCGACCACGGACGAACTCGCCGACGAGATCATCTCCGCGCAGCAACGCGCGTACCTGCGGCTCACCCGGCTCCGCGCGATCGTCGAGGACACCGCCCTGCTCTCCGTGCCGGACGCCTTCACCCGCGACGTGATCGAGTCCCGGCTGCGGCCGGCCATCACCGAGGCGCTGACCCGGCGGCTGGGCCGCCCGATCCAGGTGGCGGTGACCGTCCGGGTCGCCGAGGACCCCTCGGGCCGCCCCGCCGGCACGGTCTACCGCAGCACCCCGGACGCCGGGCCGGGCGAACAGCCCGCCCTCGACGGGTCCGCCGGCTTCGACTCCGCAGCGGCGTTCGACGCCCGGGGATACGACGAGTCCGGCGCGGGCCGGCACGAACCCGCGCTCGGCTTTCCCGCCCCGGGCCATCCCGGCCACGACGAGCCGGGCGCCGACCCCGCGCGGCCACCCCACCCGGGCCAGGACGGCACCGCCGGGCATCCCGGGCACGGGGCGGCGGAGCCGGGGCCCGCGTCCCGGCCAGCCCCGACCGACGACGGGCACCGCCCGGGGCTGGTCCCGGCCGCCCGCGACGCCCAGGAGCCCCTGTTCGGCGACGCCTTCGCCGAACCGCTGGTGCCGGGTGCCGACCGGCGCGGCTTCGAGGAGCGGCCCCGGCTCGACGTCGGCGGGGCCCGGCCCTACGAGGGCCGATACGCGGCCGGCGCCGTGCCGGCTCCCCAGCGGCTGCCGCGCGACGGCGGCACCGACAGCGGACCGGGTCGCAGTGGCATGGATCACCGTCCGGGCGGACGGGACGACCGGCGGCTCCCCGGCGGGGCGGAGACCGGTGGGAACCGGCTCAACCCGAAGTACATGTTCGAGACGTTCGTCATCGGCTCGTCCAACCGGTTCGCGCACGCCGCGTCCGTCGCGGTCGCCGAGTCGCCGGCGAAGGCGTACAACCCGCTGTTCATCTACGGCAGCTCCGGGCTCGGCAAGACGCACCTGCTGCACGCCATCGGTCACTACGCCACCACGCTGGGCAACGCCCGCTCGGTCCGGTACGTCTCGACCGAGGAGTTCACCAACGACTTCATCAACTCGGTGCGCGACGACAAGACGAGCGCGTTCCAGCGCCGCTACCGCGACGTCGACATCCTGCTGATCGACGACATCCAGTTCCTGGAGAACCGCGAGCGGACCCAGGAGGAGTTCTTCCACACCTTCAACACGCTGCACAACGCCAACAAGCAGATCGTCGTCACCTCCGACCGGTCGCCCAAGCAGCTCGCGACGCTGGAGGACCGGCTGCGCACCCGGTTCGAGTGGGGGCTGCTGGCCGACATCCAGCCGCCCGACCTGGAGACCCGGATCGCGATCCTGCAGAAGAAGGCGGCCCAGGAGCGGCTCTACGCGCCGCCGGACGTGCTGGAGTTCATCGCGTCGCGGGTGTCGAACTCGATCCGGGAGCTGGAGGGGGCGCTGATCCGGGTCACCGCGTTCGCGAGCCTCACCCGGTCGACCGTCGAGCTGTCGCTGGCCGAGGAGGTGCTGCGGGACTTCATCCCCGACGGCGCCGGCCCCGAGATCACCGCCGACCAGATCATGGTCTCCACCGCCGACTACTTCGGGGTCAGCCTGGAGGACCTGCGCGGGCACTCCCGCTCCCGGGTGCTGGTCAACGCCCGCCAGGTCGCCATGTACCTGTGCCGGGAGCTGACCGACCTGTCGCTGCCCCGGATCGGGCAGGCGTTCGGCGGGCGGGACCACACGACCGTCATGCACGCCGACCGGAAGATCCGTCAGCAGATGGCGGAGCGCCGCTCGCTCTACAACCAGATCGCCGAGCTGACCAACCGGATCAAGCAGACCACCTGAGGCGTACGCCCACCACGCCCTCGCCCGCAGCGGCGACCGACGCCCGGCCGACCACGGCCGGGCGTTCTCGCGTCCCGGGGCGGCGTCGGCCCCCGCGCCCGACCACCCGGGTCGACGTGACGCCGGTCACTTCCAGGCCCCGGAGCCGTCGTCCACAGGTGCACCGGGACGCCTCGTGTTGACCCTCGACCCGGTTCAGGCCCCAGGATCGGCGCATGCTCGTCCACGGTTTCCACACGCTGTCCACAGCCGGTTGTCCACCGACGGTGGAAAACTACGCACGGTCCGACCTCGGTTACCCACAGGCTGTGGACAAACCCTGGGGACGGACCTGTGGACGCCTGTGGACGCCTGTGGACGATGCCGCCCGTCGCCCACAGGCAGGGCGACGGCTGTGGGCTTCCTGTTGAAGGTTCTGGGGACAACGACGCGAAGACCGGTGCGGCCCGTCCACAGGACTGGGGAGAAAGTCGGTGGATAACCGGTGGATAACCGGTGGACGGCGGTGGACAACCCGGTGGATCGGAGGGCCTGTGGACGACCGGCCCGGTTTTACCCCGGGTTCTCCACAGGCTAACCACCGGTGGATAACGTGCCTGACCTGCACAGACGCGGGTTTTCCACAGTTTGCACAGGTGCTACGAAGACGATGAGTTTGTTCTTCTAAGAGAACAAAAACCAATCATCACCGTTGGACTTCCTGTGGATGGGGCCGGAACGGCCGGAGACAGTCGCTCCGGCACCGGCCGGATCCACGGGGTCGGGCGCACAGCCGATGCCCACGCGCCCTAAGGTGCGATGGGAACCCGCACAGTCAGGCGGGACGGTGGGCAGCGGTCGGCATGAGAGAGTTGTCGCTGACGTCGACGCGGAGGCATTGATGAAGTTCCGAGTGGAGCGCGACGCGCTCGCCGAGGCCGTGGCGTGGACCGCGAAGAGCCTGCCCAACCGGCCGTCCGTGCCAGTCCTGGCCGGCGTGATGCTCCGGGTGACCGACGGCAACCTGCAGGTCTCCGGCTTCGACTACGAGGTCTCCAGCCAGGTGACCGTCGAGGTGCAGGGTGACGCCGACGGGGCCGCCCTGGTCTCCGGCCGGCTGCTCGCCGAGATCACCAAGGCGCTCCCCGCGAAGCCGGTGGACATCGCCGCGGTCGGCGCGCACCTCGAACTGGTCTGTGGCAGCGCCCGGTTCACCCTGCCCACCATGCCGGTGGAGGACTACCCCGCCCTGCCCGAGATGCCGGAGAGCACCGGCACGGTCGACGCCGCCGCGTTCGCCGCCGCCGTCGCGCAGGTCGCCGTGGCCGCCGGGCGGGACGAGACGCTGCCGATGATGACCGGCGTCCGTATCGAGCTCTCGGGTGGCAACCTGGCCATGCTCGCCACCGACCGCTACCGGCTCGCGCTGCGCGAGATGGAGTGGCACCCGGACGACCCCGAGGTGAGCATCAACGCCCTGGTGCCGGCGCGCACCCTGCACGACACCGCCAAGGCCCTCGGCCCGCTCGGCGGGCACGTGACGATGGCCCTGTCCCAGGGGGCGGCCGGCGAGGGCATGATCGGTTTCTCCGGCGGCACCCGGCGCACCACCAGCCGGCTGCTCGACGGCGCCAACTACCCGCCGGTGCGCTCGCTCTTCCCCGCCAGCCACAACGCCGAGGCCCGCCTCGCCGTCAGCACCCTCATCGAGGTCGTCAAGCGGGTGGCGCTGGTCGCCGAGCGCACCACCCCCGTGCTGCTCAGCTTCAGCTCCGACGGCCTCGTCGTGGAGGCGGGCGGCACCGAGGAGGCGCGGGCCAGCGAGGCCATGGAGGCCACCTTCACCGGCGACCCGCTGACCATCGGCTTCAACCCGCAGTACCTCATCGACGGGCTGGCCAACCTGGGCGCCCAGTTCGCGCAGCTGGCGTTCGTCGACGCCTTCAAGCCGGCGGTGATTTCCCCCGCAGGCGAGGATGGCGAGGTCATCCCCGGGTACCGGTACCTCATCATGCCGATCCGCGTCTCCCGCTGATCGCGCATACCCGACCCGGACGCAGCGGAGGTAGGAACACATGCAGCTCGGCCTCGTAGGACTCGGCCGCATGGGCGGCAACATGCGCGAGCGGCTGCGCGCCGCCGGTCACGAGGTGGTCGGCTACGACCGCAACGCCGACCGCAGCGACGTCACGAGCCTGGCCGAGCTGGCCGAGAAGCTCGACGGCCCCCGGGCCGTCTGGGTGATGGTCCCCGCCGGCGTCACCGACACCACCATCGACGCCGTCGCCGAGCACCTCGGCGACGGCGACATCATCATCGACGGCGGCAACTCCCGGTTCAGCGACGACGCCCCCCGGGCCGAACGGCTCGCCACGCGCGGCATCGGATACCTCGACGTCGGCGTCTCCGGCGGCGTCTGGGGCAAGGAAAATGGCTACGCCCTGATGGTCGGCGGCGCGCAGGAGCACGTCGACCGGCTGATGCCGATCTTCGAGGCGCTCAAGCCGGCCGGCGAGCACGGCTTCGTGCACGCCGGCCCCGTCGGCGCCGGCCACTACGCCAAGATGGTGCACAACGGCATCGAGTACGGCCTCATGCACGCCTACGCCGAGGGCTACGAGCTGCTCACCAAGTCCGAGCTGGTCACCAACGTGCCGGGCGTGTTCAAGTCCTGGCGCGAGGGCACCGTCGTCCAGTCCTGGCTGCTCGACCTGCTCGACCGCGCCCTCGACGAGGACCCGGACCTGTCCGACCTGAGCGGCTACACGGAGGACACCGGCGAGGGCCGGTGGACGGTCGACGAGGCCATCCGCCTGGCCGTGCCGCTGAACGTCATCGCCGCCTCGCTGTTCGCCCGCTTCACCTCCCGGCAGGAGGACTCTCCCGCCATGAAGGCCGTCGCCGCCCTGCGCCAGCAGTTCGGCGGCCACGCCGTCCACAAGCGCTGAGCGGCGTCCGCCACCCGTGTACGTCCGCCGGCTCGAACTGGTCGACTTCCGCTCCTACGAGCGGGTCGCCGTCGACCTCGAACCCGGCCCCAACGTCCTGGTCGGCGCCAACGGCACCGGCAAGACCAACCTCGTCGAGGCGCTCGGCTACGTGGCGACCCTGGGCTCGCACCGGGTCGCCACGGACGCCCCGCTGGTGCGGCTGGGCGCCACCTCGGCCGTGATCCGCTGCGCGGTGGCGCACGACGGCCGGGAACTGCTGGTCGAGCTGGAGATCGTCCCCGGCAAGGCCAACCGGGCCCGGCTGGGTCGTTCACCGGCCCGGCGGGCCCGCGACGTCCTCGGCGCGCTGCGCATGGTGCTGTTCGCCCCGGAGGACCTGGAACTCGTCCGCGGCGATCCGGCGGAACGCCGCCGCTACCTCGACGACCTGCTGGTCAGCCGCCAGCCCCGCTACGCCGGGGTACGCGCCGACTACGAACGGGTCGTCAAGCAGCGCAACGCCCTGCTGCGCACCGCGTACCTGGCCCGCAAGACCGGCGGGTCGCGCGGCGGGGACCTGTCCACCCTCGCCGTCTGGGACACCCACCTCGCCCGGCACGGGGCCGAGCTGCTCGCCGGCAGGCTGGAACTCGTCGCCGCACTCGGCCCGCACGTCACCAAGGCCTACGACGCGGTCGCCGCCGGCAAGGGCGCGGCGGGCATCACGTACCGGCCGTCGGTGGAACTGACGGACCCGGTGGCGGACCGGGCGGCGCTGGCCGAGACGCTGCTCGCGGCGCTGGCCGAGTCCCGGTCCGCCGAGGTGGAGCGCGGCACCACGCTCGTCGGCCCGCACCGCGACGACCTGGCCCTCACCCTTGGCCCGCTGCCCGCCAAGGGGTACGCCAGCCACGGTGAGTCCTGGTCGTTCGCCCTGGCCCTGCGGCTGGCCGGATACGACCTGCTCCGCTCCGACGGCATCGAGCCGGTGCTGGTGCTCGACGACGTCTTCGCCGAGCTCGACGCGGGCCGCCGCGAGCGGCTGGCGGGGCTGGTCGGCGGGGCGAGCCAACTGCTGGTGACCTGCGCCGTGGACGACGACGTGCCGACCGGCCTGCACGGCGTCCGCTACCAGGTCGGCGATGGCGAGGTGCGCCGTGCCGGATGAGCAGGAGCTGCCGCCGGCCCGGCTCGGGCCCCGTACCCCCGCCGTCGGGCCGGGTGGCCGGGACGCCGCAGCCCCGGGCGGCGGCGCACGCCGCGGTGCCGGCCGGGCGGCCGACGGGACCGGACGGCCCGACGGCCCGGCCGCCGCGGGCGGTGGCGACGCGCCCGCCGGGACGGCGGGGCCGGAACTGGCCCGGGCGGTGCTGGACGCCGCGCGGGCCCGCCGCGAGGCGGCGGCCAAGACCCGCCGCCGCAGCGTCGTCTCTGGCGACGGCGAGGGCGGGCGGCGGCTACGCGGCTACTCCGGCCCCGGGCCGGACCCCCGCGACCCGCAGCCGCTGGGTGTCGTGCTGGGCCGGCTGATGAAGGCGCGCGGCTGGGAGCAGCCGGCCGCCGAGGCGACCGTGTTCGGCGCGTGGGAGCGGGTCGTCGGCCCCGAGGTGGCCCAGAACAGCCGCCCGGTCAAGCTGGAGGACGGCGAGCTGACCGTCGAGGCCCGGTCCACCGCGTGGGCGACGCAGCTGCGGCTGCTCGCCGCCTCCCTGCTCCGGCAGATCGCCAGCGAGGTGGGCCACAACGTGGTGCGCAAGCTGCACATCCACGGGCCGGCCGCGCCGTCCTGGTCCCGGGGGCCGCGCCGCGTCCGGGGCAGGGGCCCCCGCGACACGTACGGCTGACGCCGGGGCCCGCGCGGACGGGCCTGGGCCGCGTCCGACGGGTCCGGGCCGCGTCCGACGGGTCCGGGCCGCGCGATGTCGGCGACGTGGCGGTATCCCGGCCGCCCGGATACCGCCACGTCGCCGACATGGAGTCGATCACCACGCGCGGGACGGGCCGGCGCCGGGCGGGTCAGGCGTCGGCGTAGACGGCGAAGCCCCGGTCGGCGCAGCGGCGGTAGAAGGCCGCCAGCACACCCAGCTCGGCGCAGGTGAAGTCCCACTGCGGCGGGTCGCCGTTCTCGTCGCGCAGCCCGTCCAGGCGGGTGTCGAGCCAGCGCAACTGCTGCTCGGCGAGGCGGCCGTCGCCGAGCAGCCCACGCAGCACGGTGCTGACCGAGTCGAAGGTGACCGTCTCTCCGTGCGGCCGGTGCCCGGCCACGAAGCGCTCGATCCCGCCGGCGATCCAGGCGCAGCCGTCCGGGTCGATCACCGGATCCTCGTCCTCGGCCGCGTTCTCCGTGGCGTAGAGCACATTCTCCAGCCCGAGCAGCAGGTCGACCAGCTCCGTGTAGGCGGTCGCCCGGACCGTGCCGGTCTTTGCGATGTGTTCGGCGAGAGCCGCCGTCGGCGCGGAGATCCGCGGCAGGTCGACGATCTCGCCGAAGTCGACGAACTCGGCCGGTGCGACCGGATCGTAGAAGCGGCCGGTCCGCGGCCAGTGCACCGCGACGTTGTCCAGCCCCATCTGGCGTCACCCCTTGAGAGCACGTGTCGAAGCGTTCGGGTCGATCGTCCGGTTCCGACCGGAAAAGATCAAGACCGGCCACGCTGGGCGCCGCAAACCTACGCCCACCGTCCCTCCCGCCGCGACCCCCACCCCCCGAGTCCCGGCGGCGGCGCCGCCACCCGATCCGGGGCTCGCCCGTAGGGGGAGTCGCGGGTGGCGCGGATCGGCCGGCTACGGAGTTCTCAGCCGCCGCGAAGGGGTGCCGAGTGGCGGTTCTGTCGTCTGCGCACAGTAAGATTGAGGGCGAGACGAAGACCCGACACGGTGCGACGGACACGGGCCCACCGGCCCGAGATCATTGTCCCACGTCGGGTCGAGCCGATCGCGATCCGCGGGCATCCGCGGCGACCGGCGCTCCGGCCCGTGCCCCGGTTCACGCCCGGTGCCGGTCCGCGCGCCGACGTCGCGTCCTGTCCGCCGAACCCGCGCCCGACTCGCGCCGCTTGCGGCGCTGGCGGCGCGAGAAAGTGGCCGAGGGTGGCAGCGCAGGACAAGCAGGAGTACGGCGCCGAGTCGATCACCGTCCTCGAAGGGCTGGAGGCGGTCCGCAAGCGGCCGGGCATGTACATCGGGTCGACCGGCGAGCGCGGTCTGCACCACCTGGTGTGGGAGGTCGTCGACAACGCGGTCGACGAGGCGCTTGCCGGCTACTGCGACACCATCGACGTGGTGCTGCTGGCCGACGGCGGGGTCCGGGTCACCGACAACGGGCGTGGCTTCCCGGTCGACCTGCACCCCAAGTTGAAGAAGCCCGGCGTCGAGGTGGCACTCACCGTGCTGCACGCCGGCGGCAAGTTCGACGGCAAGGCGTACGCCGTCTCCGGCGGTCTGCACGGCGTCGGCGTGTCCGTCGTCAACGCCCTGTCCACCAAGATGGCGGTGGAGATCCACAAGTCCGGTTTCGTCTGGCGGCAGCAATACACCAACTCCAAGCCGACGCCGCTGGAGAAGGGCGAGACCACCGACCGCACCGGCTCCGCCGTCGCCTTCTGGCCCGACGCCGACGTCTTCGAGACCGTCGACTTCGACTTCCAGACCATCTACCGCCGCCTCCAGGAGATGGCCTTCCTCAACCGGGGCCTGACCATCCACCTGCTCGACGAGCGGGTCCCCGAGGGCGAGGAGGGCAAGACCCGCGAGGTCACCTTCTGCTACAAGGGCGGCATCGCCGACTTCGTCCGGCACCTCAACGCCTCCAAGAACCCGATCCACAAGACGGTGGTCGAGTTCGGCGCCGAGGAGGAGGGCATGTCGGTCGAGATCGCCATGCAGTGGAACGAGTCGTACGGCGAGTCGGTCTACACCTTCGCCAACACGATCAACACCCACGAGGGCGGCACCCACGAGGAGGGCTTCCGCGCGGCGCTGACCAGCGTGGTCAACCGCTACGGCGCGGACAAGAAGCTGCTCAAGGGCGACGAGAAGCTCTCCGGGGAGGACATCCGCGAGGGCCTCGCCGCGATCATCTCGGTCAAGCTGGCCAACCCGCAGTTCGAGGGCCAGACCAAGACCAAGCTCGGCAACACCCCGGTGAAGAGCTTCGTGCAGCGGGTCTGCAACGAGTGGCTGGTCGACTGGTTCGACCGGAACCCCGCCGAGGCGAAGATCATCATCACCAAGGCGTCCCAGGCCGCCCGCGCCCGCATCGCCGCCCAGCAGGCGCGCAAGCTGGCCCGCCGCAAGTCGCTGCTGGAGTCCGGCTCGATGCCGGGCAAGCTCGCCGACTGCCAGTCCACCGACCCGCGCGAGTCCGAGGTCTTCATCGTCGAGGGCGACTCGGCCGGCGGCTCGGCCAAGCAGGGCCGCGACCCGCGCACCCAGGCGATCCTGCCGATCCGCGGCAAGATCCTCAACGTGGAGAAGGCCCGGATCGACCGGGTCCTGAAGAACAACGAGGTCCAGGCGCTGATCACCGCGCTGGGCACCGGCATCCACGACGACTTCGACATGGAGAAGCTGCGCTACCACAAGGTGGTGCTGATGGCCGACGCCGACGTCGACGGCCAGCACATCCAGACGCTGCTGCTCACCCTGCTGTTCCGCTTCATGCGGCCCCTGGTCGAGCTGGGCCACGTCTACCTGGCCGCCCCGCCGCTCTACAAGATCAAGTGGAACAAGAAGGGCGACGACGCGCAGTACGCGTACTCCGACCGCGAACGCGACGGGCTGATCGCGCTGCGCCAGCAGAAGAAGCCCAACGCCAAGCCGGACGACATCCAGCGCTTCAAGGGCCTCGGCGAGATGAACTACCCCGAGCTCTGGGAGACCACGATGAACCCGGCGACCCGCACCCTGCGTCAGGTCACGCTCGACGACGCGGCGGTGGCCGACGAACTGTTCAGCGTGCTGATGGGTGAGGACGTCGAGGCGCGCCGCTCGTTCATCCAGCGCAACGCCAAGGACGTCCGCTTCCTGGACATCTGACGGAGCCGGCGGGACCGCCCGGCCGTCCACCGGCGGCCCGCCGATCCACAGAGTTATCCACAGTGTGGCCGGTTTCCACAGCGGTTATCCACAGCACGAAACCGACTCTGATTCTGATAAGGGTTAACAGTGACCGATACCCCCGAGTCCACCCCGAGCGAGCCCGAGGTCCCCGAGACCCCCGCCGCCGCAGTCGTGGCGCACGACCGGATCGAGCCGGTCGGGCTCGAGGTGGAGATGCAGCGCTCCTACCTCGACTACGCCATGAGCGTCATCGTCGGGCGGGCACTGCCGGACGTCCGGGACGGGCTCAAGCCGGTCCACCGCAAGATCCTCTACGCCATGTTCGACTCCGGCTACCGGCCGGACCGCGGCTACGTGAAGTGTTCCCGCGTCGTCGGCGACGTGATGGGTCAGTTCCACCCGCACGGCGACTCGGCGATCTACGACGCGCTGGTCCGGATGGCGCAGCCCTGGTCGCTGCGCTACCCGCTGGTCGACGGCAACGGCAACTTCGGCTCGCCCGGAAATGACCCGGCTGCCGCGATGAGATATTGCTTGACCGGCAATGTCCGCATTCGTACCGCCGATGGTGCGGTCCGGATCGGCGACGTCGTTCCCGACGCCGCGCCGAGCAGCGAGACCGACATCGAGCTGAAGGTCCGCGACCGCAACGGTGACCTGGTCCGCGCCAGCAAGTTCTTCCACTCCGGCGAGCACCCGACGCTGCGGCTGCGCACCCGCGAGGGGTACGAGCTGACCGGCACCCACAACCACCCGGTCCTCTGCCTGGTCGACGTGGCCGGCGTGCCGACCCTGCTGTGGAAGCTGCTCGCCGAGATCGGCCCCGGTGACCGGGTGGTCATCCAGCGGACGGTGCCGGAGGAGATCGGCTACCCGATGCTGGAGCACGTCGAGGCGGCCGTCCTCGCCGGCGCGTTCGTCAGCGAGGGCTGGGTGTCCGAGGGCCGGGCCGGCTTCAACAACACCGACCGCGAGTTCTTCGTCCGTGTCCTCGCGGCCTACGACCTCGCCGTCGGCGGCCCGCGCTACGTCAGCCAGCGCACCATCGCCTCCGGGAGCCTGCTGCACGAGATCGACGTCCAGGACCTCTCCGTGCTGCGGGAGAGCCTTCTCGGCGAGCTGGTCGGGGCGCGGAGTGCCGCGAAGTTCGTGCCGGAGTTCGTCTGGCGGGGGCCGGCGGCGATCAAGCGGGCCTTCCTCCAGGCCCTCTTCGAGGGCGACGGCTCGTCGTCGCTGCTGCCCCGCAACACCATCCAGATCTCGTACTCGACCCGCAGCGAGCGGCTGGCCCGTGAGGTGCAGCAGCTCCTGCTGGAGTTCGGCGTCATCAGCAAGCAGTGCCGGTACGACAGCGGCGAGATCAAGGTGGTGGTGACCAACCGCCGCGACGCCCGGATCTTCGCCCAGCAGGTCGGCTTCCTCGGCCGCAAGCAGGTCAAGCTGGAGTCGGAGCTGGCCCAGGTGCCGGCGAGCAGCACCGCCCTCTCCGGCGACCACGTGCCGCTGGTCGGCGACTTCATCCGCGAGCACGGCGCCACCCGGTGGACGGAGCGGGACTGGCTGCGCCGGCACAACGTGGACCGGATCGAGCGCTGGGAGCGGGACCGCGACGAGATCGCCGCCCGGATCACCGAGCGCGAGGTGCTCGACGTGGTCGAGCCGCTGGTCGACGGCCGGTTCTACTACGCCGAGGTGGCCAGCGTCACGGACGCCGGGGTGCAGCCGGTCTACAGCATCCGGGTGGACACGGACGACCATTCGTTCGTCTCCGACGGGTTCGTCAGCCACAACACCGAGTGCAAGCTCGACCCGCTGGCGATGGAGATGCTGCGGGACATCGACGAGGACACCGTCGACCTGCAGGACAACTACGACGGCCGGGCCAAGGAGCCCACCATCCTGCCGTCGCGCATCCCGAACCTGCTGATCAACGGCTCCGAGGGCATCGCGGTCGGCATGGCCACGAAGATCCCACCGCACAACCTGCGCGAGATCGGCGCGGCGGTGCAGTGGTGCCTGGAGAACCCGGACGTCGACGAGGCGACGACCCTCGACGCGCTCATCGAGATCGTCAAGGGTCCTGACTTCCCGACCCACGGTCTGATCGTGGGCACCCAGGCGATCCAGGACGCGTACCGCACGGGTCGTGGGTCGATCCGGATGCGGGCCGTGGTGGAGGTGGAGGAGGACAAGCGGGGCCGCCCGGCGCTGGTGGTCAGCGAGCTGCCGTACCAGGTGAACCCGGACAACCTGGCCGAGCGGATCGCGGAGCTGATCAAGGAGGGCAAGCTCGCCGGCATCGCCGACATCCGGGACGAGTCCTCGGGGCGTACGGGCATGCGGATCGTGCTCGTGCTCAAGCGCGACGCGGTCGCCAAGGTGGTGCTGAACAACCTCTACAAGCACACCCAGCTCCAGGAGACGTTCGGCGCGAACATGCTGGCGCTGGTCGACGGGGTGCCGCGCACGCTGAACCTGGCCCAGTTCATCCGCTACTACGTCGAGCACCAGATCGAGGTGATCCGGCGGCGGACGGCGTTCCGGCTGCGCAAGGCCGAGGAGCGGGCGCACATCCTGCGCGGTCTGAGCAAGGCGCTGGACGCCCTGGACGAGGTGATCGCCCTGATCCGGCGGTCGCCGACGGTGGAGGACGCCCGGCAGGGCCTGATCCGGCTGCTGGAGATCGACGAGATCCAGGCGACGGCGATCCTGGACATGCAGCTGCGCCGGCTGGCGGCCCTGGAGCGGCAGCGGATCCTCGACGATCTGGCGAAGCTGGAGCTGGAGATCGCCGACCTCAAGGACATCCTGGCCAAGCCGGAGCGGCAGCGGCGGATCGTCTCGGAGGAGCTGGGCGAGATCGTCGCGAAGTGGGGCGACGAGCGGCGTACGAAGATCGTGCCGTTCGACGGCGAGGTCTCCATGGAGGACCTGATCGCCCGCGAGGACGTGGTGGTCACGATCACCCGCACCGGGTACGCGAAGCGGACGAAGGTCGACCTGTACCGCTCGCAGCGGCGCGGCGGGAAGGGCGTCAGCGGGGCCACGCTGCGGCAGGACGACATCGTCAGCCACTTCTTCGTGTGCTCGACGCACGACTGGATCCTGTTCTTCACGAACAAGGGCCGGGTGTACCGGGCCAAGGCGTACGAGCTTCCGGAAGCCAGTAGGGTAGCCAAGGGCCAACACGTGGCCAATCTGCTCGCTTTCCAAGCGGACGAGCAGATCGCGCAGATCATCGAAATCCCGAACTACCAGGTGGCCCCCTACCTGGTACTGGCCACGAAGAACGGCCTGGTGAAGAAGACGCGGCTCGAGGAGTTCGACTCCAACCGTTCCGGCGGAGTCATCGCGATCAACCTGCGCGATGAGGACGAGCTGGTCGGTGCTGCCCTCGTCGCCCCGTCCGACGATCTGCTGCTGGTGTCGAAGAACGCGCAGGCGATCCGCTTCAACGCCACGGACGAGGCGCTGCGGCCGATGGGTCGGGCCACGTCGGGTGTGATCGGCATGCGGTTCAGCGACGAGGACGTCCTGCTGGCCATGGAGGTGGTCCGCGAGGGGCTGGACGTCCTGGTGGCCACGAACGGGGGATATGCGAAACGTACCCCGATCGAGGAATACCCGGTGCAGGGCCGGGGAGGTAAGGGCGTGCTGACTGCGAAGATCACCGAGCGCCGCGGTGGTCTGGTCGGCGCTGTGGTGATCCACCCGGACGACGAGCTGTTCGCGATCACCAGCAACGGTGGCGTCATCCGGACTCCGGTGAAGCCTGTACGCCGTACGCGTGACCGGAACACAATGGGGGTCAAGCTGATGGACCTCCCGGACGGCGTGACTATCGTGGCGATTGCTCGCAATGCCGACGAGCCTGACGAACAGGACTAGTTGATGACGGAGACACAGGCGAAGTCGGGGAACAAGGGGACCTCGGCCAACCCGGTCGACGAGGAGGCCGCCGCGAAGGGCGGCGCACCAGCGACCGGCCGCGCGGCCGTGGGCCGGGCAACCGTCCCCGCCGACGCGCCTGCCCCGAAGTTCACCCGGGCGCCCGGGATGGCCCCGCCGCCGGACTCCCCCGGCGACGATTCGGGGGCGAGCGACAAGACCGAGACATCCGGCATCGACGCGCCCACCTCCGCGGCGGCTCCGGCCGTGGCGGCGGGCAGTGCGGCCCGTCCGGCGACGACCCAGCCGATCAGGACCGGCGGCGGGCAGTCGGCGGCCGGCAGCAGCGCCGTCACAGGCACCCTGCCGCGCATCGGGGGTGGCACCGCCACGAAGCCGCAGCCGGACGGAGCCCGTCCGGCCGGTGCCGGCCGTCCCGCCAGTGGCGGCGGGCTGCCGCCGGGGGTGGCCGGTGCGTCGGCCGTGGGTGCCGCCCGCGTGGGTGACGCGGTACGCGCGGCGCGTACTTCGGTCAGTTCGGCCGCGTCGCGCGGGCCTCGCCGGGCCCGGCTGAACCTCAAGCGGATCGACCCCTGGTCCGTGATGAAGTTCGCGTTCGCTGTCTCCGTCGTGCTCTTCATCGTGGTGGTCGTGGCCACGTCGGTGCTCTACCTGGCGCTGGACGCGATGGGCGTGTTCCAGAGCGTCAACGACAGCCTGACCGACCTGGTGGCCGCCGGCGGGCAGAGCAGCAGCACCTTCCAGATCACCGCCAAGGGCGTGATCCTGAGTTCCGCCCTGATCGGCCTGGTCAACGTCGTCCTGTTCACCGCGCTGGCGACTCTCGGCGCGTTCGTCTACAACGTCTGCGCCGACCTGGTCGGCGGGATCGAGCTGACGCTCGCCGAGCGGGACTGACCGCGTCCGACGCCGGGGCGTGCCGCGTAAAGCGGTCGCCCCGGCGTCGTGCGTCCGGGTAGTTTCGGGGGGTACGGCGGGGCGTGCGGCGCTCGGCGGCCCCCGATTTGGGGCGCGGCGGGCGGATGCGTTAACCTTGGCCGTCGCCACGCGGGGCTATAGCTCAGTCGGTTAGAGCGCAGAGCTGATAACTCTGAGGTCGCTGGTTCGATTCCAGCTAGCCCCACCGCACATCGTTCCGACGGCTGTCGAGCGCAAGGGGTCGCCCCATGTTCAAGAAGCTTCTGATTCTGGCCGGCGTCGTCGGTGTGGCTGCCTTGGTCGCTCGTAAGGTCAAGGCCTCCAACGACGAGCGGGCCCTGTGGCACGAGGCGACCACCGCGCCCGACCTGCGCTGACCGTCTCTTCGACTGTCAGCTCCGGGCGGATCCGCCCGCCTTCGGGGCCCTAGCTCAAATGGCAGAGCACTGCCTTTGCAAGGCAGGGGTTAGGGGTTCGAGTCCCCTGGGCTCCACCAGCACTTTCCTTGGTTGATCTCGGTCCGAGCGCAGCCATCCGTACAGCCAAGCTCCTCACGCCGTTCCTTCCTCGCCGAGCACGCGATCGATGGCCGAGGCCACCGTGCACGTCGCAGCGAGCGGTCAACGCGTGGTTTCCCGCTTCTGAAGCGCGGCCTAGCAGGCCGTGTTCTGCTTCGGCAGGTGCCCGTGCACCAGGTACGCGGTGACCATGTCGGTCATGCAGGCGTTGGCCTGGCCGCTGAGCAGGGGCACGTGTGTCTGCTTGTCCACGGTGACCAGTCGGGAGCCGGTGATGGCGCGGGCGGTCGCGATCGAGTTGGCCGGCGGCACCGAGGCGTCGCGCAGCGCGGCGACGACGAGCGCCGCCGGTGCCCGGTTGCTGGCCAGCGGCGGGGTGTTGTCCCGGCTGACCGGCCAGAAGGCGCAGGGGTTGAGGTTGGCCATCGACGGGCCGAAGACGGGATAGCGGGTGCCGAGGCGGGTCAGGTCGCGGCGGTAGGTCGCGAGGTCGCGCGGCCACGCGTTGTCGCCGCAGCGGAATGCCATGTTGACCGCGGTGTGGTTGTCGGCCGGCACACCCGGCGTCCCGGGCAGGGGGGCCGGTCGCGGGTCGAGTGGGATCGGCGGTGGGGTCCGGGCGAGGATGGCGGCCAGGTTGGTCGCGACCACCGGCCACAGCTGCTCGAAGTACGTCGCGATGACCGTCAGGGAGCCGAGTTCACCGACGGTCCAGGCGTGGTCTCCGGCCACGATCGGCTCGATCGCCGCCTCGGCGAAAGCCTCGCTCAAGGTTCCCGCGGCCTCGGCCGGCGTGCTCCCGAGCCCGAACGCCGCGCTGTTGTCGGCGAGGTAGCCGGTGAACGCGGCGTAGTTCTCCTCGAAGGCGGGAATCCGGTTCAGCTCGTAGGGGCGCCAGGCGAGGTCGTAGTTGACCGGGCTGTCCAGCACGAACCGGTCCACCCGGTGCGGGAAGAGTGTGCCGTACGCGACGCCGAGCATCGCCGCGTACGAGCCCCCGAGGAAGGACAGCTTCCGCTCGCCGAGGCTTGCCCGGATGGCGTCCATGTCGCGGGCTGCCTGTGCGGTCGTGGCGAACGGCAGCGCCCAGCCGGCGTGCCGGGCGCAGTCGCGGGCGTACTCGCGGGCCTCGGCGGCGGTGTCCTTCAGGGACTGATAGGTCGCGGTGCGCACCCAGTAGCCGCCCGGCTCCTCTTCCGGCTGGCCGCAGGTGATCGGAGTACTGCGTTCGACGAAGCGCATGTCGAACCCGACGATGTCGTACCGGGCGAGCACTGCGGGGTCGACGACGGCGGCGAGGTTCAGCGGCTCGGGGACGCCGGCACCACCCGGCCCGCCGCCCGTGGTGACCAGCACGCCGCGGCGGAGCGCCGGGTCGGTCGCGGGGAGCCGGGAGATCATGATGTCGATCGTCGGGCCGGCTGGCCGCGCATGGTCGAGCGGCACCTGGACGGTGGCGCAGCGCAGGCGCGTGTCGTCGACACCTGGGCAGGCCCGCCACGCGAGGGTCGCTCCGCTGGCTGCTCCGGCTGAGGCGACGGTCATGGTGAGGAAAGCGACGACGACAGCGGCCAACGCGCGCATCCACACCCCCGAGCATCGACTCATGTATATCTACGTCGCACACGCTAGGGCGCATGTTCCCGCACCGCAACGTTGCTCTTCAGCCGACCGGGGCGGTGACTCCGGCGTCGCGGAGCAGCGCGAGCAGGCCGTGGCCGTCCTCGACTACGGCGTCCGGGGCGAGCGCGGGCAGGGGCTCCTCGCGGTCGGTGCGCGGCGAGTGCATCAGCACCGCCGCCCCGGCTCCGGCGCGGCGGGCGCAGGCGACGTCGCGGTGCCGGCTGTCGCCGACGAACCAGCAGTCGGCGACCGGCACGCCGAGCGCCCGGGTGGCGAGCCGGGCCAGCTCCGGGTTCGGCTTACGCACGCCCGCCTCGTCGCTGTAGAGCTGCGCGGTGAACAGTGTGCCGAGGCCGGCGGCGGCCAGGAAGTCGCGTGGGGCGGCACCGCAGGTGGTGTTGCTGACGACCGCGAGCGGGAGGCCGGCCCGGGTGGCGGCGGCGAGGGCGTCGGGGATGCCGGGGCGCACGGCCCACTGCGGGTGCCAGGTCCACGCGTACGCCAGCGGGGTCGCCTCCCGGTCGACGGCGGCCCGGGCCGGGGCCGGCCAGCCGCCGGTGACGAACCTGGCCCACACCTGCCGGTGGCCCAGCTCGACGGGGTGCTCCCCGGCGCTCTCCTCGTCCCGCCACAGCCCGTACGCCTGGGCGCCGGCCGTCAGGTCGCGGGCGATCTGCTCGGCGGGGACCGCGCCGCCGACGAGCCGGAACAGCCGCTGGACCAGCTCGGGCGGGTTCGGTGGCTGCGGTGGCGCGTCCGCGAGGACCCCGCCGAAGTCGAGCAGGAGCGCACGCGGTGTCCGGAGCATGCCCGCATCCTCTCGTACCGGCGGGGAGAGGAGAAGGGGCGAGCCGGTGCGCCCGGGACGGGCAGGTTAGCGTCGGGGGGTGAGCACCGGATCTCCGCGCGTCCTGCCCGTCGAGAGCGGCATCGCCGAGGCTGCCTCGGTCCTGCGGGCCGGGGGGCTGGTGGCGTTCCCGACCGAGACCGTCTACGGGCTGGGCGCGAACGCCCTCGACGCCCGTGCGGCGGCCCGGATCTTCGAGGCGAAGCAGCGGCCGAGCTTCGACCCGCTGATCACCCACCTCGCCGACGCGGCCGACCTGGCCGGGCTGGTGGGGCCCGTGCCCGAGGCGGTGGCGGCGCTGGCCGAGCGGTTCTGGCCGGGGCCGCTGACGCTGATCGTGGACCGTCCCGCCGCCATCCCGCCGATCGTCACCTCGGGGCTGGAGACGATGGCCGTGCGGGTGCCGGACGAGGCGTCCGCGCGGGCGCTGATCGCGGCGGCGGGGGTGCCGGTGGCCGCGCCGAGCGCCAACCGGTTCGGGCAGCTCAGCCCCACCCGGGCCGAGCACGTGGTGGCGGGGCTGGGCGGCGCGGTCGACGTGGTGCTCGACGGCGGACCGACCCGCTGCGGCATCGAGTCGACCATCGTGGACGCCCGGGGCGGGCGGCCGGTGGTGCTGCGGCTCGGCGCGCTGCCGGTGGAGACCCTGGTCGAGGCGGTGGGCCCGGTGACCGTACGCCCTGGCAGTTCCGGCCAGCCGGTGGCACCCGGGACGCTGGCCGCGCACTACGCCCCGCGTACCCCGTTGCGGGTGGCGGGTGGGGCGGAGCCGGCGGCCGGCGACGGCACCCGGCGGGGTCTCCTGGCCTTCCGGGAGCGACCGGCGGGCGGCGACTGGGCGGCGGTCGAGGTGCTGTCGCCCGGGGGTGACCTGACGGTGGCGGCGGCCCGGCTCTTCGACGCGCTGCACCGACTCGACGCGGCCGGGGTGACGGAGATCGTCGCGGAGCGGGTGCCGGACGTCGGGGTGGGGCGGGCGGTCAACGACCGGTTGGGCCGGGCGGCGGCGACCTGGCGGTCGGACGCCTGACGCGGGGCGGTCGGGCGGCGGTGCCGGGCGCCTGCGGTTCAGGGGTGAGAAGGGGACCCTTCTCTACCGGAGGCGTCAACAAGGGGCCCTTCCTTACCCAGCAGGCGGGTGAGGGTGCCGTTGGCCAGGGTCGCGCCGAGCGCCGAGCCCGCCGCGATGCTCCAGCCGACCGGCCCGAGCGGGGTGCAGCCGAAGAACTGGCTGACCCCCGGCGTCTGCACCACGAGCACCAGCGCCCCGACGGAGGCGGCGGTCGACACGAGCACCGTGGGGCTGGTGCCGCCGGCCAACACGGTCTGCCCGAGCTGGGTGCCGACGAGCGAGGCGAGCGCGACCGTGCCGGCCCGCCGTTGTCGCCCCGTGTAACGGGCGAGCGTCCAGCCCACCGTCGCGCCCAGCGTGGTGGACGCCGCCCGCAGCGCGATCTCCCGGGTCAGCGTCTCGCCGAGCGAGCTGTCCGGGCCCTCCCGTAGCAGGTGGTCGGCGTGGCCGTCGGCGGGTGGCCGGACGGCGATGGCCAGCGCCGGTGCCAGGTCGGTGAGCAGGTTGACCAGGAGCAGCTGCCGCCCGTTGAGCGCCGACCGGCCGGTGCTGGCGGCGCTGAGCACGCTGAACGCGATCTCGCCGAGGTTGCCGCCGACGAGGATGCTCAGCGCGTGCCGGACGGACGACCACATGGCCCGACCCTCGACGAGGGTGGCGATGATGGTCTCCAGCCGGTCGTCGGTGACCACCAGGTCGGCGGCGGCGCGGGCGGCGGGGGTGCCCCGCTGGCCGAGGGCGATGCCGACGTCGGCGAGTCGGATCGCCGGGGCGTCGTTGGCCCCGTCGCCGGTCATCGCCACGGTCCGCCCGTTGCGCTGCAACGCCTGGATGATGCGTACCTTGTGGGCCGGGGTGCAGCGGGCCACCACGTCGGTGCGGGTCAGCCGTTCGGCGAGCGCGTCGTCGTCGAGCCGGTCCAGCTCGGTGGCGGTGGCCACCCGCTGCTCGCCGTGGTCGGGGCTGATGGTGGCGGCGATCGCCTCGGCCGTCGCCGGATGGTCCCCGGTGATCATGATGGTGTGCACGCCGGCCTGCCGGATCCGGCGCACGGCGGGCGCGGCGGACTCGCGTACCCCGTCGGCGATCGCCAGCAGGCCGACGAAGACGAGGCCCGTCACGTCGTCGTCGGTCACGGTCTCGGCGGTGACGGGACGCTCGGCGACGGCCAGGACGCGGTGCCCTGCGCCGGCCCGCTCGGCGAGCATCCGGTGCAGCTCGGCCCGGCCGGCGTCGTCCAGCGGCCGGTCGTGCCCGTCGGCGGTGCGCCGGGCGGCGCAGCGGGGCACCACCGTCTCCGGGGCGCCCTTGACGCTGAGCAGCAGCCCGCCGCCGGCCCGGCCGACGGTGGCGTGGTAGCCCCGCGACGGCTCGAACGGCAGGCCGCCCGCCGCCTGCCAGCCGTCGGCGTCGGTCCGCTCGTCGACCCCGGCCGCCGCCGCGCCCCGGCGTACCGCCCGGTCGGTCTGCTGGGGCAGCTCGTCCGGGTCGCCGGCCGGGGTGGCGCGCAGCGCGGCGGCCAGGGTCCGTCGCAGCGCACCGTCCAGATCCTCCGGCGCGGCGTACCGGGTGCCGCTGCCGTCGCCGACGCCGGCGAGCAGCAGCTTGCCCTCGGTGAGGGTGCCGGTCTTGTCGAAGCACAGCACGTCGACGCGGCCCAGCGCCTCGATGGTGCGCGGGTTGCGGACCAGCGCGCCGTGCTCGGCCAGCCGCCGGGCGGCGGCGAGCTGGGCCGCGCTGACCAGGAACGGCAGGCCCTCCGGCACCGACGCCACCGCCAGGTTCGCGGCGGTCGCCGCCGTCTCCGCCAGGGGTACGCCGCGCAGCAGCCCCGCCCCGGCCACCGCCACCGCCGACCCGGCGGCCAACGGGACGGCCGACCTGGTGAGCTTGCCGAGCCGGGCCTCCACGCCGCTGGCCGGGGGCGACTGCCGGGCCAGCGCCAGGCTGCGTCCCGCCTCGGTGTCCGAGCCGGTGGCGACGACGACGGCGGTGCCGTGGCCGGTGGCGATGGTGGTGCCCTCGTACAGCATGGAGTGGCGGTCGGCGACGGCGGCGGCGACCACCGGGTCGGCGGACTTGCCCACCGGCAGCGACTCGCCGGTCAGCGACGACTCGTCGGCCTCCAACCCGTCGGTGGCGAGCACCCGGCAGTCCGCCGGTACGGCGTCGCCGGGCCCCAGGACGATCACGTCCCCGCTGACCAGTTCCTCGGCGGCGACGGTCCGTTCCGTGCCGCCGCGGCGGACCAGGGCGGTGACCGCCGAACGGGACAGCAGCTCGGCCAGCGACCGTTCGGTGTTGCGCTGGTGGACTGCACCGACCAGCGCGGACCCGCCGACCACCCCGCCGACGAGGGCGGCGTCGACCAGCGAGCCGAAGCTCGCGGAGAGCACCGCCCCGGCGGCGAGTACGGGGGTGAGCGGGTTGGCCAGCTCGTCGACGAACGCGCGGAGCAGTCCCGACGGGCCCGGCGTGTCCCCGGTGCGGCGGCCCAGGCGGCGGTGCGCCTCGGCGTCGTCGAGGCCGTCGGGGCCGGTGCCGAGCTGGCGCAGCACCGCGTCGGTCGGCATCAGGTGCCACGCCGTCGGGGCCGGCGGCGCGCTGTCCGCCCGGTCCGGCAGCCGGCCCGCCCGCCACACCCCGTGCAGGAAGGCCAGGGCGGCGGCCCCGTTCACGGCGGCCAGCGTCCGGCCCGGAAGCTGCCGGGGGTCGGCGGTGAACGCGCCGAGCGCCCCCAGCCCGGTGCCGGCCAGCGACAGCCGGATGTTCTGCGCGGTCATCCGGCGGGCCACCCCCGCCGCCTCGATGATCAGGGCGGCGACCCGTAGGTCGGCACCGACCAGCAGGTGGGCCCCCCACGGCGGCAGGTCGTCGGGCCCGGCCACCCCGAGCCCGCAGTCGGACGCCCCCAGTGCCGTCCGGTCGGCGGAGAGCAGCAGCACCACCGCGCCGTCGCGCTGCAACTGACGCACGGTGTCGACGGTCCGTGGGCCGCCGGGAAGGACGGCGTCGGCGAAGGCGTACCGGCCGTCGTCGTCGCCGGCGACCACCAGCCGCAGGCCGGCCTGCCGGGTGGCGGTGGGCAGCGCGTCCACGCCGGGGGCGGGCTCCGGTTCCACCCGGAGCAGCGCGACGAGGCGGTCCGCCTCGGCGAGGCCGAGCAGCGTGCCGCCGCCGGAGCGCAGCCGCCGGCTGTCGTCGGTGTCGCCCGGGTCGGTCGCGCCGACGGCGTCCAGCGGGCCGAGTCGCCACCCGTCGGCCTGCTGCACCTGGCCGGGGGCGGCCGGGTCGAACAGCGCGAAGGCGCGGGCGGCCACCTGCCCGGTGTCCGCCCCGGACAGCGGGGCGAGATCGGCGAGGACCGCCCGCTGCGAGCCGAGCACCGCGGCGTCCAGCACCACCGTGTCGATCCGGTCGAGTTCCCGCAGCACGCTGCGGTCCATGGCGATCACGCCGCGCCGGGCGAGCATGCGGCCGAGTTGGGCGGCGTACCCCTCACGGCCGCTGCCCGGTGCCTTGGACAGGCTGGAGAGCCCGAGCGCGGCGGCCCGCTTGCCCCCGACCACCGGGACCGCCGCCGCGCCGGCCGCCGCGCCCGCCGTCAGCATCCGGCTGACGAAGCGTTCGGCGGGTCCGTCCGGCTTCGGGTTCGGGCGTTCCGCCGTCGGGACCCGGGCGACGGCCCGGTCCGGGTCGCCGGTGAGCCGGGGCTCCGCCTTCGTCCAGGCGGTGAGTTGGGCGCGGGCCTCGCCCCACTGCACGACGCGCTGCGCGCCGTCCAGCACGATCCCGGCCCAGCCGCCGGTGAGGCCCTGCACGACCGCCTCGGCGAGCGGGAAGAGGATGTCGGCGCGCGGGTCGGCGCGTAACCCCCGGCCGGCGAGGGCGTGCAGCTTCGGGTGCAGGTCGACGGCGGCGAGCAGGCCGGACACCTCGCCCGGGACCGGGGTGAACGGCAGGATCCGGGTGGCCGCCGAGATGGTCAGGCCGAGCGCGTCCGAGGCGAGCGCACCGAGGGTGCGGGGGGTGCGCGGCCCGTCCTCGGGCGGGTGCGGGGGCGGGATCTCCGGGTCGGGCTCGTGGTCGCAGGTGCGTTCGCAGCGGGCGATCGTGGTGATGAGGTCGCGCAGTTTTGGTTCCGGTTCCCCGACGGCCACGACCACGCGGCCGGAGGCCGCGTTCACCCGGGCCCAGGTCACCCCGGGCAGCCGTTCCAGCGTGCGTTCCACCTGGCGGGCGAGCCGGTCGCCGCCGTCCTGGCCGACGCCGTGCACCTCGATGTGGTGCCGACCCGGCCGGGACCAGACCCGGCGACTGGTCAGGCCGGCCGACCGGGCCAGCCGGGTCGCGGCGACGCCGACGCTGCGGGAGGCGTCGCCCACCAGGTGCGGCACCGTCCGGGACACGTCGCCGACCAGGGGCATCGTCACCGACGGCAGGAGGCGGCCGGCGAGCCGGCCCAGCGAGGTCATCGAGCGGTACGGCCGGAGCGCCGCCGGCCGGCTCTCCCGGTGCCGCCGCTGCTCCCGCCGTACGCCATCTCGCCTCCCACGCTCGGTCCCGGCGGGCTGACTTCCCGCCCGCTCGGGCGTCATGCCCCCTTCGTCCGGGAATTTCTCGGCGGTTGCCCGAGAAGTTCCTCCGCCACTGGCATGGACGCGACCGACGGTGGAACGCGGCTCGGGTCATGGCCAGCGCGGACGACACAGGGGAGGCCGGGATGAGCACGATCACGCGACACCTCAGCGGGGCGCACGAGATGGTGCGGACGTACAGCCGCCGGGTGGAGGTGCCGATGCTGGGCGAGGTCGCCGTGCCGCCGCCCGACAAGGTGGCCTACTACGCGGGCCTCGGGGTGCTCGCCGCGCTCCAGGTCATCGAGTGGCCGCTCGCGCTGGTCATCACCGCCGGGCACCTGCTCGCCGACCAGCACCTGTCCGGGCTGGCGAGGGGGGTCGGCGAGGCGCTGGAGTCCGCCTGATCCTTTGCGGCGCGTCGAGCGGGGGTGGGTGAGGCCCGATCGCGCGGGGTGAGAGCCCGGTCACGTCCGGCTTGACCTGAATCCGGGTTGAGGTCGCAGGCTGGGCGCATGCTGATCGAACTGCTGAGGATCGAGGTGAGCCGGGAACGCCCGGCCGGCGGGCGGCGGCGGAAGCCCCCGGTTGCGCCACCGGCGTGGGTCTTCCGCACGGCCGGCCGGCGGTGACCGCCGTCGCGCCCCCGGCCGCCCCGGGGCACCTGTTCGCCCCCGCGCTGCGCGCCATGACGGTGGGCGTGGTGGCACTGGTGTCGCTGCTGGCCTTCGAGGCGCTGGCCGTCGGCACCGCCATGCCCACCGTCGCCCGCAGCCTCGACGGGCTGTCCCTCTACGGGCTCGCGTTCGGCGGGGCCTTCGCCTCCGGCGTGGTGGGGATGGTCGTCTCCGGGGTGTGGTGCGACGCGCGGGGCCCCCGGGCACCCGTGTGGCACGGGGTGGGCTGGTTCGTGGCCGGGCTGCTCGTCGCCGGCTCCGCGTCGACGATGGGCGTGCTCGTGGCGGGCCGGATGGTGCAGGGCTTCGGCTCGGGCCTGCTGTCGGTCGCGCTCTACGTGGTGGTGGGGCGGGCGTACCCGGAGGCGCTGCACCGGCGGATCTTCGCCGCGTTCGCGGCCGCGTGGGTCATCCCGTCGCTGGTCGGCCCGGCGATCGCCGGGCTGGTCGTCGAGTACCTCGGCTGGCGGTGGGTCTTCCTGGCGGTGCCCGCGGTGGCGGTGCCGGCGCTGCTGCTCGTCCAGCCGGGCCTGCGCAGCCTCGCACCGTCCGCCGTCGTCCGGCCGTCGACCGGCGCGGCGGCCCGGGTCGGCTGGGCCTTCGGGGCGGGGGCGAGCGCCGCACTGCTGCACTACGGGGGGCAGCAGCGCGGCGTGCTCGCGGTCGGCCTGGTCGGTGCCGCGCTCGCGGGCCTGTTCTGCTGCGCCCCGCGCCTGCTGCCGGCCGGCTTCCTGCGGGCCGGCCGGGGCCTGCCCACGGTGGTGGGGCTGCGGGGGCTGGCCTCGGCCGCGTTCGCCGGTGCCGAGGTGGTGATCCCGCTGATGCTGTCCCGGGAGCGCGGGCTCACGCCGACCGGCGCGGGTCTGGTCCTGACCGTCGGCGCGCTCTCCTGGTCGGCCGGGTCCTGGTTGCAGGGCCGGCTGCCCGCGCCCGGCTCCGCGGTGCCCGCCCCAGCGTCGGCGGCCCGGCGCGGTCTCCTGGCCGGGCTGCGGGACCGGCTCGCGCCCCGGTCCTCCGCCACGCTGGTCCGCGCCGGGCTCGCCTGCATCACCGGCGGGACCGCCACGGTGGCGCTCGCGGTGTGGCCGGCGGTGCCGCTGCCGGTGTGCGTGCTCGGCTGGGCTGCCGCCGGGCTCGGGATGGGGCTGCTCTACCCGTCGCTGTCGGTGCTCACCCTGGAGCTGTCCGCCCCCGGTGAGCAGGGCCGCAACAGCTCCTCCCTGCAACTGGGCGACTCGCTCTTCGCGGCGACCGTGCTGGCGCTGACCGGCGCGGTGCTCGCGGCGGGCACCACCCCCGGCCGGTCGAGCTACGCGGTGACCCTGGTCCTGGCGGCCGGCCTGGCCGGGTTGGGCGTCCTGCTCGCCGGCCGGGTGATCCCGGCAGGGCCGGCTCCGGGCTCCCGGCAGTGAGATCCCGGCCGGCAGGCGGTCCGCCGGCCTGGCGGCCCGGCCCCCGGTAGCCGGCCCACCTGTCCGGCCCGGTTTCGCGGCGCGGGTCCGGTCACGAGCCGGCGGGCCGGCTCGTCGGGTCGGTGGACGACCCTGCCCGGGGGCGTCGGGAGGGAGATGGACATGAAGGTGCTGGTCACCGGGGCCACCGGCGGTCTCGGGCGGGTCGTGCTGCCCCGGCTGCGTGCCGACGGGTTCGCCGTGCGGGCGACGAGCCGGCGGCCCCGCACCGGAGCGGAGGCCGAGTGGACGGTGGTGGACCTCGCCACGGGAGCGGGCCTCGCCGAGGCGGTGACCGGCGTGGACGCCGTCCTGCACCTGGCCTCGCTGCCCGGGGGCGGGCGGCGTACCCACCAGGTGGACGTGCTCGGCACCCGCCGGCTGGCCGTCGCCGCCGGGCGGGCCGGGGTCGGCCACCTGCTCCACGTCTCCATCGTCGGGGTGGACCGGGTGCCGTTCCCCTACTACCGGCACAAGCTGGCGGCCGAGCGGGTGATCGCCGAGGGGCCGGTGCCCTGGTCGGTGCTGCGGGCCACCCAGTTCCACCCGTTCCTCGACCGCCTGCTCACCATGTCCGGTCGACTCGGCCCCGTGATTGGGGACCGGGCGCTGCTCGTCCAGCCGGTAGACCCCGGCGAGGTGGCGGCCCGGCTCTCCGCGCGGCTTTCCGCCGGGCCGCTGGGCGACATCGAGGAGTACGGCGGCCCGCAGGTGCTCCGCTTCGACGAGGCGGCGTACGCCTGGCGTGCCGCCCGGGGCTCCCGCCGGCCGCTGCTGCCGGTGCGCCTGCCGGGGCGGCTCGGGCGGGCCCTGCGCGCGGGCGGTCTCACCACCGCCGCGACTGTGACGGGCAGCCGAACCTGGGCGGACCACCTCGCCGCCACGTACGGGGGAACCGACCGTAGATGAGAAGTCTCCCCGTTCGACGTCTGCCTACCGTGACGCCATGTTGGTCCTCGTCTCCACCGTGATCCTCTACGTCGCCGGCTTCGTCTTCCTCTACGGGGTGATCCGGCTCGCCGTACGGCACGCCCTCGAAGACCTGGAGGCCCGCCGACCCGGCGTGCTGCGCTCCCAGGAGGTCGCCGCCGCGCAGGACCGGACGTTCGTCCGGGAGAACCCGTTCGTCGCGAACGGCTGACCTGGCACCGGTCCCCACGGGGGACGGATGACTCCCCCGGCGGGGCGGGGGACGCACCTCGGGGCCGGCCCGGGCACGGGGCTGGGCCGGCCCCGAGGTGGTAACACCGGCATCGCCGGTCCGGCCTCGCTTGGGCGTGGGCCCGGCCACCTGCGGTGGGCGTCCCGCGAGCCGGCGGCGTCGGGGGATGCGAGGATCGCAGCCGTGATGGGAACGCTGAAGACCGAGCCCGCCCGGAGCCGATCGGACCTGCTGGCGCCCTCGGTGGCCGCCGCGCTCGGGCAGTGGCCCGCCGACGCGCCGGTGGACGTCGACCAGGTGCTCGTCGCGCCGATCGACGCGAGCCTCGCGGACACCGCCGAGTTCTGCTCCGCGTACGGGGTGGGGCTGGACGTGTCGGCGAACTGCGTGGTGATCGCCGGGAAGCGCGGGAGTGAGATCCGGTACGCCGCCTGCGTCGTCCTCGCCACCACCCGGGCTGACGTCAACGGGGTGGCCCGCAGGGCACTTGACGTACGCAAGGCGAGCTTCGCCCCGATGGCCGAGGCGGTGGAGCTGACGGGCATGGAGTACGGCGGGATCACCCCGATCGGGCTGCCCGGGGACTGGCCGATCCTGGTCGACGCGCGGGTGGTCGCCGCTCCGTACGTGATCGTCGGCTCCGGCGTGCGGCACAGCAAGATCGCCCTGCCGGGGCCGGCGCTCGGCGCGCTCCCCGGCGCCCGGGTGGTGGAGGGGCTGGCCAGGCCCGCCCAGCCCACGGCGTAGATCGATGTCGTTTCACGTGGAACGTGATCGACGCCGATCGTTGGCTGCCCGGATCGTGGCCCTGACGCGTCAGGCTTCGCGCTGCTCGACCTCGCGCAGGGCGGCGAGCAGGGTCTCCGGCTCCTGGGCGCCGGTGACGGCGTACTTCCCGGCCAGCACGAAGGTCGGCACGCTGGAGACACCGAGCTCGCGCGCGGCGGCCAGGTCGGCAGCCACCTCGCGGCGGCCGAGGTTCGACTCCAGGTAGTCCCGGGCCTCGACCTCGTCCAGGCCGACCCCGGTGGCCAGCTTGACCAGGGCGTCCCGCGCGCCGATGTCGACCCCGTCGGCGAAGTGCGCCCGGTAGAGCGCCTCGACCAGCTCGGCGGAGCGGCCCCGCTCGGCGGCGAACCGGATCAGCCGGTGCGCCTCGAAGGTGTTGGCGTGCACCGCGCGGTCGAAGCGCATGTCGAGCCCCACGCCAGCGGCGACCCGGGTCACCTGGGCGAACATGCCCTCCGCCCGCTCCCGGCCGCCGAACTTCGCGGCCAGCGCCTCCACCAGCGGCTTCGGCTCGGAAACCGGCGACGGGTCGAGCTGGAACGGCCGGTACCGGACGGTGACCTCACCGCCGTACGACTCCAGCGCCTGTTCGAGCCGGCGCTTGCCGATCCAGCACCAGGGGCAGACGACGTCGGCGTAGATCTCGATCTCCATGACCAGCGACAACCCGTCGATCAGGAGATCTGTTCCCGGACCTGGCGCTTGAGCCGGGCCAGGATGGCCGTGCCGCCCCGGACCCGCAGCGGGCTGATCGCCTGCGCCAACCCCATCCGCTGGTAGAGGTCGTCCGGCACGGCGAGCACCTCGTCGGTGCTCGCCCCGGACAACCCCTCGGCGAGGATGCCGGCGAAGGCGCGCGTGGTCGGCGCCTCCGGCGGGCAGTCGAACCAGGTGGTCACCGTCCGGTCCGGGTTCACCTCGGCGCGGAGGAAGAACGCGGTCTGGCACTCGGGGACCTGCTCCATACCCTCCCGGCCGGCGAGTTCCCCGGGCAGCGGCGGGATGACGTCGGCGTATTCCAGCAGCATCTCCAGCACCACGTCGCGGGGGGCTGCGGCGAACTCGTCGACGATCTCGGCCAGCTTGGTCGGCATCTCGGGCATCCGTTCAGGCTACCGACGGTCGATCGGTGGCAGCCCGACGGTGGTCAAGAAGGGGCCCCTGCCCTACCGGAGGCGTCGACAGGGGCCCCTCCTTTCAGACGGTCGGGGCCTGCTCGCTGATGTCGCTCAGCGCCGAGTTGGGGTCGAGCTGCATGGCCAGGTCGCCGAGGGAGACGATGCCGACGAGCTTGCGTTCGCCGTCGCACACGAGGATGCGCCGGATGCCGCGTTCCCGCATCAGCGACGCCGCCTCCCCGGCGGTCGCGTGCTGCTCGATCATCACCACCTCGCGGGTGATCACCGAACCGATCGTGGTGGTCGCCGGATCGCTGCGCTCGGCCACCGCCCGGACCACGATGTCGCGGTCGGTCAGCATGCCGGCGAGGCTCGCGCCGTCGGTGACCACCACGTCGCCGATGTCCGCCTCCTTCATCACCCTGGCCGCCTCGTCCAGGGTGGTCTCCGCAGGCAGGTAGACCACCTGCCTCGTCATCACGTCGCTGACCCGGTAACCGGTCATGGGAGCCTCCGAATACACACCTGTGCCGATCGGTAACCGGTACCCAGTGCGCCGCCCGCTACACCAGATCGCCCCGGGCACGCAGCGCCTCGTCGCGTAGCCGGTCCACCAGCCCTGCCAGCGGCAGCTCGGTCCGCTCGCCGGTGGCCCGGTCGCGCAGCTCGACGTACCCGTCGGCGAGACGGCGGCCGACCACGACGGCGCGCGGGACACCGATCAGCTCGGCGTCGGTGAACTTCACCCCGGCGGAGACGTGCGTGCGGTCGTCGACCAGCACCCGCAGGCCGGCGGCGGCGAGACGTCCGCCCAGCTCCAGCGCCGCGTCGAGCTGCGGCCCCTTCCCGGCCGCCACCAGGTGTACGTCGCACGGCGCGACCGCCGCCGGCCACACCAGGCCCCGGTCGTCGTGGTGCTGCTCGGCGATCGCGGCGACCGCCCGGGACACCCCGATGCCGTAGCAGCCCATGGTGGGGCGGACGGGCTTGCCGGCGGGGCCGAGCACGTCGACGGCGAACGCGTCGGTGTAGCGCCGGCCGAGCTGGAAGATGTGCCCGACCTCGATCCCGCGCCGCATCGTCAGCGCGCCGGAGGCGCACGCCGGGCACGGGTCGCCCGGCCGCACCTCGGCCGCCTCGATGGTCCCGTCCGGGGTGAAGTCCCGGCCGCAGACCACGTCGGTGGCGTGCCGGCCCGGCTCGTCGGCCCCGGTCAGCCAGGCCGTCCCGGGGACCACCCGGGGGTCGACGAGGTAGCGGACGCCCAGCCCGGCCAGCCGCTGCGGCCCGATGTACCCGCGTACCAGCTCCGGGTGGGCGGCCCAGTCGTCGAAGACCGCCACGGTGGCCGGGGCGAGCGCCGCCCCGAGCCGCTTCAGGTCCACCTCGCGATCCCCGGGCAGCCCCACCACCAGCAGCTCGGCCTCGGCCACGCCCGGCCGGCGTACGGTCAGCACGACGTTCTTCAGGGTGTCGGCGGCCGTCCAGTCGGCGCGGCCGGCGAGCCGGCGGGTGTTCGCCAGGTCCACCAGCGCGGCGATGGTCGGTGTCTCCGGGGTGTCGTGCACGGCCGACGCCGGCTGCGCGTCGGGGTCGCCGGCCGCCGGGGGCCGGGTGACGACCGCCTCGGTGTTGGCGGCGTAGTCGCAGGCGGTGCAGCCGACGAAGGTGTCCTCGCCGACGTCCGTGGCGGCCAGGAACTCCTCCGACGCCGACCCGCCCATCGCCCCGGACGTCGCGCGGACCACGGTGAAGTCCAGCCCGAGCCGGGTGAAGATGCGTTGGTACGCCTCGCGGTGCCGGTCGTAGGCGGCCTGGAGCCCGGCGTCGTCCAGGTCGAACGAGTACGCGTCCTTCATCAGGAACTCGCGCCCGCGCAGCAGCCCGGCGCGGGGGCGGGCCTCGTCGCGGAACTTCGTCTGCACCTGGAACAGCGTCACCGGGAAGTCCCGGTAGGACGTGAACAGGTCCTTCACCAGCAGCGCGGCCAGCTCCTCGTGGGTCGGGGCGAGCAGGTGCTCGGCGCCCCGGCGGTCGGCGAGGGTGAAGATGTCGTCGCCGTACTCGGCCCACCGGCCGCTGGTGCGGTAGGGCTCGGCCGGCAGCAGCGCCGGGAAGTGCACCTCCTGGTCGCCGATGGCGGTCATCTCGCCCCGGACGATCTCGGTCACCCGGTCCAGCACCAGCTTGCCCAGCGGCAGCCAGGTGTAGCCGCCCGGGGCGGCGCGACGGACGTAGCCGGCGCGCAGCAGGAGCCGGTGGCTCGGCACCTCCGCGTCCGCCGGGTCCTCACGCAGGGTCCGCAGCAGCAGGGTCGACATGCGCAACAACATCAGCGCAGCGTACGGCCGCGGTGACCGGCCGGGCGACGCGGTTTACCGGCGCGGCCGACCGGAGGCGTCTCGCTGTCGATGAACTCCCTCACGTTCCCGGTGCCGGGACGATGCGCGCGGGTGGCCGGTGCCAGACTGTCTGACGTTGAGCAGGGGCCCTTCATAACAGGGCCCTTCCTTGCCGGCAAGGCGGAGGGTTCGGTGGGCTGGCGCAGTTTCGTGGCGGTGGGGGACAGCTTCACCGAGGGCATGGACGACGCGTATCCGGACGGCACCTACCGGGGCTGGGCGGATCTGGTGGCCACCCGGCTCGCCGCCGAGACCGGCCCCGACTTCCAGTACGCGAACCTGGCGATCCGGGGTCGGCTCTTCCCCAACGTGGTGGCCGAGCAGGTGCCGGCCGCGCTGTCGATGAAGCCCGACCTGATCAGCTTCGCGGCCGGCGGCAACGACGTGCTGCGCCGCACCTTCGACCCGGACGCGCTGGTGGCCCGCTTCGACGACGTGGTCCGGCAGCTCCGCTCCGGTGGCGCGGACGTGCTGCTGTTCCGGTTCGCCGACGTGATGGCCCGGCTGCCCGGGCAGCGGCTCGTCGCGCCCCGGGTGCACCTGCTCAACCGGGCCGTCGGGGAGACCGCCGAGCGGCACGGCGCGATCCTGGTCGACCTCTACGCCGACGACACCTTCCTCAACCCGATGCTGTGGAGCACCGACCGGCTGCACCTGTCGGCGGCGGGGCACCGGCGGGTCGCCGGCCAGGTGCTGACCGCCCTCGGCGTCGGCTGCGACGAGGACTGGCTGCTGGTCCCGCCGCACCCCGCGCCGACGCCGTGGCTGGCCGCCCGCGCCGCCGACCTGCGCTGGGCGGGCCGGCACCTCGCCCCGTGGATCAAGCGCCGCCTCACCGGCCGCTCGTCCGGCGACACCGTCACCGCGAAGCGGCCGATGCTCGGCCCGGTCGCCGACTGACGTGCGGACCAATCACGCCGCGACACTGCTGCGGCGCACCCTCGACGACCGGCCGGTCGCCGACACGGCGGTGCTGGTGACGGGGGACCGGATCGAGGCGGTGGCGCCGGCCGGCGAGCTGACGGCCGCGTACCCGGGGGTGCGGGTGCGGCGGTGGGCCGGCATGCTCGGGCCGGCGCTGGTGCACGACGGGCCGCTGCCGCCCGCCCCCACCCCGCGCGAACGGGTGCACGCCCTGTTCGGGCTCGGGGCAGCCGCGGTGCTCGCCGACCGGGTGACCGACCCGGGGCTGCGGGCCGCCGCCGCCCGCAACGGGGTCGCGCTGCTCGCGTCCGCGCGCCCGCCCGAGCTGGTCACCGGCGGCCGGGCCGACCTGGCCGTCTTCGCCGACGACGGGAGCTGCGTCGCCACCGTGGTCGCCGGCCGGCTCGTGCACCGCCGCGCCTGACCGCTCGACCGCCCCGACCGTCGCCCCGGGTTCGGGGAAGCGGCGTAGGTTGGGCTCATGCCTGTGCCGAGTGATCCGAACCCCCGCCTCCAGTCGTACGCCGACCCGCAGCGGCTCGTCACCACCGACTGGCTCGCCGAGCACCTCGGCGACGAGGGCCTCGTCGTGGTCGAGTCCGACGAGGACGTGCTGCTCTACGACACCGGGCACATCCCGGGTGCCGTGAAGGTCGACTGGCACACCGAGCTGAACGACCAGGTGACCCGGGACTACCTGGACGCGGCCAGCTTCGCCGAGCTGTGCGCCGCCAAGGGCATCGGCCGCGACGACACGGTCGTCTTCTACGGCGACAACTTCAACTGGTGGGCGGCGTACGCGCTCTGGGTCTTCTCGCTCTTCGGCCACGCGGACGTGCGGCTGCTCGACGGCGGCCGGCAGAAGTGGGCCGCCGAGGGGCGGGAGCTGACCCGGGAGAAGGTCACCCGGCCGCGCGCCGCGTACCCGGTGCCGGAGCGCAACGACGCGCCGATCCGGGCGTACCGGGAGCAGGTGATGGCGCACGTCGCCGCCGGCCGGCCGCTGGTGGACGTGCGCTCGCCGGGCGAGTACACGGGCGAGATGCTGCATATGCCGGACTACCCGCAGGAGGGCGCGCTGCGCGGCGGGCACATCCCGGGCGCGGTGAGCAAGCCGTGGAAGTCGGCGGCGAACGACGACGGCACGTTCAAGTCGGCCGACGAGCTGCGGGCGATCTACGCCGACCAGCTCGGGCTGAGCCCGTCGGACGACGTGGTGGCGTACTGCCGGATCGGGGAGCGGTCCAGCCACACCTGGTTCGTGCTGCACCACCTGCTCGGCTACCCGCAGGTGCGCAACTACGACGGCTCGTGGACCGAGTGGGGCAACCTGGTGCGGGCCCCCGTCGTGAAGGGCGACCAGCCGGGCGGCCTGGCCGGCTGACCCGCGCCCGGCCACGGGCGGCCAGCCCCGGGGACACGACAACGGCCCGCACCCGTCCTTCTGTGGGCAATGTGCCGGATGCGCCGACACGGAGCCCGCCACCGGTGGAGCCTGCGAGAGGGGCAGGACCCACGACGGTGGCGAGGAGGCCGTGTTGACCCTGGACCGCAGGCTCGTCGCGCTGCTCGTGCTGACCGCCGTGTTCCCGGCGGCCGAGGCCACCGTCCTGGTCGCCATGGACTTCGTGGCGGCCGAGGGGATCGCGCCCCAGGTGAGCGCGGTCTGGCCGTACGACACGTACCACGACCTGCGGTGGCTGTTCGTCTACCACCGGTCGTGGCCGGAGTTCGTCCTCTGGCTGGCCTACGTGGCGCTCACCCGGGGCGCGTTGACCACCGGCCTCGTCGCGCTGGCCTGGCCGGTCGAGGCGCCCCGGCCGCCCGTACGCCAGCTGTTGAAGCGCAACGTCGGTGTCTCCGTGGTGGTCACGGTCCTCGTCGTGCCGTGGGCGGTGATCTCGGTGGCCGCGTCGGTGGTGGCGCTGTCCTGGGTGCTGCTCGCGTCGCTGCTGCCGATGTTCCTGCTCGCGCCGTTCCTGCAACGGGCCGCCGCCGTCGGGCCGTGGTGGCGGGGGTTGCCCTCGCTGCCCCTGGTGGGGTGGACGCTGCTGAACTTCGTGGTGCTCACGGTGGCCGGGGCGGTGGCGTGGAGCGTGCCCGGCTGGTGGACGGTGCCGGTGGCAGCGGCGGCGGGCGTGGTCAACGGCGTGCTGTGGAACCGGACGGTACGGGCGGCCGTGCTCGCGCCCCGGCTGCGGTGGGCCCGGGTGCCGGTGGCCCCGATCGTGGCCCTGCTGGCACTCGTCGTGCCGCTGCTGATTCCGTCGCTGGCCAGCACGGTGCCCGGCAACCAGTTGCGCACCGAGGACGTGCTGCTCACCCGGCCGCTGCCGCCGGAGGTCACCGAGGCGGTGGTGGTGCTGGCCGGCTACGGCTCCGCGTACGGGGGCGAGCAGCCGCACGACCCGAGGGTGGAACGGTTCTCCTACCGGGGGCTGGGCTCCGACGGCCGGCCTCTGCCCTACCGGCCACAGGACACCACCATCTCGGTGGCGGACAGCGTCGGGCTGCTCGCCGACCAGGTGGACCGGCTGCACCGGCGTACCGGCCGGAAGGTGGCCCTGGTCGGGGAGAGCGAGGGGGCGCTCGTGGCCCGCACCTACCTCGCCCGGCGGCCCCATCCGGCGGTCGACGCGCTGGTCATGTTCAGCCCGCTGATCAACGCCGGCCGGGCCTACTACCCGCCGCGCGGGCAGGGCCACGGGTGGGGCGTGGCCACCGGCTGGATGCTCCGTGCCATGTTCGGGCTGGGTCGTCTCGCCGGCGCGCCGGGCAACGGGCCGGACGAGCCGTTCATCCGCTCGCTGCTCGACGACGCACCGTTCTACCGCAACCAGCTCATGTGCCCGGTGCCCGGCGTGCGGATGGTCGCCTTCCTGCCGTACACGACGGCCGCCGAGGCGCCGCCCGGCGACTACAGCGGCATCCCGGTCTTCCAGACCCCGGGCGTGCACGGCGGCCTGCTCAACCGGTCCCTCGTCCAGGACCGGCTGGTGAACTTCCTCGGCGGCGAGCCGGTCCAGCGGACCCCGCGCGAGTACCCCCTGCTCCAGCGGCTCGGGGCCGCCTGGCAGGCGCCCCCGCTGCCGATCTCGGCCAACCCGGCGTGGGAGGAGAGCGAGCAGCCGGACCCTGCGCTGACTGGCAAGGTCTGCCAGCCGCCCCGGGAATCCCGGTAGCGCCGACCGCCGTCGGGGCTCGGGCCCGACCGGCCGATGAGCCGGGGAGGTGGTCAGGCGGTGGGCGAGCGCCGCTGCCGCAGCACCAACCGGGCGGCGGCCAGGGCCAGCCCGAGGACGATCACCACCCGGAGCGGGTGGTAGGTCAGGATCAGCAGGTGCGTCGCGGCGGCGGCGGCGACGGCGAACAGCGCGAGCAGGGCGGACCAGCGCCGACCCAGCGGCACGAGTGCCCCCGCCACCACCAGCAGCACCCCGGCGGTGAGGTTCACCCAGGCCCAGCCGGTGACGTCGTAGTGGTACAACGCGCCGCCCTCGATGGAGACGTACGGGTCGCCGGACAGGTCGCCGACGCCGACCAGCACGTCGAAGACGCCCGCCCCGCCGAGCAGGATCCCCGCCAGCACCAGCGGACGCTCCTTCGTGCCGCCGTCGACCACCGTGCCCCCCGTCCGGCCCGTTCCCGCTTCGGCGCGTCCCGGCCCTCACGCTAGGGGCCGCACGACCGGGTGTCCGGCGATCGGGCCGAACGGGGGCAGCCACGCGTCGGTGATCACCGGTACGGTGAGCGCCGGCATCGGACCGGGGAGCAGCAGCGTTGGACCGCACCTTCCAGGTCGACCTCCGGGGCGTGGTCGACCTGCTCAGTCATCACCTGTACGGCAGCCCACGGGTCTACGTCCGTGAGCTGATGCAGAACGCCGTCGACGCGATCACCGCGCGGCGGGCGGGCGAGCCCGACGCGCCGGCCCTGGTGCGGATCTTCCCGCCCGAGCTGACCGGCGACGGGACGCTGCGGGTGCACGACACCGGCATCGGCCTCACCGAGGCGCAGGTGCACGAGCTGCTGGCCACCATCGGCCGCAGCTCCAAGCGCGACGAGCTGGGCTTCTCCCGGCACGAGTTCCTCGGCCAGTTCGGCATCGGGCTGCTCTCCTGCTTCCTGGTGGCCGACGAGATCCGGGTGGTCACCCGGCACGCCGACGAGCCGACGGTGCTCTGGACGGGCTACGCCGACGGCCGGTACGCCGTCGAGGTCGCCCCGGCCGGTCAGCAGCGCCCGGAGCCCGGGACGACGGTGACGCTGGTGCCGCGCCGCGACGCCGACCAGTGGTTCGCCACGGCGACCGTCACCGAGCTGGCCCGGCTCTACGGGGCGCTGCTGCCGGTCACCGTCCGGGTCGGCGACACGGTCACCACCACCGGCGGGCCGCCCTGGCCGACCGCGCCCGGCGCGGGCGTCGACCGGCCGGCCCTGACCCGCTACGCCCGGCAGCTGCTCGGCGTCGACCCGTTCGACGTGGTGCCGCTGTCGGTGCCCGAGGCCGGCCTGACCGGCGTCGCGTTCATCCTGCCGACCCCGGTGAACCCGGCGGCCCGCGCCGGCCACCGGGTCTACCTCAAGCGGATGCTGCTCACCGAGCACGCCGACGGGCTGCTGCCCGACTGGGCGTTCTTCGCCCACT
This sequence comes from Micromonospora sp. NBRC 110038, assembly GCF_020884815.1. Classification (NCBI taxonomy): domain Bacteria; kingdom Bacillati; phylum Actinomycetota; class Actinomycetes; order Micromonosporales; family Micromonosporaceae; genus Micromonospora; species Micromonospora sp. NBRC 110038. The sequence goes on along the minus strand of NZ_BBOL01000005.1, from coordinate 253,821 downwards.
GCGTGGTCGACGCCGGGGAGCTGCGGCCCACCGCCAGCCGCGAGGCGCTCTACGAGGACGCCCTGCTCACCGCCACCCGGGAGGCCCTGGGCGACCAGGTGCGCGGCTGGCTGGTGCGGCTGGCCCGGCACGACCCGCGGCGGCTCGGCGAGTTCCTCCAGGTGCACCACCTCGGCGTGAAGGCCCTCGCCGTGCACGACGACGAGATGCTGCGGCTGGTCGACCAGTGGTGGCCGATGGAGACCAACGTCGGCACCCTCACCCTGGCCGAGTTCCGGCAGCGCCACGGCCTGGTCCGGTACGCGGCCAGCCTGGACGAGTTCCGCCAGCTCGCCGCCGTCGCCGCCGCGCAGGACCTGGCGGTGGTCAACGCCGGGTTCACGTACGACGCGGAGCTGATCGAGCGGCTGCCGGCCATCGACCGGTCGGTGCTCATCGAGCGGCTGGAGCCGAGCGACCTGACCACCCGCTTCGACGCCCTCGACCCGGCCGTCGAGCTGGCCCTGCGGCCGTTCCTCGCCGGGGCGCAGCGGGCCCTGGAACGGCTCGGCTGCGAGGTGGTGGTGCGGGCGTACGACCCGGTGTCGCTGCCTGCGCTCTACCTGGTCAGCCGGTCGGCGGCGTTCAACGACCAGCTCGCCGCGACCCGGGACGCCGCCGACGAGCTGTGGGGCGGGGTGCTCGACGCGCTCGCCGCGTCCGCCCCGCCGGACCGCCCGCAGCTCGTGCTCAACCACCGCAACCCGCTGGTCCGCCGGGTCACCACCCTCGACGACCCGGAGCTGGTCGGGCTCGCCGTCGAGGCGCTGTACGGGCAGGCCCTGCTGCTCGGGCACCATCCGATCCGCGCGGCCGACGCCGCGCTGCTGAACAGTTCCTTCCTCGGCCTGCTCGGCCGGGCCGTACCGGGACGGGAGTGAGTGGCACCGATGAGTGACGACGAGCTGTGGCGGATGCTGCACGAGAGCAGCGGCATGCCGTACGGCGCGGGGCGCACGGCCGCCCTGGAGCAGCTGCTGCGCCGCGCCGACAGCGGCGACGACCGGCACCTGGCGTTCGCCGTGCGGATGCAGGCCACCACCGCGTACGTCTACGGCGGCGAGCCGGCGAAGTCCTTCGTCACCTTCTCGTGGTGCCTGGCCGAGTTCGACCGGGACCCGCAGCCCTACCACGAGCGCTACGCCCACCAGCTCCTCTGGCACTTCAAGTACATGGTCAACGCCATGCTGAAGTTCCCCGAGCTGCCGCTGGACCGCACGTACGCGGTGCTCGACGACATGCAGCGCCGGTACGCCAACGCGGGGCACAGCCTCCAGGCCGTGCACAAGCACCGCTACCTGGTCGCCGACCACGTGGGCGACGCCGAGGCCGCCGAGCGGTGGTACCAGGAGTGGCTGACCGCCCCGCGCGACGAGCTGTCGGACTGCGCCGGCTGCGATCCCACCACCCAGGTCGCCCACCTCGCCCACGTGGGCCGGCACGACGAGGCGGTGGCGCTGGCCGAGCCGGTCCTCGCCGGCCGGCTGACCTGCACGGAGCAGCCGCAGGCGATCCTGACCGCGCTGCTGGTGCCCTACCTCCGCTCGGGGCGGGGCGACGCGGCGCGGGACGCGCACCGGGAGGCGTACCGGCGGCTGCGCGGCAACCTGTCGGACCTGTGGGACATCGGCGACCACGTCGAGTTCTGCACGCTGACCGGCAACGAGGCGCGGGCCGTGGAGATCGTCGAGCGGCACCTCGACTGGCTGGACCGCGCGCCCACCCCGGCCGCCGCGATGCACTTCGCGGCCACGGCCGCCGCCGCGCTGCGCCGCGCCGCCGGGGCCGGCGACGTCACCCTGCACCGGCGGGCGGCCGGCGACCGGCCGGCGGGCGAGGTGTCCGCCGCCGCGCTCGCCGCCGAGCTGACCGACACGGCGACCGCGCTGGCCGCGCGGTTCGACGCCCGCAACGGCACGACCCACCAGTCGGAGTGGATCGCCCGGAGGCTGGCCGCCGTCCCCGACGGCGAGCACCTGCCGCTGTCGGCCAGCCTCCGCCGTCGCCCGGCCCGCCGGCCCGAACCGCCGGCGGCACCGGCCCCGGCGGCCACCGTGCCGGCCGGGGCCACCGCCGACGAGCTGCTCGACCTGGCCGACGAGCGCTGGCGTACGCACGACCGGGCGGGCTTCGCCGCCGCGCTGGCCGCCTACGACGAGCGGTTCGGGGCGAGCGGGCAGCCGCCCCGGACGGCGGCGCGGCGGCTGGAGCTGCGGGCCGGCGAGCTGACCGACGCCGACGGCCCGCAGGCGGCGCAGGAGGCGAACCGGGCGGCGCTGGCCGCGTACCGGGAACTGCCGGACCCGGTGCGCGAGCAGGTGGTCGCCGGCCGGCTCGGTGCGCTGCTCTGCCTCACCGGCGACGGCGAGGAGGGACTGGCGCTGGCGCGGGACGCCGCCGACTTCCTCGCCGGGCAGGGTGACGCCCGGGAGCGGGCCGCCGCGTACGACCGGCTCGCCCTCGCGTTGGCGCACCTGCAGCGCTGGGAGGAGGCGCTGGCCGCCGCCGACCTGGCCGCCGCCGAGGCCGACGTCGACCCGTGGCTGGCCGCCCGGGTGGCGCTGCACCGCGCGCACGTGCTGGAGGAGCTGGAACGGCCGGAGGAGTTCCGGGCGGCGGCCGAGCTGGCCCGCCGGCTCACCCGCGAGGTGGGCGTGGGCGAGCTGGTCACCGCCGCCACCCTGGCGTACGCGCGGGCGACGGACGACCCGGCCGAGCGGGTGGCCGCCTGCGACGAGGCGCTGGAGACGGCCCCGGCGCAGGCCCGGTTGCCGGTGCGGGTGTTCCGGGCGCGGGCCCTGCTGAGCGCGGACCGGGTGGCCGAGGCGGTGGAGGACTTCGCCGAGGCGGTGACCCTCTGCGTCGAGCAGGGCGCCGACGGGGACGCCTTCCTGCGCTGGGAGCTGGCGAACGCGTACCGGGCGGCCGGGCGGCCGGCGGAGGCGGCCGAGGTGGCGGAGGAGGCGGTGCTCGGGCTGGACCGGCTCGGGGCGCAGGCCGAGGCGGACCGCTGCCGGCACCTGCTGGCCGGGATCTACGTCGACCTCGGTGAGCTGGAGCCGGCGCTGACCCTGCTGGACCAGCTCGCCCGCAACCTCGACGGGCCGGACAACCTGCCCCACCGGGCGCAGGTGCTGGAGGAGGCCGGCGGGCTGCTCTACGACGCCGACCGGGACGCGCTGGCCGCGCAGCGGTTCGCCGAGGCGGCCACCGCCTACCGGCTGGCCGGTGCGCCGGTCGACGAGCTGCGCGCCCGCCGCCGGGAGGCCGACGCCCTGAACTGGTCCGGGGACGTGCCGGCGGCGGTGCGCGCCGTCGAGGTGGTGGACGGGCTCGCCGCCGCGCTTGCCGGTCGGCCGGAGGTGCCGCCGGTGGTGACGTACGAGGCGGCGCTCGCGGCGGAGGTCGGTGCCCGGGTGCTGGCCGCCGACGACCGGCCGGACGAGGGGCTGGACCGGCTGGCCGGGGTGCCGGCCCGGCTGCGGTCGATCGAGGCGTTCGGCGAGGCGGCCCGGGTGGAGCTGCTCGGCGGCGAGCTGCTGGTGCGCGCCGGCCGGCCGGGCGAGGCGGAGCCGCTGCTGCGGAACGTGCTCGGCGGCCTGCCCCCGGGCTCCCGGCCGGCGTCTCAGGCGGCGTGGCTGCTCGCCCGGGTGCTCGACGAGCTGGGCCGCCCGGACGAGGCGGCGGCGGTCCGGGCGGAGCACGGCCTGGGCGACGACGACTGACGGGGGCCGACCGGCGGGTAACCTAGGCGTCCGGGCGGGTCTAGGCTTGCCGGGTGACGGTGGAACAGCGGGCACGGGGAGCGGCGGGCGGCGTGGCGGGCACTGGCAGGCGACGGTCCCGGCGGGACGAGATCCTGGAGATCGCGGTCGGGCTCTTCGCCGCGCGGGGCTACCACGGCGTGTCGATGGACGACATCGGCGCGGCGGCGGGCGTCACCGGCCCGGCCCTCTACCACCACTTCGCCGGCAAGGAAGCGATGCTGGCCGCCGCGCTGATCCCGGTCAGCGAGGGGTTGCTCGACGGCGGGCGGGAACGGGTCACCGGTCATTCCGACGACCCGCGCGCGGCGCTGGAGTCGCTGATCGACTTTCACGTCGAGTTCGCGCTGGCCAACCCGGCCGTGATCGCCCTGCACCTGCACGAGCTGGACCGGCTGCCGGACGAGCCGCGCCGCCGCATCCGCCGGCTCCAGCGGCTCTACGTGGAGCAGTGGGTGACGGTGCTGACCGCCCTGCACCCGGGCCTGCCCGACGGCGAGGCGCGGGTGCTGGCGCACGCCGCGTTCGGCCTGATGAACTCGACGCCGTTCCTCGGCGGCGAGGTGGACCGGCAGCGGCGGGCCGCGCTGCTGCGCGCCGCCACGCTGGCCGCCCTCCTCGCCGAGGCCGACGCCGACGCCTGAGCCCCTGCTCCACCCCGGGCTCGACCGGGAAGATCGCGCTCGGCGCCGGGCTCGACCGGGACAAGATCGCGCTCGATCAGGGAAACAGTGGTGTCGTTCCCCGGCGGATGCCACTCTTTCCAGGATCGAGCACGATCTTCTGCCTGCGTCGCCCGGTATGTCGAGTATGTCGACACCAGTCCTGGCCTCATCGCCCCGGACGGTCAGTGGCGCTCGGTCCGGTGAGGGCGGGTCGGGGAGAGCCAGCCGAGGAAGCGGGCGTGCATCGCCGCCCTGTCGGGCCGGCCGCCGAGCCGGTACATGTCGTCCATGGCGTCCCGCATCGCGGCGGCCAGGTAGAACGCGAGCGCGACGCTGTGGCCGTGGAACTCGACGGGCAGGTCGAGCCGCGCGGCCGGGCAGGGCCACTGGGCGGCGCAGACCCGGCAGAGCCAGGCGGGGCGCATCGGTAGGTGCCGGCGGGGCATCACGGCACGAGCGCGGGGCACCGGGGACCCGAGCGGGACATCAGCGCACCCGGGCTGGGCTCGTGCCCCGGGCGGGCGCTGCCTGCCGCGGGGTCCCGGCGAGTCGGTGCAACCCCTCGCGCAGCACGAACAGCTCGCGCTTGGCGACGGCGTCGCTCTGGGCGTCCAACTCGTACGCCTCGATCCACGTCCAGCCGTGGTAGGTGTGCCGGTCCGGCACCTCGCGGATGACCCGCACGGTGATCGGCTCGACGAACTGCGGGCTCGCGGCGCGAGTCAGGTGCAGCACGTCGCCTGGGACGATCGGCCGGTCGGTCACCGCCGCCTCCCGGCCCCGGCGGTCGCCGGCGCGGTGGGTCCTGCTCGGTTCGGCATCCGCTTCCCCTGTCCGTGGCCGTTGGAGAGGGAGCCGCCCGCGCCTGGTGCGCAAGACCGGCCGGGCGACCCCCTCGACGAACGCGGGCGGGGGCTTCTCCGCCCTCCCGACCCACGCCGTCCCGATGACAGCCTGCCCAGGGTTGCGGCGCAATCACACAGCGTTAGATGATTTCCTTCGGACGTTCCGTAGGTTCCTGAAGGGACTCAGGCATGAATCATGCGTTCGTCACGGCCCTCGCCGAGGCGTCGGAGACCGCCGAGAGTTTGGCAGGTCGCATAGGGCTTCACCCGAAGACCGTCGCCCGCTGGGCGAACCCCGGGCGCATTCCGCAGACCCGGCATCGTGGCGAAGTCGCGAGGATCCTCGGCAAGGATGTGGCAGACCTCTGGCCGGATGCCCTGCGCCGCGAGCCGGTGTGGTTCCGGCCGTGGGTCGACATCGAGCGCGAGGCGGTCGCCATGCGCGCCTTCGAGTTGGCCTGGGTGCCGGGCCTGTTGCAGACCGAAGCGTACGCCCGCGCCACGTTCCACGGGCAGCCCCTGTCGCCGGCCGAGGTCGACGACCTGGTGGTGGCCCGCATCGCCCGGCAGGCGATCCTCACCTGCGATCGGGCACCCATGACCGTCGTCGTCATCGACGAGCAGGTGATCCGCCGGGTGCCGGCCGGCGGGCGGTCGATCATGGCCGCCCAGCTCGCCCGCCTGGTGACCTGCGCGGAGCTGCCGGCCGTCCAACTGCACATCGTCCCCCGTGACGCCCCGACCTATCCGGGGCTCGACGGCCCCTTCACGATCGCCGAGCTTCCCGGCGGGACGCGGGTGGCCCACGTGGACAGTCAGGCCCAGGCGCAGATCATCGATCAGGCCGCCCAACTTGCTACTCTCGAACGACGGTGGGAGCGGATCCGGGGCGAGGCCCTGTCACGGTCGCAGTCCCTGAATCTCCTGAGGGAGGCGGCAGCAGCATGGACATGACCGGCGCGCAGTGGCGCAAGAGCACCCGCAGCGGCGGCAACGGCGGCAACTGCGTCGAGGTCGCCGACAACCTGCCCGGCGTCGTCCTCGTCCGCGACACGAAGGACCGCGACGGCGGCACCCTCTCCTTCTCGCCGGCCTCCTGGCGCGGCTTCCTCACACTGGCGAAGCGCGTCGCCTGACCCGCTCACCCGGCGGCCCTTCGCCCCACAGCCCTCCCGCCTACAGCACCTCCACCCGCAGTCCTTCCACCCGCAACCCCGTCGACCCGCAGGCCCTCCGCATCCGCCGGGGGCCTGTTCTGTGTCCGCAGCAGCTCGACACGGGCTGCTGAACCCGCCCCGCCGCCACGCGCTTGACTCGTGGCCGGCCCGTCACCCATGGTTCCCTGGCATCGTCCCCACCCCTGGACGCTGGAGGAGAACATGATCGAATCGCTGCTGGTGGCCAACCGCGGCGAGATCGCCCGTCGGATCATCCGAACCGCGAACCGGCTCGGCATCCGCGCGATCGCTGTCCACTCGGAGGCCGACGCCGGCCTGCCGTTCGTGACCGAGGCCGACGAGGCCGTCTGTGTGGGTCCGGCGAACCCGGCCCAGAGCTACCGCAACGTCGAGGCCATCCTCGCCGCCGCCAAGTCGACCGGCGCGCAGGCGATCCACCCCGGTTACGGCTTCCTGTCGGAGAACGCCGACTTCGCCCGTACCGTCGAGAGCAGTGGGCTGATCTGGGTCGGGCCCGGCGCGGACGCGATCTCCGCGATGGGCGACAAGATCAACGCCCGGAACCTGATGGCGGCGGCCGGGGTGCCGGTCGCCCCCGGCACCACCGACCCTGCCGCCGACCTGGACGCGGCGGTCGCCGCCGCCGCGGAGATCGGCTACCCGGTGATGGTCAAGGCCGCGGCGGGCGGCGGCGGCATGGGCATGGGCGTGGCCGCCGACGAGGCGGCGCTGCGCAGCGAGTACGACAAGGTGCGCGCGTTCGCCGAGCGGATGTTCGGCGACGGGTCGGTGCTGATCGAGCGGTACTTCCCCCGGGTGCGCCACGTCGAGGTGCAGATCCTCGGCCTGGCCGACGGCCGGGTGGTGGCGCTCGGCGAGCGGGAGTGCTCGGTGCAGCGGCGCAACCAGAAGCTCGTCGAGGAGTCCCCGTCCCCGGCGGTCTCGCCGGAGCTGCGGGCACGTTTCCTGGCCGCCGCCGTGCGGGCCGGCGAGGCGGTGGGCTACCGCAACGCGGGCACGGTGGAGTGCCTGTTCGACCCCGCCACGCAGGAGTTCTTCTTCCTGGAGATGAACACCCGCCTCCAGGTCGAGCACCCCGTCACCGAGCTGGTCTACGGCGTCGACCTGGTGGAGGAGCAGCTCCGGGTCGCCGCCGGCCTCGCGCCGACGTTCGACCCGGACGCGCTCGCCCCGCGCGGCCACGCCATCGAGCTGCGGATCAACGCCGAGGACCCGAAGCGGTTCCTGCCCGGCCCCGGCGTGATCACGACGTGGCGCGAGCCGGCCGGCGAGGGCGTGCGGGTCGACTCCGGCTACGTCGACGGCAACACGGTCACCCCGTTCTACGACAGCCTGCTGGCCAAGCTGATCGTCAACGGCCGGGACCGGGCGGAGGCGATCGAGCGGGCCCGCGCGGCGGTCGCCGCGTTCGAGGTGGCCGGCCCCAAGTGCAACCTGCCGTTCTTCGCCGAGCTGCTGGAGAACGAGGAGTTCCTCTCCGGCGACTACGACACGGGCATCGTCTCCCGCATGCGCTGACCCCCGCCCCGCCCCGCCCCCCGCCCTCGCCGATCGCCTCGGTGATCAAGAGGTTTGCGTCAGGATCCGGCCTGCCGGTGACGCAAACCTCTTGGTCAACTTCGAGGGCGGGCGGGGCGGGCGGGGCGGCCGGGCGGGGCGGGGCGGTCGGGGGCCAGCCAGGGGGCGGGTCGGCCTGGCGGCGGGGCGCGGGGGTCTGGTTGTCTGGAGGGACCACTGGCCGTCCGGCGTCGCCCCGTCGGCCGCCCTCACGAGGGGCGGCGGCGCGTGCGGCATCCCGGCGGCCCGACGTCACAGCGAGGTGACCATGAGCCAGATGCCAGCGGCGGTCTCGATCCGGGAGGTCGGGCCGCGCGACGGGCTCCAGAACGAGGAGCCCATCCCGACCGACGCCAAGGTGCGGTTGATCGACGCGCTCTCCGGCACCGGCGTGCGCCGCATCGAGGCGGTGTCGTTCGTGCACCCCAAGGCGATCCCGCAGATGGCCGACGCGGACGAGGTGTGGCGGCGGGCGGCGAAGGTCGACGGGGTGCGCTACTCGGCGCTGGTCCCGAACACCCGGGGCGCGCAGCGGGCCCTGGCGGCCGGGTTCACCGAGATCGAGGTGGTGGTCTCGGCCAGCGACACGCACAACCGGCGCAACGTCAACCGGTCGACCGCCGAGTCGCTCGACGACATCGCCGAGCTGATCGACCTGTTGCACCGCGCCGGGGCCACCGCCGAGGTGATCGTGGCGACCAGCTTCGGCTGCCCGTACGAGGGGGACGTCGACCCGGCGCGGGTCGCCGGCATCGTCGACCGGGTGGTCCGCGACGGCGCGGACCGGGTCGCGTTCGGCGACACCACGGGCATGGGCACGCCGCGCCGGGTCCGCGAGCTGATCAGCGCGGTACGCGACCGCAACGCGCACGTCCCCGTGCTGCTGCACTTCCACAACACCCGGGGCACGGCGCTGGCCAACCTGTTGACGGCTCTGGAGCTGGGGGTGACCGAGTTCGACGCCAGCGTCGGTGGCCTCGGCGGCTGCCCGTACGCGCCGGGGGCCAGCGGCAACCTGGCCACCGAGGAGGCGGTGCACATGCTGCACGACATGGGCATCGACACGGGCATCGACCTGGCGGCCCTCGTCGAGGTGGCGGAGCTGGCCGAGGAGTTGCTCGGCAAGAAGCTCCCCTCCGGCGTCCTGCGGGCGGGCCCGCGCACCCGGCTGACGCCCCTGCCGGCCTGACAGGGCGAAAGTCGACAGGGCGGGGAGACGCGGCGGAGGGGCCGGCGGTGTGCCGGCCCCTCCGGTGTTCCCGCTCGGTCAGCCCACCGGGGCGAGCGCGGCGGGCCAGCTGTCGCGGAAGACGGTCGCCCCGCTGCTGTCCGAGCCCCGCTCGGTGGCGCTGAGGGTGCCGGCGAACAGGCTGGTCACCCGGTTCGCCTCGGCGGTGCTCGGGTACGGGTTGGTGCAGCCCGTGCCGGCGCTGCCGCCGGACATCAGGAGCGCGCAGTCGCCGTTGTAGTTGTCGGGCAGGCCGAGGATGTGCCCGATCTCGTGGGTCATGATCCGCAGCGGGCTGTACTGCGCGGCCTGCTGGGTGTCGATGTAGACCCGCCCGTTGCCGAGGCTGGTCCGCACCGCGTACGAGCCGCCGCCGGTGATCTGGTAGATCCGGAGGTTGGTGCCGCAGTTCGCCGTGAGCGTCAGGTTCGACGTGGCGTTGTTCCAGATCGTGGCGGCCTGGTTGGCGATGCTGGCGTAGCTCGGCGCCTGGCTGGTGTTGTAGCAGATGGTCATGGCAGCGGACGCGGGCGACGGGTTGGCGAGGGTGACGCCGAGGGTCGCACCGGCCGTCGCGACCATCGCGACCAGGGTCCGGCTGATTCGTGAGGCCATCGCTGACTCCAATCCGGGAGGGGGTGTCGGGAGCCTAACGAGAACCATCTACACATTTCAATATTTGGATCACGATCACTCGATTCGTGGCGCGTCGGGCGTTCGGCCGCCCCGGGGTCGCCGATCGGGCGGCGGGTGGGATACCCTAACGATCGTTCAGGGTGGTCGGCGTGCCCGTGCGGCGGCCGGCACGGTGGCGGCAATGGGGAGTCGGCGTGACGCTCGACGGTGAGGCACTGGAGCAACTGCGCAAGCGCGCCCGGGCCGGCGGTGCGGACAAATACCACGCGGCCAACGCCGCCAAGGGCAAGCTCTTCGCCCGCGAACGGGTGGCGCTCCTGGTCGACGAGGGCTCGTTCGTCGAGGACGGCCTCTACGCCAACGCCCTGGCCGAGGGCCTGCCCGCCGACGGCGTCGTCACCGGCACCGCCGCCATCGACGGCCGGCCGGTCTGCCTGATGGCCAACGACTCCACGGTCAAGGCGGGCAGCTGGGGCGCGCGTACCGTCGAAAAGATCATCCGGATCATCGAGCGCGCCTACTCGACCGGCGTGCCGATGGTCTACCTGGTCGACTCGGCCGGCGCGCGGATCACCGACCAGGTCGACCTGTTCCCCGGCCGGCGCGGCGCCGGGAAGATCTTCTGGAACCAGGTCCGCGCCTCCGGCTCGATCCCGCAGGTGTGCGCCCTGTTTGGGCCGAGCGCGGCCGGCGGGGCCTACATCCCGGCGTTCTGCGACGTGGTGGCGATGGTCGACGGCAACGCCAGCATGTATCTCGGCTCCGACCGGATGGTCGAGATGGTGACCGGCGAGAAGACCACCCTGGAGGCGATGGGCGGGGCGCGCGTGCACTGCGCCGAGTCCGGCGTCGGGCACTTCCTCTGCAAGACCGAGGCCGAGGCGCTCGACGTGGTCCGCCGCTACCTGTCCTACCTGCCGGCCAACTGGACCCAGCCGCCGCCGGCCGCCGAGGCGACGCCCGCGCCGGCCAAGGCCGACCTGGCCGCGCTGGTGCCGGCCAGCGAGCGGCAGGCGTTCGACATGCGCCGGTACGTCAAGGGCCTGCTCGACGACGGCAGCTTCTTCGAGATCCAGGCGCTCTGGGCCAGGGAGCTGACCATCGGCTTCGGCCGGCTCGACGGCGAGGTCGTCGGCGTCGTCGGCAACAACTCGATGTTCAAGGGCGGCGTGCTCTTCGTCGACTCGGCCGACAAGGCGACCCGGTTCGTGCAGCTCTGCGACGCCTTCAACGTGCCGCTGCTGTTCCTGTCCGACGTGCCCGGGTTCATGGTGGGCAGCGCGGTGGAGAAGCAGGGCATCATCCGGCACGGGGCCAAGATGATCACGGCGATCTCCGAGGCGACGGTGCCGAAGATCTGCGTGGTGGTCCGCAAGGCGTACGGCGCGGGCCTCTACGCGATGGCCGGCCCCGGCTTCGAGCCCGACGCGACGATCGCCCTGCCCACCGCGAAGATCGCGGTGATGGGTGCGGAGGCCGCCGTCAACGCCGTCTACGCCAACAAGATCGCGGCCATCGCCGACGAGGCGGAACGGGCCGCCTTCGTCGCCGCCAAGCGCGCCGAGTACGAGCGCGACATCGACGTCGTCCGCCTGGCCAGCGAGCTGGTGGTCGACGCGATCGTCGAGCCGCACGAGCTGCGCGCCGAGCTGGTCCGCCGGTACGCCGCCGCCCGCACCAAGGACCGGCACTTCTCCCGCCGCCGGCACGGCGTCACCCCGGTCTGACCCACCCCGTCGGCGTCACGAGCGCCCGACGGAGGACTGCGTACAGGAGGAACCGATGGACTTCCGGCTCACCGAGGAGCAAGAGGCGCTGCGGTCCAGCGTGCGGGACTTCGCCCGCGAGGTGGTCGCCCCGGTCATCGCCGAGCACTACGAGAAGCACACCTTCCCGTACGAGGTGATCCGGCAGATGGGCAAGATGGGCCTGTTCGGCCTGCCCTTCCCCGAGGAGCACGGCGGCATGGGCGGCGACTACTTCGCGCTCTGCCTGGCCCTGGAGGAGTTGGCGCGGGTCGACTCCAGCGTGGCGATCACCCTGGAGGCGGCCGTCTCCCTCGGCGCGATGCCGATCTTCCGCTTCGGCACGGCCGAGCAGCAGGAGCGGTGGCTGCCGAGGCTGCTCAGCGGCGAGGCCCTCGCCGGCTTCGGCCTCACCGAGCCCGGCACCGGGTCGGACGCCGGCGGCACCCAGACCCGGGCCGTCCTCGACGAGTCCACCGACGAGTGGGTGATCAACGGCTCGAAGGCGTTCATCACCAACTCGGGCACCGACATCACCGCCCTGGTCACGGTCACCGCCGTCACGGGCACCCGGCCGGACGGGTCGAAGGAGCTGTCCACGATCATCGTCCCGTCGGGCACCCCCGGCTTCACGGTCGCCCCGGGCTACTCGAAGGTCGGCTGGACCGCCTCGGACACCCACGAGCTGACCTTCGACGACTGCCGGGTGCCGGCGGCCAACCTGCTCGGCGAGCGGGGCCGGGGCTTCGCCCAGTTCCTGCGCATCCTCGACGAGGGCCGCATCGCCATCGCCGCCCTGGCCGTCGGCCTCGCCCAGGGCTGCGTCGACGAGTCGATCAAGTATGCGAGCCAGCGCCAGGCGTTCGGCCAGCCGATCGGCAACTACCAGGCCATCCAGTTCAAGATCGCCGACATGGAGCTGAAGGCGCACACCGCCCGCCTGGCCTACTACGACGCCGCCGCCCGGATGCTGGCCGGCGAGCCGTTCAAGCGGCAGGCGGCGATCGCCAAGCTGCACGCCAGCACGGTCGCCGTGGACAACGCCCGGGAGGCCACCCAGATCCACGGCGGCTACGGCTTCATGAACGAGTACCCGGTGGCCCGGTTCTGGCGCGACTCGAAGATCCTGGAGATCGGCGAGGGCACCAGCGAGGTCCAGCGCATGATCATCGCCCGCGACCTCGGCCTGTGAAAGGAAGGACCCCTATCAACGCCTGAGGGAGGGAACGATCCCCCTCTCACGCCGGTAAACTCCCGCGTGAAGCGCTGTCGGATATTTGTGCCGGTCAGCGTCGGCAGGGCGACGGTTGGCTGACGGCCGTCACACCCGATCCGTACCCTTCCTGCCCATGGCTCCCGATCATGGCCGTCCGCCGGGCGCGGACGGTCGTACCGGATTGTCCGCCCTGCTGCGCGCGCACCGGCACGCCGCCGGCCTCACCCAGGCCGAGCTGGCCGCCCGCGCCGGGGTCGGGGTGCGGACGGTCCGCGACCTGGAACGGGGCCGGTCCGCGCGGCCGCAGCGGACCACCGTCGACCTGCTGGCCGGTGCCCTCGGCCTCGCCGGGCCCGTCCGCGCGGCGTTCGTCGCCGCCGCCCGGGGGATGGCCCCGGCCGACCCTGCCCGCGCGGCCGACGAACCACCCGCCGCCCCGCCGCCGGCGGTTCCCCACCCGGTCGGTGCCGGGCCGTCGTCGGCCGCCCACCCCGGGGGTACGCCGATCGCGCTCCCGCCGCCCGTCGAGCTGATCGGCCGGGAGCGGGACGTCGCCGAACTCGTCGAGCTGCTCACCGCGGACCACGGCCCGCCCGTGGTCAGCCTGGTCGGGCTGGCGGGGGTGGGCAAGACGGCGCTGGCCCTGGCGGTCGCCCACGCCGTGGCCGGGCGGTCGCCGGGCGAGGTCGCCGGGGTGCTCGTCGGGGAGGGCTCGGACCCCGCCGACGTGCTCTCCGCTGCGGCGGCGGCCTTCGGTGCGGCCCGCGCGTCCGACCTCGCGGTGCGACTGGCCGCCCGTCCGGCGCTGCTGCTGATCGACGCGGTGGAGCGGGCGCCCGACCCGGTGGCCGGGGCGCTGCACCGGCTCGCGGGGGCGGTGCCCACGCTGCGGGTGCTGGTCACCGGGCGGCACCCGGTCGGCGTGCCCGGCGAGCGCGTCTGGCCCGTACCGCCGCTGGACGTGCCGCCGCCCGAGCTGGACCCGGCGGGGCCGGACGTCCTGGCCGGCTACCCGGCGGTGGCGCTGTTCACGGCGCGGCTGGCCCGGGTGCGGCGGGAGCCGCCGGACCCGGCCGAGTTGCCGGCCCTCGCCGCGCTGGCCCGCCGGCTGGGTGGGCTGCCCCTCGCCATCGAGCTGATGGCCGCCCGGGGGCGCATCCTCGACCTCAACGAGCTGCTCGACCGGTACGGCGACCGGGTCCTCGACCTCGCCACCTCGCCGGCCCAGCGGCCCGGGCCCGGGTGGACGCCGGGGGGTGGGGCGACGGTCACCCTGCGGGACGCGGTGGCCGCCAGCTACCGCCTCCTCGCCCCGGACGAGCGGGCCGCCCTGCGTCGGCTCTCCGTGTTCCGCAACCGGTGGTCCGTGGAACTGGCCGAGGAGATGCTGGCCGACGACGCCGACCCGGAGGGCACGGTCTCGATCGACCCGGTGCCACTGCTGGACCGGTTGCTCCAGCTCGGCCTGCTCAGCGTCCGGGGGACCGGTCCGTTCCGGTTCCGGCTGCTCGACGCGGTGCGGGAGTTCGCCGCCGAGCAGGCCATCGGCGCCGGGGAGCGGTCCGACATCCGGCGGCGGCACGCCGAGGTCTTCGCGCGGCTGGTGGCCCGGACGGCCCCCGACCTGGCCGGCCCGCAGCTGACCTCGGCGGTGCGCCGGCTGGACGAGGCGACCGGCGACATCACCGCCGCGCTGGCCCACGCCGCCGTCGACGACCCGTCGACCGCCCTCCGGCTGGCCGTCGGGCTGGCCCGCTGGTGGCGGTTCCGGGGCCGGGACGTCGTCGGGCGGCAGTGGCTGCGGCGGCTGCTGGCCGACCCGCGCACCGCCGCCGCCGATCCGGGGCTGCGCGCCCGGGCGGTGCTGGGCGCGGCCCGGCTCGCCGTCGAGCACGGCGCGGCGGAGCAGGAGCTGCCGGCGGCCCGGGACGCCTGGGCCATCCTGCACCGGGCCGGTGACGTGGCCGGGGAGCTGGAGGCGCGGGCGGTGCTCTGCGCGCTGCTGGGCGCGACCGGGGGGCACGACGAGGCGCGCGACCAGGCCGCCGCCGTCCTCGCCCTGGCCACCCGGCACGGGCGGCTGCGCGACATGGCCGTGGCGCAGCACAGCCTCGCCTGGCACGACGTCCGGGTGGGTGACCTGGCCGGGGCGCGGCGTCGCCTGGCCGCGATGGACCGGCTGGCCGCCCAGTCCGGCGAGCGGCGGCTGCGCGTGTTGGCCCGGGCCAACCTGGCCGAGGTCACCCGGCTGGAGGGCCGGTACGCCGACGCCGTGGAGCAGGGCCGCCGGGTGGCCGCCGGGCTGGTGGAGGTCGGCGACCCGGGGCACCGGCGGCGGGCCCTCGGCACGATCGGCCTGGCGCTGGCCCAGGACGGGCGTCCCGACGAGGCGGCCGAGGTGCTGGCGGGTCTGCGCACCTGCGCGGCCGGTGACGCGGCGCTCGGTGCCGAGCCGCTGCGCGGCCGGCCGGGGGAGGCCCGGTTCGAGGACGGGATCTGCGCGCTCATCGAGGCGAACATCGCCCTGCACCGGGCCGACGGTGAGCTGGCGGCCGAGTGGTTCGCCGCCGCAGCGGAGGGAAACGTCGCCGGCCAGGACCGGCGGGAACTGGTGGAGGCGCTCGTCGGGCTCGCGGCGAGCACCCGGGACGCGGCCGTGCTCGACCGCCTCGACGCCGCCTGTCGGCAGAGCGGGATCAGCCTGCTGCCCCGGGAAGATGCGCTGCTGGCACCGCTGCGGCGGCCCGGCCGACCCGAGCCGACCGGGCGTGCCCGGAAATGTTGACGCGGGGGCGGCGCGAGCGAAGAAGCCCCCTGGTTTTACCCCTCGCTCATCGCTCGCGCCGGCACCCCCCGGTGCGCCCCCGCTGAGAGAACAGTAGCCACCCCCGGCGGTGTGACTTGTCTGCTTAATCCGGTTTGTTGCCGGCGGGTGGGCGGTTCTGCCGGTCTTTCTGCCGGTGCCTCCGGCCCGTCCGCCGGGTGGTCAGGAGGAGGTGGCTTCCGTCGGGACCGGGTCGGTGCTGCCGGCGGTCGCGCCCGGGTGCACCGCATCGCGTACGCGGCGCAGGCCGTGGAGGAGGGAGCGCAGCTCCTCCGGCTGCAACTGGCCGATGAACCACTCCTCGATGATCCGCAGGTGCCCGGGAAGGGTCTGGTCCAGCCGCTGCAACCCGGCGGCGGTGACCACCGCGTACGAGCTGCGCCGGTCGGACGGGCAGGCCCGGCGGCAGAGCAGGCCGTCGCGTTCCATCCGGTCCACCACCCGGGTCACCCCGCTGGTGGAGAGCGAGGTCTGCGCTGCCAGGTCGGTCATGCGCAGCTGGTTGCCGGGCGAGCGGGCGAGGCGGGTGAGCACCTCGAACTCGACCGGAGAGAGCCCGTGCTCCTCGAACTGGGCGGCGAACCGGGCCGACAGCCCGGCGTGCGCCTCGACGAGGAGACCGACGGCGGTGATCCGGGGGTCGTCGAACACGTTCTGGTCCACGAGTTCATCATAGCAATACTTGACACACGGAATATTGCTCTGTCTATAGTTGCTCGGTCAGTCGTTGGGTCACTGAACAATCTCTCCTGGAGGACAGCACCATGACCAGCAGCAACGGATCGGTTACCCGCGAGTGGGAGGGCCTCACGATCCCGGCGGCCGGCACCTACCTGCTGGACGTCGCCCACAAGCGGGTCGGGTTCGTCGCCCGGCACATGATGGTCAGCAAGGTGCGCGGCGAGTTCGCCGACGCGACCGCCACCATCACCATCGCCGAGGACCCGATGCAGTCCTCGGTCTCCGCGACCATCCAGGCCGCCAGCATCAGCACCGCCCAGGCCGACCGGGACGCCCACCTGCGCAGCCCCGAGTTCCTGGACGCCGAGGCCTTCCCGACCCTGGAGTACCGCAGCACGGGCGTGAAGTCCCGGGACGGCAACGAGTTCGTCCTCACCGGTGAGCTGACCATCAAGGGCGTGACGCGTCCGGTGGAGCTGGAGGTCGAGTTCGAGGGCGTGGGCCGCAGCCCGTTCGGCCAGGACATCTTCGGCTTCTCCGCCAGCACCGAGATCGACCGCGAGGACTTCGGCCTCACCTGGAACGTCGCCCTGGAGACCGGCGGCGTGCTGGTCGGCAAGAAGATCAAGATCGAGATCGAGGGCGAGGGCGTCCGCCAGGCCTGACCGCCCCGCTCCACGAGACCCGGGCCCGCGTCGCACCAGTCGACGCGGGCCCGCGGCCGTTCCGCCGTCCGGCCGGTGGTCCGGTCCCCGGCCGATCCCCGGGCAGCAGGCCACTCGTCCCGGCGTGCCGGTGGCCGTCCGGTCGTGCCCCGGCGGGTCGCCTCGCGCTTTCAACGTCGGATGCCGCTCCCCGGTGCGGGTCACGGCCGGTCCCGCCGGAGTCCCTTCGGCGGGAGCGTGCGAATTGTCACGGTCGGCCCCTTCGCGGGGGCGGTGGCGCGCGCCGCCACCTGGGTAGAGAGGCGGTCGGGAGCGCGTTCCAGGCCGGTCGCGGTCGCCGCAGAGGTGACCGTCCGGCGTCGGCCTCTGGCCCGGCGCGGGGGGTGCTTTTACCGTAGAAGGTTCACAATGTGCGCTGCGGGCGGCAGGCCCCGCCGCGCCTCGCGCCGGGAGGACACATGGGCAGGGACGTCGAGCAGGGCGCCTTCTCCCGAGAGGACAGGCTCCACTACCGGCAGAAGGTCCGGAGGTGCCTGGACGTCTTCGCGTTGATGCTGGACGACTTCGGCTTCGACGCCGACCGGCCGATGACCGGGCTGGAGATCGAGCTCAACCTGATGGACCCTGCCGCCGAGCCGGCGATGCGCAACGACGAGATCCTCGCGGACATCGCCGACCCGCTCTTCCAGACCGAGTTGGGGCGGTTCAACCTGGAGCTGAACGCCGAGCCCCGGCTCATCGAGGGCGCCGGCTTCGCCGACTACGAGCGTGACCTGCGCAGCAGCCTGGACCGGGCCGACGCGCGGGCGGCGTCGTCCGACGCGCGGATCGTCCTGGTCGGCATCCTGCCCACACTGACCGAGCGGCACCTGGTGGCCGACAACCTCTCCACCGCCGCCCGGTACCGGGTGCTCAACGACCAGATCGTCGGTGCCCGGGGCGAGGACATCGAGCTGGACATCCGCGGCGTCGAACGGCTCCGGACGCACACCGACTCCATCGCGCCGGAGGCCGCCTGCACGAGCCTCCAGTTCCACCTCCAGGTCGCCCCGGACAGCTTCGCCGACTACTGGAACGCCTCCCAGGCCATCGCGGGCGTCCAGGTGGCCGTCGGGGCGAACTCCCCCTACCTGTACGGCCGGCAGCTCTGGGCCGAGACCCGGATCGCCCTGTTCCAGCAGGCCACCGACACCCGCCCCGACGAGCTGAAGGCCCAGGGCGTACGCCCCCGGGTCTGGTTCGGCGAGCGCTGGATCACGTCGATCTTCGACCTGTTCGAGGAGAACGTCCGCTACTTCCCGCCGCTGCTGCCGATCTGCGAGGACGAGGACCCGGTCGAGGTCCTGCACGCCGGGGGCGTGCCCGAGCTGGCGGAACTCCGGCTGCACAACGGCACGGTCTACCGCTGGAACCGGCCCGTCTACGACATCATGAACGGCCGGCCCCACCTGCGCGTGGAGAACCGGGTGCTGCCCGCCGGCCCGACCGTGGTCGACATGCTCGCGAACGCCGCCTTCTACTTCGGCCTGGCGCGGGGCCTGGCCGAGGCGGACCGGCCGATCTGGAGCCAGCTCACCTTCAGCTCCGCCGAGGAGAACTTCCACGCCGCCGCCCGGCGCGGGATGGACGCCGTCCTGCACTGGCCGCGCCTCGGGGACGTGCCGGTGACCAAGCTGGTGCTCGACACCCTGCTGCCGACGGCGGCCACCGGGCTGGACCGCTTCGGCGTCGCGCCCGCCGAGCGGGACCGCCTGCTCGGCATCATCGAGCAGCGCTGCCGCACCGGCCGTAACGGCGCGGTCTGGCAGACCGAGACGGTCTGGGCGGCCGAGCACCACCGGGGCATGGAACGCGACGCGGCCCTGCGTCACATGGTGCAGCGCTACGCGGAGTTGCAGCGGAAGAACGAACCGGTGCACACCTGGCCGGTCGACTGACCGACCCGCCACCTCGCCGGCGGCCGGACCACCACCACGCCGCCGGCACAAGGTTGATCACGCCGGCTGGTCGGCCTCCGTGTCGACCAGCCGGGCCGGCCCGGGGCCGGTCGTCGCGGTCGCCTCCCCGGCCTTCCCGGCCTCCCCGGCCGCACCGGAGCGCTGCCGGGGCAGCACGGCCGGCGCGGCGGAGCCGCGTCCGCCCGTCGTCGGCTTCGAGGACCCGGCCGCCTGCCCCGCGAGGTCGCGCCCGGCACTCCGGCGGGTCGCGGAGCGCTGGGCGAGCGCCGCCGTCAGCACCGAGCCGGCGAAACCCACCACCACGGCGTACGGGGCGACCAGGTGCGCCGACACCTGCTCCCGGCCGAGCGTGCTCAGGCCGGGCACGACCAGCAGGTACGCCAGCGCGACGAGGACCGGGCCGGCCCCGCCGGAGGCCGCCGCCCCGAGCCGGTGCTCCGCCGACCGGGCGGCACGCCGCGCGCCCAGTGCCCCGATCAGCAGCGCCGAGCCGAGCGCCAGCGACGCGCCGGGCCAGTAGAACCAGTCCCGGATCCAGAAGTCGGGCCGGTCGGCGCTGAGCTGCCAGATCCCGAGCTGGGCGGTGGTCAGCCCGCGTCCGGCGAGCACCCCGTCCACCACGGCGACCACGGCGAGAAGCCAGAGCCAGCCGGCGGTAGCGATCACGTTGGCCGCCGCAGCGGGCGAGCGCAGCGCCCAGACCGCCACGAGCAGCCCGAGGAACAGGCCCGTTCCGGCGTACCCGGCGGCCATGGCCTGCGGTGCGGCGACGCCGGGCACGTCCGCCATCCGTGCCGGCACGGCCACCAGCAGCACGGTGACCAGCGCGCCGACCGCAGCGGCCAGCGCCAGCACGAGCGCTCCCGCCGGCCGGGGTGGGCCGGTCGGCCCCGGCCCGGCGACCGGGTCGACGGCGTCGACCACCTCCGGCCCGCGGGCGGCGGCCGGTGCCGGGGCGACCGAATCCGCAGCGGCGGCCGGTGCCGGGGTGCCCGGCGCCGGAGCCGGCTCCGGGGCGGCCGGCTCGGCAGTGGCGGTGGGCTCGGCGGTGGCAGTGGGCTCGGCGGTGGCGGCGGGCTCGGCGGTGGCGGTGGGCTCCGCAGTATCGGTCGGCTGGGCGGTGGCGGTCGGCTCCGCGTCGGTCGTGACCCCGTCCGGGGCGGTCGCGGCCCGGTCTGCTCCCCGGGCGACGGGACGCCGTAGCCGCTGGGCGCAGACCGCGCCCGCGATCGTCGAGGTGGCCGAGATCCAGGTCGCCCACGCGAGGCTCGCCACCCACGCCGCCTCGCCCGCGTCGACGCCCGACGCCGACCAGTTGATGATGCCCAGCCCGTAGCCGAAGCCCAGTTGGGCGGCGCCCGCGCCGGCAGCGACACCGATCGCGGTGGCGATCGATCCTCCCCAGCCCCGTCTGGCCATGCCGGGCAGCGTAACGCCCCTGGGGCTGCCCGGCGAGTCGTGGCGGGGAACCCGCGCCGGGGTACCTGGCGTGCCCCCGGTACGGTCGCCGTGATGAGGTGGTGGGCGCTGTGACGGACGGGAACACCGTGGGGGAGGCGTACCCCGACGAGGCCGACGCGGCCGGCTCGGGCCGGTCGGCCAAGCTGCTGGGCGGCGGCCTGGCCGTCGCGCTCCTCGCGCTGGTCGGCGCGGCCGGTGGCTGGCTGCTGGCCGGGGAGGACGACCCGTCGTCCGGCCTCCCGGCCGCGCAGCCCGACGTCTCGGCCACGGCACCCCCCTCCGAGGCCCCGTCGTCGCCGGCCCGGACGACCGCGCCGGCGACCCGGACCACCGCGCCCACCCGCTCCACCGGGCTGACCGTCCCGCCCGTGGTGGGCACGGACTTCGAGGACGCGCGGGACGAGCTGCGGGACCTGCGGCTGGGCTGGCGGCTGGTCTTCGGCGCGGAGTCGGGGCGGGACGTGCGGCGCACCGACCCGCCCGTCGGCTCCCCCGTGTCGCGGGGCACGACCGTCGCGCTGTACGTCGCCGGGCCCGCACCCGAGGTCAGCGTCCCCGACCTGGTCGGCGACGACTGCGACGACGCGGCCGAGGACCTGGTCGAGGAGGGCCTCTACCCCGGCTATCCGACGGGCCGGACCGGCGTCGTCACGGCCCAGGCACCGGCGGCCGACAGCACGGCGCACTGGAACGACAAGGTGGCCCTGACCTGCGGCGAGGAGCCCGGCGAGCCGAGCGCGGAGCCGCCGCCCACCCCGTGACGGCGGCTCGCCGCGCCGGTCCCGGCCGCGCTGGCCCACAGCGGTTAGCGTGGATGGGAGGGCCAGCCACCCGCCCGGTGTGGGAGAGGACGTGCCATGAGCGACGACCGCCAGGACCCGCCCCCCGACGACGCCGGTGACCAGACCCGGCCGCTGCCGAAGCCCGGTGACGACGCCCGGCCGAAGCCGGCCGGCGGGCAGGTGTGGTCCGGTCGGGCCGGGGTGCCGCCGCCCCGACCGGCGGAGTACGGGCCCCCGACCGACGAGTGGTACGCCGAGGAGCAGCCCGGCCGGCGCTGGTGGACGCCGATCCTGCTCGGTGTCGTGGCGCTGCTGCTGCTCGGCCTGCTGGGCGTCGGCTTCTGGCTGGCCCTGTCGTCCGGCGGCGGCACCGGCCCCGAGGAGACGCCGTCGGCGGGCCCGACCTCGGCACCGGCGACGACCGGGGCACCGACGACCGAGGCGACGACCGGTGGGCCGTCCCCCACCCCGACGACGCCGCCGGCCACGACCCCGGCCGGGGTGCCGATGCCGCCGCTGGTGGGGCTGCCCCGGGCGACGGCTGAGCGGATCCTGGACCGGATCGGGGTCGACCACCGCGTCGAGACCCGCGAGTCCGACCGTCCGGCCGGCACGGTGCTGGAGACCGACCCGGAGGCGGGGGCGCTGGTGCCGGCCGGCGATCAGGTCATCCTGGTGGTCGCGGCGGCACCGGCACCGACGAGCAGCGCGGCGGCCCCGACGACCCCGGCGACCCCGACCCCCTGACGGCGGATCCGGTCGTCACGCCCGGCACCGGGTTCGGCCACCGCGCTCCGGGCCCGGCGCCGGTCACCACATGCGGCGTCTGGTGCCGACCAAGCCCAGCCCGGCCAGGGAGATGGCGAGCCCGAGGAGGCCGGACCAGAACAGGGAGCGGCTCGTCTCGTCCCGCTGGGAGGTGGGCCCCGCCGCGGCCCGCCCGGCCTCGACCACCGGGTCCGTTCCGGCGCCGGCCCCCGCGCCGGCCGGTGGACCGGTCGGCACGCCCGC
Source organism: Micromonospora sp. NBRC 110038 (assembly GCF_020884815.1). NCBI lineage: Bacteria > Bacillati > Actinomycetota > Actinomycetes > Micromonosporales > Micromonosporaceae > Micromonospora > Micromonospora sp. NBRC 110038. The sequence continues at coordinate 231,545 of NZ_BBOL01000005.1, read as the reverse complement.
CGCGTCCACTCCCGCACCGACGGGGCCCGGGACGGCCGGTGGATCCGCCGGGGCGGCCCAGTCGGGCTCCGGGTCCTCGTCGATGACGGTGATCTCCGGCGCGGGGACCGGCGCGGCCAGCTCGGTGGCCGACAGGGTCGGGTAGCGGACCACCACCCCGAGGGTGGTGGCGGCGCCGAGGATCGCCAGCAGCCCGAAGGCGTAGATCGTACGGGACCTGTGGTGCCGCCGCGCGGCGGGCAGTATGACCATGACCATCCCAGGTTCAGGGTCCGGGACGCGCGGGGTGGAGACGTTCGCCGGGGTGGGCGTACCGATTCTATGGCGGTGGCACGCCCACCGGGACGGGTTTCGGCTGGTCAGCCGACCCGGGCGGGGGTACGCACCACGGGGCGGCGCTGCCGGACGGGGACGGTGCGCTGCCGGGGTTGGGCGGCGGCCCGGAGCTGGCGCAGCCCCGCGGCCTGCACGTAGATCGAACGCCGGCTGACCGCGTCCCCCGCCGCGTTCAGCTCGTAGCCTTCGAGCCACATCCAACCGTCGTAGGTGGGCCAGTCGAGCACCCGGATCACGCGGAACATGATCGGTTTGAGGAACTGGACACTCGCCGCGCGCGTCACGTGCAGCACGTCACCTGAGCGGGGAAGCACAGAGTTCTCCTGGGAGATCGGCCGGCGGGCACGCCGGTGGCTGGTGTTTCGGGGGATGTCTCGCCTGGTGACGGGGTTGTGCCTCGTGAACCGGCGGCGCTGGTGATGCTGGTCGGGCCGGGCGCGTTGGTGGCGTGCCAGCACCCGACCAGCACCCCGCCGCTCCAGGTCGTCGCGCCCGCCGCCACAGTCACCCTGACGTGCGGCAGCGGGGTCCTCGCCCGGAGCGGATCTTGTCGTGCGGTGCCGGGCTGGTATCCCTCGACCGGACGCCCACCCGTCGGCGGATCGTCCCGTTCCGGCGGCCGACCGGAACGGTGAGTGATTCGAGCCCTACGGACAGATTGCATGAGTGTCGTGCTTCATGCAAGTTGCATGTCGACTTTTGCCGATACGTGAGCGGCTCGCGGAAATAGACGCTTGATGCCGCTGTCCCCGGACCGGCACACTGGACGCCGGTTTCGCCCGTCGCGGCCGGTCGACGACCGGCACCATCACCCCTGCCGCGAACGCTCGCCCGCCGTTCCGACGGTCGCGCCCCCGGCGGGCGTCGACCCCAGGCGCGACCGACCGGAGGTAACCGGGTGAGGGCGAGCAGCGAGCGATTCGGCCCAGTGGGCCGCCGGGGGGCGTCGTGAGCGAGCGGCGCAGCCCGACCATCCGCCGTCGCCGGCTCGGCGCCGAACTGCGCCGGCACCGCGACGCCGCGCGCATCACCATCGAGGCGGTGGCCGAACGGCTGGAGTGCTCGGCGTCGAAGATCTCCAGGATCGAGACCGGCCACACCACCGCCACCCCGCGCGACGTCCGCGACATGCTGCTGATCTACGGAGTGTCCGGCGCGGAGAGCGACGAGCTGGTGCAGATCGCCCGGGAGGCCCGGCAGAAGGGCTGGTGGCACCCCTACAGCACCGTGCTGGTCGGGGCGTACGTCGGCCTGGAGTCGGCCGCCAGCTCCATCCGGCAGTACGAGCAGCAGGTCGTCCCGGGCCTGCTGGAGACCGAGGAGTACGCCTCGGCGATGATCCGCGCCGCCCGGCCGGACTTCACCGCCGAACAGGTCCAGCAACGGGTGCGTGTCCGACTGGGCCGTCAGTCGTTGTTGACCCAGGACGATCCGGTCGATCTGTGGGTGGTGCTCGATGAGGCGGTGCTGAGCCGGCCGGTGGGCGGCGACGCGGTGATGCGTGGTCAGCTCAAGCGGCTGGTGGAGGTGGCGGAGCTGCCGAACGTGACGCTTCAGATCCTGCCGTTCTCGGTCGGGGCGCACGCCGGCATGGACGGCACCTTCACCATCCTCAGCTTCCCAGAAGCCAATGATCCGGATGTCGTGTACGCGGAGAACGCCACGGGTGGGCTCTTCCTGGAGAAGAGCGACGAGCTACAGAAGTACAGCTTCATCTTCGATCATGTTCGAGCAGCGGCCATGCGTCCGGAGGAATCCATCGCACAAATCGCAAAACTGGCAGAGGAGCCGTTGTGGAAATGGCGACCAAGGGGTTCCGTGGGGACCTGACGCGGGCGACGTGGTTCAAGAGCTCGAAGAGCGGGCCGAACTGTGACAACTGCGTGGAGGTGGCGTACGTGACCGGGGCGGTCGGGGTGCGGGACTCGAAGGACAAGAGCGGTCCCAACCTGGTCTTCGCTCCGGCAGGCTGGCACGCCTTCGTCGCCGGGGCCAGGGACGGCGCGTTCCTCCGGGACTGATCGCTGACCCCTAGACACGACGGGCGTGACCCCTTCCGGCAGCGTGGCCGGAGCAGGGGTCGCGCCCGTCGCGTTTCCACCGCCGTCCCGGGTCGTTGAACCGTCGGGACGGCGCTGGTCGACGACCCGGACCAGCTACCGGATCGGCAACGGCCACCCGGATCGGCACCCGAGCGAGGCAGGCGAGACGATGACGACGATCGGTTCAGAGAACCTCACCAACGGTCCGGGCAAGCCGGAGCGGTTCGGCGGGAAATACCGCGGGGCCCGCCGGGACACCGTCCTGACGGAGGTCGTCTCCACCGATTCCGAGATCGGCACCCGGGACGACGGCCCGACCGCCCTCGACCAGGCCGGCGCGCCGCTGTCGCTGCCGTCGCTGGACCCGAACCCGCTGACCGAGCCGTCGTTCCCGCCGTCGGGCTGGTCGACCGGCCCGTCGGCCACCGAGTCCCTGGTCGACCACCCGCTGCTGCGCGGGCTGCTGCTGGAGCTGCCCCCCAAGGGCAGCGTGCCGCCGCCCGGCTGGCTGGACCGCTGGTTCGAGGCGACCCGGGCGATCCTGGAGCTGCTATACGTGCAGGGCGGCGCTGGCCGCTCGCGCTGACCCGGGCTGCCGGGTCACCGCCCGCTCGGCGAGGCGGCTGTGGCGCAGCGCCTGGCGTACCCCGATCGCGGCGACGCCCAGCGCGGCCACGGTGACGGCGGCACCGGTGGTGCCGGGCCCGGCGAAGAGGTCGAGGCCGCTGGCCGACAGCACCCCCGGCACGGTGGCCAGGCCGGTGGCCTGCAGCGGCAGGCCGATCAGCGGATGCGCCGCGGCGGCCCGCAGCCCGTGCGGGGCCGGCGTCTCCGGTGCGGCGGCGAACGCCCCGGCACCGGCCCACAGCCGGCGCACCCGGCGGGCCGTGACGACCGCCACCAGCAGCGCGGGGGCGGCGGCCAGCGCCAGGCCGGCGGCGGCCCGGTCGATCGCGCCGGTGCCGGCGCTGGTCAGCCCGGCGGCGAGCACGGCCGCCGTCAGGCCGAGGCCGGTCACCGTCAGGGCGAGCAACCATCCGGTACGCCGCCGCAGCGCGCGGGCACGATGCGGCCGGGGCAGCCGCTCGGCGAGGAGACCCGCGGCCAGCCACACGCCGGCGATCGGCAACAGCACGATGAGATGCCCGTCCATGCCGTCAGCCTTGCCCAGTTCGACGCCCGCCGAATCCGGGTCGGCCCCCTGTTCGTCCCGCAGGCCCGTCCCGTAGGGGTCGCGCGGGCGGCCTAGACGGCGAAGGTGGCGGGGCGCTCGGTGGCCGGGGTCGGCGGCTTCGCCTTCCACAGGCCGGTCTTCTGCGCCGCCAGGCGGGCCAGGTAAGCCGGGTTGAGGATGACGTACCGCCGCCAGAGGCGCTTCGGCTCCAGGCCGAGCCGCCAGAACCACTCCAGGCCGGCCCGCTGCATCCACGGCGGCGGGTTGCGCAGCAGCCCCGCGTGGTAGTCGAAGGCCGCCCCGACGGCCATCATCGGCATGTCCAACAGCGGACGCATCGCGTACGTGAAGACCTCCTGCCGGGGGCAGCCGAGCCCCACCAGGACGAGCCGGGCCCCGCTGGACCGGATCCGGTCGGCGATCTCGGCGTCTTCGCCGGGCTGGACGGCGCGGAACTTCGACGGCTCCACCCCGGCGATCTTCAGCGCCGGGAACATCCGCTCCAGGGCGGGGATCAGCCGTGACAGCGTCTCCTCCGTCGAGCCGTACAGGTAGACCGGCAGGCCCTCCTCGGCGAAGCGGCGCAGCACGTGCAGGGTCAGCAGCGGGCCGTAGACCCGGTCGGCCAGGTTGGCGTGGTGCAGCAGGTTGAGCGCCCAGCGCACCGGCTGCCCGTCCGGGGTGACCACGTCGAACGAGTTGAGCCGGGCGTTGTGGGCCGGGTCGAGCACCCCGGTCATCACCCCGTGCACGGCGAGCGCGGTGAGCGCCAGCGGACGCCGCTCGTGCGCCGCCGCCACCACCCGCTCGGTCGCGGTGGCGTAGTCGGTGGCGTCGACGAGGACGCCGAGAACGTTGCGCTTGCTGCCGTCGGTCATGCCCCGGGCACCCACTTGTCCACGTTGGCCTCGTAGATCTCGCGCATGATCATCGGCACGTCGTAGACCTGCTTCCAGTCCGGGTAGTCGGCCTGGAACGCCTCGTTGGAGCCGATCCACCACTTGTGGTCGCCGATCCGGTTCGCCTCGACGTACTCGGTGATCATCTCCTGGCCGGTGATCTGCTCGGCCAGGGCGAACGCCTCCCGGTTGGAGGTGTTGGAGTGCCGGCCGCCGCCGAGGTTGTAGACGGCCGCCGAGCGCGGGTTGCGGAAGAACGCCTCGAACGCCGACACCACGTCCGAGCTGTGGATCGCGTCCCGGACCTGCTTGCCCTGGTAGCCGAAGATCTTGTACGTCCGGCGCTCCATGTTGGCGCGCATCACGTACCCGAGGAAGCCGTGCAGCTCGGTCGCGGAGTGCGCCGGGCCGGTCAGCGTGCCGCCCCGGAAGCAGGCGGTGCGCATCCCGAAGTAGCGACCGTATTCCTGCACCATCACGTCGGCGGCGACCTTCGACGCGCCGAAGACCGAGTGCAGGCAGGCGTCGATCGACATGTCCTCGCGGATGCCCTGCTCGTACGGGTGCCCCGGCTCGATCTCCCAGCGGGACTCCAGCTCGACCAGCGGGAGGCTGTTGGGGCGGTCGCCGTACACCTTGTTGGTCGAGCAGTGGATCACCGGCGCCTCGATGCAGTGCTCGCGCACGTTCTGCAGCACGTTGAGGGTGCCGCCGGCGTTGACGTCGAAGTCGGTGAACGGGTCGCGCACCGCCCAGTCGTGCGACGGCTGCGCGGCGGTGTGGATCACCACCGCGATGTCGCGGCCGTACCGGGCGAAGAGCTTCGCCAGCGAGTCGCGGTCGCGGATGTCGATGCTGTGGTGCGCGTACGCCCCGCCGAGCTCCTCGGCCAGCCGCCGGACGTTCCACGCGGTCGACGCCTCGGCGCCGAAGAACTCCTGCCGCATGTCGTTGTCGATGCCGACGACGTCGAGACCGAGGCCGGCGAAGTGCCGGACCGCCTCGGAACCGATCAGGCCGCCCGACCCGGTCACCAACGCGACACTCACACGCCACTCCTGGTCCATCGGAGGCAGGGAAACGATCGGAGCATAGCGTGACGTCCGGCACCCACCGGATGGGACGCCGGGCCCCACGGAACGGCGAAAGGGCCCCGCGTGCTGCGGAGCCCTCGCTCTGGTGGGGAAGGGGGGAGTTGAACCCCCACGCCCTTTCGGGCACACGGACCTGAACCGTGCGCGTCTGCCATTCCGCCACTTCCCCGTGGCTTGACCCGGAACACTTTAGCCTGCCCCGGATCCGCTGTCTCCAGCGGCCCGGCACATCCTACGGTGTCCCTGGCCTGCGCCGCGACCGGTTACCGTTCGTGGCGGACGAAACTGTAGCACGGGGGCAAGGGCCCGTTCGAACGGGCCGGCGACGGCCGGCCGAGCGGCGTGTGAGCTGCGCGCGCGCCGGCCGGATACCATCATGTCCTCGGGACCCGAGGAGGAGCCGGTGAGCGTGCTGCAACGCTTCGAGAAGCGTCTGGAAGGCCTGGTGGAGGGAGCCTTCGCCAAGGTCTTCAAAGGGGTGGTCCACCCCGTGGAGATCCTCAACGCCATGCAGCGGGAGGCCGAGGCGCACAAGGCGATCCTGGCCGGCGGGCGCACGTTGGTGCCCAACCGCTACGTGATCGATCTCTCGCCCTACGACCACAACCGCCTGGCGCCGTACGCCGCCGCCCTGGCCCAGGAGCTGGCCCAGTCGCAGGCGGAGTTCATCGGCGAGCAGGCCTGGACGGTCTACGGCGACGTGATCGTCGAGATCGAGCGCGGCGAGGGCCTCGACACCGGCATGTTCCGGGTCACCGCCGAGGTCTACACCGGTGGCGACGTGGCACCGGTCTCCGCGCCGGGCTACGACCAGGGCGGCTACGACGCCGGCCCCGCCTATCCGGCGTACGACCAGGGCGGCGGCTACGGCCCCCCGCCGGGGCACGGCGGCGGGCGCAACGTCCGGCTGGTCTCCGGCGACGGCCGCACCTACCCGCTCCAGATGGGCTCGACCGTGATCGGCCGGGGCGACCAGGCCAACCTGCGCCTGCCCGACGTCGGGATCTCCCGCCGACACGCCCGGCTGGACTTCGACGGTGGTCAGGTCGTGCTGACCGACCTCGGCTCGACCAACGGCACGATGGTCAACGGCCAGCGGGTCTCCGCCGTCGCGCTCAACCCCGGCGACATGATCCAGCTCGGCACCACCACCCTGACCTTCCGCGTGGACGGCTGATCCGCCTTGCCGGAACTCGTCATCACCGTCGCCCGGTTCGGGTTCCTGATCCTGCTGTGGATCTTCGTCTTCACGGTGGTCGGCGTCATCCGCCGGGACCTGTTCGCCGGTGCCCGGTCGGGCCGGCTGGTGGCCGCGCCCCGGGCCGTGGGCGCCTCGACCGGCCAGCCGCAGGCCAAGCCGGCCAAGGTGAAGCGGGGCAGGGCCGCGCACCAGCTGGTGGTGACCGCCGGTCAGCTCGCCGGCACCCGGATCACCCTGGGCGAGGCGCAGATCACCATCGGTCGGGCCGAGGATTCGACCCTCGTCATCACCGACGACTACGCGTCGGCGCGACACGCCCGGCTCGTGCCCCGCGACGGGCAGTGGTTCGTCGAGGACCTCGGATCGACTAACGGCACCTACCTCGATCGCGCTAAGGTCACCGGACCAACCCCCGTCCCCCTCGGCGTGCCGATCCGCATCGGGCGCACCTCTCTCGAATTACGGCCATGACTCTGACCCTGCGCTATGCGGCCCACAGCGACCGCGGTCTGATCCGAGACGGTAACCAGGATTCCGTCTACGCCGGGCCGCGGCTTCTCGCCGTCGCCGACGGCATGGGCGGCATGGCCGCCGGTGACGTCGCCAGCAACATCGTCATCGGTGCCATGGCGCCGCTCGACGAGGACGTCCCCGGTGACGCCCTGGTCGACGCGTTGCGTTCGGCCGTGGGCACCGCCAACCAGCAGCTCCGCGACACCGTGGACGCCAACCCGCAGCTGGAGGGGATGGGCACCACGCTGACCGCGACCCTCTTCTCCGGCACCAAGCTCGGCATGGTCCACATCGGCGACTCGCGGGCCTACCTCCTGCGCAACGGCGAGTTCGCGCAGATCACCAAGGACGACACCTACGTCCAGATGCTCGTCGACGAGGGCCGGATCAGCGCCGAGGAGGCGAGCAGCCACCCCCAGCGCTCGCTGCTCACCCGGGCGCTCGACGGCCGCGACATCGACCCGGAATACAGCGTCCGGCAGGTGCTCCCCGGCGACCGCTACCTGATCTGCAGCGACGGCCTCTCCGGCGTGGTGAGCGCCGAGACCATCGCCGACACCATGCGGGAATACACCGACCCCCAGCAGTGCGTCGAGCGGCTCGTCCAGCTCGCGCTGCGCGGCGGCGGCCCGGACAACATCACGGTGATCATCGCCGACGCCACCGACCGGGACATCGTCGAGGCGAGCCCGATCGTCGGCGGCGCCGCCGCCCGGGACCGGGGCATGGCCACCTCCGCCGACGTCTCCACCCCCGCCGCGCGCGCCTCCGCGCTCTCCGCCCCCCGGCCGCCCGCCCCCGAGGAGCCGGCCGACGACGACGGCGACGACGACCGCCCGAAGCGCCGCCCGCTGCGCACCGCGGCGATGACCCTCGCCCTGCTGGTCATCCTCGGCGGCGCGCTGCTCGGCGGGTGGACGTACACGCAGCGGCAGTACTACGTGGGCGCCACCGAGGACGGCCGGGTGGCCGTGTTCCGGGGCGTGCAGGGGCAGATCGCCGGCCTCGACCTCTCCGCCGAGCACTCCGTCAGCCCCGCCCGGCTCGACGACCTCACCCTCGCCGCGCAGGAGCAGGTCAAGCAGGGCATCCCCGCCCGCGACGAGCCCGACGCCGAGCGCCGGCTGGCCGAGCTGACCAGCGACGACCCGCTGAACCCCAACCTCAAGCCGGTCTGCCAGCCGACCCCGACGCCGAGCCCCGAGGCGACGACGCCGGAGCCCACGAGGTCCCCGGTCAAGCCGGGGGCGACCCGTACGGCCTCCGGCAGCGCCCGACCCGTCGACACCCCGACCCCCGCGCCCACCGAGACGCCCGACGTGCTGCCCTCCGACACGGTTCCGCCGGCCGACCCGGCCGGGTGCCGGTCGCCGGAGTGAGCGTCGGCTGAGAAACCCGAGGACACCTCCGTGACCGCAGCCGCCGCACCGGCCGCCTCGCCCGCAACGACGGGCGAGCAGCCCGGCGTACGCCTGGCCCGGTCGCGGCGCAACGCCGAACTGTCGTTGCTGCTGCTGGCCCTGGTGATCGTCGCCGCGTACGGCGCGACGGTGGAGGCGACCGTGCTCGACACGGTCACCCCGGACTTCTGGGTCCCCACCGCCGTGCTGGCGGGCGTCTTCCTCGCCCTGCACGTCGTCATCCGGTTCCTGGCCCCCTACGCCGACCCGGCCCTGCTGCCGGCGGTGGCGCTGCTCAACGGCATCGGGGTGGGCTTCCTGCGCCGGCTCGACCTGGCCCGGGCCGCCCCCGCCGACCGGGAGTCGCTGGCGATCTTCGCCGGCAACGGCGGTCGCCAGTTCGCCTGGACGCTGGCGTCGGTGATGCTCGCCGCCGGCCTGCTGGCGCTGATGCGCGACCACCGGTCGGTCTCCCGGTACGCCTACACGCTGGGCCTCGCCGGCATCGTGCTGGTGATGATCCCGGCGGTGCTGCCGGCGAAATACTCGGAGATCTACGGCGCGAAGCTGTGGATCATCGTGCCCGGGGTGGGGCAGATCCAGCCGGGTGAGTTCGCCAAGCTCGCGCTGCTCGCCTTCTTCGCCTACTACCTGGTGCGCAAGCGCGAGGTGCTGTCGCTGGCCAGCCACCGGTTCCTGGGCATCGACTTCCCGCGCGGGCGGGACCTGGGGCCGGTGCTCGCGGTCTGGGCGCTGAGCGTGCTGGTGCTCGTCTTCGAGAAGGACCTGGGCACCTCGCTGCTCTACTTCGGCATGTTCGTGGTGACGCTCTACATCGCCACCGAGCGGGTGAGCTGGCTGCTCATCGGTCTGATCCTGTTCTTCGGCGGCGCCTACCTCGCGTACGTGCTCGGCGGCGTCGTCGGCGGGCCGTTCGCCAACTTCCACCTGCGGGCCCAGATCTGGCTGGACCCGTTCGCCGACCCCTACCAGGACGGCTACCAGCTGGTCCAGGGCCTGTTGGCGCTGGGCAGCGGCGGCCTGTTCGGCGCAGGGCCGGGCGGCGGGGAGCCGCTGGAGATCCCCGAGGTGCAGAACGACTTCATCTTCGCCGGCATCGGCGAGGAGATCGGCCTGTTCGGCCTCTCCGCGCTGCTGGTGGTCTACCTGCTCATCGTGGAGCGGGGCCTGCGGGCCGCGCTCGCCGTGCGGGACTCGTTCGGCAAGCTGCTCGCCGGGGGCCTCGCCTTCACCCTCGGCCTCCAGGTCTTCGTGATCGTCGGCGGGATCAGCAAGCTCATCCCGCTGACCGGTCAGACCACCCCGTTCCTCTCCGCCGGTGGCTCGTCGCTGATGGCGAACTGGCTGCTCATCGCGGTGCTGCTGCGGGTCTCCGACGCGGCCCGCCGCCCGGTGACCGGTGGCGGCGGCCCGGCGGCCCGACCAGGGGGCGGCCCACCCGAGCAGTTGCACGGTGCCCCCACGGAGGTGATCCGGCCGTGAACGCACCCCTGCGCCGCGTCGGTGTCGTCGCGATGGTCCTGTTCGGTCTGCTCTTCGCGAACCTGAACTGGATCCAGGCCTACAAGGCCGACGAATACCGCAACAGCGACTACAACGGCCGGGTCCAGGTGGCCGAGTACGAGCGCAAGCGCGGCAACATCGAGGCCGGTGGCACGGCGCTCGCCACCAGCAAGGAGACGGGCGGCAAGCTGCGGTTCCTGCGCACCTACCCCGGCGGCGAGAAGTACGCGCACGTCCTCGGCTACAAGCCGGTCAACCTCGGCGACACCGGCATCGAGCGGGTCGAGAACGACTTCCTCGCCGGCACCAGCGACGCGCTGATCGCCAACCGGATCAAGGACATGTTCACCGGCGACGAGACGGGCGGCGGCAACGTGCTGCTGACCCTCTCCAAGCGGGCCCAGGACGCCGCGTTCAACGGGCTGTCCAACAACCAGGTCGGGGCGAAGAAGGGCGCGGCGATCGCGTTCGACCCGCGCACCGGCGCGGTGCAGGCGCTGGTCTCCATGCCCAGCTTCGACCCGAACCCGCTGGCCAGCCACGACACGGACGAGGCGACGGCGGCGTACAACAAGCTGGAGAGCGCCGAGGGTGGCCCGCTGAAGAACCGGGCGCTGTCGGAGGTGCTGCCCCCGGGCTCCACCTTCAAGATCGTGGTGGCCGCCGCCGCGCTGGAGAACGGCATCGGCAAGAACACCCAGATCTCGGCCGGCCCCAGCTACACCCCGCCGACCTCGGGCACCCCGATCCGCAACGCGGTGCCGTCGATCTGCCCGGAGTCCGAGGTCAGCCTGATCAGCGCGGTCACCGAGTCCTGCAACACGGGCTTCGCCAAGCTCGGCGTGGAGCTCGGCGCGGACAAGGTGAAGGAGAAGGCCCGGCAGTTCGGCTTCGAGCAGGACGACCTGACCGTCGGCCAGCTCGGTGAGGGCGGGCTGCCGGTGGCGGCCAGCCGCACCGGGGCCATGCAGGGCCCCGACGGCAGCACCGACCCGGCCGCGTTGGCCCAGTCCTCCATCGGCCAGCGGGACGTCAAGATGACCCCGCTGCAGGGGGCCCTGATCGCCGGGGCGGTCGCCAACGGCGGCAGCCAGATGCGGCCCTACCTGGTGCGGCAGCTCCTCGCACCGGACCGCACCACCAGCTACTACACGGCCAAGCCGCGCGAGCTGCGCCAGCCGGTCAGCGGGCAGGTCGCGTCGGACCTGCGCGACATGATGGTGAGCGTGGTGGAGAACGGCACCGGCCGCAACGCGAAGTTCAACGGCTACACCGTCGGCGGCAAGACCGGCACGGCCCAGTCGGGCCCGCAGACCCCCGACCACGGCTGGTTCATCGGCTTCGCCCTGGACTCGAAGGGCACCCCGGTCTCCGCCGTGTGCGTGGTGCTGGAGGAGGCGGGCAGCGGCGGCAGCGCCGAGGCGGCCCGGATCGCCGGCAAGATCATGCAGGCGGCGGCCGCCGACTCCGGGGGGCGCTGACATGCTCAGCCCCGGGGTCCAGCTCGGCAACCGCTACCGCCTCGACGAGCGGATCGCCAGCGGCGGCATGGGTGACGTGTGGCGCGGCACCGACCAGGTGCTGGGCCGCACGGTCGCCGTGAAGAGCCTGCTCCCGGCGCTGCTCGACGACCCCGACTTCGCCGAGCGCTTCCGTGGCGAGGCCCGCACCATGGCCACGATCAACCACCCCGGCGTGGTCGACGTCTACGACTTCGGCCACGACCAGCAGATCGCCTTTTTGGTGATGGAATACGTGGAGGGTGACGCGCTCTCCTCGACGCTGGGCCGGGTCGGCCGGCTCACCCCGGCGCGCACCATGGCCCTGCTCGCCCAGGCCGCCGACGCGCTGCACGCGGCGCACTGCAAGGGCATCGTGCACCGCGACGTGAAGCCCGGAAACCTGCTGGTCCGGCCCAACGGCACCCTCGTGCTGACCGACTTCGGCATCGCCCGGTCGGAGCTGGTCGCCCAGCTCACCGCCGCCGGCTCGGTGCTCGGCACCGCCTCCTACATCTCCCCCGAGCAGGCCACCGGCGCGGTGGCCACGCCCGCCTCCGACGTCTACGCCCTCGGCGTGGTCGCCTACCAGTGCCTGGCCGGCCGACGGCCGTTCGAGGGCGACAACCCGCTGGAAATCGCCATGAAGCACGTCCGGGACACCCCCCGGCCGCTGCCGGCGGACATCCCGCCCCCGGTGCGGGCCATCGTCGAGCGGGCCATGGCGAAGGACCCGGCCGCCCGCTGGCCCAGCGCCGCCGCCCTCGCCGGGGTGGCCCGGCAGGCGAAGCTCGCGCTCGGGCAGCAGTCCCGTGGCGGCGGTCACGTAGGGCAGGTCTCCGCCGCCCCGGCGTCCCCGGCCGGCCCGCAGGCGCGTGCCCAGGTGCCGCCCGCCTCCCGGCAGCAGCCCCGGCCGCCCGCGGTGGCGCAGCGCCCGGTGCCGACCTCCGGCCCGCCGCAGCAGCGCCCGGTCCCGACGTCGGCCCCGCCCCAGCCGCGTTCCCCGGTCACCCACCAGCCCCGCCCGCCCGTTGTGCACCAGCAGCCCCACCCGCCGGCCGGCGTGCCCCGTCCGCCGGTGGCCAACCAGCCGGCCTACCCGCGCGGCGCGGCGACCGTGCCGCCGCCGGCCCCGGTCCGCCAGGCCAACCCCCTCGCGTACGCCCGCCAGCCCGGCCCGCCCCCGGCCCCGCCGCAGCGGTCCAGGTCAGGGGCGGTTTGGCTGTTCATCCTGGTGGCCACACTGGTCCTGCTCTGCTCCGGCGTGATTTCCTACAACCTGCGGAAGAATGCGGCAGCCGGTGACCCCGGCGGGTCCGGTGCCCGGGCCGCGGCGTCCGGCGCGCTGCAGGCCGGTGGGCGCGACGATCCGTCCGGGACGCCGTACCGTCGAGTGGAACGACTCCTGCCGGGCGGCGGCGAGACGACGACGAGCGAAGGACGACAGACGCGATGACAGCGCAGGCCCGCCTGCTCGGTGGCAGGTATCAGGTCGGCGAGCTGCTCGGCTACGGCGGCATGGCCGAGGTGCACCGCGGCCGTGACCTCCGGCTCGGTCGCGACGTCGCGATCAAGATGCTCCGGGCCGATCTGGCCCGCGACGCCACCTTCCAGATGCGGTTCCGCCGGGAGGCGCAGAACGCCGCCTCGCTCAACCACCCGGCCATCGTCGCGGTCTACGACACCGGCGAGGAGACGGGGCCGACCGGCGAGACGCTGCCGTTCATCGTGATGGAGTTCGTCAACGGGCGGACCCTCAAGGAGGTGCTCGGCGTCGAGGGGCGGCTCCAGCCGCGCCGCGCGCTGGAGATCTGCGCCGACATGTGCGCCGCGCTGGAGTTCAGCCACCGGCACGGGATCATCCACCGCGACATCAAGCCCGGCAACGTCATGCTCACCCAGACCGGCCAGGTCAAGGTGATGGACTTCGGCATCGCCCGGGCGCTGGCCTCCGGCGCCACCACGATGACGCAGACCAGCGCGGTCATCGGCACGGCGCAATACCTTTCGCCCGAGCAGGCGCGCGGCGAGGCGGTCGACGCCCGCTCCGACGTGTACGCCGGCGGTTGCGTGCTGTTCGAGCTGCTCTGCGGCCACCCGCCGTTCGTCGGGGACAGCCCGGTCAGCGTGGCGTACCAGCACGTGCGGGAGGCCCCGCCGACGCCGAGCGACATCAACCCGGACGTCAACCCCGCCGTCGACGCGATCGTGCTCAAGGCGCTGTCGAAGAACCCCCTCAACCGCTACCAGAGCGCCGGCGAGATGCGGGCCGACCTGCTCCGCGCGGCGGCCGGCCGGCCGGTGCTCGCCACCCCGGTGATGCGTGAGGCCGAGACCGCGCCGATGTCGGCCGCCGGGTCGGGCTACCCGACGCAGGTCGTCGGCGGCGCGGCCACCCGGCAGCAGATGCCGGCCCGGGTCGGCGACCCGCGCCAGCGCCGGGCGTCCTCCTGGGTGATCGCCACCTTCGCCGCGCTCGGCGTGCTCGCGATCATCGCCCTGGTCACCGCCTACGCGATGAGCCGGGGCGGCGCCGAGAAGATCGCCGTCCCCGACCTGACGGGCCAGACCCAGGCGGCGGCGGTGGCCCAGCTCGAACAGGCCGGCCTGGTCCCCGCCGTCGGCGACCCGATCGCCAACAGCACCTGCAAGAAGGACACCGTCGCGGCGCAGCAGCCGCCGCCGACCACCCAGCTGGAGAAGGGCCGGGGCGTCACCATCCAGATCTGCTCCGGCAAGCCGGAGGTGACGATCCCCAACGGGCTGGTCGGCTCCCAGTTCGACAACGTCGAGCAGCAGCTCGAGGCCCTCAAGCTCGAAGTGGTCAAGAAGGAGGTCAGCAGCTCCTCGCCGGAGGGGATCGTCACGAACGTCTCCCCGAAGTCCGGCACCAAGGTCGCCGAGGACAGCAAGGTGACCGTGGAGGTCTCCCGGGGCAACGTCCGGCAGGTGCCGAACGTCGTCGGCTCCTCGGCCGACGACGCCAAGCGCGAGCTGGAGCAGGCCGGTTACGTGGTGAAGATCGTCGACGGCGACGAGGTCCCCGCCGACCAGGCCGGCAAGGTGTCCGGCCAGAACCCCCGGGGCGGCACGGAGCTGGAGCGGGGCAAGCGGGTCACCATCGAGGTCGACATCCCCGAGCCCACCCCCGAGCCGACCGAGCCGACGGGCAACCCGCCCGTCACGCCGACACCGACCCCGCCGATCGACGGCGGGGGTGGCGGCAACGGCGGCGGCTTGCCCTTCCCGACCCCGCCGGTCCGCCTCAACCAGGACTGACGCCGGCCGAGGCTCGCCGATCAACGCGTTCGCCGACCGACGAGCGCGTTGATCCACACCCTGCCGGCGACACGGCGGGCCGCCGAGGTCGTCGCGGCGGCGTCGGCGTCGCTCGGGGAGCGTCGTCCATCGGGCCGGATCGCCCCGTTTCGCCGACAGACAGCTCCCAGCCAGCGCCGCTCAGCGCGGGGAACCGGGAGCCGGTCAGGCGGCGGCGAAGGCGGCGCGGCGGCGCGCGTCCACCTCGGCGGCCAGCGCCGGGGCGCGCTCCAGCGCCTCCGGGTGGCCGCAGGCGGCGAGCCAGTTCGCCAGCATCAGGTGACCGCCCTCGGTCAGCACCGACTCCGGGTGGAACTGGACGCCCTCGATCGGCAGGGTGCGGTGCCGCATCGCCATCACCACCCCCGAGCCCGTCCAGCCGGTGACCTCCAGCTCCTCGGGCAGGGTCTCGGGCAGCACGGCGAGCGAGTGGTAGCGGGTCGCGGTGAACGGGTCCGGCAGGCCGGCGAGCACCCCGACGCCGTGGTGGCTGACTTCGGAGGTCTTGCCGTGCAGCAGCTCGGGGGCGCGGGCCACGGTGGCACCGAACGCCTCGCCGATGGCCTGGTGACCCAGGCAGACGCCGAAGATCGGCAGTTCGCCCGCGTACCGGCGGATGACGTCGAGGCAGATGCCGGCGCGGTCGGGGCTGCCCGGCCCCGGGGAGAGCAGGACGCCGGCCGCGCCGACCCGCCCCACCTCCTCGACGTCGATCTCGTCGTTGCGCCGCACCTCGCAGTCCACCCCGAGCTGGCCGAGATACTGCACGAGGTTGAAGACGAACGAGTCGTAGTTGTCGATCACCAGGACGCGCATCGTCACCTGCTCGGAGAGGGGGGCGGGGTGTTGTTCTGCTCGGTGTCGTACGGCAGGTCGTGCTCGTCGCCGGCCGGCGGGGCGTTGCCGTCCACGCCTGAGCCGCCGCCCGGCACCCCGGAGTCCTGGGTGACCTGCACGTCGTCGAAGGGGAGCAGCGGCTCCGCCCACGGGAAGACCACGTACCAGAGCAGGGCCACCGTGGCGGTGGCCAGCAGCAGTGAGCCGATCAGCTTGCCGGGCACGCCGAGCGGCAGCTTGCGCCAGATCCAGGCGTACATCGTCAGCCCCCCAGCTCCGCCGGTTGACCCGCCGACTTGGGCTGCGTACGGGTCAGCTCGGCGTGCACGATCAGGCGCTGGTAGTTGTCGAACTTCGGGTTGCAGGTGGTCAGCGTGAGCACCTTCTTCGTCGGCTTCGCGTCCGGCTGCATCGGCACCGGAGCGACGACCTCGACCTGGTTGGGCTTGACGATGCGCGACTTGTAGACCTGGTAGACGTACCACTCGGTCTTGCCCTCGACGACGATCGCGTCGCCGGGGTTCAGCTCGTCCAGCCGCCAGAAGGTCGCCCGGTTGCGGTGGCCGGCGACGGAGAAGTTGCCCACCTGGCCGGGCATCGCGCTGTCCGGGTAGTGGCCCGGGGCGTACCGGATGTCCTGCTGGGTGACCCCCTCGACCACGACCCAGTTCTTGTCGAGCTTCGGGATGTAGAGCCCGGCGATGGGCTTGCCGTGCGCCGGCGGCTTCGGCTTCGCCGACGCGCTCGCGCTGGGAGCGACGGTCGGGTCGCCGGTGGGACCCCACGCCTGGGCGAGCTGGTTGCTGAGGTCGTTCTGGTGGGCGTCGACGATGGCCGACTTGCCCCACACCTCGTAGCCGGCGAAGAGGAGCACCACCAGGCCGAAGGTGATCAGCAGCTCGCCGGTGAACCGGACCCCGGTGCGCAACCGGCTCCAGAACGTCGGGCGGGTCAGGTCGGAGTAGACGCTCTTGTAGCCCTCGTCGGTCTGCTCGGCCCGGAGCTGGACCACCCGCTCGCCGCGACGCGGCCGGGGCGGCTCGGCCGGCTCCCCGTCGGTGGCGGCCTCGTCGCCGTTGTCGGGCAGGCGCGGCACCGCGCCCATCAGCGCGGTCGCGTCGGGGGCCGGAGGCCGAGGGGGCACCGCCGGGATGACGGCGGTGGCCGCTGGGTCGACGGGGTGACCAGGGCTGCCGCCCGGCGGAACCGGACGCCCCGCCCCCGGGGACACCGGAGCGGGCGGCACCGGGCCGGGGCGGCGGTCCGCAGGGGGACGGTTGACCGCGTCGGGCGGCGCGGTGCCCGGGAAGCCGGACCCACGGGAGAAAGGTGCCCCGGAGCGGTCGGCGGCGCGCGCCTCGATCGGGGGGAGGAAGGCCGTGGGACCGTCGGTGTCGTTCGCCGGGCGGTGACCCGGCCCGAACCCGGCGTCGCCGTCGACGGGCCGCCGCTCGTACGGTGCCCGCCCGGGCTCGGCGCCGTTGCCCGAGGGACGTCCGTACGGCGTCTGGTCGGGCTCGGCCGCCGGCCGGCGGGCCGGGACGTCCACGGGCGGCCGCGCGGCCGGGGCCTGCGGGGGCGTGTCCAGCGGGGGGTGGGCCGGGGGCTGCGGGGGCGCGCCCAGCGGAGGGCGGGCCGGGGCCGGTGGCCCGGATGCGGGCCGCTGCGGGGTGCCGGCGAACCAGTCGGTGCCGCGCCCGGGGTCCGGGGCCGGTGCGGGCCGCTGCTGGGCGCGGGGCCCGGCCAGGGGCGGGGCCGCCTCCGCGGGTGCCCGGCCGGGCGTCGCCGGCCGCTGGGCGTGGGGCACCGCCGGGCGGGGCGTCAGCACGGGCGTGGGCCAGGGACCGGTCGGGCCGGGCCGCTCCGGGCGGGACGGGTCCGGCGGAGCGGCGGCCACCGCGTCGGCGGCAGCCGGGCCAGGTGCGGTCGGGCCAGAACCCGTCGGGCCAGGATTAGCCGGGCCAGGGGCGGTCGGGTGGGGGGACGCCGGCCCAGGGGTGGCCGGTTCGGCGCGGTCGAGTCTGGGGAGGAAGGCCGTGTCCTCCTCCTGCCGGCCCCGGTGCCGGCCGTCCCAGCCGTCGTCGGGCCTCCGGGTCACCGGGGCACCGTCGCCGAGCGTAGGGCTGTCGAGTCCTCGAACGCCGGCACCGTGACCGTCGAGACGGTCTCCCGGTAGCCCAGCTGGAAGTCGTTGACCGCGCCCTTGAACATCTGCACTCCCTCAGACGCGGCGAGGGCCTGCCGGAGCACAGCGGGGTCGCCGATTGCAACGATCTTGAATGGAGGGGAGTACACCCGCCCATGGAGCAGCAGGGTGTTACCTACGCAGCGTACCGCGCTGGTGGCGAGGACGCGGACGTTCATGATTGACATCGCCTCCGCGCCGCCGGCCCAGAGCGCGTTCACCACGGCCTGCACGTCCTGCTGGTGGACGACCAGGTCGTCGTTGGTGGCACCGTCGGGCAGCTCCTGGTCCGCGCGCCGTACGGCGTCGTTCAGCTCGACCGTGACGCCCGTCCCGGTGAGCGCGGTGAACCCGGCGTCCTGCCGGCTGGCGGCGGCGCGGTCCCGCTGCTCCCTGATCGGGCCGTCGGAATCGGCCAGGGTCGCCGTCTCCTCCTCGACCTCGGCCCGGAGCTGGGCGGCCCGGCGCTCGCTCGCGGCGACCTGCACCCGGCGGTCCTCGATGAGCTGGGTGAGCTGGGGCCGGCGGTCCTCGCGCAGCGCGGTGCCACCGGCGGTCGTCGCGGTGGTGGTGAACAGCAGCCCGGCCGCGGCGGCGATCAGCGGCACGCCGATCGACCAGCCCGGACGCCGCTGCCGGGGACGCCGGGGCAGGAGGCCGACGACCGCCCGGCGGAGAACCTTCTGCCAGGAGGCCGCGCCGGACGTGTACTCCACCGAGCGCTCCTTCCGCGTCGTCTCGTGTCGGCCCGCGACGACGCGGGCCGGTGCGGCGACCCGAACAGTCCCGCCTTTTTCGGTCACTCCGTGCATCGGCCTGACCCCATTCATGGCTTGAACGGGTCATCCGGACTACGCTAGCTGTCGAACATTATTGGCCATGGACCGTCGCCCCCGCGCCCGGTTGTCAGGCCGGACGAGGTCGTCACCCCCTCTGGAGAGCGTCGTGCCCAAGTCTCAGGTCCGCAAGAAGAAGGTGTACACCCCGCCGACGGACGTGCGTCCGACGGCGACGGCGGCGACGCGCAAGCCTAGCCCGGTCTGGCTGCCGGTCACGGCGGTCGCCCTGATCGTCGCTGGCATCGGCTGGCTGGTGGTCTACTACCTCTCCGAGCAGGAATACCCGGTCATGTCGTGGGGTTACTGGAACCTCGCGGTGGGCTTCGGCGCGATGGTCGCCTCCCTGGTCCTGCTCTCCCGCTGGCGCTGACCCGGCGGGCCCGGCCGTCACCGGCCGGGCTGGAGCCTGACCCCCGGCCTGCTTCCGGCACGATCCACGCCACCCCGCCGGGCCCCTGCCCGGCGTTTCGGCGGCGGGCACCCTATGGTGTCCGCAGGGCGGCGCGGCTCAGCTGCGAGATGACTCACGTTACTGTCGGGTAACTCTCGCGTAGGCTGCACTGCATGACCGAGCGGAGCGAGGTCATCGACCGGTCCGGTCAGGGTGCGACGAAGGCGCTGCGCCGGTCGCGCCCCTGACCCGGCCCGGCCGCCGAGCCGCTCGACAGGCAGCAGACCGGGAGGCCAACTCGATGGGCAGCGTCCAGATCGTCACCACGATCCTCGCGGCCGCCATCACCGCCGTGGCGGTGTGGCTTGCGGTACGCGCGGTCATGAAGATCGTGGCAGTCGTCCGGTTGGGCCAGCCCGCCCCGGAGCGGTTCGCCGACCGGGGCACCCGCACGAAGACGATGCTGGCCGAGACCGCCGGCCACACCAGGATGCTCCGCTGGAGCGTGGTCGGCGCCGCGCACTGGTTCGTCATGGTCGGCTTCATCGTGCTGTCGCTGCTGGTCCTGGAGGCATACTTCGAGGTCGTCTCCCCGACCGGCGGCCTGCCGCTGATCGGCGGCCTGGCGGTCTACGGCCTGGTCACCGAGCTGATCGCGGTGCTCGGCACGGTCGGCATCGGAGTGCTGATCGCGATCCGGATCCGCAACCGGCCCTCCCGGCCGGGAGGGCGCTCCCGGTTCACCGGCTCGACCATGTGGCAGGGCTACTTCGTCGAGGCCGTGGTCCTCGCCGTGCTGATCATGGGTTTCGTGATCCGGGGCTTCAAGGTGGCCACCGACCACTTCGAGTACCCGCTGTGGGCCACCCCGGTCAGCCACGCCGTCGGCGCGCTGCTGCCCGACTGGTCGGCCGGCGTCAGCATCGCCGCCCTCATCAAGATCGCCATCTCGATGACCTGGCTGATCGTCATCGCGCTCAACGTCACGATGGGCGTCGCCTGGCACCGGTTCCTCGCCTTCTTCAACATCTTCTTCAAGCGCGACCCGGGCCGGGCCGGCTCCGGCCTCGGCGCGCTGCGGCCCATGATGAGCCAGGGCAAGCCCCTCGACTTCGAGGAGGCCGACCCGGAGTCCGACCAGTTCGGCGTCGCCCAGGTCGAGCAGTTCACCTGGAAGGGCCTGCTCGACTTCAGCACCTGCACCGAATGCGGGCGGTGCCAGTCGCAGTGCCCGGCCTGGAACACCGGCAAGCCACTGTCGCCGAAGCTGCTCGTGCTCAGCCTGCGCGACCACGCGTACGCCAAGGCCCCGTACCTGCTGGCCGGCGGCGGCAAGGATCTCACCGGCGAGGAGAAGGCCACCGCCGCCCAGCTCGCCCACGTGGACGTGCTGGCGCTCGCCGAGGCCGAGAAGCCGCTGATCGGCGGCGCCGAGGACGGCGGCATCATCGACCCGGACGTGCTCTGGTCCTGCACCACCTGCGGCGCGTGCGTCGAGCAGTGCCCCGTCGACATCGAGCACGTCGACCACATCGTCGACATGCGTCGCTACCAGGTGCTGATCGAGTCGAGCTTCCCGTCCGAGGCCGGCGTCATGCTGCGCAACCTGGAGAACAAGGGCAACCCTTGGGGCGCCCCGCAGAACACCCGCGAGGACTGGACCAAGGGGCTCGGCTTCGAGGTGCCGCGCGTCGGCGAGGTCGACGACTTCGAGTACCTCTTCTGGGTCGGCTGCGCCGGCGCGTTCGAGGACCGGGCCAAGAAGACCACCCGGGCGGTCGCGACCCTGCTCAACGAGGCCGGCGTCTCCTTCGCCATCCTCGGTGAGGGCGAGACCTGCACCGGCGACCCGGCCCGCCGGATCGGCAACGAGTTCGTCTTCCAGATGCTCGCCCAGCAGAACGTCGAGACGCTGAACGAGGCGTTCGACGGCCGGGAGAAGAGCAAGCGCAAGATCGTCGCGACCTGCCCGCACTGCTTCAACACCCTCGGCAACGAGTACGGGCAGCTCGGCGGCGAGTTCGAGGTGGTGCACCACACCCAGCTCCTGGCCCACCTGGTCAGCGCCGGCAAGCTCACCCCGGTGCAGCCGGTCGACGGCGGCGTCACCTACCACGACCCCTGCTACCTGGGTCGGCACAACCGGGTCTTCGCCGCCCCGCGCGAGGTGCTCGGCGACTCCGTCCAGGGCGAGATCACCGAGATGCCGCGCAACAGCGAGCGTTCCTTCTGCTGCGGCGCCGGCGGTGCCCGGATGTGGATGGAGGAGAAGATCGGCAAGCGGATCAACGTGGACCGGGTCGAGGAGGCCATGTCCACCGGGGCGAGGACCATCGCGGTCGGCTGCCCGTTCTGCTCGACGATGCTCAACGACGGGGTCAACGGCAAGGGGGCCGGCGAGCAGGTCGAGGTGGTCGACGTCGCCAGCGTGCTGCTCCGCTCGATCAAGCCGGCCGACGCCGCCGGCGAGAAGGAGACCGCCACCTCCGGCAGCTGACCCGACGAGGCCGGTGCCGCGCGTAGTGATGTGCGGCCCGGCCCGTCGTGGAACAATCCTGCCGAGGTGAACCGATCATCGACAGTCTTCTGGTTGCCACGGTGTTGCCCCTGGTCGGCTTCGTGCTGCTGACCGCGGGCAACGCGTTCTTCGTAGCGGCCGAGTTCGCCCTGGTCACGGTGGACCGGCCGGAGATCGACCGACGGGCCGCGGCCGGTGACGGCGCGGCCAGGACGGTCCGCCGCGCGCTGCACGAGCTGTCCTTCCAGCTCTCCGGGGCCCAGCTCGGCATCACCATCACCGCCCTGCTCACCGGATACCTGGCCGAGCCGGCGCTGGCCCGGCTGTTCGCCCCGGCGCTGCACCCGCTGGGGCCGGCGGCCGACCGGTTCACCCCGTTCCTCGCCCTGGCCCTGGCGACCCTGCTGTCCATGCTCTTCGGCGAGCTGGTGCCGAAGAACCTGGCGCTGGCCCGGCCGATGCCCGCCGCGCTGGCCACCGCCCGGGGGATGCGCGGCTTCTCCCGGACGTTCGGGTGGCTGATCCGGGGGCTGAACAACTCGGCGAACACGCTGGTCCGCCGGCTCGGGGTGGAACCGCAGGAGGAGCTGGCCAGCGCCCGGTCCCCCGAGGAACTGGGCCTGCTGGCCGCGATCTCGGCCCGCGCCGGCGCGCTCCCGCCGGACACCGCGATGCTGCTGCGGCGCACCATCCGGTTCGGCGACAAGCGGGCGGCCGAGGCCATGACCCCCCGGGTGGACGTGATCGCGCTGCGCGCCACGGCGAGCGTCGCCGAGCTGCTGACCCTCGCCCAGCACACCGGGCGGACCAGGTTCCCCGTCTTCGAGGAGACCCTCGACCTGGTCACCGGCGTCGCGGCGGTGCCGGACGCGCTGGGCGTACCGCTGGCGAACCGGGCCAGGACGACCGTCGCGTCGGTCGCCCGCGAGCCCGTGTACGTGCCGGAGAGCCTCGACCTCGACGGCGTCCTGGCCGCCCTCAAGGCTGCCAACGCGGACCTGGCCATCGTCGTCGACGAGTACGGCGGCACCGACGGCGTGGTGACCGTGGAGGACCTGGTGGAGGAGCTGGTCGGGGAGATCGCCGACGAGTTCGACCCGGACGCGGTCGACGACGTCGGGCCGGTCGAGCTGACCGTGCCGGGTGGCGAGCGGACCGTCCTGGTCGACGGGGTGCTCCGCGAGGACGAGCTGGTCGAGCAGACCGGCTTCCGGCTGCCCGAGGGCCCCTACGAGACGCTCGGCGGCTTCCTGATGGCCCGGCTCGGGCACATCCCGGTGGCCGGCGAGACGGTCGAGGAGGGCGGATACGAGTTCACCGTGGTCGAGGTGGAGCGGCACCGGATCGAACAGGTGCGGGTCCTGCGCCCGGAGGAGCCCGGGGACGATGCCTGAACTGCTGGTAACCGTGCTGCTGCTGCTCGGCAACGCGTTCTTCGTCGGCAGCGAGTTCGCGCTGATCGCCTCCCGGCGGACGGTGATCGAACCGCTGGCGGCCGGCTCGAAGCGGGCCCGCTGGGCGCTGTCGGCGATGAACCAGATCCCGCTGATGATCGCCGGGGCGCAGCTCGGCATCACCATCTGCTCGCTGGGCCTCGGCGCGATCGCCGAACCGGCGCTGGCCCACCTGATCGAGCCGCTGTTCCACGCGCTGGGCCTGCCCGACGGTGCCGTGCACCCGTTGGCGTTCCTGATCGCCCTCGGCGTGGTGGTCTTCCTGCACACCGTGGTCGGCGAGATGGTGCCGAAGAACATCACCCTGGCCGGGCCGGAGCCGTCGGCGCTCTGGCTGGGGCCGGCGATGCTGGCGTTCTGCACGGCGACCAAGCCGCTGCTGCTGGCCATGAAGTGGGCGTCGCGGCAGGTGCTGCGGATCTGGCGGGTCGAGGCGACGGACGCGGTCAAGACGGTGTTCACCGCCGAGGAGCTGGCCGGACTCGTGTCGCAGGCCCGGACAGAGGGCCTGCTCGACGCCGAGGAGCACGCCCGGATCACCGGGGCGCTCGCGCTGCACACCCGCACGGCGGCGGACGCCTTGCAACCCTGGTCGACGGTGACCACAGTGGCCGAGGACGTGTCTCCGGCCTCGCTGGAGGTGCTGGCCACCCGCACCGGCCGGTCCCGCTTCCCGGTGGTGCAGCGCGCCACCCGCCGGGTGCTCGGCTTCGTGCACGTCAAGGACGTCCTCGGGTACGCGGGTGCGGAGCGCCGCGCCCCCGTGCCGGCCGGGGTCTACCACCCGCTGGCCGTGGTGCCGCCGGACCGTACGCTGGCCGACCTGCTGCTGTCGATGCGCCGCGAGCGGCGGCACATGGTGCTGGTGAGCGACGGCCGCCGCCCGCTCGGCGTGGTGACCCTCGACGACGTGCTGACGGCCATCGTCGGCTGACGGACCGGCCGCCACGGTGCCCGTCTTCTCCGTCGTCGCCGCGCGGCCCACACCCGTTGTGCAGGAAGGGTTTGCGGGGCGTCACGGTGTGCCGACCCGCCTTGATTCCTCGCGCGGGACTCCCCTAATGTGAGGCGCTGACCGCTGTGGGTCGTCTGCCTCGATCTTCCCTCTCGCGAGGCGCCCGGCGGTCGGTTGCGAAGGAGTCGGTGCCGGTGGCAACCATGCCCCCTCATCGTCATGCCCCGGAACGGTCAACCGCTCGCCCGGGTGGTGCCCGCCGTTTCGCACGCCGCCTGCTCACCCTGGTCGCGGCGGTCGCCGTCGGCGCCGGGACACTGACCGCGCCCGCGTACGCCGAGCCGTCGGTGGACGAGATCGAGGCGCAGATCGACAAGCAGTGGGAGCAGCTTGAGCCCACCATCGAGCAGTACAACAAGGTCCGCGCCCAGCTCAAGGTGAACCGCGAGAAGGCGGCGGAGGTGCAGAAGAAGATCGAGCCGCTGGCGCTCGAGACAGAGCTGGCGATGAACCGCGTCGGCGACCTCGCCTCCCGCTACTACATCTCCGGCCCGTCGCAGGACATCGGCGCGCTGCTGGTCAGCACCAAGCCGGGCACCCTCGCCGAGCAGTTGACCATCCTGGACCGGCTGGCCGCGCAGGAGCGCAAGCAGGTCGAGGGCGTGCTCGCCGTCCGGGCGAAGTACGACACCGAGAAGCAGAAGCTCGACACGCTCATCGCCTCTCAGGAGAAGCAGACCAAGGAACTGGCGGCGAAGAAGACCAAGATCAACGGTGAGATCAAGCGGCTCCAGGCGTCGATGCCGAAGACCGTGGTGTCCACCGAGGGCTGCCCGACGGTCACCGGCGTGGTCAGTGCGGCCGCCCGCACCGCCATCAAGACCGCCTGCGCCCAGGTCGGCGACCCGTACGTCTGGGGTGCCACCGGCCCGAACTCGTTCGACTGCTCCGGCCTGACCCAGTTCGCCTACAAGGCGGCCGGGATCCACCTGACCCACTTCACCGGCGCCCAGTGGAACGAGGGCCGTGCCATCCCGCGTTCCGAGGCCCGCCCTGGTGACCTGGTGTTCTTCTTCAGCGACCTGCACCACGTCGGCCTCTACATCGGCAACGACAAGATGGTGCACGCGCCCCGCGCCGGCAAGCCGGTCAACGTGAGCAGCATCAACACCATGCCGGTGGCCGGCTTCCGCCGACCCGGCTGACCCGGCCCGGCCCCCGCGAAGGCTGCGCCGCGCAGCACCGCCCGAAGGCCCCCGGTCTGGTGAGACCGGGGGCCTTCGCCGTGCGCGGACATCGACGTCGGCCACGGGCATGTACGGTGTGTCACGGCCGGTCGGGTTGCGGATCGACGGCGATCGTCTCTACTCTGGCCAATTGTCGGCCGGTAGCTGCACCGCCCAGCCGGGCGGTGACGGTGCGACACCGCCGAGTCGCCTACGAGCGAGCCGGGGACCCAGGTACGCCGGGGTGAATCCGCAGCGGCGCTGCGGTAGGGCGCTCTCCCTTCCCGCCCGAACCCGTCAGCTAACCCGGTAGGCGGTAGAGGAAGAAGGAGAACGGAGCCCGGTGGCACTCCATGCCCCGCGGCGCCCGTCACGCCGGTCGGCCGACGCCGACCGGATGCCGGCTGCGCCGCGTACCCGCTGGTCACGCTGCACCACCCTCCTCGCCGCCCTGGTCGGCGTCGCCGTCGTCCTGACCGGCGCACCGACCGTGGCCCACGCCGACCCCTCGGTCGCCGAGATCGAGCGGCAGATCGACGAGGACTGGAACAAGCTCGAACCGATCATCGAGCGGCACAACGCCACCCGCCAGGACCTGGCCGCCAAGCGCAAGCAGGCCGACGCGCTCGCCGCGCGGATCGGGCCGCTCCAGCGCCAGGTGGACGAGGCGTTGAAGAAGGTCGGGGGCCTCGCCGCCGAGGCGTACAAGGGCGACAACCTCTCGGTGGTCAACGCCCTGCTGGGCAGCCGCACGCCGAGCCAGATGATGGGGCAGCTGGAGCTGCTCGACCGGTTCGCCCAGCGCCAGCAGCACGACGTCCAGGCGGTCGTCGACCTCCGCGACGAGCTGGCCGCGAAGAAGCAGCCCCTCGACGAGATGGTCGCCCAGCTCACCCGCACCGAGGCCCAGCTCGCCGCGAAGAAGAAGCAGATCAACGCCGAGATCGACCGCCTGCAGAAGCTGCGGCTGAAGGTGTACGGCAACGGAGGCGGCGGCCCGCTGAAGCCCGCCCCCTGCCCGGCGTCCTACCCGGGTGGCGGCGCGGGGACGGCGGTGAAGTTCGCCTGCGCCCAGATCGGCAAGCCCTACGTCTGGGGTGCCGAGGGCCCGAACTCGTACGACTGCTCGGGGCTGATGCTGGCCGCCTGGGCGAAGGCCGGCGTCTCGCTGCCGCACAACGCGGCCCAGCAGCGGTCGGTGACCGCCAAGGTCAGCCGCGCCGACCTGCGCCCCGGCGACCTGGTCTTCTACTACTCCGACCTGCACCACGTCGGCATGTACGTGGGCGGGGGCTGGGTGGTGCACGCCTCCCGGGCCGGCGTCCCGGTGAAGATGAAGCGTGTCGACGACGGCCCGATCCACAGCTTCGGCCGCCCCGCCTGAGCTGCAAGAAGGGGCCCCTCCTCACACCCCTCGGGCGGCGGACGGCGCATCGTGCCGCAGGGAGGAGCGGGGCGTCAGCGGGGCGGCCAGGTGCGCCAGTTCTGCCAGGAGCGGCTCGGGGTCGGGCCGCGCTGGCCCTGGTAGCGCGAGCCGTAGACCGCCGAGCCGTACGGGTGCTCGGCCGGCGACGACAGCCGGAAGATGCACAGCTGGCCGATCTTCATGCCCGGCCACAGCGTGATCGGCAGGTTCGCCACGTTGGACAGCTCCAGCGTGACGTGGCCGGTGAAGCCCGGGTCGATGAAGCCGGCCGTGGAGTGGGTGAGCAACCCCAGCCGGCCCAGGCTCGACTTGCCCTCCAGCCGGCCGGCGAGCTGGTCGCCGAGCGAGATCACCTCCAGCGTGGAGGCGAGCACGAACTCGCCGGGGTGCAGCACGAACGGCTCGCCGTCGGGCACCTCGATCATGGAGGTCAGGTCGTCCTGCTGCACCGACGGGTCGATGTGCGTGTAGAGGTGGTTGTTGAAGACCCGGAAGAGCTTGTCGAGGCGTACGTCGATGCTCGACGGCTGCACCAGGGTCGGCTCGAACGGCTCCAGCGCGAGCGTGCCGGCCTTCAGCTCGGCGACGAGGTCGCGGTCGGAGAGCAGCATCGCAACACCATAGCGAGGTGGGTGGGCGGGACCGGTCAGCGGGGCTGCTCAGCGGGCCTGCGAATCGGGTGCCCGACCCGCGCGTCGCGCTTCGCGTGTCGTACAGGTGTTCGATAGAATGCCGGCATGGCTTCCTGGTCCGAATTCGCCGCTGACGAGCCACGACTCGCCGACGGGATCCGTCATCTCATGCAGCAGTACGGGCCGGGCTTCGGCTACCTGGCCACCGTCCGCGCCGACGGCGGGCCCCGGGTGCACCCGGTGTCCCCGGTGATCACCGACGAGGGGCTCTTCTGCTTCGTCGTCGACTCGCCGAAGCGGCGCGACCTCGAACGCGACGGCCGCTACGCGCTGCACTCCTTCCCGCCGGAGGACAGCGACGACGAGGCGTACGTGGCCGGGCACGCCAGGCCGGTGACCGACCAGGCCCGGGTGGCCCGGCTCGCCGAGATCGGGCGGGCCGCGCCGCAGGTGGACTGGCGGCTCTTCGAGTTCACCGTCGACGTGGCGATGCTGGCCCGGCGCGGCGACGCCGGCACCGTGCGCCCGGGTGAGGCGACCGGCCGGCCGGCGGTGCAGGTCTGGCTCGACCCCGGGGCCGCCGGTGCCGCGACCACCACTACCACTGCCACCACCGACGCCGCGAGCACCGCCCCGGGCGGGGGCGCGGTGGGCGTACCGGATCGGCGGTCGGCCCTCGACGGGCGCGGCGCCCATCGCGCGGCGGCCTGACCCCCCACAGACGCCGGTGCCGGCCCGTCGGGAGACGGAGCCGGCACCGGGACGATCAGCGGCAGTGGTGCGTCAGGCCGCGCGGTACGCGTTCCACGCGGTCAGCATGCGGGCCGCCTGGCCGGCGGTGAACTGGTACATGCAGGAGTCGTAGGTGTAGTCCATGAAGTTGGTGATCGGGTCCAGGCCGGTCGCGGTGCAGGTGTCCCGCCCGGTCGGGCACTGGTACGCCGGCGACGCCTCCGCCGGGGTGTCGCTCACGCTGTCGCCCGAGCCGGAGCAGCCGCCCTGGAAGGTGTGGTAGAGGTTCAGCCAGTGGCCGACCTCGTGGGTGCCGGTGTCACCCTGGTTGTAGTTGGTGGCGGTGCCGCCCGGCAGCGACTCGGTCAGCACGACGACGCCGTCCATGCTGTCCAGGCGGCGCTTCGGGAAGGTGGCCCAGCCGAGCAGGTCGTCGCTCAGCTCGCCGAGGTAGATGTTCAGCGTGTTCTTGCCGCCCTCGCGCAGCGACGTCTTCATCGAGCGCTCGGCCGAGGAGCCCTGCACGATCGGGAACCACGCCGGGTTGGTGACCCGGTTGATCTTCTGGAGCTGGAAGCTGAAGGCGGTGGCCGCGCCGCCGGTGGCGCCGCTGTAGGCCTGGTTCAACACGCTGATCTGCGAGTTGATCATCGAGTCCGGGATGTTGCCGCCGGCGCGGGTGCTGTCCTCCTGGATGACGTGCACGACGACCGGGATGGTCACGGTGGCGAGCGCGGCGGCGCCGGCGCCGGCCCGGAAGTTGGCCCGATCGCGCAGGGCTGCGGCGAGGTCGGCCTCCCGCTCGCGGGTCTCCTTGGCGGTCAGTTCGTTCGGCTCGTGCTTGGCGTGCGCGCCGGCCTTGACCCGGGCGTCCGAGTGGACGTCGGCCGGCTCGGCGCACGCCTCGGTCGGGGCGGCGGAGAAGGCCGAAGCGGCCGGGACGACACCCACGGCGGCGGTGCTGAGCAGGAGCGCGAGGGTCGTCGACGCGACGCCGGCGGTACGCCGGGTCAGCAGGTTGGGACGGAGTCCCATGGGCCCACCTCTTTCTGGCGGCGCGGCAGGGGGTGTGTCGCGCCGTGGCTTGAACGTGCGGGAGACGTTACAACCGATCGAGAGATTTGAGAATGGGCATATGTTGCGGCGATGAAAATCCCGCGTACCGACGATGGCCTGCGGATCTTGGTCGGCCGGGTGTCGGCGTGATCGAGATGATGGGGCGCGCGAGGGGGTGCCTGGGTGCACGCGTCAGCGGTGTCGGGTACAGTGGGTCCGCCTGCGGGTGTAGTTCAATGGCAGAACATCAGCTTCCCAAGCTGACAGTGCGGGTTCGATTCCCGTCACC
The DNA here is from genome assembly GCF_020884815.1 of Micromonospora sp. NBRC 110038. NCBI lineage: Bacteria > Bacillati > Actinomycetota > Actinomycetes > Micromonosporales > Micromonosporaceae > Micromonospora > Micromonospora sp. NBRC 110038. The sequence goes on along the minus strand of NZ_BBOL01000005.1, from coordinate 202,005 downwards.
CGCTCCACGCACGAAGGCCCTGGTCAGGACGCAAGTCCCGAGCCGGGGCCTTCGGCCTTTCGAGGCGGCAACATCGACTTCATGTCGGCGACATGGCGGCATCCGAGCCACTGTGACACCGCTGTGTCGCCGACATGGAGTCGATCATGGTTGACGGACGAACGTGAAGAGCGCTCCGGAGGTGTCCAGCGGTCGGGGCGTGCCCGTGAACCGGTGCACGCCGACCGAGAAGAGCACCCCGTCCGGCGCGTGGAACGACCGCTCGGCGAAGCCGGCGTCCCGCAGCCAGCCGCGTAGCGCCGGGGTCAGGTCGGGGGCGCGCCGGGTCCGCGTCCAGATCACCGTGGCACCGGCCGCGCACAGTTGCGGCAGGGCGGCCACGGTCCGGCGTACGTCATGGTCGTCGACGTTGCCGAAGACGCCCGCCATCAGCACGAGGTCGGCCGGCACCGCCTGCGCGTACGACGAGAGCCGGCCCGCGTCCGCCCGCCGGATGTCGACGTTCGCGAGGCCGGCCCGGGCGGCGGCTGCCCGGGCGGCGGCGACGTTGCCCGGGTCGTACTCCAGCAGCGTGGCGCGGACGCGAGCCGCGTCGGCCCGGCCAGCCAGCGCACCGACCAGGTCGTGTCCCTGGCCCGCACAGGCGCTGACGACCGCCAGCGGCTCGTCGGGGCGCTCGTCCAGCCACGCGGTGATCGCCCCGCGCACCAGCCGCAGCCGGCGGGACAGCGGGGAGTCCTCGTCGGCGTAGGGCTGGTGCCACGCCTGCCAGTCGGTCCCGGTCGTCATGGCGTCGAGCCTGCCAGCCCCGGCCCTGCCAGCCCCGGCTCTGTCGGCCTACAGGCGCTCGCCGGGCCCGGAGGCGTCAGAGCCGGCCGACGGCGACGAACACGCAGGTGGCGAGGATCGTCAGGTTGACCAGCACGGCGACGGGCTCGCGCAGCCGCAGGTGGATGCCCGTCGCGCCGACCATGACGACGCCGAGGCCGGCGGCGGCGAGCGGCGTGAGCCACGTCGCGATGCCGGTCAACCCGGGCAGGAGCAGCCCGACGGCCGCGAGGACCTCCAGCGCGGCCACGGTGCGCAGCAGCGGCATGGGTACGATCCGGGCGCTCGTCTGCCCGCCCGCGAGTAGCCTCTCCCGGGACCAGGTGCCCTTGGCCAGCCCGGAGAAGGCGAAGATCAGTGCGAGGACCGCCTGCGCGGCCCAGAGTGCGACGTTCACGGCGACTCCCGATGGTCGTGGGTGGTGAACGAACTGGACACTTCGCACGACGGGATGCGCGGACGATTGGTGACCGACCGTGCGGCGGGTGCTGCCTCGGCGGGGCGTGCCCGGCCGGTCAGGACGTACGCTGGCGCTCATGCGGATTGGCATCGTGATCCTTCCGGACCAGCGCTGGTCGCAGTCGCAGCGCCGCTGGCGGCAGGCGGAGGAGTGGGGCTTCGACCACGCCTGGACGTACGACCACCTGGGCTGGCGGGACCTGGTCGACGGGCCCTGGTTCGACTCGATGACCACGCTGACCGCCGCCGCCACGGTGACCTCCCGGATCAGGCTGGGCACCCTCGTCGCCTCGCCCAACTTCCGGCACCCGGCGGCCTTCGCCCGGCAGATCACCGCCCTCGACGACGTCTCCGGCGGCCGGTTCCTGCTCGGCGTCGGCGCGGGCGGCATCGGCTTCGACTCGGCCGTGCTGGGCGGGGAGACGCTGCCGCCCCGCCAGCGCGTCGACCGGCTCGCCGAGTTCGTCGAGCTGCTCGACCTGATCCTGCGCGAGGACGGCACCACCTGGCGCGGCGACTGGTTCGCCGCCGTGGACGCCCGCAACAACCCGGGCTGCGTGCAGACGCCCCGGGTGCCGTTCGTGATGGCCGCCAACGGCCCCCGCTCGATGCGGCTGGTGGCCCGGTTCGGGCAGGGCTGGGTCACCACCGGCACGGGCGGCGACGACGTGGAGCAGTGGTGGGGGACGGTCGCCGACCTCACCACCCGGATGGACCGGGCGCTGGCCGAGGCCGGCCGCGACCCGGCCACTCTGGACCGCTACCTGTCGCTCGACTCCGCCCCCGCGTTCTCGCTGCGCAGCGCGGACTTCTTCGCCGAGCAGGTCGGGCGGGCCGCCGCCCTCGGCTTCACCGACGTGGTGACGCACTGGCCCCGGGCCAGCAGCTGGTACGCCGGGGACGAGGCCGTCCTGGTGGACGCGGCCACCCGCCTCCTGCCGGAGCTGCGCCGCCTGACGCCGGCTCCCCGCCCACCCGCCGCCGGGTGAGGGGTGTGAGAAGGGGACGCTTCTCGACCGTATGCGTTAGCAGGGGGCCCTTCCTCACCCCCGCGCCGAGACGAGCCGGAACCGCACGCAGACGATCTGGCTGTCGTCGGTGACGGGGGTGCCGACCCGCGCCCAGTAGGCGGCATGCCCGGCCCGCCACTCCTCGATCGACCGGTCGCCCTCCCCTTCGGAGCGGGCGAAGTCCCACGGCACCTCGGCGAAGCGCACCACGTCCACGCCGGTCACCTCGACTACTCCGACGGGCGCGTCGTGGTCGTCCACGAGGGCGAGCCGCTCGCCGACGTGCTCCAGCTCCTCGCCCTCCTCGGCGTACTCGTCGGTCAGGCCGGCGGTCGCCGTCTTGGCCCCGGCCAGCACCAGGGAGTTGAGTCTCGCCCGCAGCTCGCCGGGGGTGCCGAGGGCGAGGCTGCGCAGTCCGTCGATCCGGGGCCACATCCCGCCGAGGCTACGCGGCCCGGCCGCGCCCCGCCGCCGGATTCCGGGCGGGCGCGGCACCACGTACCGGCTCGGAGCGGCGCTGCGCCGGAGCGTGCCGGGGGCGCTACGGTGACGGCGGATCGAGCTGGCGAGGAGGCGGACGATGGGGAAGCGCCGTGCGGTGCTCGTTCCGGGGCAGGGCTACGACACCCGGGGGCCACTGTTCGCGTACGCCGGTGAGGCGCTGCGCCGGATCGGCTTCGACATCGACGAGATCACCTGGCGGGCACCGGCGGACCTGGACCTGGACCGGGCGGCGTCCTGGGTGGTCGAGCAGGTCGCCCCGGCGCTGGCCGAGCCGGCGCACCTGCTGGTCGGCAAATCGCTGGGCAGTTTCGCCGCCCCGTTCGCCGCCGACCGAGGGGTCCCGGCGATCTGGCTCACCCCGCTGCTGCACCGGGCCGAGGTGACCGGGGCGCTGGCCCGCGCGACCGCGCCGTTCCTGCTGGTCGGCGGCACCGCCGACCCATCGTGGGACGGCGTGGCGGCCCGCCGGCTCAGCCCGCACGTGCTGGAGGTCGACGGGGCCGACCACTCGTTGCTGCTGCCCGGTCCGCTGGCCCGCTCTGCGGAGGTGCTGGGCATGGTCTGCACCGCCGCGGAGGAGTTCCTCGGCGGAGCGGGCTCGGGCGGCTGAGCCGCGCCGCTCGCGGCCGCGCCGCCCCGCTCAGATGGGTTGCCCCGCTCAGATGAGCTGCGCCGCGTAGCCGGCTGCGGCGAGCACCCGCTCGTCCCCCGTCGCCGCGTGGGCGTCGAGCACCGCGTCGGCGAGCTTCACCACGTGCTCGTCGCCGTGCCGGGCCGCGCGGGCGAAGACCTCCGCCGGGGTGCCGGGGGCGACGGCCGGCGGCGCGACGCCGGCCGGGGAGGCGTACACGGCGGTGACGGCCGCCGTCGCGGACCAGGCCGCGGCGAGGCTCGGCGCCCAGAGCCCGGGGTCCAGCTCCGGCAGCGTACGCAGCACCGCCGTCGGCGCGGTCACCGCGTGCACCAGCATGACGGGTTCCGCGTGCCCGTACCGGAGGTAGTCGAGGCTCGCCCGGTGCACCAGTTCGGCGAGCCCCCGCTCCGCCTCGGCCGGGGTCCGCGCGGGCCGCAGCGCCGCGAGCGACGACTCCCATTCGGGTACGTCCGGCAGCCGCCCCAGCCGCTCGCGGATGCCGCCGGTGCGGTCGGCGATGCGGGGCAGCCCGGCCAGCGCGGCGGCCACCCCGGCCTCCCCGCCCTGCCCGGCTTCCCCGGCGGGAGGCGCTGCCGGTAGCAGAGGCGCGCCCGGGACCGGCTGCCAGCGCGCGGCCCAGTAGGCGAGGGCCTGGCCGAGTTCGGTGCGCCGGTCCGGGCTGGTCTCGTCGGCCCGCAGCGCCCGCACGGCGTGCCCGACCCGGATGACGCCGTGGGTGGCCCCGGCGGCGATGCCCGGCAGCAGCCGGGGCCACCAGGTGCCGAGGATGTCCCGCCAGGGCCGTTCGCGCAGCTCCCGGTCGAAGTGGGCGAGCCAGTCGCCGGCGCGTTTCGGGTCCCCGAGGGCGGCCCGCCAGTCGTCGATCGGCCGGAGGCCGCGGGGCAGCTCGTCGAGCCGCCGCAGGTAGTCGTCCAGCCAGCGGTGCACCTCGGCGTCGTGCCCGTGCCGGGCCAGCGCCTCGACCGTCATCGGGCCGTGGTTGGAGAGCCAGCCCTCGAACTCCGGGCCGGTGCGGTGCAACCGTCGGTACGCCTCGTCCAGGATTCCGTCGTCCATGCCACCGATCGTGCGACTTGAACCTTGCTTGAGGTCAACCCTCGGGTGGGGTCAGCCGGCCACCCTCGACCAGGCCGTGTATCCGCAGCTCGGCGGCGAGCGCGGGCGGGCAGTCGAGCACCACGGCGGAGGTGCCGAGGACCTCGGCGCCCCGGGCGGCGCAGATCGCGTACAGGGCGTGCAGCTGGGCGCCGGTGGCCACCCAGTCGTCGACCACCAGCACCCGGTCGCCGGGGCCGAGGTGCCGGTCCCGGACGCCCAGGTCGACCCGGCGGCCCCGGAAGTCCGGGGGGCTCTGTGCCCAGGTCGTCGCACCGGCGGGCAGCCGCCCGTCCCCTGCCTTGTGCGCCGGCGCGAAGCCGACCCCGAGGGCGGTCGCGGCGAGCGGGCCGAGCAGCAGCCCGGTCACGGCGGGGGCGAGCACCACGGTCGGTCGGGCGTCCCGGAACGGCGCGGCCAGGGCCGGCCCGAGCCCCGCCAGCACCTCCGGGTCCCGCCACCACCCGGAGACGTCGCTGACCAGGTGGGTGCTCTGCGGGCCGGGGTCGATCCACCGGAACAGCTCGACGAGACGTTCGCTCAGCTCAGCGGGCATGCCGCCCATCCTGCGCCAGATCGACGCCCCGGTGGGGTCCGGCCCGCCCGGGGCCGAGCGGGCCACGTCGCCTCGGATGATCGGCCACACGTATACGAGCAAATACGAACATAGCGCCATGATCACGTTGACTTCGGAAGTGCTTCTCTCGTTACGGTCCGGGCCGGTTTGTTCTCCAGGACTTCGTCCTCAACAACGACTTCGTTCGCCACGACGAAAGGACCGGGCCCGTGGTTGGTAGGCACTCCCGTACCCGATTGTTCTCCTCGCCGGCCGGGATCGCGGCCACCGCGGCGGTCGGTGTCGCGCTCGCCGTCGGCGGCACCGTCGGCGCGGTGAGCCTGACCTCCGGCGAGGCGGCCCCGCAGCCGACCGTCGCCGACGTCCCGGTGACCGCCCCCACCACCGCGGCCGTGCCCTCGGCGTCGCCCAGCCCGAGCGCGAGCGTCCCGCCCAGCGCCAGCCCGTCGCCGACCGTCACGGCCAGCCCGAAGGCCACCCGGAGCCAGGCCGCCTCGCGGAGCAGGCCGCGCACCGCCGCGCCGAAGCCGGCCGCCACGAAGGCGGCCGCCACCAAGAAGCCCACCCCGACCAGCAACGTCGTCGACAGCGGCTCGTGCGGGGCGTCCTTCTACGACGAGGGGCAGCTCACCGCCAACGGGGAGAACTTCGACCCGAGCGCCATGACCGCCGCCCACAAGACCCTGCCGTTCGACACCATGGTCCGGGTGACGAACCCGGCCAACGGCAAGTCGGTCACGGTCCGGATCAACGACCGGGGCCCCTTCATCGACGGCCGCTGCCTCGACCTGTCGCGGGCCGCGTTCGCGGCCATCGCCTCCGTCGACGTCGGCGCACTGACCGTGAAGTACGAGATCCTGGGCTGACCCGATGACCTCGGGCGGGGGCGGTGCGACCGGGGCCGGACCGGCCGCCGCCCCGACCCGGCCGGGCAGAACATCCTCGGCCGACGGGCCAGGCTCATTCACCGGTTCACGTCCATCAGGCATGCTGTCCCTCGTACGCATGCATGCCTTCCAGTCGGGCCGTGGCCCGCTGAGCCCCGGATCCCGCGCCGGCCTCGGCGCGGCCCTCGTCCTGCTCGCGATCATCTCCGGCGTGGAGCTGGCGGACGGCCGCTGGGCGCACTACGTGGCGCTGATGGTCGCCGCCCCGTTCCTCGCCGCGGCGCTGGCCTCCTGGCGGGTGGTGCTCGGAGTGGGGGCCGCCGCGACCGCGATCGGGTCCGCCTTCGCCCTCGCCGAGCCGAGGACGTCGCTGGTCACCGCCGTCAACGTGGCCGGCATCGCGCTCGCCACCGGCATCGCGGCTGCGGTGGCCGCCGTGCGGCAGCGGCAGGCCGAGCAGATCGCCGAGCTGTCCAAGCTGGCGGCGGTGGCCCAGCAGGCGGTGCTGCGTCCGCTGGGCCCGCAGGTGGGGACCCTGGCCGTGGCGGGGCGCTACATCTCCTCGACCGCCACCGCCGAGATCGGCGGCGACCTGTACGAGGCGATCGACACCCCGTACGGCGTCCGCATGATCATCGGTGACGTGCGCGGCAAGGGGCTGGACGCCGTCCGGCTGGCCAGCATCGTGCTGGGCTCGTACCGGCACGTCGCGTACGAGCGGGCCGACCTGCGGGCGGTGGTCGCCGACCTGGACCGGGCGGTGGCCCGCAACGTCGGCGACGAGGACTTCGTCACCGCGGCCCTGGTCGAGGAGCGGGGCGGCACCCTCACCATCGTCAACTGCGGCCACCCGTCGCCGCTGCTGCTGCGCCGGGGCGCGGTGATCCCCCTCGAACCGCCCGCGCCCGCGCCGCCGCTGGGCTTCATGCCGGTCGTCCGGCCCCGCGTCGAGCGCCTGGAGCCGGGGGACCGGCTGCTGCTGTTCACCGACGGCCTCGGCGAGGCGCGCCGGGACGGCGAGTTCTTCCCGACGGCCGACCGCGCCTGGCGGCTGCTCGGTCACGGCACGGTCGGCGACGGGCTGGCCTCGCTGGAGACCGCCCTGGTCGAGTGGGTGCACGGCCGGCTCGACGACGACATCGCCCTGGTCCTGATGGAGTACGCCGGCCACAGCAGCGGGGTGACCGCCGCCGTGCCGAGCTGGGAGGTCGGCGCGGCCGAGGGCTGAGCCACCCGCCCGCTGCCCCCGCCCCGCCCCGCCGCCCCCGGCTCCCGGGCCCCGCCCCGCCGCCTCCCGGCCCCGCCCCGCCGCTCCCGGCCCGTCCTCGCACCCGGCCCCGACGGCCGAAGCGCGGGTGTGTAATCGCCGTCACTTCCACGTTGAGCTTGTCGCTGCCTACCCGCGAGTAATACAGTCGGGGTTACTGATCGGTAACACCTGTCCGGGAAGCGGGGCCAGCGAGCATGACCCACTACAAGAGCAACCTCCGGGACCTTGAGTTCAACCTGTTCGAGGTCTTCGGGGCGGACCGGGCGTTCGGCCAGGAGCCGTACTCGGATCTCGACGTCGACACCGCGCGCAGCTTCCTCGCCGAGGTGGACCGCCTCGCCCGCGAGGACCTCGCGGCAAGCTACTCGGACAGCGACCGCAACCCCCCGGTCTTCGACCCGGCCACGCACACCGCGCCGCTGCCGGAGCCGTTCAAGAAGTCTTACCGGGCGTTCATGGAGTCCGAGTTCTGGCGGCTCGACCTCCCGCCGGCGCTCGACGGCACCAACGCCCCGCGTGCCCTCTGGTGGTCCCTCGCCGAGCTGGTGCTCGGCGCGAACGCCCCCGTCTGGATGTACGCCTCCGGCCCGTCCTTCGCGCACGTGCTGCACGTCGAGGGCACCGAGCGGCAGAAGAAGTGGGCCAAGCTCTTCATCGACAAGCAGTGGGGCTCCACGATGGTGCTCACCGAGCCCGACGCGGGCTCGGACGTGGGCGCCGGCCGCACCCGGGCGATCCCGCAGCCGGACGGTTCGTGGCACATCGAGGGCGTGAAGCGCTTCATCACCTCCGGCGAGCACGACCTGAGCGACAACATCGTGCACTACGTGCTGGCCCGCCCGGTCGGCGTCGAGGGCGTCGGCGGTCCCGGCACCAAGGGCCTGTCGCTCTTCGTCGTGCCGAAGTTCCACTTCGACCCGGAGACCGGCGAGCTGGGCGAGCGCAACGGCGTCTACGCCACCAACGTCGAGCACAAGATGGGGATCAAGGTCTCCAACACCTGCGAGATGACCTTCGGCGAGCACGGCGTGCCGGCGAAGGGCTGGCTGCTCGGCGAGAAGCACGACGGCATCCGGCAGATGTTCATGATCATCGAGTACGCCCGGATGATGGTCGGCACCAAGGCCATCGCCACGCTCTCCACCGGCTACCTCAACGCCCTCGAGTACGCCAAGAACCGCGTCCAGGGCGCCGACCTCGTCCAGCAGGCCGACAAGACCGCGCCCCGGGTCACCATCACCCACCACCCGGACGTGCGTCGCTCGCTGATGCTCCAGAAGTCGTACGCCGAGGGCCTGCGCGCCCTGGTCTGCTACACGGCCTCCTGGCAGGACCAGGTCGCCATCGCCGAGGCGGCCGGCGACGAGCAGGCGACGAAGATCGCCAAGCGGGTCAACGACCTGCTGCTGCCGCTGGTCAAGGGCGTCGGCTCCGAGCGGGCGTACGAGATGCTGGGCCACGAGGCGCTGCAGACCTTCGGCGGCTCCGGCTTCCTCCAGGACTACCCGCTGGAGCAGTACGTCCGGGACGCCAAGATCGACACCCTGTACGAGGGCACCACCGCGATCCAGAGCCTCGACCTGATCTTCCGGAAGATCGTCCGGGACAACGGCAAGGCCCTCATGACGGTCGCCGGCGAGATCCAGGAGTTCATCACCTCCGAGGGCGGCAACGGCCAGCTCAAGCAGGAGCGGCAGGCGCTCGGCAAGGCGCTCGCCGAGGTCCAGACCATCCTCGGCGTGCTGACCGGCTGGCTGGGCGAGGCGCAGGGCGGCGACGCCCGGGCGCTCTACAAGGTGGGCCTCAGCAGCCGCCGGTTCCTGCTGGCGGTCGGCGACCTGGTCGTCGGCTGGCTGCTCCAGCGGCAGGCCGACGTCGCCCTGCGCGCCCTGGCCGGTGAGGTCTCCGCCGCCGACAAGGCGTTCTACACCGGCAAGGTGGCCGCCGCGAAGTTCTTCGCCCGCGAGGTGCTGCCCCGGCTCGGCGCCGACCGGCGGATCATCGAGAGCACCGACCTGGAGCTGATGGACCTCCCGGAGGAGGCATTCTGAGCCGCTGACGCACCACAGCGGCCCCCGGACGGCCGGCGAGTCCCCCAACTCGCCGGCCGTCGCCGTCCCACCCGGCTTCGGCGACCCGTGCCGAACGGTCCCGCGCGTCCCCTATCGCCGGTCGCATCCCGGGTACTTGCCCGGCCGGGCGGGTAACCGAGGCCCGGACGTCGTCAGTGAACGCCCAGAGCCACCGCACGTGGGGGTGCAGCGCACATGGGCATTGGTAGTGGAATCTTCCTCATCGCCATCGGCTCGATCCTGACCTTCGCCATCCGGGCGAACGTCTGGTGGGTGGACCTGCGCGCGGTCGGCTGGGTCTTCATCCTGGCCGGGTTGGCCGTGCTGCTCACCACGCTCTGGTTCTGGCAGGACCGGCGCAAGCGGGCGCGCACCCTGATCGTGGAGGAGAACAGGCTGTCGCATCCGACCGCCATGATGCCGCCTCCGCCCGACCCGCCGCCGCCCACGGCACCGCCCTCCTGAGGCCCGCCGGCTCGCCCGCCGGGCCGGCGCTCGCCTACCGGCCCGGCCGGCTCGGGCGCACCTCGGGCGCTCGCAGGTGTTGGCAGGGGTCCCCTGTACGACGGAATGCGTTGACAGGGGCCCTTCCTTGCGCCTCAGGCGCGGGCGGTGTGGCGGGCGACGATGTCGGCGCGGCGCAGCTCGGCCCAGGGAAGTCGGGTGCGGTGCACGACCAGGTCGGTGGTGCGCAGCCCCTCCTGGTCCGCGTGTTCCGGGTCGAGCAGCGCCGAGAGCAGCGAGATGCCCGGATTGTGGGCGACCAGCAGCACCGTCGTCGCCTCCGCCGGGGCCGACCGGACCAGCGCCAGCAGGTCCGCCGGGCGTGCCTCGTACGCGCCCGGCTCGTAGCGCACCTGCGGGGCGGGGCCGGCCGGCCCCGCCTCGTCGGCTGCGCCGGTCATGCCCAGCTGCACCCCGTGCCAAGTCTGCCGGGTGCGCCGGGCGGCCGAGCAGAGCACCACGTCGGGGAGCAGGCCGTGCCGGGCCAGCCAGGCACCGGCGGCGGCCGAGTCGGCGTGCCCCCGTGCGGTGAGCGGCCGCTGGACGTCCGGGCCGCTCCCCGGTGCCTCCGCCTTGGCGTGCCGCAGCAGCACCAACGTCCGTTCCGTCCCTCCGGCGTCCGTCATGGGCCCAGCTTGCCCGATTGACGATCGGAGCGCCTGGGTATGTCGATGGATGCCGCAACCTCATCCATGGCCGCGGCGGGTAGCAGCGCCAGCTGACAGCCAAGGAGGCGACGAACATGGGCATTGGTGCCAGCATCTTCCTCATCGCGCTGGGTGCGATCTTCGCGTTCGCCGTGCAGGCCGACCTGGGGTGGCTGAATCTCGGCGTCGTCGGCTGGGTGCTGATGCTCGCCGGCGTCGTCAGCCTGCTCACCACGCTCTACTTCTGGAACCGGGGCCGCCGCACGGTGGTCGCCACGCCGGTGCGCCAGAACCGCGTGGTCGCCGACCGGGTCGTGCCGGTGCAGGGTGAGCCCGTGGTCCAGGAGTACCGCGAGGTGCGCCGCCCGGGTCGTACGGTCTGACCGGTCCGGCCCGACGGCCGACGACCGCCCAGGACTCCGGGGGCCCCGCAACGGCGCGGGGCCCCCGGCGCGTGCCCGGAGCGGGGGATCAGGGTGGGGGAACCGGGCGGCAGGCTCAGGCGAACAGGGCGAAGTAGATCGCGATGTGGTGGCAGATCGCCGCCACCAGCGTGCAGGCGTGGAAGAACTCGTGGTGGCCGAAGACGGTGGGCCACGGGTTGGGCCGGCGCAGCGCGTAGAAGACGGCACCGACGCTGTAGATCGCGCCGCCGACGGCGAGCAGCACCAGCGCGGTCACGCCGCCGGAGTGCAGGATCTGCGGCAGCATCGCCACCGACACCCAGCCGAGAGCCAGGTAGAGCGGTGCGGAGACCCAGCGCGGCGCGTGCGGCCAGACCAGTTTCAGCGCCACGCCGCCCAGCGCGCCGCCCCAGACCAGGGCGAGCATGGTGGTCGCCTGCCGGGCGTCCAGCAGCAGGACGCAGAACGGTGTGTACGTGCCGGCGATGAACACGAAGATCATCGAGTGGTCCATCCGGCGCATGATCTGGTAGCCGCGCTCGGACCACACCCGACGGTGGTAGAGGGCGCTGGTGCCGAAGAGGCCGCAGACGGTCAGGCTGTAGACGAGGCAGCTGACCAGCGGGGACCAGCCGGGGCGGCTGGCGGCGATGGCGCAGAGCACGATGCCGCAGACGAGCGCGACGAAGAACGCGTAGGTGTGCAGCCAGCCGCGCATCCGCGGCTTCCCGATGTCGACCGGCTTGAGTCGAAGCGGTGCGGAGGTCGTCACGCACCTAGGTTACGGCACCGTAGGTTACCGTCAAGTAGTGCCGATCGTCACGGGACCGCAGGGTCCGGCGGCCCTGACGGGCCCGCCGATCGGGGATCATGACGGGATGCGGATCCGGCCCGTCGGCGCCCACGCCCTGCTGCTCGACTGCGACGACCCCGACCAGGTGGAGGCGTGGCGGGCCGAGCTGACGCGCCGCCGCACCGCCGGCGAGCTGACCGCCGTCGAGATCGTCCCGGCGGCCCGTACGGTGCTGCTCGACGGGGTGCCCGACCCCGACCGGGCCGCCGCGCTCGTCGCCCACTGGACCCCACGACCCGCCGGCCCTGCGACGCCCGCCGACGGCACCAGGCCCGCCGAGGTCGAGGTGCCCGTCACGTACGACGGGGTCGACCTGCCCGCCGTCGCCGGCCACTGGGGCGTGGACGTGCCCGAGGTGGTCGCCCGCCTCACCGGCACCCCGTTCCGCGTCGCCTTCTGCGGGTTCGCGCCCGGGTTCGCGTACCTGACCGGGCTGCCGCCGCAGTGGGCGGTGCCCCGGCTCGCCACCCCCCGCCCCCGGGTCCCCGCCGGCTCGGTCGCGCTCGCCGGACCGTACGCCGGAATCTATCCCGGCGCGTCGCCCGGCGGCTGGCTGCTCGTCGGACGGACCGCGCTGACCCTGTTCGACGTGGCCGCCGACCCGCCGGCCCGGCTCGCCCCCGGCACCCCGGTACGCCTGGCGGCGACCACGTGACCCGCCCACCCGCCGGCGGCCCGGCGGGCCGGGTGGAGGTGCTCCGGGCCGGGGCGCTCACCACCGTGCAGGACCAGGGCCGGCCCGGCTGGGCACACCTCGGCGTGCCCCGGTCGGGGGCGCTCGACCCGGCGGCCCTGCGGCTGGCCAACCGCCTCGTCGGCAACCCGGAGGACGCCGCCGGTCTGGAGATCACCCTCACCGGCTGCGCGCTGCGCCTCACCCGGGCCGGCACGGTCGCGCTCACCGGCGCGGACGCCGACGTGTGGATCGGCGACGGGCGGATCGGCGCGGTGGCCGAGGCGCGCGTCGGAGGACGACCCGGCGACGTGCGCGTCGGCGACCGGCCCGGAGACGTCGGCCGACCCCTGGCCGTGCCCGCCGGGGCGGTCGTGCGGATCGGCCCGGCCCGCTCCGGGCTGCGCACCTGGCTCGCCGTCGCCGGCGGGATCGCCGTGCCGCCGGTGCTCGGCAGCCGGTCCACCGACACCCTCTCCGGCCTCGGCCCGCCCCCGCTGCGCGACGGCGACACCCTGCCCCTCGGCGACCCGGGCGGCGACCCCGCGCCCGTCGACGTGACCATCGGGCGGCCCGCCCCGGCCGCGCTGCGGCTCCGGCTGCGCCTCGGGCCCCGCGACGACTGGTTCACCCCCGCCGCGCTCGACCGGCTGCTCGGCACGGCGTACACGGTGAGCCCGGTCAGCAACCGGGTCGGCGCGCGACTGACCGGAGCGCCGCTGCCCCGCGCGGTCGCCGGGGAACTGCCCAGCGAGGGCCTCGTGCTCGGCGCGGTGCAGGTGCCCGCCGACGGCCAGCCGCTGATCTTCCTCGCCGACCATCCCACCACCGGCGGCTACCCCGTCGTCGGGGTGGTGGACGACGTGACGCCGCTCGCGCAGGCCCGCCCGGGGACTACGGTGACGTTCCATGGACCTCAACGCTGACCTCGGCGAGGGATTCGGCATCTGGCGGCTCGGCGACGACGAGGCGCTGCTCGACCTGATCACCTCGGCCAACGTCGCCTGCGGCTTCCACGGCGGCGACCCGTCCACCATGCGCCGGGTCTGCGCCGCCGCCGCCCACCGCGGGGTCGCCGTCGGGGCCCAGGTCGGCTACCGCGACCTCGCCGGCTTCGGCCGCCGACACATCGCGTACGCGTTCGCGGACCTGCGCGACGAGACCACCTACCAGCTCGGCGCACTCGACGCGTTCTGCCGGGCGTACCGCACCCGGGTCCGCTACCTCAAGCCGCACGGGGCGCTCTACCACGCCGCCTCGGTCGACGAGTCGCAGGCCGCCGCCCTGATCGCCGCCATCGACGACTACGACCGCGACCTGCCGGTGCTCTGCGCCCCCGGCTCGGTGCTCGCCCAGCTCGCCACCGGCGCCGGTCTGCGGGTGGTCGCCGAGGGCTTCGCCGACCGGGGCTACCTGCCCAACGGCACGCTGGTGCCCCGCACCGCCCTCGGCGCGCTGGTCACCGACCCCGAGCAGGTGGCCGCCCGCGCCGTCCGGATGGCCACCGAGCAGACCGTGGTGGCCGTCGACGGCACCGTCGTGCCCTGCCCCGTCGAGTCCATCTGCCTGCACGGCGACACGCCGGGCGCGGTGGCGTCCGCCGAGCTGGTGCGGGCCGCGCTCCTCGAAGCGGGGGTGACGCTCACCCCGTTCGCGTGAAAGGAGGGGCACCTTGTCAACGCATCCCGTATGGGAAGGGCCCCTTCCTGACGCACCTGACGCCAGCGCGCGGGCGGCCGGCGTCGGGTCAGGCGTCCAGGCCGCGCAGGACCAGCGGAAGCCGCGCCGGGCCGCCCTCGACCACCCGCACCGGCACCCCCCAGTCCTGCCGGGTCAGGTGGCAGGCCGCGTGCTCCACGTCGGCGTCGCACGTCGCCGCCTGCGCGGTCACCTGGAGCACCCCGCCGGCCACCGACCCGTCGACCACCAACCGGCGGGACAGCTCCGTGCCGGTGCCCGCCCCCTCCATCAGCAGCTCCGGCGGCGACGCCGAGACGACCAGCCGCGTCGACGGCCCGTACGTCTCGTCCAGCTTCTGCCCCGGCGCCGGGGTGAAGACGACGTCCAGCGTCACCTCGCCCGCCGCGACCTCCATCGGCTTCCGCTCGGTGCGGTGCCGCGGGCCGTCGACCGTGCTCGCCCCCACGGCCGACAACGCGCCCGGGGCCAGCCGGGTCAGCCGGTGCGCCGCCGACTCGACCACCAGCACCCCGCCGTCGGCGGTCAGCACCACGTCGCTCGGCTCGGCGAGCCCGTCGGCGACCGTCGACACCTGACCGCTGGCCGGGTCGAAGCGGCGGACCGCCCCGTTGTACGTGTCGGCGATCAGCACCGAGCCGTCCGGCAACGCGCACACCCCCAGCGGGTGCTGGAGCAGCGCCCGGTCGGCCGGGCCGTCGACGTGGCCGAAGTCGAACAACCCCTGCCCGACGGCGGTGCCCAGGACGCCGTTCTCGACGTACCGGATGGCGCTGGTCTCGCTGTCGGCGACCCAGAGCCGGGTGCCGTCGGCCGAGACCGAGAGGCCGGACGGCTGGGCCAGCCACGCCTCGGCCAGCGGCCCGTCGCGCAGCGCCTCGACGGTGGTGCCGGCGTACATGCCCGCCGTGCGGCGGATCGGGTCGAACCACCAGAGCTGGTGGATGCCCGCCATCGCGACGATCACCCGGTCGTCGTACCAGGCCACGTCCCACGGGGAGGAGAGGTCGACCGAGAGCGAGTCGTGGGCGTGGTCGTCCACCGTCGAGCGCCACTGCCGGCCCGTGCCGGCCACGGTCACCACCTCGCCGGTGGCCAACCGCACCCCGCGCAGCAGGTGGTTGACGGTGTCGGCGACGACCACGTCGTAACCGGCCACCTCGGCCACGTGCTCCGGCAGCCGACACAACCCCTGCGGCTCCGAGAACGCGGCGGCGCCCGCTGGCCCGTCCGCGCGCCCCCGGACGCCCGCGCCGATCCGGCGCACCAGCGTCTCGCCGTCGGGGGCCAGCTCCACCAGGGAGTGCCGGGCCGAGTCCGACACGAGCAGGTGCCCGCCGTCGAGCGCGAGGGCCTTGCCGGGGAATCGCAGGGCCGTCTCCGGCTCGGCGGGCGGCACGTACGGGCCGTCGCCCCGGTGCAGGGTGCCCTTCGCCTCGTGGGTGGCGACCAACTCGTCAACCAGCCGGGCCAGCCCTTCGGCGTGACCCTCGCCGGCCATGGTGGCCACCACGTACCCCTCGGGGTCGATCACGGCGAGGGTCGGCCAGGCGCGGGCCGCGTACTGCTGCCACATGTCCAGCTCGGGGTCGTCGAGGACGGGGTGGTGCACGCCGTACCGCTCGACGGCGGCGGCGACGGCGGCCGGGTCCTTCTCGTGCTCGAACTTCGGCGAGTGGATGCCGACGACGACCAGCACGTCGGCGTACTTCTCCTCCAGGGGGCGCAACTCGTCGAGCACGTGCAGGCAGTTGATGCAGCAGAAGGTCCAAAAGTCGGCAATTGTGATCTTGCCGCGCAGGTCGGCCAGCTTCAGGTCCCGCCCGCCGGTGTTAAGCCAGCCCCGTCCGCGCAGCTCGGGAGCCCGTACTCGTGCGCTCATGCCCCCAGTCTGCCCGACCGCGAGGCTCCGACCGGCGGGCACCCCGCGCGGCTTGGTCACACCCCGGGCGTACGACGAAGGCGGGGCCACGGTGGTCCGTGGCCCCGCCCCCGGGTTCGCTACTTGGCGGCCGACTTGAGGCAGAGCACCTTCTTCGGCACGTCGCCACGCAGGACGACGTGTGGCTGGCCCGGGTCGGCGCACTTCTCCTTGGCCTCGACCTTGGACACGATCGTGAACGATCCTGCCTCGCCGCAGGTGGCCGACGTCGCGAAGTCGCCCGCCTGCTTCACGCAGGAACCGACGGCCGGGTCGAACGGCTTCGCGTTGTCGCCGCCCACCTTGCCGAGCAGCATGAGCAGCCCCAGCGGCACCGCGAGGATCAGCACGGCGGCCACCAGCACGGCGGCCAGCACCCGGCCGTTGCGGACCTTCGGCGGCGGAGCCTCGGCCTTCGGTGCGTCCGCCTCCGGCTTGAACGCGTCGAACCGGCCCTGCTCCTCCGGCTCCGCGCCCCAGGCGGGGCCGGACTGCTGCCCCTGCGACGGGAAGCCGACCTGGGTCGGTTCGCCGTACGGCGCGGGGATGTTGCCGGGCACCGCGCCGTGCACGGCGGTGGCCCCGCCCATCGGGCCGCCGAACTGGTCACCCGGGCGGTCGCCCTCATGCGGGCGGACGCCGTTGACGGGCCGGTTGCTGGCCGGCGGGTCCACGAAGGACGGCACCCCGGGCGGGAAGGTCGGCGGAGCGGGCGCGCCGGCGGCCCCGATCGCCGGGCCGTCGCCGAAGCCGTGCTGCTGGCCGGCCTGCCGGTCCGGGGCGTCGAAGCGCTGCGGTCCGCCCTGCGGCCCGCGGTCGTCGAACCGCTGCTGCGGCCCGACGTCGTCGAACCCGCGGTGCTGGTCGCGCCCCTCGAATCCGCGGTGCTGGTCGTGTCCGTCGAACCCGCGCTGCTGGTCGTGCCCGTCGAACCCGCGCTGCTGGTCGGGTTCGGCGGGGCGGCCCTGGGGGCCCGGCTCGTCGAAGCGGCCCGGCTCGTCGAACCGCCCCTGCGGGCCCGGCTCGTCGAACCGGGACGGTGGCGGGTTGTGCTCGGGGCGGAACGGGTTCTCGTCCGCCGCCTCCGGCTCGTCGGCCGGCTCCGGGCGGGCCGGCCGGCCGTACACCCGGGGCTGCGGCGCGGGCGCGCCGCCGGAGTGCAGCCCCTGGTCGGTGGGGGGCACCACGCGGCTGGCCATGGGCACGGACGCGCTCGCCGAGACGCTGCCCACCGCACCGGCCGCGGCCTCTCCGGCCTCCGCCGGGGGTACGGCGGCCCGGGCGGCCGCCCCGGACTCGGGCGAGACCCGGGGGGCGGGCACGAACGGGGTGCCCTGCGGGTGCGGCTCCTCGGCGCGGCCCCAGCCGGCGCCCGACTCGGGCGCGTACGGCGACGGGGCGCCCTCACGGCCCGACGGTTCGCCGGCCGGCGGGGGCTCGACCGCCGGGGGGAACTGGGCCGGCGGGGCATAGTCGGCCGGCGGGAGGGCGGCGAGGCTGGCACCGGGCACGCGCTGCTCCTGCGGCGGCAGCGGCACGGCGTTGGCCGGCGAGATCCCCGGCCCGGGGGCGGGCTGGTACAGCGGACGGTCCTCGGACCGCTCGGGCTCCCAGCCGTTGCCGGCCTGCTGCGGCGCAGCGGTCTCCGGCTCGGTACGCCCCCACGCCTCGCCCGGTGCCCACGGCTCGACGTCCGGCATGACCGGTCGGTCCGAGCGGTCGCCGCCGGGCCGCTGCTGCGGGCTCTCGCCGGGCGTCCCCCAGGCGGGCGGCCCGTCCGTGCCGACGGTGGCGGTGGCCCGCGCCGGTGGTACGGAGGTCGGCTCGGCCGCCGCCCAGTCGGGCACCTCCGGCCGGTCGTCCTGCCGCTGCGGCACTGCTGCCGCGCCCCACGTGCCGGGCTGCCCCGACTCGTCGGCGGCGGGCCAGGTGTTCGGCCTCGGCTGGTCGTCGGCGCGGACCGCCGTGGCGGCCCATCCGCCGGAGCGGGCGGGGTCGTCCTGGGCGGAGGCGGGGGAGCCGGTCGCCCAGCCGCCGGAGCGGGAGGCGTCGTCCTGTGTGGTGGCCCAGTCCTGGGGCGGGGTCGCCTGGCCGGGCACGCGGGCGGCACCCCGGGCGGCGGATTCGGCCTGGCCCCACGCGGCCGGCGGCTGCTCGGCCGGGCCGCCGAATCCGGGCTGCCCGGGCGCACCGTCGAACGTGGGTTGTGCGGCGGGTCCGCCGAATTCGGATGGGGCGGCCGAGGCGGCCTGACCTGCCTGGCCAGGGGCGTCGGGTTGCTCGGTCCGCGGCCAGCCACCGGAGCCGGCGGGGCCGTCGCCCTGCTGCGGCGCGGCGTTCCAGGCGTCGGAGCCGGCGGGGCCGTCGCCCTGCTGACCGGAGTTCCAGCCGCCGGAGCGGGAGGCGTCGTCCTGTGTGGTGGCCCAGTCCTGGGGCGGCGTCGCCTGGCCGGGCACGCGGGCGGCACCCCGGGCACCGGGCTCGGCCTGGCCCCACGGCGCCGGCGGCTGCTGGTCGGCCGCGGCCCAGGCCGGGGCCGCCTGCTCGTTCTGCTCCCAACCGGGTGCCGGCTCGTTCTGCTGCCAGCCCGGCCCGGCCTGCTCGTCCTGCTCCCAGGCGGGCTGCGCCGCGCCGGCCGGCGGGCCCCAGGCGGCCGGGCGGTTCGGCTCCGGCTGCTGCGCCGGCACCTGGGCGGCACCCCAGGCGGCGGTCGGGGGCTGGTCACTCTGCGGAGGCTGGCCCCAGGCGGCGGTCGGCGGCTGGTCACCCGGTGCCGCGCCCCAGTTGGGGGGCGCAGGCTGGTCGCCCTGCGGCCCGGTGCCCCAGGCGGCGGTCGGCGGCTGGTCGCCGTGGGGAGGCGCTCCCCAGGCGGCGGTCGGGGGCTGGTCGTTCTGCGGGGGGTGGCCCCAGGCGGGGGCCGGCGGCTGGTCGTTCTGGGTCGCCCAGGCGGGAGCGGGCGGGTTCGGCCGGGCCGCGGGGGGCGGGGGTGCCCAGCCCAGGTCCGGGTTGGCGACGCCGTACGGCGCCGGTGCGCCGGCGCCCGGCGACACCTCGTCCGGCTCCTGGCCGGGGTGGTGCGGGCCCTCGGACGTCATCGGTGCGCCTCCTCCATCACATGTCGGCCGCCGATGCCGACGGTGCGTCGGCGTGGGTGCCGGTGTGGCCGGCGGTGCCGACCGTGGGGACTCCCCGCACCGTATCCGGTGGCCGCCCGCGGCATCCGGGGAGCACCGGCCGTCACTCCGCGTCGCCGGACGGTGTCGAGCAGCTTCTATCGGCGCGACGGGGTCCGGGCGGGCGGTTGACGACCGAGCCCCACCGTACCGGGCGGTGCGGCGAGGCGGAATCCCGGTGTCAATAGGCCCGAAACGCCGACGACCCGCCCGGGCGAACCGGGCGGGTCGTCGAACTGGAGGAGGGTGAGAAAAGTGTGGGGCGTCAGCTCATGTGACGCTGGGCGATGGCGAGAAGCTCCTCGCGGACCGCGGGCGAGTTGGCGGAGCGCAGGGCGTGCTCGATGGCACGGGCCCGGCGGTTGGCGTCGCGGCGGTTGCGGATTCGCTCGATCATGCTCATCTGGGTTCTCCTCCTGGCTATTCGGTTGTCGGCCCCTTGATGACTCAATTGAACCGCATCCAGCCCGGAACTTCCAACGATTAGTAGGTGAGCTGAGACACCTGCCTAAGGATCGTAGGTCAACGGGGCTGCGGGCGGCGCTTTCTTCTTCCAACGGCCACGGCCGGTGTGCCGGGCGTTCACCCGTGGCACACCGGCCGTGGCTGGTGTCGGTTACCCGTCAGGTCCAGGCGAGCAGCGCCGCCTCCGGATCGGCCAGGAAGTCCCCGATGTCGCGGAGGAACTTCGAGCCGAGTTCGCCGTCGATGATCCGGTGATCGAAGGAGAGACCCAGCGTGGTCACCTGACGTGGGCGGACCTTGCCCTTGTGCACCCAGGGCATCTCGCGGACCGCGCCGAAGGCCAGGATCGCCGACTCGCCCGGGGGCAGGATCGGCGTGCCGGTGTCCACCCCGAACACCCCGACGTTGGTGATCGTCAGCGTGCCGCCGGACATGTCCGCCGGCGAGGTCCGGCCGGCCTTCGCCGTCTGCACCAGGTCGGTCAGCGCGTCCGCCAGCTCACGCAGCGTGAGCCGGCCGGCGTCCTTGATGTTCGGCACGATCAGGCCGCGCTCCGTGGCCGCCGCGATGCCCAGGTTGACGTACTCCTTGACGACGATCTCGTCGCCGGCCCACGTCGAGTTGACCATCGGGTGCCGCCGCACCGCCAGCAGCACCGCCTTGGCGACCAGCAGCAGCGGCGAGACCCGCACGTCGCGCCACTCCCGCCGGCCCCGCAGCCGGTCCAGGGCCTTCATCGCCCGGGTCACGTCGACGGTCAGGAACTCCGTCACGTGCGGCGCGGTGAAGGCCGAGCGGGACATGTTCTCGGCGGTGAGCCTGCGTACCCCCTTGACCGGGATGCGCTGCTCGCGGTCGGCGCCGAAGGCCGCGGCCGACGTGGCCGGTGCCGCGACCGTCGGCGGCTCGGCCGCCGTCGCGGTGCCGCTCGCCGCCCGCTGTACGTCCTCCCGGGTGATCGAGCCCAGCGGCCCCGACCCGCTCAGCGAGCCGAGGTCCACGCCGAGGTCCTTGGCGAGCTTGCGCACCGGTGGCTTGGCCAGCACCAGCCCGCCGGGCCGCCCGTTGCCGTTCACGGTCGTCG
This sequence comes from Micromonospora sp. NBRC 110038, assembly GCF_020884815.1. Taxonomy (NCBI): domain Bacteria; kingdom Bacillati; phylum Actinomycetota; class Actinomycetes; order Micromonosporales; family Micromonosporaceae; genus Micromonospora; species Micromonospora sp. NBRC 110038. The sequence goes on along the minus strand of NZ_BBOL01000005.1, from coordinate 181,226 downwards.
CCGCCGCGACTGCTGCCGCTGCCGTGACCGGTGTCGCCGCAGGGGCGGGTGCCGGGGCCGGCGCGGGCGGAACGGAGGCCGCCGGGGTGGCGGCGGGCCGCTCCGGGGACGCGCCCTTGCGCGGGCGGCGCTTGGCCGGCGCGTTGCGCGGGCCGTAGCCGACCAGCACGGCGGTGCGCCCGCCCGGCGCCACGCCGCCGATCAGCCCCGGCTCGACCATGCCCTCCTCGGGCGCGATCTCGACGGCGGCCAGGGACGCCGCCGACGGGGTCGGCAGGTCGGCGGCCGGCGCGCCCGTCGTCGACGCCTCGACCGGGCCCGCGCCCGGGTCGGTGTCGATCGCGATGATCGGCGTGCCGACCTCGACCGTGCTCCCCTCCGGGTGGAAGATCGACCGGACCTGGCCAGCCCACTTCGCGGGGATCTCGACGGCCGCCTTCGCCGTCTCCACCTCCACGATCGGCTGGTTCAGCTCGATCGTGTCGCCCTCGGAGACCAGCCAGGCGAGGATCTCGCCCTCGGTCAGCCCCTCGCCCAGGTCGGGCAGGTTGAACTCCTTGATCCGCGACACCCCGCTCACCACCCGAAGGCGCGGTCGACGGCGTCGAGCACCCGGTCGAGGTCGGGAAGGTATTCCTCCTCCACCCGGGACGCCGGGTAGGGGGTGTCGAAGCCGGTCACCCGCAGCACCGGGGCCTCCAGCGAGTAGAAGCACTCCTCGGTGACCCGGGCGGCGATCTCCGCGCCCAGACCCAGGTTGCCGGGGGCCTCGTGCACCACCACGCACCGGCCGGTGCGCCGCACCGACTCGTACACGGCGGTGAGGTCCAGCGGGGAGAGCGTGCGCAGGTCGACGACCTCCAGCTCCCGGCCGTCCTCGGCCGCGGCGGCCGCCGCGTCCAGGCAGGTCCGCACCATCGGCCCGTACGCCAGGACGGTGGCGTCCGTGCCGGCCCGCGCCACCCGGGCCGAGTGCAGCGGGTACGCCGTCGACAGCGGGGCCTCCAGGTCGACCGGGCCCTTCTCCCAGTAACGCCGCTTCGGCTCCAGGAAGACGATCGGGTCGTCCGAGGCGACCGCCTGCTGGATCATCCAGTACGCGTCCTGCGGGTTGGCGCAGGTCACGACCTTCAGGCCGGCGGTGTGCGCGAAGTACGCCTCCGGCGACTCCGAGTGGTGCTCGACCGCGCCGATGCCGCCCCCGTACGGGATGCGGATGACCATCGGGATGCGCACCTTGCCCTGCGAGCGGTAGTGCATCTTCGCCACCTGCGACACGATCTGGTCATACGCGGGGTAGACGAAGCCGTCGAACTGGATCTCGCAGACCGGGCGGAAGCCGCGGATGGCCAGGCCGACCGCGGTGCCGATGATGCCGGACTCGGCCAGCGGGGTGTCGATCACCCGCTGGTCGCCGAAGTCCTTCTGGAGGCCGTCGGTGATCCGGAACACGCCGCCGAGCTTGCCGACGTCCTCGCCCATGATGACGACCTTCTGGTCGTGCTCCAGGGCCCGGCGCAGGCCGGCGTTGAGGGCCTTGCCGAGGGTGAGCGTCTCCGTGGCCATCAGTGGGCGCTCCCTTCGAACGACTCCAGGTAGCGGCTGAACTGCGCCCGCTGCTCGTCGAGCTCCGGGGACCCGTGCGGGTAGACGTGGTCGAACATCGACACCGGCTCGGGGTTGGGCATGGCGAGCACCCGCTCGCGCAGGTGCACCGACTCGGCGCGGGCCTGCTCGTCGACCTCGGCGAAGAACGACTCGTCGGCGATCTTCTGCTTCTCCAGGAACGCCTTCATCCGGGCGATCGGGTCCTTGGCCTGCCAGGCCTCGACCTCGCTGGCGATCCGGTAGCGGGTCGGGTCGTCGGAGGTGGTGTGCGCCCCCATCCGGTAGGTGTACGCCTCGATCAGGCTCGGGCCCTGGCCGTGCCGCGCGTTGTCCAGCGCGTGCCGGGTCACCGCGTACGAGGCGAGCACGTCGTTGCCGTCCACCCGTACGCCGGGGAAGCCGAAGCCGCGCGCCCGCTGGTAGAGCGGGACGCGGGTCTGCCGCTCCAGGGGCTCGGAGATGGCGTACTGGTTGTTCTGGCAGAAGAACACCAGCGGGGCGTTGAAGACGCTGGCCCAGACGAACGCCTCGTTCACGTCGCCCTGGCTGGTCGCGCCGTCGCCGAAGTAGGCGATCACCGCCTCGCCGTCGTCGCCGCCGGTCTTGCCGTCCATGTGGACGCCCATCGCGTACCCGGTCGCGTGCAGGGTCTGCGCCCCGATGACGATCGTGTACATGTTGAACTTGAACTCGTTCGGGTCCCAGCCGCCCTGGTCGACGCCCCGGAACAGGCCGAGCGGCATGATCGGGTCGATGCCCCGGCAATAGAGAACGCCGTGCTCGCGGTAGGTCGGGAAGGCCATGTCCTGGCTGCGCAGCGCCCGCCCGGAGCCGACCTGCGCCGCCTCCTGGCCGAGCAGGCTGGCCCACAGCCCCAGCTCGCCCTGCCGCTGCAACGCGGTGGCCTCGGCGTCGAGCTTGCGGACCAGCACGAGGTCGCGGTAGAGCCCTCGGTACTCCTCGTCGGTGAAGTCGACGCGGTACTCCGTGCCGTCCGGCCCGAACGCGCTCTCGACGCGCTCTCCGGCGGGCGTGAGCAGCTGCACGAGTTCCGGGTCGCCGCCAGCCGTCGCGGCCGTTCGCTTGGCACGGGGTGCGGCTCGCCGGCCGCGGGTGGTGGTGACCCCGGGGTCGCCCTTTGCCATCCGTCTCTCCCTGTCGTGGTCTGCGCCGGCACCGGGGGTGACCCGCTCCGCGCAGTGTGTGCACCCGCCCGGCTGGTGCCGGACTGGTTCCTGGCGGCCGCGCCTAGCCCCGGTGAGGGTTGCCGCGCGGCGTGAGCCGGATTCCGTGCGAACCCGGTTCGGGAGCGCCGGCGTCGTACCGCGCCTGCCGCAGGGTGCGCGGAGGTCGCGGCTGCGTTGCCGTCGTGCCCCAAATGATGGCAGAGGAGGTGAGCGCGCCCACAGTACGCCCGCCCCGGATTCCGGGCGCTGTCGGGTTTGTGGCTGGTAGGGCCCTCTGTCCCCGGAGGATCGTGAGTGACCGGGGCGGGCCGGACAATTTGTGTGTCGACACGCGGTGGCTCCTGGTGAACTGGCCGTCACTGAGTCAAGCTGATGATGCCGGTCGGGCGTTTCATGGGTTTATGCCCGTTTTGATCCCTGGGGGGTCGCCCGTCCCGCATCGATGATCGACGACGGACGAGGAGTGCGCGTGTCCCAGCCAGGTGAGGGTCCCACCGTGCCGCTGCTCGGCCGGCACCGTGCGGCCGGGGGCAGCTACCGTCGGGTCGTCGGGGCGCACCGTGCCCCCGGCTCCGGTGGCCCCGGGCGCGGGTACCTCTTCACGGTCGCCCTGCTCGCCGGCACCGCCTCCATGCCGATCCTCGCCGCCATCAGCACCGGGTCGGCCACCGTGGGCAGCACCGCACTCCCCGACAGCAGCACCCCGTTCATCCCCACGCGTTCCGTCGGGCCGGTGATCGTGCCGGCGACCGGCCAGCCCGCGGCCGCCCCCTCGACCCCGCCGGGCACGGCCGCGGTGCCGCAGCCCGAGCTGCCCGGTCCGGGCCTCCCCCCGCCCGCGCCCGCGCCGATCGTGCCGGCCGCTTCCGACCGGTCGGACCCCGAGTCGGTCCACCGCCCGCCGCCCCGGGTGCCGACCCTGCCCCCGCCGCCCACCGTGACCCCGACCCCCACCCCGACACCGCACCCCTCCCCGGCCCCGGCGCCGACCGGGGAACCCATGCCTCCGACCTCGCCGACGCCTTCGACCGAGCCGACGGCTACCCTCTCCGCCTCGGCCCAGGTGCCGAGCCCGTCGTCGGGCACCGAGCCGACCGCGAGCGCGGAGCCCACCGCCGGCCCCGACCCGACGACGACCGCTCCCACCGCGCCCCGGGTCGCTCCCCCGGTGTTCCCGACCGCTCCTGCGGTGTCCCCGGCGGCACCCGCCGTGCCGAGGCTGTCCCCGGCCGTGCCGACGGCGGTGCCCGGCCCGCCCACACACCGCCGCCCGGCGGCCACCACGACCAGCCACCCCAGCCCGACGCCGCAGACTCCGGCCGTACCGCCCCGGCCCACCACCGGTTCTCCCGTCGGGCCCGCCGTGGGCGACGACCGCGCACCCGCCATCCGGTGAGGCCGGTCACCGCCGGCCAACCCGGCACTCGTCAAGATCACGCTCGATCCGGGAAGCAGTGGCCTCGTGGCGCGACCGATGCCACTACTTCCCGGATCGAGCGTGACCATGGCCCGGACTCCCGGCCCAGGCCACACGGCGGCGAGCGGCGGCCGAGGCGGCAGGTCGGCGAGTGGCAACCAGGGCCGCACGGTGGCGAGTGGCGGCCGAGGCCGCAGGCCGGCGGGCGGCGGCCGGGGCCGCACGGCGGGGAGCGACAGGGCTGAGCAGACCGGATCGCCCCCCGACGGGACAGGAGCGCCTCCCTGTCACGCCCGGCCCGGGGCTGCGCGCCGCCCGCCTGGTCACCGAGCTGACCGCGCCCGCCGTCCTGGTGACCGTGTTGACCATGCTGGTCGGCTGGTTCGGCGGGAACGGGGGCGCGCACGGGCTGGCCTGGGGGCTGCTTGCCACCGTCTTCGCCAGCGGGATTCCCTTCGCGTACATCGTCGGCGGGGTACGCCGCGGGCGACTCACCGACCACCACGTCGGTGTGCGGGAACAGCGCCGGACGCCGCTGCTCTTCGGACTCGCCTCGGCGGCGGTCGGCTGGGCCCTGCTCGCCGCGTTCGGTGCCCCCCGCCCGCTGCTGGCGCTGGTAGCGGCCGGCGTGGTGGGGCTCGTGGTGGCGGTGACCGTGAGCCACTGGTGGAAGATGTCGATCCACACGGCCGTGGCTGCCGGCGCGGTGGTGGTGCTGGTGCTCACCTTCGGCCCCCCGCTGTTGGCCGCCGTGCCCGTGCCGGTGCTGGTCGGCTGGTCGCGGGTGCGGTTGCGGGCCCACACCCTGCCCCAGGTGCTGGTCGGCGGGACGGTCGGCGGGCTGGTGGCCGGAGCCGTCTACGGCGCGCTGACGTGAGCGGCCCGCCCGGCGACCCGGCCGGGCCCGCCCACGCTGCGAGCGCCCCGAGCTGACCGGCCGAGCGCCCGCTGTCCGACCGCCCGCCAGCCCGGCTGAGCGCCCGCCGAGCGCCCAGGACCAACCGGCCGAGCGCCCGCCGGTCAGCCCGAGCCTCCGCTGTGCCGGGCCGAGCGCGCGCCGGCCCGGCCCGCCCACCGGGCGAGGCCCGAGCGGACCGGGTCCAGTGGAGGGCGCCCGGCCGCGTGCGGTCAGGCCCCGTCGTCGGCGAGCCGGTGCCGGTTCGCCTCGATCCAGGCGTCGAGGGCGGCCGGGTCGTCCGGGTCCACCCCGTCGGCCATCAGCTGGGCCACCGCCGCCGTGGCGGGGCTGCGGCGCTCGCCGGTGGAGTAGAGGCGGGCGAACTCGGGGATCATCTCCTCGACGGCCGTGTCGGTGCGCTCCGCCGCCGCCTGCGGCAGCCCCTTGCGCCGGGCCGCGTAGGCCGCCCAGCCGCGCAGCACCCGGGGCAGCATCGCGGCGTCGTCCATGTCGAGCACGGCCCGCCGGTGCACCCAGTCGAGCAGGAACAGCTCGGCGACCGTGGGGCTCCAGCGCAGCGCGTCGGCGTCGGGGAAGCTCGCCGCGTGGTCGAGCAGCAGGCTGAGGCAGAAGTGCAGCGAGGCCAGCCCCGCGTCGTCGGACGGGTCGAGGTCGTAGCGGGCGGCCTCGGGCGAGGCGAGGAACGCCCGGACCAGCTCCGTGCGCTGGTCGCCGGAGAGGGGCTCGGCGTCCCGGGTGGCCCCGGCGGCCGGCGGGGGCAGCAGCGCCAGCCGGGCGCCGGCCAGCGCCCGGTCGGTGGCGAGGGACCCTTCGGCGGGCAGCTCGCCCAGGTCGTCGGTGACGGCCAGGTGCCGGCCGACCTCGCCGTGCATCCGGGCCGGATCCTCCTCCCGGAACCACGTCAGCTCGTCGCCGTCGACCATCTCCCGGACCTGCTCGACGATGCGTCCCGCCGGGCCGCCCACGAAGACGTCCTTGGTGATGCCGATGTTGTGGTCGACCAGGGCCACCAGCGCGTGCTCAGGGCCGCCGGCCGCGTCGTCGTAGGCGAACGTGGCCAGGTAGGAGGTCTGGTCGCCGTACACGTCGCCGTAGCTCCAGGTGCCGGTGAGGTGCACCCGCCCGAGGTGCGCGGACCAGGCCGGGGCCTGGGTGCCGGGGTTGACCTTCGCCGCGCCCTCGGCGTCGGGCACCAGGGCGGCGAAGACGGAGCGGATGGTCCTCGCCGCAGCCGTGCGGCGGCGGGAGGTGGCGGCGAGGAAGCCCGTGACGAACTCCCGGACGGCCGCCTCCCGGTCGGTCTCCGCGACCGAGTAGACGCTGCCGAGCAGCGCCGCGCCGAGCATCTCGGCATCGAGGGCGGTGTCGAGCCTGGTCACGTCGCGTGCGGCGTGCAGCACCGCGTCGTAGGGGGTCTGAGGCGTGGCCATGCGTCGACCCTACGCCCGCCGACGGTCCCCGAACAGCGAAGAAAGACGCCGGTCGTCAGCGGCGGGCGGCGTCCCGCAGCGCCTGCCATGCCTGCCCGTGGCGGGCCAGCACCGCCCGCACCGGCTCCACCACGTGCTCCTGCCCGACCGCGCCGACGGCGAGGGTGAGCCGCTTCTCGGCCCGGCCGCGCGCCCGGCGGGCAGCCCACCGCACCACGGGCCTGGTCGACGCGGCCACCAGCAGCCCGGCGAGCAGGCCGCCGAGCAGCAGCACGGTGGGCAGCGGTGCCTCGCCGACCCGCGGATAGTCCAGGGCGGGCAGGCCGAGCGCGCGCAGCGCGTAGCCGAGCGCGAGCCAGCCGAGGCCGGCCACGGCCGCGAGGGTGACCAGCCACTGCATCCCGCCGACGATCCGCCACCAGGCGGGCCGGCGGTCCAGCCCGAGGTCGGTCTGCGCCACCGCGCGGTCCAGGGCGTCCGGGAGGTCGCCGAGCCGGGACCGGGCGGCTGTGGTCACGGCGGTCGCCCACGGGTCGGGCAGGTCGGTGCCGGCGCGGTCGGCCACCGCCCGCACGGCCAGCCCCAGCGCCGAGCGCTGCGCTGCGCTCGGATCGGGTACGGAGGTCGCGGCGACCGGGCTCTCCGCCGGGTCGACGGCGTCGCCGCCGCCGGTGGGCGGGCCGGGCAGGTGCAGTCGGCGTAGCGGGTCGGGACGCAGCCGCCGCCAGCCGCGCACCAGCGGCCAGCCGGTGCTCGCGGCGGCCCGGTGCCGGTAGGCCCCCTCGACCGCCTCCGCCACCGCCGGCACTCCGGCCGCGCCGGCCAGCGCCCGGGTCAGCCCCGAGGAGGGCCCGGTGTCCGGCCCGCCGGTCGGGGGTTCGGCGGCGACCAGTTCCTCCAGCCCGGCGACGACCGTGTCGACGTCGCCGGCGAGGCGGCGCAGGGCGGCCTGCCGCTCGGCGACGGTGCGCTCCAGCGTCGCCCGCAGCTCGGTGATCCCGTTCGGGTCGACGGCGGTGGTGGCCAGCAGCGGCACCCCGCCCAGCTCGTCGGCGTCGAGGAGCCGGCGCAGGTCGGCCAGGACGCGGGGCAGCTCGGCCGGGGGGAGCCGGTCGGCCTGGTTGAGCACGACCAGCGTCACGTCCCGGTGCCGGTGGAACTCGCGCAGGTAGCTGGTGTGGACCACCCGGTCGGCGTACTTCTGCGGGTCGACGACCCAGATCACCAGGTCGACCAGGCCGAGCAGCCGGTCGACCTCCAGCCGGTGCGACCGCTGCACCGAGTCGAAGTCGGGCAGGTCGAGCAGGACGAGCCCGTGCAGGGCCGACTCGTCGTCGCCGTCGAGCGCGCTCTCCCGGACGAACCGGTGCCGGGGCAGCACGCCGGTCCAGTCGAGCAGCCGGGTCGCGCCGTCGAGCGGGCCCCAGACGCAGGCGTGCGCCACGCCGGTGGTGGGGCGGCGCACCCCGACCGGGGACAACTCGAACCGGGCGAGCGCGTTGAACAGGCTCGACTTGCCGCTGCCGGTGGCACCGGCGAGGGCGACGACGGTGTGGTCGCGGGAGAGCGCGAGCCGTGTGCCGGCCCGTTCGACGAGGGTGTGCGCGGGCACGAGCTGGGTGTCCGGGAGCTGGCCGTCGGCCGCTTCGAGGAACCGCCGGACGGCCGCGAGGCGGGCGATCAGCGCGTCCGGGTCGACCTGCTGGTCGCCGCGCAGCGCCTCGCGCACCCGGCCGACGAGGTTCGGGGTCACCGCGCTCCGCCTTCCGGGGCCAGAGCCGGGGGCAGGGCCGCCGCGCCGGCCGCCACGAGGCCGCTGCGGTGCCGGGCCTGCTCGACCCGCTCGGCCGCCGTCCGCAGGGCTTCTCCGGCGTCCGCCGCCGGCCGGGCGGTCGCGGTGCGGGACAGGAACCGGGTGGCTTCGGCGTCGAGCAGCTCGCGGACCCGCGCGAGCAGGTCGCCCCGGGCCTTCGCGGCCAGCGTACGCACGGCCTGGTCGCCGAAGATCGCCTGGAGTACGGCCTGCCCGGCGACCGTGGTGCCGGCCCCCGTGGCGACCTCCAGCCCGGTCGGGATGAACGCGGTCGAGGCGAACACGGCGATCATCACGGCCAGCCCGGTGGCGTTGACCGCGTACGCGGCGGTGCGGGCGACGAACCGCCGGTCGGCGCCCTCGGACCGGACCAGCTCCAGCACCCCGCGCTGCCAGTCGCGGACCAGGCGTTCGGCGCGGTCGGGGAAGTCGGTGCCCGGGTGGGCGAGCGGCGGGTCGAGCAGGGCCGCCCCGGCGGGGTGTGCCCGCCACCCGGTGTAGGCGTTCTCGGCCGCCTCGGCGGCGACCCCGCGCAGCAGCGTGACGAGCTGCGACTCGATGGCGTCGCGCAGCTCGGTGGCGGGGGCGGGCCGGCCGGTCACCGCCGCCAGGAGCCGGTCCCGCAGCCGGCCGATCCGCGCCTCCAGGGTGCGGAAGAACTCGCCGGTGCCGACGAACTCCTGCCAGCGGGCGAGCACCTCGCCGCGCAGCAGCCGGCCGTCGCGCAGCCCCTGCTCCACGACGCGTTCGGCCCCCTGGTAGGCGGCGACGACCCGGTCGTCGAGGGCGTCGGCGGCGGCCCCCTGCTCGTCGGCGGCGTCGGCCAGGCCCGCGACGGCCGGGACCAGCGCGGCCAGCGCGCCGTCGAGGGTCTGCCGGACGACGGCGGCGCGCGCCCCGGCGTCGGCGGCGAGCCGGGAGAACCAGCTTGCCAACGGGTCGGTGACCTTGTCGGGCAGCAGGCCCTGGCCGTCGACCCAGGTCTCCGGGAGGACGAACAGGGGTGCCGCGCCGAGGCCCTGCTCGGCGAGCATCTCGGCCAGGTGGGCGGCGACCTCGTCGGTGGCCTCCGCCGGGACCCGGTCGAGCACCATGGCGATCACCACCCCCCGGGCCCGGGCGGTGTGCAGCAGCTCCCAGGGGACCGCGTCGGCGTAGCGGGCGGCGGTGGTGACGAAGAGCCAGAGGTCGGCGGCGGCGAGGAGCTGGCCGGCGAGCGCGCGGTTGGCGTCGACCACGGAGTCGATGTCGGGGGCGTCGAGGAAGGCCAGCCCGGCGGGGAGCGCCGGGGCGGTGACGAGCTGGAGGGTGCCCGGATCCTCGCTCGGCTCGTTGGTGCGGGTGAGGCCGGGCAGCAGCTCGCCCTGGCGGAACCAGCCGGAGTCGGCGGGGTTGCAGACGAGCACCGGCGAGCGGGTGGTCGGCCGGAGCACCCCGGCAGCGCTGACCCGGGCCTGGACGAGGCTGTTGACGAGCGTCGACTTGCCGGCCCCGGTGGAGCCGCCGACGACCACGAGCAGCGGCGCGTCGAGCCGGGCGAGCCGGGGCAGGAGATAGTCGTCGAGCTGCGCGGTGAGGCTCGCGCCGATCTGTCGGGCGGCCTCGGCCGAGGGCAGGGCGAGCGGAAACCGGGCCGCGCCGATCGCGGCCCGCAGGGCGGTGAGCGCGGCGGGCAGGCCGTCCCCGGAAGGGCCGGACGGGTCCTCCCCGGCATCCCCCGTGCCGGTACGGGCGGCGACGGCGGGCGAACCGGTTCCGATGGCGGGATCGCCGTGCGTCGTCACCGCTAAAGCGTGCCCGACCAACGCAAGGTAAGACAACCGGGCTCCCCCGAACGCGAGGTTGCGTCGGGTCGGCTCAACTCGACTTGACGATCGCCGTACGCGTGGCACTATTGAGTCAAGTTCACTCAACTTGTGGCGAGCGAGCGGCGGGACAACCCCCGCCACCTGCTCCGACGCGAGAAGCCTCCAACGTAAGAAGCGAGGAAGCGAAGATGGCACGTGCGGTCGGTATCGACCTCGGCACGACGAACTCCTGCGTCAGCGTTCTCGAGGGCGGTGAGCCCACCGTTATCGCGAACGCTGAGGGCTCGCGGACGACCCCGTCGATCGTCGCGTTCGCCCGCAACGGGGAGGTCCTCGTCGGCGAGGTCGCCAAGCGCCAGGCGGTGACGAACCCGGACCGGACCATCCGGTCGGTCAAGCGGGAGATCGGCACCAACTGGACCGTCGACATCGACGGCAAGAAGTACACCCCGCAGGAGATCTCGGCCCGGACGCTGATGAAGCTCAAGCGGGACGCCGAGGCGTACCTGGGCGAGCAGATCACCGACGCGGTGATCACCGTCCCGGCCTACTTCAACGACGGCCAGCGTCAGGCCACCAAGGAGGCCGGCGAGATCGCCGGCTTCAACGTGCTGCGGATCGTGAACGAGCCGACCGCGGCGGCCCTGGCGTACGGGCTGGACAAGGGCTCCAAGGAGCAGACCGTCCTGGTCTTCGACCTCGGCGGCGGCACCTTCGACGTGTCGCTGCTGGAGCTGGCCGAGGGCGTCGTCGAGGTCAAGTCGACCAGCGGCGACAACCAGCTCGGCGGCGACGACTGGGACCAGCGGATCATCGACCACCTGGTGAAGACCTTCCGGGGCGAGCACGGCATCGACCTGGCCCAGGACAAGATGGCCCTCCAGCGGCTGCGCGAGGCGGCCGAGAAGGCCAAGATCGAGCTGTCGGCGGCCACCACCACCAACATCAACCTGCCGTACATCACGGCCGGTTCCGCCGGCCCGCTGCACCTGGACGTGACGCTCAGCCGCGCCGAGTTCCAGCGGATGACGCAGGACCTGCTGGACCGCTGCAAGGGCCCGTTCGAGCAGGCCGTCAAGGACGCCGGGATCAAGGTCGCCGACGTCGACCACGTCATCCTCGTCGGCGGCTCCACCCGGATGCCGGCCGTCACCGACCTGGTCAAGCAGCTCACCGGCCGTGACCCGAACAAGGGCGTCAACCCCGACGAGGTCGTCGCCGTCGGCGCGGCCCTGCAGGCCGGCGTGCTCAAGGGCGAGGTCAAGGACGTCCTGCTGCTCGACGTGACCCCGCTGAGCCTGGGCATCGAGACCAAGGGCGGCATCTTCACCAAGCTCATCGAGCGCAACACCACCATCCCGACCAAGCGCTCCGAGGTCTTCACCACGGCCGACGACAACCAGCCGTCGGTGCTGATCCAGGTGTTCCAGGGCGAGCGGGAGATCGCGGCCTACAACAAGAAGCTCGGCACCTTCGAGCTGACCGGCCTCCCGCCCGCGCCGCGCGGCGTGCCGCAGATCGAGGTCACGTTCGACATCGACGCCAACGGCATCGTGAACGTGCACGCGAAGGACCTGGGCACCGGCAAGGAGCAGAAGATGACGATCACCGGCGGCTCCTCGCTGCCGAAGGAAGACATCGAGCGGATGCGCCGCGACGCCGAGGAGCACGCCGACGACGACAAGCGCCGCCGCGAGGAGGCGGAGACCCGCAACGTCGCCGAGGCGCTCCAGTGGCAGACCGAGAAGTTCCTCGCCGAGAGCGGCGACAAGCTGCCGGGCGAGAACCGGGAGCAGCTCAACGAGGCGCTCGGCGAGCTGCGCGGCGCGCTCGGCGGCCAGGACATCGACAAGATCAAGGCGGCCCACGAGAAGCTCGCGCAGGTCTCCCAGCAGGCCGGCTCGCTGCTCTACGCGTCCCAGCAGGCCGAGCAGGGCGAGCAGCCGGGGGCGGCCGGCCCGGGTGCCGGCGCGACCGGTGGCGCCAAGGCCGGCGGCGCCGACGACGTGGTCGACGCGGAGATCGTGGACGAGGACAAGAAGTGACGATCCGCCTCGGACACGTATCGACGGCCAAGGGATGAGGTAGCCGCATGACGGAGAAGCCACGAGCCGCCGACCCGGTGGAGTCCGGGTCGACGCCGGGTGGCTCCGCGACCGCCGGGCAGTCCGCCGGTGAGCAGCCGCGGGTCGTCATCCGTGACAATCGCAAGATCAGTAAGTCCGAGGTGCCCGCCGCGGCCGACGCCGGGGCGGACACCCCGGCGGAGGGCCTGGTCGAGGACGCCGAGATCGTGGTCGACGAGATCGAGGTCGAGGCCGCGTCGGTGGACGGGCCGCCCGTCGTCGACGCCCCGGCCCAGCCGGTCGAGGGCGGCGCGCCGCCCGCCGCGGCCCCGCTCGGCGCCGAGCTGGAGGCGCTGCGGGCCGAGCTGGACGAGCGGACCCGCGACCTGCAACGGGTGACGGCGGAGTACGCCAACTACCGCAAGCGGGTGGACCGGGACCGCAGCCTCGTCCAGGAGCAGGCGACCGGTTCGGTGCTCGCCGCACTGCTGCCGATCCTCGACGACCTGGACCGCGCCCGCGAGCACGGCGACCTGGTGGGCCCGTTCGGCACGGTCGCCGAGCAGCTCACCACCGCGCTGGGCAAGTTCGGCCTGTCGGCGTTCGGCGAGCAGGGCGACCCGTTCGATCCGACCCGGCACGAGGCGGTGGCCCATCAGACCTCCGCCGACGTGACCGAGCCGACCTGCGTGCAGGTCATGCGCCGGGGCTACCAGCTCGGCGAGCGGCTGCTGCGGCCGGCCATGGTCGCGGTCGCCGACCCGGAGTAGTGCCGACCCGTGTCGTCCCGCCCGCCCGCACCGGGCGGGCGGGACGTCCGGGGTACGTCCCGTGGAAGGGGGTGGACCGGTGAGTACCAAGGACTGGATCGAGAAGGACTACTACGCCACGCTGGGCGTGCAGAAGTCCGCCTCCTCGGACGAGATCAAGAAGTCGTACCGGAAACTGGCCCGGGAGTCGCACCCGGACCACAACCCGGGCGACTCCGGTGCCGAGGAGCGGTTCAAGGCCGTCTCCGAGGCGTACGCGGTGCTCGGCGACGAGGCCAAGCGCCGCGAGTACGACGAGATGCGCTCGCTGTTCGGCTCGGGTCAGTTCCGGCGCAACGCCCGGGGTCCGGGCGGCCCCGGCGGGCAGCCGTTCGACGTGTCCGACCTGTTCGGCGGCGCGGCGGGCGGCGGTGACCGACGCTTCGGCGGGGCCGGCTTCCAGGACCTGTTCAGCTCGATCTTCTCCGGCGGCGGCGGTGCCGGCGGTCCGGCCCGCGCGCGCGGCCCGGCGAAGGGCCGGGACATCGAGACCGAGGTGGCGCTCGACTTCGGCGACGCGGTACGCGGGGTCACCCTCCCGCTGACCCTGCGCGCGCCGGGGATCTGCGACACGTGTGCCGGCAGCGGGGCGAAGCCGGGCACCTCGCCGGTGACCTGCCAGGTCTGCCACGGTGCCGGGGTGACCAACCGCAACCAGGGGTCGTTCAGCTTCTCCGAGCCGTGCCGCAACTGCCAGGGCGTGGGGACGGTCGTCGAGGAGAAGTGCCCGGAGTGCCACGGCACCGGCGGGGTCACCAAGACCCGCACGCTGAACGTTCGCTTCCCCGCCGGGGTGGCCGACGGCCAGCGGATCCGGCTGAACGGGCGCGGCGAGCCGGGCGAGCGCGGCGGCCCGGCCGGCGACCTGTACGTACACGTGAAGGTGCGGCCGGACGAGTTGTTCGGGCGTACCGGGGACGACCTGACCCTGACCGTGCCGATCACCTTCCCGGAGGCCGTGCTCGGCACGGACCTGCGGGTGCCCACGCTCGACGGCACGGTGACCCTGCGGGTCCCGCCGGGCACGCCGAGCGGCCGGGTGCTGCGCGCCCGGGGCAAGGGCGTGGTACGCCGCGACGGAAAGGCCGGTGACCTCCTGGTCACCCTCGACGTGGTGGTTCCGGCCGGGGTGTCCGACGAGGCGCGGGCGGCGCTGGAGGCGTTCGCCGAGCAGACCCCGCCGGCCGCCCGGGAACATCTCGACGCCCGGGTGCGTCGGTTCAGTTGAGCCTGCTGGAGTGTGTGCGGAGGTGAGCGGCGATGGCGGGAGAGCACGTCGGCTCGGGTGACCCTGCCTACGAGGCCAAGGTGCTGATGATCTCGGTCGCGGCGCGGATGGCGGGGATGCACCCCCAGACCCTGCGCCAGTACGACCGGCTCGGCCTGGTGCAGGCCGGCCGGGCAGCCGGCGGCGGGCGCCGCTACAGCGTCCGGGACGTGGTGCTGCTGCGCGAGGTGCAGCGGCTCAGCCAGGACGAGGGGGTCAACCTCGCCGGGGTCAAGCGGATCATCGGCCTGGAACGCCTGCTGGAGCAGGCCCAGCAGCGGATCGCGCGGCTGGAGGCCGAGCTGGACGCCGCGTACCGGCGGGTGGCGGAGCTGGAGTCCCTCGCCCGGTTCCCGGGCAGCGACCTGGTGCCGACCAACCGCACCTCCACCGCCCTGGTGGTCTGGCGTCCCCGGCGCGACCGCTGACCCGTCGCTCACCCCGCCGGAGCATCGTCGGCCCGGTCCGCTTCCCGGAACCCCGGCGCGGGCCGGGCCGGCTCCACTAACCTGCGAATCAGGCCGGCCCGCACGATCCGGGCCCACCGCGCTGGCGAGGGGGAGCCATGTCGGAACAGGCCAAGAAGGTGGCGCAGCAGGCGGAGGAGCGGCTCGACCGGGTCGCCAGGTCCGCCCGGCAGCGGTTCGACAAGATCACCGAGGGTCGGTTCACGGACAAGGTCCGGGAGGGCCGGTTCGCCGACCGGGGCGACGGTGCCGACCGGGGCCGGGCCGACCAGGGCTCCGGGCAGGCCGACCGGCGCTCCGGGCAGGGTGCGCGGGACGCGCGCGGCGGGCAGGGCACGCGCGGCGAGGGGCACGGCGGATCGGCCGCCTGAGGCGGCCGCGGCGTCAGCCGATGCGGCGGTTCTCGCGGACCAGGCCGCCCTCGCACCAGTCCCGGTAGTCGAACAGGTGGGGGCGCGCCAGCAGCACCCGGCTGTTGTGCGCCCACGTCCGCATCATCTCGTCGCCGGTCCGCTCCGACTGCTCGACCAGCTTGCGGAAGCGGCGCTTCGGGTGGGCACGGAAGTTCGTCCGGATGCCGTCGGCGGCGTAGATGTAGAGGCAGTGCAGCGCGAACCGGCGGGCCGGGCAGGCCGGGTCCATCGCCAACTCGAAGAGGGTCTGCACCAGGTGGTCCCCGGAGACCAGCAGGTCCCAGTCCGGCGGCATCGACGTCAACGGCACCGAGTCGGGGTGGTACGCCCACGCCCGCAACTCCGCCGGGGACGGGTCGACGGGGTTGGCGAAGCCGTGGAACGTCGAGTCCTGCACGCTCACCGGCCAACCTTCCGCTCGCGCCCGAGGGCGACCGGACGGCCTCCCACGGACCCTTGCTGCTGGGGCGAAACGGTAACCCGGTCCGCCGACCAGGGGGAAGGGGCTCCCAGCACAATTCGGCATCCGATGGACGCGGGGCGGGGCCGGCCGTACGGCCGACCCCGCCCCGGCGGGCGAAACTGAGTGCCGAATCAGTCGGTGGTGACCAGCGGCTCGGCGCGTTGGGCGACGGCCCGTTGGCGCAGCCACACCTTGAACCAGGCGAAGTCGGGCAGCCGTGCCAGCATCGGCCCGGTCACCACCGTGATCAGCACGTACGCGGTGGCCAACGCCGCCAGCTTCGGCTCGACGCTGCCGGCGGCCACGGCGAGCCCGGCGATGACGATGGAGAACTCGCCGCGCGGCACCAGGGCCAGCCCGGCCCGCCATCGGCCGGGTTCCTTGATCCCCACCCGTCGGGCGGCCAGGTATCCGGTCAGCGTCTTCGTCCCCATCGTGACCACGGCCAGCGCGAGCGCCGGCAGCAGCACGGGCGGGATGTCCCGGGGGTCGGTGACCAGGCCGAAGAAGACGAAGAACACCGCGGCGAACAGGTCCCGCAGCGGGGAGAGCATCTCGGTGGCGTGGTGCGCCACGGGGCCGGACAGCGCGATGCCGACGAGGAACGCGCCGACCGCCGCCGACACCTGGAGCTTCGCCGCGATGCCGGCGACCAGCAGGGTGAGCCCGAGCACGCCGAGCAGCAGCGCCTCCGGGTCCTTCGCCGACAGGGCGGAGGAGATCAGGTGGCCGTACCGGATCGCCACCACCAGCACCAGCACGACGGTGCCGACGGCGACGCCGAGCGCGATGCCGCCGCCGAGCAGGCCGGTGCCGGCCAGCACGGCGGTGAGCAGCGGCAGGTAGAGCGCCATCGCCAGGTCCTCGATGACCAGCACCGACAGGACCACCGGGGTCTCCCGGTTACCGAGCCGGCCCAGGTCGGCCAGCACCTTGGCGATCACGCCGGAGGAGGAGACCCAGGTGATGCCGGCCAGCACGATCGCGGCCACCCAGTCCCAGCCGAGCAGGAAGGCGAAGGCCGCGCCGGGCAGCGCGTTGAACACGCCGTCGATCAGGCCGGCGGGGGCCGCCGAGCGCAGGTTGCCGACCAGTTCGCCCGCCGAGTATTCCAGGCCGAGCATGACCAGCAGCAGGATCACGCCGATCTCCGCGCCGACGGCGAAGAACTCCTCGCTGGCGGTCAGCGGCAGCACGCCGCCGTGGCCGAAGACGAGCCCGGCGAGGAGGTAGAGGGGAATGGGGGAGAGGCCGATCCGCCGCCCGAGCCGCCCCAGCAGCCCGAGCAGGAACAGCAGCGCACCGACCTCGATGAGCAATATTGTGGTTTCCTCGTGCATCCGCGCCTCAGCCGTCCGGGTCGCTGTCGGCGAGGATGGCGGTCACGCCGTCGAGCCCCTTGCGGGTGCCGACCACGACCACCACGTCACCGGCGTCGAAGCGGAAGGCCGGGTCGGGCGAGACGATCACCTCGCCCTGGCGCAGCACCGCGACGATCGAGGCGCTGGTCCGGGTGCGGGCCTTCGTGTCGCCGAGCCGCCGGTGGACGTACTTGGAGCCGGCGGGGATGGCGATCTGCTCGGTGAGCAGCCCGGCCGCCTGCTCGCGCAGCCCGGAGAGTTGGCCGAGCATCAGCGACGCGCCGAGGATGTCCGCAAGCGCCTCCGCCTCGTCGTCTGTCAGCGGTATGTCGTGCTGGCAGGAATCGGGATCATCGGGGTCATAGAGGACAAGGTCGCGGCGGCCATTGCGGTGGGAAACCACACCGAGCCGGCGTCCGGATTCCGTCAACAGGTCGTGACGCATTCCGATCCCGGGTAGGGCAGTCTGTTCGACACGTACTCGCACGGCGTCAGGCTACCGGTTGGGGGGTAGGCCGATGACTCGTCGGTTCGGCCGCAGAATGGTCGCGCTGCTGCTCGCGCCCCTGCTGACCGGCTGCTCGATCGGCGACGTCCGTCGCCCGCCGCCGGACCGCACCGCGCCGTCGCCCCGACCGACCGCGATCGAGCCGACGCCGTCGCCCCCGGCCCCCGCCGTCGAGTTGCGCGACGTCCGGGTCCCGGTCGGCAAGGGGTACGACCACCCGTACGTCGAGTTCGTCACCGCCGAGCAGGCGTACGCCCTCTTCTCCAGCTGCCCTGCGGAGCGGGGCTGCCCCGCGGTGCTCTACGCCACGGTCGACGGCGGCCGGTCCTGGCGGCGGCTCACCCATCCCCGCCCGGTCGCCGAGAATCAGCAGCTCTACGTCGCCCCGGGCGTGCTGATGCTGCTCGCCGAGCCGCACGGCCGGTACACCTCCACCGACGGCGGGCGCACGTTCGCGCACACCACGGGCGAGCAGGAGCCCGTCGCCTGGCGGGCCGCCCAGGGCCGGTTCCAGATCGAGGAGGGCGCCGGCCGGGTGGTCCGCTGGGCGGGACTGCGCGCGACGCCGCTGCCCGCCCAGCCGCCCGTGCCGGTGCCGCACGGCGTCGTCGAGGCCCGCGGCCTGCTGGTGGTGGCCGGCGTCGACGGCGGGAAGCCGTACGCGGCGGTCTCGACGGACCGGGGGAGCACCTGGCAGCGGACCCCGGTGCCGGTGCCCGACGGCGAGGTCGGGGTGCTGCGGCCGATGGTCGGGCCGGACGGTGAGGCGCGGCTGGTCGGCTGGCCGCCGGACCGGAGCGGCTTCCCGGCGCTCTGGCGGTACCTGGGCCGGTGGGTGGCGGTGCCCGCCGCGGGGCATCCCGCGCGGGCGGATTCCGTGGTGCCGCTGACCACCGGCCGGTTCGCCGTCAACGGCCCGGACGGCGCAGGCGTGGTGGCCGACGGCCGGTACGAACGGCTCGACTGGCCGGTCGCCCCCAAGCACCACCTGACCCTGCTGGCCGACGGCACGCTGGTGGGCCGCGCCCCCGACGAGGTGCTGCTGGCCACCGGGCCGGTCGGCAACCGCCGCTGGGTGCGCGTGGTGCTGGCCCCGGCCTGACCGGCCGCGCCGCCCCGCGCCCGCCGCCCGGCCGGAGTCGTGAGTGACGCAGGTCACAGCCGCAAGGTTGAGCGGAATAGGCTCAACTCTGGTTGTGTCCTTCCTAGTGGACACGCCGATCCGGGGGAGCCCATGAACACGGAACGTCTCACCACCAAGAGCCGCGAGACCATCACCGGTGCCGTCGCGCTGGCGAACCAGCGCGGTCACGCCACCGTGGAGCCCTGGCACCTGCTGCTGTCGCTGCTGGACACCGAGGGGTCGACCGCCGCCGGCCTGCTGCGCGCCGCCGGGGCCGACCCCGCCGAGCTGCGCCGGGCCGCCCAGCGCGCCGTCGCCGCCCTGCCGGCCGCCCGGGGTTCCAGCATCGCCGAGCCCACGCTGGCCCGCGAGTTCGTCAACGCCATCGGCGCCGCCGAGCAGATCGCCCGGCCGCTCGGCGACGAGTACACCTCGACCGAGCACCTGCTCGCCGGCCTGGCCCGGGTGGGCGGCGCGGTCGCCACTGCGCTGCGCAACGCCGGCGCGACCGAGGAGAGCCTGGTCGCCGCGTTCCCGACCGTCCGGGGCGGGGACCGCCGGGTCACCACCGCCGACCCGGAGCAGACCTACCAGGCCCTGGCCAAGTACGGCGTCGACCTGACCGCCAGCGCCCGCGACGGCAAGATCGACCCCGTGATCGGCCGGGACTCCGAGATCCGCCGGGTCATCCAGGTGCTGTCCCGGCGTACCAAGAACAACCCGGTGCTGATCGGCGAGCCCGGCGTCGGCAAGACCGCGATCGTCGAGGGCCTCGCCCAGCGGATCGTGGCCGGCGACGTGCCCGAGTCGCTGCGCGACAAGAAGCTGGTCTCGCTCGACCTCGGCGCGATGGTGGCCGGCGCGCAATACCGGGGCCAGTTCGAGGAGCGCCTCAAGTCCGTGCTGGAGGAGATCAAGAACTCCAACGGCCAGGTCATCACCTTCCTCGACGAGCTGCACACCGTCGTCGGCGCGGGCAAGGGCGAGGGCTCGATGGACGCCGGCAACATGCTCAAGCCGATGCTCGCGCGCGGCGAGCTGCGGATGGTCGGCGCGACCACCCTCGACGAATACCGCGAGCACATCGAGAAGGACCCGGCCCTGGAGCGCCGCTTCCAGCCGGTGCTGGTCGGCGAGCCGACCATCGAGGACACCATCGGCATCCTGCGCGGGCTCAAGGAGCGCTACGAGGTGCACCACGGCGTACGCATCACCGACGCCGCGCTGGTCGCCGCCGCCGCCCTCTCCGACCGCTACATCACCGACCGGTTCCTGCCGGACAAGGCGATCGACCTGGTCGACGAGTCCGCGTCCCGGCTACGCATGGAGATCGACTCCCGGCCGGTCGAGGTCGACGAGATCGAGCGGGCCGTGCGCCGGCTGGAGATCGAGGAGATGGCGCTGGCCAAGGAGCCCGACGCCGCCTCCGCCGAGCGCCTCGACCGGCTGCGCAAGGAGCTGGCCGACAAGCGCGAGCAGCTCACCGCCCTCTCCGAGCGCTGGCAGACGGAGAAGAGCCACATCACCAAGCTCTCCACCGCCAAGGAGGAGCTGGAGCGGCTCGGCGGCGAGGCCGAGCGGGCCGAGCGCGACGGCGAGCTGGAGCGGGCCGCCGAGCTGCGCTACGGGCGCATCCCCGCCCTCAAGGCCGACCTGGCCAAGGCCGAGGAGGAGCTGGCCCGGCTCCAGGCCGACGGCGCGATGCTCAAGGAGGAGGTCGGCGCGGACGACATCGCCGCCGTGGTCGCCTCCTGGACGGGCATCCCCGCCGGCCGGCTCCTCGAAGGCGAGACCGCCAAGCTGCTGCGGATGGAGGAGTCGCTGGGCGCGCGCGTGGTCGGCCAGGCCGAGGCCGTCTCGGCCGTCTCCGACGCGGTGCGCCGCGCCCGGGCCGGCGTCGCCGACCCGGACCGCCCCACCGGCAGCTTCCTCTTCCTCGGTCCGACCGGCGTCGGCAAGACCGAGCTGGCCAAGGCGCTCGCCGAGTTCCTCTTCGACGACGAGCGGGCCATGGTCCGCATCGACATGAGCGAGTACGGCGAGAAGCACTCCGTCGCCCGGCTCGTCGGTGCCCCGCCCGGCTACGTCGGCTACGAGGAGGGCGGCCAGCTCACCGAGGCGGTGCGCCGCCGGCCGTACTCGGTGATCCTGCTCGACGAGGTCGAGAAGGCCCACCCGGACGTCTTCGACGTGCTGCTCCAGGTGCTCGACGACGGCCGGCTCACCGACGGCCAGGGCCGCACGGTGGACTTCCGCAACGCGATCCTGATCCTCACCTCCAACCTCGGGTCGTCGGTGATCAGCGACCTGACGCTGGCCGAGGAGCAGCGCCGGGAGGGCGTCCTCGCGGTGGTCCGGTCGCACTTCAAGCCGGAGTTCCTCAACCGGCTCGACGACATCGTGGTCTTCGCCGCGCTGCTGGGCGACGACCTGCGGGCCATCGTCGACATCCAGCTCGACCGGATGCGGAAGCGACTCGCCGACCGCCGGCTGACGCTGGACGTCAGCGAGGCCGCCCGGGGGTGGCTCGCCGAGCACGGGTACGACCCGATCTACGGTGCCCGCCCGCTGCGCCGGCTGGTGCAGTCGGCCATCGGCGACCAGCTCGCCCGGGCGCTGCTCTCCGGCGCGATCCGCGACGGCGACACGGTCCAGGTCGACCTGGCCGACGGCAAGGACGGGCTGACGGTCGCCGCGGCCTGACCCGCCGGCCCGGATGCCGATAGGGGCCCCCTGTGCAACGCTTTGCGTCGACAGGGGGCCCTTCCATACTCAAGGGGGTTGGGATGGTCGAGCGGCTCGACGCGGCCGTGCGGGAGCTGGCGGGCACCGACACCCTCGCCTTCGGCGGGGTCGGCTTCGCCGGCACGGTGCTGCCGGAGACCGAGGCGTACTTCGAGGTCGAGCGGCAGCTCGACGCGCACCCGGAGCGGGCCCGGCGGAAGGTCGACTGGCTGCTGGCGCACGGCTCGCCGGCCGGCCGGGCGTACGCGGCGACCCTGCTGGGGCGGGTCGACCCGGCCGCCGCCCGTGCCGCCTGGGAGGCGCTGCGCGGCTCCGAGGCCGAGTTCGTCACCTTCGCCGGCTGCATCATGGGCCGGACCAAGCTGGGCGAGTACGCGAACACGCAGCTCAACCGGCCTGAGGGCGGTTCGTAACTGAGTCATTACTCAACTCCGCTCGGGTTTCGCCACGTGCGCGGGGTTGTTACCGTCTCCGCCGACGCGACTGGGGGAGGCGATCGGGTTGAACGGTTCGGTGGCGTATCTGGTGACGGCGGCGGGCTGCCTCATCGCGGTGGCCGGTGTCGTCATCGCCGTGGTGGCGATGCAACGTTCCCGTAGGCGCACGGGCGGGCGGCCCGGCCCGGTGGACCCGTTCCGGGACCGCGACGCCGACGCGCTGCGGGGCGACCCGCGCCGGCTGAGCCCCGGCGACATCGTCGAGATCCGCGGCACGTCGTACGGGGTGCGCGGCTCCGTGCTGCTCAGGGAGGGCAGCTGGACCTGGTCGGAGCACCTGCTCGACGACGCGGCCGGCGGCCAGCTCTGGCTCTCCGTCGAGGAGGACCCCGACGTGATCATGGTGCTCTGGACGACCGATCCGGCGCTCACCATCACCCCGGGCGTGCCGAGCATCGACCTCGACGGCCACCGGTACGTCAGCAAGGAGGCCGGGCACGCGCGGTTCACCGCCACCGGCAGCACGGGCCTCGACCCGTCCGGTGCGATGCGCTACCACGACTACCGGGGCCCGGGGAAGCTGCGGCTCTCCTTCGAGGCGTACGGCAACGCCGCCTGGGAGGTGGCCCGGGGCGACGAGCTGCACCGCTCCGACGTGATGATCTACCCGCAGTCCGGGCCGGGGAAGGTGAGCTGACCCGTGCTGGTCACCCTCGACGCCCCGTACGTCGACACCAGCGCCGCCGACCTCAGCCTCGCCCTCGGCGACGGCGAACGCCCCGCGCTGCACGTGCTCGACCTCGACCTGCCCGGCGGGATCCGGCTGCGGCTGCGGCTGCTCGGCGCGTCCCACCAGGTGGTGCTGCGCGCGGCCGGCACCGAGCTGACCGAGACCGTCGCCTGCCTGCCCGGCCGCCCGCCCGAACTGCCCGCCACCCGGCTGGACGAGGCGAACGGCTACCGGTTCACCGCCACCGTGCTGCGCCCGGCCGGTGCCGAGCTGAGCACCCGGGTCGCGGCGCTCCGCGCCGAGCTGGCCGGCGACCCGTACGCGCTGGTCGGGGTGTTCCCCGGCGACGCCGACGCGGTGACCGCCCTCGCCGTGCGCACCGACCCGCCGGACGGTGCGGTCGGCTGGCGCACCTGGCACGCGTACCCCCAGACCAACGAGCTGGTCCTGACCGAGACGGTGGTGGCCCTTGTGAGCGCGAGGAGTGAGCCGGGTCTGCGAGCCCCGCAGTCGCGAACGGAGGTGGCGCTGTGACGTACCGACGCTGGTTCGTGGTGGGAGCGGCGGTCGCCGTGGTCGGCGCGCTGCTCGCCGCCTTCGCGATCTTCTACGGCAACTTCTCCCCGCGCGGGTACGTGCAGGACCGGTACAACCGGGCGGCCAGCCGCGACATCGGCGGGCAGGCCGTGGCGTACACCTCGACGAAGACGCCCAGCCAGGTCGCCAAGGAGGTCACCGACGCCTGGCAGCCGGCCGACCAGTACGTCGACGGCAGCGGCGTCTACCTGCGCTACGACGACGACTCGGTGGTGATCCTGCCGATCGCCGCCGGCTCGGTGATCCTGCTCGAACGCATGACCACCGCCTACCCCCGTTACCACTCGACCGTCGGGTCGCACTGGGGCTGGGGACGCGGCAGCACCGTCCGGGGCGGCGGCCCCGGCGCCGGCAAGTAGCCCGACGAACGCCCCTCACCCTGGAGTGTCCCCCTTGCAGAACCTCGTCACCGATCTGCTGGTCACCCTCGCCTACGGCGTGGTCGGCGTCGTCCTGATGGGCGTCGGCTACGGGCTGGTCGACGTGGCCACCCCCGGCAAGCTGCACGAGCTGATCTGGACCGAGCGCAACCGCAACGCCGCCCTGCTGCTGTCGTCCAACCTGCTCGGCGTCGGCACCATCGTGGTCGCCGCGATCGTCGCCAGCGAGGACGACTTCGTGCTCGGCCTGGTCGGCGCGGCGGCGTACGGGATCGTCGGCCTGGTCATCATGGCCGCCGCGTTCCTGCTGCTCGACGCCGTGACCCCGGGGCGGCTCGGTGAGCTGCTGGTCGACCCGGAGCCGCACCCCGCCGTGTGGGTGTCCGCCGTCGTGCACCTGGCCACCGGCGCGATCATCGCCGCCGCGATCAGCTGATGGCCGCCGGCAAGCACCCGGGCGGCGGGCGGCCCGGCCAGCCGGCGGCGAAGAAGTCGTCGACCGCCAGCGGCTGGGTCATCGCGCTGGTGACCGTCGTCCTCGTCGGCGGCTGCATCGGCATCGGCGTGGTCAACGGCGACTCCGGCGGCACGACCGTGCCCGCCCCGGCGGCCGACGAGCGGGCCGACACCGTGCCGATCCTCGCCCAGGCCGCCGCCAGCCAGGGCATCTGCTACGGCTGGCGGCTGGAGAGCTGGTACGGCTCCACCCCGGTCAGCGTCGGCTCCAACCTCGGCGACGGCGTCCCCGTGGTCGACGACCCGGCCTGCCCGCGCTGGGTCGAGGTGACCGCCGACGTCCGCTACACGTCGGAGAGCAGCGAGAGCAGCGACTCGGCGGCCATCGACGTGACCGGCTCGCCCGACATCGACCGCGCCGACCTGTACGCCGTCGAGACCGGCCTCGCCCGCTTCGGCCTCGTGGAGGACGTGTTCGTCGACGACCCCGGCTGGGCGGTCTGCCGGGCCGCCGTGGCGCTGCCGCTGCTGCTCGCCGAGACCGGCGTGGTGTCGCCCGCCGCCGCCCCCAGCGCGCAGCCCGGCGCGGCCGTCGCCCCACTGCCCGACGCCGGCAGCGACTTCTGGCGGGACCGCTGGGGCTGGCTGCTCGCCACCGGCGGGCTGCTGCTGGTCACCGCGCTGCTGTTCACCGTCGGGTTCGTGCAGCGCAGCCGGCAGCGCGCGGCGGCGCCCGCCGGGCGTACCCCGGGGAAGGCGTGACCACCGAGACGCCGGCGGCGGTCGACGGCGAGGCCCCCGCCGCCGCCCGGCCGCGCTGGCGGCTGGCCCGCTCGGCGGTGCTGGTCGCGGTCTTCGTCTGCGCCGCCTGCGGCCTGGTCTACGAGCTGGCCCTGGTCGCGCTCGGCAGCTACCTGATCGGCGACGCCGTCGGTCAGGCGTCGATCGTGCTCGGCGTGATGGTCTTCGCGATGGGCGTCGGCGCGCTCGCCGCGAAGCCGTTGCAGTCCCGGGCCGCCGCCGCGTTCGCCGTGGTCGAGCTGGTCCTCGCCCTGCTCGGCGGGCTGTCGGTGCTCGGCCTCTACGCCGCGTTCGCCTGGCTCGACCTGTACGGCCCGGCGCTGGTCGGCACCGCGTTCGTGCTCGGGCTGCTCATCGGCGCGGAGATCCCGCTGCTGATGGTCATGCTGCAACGCATCCGCGAGCAGTCCGCCGGCAGCGCCGTGGCCGACCTGTTCGCCGCCGACTACGTCGGCGCGCTGCTCGGCGGGCTGGCCTTCCCGTTCCTGCTGATCCCGGTCTTCGGGCAGCTCAAGGGCGCGCTCGTGGTCGGCGCGGTGAACGCGGTGGCCGGCGTGGCACTGGTCTGCACCGTGTTCCGGGCGGAGCTGAGCCGCCGGGCGCGCGTCGCCGTCGGCGCCGGCTCCGTCGTGGTCGCGCTCTGCCTGGGGTACGCCTGGGTCACCGCCGCCGACTTCGAGGTGACCGCCCGCCAACAGCTCTACCGCGACCCGGTGGTGCACGCCGAGCGCAGCCGCTACCAGGAGATCGTGCTGACCCGCTCGGTGCGGGAGGTCGGCCACGCCGACACCGACCTGCGGCTGTTCCTCAACGGCGACCTCCAGTTCAGCTCGATCGACGAGTACCGCTACCACGAGGCGCTCGTGCACCCCGCGCTGAACGGCCCGCGCGGCGAGGTGCTGGTGCTCGGTGCCGGCGACGGGCTCGCGGTGCGGGAGATCCTGCGCTACCCCGACGTGCGGCGGGTGACCGTCGTCGACCTCGACCCGGCCGTGGTGGCGCTGGCCCGCAGCGAGCCGCAGCTGCGCGAGCTGAACGGCGACGCGTTCGCCGACCCCCGGGTGCGGGTGGTCAACGTCGACGCGTTCGGCTGGCTGCGCTCCGCCACCGAACGGTTCGACGTGGTCGTCGCCGACCTGCCCGACCCCGACGAGACGGCCACCGCCAAGCTCTACACCGTCGAGTTCTACGCGCTGGTCCGGGCGGTGCTCGCCGACGGCGGGCGGCTCGTCGTGCAGTCCGGCTCGCCGTACTTCGCGCCCCGGTCGTACTGGTCGATCGAGGCGTCGGTGCGCGAGGCCGGCTTCGCCACCGTGCCGTACCACGTCGACGTGCCCAGCTTCGGCGACTGGGGGTTCGTGCTCGCCGCCCCGGGTGCCGCCCCGCCCGCGCTGGCGCTTCCCGCCGACGCCCCCCGGCTGCGCTTCCTCACCGCCGGCACGCTGGCGTCGGCCGCGAACTTCCCCGCTGACCGGGGCCGGCTCGACGTGCCCGCCTCCACGCTGCTGCGGCCCAGGGTGCTGGAGTACGCCCGCGTCGAGTGGCGCGGCTACTAGCGTCGGGACCATGGTGCGCGGACCGTCGCGTCGTCACTGGATGCCGCCCCGGGCGCTGGCCGCGGCGGCGTACCTCCAGGCGTTCGTGCTGTCCGGGGTGGCCGCCGTGTTGCTGACCCGGGTGCTGCTGCGGGCCACCGGCTATCCCCAGCTCGGCGGCGGCGGCCTGCACATCGCGCACGTGCTCTGGGGCGGCCTGCTGCTGGCCGCCGGCCTCGGCGTGGCACTGGTCTTCCTCGGCGGCGCGGCCAGGATGACCGGCGCGATCCTCGGCGGGATCGGGTTCGGCCTGTTCATCGACGAGGTGGGCAAGTTCGTCACGGCCCGCACCGACTACTTCTACGCCCCCGCCGCCGGCATCATCTACGCCGTCTTCGCGGTGCTGGTGGTCATCACGCAGGCGGTCCGGGAGCGGACCCGGCTGATCCCCGAGGAGCGGACCGCGAACGCCCTGGACGCCGTCGCCGGCGGCCTGATCGACGGGCTCACCGACCGGCGTCGGGCGCAGGTGCTGCGGCTGGCCCGGGGCTCCGGCGCGGAGACCGAGGCCGCCGTGGCCGCGCTGCTCGACGCGGTGCCCCGCCGGGAACCGCCGCCGCCCCGGTTCTGGCAGCCGTGGCTGGCCCGCGTCCGCCGGGTCGCCGTCGGGCTGACCGACCAGCGGTGGGTGGTCCGCTTCGTGGTGCTCTACCTGGTGGTGGAGCCGGCGCTGACCGTGGTCGGGGTGGCGGTCGACGGCGTCACCGGGGCGCTGGACGAGGAGCGGGAGTGGGGCGCGGTGCTCGGCGTCTCGGCGTCCGCGCTGGCCACGGCGGTGCTCAGCATCGCGGCGGCCGTCCGGCTGCGGCGGGACCGGATCGGCGCGTTCCGGCTGTTCAAGCTGGCGATCCTGGTCGACCTGCTGTTCGGGCAGATCTTCAACTTCACCGTCAACCAGTTCGGGGCGGTCGCCGCGCTGGCCTTCGACCTGTTCCTGCTCGCCGTGGTGACGGCCGAGCACCGCCGGCTGTCCCGGGCCGGCTGACGCCCGCCGCGCCGAGTCGGGTGGCCCGTCTTGCCCCGGGACGGCCCGGGGCGGCTCGCCGACGGGCGGCACGGGACTCCGGACGATACCGTGACGTCGTGATCTAGAAGGGAGAAGTCATGGTCGATACCCACAGCACGCCGTCGCGGGCCCGTCCGGGCATCGTGACGATCTCCAGTTACCTGCTCATGTTCTTCGCTCTGCTCCAGCTGCTCAACCTCGTCACGACGATCGCCGTGGCCGGCAAGCTCCGGCAGGGCTTCGAGGACGCGTTCGCGGGCACCGCGAGCGGGGCCGAGGGGCTGGGCACCTTCGTCGTCGGCTTCGCCATCGGCAGCGCCGTGCTGATGCTGGTCCTCGCCCTGGTCCTCGTCGTACTGGCGATCTTCAACAACCGGGGCAGCAACGGCAGCCGCATCACCACCTGGGTGCTCGGCGGCATCCTGCTCTGCTGCGTCGGCGGCAGCATGATCAACGGCGCGGCCGGCTCGATGGGCGGGCCGTCGGCCGGCGGGGACGCGCCGAGCGCCGAGGAGATCGAGCGCAGCCTGACCGCGGCGCTGCCCTCCTGGTACACCCCGGTCAGCCTGCTGCTCGGGGTCGCGGGCCTGCTCGCCGTGCTGGCCGCGCTGATCCTGCTGGCCCTGCCGAAGGCGAACGAGTTCTTCCGCAAGCCGAAGCAGGGCTGGGAGCCGCCGGTCCCGGGTGCCGCCTACCCGGCGTACCCGCAGCAGCCCGGCTACCCGCAGACCCCGGGTTACCCGGCCGCCCCCGGCTACCAGCCCGGCCACCCGACGTACCCGCACGGGACCCACAGCTCGTCCACCCCGGACCAGTCGCCCTACCCGGACCAGCCGGGGCCGTCCCCGTCCGATCGGCCGGACCCGTCCGGGCCCGGGCAGGGCAGCGACCCCGGGCCGTCGCCCTCCAGCGGCTCGTCGGACTCGGGCTGGTCGTCCGGCGGTTCGTCGGACTCCGGCTCCTCGTCCGGCGGTTCGTCGGACTCGGGCTCGTCGTCCTCCTCGTCGTCGGACTGAGCATCGATGCCGCCCCGCCCGCGACCAGCCGGGCGGGGCGCGCCGGATAACGGCGACACCGACGGTCCCTCCGAGTAGGTTCCAACCGGACGCCTACCGGAGGGACTCGTCGTGTCGTACCCCGATCAGGTGCCGGCCCGTCGCCCCGCGGCCGTCGGGCTGGCGGCGGCGGTGCTGCTGCTGATGGCCGCCGGTGCCGTGGCCTCGGCGGTCGCCGCGCTGCTCGTCCTCGGCGGCACCGTCGGGCGGTTCCGGTCGGCGGCGGCCGGCACCTCGGCCGGTGCGGCGGAGGTCGACGACGCGGTCCTCCTGCTGCGCGGCGCGACGATCGCCTCGGCGGTGGTGACGGTGCTGGTGGGCGTCGTGCTGGTCGGCCTGGCGGCCGGGCTGCTCGCCGGCCGGCCCGGGGCCCGGGTGGCGACCTGGGTGGTCTGCGGGCTGGGCGCGCTGTTCGGCTGCTGCGCGGTGGCCGCGCTGGTCGGCCAGCGGGCCGTGCCGCTGCGGCTGTCCGCCGCCGACCGGTCCGCCGCCGAGCTGCTGGGCCTCGTCGGCGACGCGTACCCGGAGTTCTGGCTCGCGGCCAACGCCGCGCTTTCGATCGGCCAGGCGCTCGGTTACCTTGTGGTAGCCGCGTTGCTGGTCTCGCCGAGCGCCAGCGCCTGGTTCCGCCGGCGGCACCCCGCGCCGGCACCGACCGCCACCCCGCACCATCCGCCCCGCTGAGGATCGTCCGTGACGCCAGAGCAGGTCCCCGCCATGCGCCGTGCGCTGGTCACCGGGGCGACGGCGGGCATCGGCGCGGAGTTCGCCCGCCGCCTCGCCGCCGACGGCTGGGCCCTGGTGCTGGTGGCACGCGACGCCGCCCGGCTGGCGGAGAAGGCCGCCGAGCTGACGGGCCGGTACGGCCACCCCGTCGAGGTGATCCCGGCGGACCTGTCCACCGCCGACGGCTGCGCCGACGTGGAACGGCGGCTGGCCGGCGACGAGCAGGTGGACCTGCTCGTCAACAACGCCGGGATCAGCCTCAACCAGCCGTTCCTGCGGTCCTCGATGGCCGATGAGTCCCGCCTGCTGGGGCTGAACGTGCACGCGGTGCTGCGGTTGACCCGCGCGGCGGTCGGCCCGATGATCCGGCGGGGCGACGGGGCAGTGATAAATGTCTCTTCGGTCGCCGGCTTCGGTCCCGTGATGCCGGGATCGACGTATCCGGCGAGCAAGGCGTGGGTGACGGCCTTCAGCGAGTCCGTCGACCTCGCGACCCGCCCGCGTGGAGTACGCGTGATGGCCCTCTGCCCTGGTTACACCCGCACCGGCGCGCACGAGCGGATCGGGATCGACATGTCCGGCACGCCCCGCCTGATGTGGCTGACAGCCGAGCAGGTCGTCGACGAAGCCCTGCGTGACCTGCGGAAAGGTCGCACGGTCAGCGTCCCGTCACGGCGTTACAAGCTGGCCGTCGCGGCGGTGCGGCACGCCCCCCGGGGGCTGCTGCGCCGGTTCGCCCGGGACACCCGGGGCCGCGACGACCGTCGCCCCGGCTGACCTGCGGCGCAGCGGCGGCGGACCGTCCCGTTCGGCGGTTCGGCCGACCCGGCCCGGCGAATCGATCGCACAGAGTAGCCGAATATCGCCAACCATCGGTCGCCCGTGGGGCTGACCGGGGTGGACCCCACACACACCTCCCAGACTTGCGCAGTACCCTCTATCGCCATGGGGGACCACGACGACCTGCGTAAATTCATCATCGACCTGGCTGTGGTCCACGGGCGGGTGGTGCTCTCCTCCGGTCGGGAGGCGGACTGGTACGTCGATCTGCGACGTGTCACGCTCCATCACCAGGCCGCTCCGTTGGTCGGTCGGGTGCTGCTCGACCTGACCGCCGACTGGGAGTACGACGCCGTCGGTGGCCTGACCCTGGGCGCCGATCCGGTGGCGCTCTCCATGTTGCACGCCGCGTCGGCGACCGACCGGTCGCTCGACGCTTTCGTCGTCCGTAAGGCGGGTAAGGCTCATGGTCTGCAACGCCGCATCGAGGGGCCGGACGTGGCCGGACGACGGGTACTGGCGGTCGAGGACACGTCGACGACCGGTGGCAGCGTGCTGACCGCAGTAGAGGCGCTGCGCGAGGCCGGAGCCGAAGTAGTGGGTGTGGCGGTTATTGTTGATCGTGGCGCCGGCGACGCGGTGGAAGCCGCCGGACTGCCGTATCGGGCGGCCTATACGTTGGCTGACCTCGGCCTTGTGGCCTAAAAGTTTGCCGATTCGGACTTGCTGATATGCAGGCGGATCGATGCTGCTGGTGGAAGGATGGAATACGTGGGAACTGCGTTGGCTGAAATGACCATGCCTCAGATCTCGCCGCTTGCCGGCGAGCCGATCGAACGCGCCGACGCCGAGCGGCTGGCGGGGGTCCTCAAGGCCCTTGCCGACCCCGCCCGGCTGCGGCTGCTCAGCCTGATCCAGTCGGCCCCCGAGGGCGAAGCGTGCGTGTGCGACCTGACCGCGCCGCTCGGCCTCTCCCAGCCGACGGTCAGCCACCACCTGCGTATCCTCACCGAGGCCGGCTTGCTGGAGCGGGAGAAGCGCGGGGTCTGGGCGTACTACCGGTTGGTGCCGACCGCGATCGCCACGATCGCGGATCTGCTGACCCCGCCGCGTAAGCGGGCCACCAAGAAGGCCCGCTGACGAGGTTCTCCGTTCCGGCCGTCCCGCCTCAGGACGGCATCGGGTGGCGTGCAAGGGGTGGCGCCACCACCGGACGGTGACGCCTGCCCGGGTAACCGGCAGTCGCCTCGTTACTTCATTGCGGCTTGAACGATGGCCGGTCCCGTCGAAACGGGACCGGCCATCGACGTACGCCTTCTCCGTCAGTGGCCCTCGCCGCGCTCCGGCCACCGACCGCCGTCCTGCGGCGGCTGCTGCGGGAACTGCTGCTGCCCGTGCGGGGCCTGACCGTGGTGGTCGTGGTGGTGCTCGACCGTGTCCCGGACGGCCTCCACCGCACCGGCCGCGCTGGCGGCGGCGATCACCGTCATGACCTCGCCCCGCTTGCGGGCCCGCCGGTCGCGGAGGAACTCGAAGAAGATCGGCAGCACCGAGATCAGGATGATCAGCGCGACCACCGGCAGGATGTACCGGTCGATCTTGTCGCCGATCGCGTTGTAGATCTGCTCGGCGAGCAGGTAGCCGATCAGCAGGATGCCGTCCACCCACAGGATCGCCCCGACGACGTTCCACAGGAAGAACTGCTTCGCCGGCATGCCGAGCACGCCGGCCACCGGATTGAGGAACGTGCGGACGATCGGGATGAACCGGGCCAGCACCACGGCCTTGGCCGGGCCGAACTTCCGGAAGTAGTGCTCGGCCTTCTCCACGTACTCCCGCTTGAACAGCCGCGAGTTGGGGCGCTCGAACATGCGCCGGCCGTACCGCGCGCCGAGCCAGTGCCCGAGCTGCGCACCGACGATCGCGCAGATCGGGCCGCCGATCAGCAGCCCGACCAGGGAGAGCCGGGTGCCGTCGCCGAAGATCGCGTCCGCCACCGGCGAGGCGGCGACGCCGGCCAGGAACAGCAGCGAGTCGCCCGGGAAGAAGAAGCCGACGAGCAGCCCGGTCTCGGCGAACAGGATCACCCAGACGCCGATCAGCCCGAAGGTCTGGAGTAGATCCTTCGGATCGAGCGGGTTCAGGGCGACGGTCTCGGAGACCGCCCGTGCCTTCTCTGCTGTGTCCACGGCCACACAGGGTACCGAACCCGGAACCGGTCGCGCTCCGCGCCGCCCCGGACCGGGCCGGCCGCCGCCCGCACCGGCGGGGGTGACCAGCCCGGTCCCGCCTCACAGGCGCGGGTCGACCGGCTCCGACTCGCAGGCCAGGACGGCGAAGACCAGCTCGTGGCGACGCCACAGCGGAGCGCCGTCCGCCAGCGCGGCCAGGGCCGCCAGCCCGAGCGCGTGCTCGCGCAGGGCCAGCCCCCGCTTGCGCCCCAGCGACCGGCGGCGCAGCGCGGCCAACTGCTCCGGCTCGGTGTACCCGGGACCGTAGATGATCCGCAGGTACTCCCGGCCCCGGCACTTGATGCCCGGCTGGAGCAGCGACCCCTTCGGCGACCGGGAGGCCAGCCCCGCGTACGGCTTGACGACCATGCCCTCCCCGCCGGCGGCGGTCAGCGCCAGCCACCAGCCGGTCGCGTCCGCCTCGGCCGAGGCGTCGGCCAGGTCGACGACCCGCCGCCGGGTGACCGTGAAGAACCCCGGGTCGGCGGCGCACAGCCGGTCGGCCAGGTCCAGGTGCCAGCCGTGGTCCCGCTCGACGTGGCTCGCCCCGGCGGAGGCGAGCACCGCGAACGGGGCGAGGGCCACCCCGGCCAGCCCGTCCGTCGGCGCCACGTACGCCCGGTACGCCGCCGAGTACGCCTCGACGTCCGCCCGGCGGGCCGCCATCCGCGCCCGCAGGTCGCCCACCGGCAGCCCCCGCCCGGCCGCCGCGTCCAGGGTGGCCAGCACCGCCGGCAGGGCCGCGCGGCCCGCCGCGCCCACGCTCGCGTACTGCTCGCGGATCAGCCCGCCCGCCTTCGCCGACCAGGGCAGCAGCTCGCAGTCGAGCAGCAGCCAGTCGGTGTCCAGCTCCGCCCAGAGCCCCGCCACGCCGACCGCCGCCCGGACCCGGCCCAGCAGCTCGCCGTCCAGCGGCGGGCCGAAGAACGGTCGGCCCGTGCGGGTGTGCACCACCCCGCCGCCCGGCCCGAACGGGCCGCCGTCGGGGTCGCGGCAGACCAGCACCACCGCCCGCGAGCCCATGTGCTTCTCCTCGCACACCACCCGGTCGACGCCGGCCGCCCGGTAGTCGGCGAACGCCTGCGCCGGGTGCTCCAGGAACCCGTCGGCCGTGGCCGTGGAGCAGGGCGCCATCGTCGGCGGCAGCCAGGTCAGCCAGCGCGGGTCCACGGCGAACCGGCTCATCACCTCCAGCGCGGCGGCGGCGTTCTCCGCCGGCACGGTCAGCGTCCCGTACGCGTGCTCGACGTGCCGCCGCCCGGTCACGTCGCGCAGGTCCAGCACCGCGTCCGGGCGGGCCGGGGCGGGCGCGACCAGCGGGCGGGCCGGGGCGTACCACTCCTTGACCGCCGGGACGGAGACCAACTCCTTCTCCGGGTACCGCAGCGCCGTCAGCTTCCCGCCGAACACGCAGCCGGTGTCGACGCAGATCGTGTTGTTCACCCACTCCGGCTCCGGGGTGGGCGTGTGCCCGTACACGACCATGGCCGAGCCCCGGTAGTCGCGTGCCCACGGGTAGCGCACCGGCAGGCCGTACTCGTCGGTCTCGCCCGTGGTCTCCCCGTACAGCGCGAACGACCGGACCCGGCCCGACGCGCGGCCGTGGTATTCCTCCTTGAGCCCGGCGTGCGCGACGACCAGCCGGCCGCCGTCGAGCACGAAGTGGCTGACCAGGCCGTCCACGAACGTCGCGACCTCGGCCACGAACGCCGGGTCCTCCGCGTCGAGCTGGGCCATCGTCTCGGCCAGGCCGTGGGTGAGCCGCACGTCCCGGCCGCGCAGCCTGCGCAGCAGCTTCTGCTCGTGGTTGCCCGGCACGCAGATCGCGTGGCCGGCCGCCACCATGCCCATCACCAGGCGGAGCACCCCGGGGGAGTCCGGGCCGCGGTCCACCAGGTCACCGACGAAGACAGGGGTACGACCAGCCGGGTGCACCGCGTCCACCGGGCGGCCCGCGTCGTCGCGGCGCAGCACGTAGCCCAGCCGGAGCAGCAGCGCCTCCAGCTCCTCGCGGCAGCCGTGGACGTCGCCGACGATGTCGAACGGGCCGGTCAGCTCCCGCCGGTCGTTGAACAGCTTCTCGTAGCGGATCTGCGCCGCGTCGATCTCGTCGACGCCGCGCAGCACGTGCACCTTCCGGAAGCCCTCCCGGGCCAGCCGCCCGTACGACTGCCGCAGGTCCCGCTGCATCCGGGTCAGCACCTGCCGGCCGTGGGTGCGGTCGGCCCGCCCCTGCGTGCGCTCCCACGCCACCGCCTCCGGCACGTCCAGCACGATCGCCACCGGCAGCACGTCGTGCTCGCGGGCCACCCGGACCAGCCCGGCCCGGGCGTGCGGCTGGAGGTTGGTGGCGTCCACGACGGTGAGCAGCCCCCGCCGCAGCCGGATCCCCGCCACGTGGTGCAGGGCGTCGAACGCGTCGGCGGAGGCCGACTGGTCGTTCTCGTCGTCGGCGACCATCCCCCGGAAGGCGTCGGAGGAGAGCACCTGGCTGGGCGCGAAGTGCCGCCGGGCGAAGGTGGACTTGCCGGAGCCGGAGACGCCGACCAGCGCCACCAGGGCCAGCTCGGGAATCTCGATCATCGGGCGGCCTCCTTCGTCGTCTCGGTGGTCGTCGGTTCGGCGGTCGTCCCCGGCTCGGCGGTCGTCGTCGTCCCGGTGGTGCGGAACACGGCGAGCTGGGTGGGCGGACCCACCTCCGGGTCGTCGTCGCCGACGCCCCGGATCTGCGCCGCGTAGCCGTACGTCGCCGCGACCCGGTCCACCCAGGCCGCGAACTCGGCCCGGGTCCACTCGAAGCGGTGGTCGGCGTGCCGGAACCGGCCCGCGCCCAGCCCCTCGTAGCGGACGTTGTGCTCCACGTTCGGCGTGGTCACCACGACCGTCGCCGGCCGGGCGTGGCCGAACACGGCGTCCTCCAGCGCCGGTAGGCGCGGCGGGTCGACGTGCTCGATCACCTCCATCAGGACCGCCGCGTCGTACCCGCGCAGCCGGTCGTCCCGGTAGGTCAGGGCGGACTGCCACAGCCGGATCCGGTCCCGCTGCCGCTCCGGCAGCCGGTCCAGCCGCAGCCGGCGGGCCGCCAGCGTCAGCGCGTGGGCGGACACGTCCGTGCCGACGACCTCCGTGAACCGTCGGTCGCCCACCAGGGCGGACAGCAGCGCGCCGGGACCGCAGCCGAGGTCCAGCACCCGGGTCGCCCCGCTCGCCGCGAGCGCGGCGAGCACCGCCTCCCGGCGGCGCAGCGCCAGCGCCGGCTGGCGCGGGACCTCCGCGCGTTCCTCCTCGGCCACGCTGTCGGCGGGCGGCTCCTCGGCCAGCCGCTGCTCGGCGAGACGGGCCATCGCCTCCCCCGCGAGGGCGCGGCGGTGGGCCAGGTAGCGGCGGGTGATGGTGGCCCGCTCCGGGTGGTCGGCGAGCCAGCCCGCGCCCGCCCGGAGCAGCTTGTCGATCTCGTCCGGGGCGACCCAGTAGTGCTTCGCGTCGTCGAGGACGGGCAGCAGCACGTACAGGTGGTTGAGGGCGTCGGCGAGCCGCAGCGTGCCGGTGAGCGTCAGGTCGACGTACCGGCTGTCGCCCCACTGCGGGTGCGCCTCGTCGAGCGGGATCGGGGTGGCCGTCACGGCCCAGCCCAGCGGGGCGAACACCCGGGCCGCCAGGTCGCCGCCGCCCCGGCAGCGCAGCACGGGGACCCGGATCTCCAGCGGGATCGGCGCGGCGGCCAGCTCCGGGCGGTCCCGGGACTCGCCGCGCAGGGCCGAGCGGAACACCTTGGCCAGCGCCGAGGCCAGCAGGCTCGACGCGGCGTACGGCCGGTCGTTGACGTACTGGCCGAGGGTGAAGGTGTCCGGGGTGGCCGCCTGCCGGTGGCCCCGGCCCCTGCCGTGCCCGCCGGCCAGTCGCAGCGGGTCGACGTCAACGAGCAGGGCGGCGGTGCAGCGCTGCTCGTCGGCCTCCGGGTAGAGCACGTGCGCCGCGCCGACGGGCAGCTCGAAGGAGTGCATCCGGTCCGGATGCTTGACGAGCAGGTAGCCGAGGTCGGTGGCGGGGCGGTGCGTCGTGGTGAGGGTGAGCAGCACGGCCCCATGGTGTCAGGGGCCTCGATCTTGCGTCGTCCGCTTTTCGTTGTGTGGCTGGTTGCGGTGGGGGCTCCCCGGAAACCCTTCGTGGTGCCGTGCTTGGGGATGCTTCTCGGTCAGGCGACGAAGTGGGTGCGGCGGCGCTTGGCCAGCAGGTAGCCGCCGACGCCGGCCGTCAGGAGGAGGCCGCCGATGCCGGCGATCAGCCCCGTGGAGGCACCGGTGATCGGCAGCGTGCCGCCCCCGCCGCCGCTGCTGTCGGCGTTGACCACGATCAGGGCGCGGTCGTTGGCCGGCTTGAGGTCGTCCCGGAAGCCGCCCTCACACTCGCACTTCGCGTTGACCAGCACCGTGCCCTGGGCGTTCGGCACGACCTTGTCGATGCGCAGCCGGAAGTCGCCGGTCGACGTCTCGCCGGCCACGGAGATCGTGTCGGCGAGGCAGCGGTACGCGCGGGCACCCGGCTTGCCGAAGTCGCCCCAGTCGGTGCCGTTGCCGCTGCGCGGGGCGCACTCGGCGGGAACCTCGACGGCGGTGGTGCCGGCCGGCACGTCGACGTCCAGGTAGGTGACGGACATGTCGCCGCGGATGTAGTTGAGCGTCGCCGGGCCGTTGTTGCGGAAGCCGACGGTCGCGGTGACCACCGCGCCGGCCGCGCCCTCGACCGTGTCGCCGATCGCCTCCAGGTCGGTGCCGTTCTTGCCGGTGACCGTGATGTTCCACGAGGTGTAGTTGTTGCCCCGGTCGGTGTCGGTCTGGGCGGCCGCCGCCCGCAGCTTCTGCGGGGCGTCGCGCAGGGTCAGCTTCGCGGACCCGGTGCCACGCGCGGCGGCGCGGGCGCCCGCGTCCTCGCGCAGCCCGAACAGGTCCTCGAAGTCCGCGTTCGTCATGAACTCGGCGTTGCCGTACTGGCGGCCCGGCGCGTAGGTGTCCTTGCCGAGCTGGTAGTTCAGCGTCGTGGTGCGCCCCTCGCCGGCCGGGATCTCCTCGTCGAACTGGCAGGCGAGCAGGTGGTCCTCGACGTAGAGGCAGTTGCTGAACCGCTCCTTGGTGCGGATCGAGTAGTCCAGGTCGAAGAACGCCACCACGCCCTCGACGGCCTTCTCGCCGACGTTGACCACGGTCAGCGGGGCCTCGAACGAGCCGCCCGGCGCGGCGCTCAGCTTGCTGTCCGGGCCGCCCGCCAGGTCGACGCCCTCGCCGATGCGGATCCGGGACGTGTAGCTGCCGCGCTGCTTGCCGGCCACCTGGAGGCTGATCTTCAGCTCGCCGGAGTCGCCGAGCTTCGCCTTGTCGGTGGGCGCGATGAGCACCGGTTCGGTCTGCCCGCCGTAGACCTCGTCGAGGGGCACCTCGAAGGTCTCGGCGCAGACCAGGACGCCCGCCTCCGGGGCGGTGCACTGCGCGTTCCCGTCGTCGGCCAGGGTGACCTTTCCGGCGAGCGAGCGGTAGTCGTACCGCACCGTGACGTCGGGGAGCACGGCCGGCTGATCGGCGAACAGCCGCAGGGCCTGCGACTTGCCCGGCGAGTCCGCCGCCAGGGTGGTGTCCTGGAAATAGAGCTCGATGTCGGCCGCGGGCGCGGCGACGGCGGGGCTGGCGGAGGCGGCGACGAGCGCGCCTGCGACGCCGAGCCCGGCCAGCCAGCGCCGGGTCGGATGCTTGAGCATGAAGGGTTCCTCCCCGTGAGGGTGCAGGTGGAGCCCGTGGATCTTAAGGATTCCTTAAGGCGGCAGGTCAACCCGTTCCGTCGATCTTTCCCGGAACGGGCCGAACGGCTGACCAGGTCTGCCGCAACGTCCGGCGGCCCCGGCGTCCCGGGGTCGGCTCCGATCAGCGGTAGTCGTCCTCGTCGCCCGCGACGATCCGGGCCTGCTCCATGGCGTCCCAGTCGCCGACCTCCAGGCCCCGGCTCGGCTCGCCCTCGCTGTCGGCCGGGTCGGTGGAGGCGGCCTGCTCCACGGCGTCGGCCGCCGGGGCCTCCGGGTCCCGCTCCTCCGGCGCGAGGTGGTCGCTCGGGGTGAAGTCCTCGTCGGGCTGACCCATCGTCCCTCCCTGAATCGGCGGAAAGCTACCCACACCGTACGGGCTGGCCGGGGCTGCCGCTCGGTGGCGGGGGTGGAGTCGGCGGATTCCCTCCTCCGGATCGGGCCGGCGGTGCCAGGATGGTGCCGTGGGCTTCCTGATCCGGCTGGCGATCACCGCGATCGCGTTGTGGATCACCACGCTGATCGTGCCCGGCGTCGACGTGGGTGGCCGCAGTGGCGGCAACACCGCGCTGACCCTGGTGGCGGTGGCGTTGATCTTCGGCGTGGTCAACGCGGTGCTCAAGCCGGTGATCAAGGTGGTGGGCTGCGTCTTCTACCTGCTGACCCTGGGGCTGTTCGCGCTGGTGGTCAACGCGCTGCTGTTCCTGCTGACCGACTGGATCGCCCGGCACCTGGACCTGCCGTTCCGGGTGGAGGGTTTCTGGCCCGCCTTCTGGGGGGCCATCGTCATGGCGGTGGTGACCTGGCTGATCAGCGTCGCCGTGCCGGACAGCCTGGCGGACCGGTGAGGCTCCGACCGGGTGCCGCCGGGCCTTGCGGGCGGCCCGCGCGGCGGCCGGCCATGGGCCGGTTTCGTCCGTGGCCACCTCCTGCGGGATACTTCCGGCGGAGGACAGCGCGGTCCGGCGCACCCACGGAAGACAGCGGCCGGTGACGGCCGACAGCGGTAAGTAAGGAGCGTTCGACATGCCCATCGCTTCCCCCGAGGTCTACGCGGAGATGCTGGACCGCGCCAAGGCGGGCCGGTACGCGTACCCCGCGATCAACGTGACGTCCTCGCAGACGCTGAACGCGGCGCTCAAGGGCTTCGCCGACGCGGAGAGCGACGGCATCATCCAGGTCTCCACCGGCGGCGCGGAATACCTGTCGGGTCCGTCCGTGAAGGACATGGTCACCGGCGCGGTGGCGTTCGCCGCGTACGCGCACGAGGTCGCCAAGAAGTACCCGGTCAACGTCGCGCTGCACACCGACCACTGCCCGAAGGACAAGCTGGACAAGTTCGTCCGGCCCCTGATGCAGATCTCCAAGGAGCGGGTCGCCGCCGGCCAGGAGCCGCTGTTCCAGTCGCACATGTGGGACGGCTCGGCCGTGCCCGTGGCGGAGAACCTGGAGATCGCCGCCGAGCTGCTCGACCGGGCCGCCGAGGCCAAGATCGTCCTGGAGATCGAGGTCGGCGTCGTCGGCGGCGAGGAGGACGGCGTCGAGAACGCCATCAACGACAAGCTCTACACCACCGTCGAGGATGGCCTGGCCATGGTCGAGGCGCTCGGCCTGGGCGAGAAGGGCCGCTACATGGCGGCGCTGACCTTCGGCAACGTGCACGGCGTCTACAAGCCGGGCAACGTGAAGCTCCGGCCGGAGATCCTGAACAACATCCAGGAGGCCGTCGCCGCCAAGTACGGCAAGGAGAAGCCGCTCAGCCTGGTCTTCCACGGCGGCTCCGGCTCGCTGCTGTCCGAGATCCGCGAGGCGCTGGACTACGGCGTGGTGAAGATGAACATCGACACCGACACCCAGTACGCCTTCACCCGGCCCGTCGCCGACCACATGTTCCGCAACTACGACGGCGTGCTGAAGATCGACGGCGAGGTCGGCAACAAGAAGCAGTACGACCCGCGCACCTGGGGCAAGCTCGCCGAGGCCGGGCTCGCCGCCCGCGTCGTCGAGGCCTGCGAGCACCTGCGCTCCACCGGCACCAAGCTCAAGTAACCCCCGCTGCAAGGAAGGGCCCCTTGTCGTCGCCTGGGCGATGACAAGGGGCCCTTCCTTGCACCTAGCCCGCCGTCAGGACGCGGACCGCCTCGTGCACGTCGTCGGTGAGGTGCACCGTGCCCGACAGGTCGCCGAACGGCGAGGCGGCCAGCAGCGGGCGCAGCAGCGACTCCACCGGCAGCTCCGTCGTCCAGTACGCCCGGTCGAGGAAGACGTACGCGCCGCTCGCCCCGTCCGTGCCGTAGTAGGTCTTCGTCGCCGCCTGGAACACCTCCTGCACCGTGCCGGCCCGGCCGGGCGCGAAGACGATCCCGCCCCGGGCCAGCCGCAGGATGGTGTCCTCCCGGATGGCGTTCGAGAAGTACTTCGCGATCCGCCCCGCGAACAGGTTCGCCGGCTCGTGCCCGTAGAGCCACGTGGGGATGGCCAGCCCGCCGGCCCGCGCCCAGCCCAGATCCAGGTTGAGGTCCGGGTCGCGCTGCCGGGGCACCGCCGGGGCGTACCGCACCCGGACCTCCAGGGCGGCGGACGTGTACCGGTCGTGGTCGGTGAAGTCCGGCGCGGTCGCGAGCAGGTCGATCGCCGCCGTCAGCTCCCCGGCCGGCCGGGTCGACAGGTACGCGCCCAGGTTCGCCGCCTCCATCACGCCCGGCCCGCCGCCGGTCACCACCAGCCGGTCGGCCCGCGCCAGCTCCCAGCCCAGCACCGCCGCCATCCGGTACGGCACGCTGCCCCGGCGCACCGCGTGCCCGCCCATCACGCCCACCACGGACTGCGGCCCGTGCGTGGCCAGCCAGGCCCGGGTGGCGTCGACCAGCGCGTTGTCCACGCCGTGGTCGTGCAGCCGCTGGCCGAGCGCCTCCTTCACCTCCGGCAGCGCCCCGCCGTGCGCCCGGAAGTGCTCGTACACCCGGGTGTCGTACATGCCGGCGAAGCCGCCCTCGGCGAACCCGGCGGCCAGGTCCTCCGGGGTGTACAGGTGCGACGGCTGGGTCGGGTACGGCAGCCCGGAGAAGGGCGGCACCACGTTCGCGCCGCGCCGGACCAGGTCGGCGCCCACCTCGCGGGAGGCGAACCGGCAGCCGACGAAGAGGGTGCCCGTCACCTCCGTCGCGCTCAGGTCGGGGACCGGGTCGACGTCGAGGCGCAGGCCCTGCACGGTCAGCCCGGCCAGGCTTCCGCCGGCCAGCCGCTGTTCGAACGCGCTGCGGGTCTCGATCTCGGTGGCGCTGGTGTCGTGCGGGGAGAGCACGTCCGCGGGAGGTGGGGTCGGCACGACGCCATCCTGCCCACCCGGGTCAACCCCGCAAACCATCTGTACGCACAGGAGCCCGGCGGCGAGGCCACCGGGCTCCTGCTCCAACCGGGTCCTGGGGAGGCTCCGGACCAATAGTTGTAGTGGAAAACATCACCCGTCGGCATGGGCCGCAGGTCCGGCCCCGGGAACCGCAGGTCCGGCCGGGGCGAACCGCAGGTCCGGCCATCGTGGACCGCAGGGTCGGTGCCACGACCACAGGCGTGACGAAAGCCTCAACCGTTCAGGTGGCCGGGTCTGCG
Organism: Micromonospora sp. NBRC 110038; assembly: GCF_020884815.1. Classification (NCBI taxonomy): domain Bacteria; kingdom Bacillati; phylum Actinomycetota; class Actinomycetes; order Micromonosporales; family Micromonosporaceae; genus Micromonospora; species Micromonospora sp. NBRC 110038. The sequence goes on along the minus strand of NZ_BBOL01000005.1, from coordinate 139,631 downwards.
GACCCCCTCGCGCGGCGCAGAGCGAAGCGGGTTGAATGGGACGATGCAGAACCTGTTGCCTGAGCCACCGGCCACCCTCCTGCCGGCCCACGACGAGGCCGACACCGCCCTGGCCGCCGCCAAGGAGGCCGGCACCGACGAGGCGTACGCCGAGGTCGCGGCCCGCTTCCCGACCTACAGTGCGGGCTGGGGTGCGCTCGCGAGCCGGGCCCTGGCCGACGGCCAGGTCGTCCCCGCGTACGCCTACGCCCGGACCGGATACCACCGGGGCCTCGACCAGCTGCGCCGCAGCGGCTGGAAGGGCCACGGCCCGGTGCCCTGGTCGCACGCGCCGAACCGGGGCTTCCTGCGCTGCCTCTACGTGCTCTCCCGGGCCGCCGGCGAGATCGGCGAGGCGGACGAGGCCGCGCGCTGCGCCCAGTTCCTGCGCGACTGCGACCCGGCCGCCGGGGACGCCCTGGCCAGCGCCTGACCCCTCCCGAGCAGGTGCGGCGGCCGGTCCGACACCCGTCGGGCCGGCCGCCGCGCTGATCGGGGCCCCGCCCCGGTCGGAGCCGGGTGCCGGTCAGAGCCCCTCGGCGACCGATGCGGCGATCTTCAGCCAGGCGTCGCGGGTGGCCGACGAGAGCTGCCCGTACCGGATCGGCTCGCCGGTGTCGATCAACCGCTCGTACGGGGCGAGCAGCACCGCCCTGGTCCGGGCCGCGAAGTGCTCCTGGATGGCGGGCAGGTCGATCTCCTTGCGCGAGGGCGGCATCGACACCACCGTCACCGCCTGCCGGACCAGCCGGTGCCGGCCGCTCTGCTCCAGGTGGTCGAGCATCCGGGCGGCCGTCTCCGCCGAGTCGTTACGGGCCGACATGGTCACCACGAGCTGGTCGGTGGCGTCCATCGCGGCCTGCCAGTTCTGCGCCCGGACGTTGTTGCCGGTGTCCACGAAGATCAGCTTGTAGAACCGGCTGACCACCTCCCGGATCTCGGCGAACGCCGACGCGGTGAGCATCTCCCCGCCGGTGGCCGACTCGTCCGAGGCGAGCACGTCGAACATGCCCTCGCCCTGCGAGCGGACGTACTGCGACAGGTCGCCGACCCGCCCGTGCGCGCCCTGGAACTGGCCGAGGTCGCGCAGCATGTCCCGCACCGTGCGGGAGTGGAAGTCCTGCTGGGCGCGCATCCCCAGGGTGCCCTGGGTCTCGTTGTTGTCCCAGGCCAACACGTACCCGCCGCGCTTCTGGCCGAAGGTCATGGCGAGCAGCAGGATGGCCACGGTCTTGCCCGCGCCGCCCTTCGGGTTGACCACGGTCACCTGGCGCAGCCCGCCGAAGTTGCGACGCACCATCTCGATGTCGCGGCGCATCTCCTGCTCCTGCCGCCCCGGCGGGAGCTTGATCAACCCCGTCTTGTTCACCACGGCCCGTACGCCCATCGTGGCCACCGGGTCGGCCGGGCGCACCTGCCGGCGGCGGGCGAAGTCCTCTGCGGTCGGCGCGATCCCGGTGTCGGGCGTCCACGCCGGTTCCGGGTACCCCGGCGGCACCCGGGTCACCCCGTCGGCCTGCCGGTACGGCGGCTGCGGCACCGGTGCCACCGGCTGCTGTGCCACGGGAGACGGGGGCTGCGGCGGCCAGCCCGGTGGGTACCACCCGGACGTGGCCGGCTGCCCGGGCCCGGGTTGCCCCGCGACCGGGTGGCCCTGTTCGGGGTGACCCTGTTCGGGGTGGCCCTGGTCGGGATGCTTCGGGCCCGGCGGGGCCGCGTCGGGGCGGGGCGGGGCGGGCGGCGGTTGCTGCTGGCCGGGACCCCATCCCGCCGTTGCCTCGCCCGCCGTGGCCGGATAGCCCCCCGCGTACGGGTCGACCGGCCCGGCCGCAGCCCCGGCGACGGCCGGCGGGTACGGGGTGGGGGCCAGCGGCCCGGGCGGGTTCATCACCGGCGGGAACGGCCCGGGTGGCTGCGGTGGCGCTGCCTCGACCGGGCGCGGCACCCCGTCGACCGGCTGCGGCGGCCCGGGCCGTGTGGCCGTGTCGACGGGCTCCGGTGCCACCACGGCTGGCTGCGGCGGTGCGGGTCGTGGGACCGTTTCGGCCGGCTGCGGCGGTGCGGGTCGGGCCGCCGCCTCGGTCGCCCGCGCCGCTGCGGGTCGCTGCGGCGGCAGCGCCCACGGCGACTCGGCCACCCGCCCACCACCGTGCGAGGCCGTGCCGCCCGTCTCGCCATGCGAGGTCGTGACGGCCGCTCCGCCGTTCGACGTGCCGTGCGACGCCGTGGCAGCCGCCCCGCCCGAGCCGTCCGCCGCGTCGGTACCGCCCGGCCCCTCCGCGCCGCCGGCCGTACCGTTGCTGCCCGCGCCCGTGTTCCCGGCCGCTGACACGGCCGGTGCCGCCACGGGCCCGACCGCCGTCACGCCCGGTGCCACCGGGACCGGCCCGGCGGCCGACGTCTCGTCGGCGGTCCGAAAGGTCCCGGCAGCCGTCGGCTGCTCCGACGCCACCGCGTCGCCCGGCGACCCGTTCCCCTCGCCGGGTAGCGGCCCGGGCGACGCCTGCGGGTCCAGGGTGAAGGGCAGGTGCAGGTCGACCGGACCCGGCGCCGGCTGTCCGGCCCGGGGAGCCGGCACCCCGCCCATGGCGGGCGGCGCCCAGGCGGTCTCCGCCGGGACCGGGGCGGGACCGCCCGTGCCGTGCGTGGCCCAGGCGTCGGGCCCGTCCGCGCCGTGCGCGGCCCAAGCGTCGGGGCCCGGCCCGCCCTGCTCCGGGCCCGTCGCCGCGGGCGCTTCGCCCTGCGGACCGGCCACCTGGTACGGCGCGTAGGTGCTCGGCGTTGCTCCCAGCGACGGGTAGGCGTCGGAGGCGACGAACGACGGCTCGGTGTCCTCCTGGTACGGCACGGGACCCGCCGCGGCTGTCATGGCCCATGCCGGAGCGGAGCCGCCCCGCCCGGGATCGGTCGCTTCCGGCGGCCAGAGCGGTTCGATGTCCCGCTCCGGCACCGGCTGCTGGCCGGGCACGTGGACCCGGTCGGCGTTGTCGTCCACGCGGTTCCTCCCAATTCCTCCTGCCGAGGATAGGCCCCGGAGCCGAGCCGCCGGGATCGACGCGGGTCTCCGCCGGCGTTCCCGGCGCGCCGGTCTCCGCCGGCGGTGCCACGGTGCCGACGGCCGACCGGGGGTGCGCCGGTCAGGCCGCGTAGACCGCCCAGGCCGCAGGCTCGACCCACCAGGACCGCTTCCGGCTCAACTCGCCCTCGACCCCGTCGTCGAGGTACGGCACCCGCTCGTCACGCGGCACGACGGCCACCGCGCGCCCCCGCGCGCGGCGCACCTCGAACCGCACCCGTTTCCTACCCAACGTCGAGCGGGTCACCACGGGAACGGCCACCGCCACTTCCACCAGCCCGTCCGTCGGGTCGCCGGTGGTGAGCAGCGGCAGCCCGTCGAGCCGGGCGTACCCGGCCGCGTTGCCGATCGCGCAGGCCAGCAGCGGATCGTCGCCGGCCGAGAGCACGGCGTCGTCCACCTCGACGCGCCCCCGCCAGTGCAGCGGCCGGCCGGCGTCGTCGGCGGCGCCGATCAGCGCGCCGTCCAGGGTCACCGAGCCGCCGTCGTTGCGCAGCAGGTCCAGCCGCCGGACGGTGCCGTCCAGCACCGCGGCGGCCACCGCCGCCGGGTCGCGCGGCAGGCCGAGCTGCGCGGCCAGGTCGCGCTGCCCGCCGGCCCGGGCCGGATCGAGCGGGAGTAAGCCCACCGGCGGCAGGTCCGGCACCGTACGGTTGCCGGGCAGGTCGGCCGGGCGGCGGCTGGGCGGTGGGGCGTACCGCCGGACGAGCCGGCGCACGACGGCGCGCAACTGGCCGTCGCTGGCCGTGGCGACGACCAGCCGGGTCTTCGAGTCCGGGTCGGGCCAGGTGAGCCCGTCGGGGCGGGGCGGGCCGTCGAGCCGGGCGAGCACGTCGTCGATCTCCGCGTCCGAGCGGGCGGTGACCGTCTCCACCCGGGCGCCCCGGGCGGTCAGGGCGTCCGCGCAGGCCAGCACCGGCACCCGGGGGGTCTCGCACCGCTGCTCGGCCGGGGCGTGACCGTCGTCACCGGTCGCACCGGCATGGGTCGCCCCGCCGCCGCTCGCTGCGTCACCGGTTGCGCCGTCCTCGCCGCCGCAGCAGGCGCCGCCGCTGCCGCAGGCCCCGCCGGGAGCGTCCCGCTCCGAGCCGAGGGTGAGCAGCACCACGTCGTACACGAAGGAGCCTCCTGCCTGTCGACGAACCCCTGCCGGTCCCGCCGTGACCTCTTGTTAGCCTGACACCCCGGGCTCGCTTACCGGTCGCCACCTGGCACCCGAGCCTTCTGGAGGCGGAGAAGATGCCAGCGATCGTGCTCATCGGCGCTCAGTGGGGCGACGAGGGCAAGGGCAAGGTTACCGACCTGCTGGGTGAGCGGGTCGACTACGTCGTGCGCTACTCCGGCGGCAACAACGCCGGCCACACGGTGATCACCCCGGACGGGCAGAAGTACGCGCTGCACCTGATGCCGTCGGGCGCGCTCTCGCCGAGCGCGATGATCATCATCGGCAACGGCGTGGTGGTCGACCCGAAGGTGCTGCTGACCGAGATCGACGGCCTCGCCGAGCGCGGCGTGGACGTCTCCCGGCTGCGCATCTCCGGCGACGCGCACCTGATCATGCCGCACCACCGGGCCTTGGACCGGGTGGTCGAGCGCTACCTGGGCAGCGCCCGGATCGGCACCACCGGCCGGGGCATCGGCCCGGCGTACGGCGACAAGGTCGCCCGGATGGGCATCCGGTTGCAGGACCTGCTCGACCCGGGCATCCTGCGCAAGAAGCTGGAGCTCGCCCTGCGCGAGAAGAACCAGATCCTGTTCAAGGTCTACAACCGCAAGGCGATCGACGTCGACGCGACCGTCGAGGAATACCTGGCCTACGCCGAGCGGCTCAAGCCGTACATCGCCGAGACCCGGGTGATGCTCTGGGACGCCCTGGACCGGGGCGAGACGGTGCTGCTGGAGGGCGCCCAGGCCACCATGCTCGACATGGACCACGGCACGTACCCCTTCGTGACCTCGTCGAACCCGACGGCGGGCGGGGCGTGCGTGGGCGCGGGCATCCCGCCGACCGCGATCAACAAGGTCATCGCGGTGAGCAAGGCGTACACGACCCGCGTCGGGTCCGGCCCGTTCCCGACGGAGCTGTTCGACGACAACGGCCAGCACCTGCGCAAGGTCGGCCACGAGTACGGCACGACCACCGGCCGGGAGCGCCGCTGCGGCTGGTTCGACGCCGTCGTCGCCCGGTACGCGTGCCGCCTCAACGGCGTCACCGACCTGGTCATCACCAAGCTGGACGTGCTCACCGGCCTGCCGAAGGTCCCGCTCTGCGTCGGCTACGAGATCAACGGCGAGCGGTTCGACGACATGCCGATGACGCAGACCGACTTCCACCACGCCACGCCGATCTACGAGGAGCACGACGGCTGGTGGGAGGACATCACCAAGGCGCGGACGGAGGACGAGCTGCCGGAGAACGCGCGCCGCTACATCGCGCGCATCGAGGAGCTCTGCGGCACCCGCGTCAGCGTGGTGGGCGTGGGCCCGGGCCGCGAGGAAAACGTGACCCGTCACCCCCTCCTCCCCTGACCACCCTCCCCTGACCCGCCGGCTCGCCGGCCGCGGGCCCTCGTCGGTGATCAAGAGAAAAGCGTCACCGTTGACCTCTGCGGTGACGCTTTTCTCTTGATCACCAAGCGGTGGGCGTCGATATCCACAGGGTTGTCCACAGGGGTCGAGGGGTTGGGGGTGGGCGGGGCAGGGTGGGGTGGTGACGCCGTTCGAACTCATCCACCAAGTCGCCGCCCGGCAGGACGGCATGATCACCCTCGCCCAGGCGCAGGCGGCCGGCCTGAGCCGGGACCAGATCCGGCAGCTCTGGCGGTCCGGCCGGTGGACGCGACTGGCGCGCGGCTGCTTCGCCCCCGCTGGCAGCCCGAGCGGCGCTGCTTTCGGCCCGAGCGGCCTGAGCGCCCCCGCTCTCGGCCTGAGCGCCCCCGCTCTCGGCCTGAGCGTCGCTGCCTTCGGCCCGAGCGGCCCGAGCGGCCCTGCTTTCGGTTCGAGCGGCCCGAGTGGCCGGGACAGCCTGGGCGATTCGGGTGGCTTGGGCGTCGGCCCGCGCGGTCCGGTGCCAACCCGGGCCCGGGTCCGTGCTGCGGTGGCCAGTCTGGGGCCGGGGGCCTTCGCGGTGCTCGACACGGCACTGGAGCTGCACGGCATCGCCGGCCTGCGCCGCAGCTCCACCGTCCACGTCTCCGTGCCGGTGGACCGTCCCCGCCCGCAGCGGAACAGCGATCCCGCGTTGACGGTGCACCAGCTCACCACGGCTGCGGGTGACATCGTCCGGGTGGCCGGCATTCCCGTGACCTCTGTCCTGCGTACCGTGACCGACGTGATCCTCCGGCAGGACCGGTACCCGGCCGTGTCCGTGCTCGACTCGGCGCTGAACCGGGGGGCCCTCACCCCGGACGACCTGTGCACGGCGGGGGTGCTCATCCGGGGGCGACGCGGTGCCGTTGCCGCTCGGGGATACCTGCGTGAGGCGGACGGTCGAGCGCAGTCACCGTTGGAGACCCGGTCCCGGCTGAGATGCATCGACGGCGGCGTCCCCCCGGACACGCTGCAACTCCAGGTACGCGACGAGGACGGTCACCTCCTCGGCGTCGGTGACCTGGGCTGGCGCGCCGCCAGGCTGATCGCCGAAGCCGACGGGGCCGGCCCGCACAGCTCGCCGGAGGCGCTCCTGGCCGACCGCCGACGACAGAACCGCCTGGTCAACGCGGGGTGGCGAGTGCTCCGGTTCACCTGGTCCGACACCCTGAACCCGGACTACATCCCCTGGACAGTCCGCCAGGCCCTATCCACCCCCCACTGACCCCACCCACCCACCTACCTACCTACCTACCTACCTACCCACCCACCCCCACCCTCCCGCCGCCCCCGCCCCTCCCGCCGCCCGCGTCGGTGATCAAGAGGATTCGGTCAAATCGAAGATCAAACTTGACGCAAACCTCTTGATCACCGGGGAGGGGGCGGGGCGGGCGGGGAGGGGGCAGGGTGGGGGTGGGTAGAGTTCGTGGGCGTGCGCGTACTTCTTCTGGGTGGTGGCGGGCGGGAGCATGCGCTCGCCCTGGGGCTCGCAGCCGATCCGGCCGTCGAGGGGCTGATCGCGGCACCGGGTAATCCGGGGATCGCCGAGGTCGCCGAGCTGCGGTCGGTGGACGCCGCCGACCCCGCCGCCGTCGCCGCGCTCGCCGTGGAGACCGGCGTCGACCTGGTGGTGATCGGCCCCGAGGCACCGCTGGTGGCCGGGGTCGCCGACGCCGTACGCGCCAAGGGCATCGCCGCGTTCGGGCCGTCCGCCGAGGCCGCCCGGCTGGAGGGCTCGAAGGCGTTCGCGAAGGACGTGATGACCGCCGCCGGGGTGCCCACGGCGCGGGCGTACACCTGCACCGACCAGGAGGGCACGGCTCGGGCGCTGGACGAGTTCGGCCCGCCGTACGTGGTGAAGAACGACGGGCTGGCCGCCGGCAAGGGCGTCGTCGTCACCGACGACCGGGCCGCCGCGCTGGCGCACGCCGCCGAGTGCGGCCGGGTCGTCGTGGAGGAATACCTGGCGGGCCCCGAGGTCTCCCTCTTCGTGGTCACCGACGGTGAGGCGGCGCTGCCGCTGCTGCCTGCCCAGGACTTCAAGCGCGTCGGCGACGGCGACGCCGGCCCGAACACCGGCGGCATGGGGGCGTACGCGCCGCTGCCGTGGGCCCCGCCCGGCCTCGTCGACGAGGTGATGGCCGACGTCGTCCACCCGACGCTGGCCGAGATGCGCCGCCGGGGCACCCCGTTCTCCGGCCTGCTCTACGTCGGCCTGGCGATGACCGCCGCCGGCCCCCGGGTGATCGAGTTCAACGCCCGCTTCGGCGACCCGGAGACCCAGGTCGTCCTCGCGCTGCTGGAGACGCCGCTCGGCGGCCTGCTGCACGCCGCCGCTGCCGGCACCCTGGCCGACCACCCGCCGCTGCGCTGGCGCGACGGCGCGGCGGTGACCGTGGTCGTGGCCGCCGGCAACTACCCGGGCACCCCGCGCACCGGCGACGTGATCACCGGCGCCGACCGTCCGGGCGTCATCCACGCGGGCACCGCCCGCCGGGCCGCCGACGGCGCGTTGCTCTCCGCCGGCGGCCGGGTCCTCTGCGGTACGGCCACCGGCCCCACCCTCGCCGCCGCGCGCGACGCCGCGTACGAGCTGGTGGGCGGTATCGGGCTGGCGGGCTCGCACCACCGCACCGACATCGCCGCCGCGGCGGTCGACGGCCGGATCACGATCCCCGGCTGACCCAGGGATCGTGGCCGGCGAGCGGGTTCCGGCGGGACCGGTCAGGCCATGCCGAGCGCGGCGCTGATGACGGCCTGGGCGGTCGCGCTCAGCTCCTCGCCCTTGGCGTCCGTTGCGGTGATCGAGTACTCGACCCGGAACCGGCCGTCCCGGGTCGACGCCGCAGCGGCCAGGTAGCCGTACCGGGAGCCGGTCTTGGCCCAGAGGATCTCGCCGTCGGCCAGCCGCATGGCGGTCAGCCCCGCGCCGTACCGGGCCGGGCCGCCCGCGACGTCGTCCACGGGCGGGAGGGTGAACATCTCGGTGAGCTGCGGCTCCGGCACCACCCGGCCGGCGAACAGCGCCGTGGTGAAGGTGTCCAGGTCGGCCAGGCTGGAGATGAGGTCACCGGAGGCGGGGGTGAAGGTCTGGCTCCACACGGTCGCGTCCACCAGCTCGGTCACCCCGTCCCGGGTGACGGCCTGGTAGCCGTGGGCGTGCGGGCCCCGGATGCGCGGGTCGTCGCCGGGCCCGTACGTGTCGCGCAGCCCGAGCGGCCGGGCGATCCGCCGCGACAGCTCCTGCTCGTACGTGTGTCCCGTGACCTTCTCGACGAGCAGGCCGGCGACGATGTAGCCCATGTTGGTGTAGTCCTGCTTCTCGCCGGGGTCGAACGCGCGCGGGTTCTCCAGCCCCGCACGGACGATCTGCTCCGGGGTCCACCGGTCGTACCGGTGGGCGAGCTGCCACTCGATGTCGTCGGGCACCGTCGGGCTGGAGATGCCGCTGGTGTGGTTGAGGAGCTGGCGGACGGTCACGGTCGGGTAGTCGGCGGGCAGCAGGCCGGGCAGGTAGTCCTGCACCGTCCCGTCGAGGTCGATCCGTCCCTCGGCGGCGAGTTGCAGCACCAGCGCGGCGGTGAACATCTTGGTGGCGCTGCCCACCCGGAACCGGGCGTGCGGCGGCACCGGGGCCCCGGTGCGCAGGTCCCGCACCCCGCTGGTGCCCGTCCAACAGCCGTCCGGGGTGGTGATCCGGACCTGGGCGCTGGTCGCGTCGGCGTTGGGTAGACCGGCGATCGCCGCCCGCATCGGGGCGGCGTCGAGGGTGCCGGGTCGGCAGTCGACCCCGGACCGTCCGGCGTCGAGCAGGGCGGCGTCGAGCGGGGCGGGCGCGGGGCCGAGGGGCGCGGCGGCGCGCGGGGCCGCGGTGCCGGTGCCGGGGACGGCGACGGTGAGCAGGGCGGCGAGCGCCGTGGCGGCGACCGTACGCCGATTCATGATTGTCATGGCCGTCAGCCTGCCGGCGGGGGGACCCGAGGGCATCCGGGGAAGTCCCCCGGCGGACCCGGGCGGCGGCCTCGGGGATCCCCGGTCAGCCGAAGTAGCGGCGCAGCTCGCGGGTGAGCACCTTGCCGGTGGCGTTGCGCGGCAGGTACTTCACGAAGACCACGTCGCGGGGGACGCTGAACCGGGCCAGGTAGTGCCGGACGTACTCGCGGACCGCCTCCGGGTCGAGGGTCTCGCCGGGGTGCAGGGCGAGGAACGCGGCGAGGCGCTGGCCGTACTCGTCGTCGGGCACGCCGATCACGGCCACCTCGCGGACCTGCGGCAGCCGGGCCACCAGGTCCTCCACCTCGGACGGGAAGACGTTCTCCCCGCCGGAGACGATCATGTCGTCGGCCCGCCCGTCGACGAAGAGCAGCCCGTCGGCGTTGACCCGGCCGAGGTCGCCGGTGTCCAGCAGCCCGTCCCGGCTCTCCCGGGCGGTGCCCGAGGTGTAGCCCTCGAAGAGCATCTCGTTGCCGACGAAGATCCGCCCGACCCGGCCGGCGGGGACCGGTCTGCCCTCGTCGTCGAGGATGCGCAGCCGGGTGCCGTGCGGCGGACGGCCGGCGGTGGTCGGGGCGGCCCGCAGCTCGGCGGGGCCGGCGATGGACGCCCAGGACACCTCGGTCGAGCCGTACAGGTTGTAGAGGACGTCGCCGTAGGTGTCCATGAAGCGCAGGGCGAGCCCGCCGGGCAGCGCCGACCCGCTGAGGGCGACCACCTTCAGGGGCGGCTTCGGCTCGGGCGGCGGCACCTCCATCAGCCGCTGCACCATCACCGGCACGGCGAACATGGCGTCGCAGCGGTGCGCCGTGAGCGCGCCGAGCGTGGCGGACGGGTCGAAGCGGCGGTGCAGCACGATGGTCGCCCGCAGGGCGAAGCAGACCTGGAGCGCCGCGTACCCCCAGGTGTGGAACAGCGGCGCGGCGATCAGCACGGTGTCCCGGACGCGCAGCGGGATGCGGTCGATGATGGAGACCAGTGGGCCGAAGCCGTGCGGGGTGGGCCGGCGTGCCCCCTTGGGCGCGCCGGTGGTGCCGGAGGTCAGCACGATGGTGCGGCCCTCGCGCGGCGGCGGCTGGAGGTCGCCGGGCAGCGCCGCCGCGATCAGCTCCTCCAGCCGGGCCTCGTCGACCCGGTGCAGGTCGGCGGGGAGGCCGAGGGCCCGCTCGGCGAACTCGGCGTCGTGCACGAGGACCTTCAGCCCCTGCTCCTCGGCGACGGTGGCGAGCTGCGCGGGGGAGAGCCCCGTGTTGACCAGCACCGCGTCCGCGCCGAGCAGGGTGGTGGCGACCATGGCCTCGATCAGCCCGTGGTGGTTGCGGCAGAGCAGCCCGATGCGGTCGCCGCTGTGCACGCCGAGGCCGCCGCGCAGCGACTTCGCCAGCCGCTCGGCGCGGTCGAGCAGGGCGCCGTACGTCAGCTCGGCGCCCTGCTCGTCGACGACGGCGGTGCGGCCCGGGTCCCGGGCGGCGGCCTGGCGCAGCTCGCCGGCGAGGCTCCAGCCCCACCGGCGCAGCGCGTTGAGTTGGGCGGCGACCCGGATCGGCGGGCCCGGGGTGAGCAGCCCGCGCCGGGTCAGCGTGGCGACGGTGAACGGCAGATCCATCCGCGGGCCTCCTCCGGGCGTGCGGGACCCACCCGGGGCATCCGGGTCGAGTCGGTTCGTGGTCGGGTCAGCGGACGTGGACGCCGGAGATGGCGCGGGAGATCACCAGCCGTTGGATCTCCGACGTGCCTTCGAAGATGGTGTAGATCTTGGCGTCCCGGTACCAGCGCTCGACCGGGTGGTCCCGCAGGAAGCCGGCCCCGCCGAGCAGTTGCACGGCCTTCTCGGTGACCGACACGGCCACCTCGCCGGCCTTGAGCTTGGACATCGAGCCCTCGCCGGCGGTGAACGGGCGGTTGTTGCGCCCCATCCAGGAGGCCCGCCAGACCAGCAGCCGGGCGGCGTCGATCTCCATCTTCATGTCGGCCAGCGCGAACGCGACCGCCTGGTTCTCGATGATCGGCCGGCCGAACTGCACCCGGTCCTTCGCATAGTCCAGCGCGTACTCGTAGGCGGCGCGGGCCACGCCGAGCGCCTGCGCGCCGACGGTCGGCCGGGACAGCTCGAACGTGCGCATGGCGGCCTGGCCGGAGGCCTTCTGGCCGGAGCGGGCGCGGGCCAGCCGCTCGTCGAGGGCCTCCTTGCCGCCGAGCAGGCAGCGGCCGGGGACCCGGACGTCGTCGAGGAAGACGTCCGCCGTGTGCGAGGCGCGCAGCCCCAGCTTGCGCAGCTTCCGGGTCGCGCTCAACCCGGCGGTGCCCGGGGGTACGACGAACGCGGCCTGCCCGCGCGAGCCGAGCGTGGGGTCGACCGAGGCGGTGACGACGTGCACCCCGGCGATCCCGCCGTTGGTGGCGTACGCCTTCTGCCCGCGCAGCACCCATTCGTCGCTGGCCTCGTCGTAGACGGCCCGGGTGCGCATCGCGCCGACGTCGGAGCCGGCCTCCGGCTCGGTGGTGCAGAACGCGGCGACGGCCGGGGAGTCGGCGTCGCCGAAGCACTGGGGGACCCACTCGACGAGCTGGTCGGGGGTGCCCGCGCCGTAGATGGCGGCCACGGCCAGCGAGGTGCCGAAGATGCCGAGGCCGATGCCGGCGTCGCCCCAGAAGAGCTCCTCGCTGGCGATCGGCAGGGACAGGCCGGTGGGGTCGGCCCAGCAGGTGGCGAGGAACTCGAAGCCGTACAGCCCGACCTTCGCCGCCTCCTGGATCACGGGCCAGGGGGTCTCCTCGCGCTCGTCCCACTCGGCGGCGGCCGGGCGCACGACCTCGGCGGCGAAGCCGTGCACCCAGTCCCGCAGGTCCCGCTGTTCCTCGTTCAGGTCGAGCGAGAACTCGGCCATCGTCAGCCCTTGGGGATGTCGAACAGGTTGGCGATGTTGGCGGCGAGGCCGAGGTCGCCCTTGGCCTTCAGCTTGCCGGTCATGAACATCATCACCGGGTTCGCGCCGCCGGAGACGATCTTCAGGAACTCCAGGGGGCCCATGGTGAGGCTCAGCTTGGGGTCGTGCTGCGGGGTCTCGTTGACCGTGCACGCGCCGTCGGCGACGACGATCTCGTAGGTGTCCGTGCCGCCGTCCGGGCGGCCCGTGATGCCCCAGTGGATCACCGCGTTGGTGGAGCCGGCCCGGTCGGCGCGGAACAGCGTGGGCATCCGGCCGAAGACCTCGCTTAGGACCTTGCCGCGCAGCTCGCCGGACATCACCTCGACGATCTTGTCGTCGGGGGTGGACTTGACCAGCTGGGCGAACTCCTTGGGGCCGTAGTTGGCGAAGTTGGCCGGGTCGAAGTCAGTCATGGAAAGGAACCTCTCGAGCGGCGACTGTGGTTACTCTAGCGTAACCTTACGCACGAGTAGGTATGCTCGCAAGGTGTCCAGCACCCCCACCTTCAAGCGCCTCCCCCGGGCCGTACGCGAGCAGCAGATGCTCGACGCCGCCGTCCGGGTCTTCTCCCGACGCGGCTTCCACGCGGCCAGCATGGACGAGATCGCCGAGGACGCCGGCATCTCCAAACCCATGGTGTACGCGTACCTGGGCAGCAAGGAGGAGCTCTTCGTCGCCTGCCTGCACCGCGAGGGCACCCGCATGATGGAGGCCATCGCCGGCGCCGCCGCCCCCGACCTCGACGCCGACGAGCGGCTCTGGCGGGGCCTGCGCGCGTTCTTCGGCTTCGTCGGGGCGCACCGCGACGGCTGGGCGGTGCTCTACCGGCAGGCCCGCGGCTCCCAGCCGTTCGCCGGGGAGCTCGCCGCCATGCGGGCCCGGCTCGTCGAGGTGGTCGCCGGGATGCTCGACCACGCCCTGCGCGCCCGGGGCCGCGAGGTGGGTGCCACCGACCTGGAGGTCGTCGCGTACGCCCTGGTCGGCGCGAGCGAGTCGCTGGGCGACTGGCTCGCCGACCACCCGGAGGCCGACCCGGAGAAGACCGCCACCCGGATGATGAACGTCGCCTGGCTCGGCGCCGACCAGCTCCTCCGCGGCGTCACCTGGCACCCCGAGGGGTAAGGAAGGGCCCCTGCCAACTCGCCCGACGGGAATGTCGGTGGGGTGCGCGAGGATGGGCGCGTGCTCGACGGCATCGACGACATCGACTGGGTGCGGCTCGGCCACGCCTACGGCTCGGCCGGGGATGTGCCCGGCCAACTCCGCGCCCTGCGCTCGCCCGACGAGGAGGAGCGGCAGGCCGCCATCGGCGCGCTCTACGCCAACATCTTCCACCAGGGGTCGCGCTACGAGGCGTCGGCGTACGCCGTGCCGTTCCTGCTGGAGCTGCTCGCCGACCCGGCCACCCCCGACCGGGAGCTGGTGCTCTACCTGGTGACGGCGCTCGCGGTGGGCTACGACGAGCGGTGGCTGCCCGAGGGCGTCCCGGTGACCGAGTTCCGCCGGGCGGCCGACGGTGGGCGGGAGCTGCTCGCCGCCAAGCCGCCCCCGTGGCACGGCGACGACGAGACCCAGAAGGAGCACGTCGAGTGGGCGTACGTGGAGTCGCTCGACGAGGCGGATCAGCAGCGCCTGTGGGCGCACATCGAGCTGGCCGTCTACGACGCGGTGCGGGCCGGCGTGGCCCTGTTCCGTGACCTGCTCACCGACGCCGACCCGGGGCTGCGCGCCGGGGCTGCGTACGCGCTCGCCTGGTTCCCGGAGGACGCGGCCGGCAGCCTCCCGGCGCTCGTCGCGGCGGCCGGGGCCGCACTGGAGGTGGACGAGGACGAGGCGGCGACCGCCCTGGTGGCCGCCGGGTTGCTCGGTGCCGCGCCCGACGCCGGGCTGCTGACCGACGCGCGCCCGGTGATCCGCTGGGCCGCCGCGGTCGGCCGGGCCCGGGTGCTCGGTGCCGATGCCGACCAGGCGACGGTCGACGAGTTGCTCGCCTGGACGGCCGCCGGCCCGGGCAACCGGCTGACGGCCGACGGGGCCGAGGTGCCGTTCCTCGACGGCGACCTCAACGGGCACGCGGGGCTGTCCCTGCGCCTGCTCGGGCCCTGGCACACCGATCGGGCGTTCGACGCGCTGCTCGACCGGCTGCCCGCCGTCACCGGCGAACAGGCGTTGCCGGTGGCGGCCGAGGCCCTGCGCCTGGCGTTCCCCGAGGGCAGCCTGCCCACGGGGGCGCCGTGTGCGGCGCTGGCTCCCCGGCAACGGCGGCTCGTCGAGCTGCTGGCCCGGTCGCCCGAGGTGTGGCTGGTCGGCGATTCGACGTTCGTCAACTTCAGCCTGCTCGTCGGCGACTACGGCCTGCCGCGCAGCCGAGAGGAGATGCTGGCGTACCTCGAAGGCGTTCCGACCTGACCCTCGACGGTCCGCTCAGCGGCGGCCGGCGGCGCGTCGGCGGGCACGGAGCCGAAGCCAGCGGGCGGCCTCCAGCAGGCCGGTGATCGCGACCGACAGCCCGATCCCGGCCAGGATGCCCAGGATCGGCTCCCGCTCGAAGACCAGCCCACCGAAGTAGCCGAGCAGCCCGCAGTACGCCGCCCAGGTGCCGGCGGCCAGCGCGTCGAAGAGCACGAACGACCGCAGCGGATAGCGGACCGCGCCCATCGTCAGGGTCACCGCCGTGCGCCCGCCGGGGACGTAGCGGGCGGTGGTGAGCATCATGCCGCCGCGCCGGTCGACCGCCCGGCGGGCCCATTCCGACCCGGCGCGTCGCCGGCTGTCCGCCGGCAGCCGGGCCAGCCGGTGCGCGCCGCCGCCCCGGCCGATGGCGTACGACAGGTGGTCGCCGGCCAGCGCGCCGCACGCGGCGAGCAGGATCACCATGGTCAGGTCCGGCTGCCCGCCGACCGCGAATACCCCGGCGGTCACCACGATCGTCTCGCCGGGCACCGCCGGGAAGACGGCGTCGACCGCGGTGACCGCGAAGATCACCAGGTAGACCCACGGCGAGGTGACCGTGTCGTGGAGCAGGCCGAGGACCGACTGCATGCCCTCATGCTCTGCCGTCGCGGCGTTAGGAAGGGGCCCTTCCTATACAAAAGGCGTTGACAAGGTGCCCTTCCTTACCAGCTTGCCCTCGGCGGTGGGTGAGTGGGAAGTGAGCGTCACCGGGGCACCCAGCGCCTCCTCGACCGCCGCCGGCCAGTCGGCCGGAGGGTCGTCGTCGTAGACGGGGCGGGCCGCGAGCAGGCGGGCGGTGAGGGCGGCCTGGCGGTCCAGGTCACCGGGCGGGCCGGGCTCCAGGCGGTCCGTGCTGTCGTAGCGGCGGCAGATCCGCAGGCCCTGGCCGGAGCGCACCCCGCCGGAGAACAGCCGGTCGGCCAGGTCGAGGTGGGTGAGGGCGAGCCCGTCGACGCCGCCGGCCGCGTCGAGGGCGTACCGGTGGGCGACCGCGTCGAAGTGGCCGAACCGGAACCGCCCCTGCCACGGGTTGGTGGCGTTGTGCGCGTCGGCCAGCGGCAGCGCCGGATCCTCGGTGACCAGCGGGCCGGGGCCGTGCCGGGTGGTGGTGACCCGCAGCACGCCCAGCCGCTCGGCGGTGCCGGCGAGCCCCGCCTCGGCGAGCAGGCCCTCGGCGTTGGCGAACGTCGTGGTGCTCCACGTCGTGTACGGGTGGAAGCCGTGCCACTCGTCGAGCAGCACCCCCTGCGCCCCCTCGAAGACGCAGGTCCCGGCGCGCAGCACCCCGGCCAGGTGGGACCGGTCGACGATCGCCACCCGGTCGCCGAACGCGGTGAACGCGGGCAGGCAGTCGTCGACGGGCGGGGCGTCCAGCGGGCCGAGTTCGGCGGTGAGCCGGTCGCGCAGGGCGGCCAGCCGGCGGCGCAGCACGGCCGGGGTGCGGCAGTCCGCCACCCGGGGCGCGGAGCCGGGGTGGGCGAGCCCGTACGCGACGGCCTCGCCCACCCCCAGCCCGCAGGAGCCGTGCCGGTCGGCCCCGCGGGCCAGCTCGCGGGCCCGGTTGGCGGCCCGGTGGTACGGGGTGGCCAGCAGCGCCTCCCCGTCGACGGTGAGCCGGTCGAGCGCGTCGGGCACGCCCACCGCGGCGAGGTGGTCGGCCTCGGCGGCCAGGGCGAGCGGGTCCACCACCACGTGCCGGGACAGGTGGGTCCGCACGCCGGGGCGGAAGGTGCCCGCCCCGAACTGCGCGAACGTGTGGTGCCGCCCGTCGCGCAGGACGACGTTGTGTGCCGCCTGCGCGCCCCCGTTGAAGCGGATCACCGTGTGGACGGGCCGGGTGGCGCAGAGCCAGTCCACGACGGTGCCCTTGCCTGCGTCGCCGTAGCCGAGGTCGACCACCAGCACGTGGTTCACAGTCGGGTCACCCCACGGGTGGGCGGCGTCGACGGGGCGGGCAGCGTGGCCACCTGGTCGCGGGTGCCCCGGCCGAGGCGGGCCAGCGCCTTCGACACGGTGCCGGTGGCCTTCGAGCCGGCCTTCTTGAGGTCGGCCAGGCCCTGGTCGAGGTCGACGGCCTGCTCGCCGAGGCCGACGGTGAGGGCGATGGTCTCGCAGACCGCGTCGAGGTCGTCGAGCACGACGGCGTTCTGCCCGAGCAGGTCGCGCCAGAAGTCCAGCACCTTCGTGTTGCCGGCGTAGCTGCTGCCGGCGGGGAGCAGGTAGTAGGTGTCCCAGCGCCGGGTCACCTCGTCGACGATCTGCAGCAGCGGCACGTCCTCGCGGAGGTCGTCGCCGATGAGCCGGCTCACCTGCCGCCGGTCCACCTGGGGGTAGGCCAGCTCGTCGCCGATGATGAACAGGTAGCCGCGCCGGCCCCGCTTCTCCCAGCAGTCGGTGGCGGTGTGCCGGGCCATGAAGTACATGGCCAGCTCGTACGACTCGGTCATCTGGCCGCCGCCGCCACCCTCCAGCACGATCCGGCCGAGGTCGTCGTCCATCCGGTTGTCCGACTCGAACTGCCCGACCTGCAGCGGCACCCGGTCGCAGGTGGCGTCGCCGATCGCGCCGAACATGATCTGCGGGTCGCGGGCGTACCCCTGGCGGAGCAGGAGCCCGAGCAGCTGCGGCAGCTTGGCCTGGAGGGTGCGGGGCACGTTCCGCATGGAGCCGGTGACGTCGAACAGCACCGTGATGGCCGTCGACTGCGGGTGCTCGGCCGAGTCGCGGCTCTCCCGCATCGCGTCGCGCGGGTCGAGCGCGGGGTGCACCTTGCGCGCCCCGCTGTCGCTGTAGGCGAAGGCGCTCTTGCCGGTGGCCCGGCGGTACCGGTCGGCGGCGTCGTACACGTCGGTGGACCACATTCCACTGCCCATGGCAGCCTCCCTAGGGGTTGAGGGTGAAGGGTCGGAAGGTGCGCGGCCCGTAGAGCCGTTCGAGCACCTCGTCCAGTTCGCGCAGCAGTCGCCACGCGTCGTCGGGCCGGGACGGCAGCGCCGGGCGGCGGCAGCCGTGGGCGAAGGCGCGCAGCTCGCGCGGGGCCCGGTCGCCCATCAGCCACGCCATGCACGTGGCGGCCATCGCCAGGTCGGTGCCGGGCCCGCAGGCCCGTCGGGCGGCGACCTCCGGCGGGTACCAGTCCTCGTGGCCGGGCACCAGCGCGGGGATCGTGCCCCCGGTGGCGGCGGAGAAGCACCAGTCGACGAGCACCACGCCGTGCCCGTCGGGCTCGATCAGCACGTGCCGGGGCAGCACCGCGCCGTGCACGATGCCGGCCCGGTGGGCCAGGCCGAGGGCGACCAGCAGCCGCCGCCACATCCAGGCCGCGTCCCGGCCGTCGAGCCCGTCGGGGTACGCGCGGCGCACCTCGTCGAGGCTGTGCAGGCCGGGTGCGGTGGCCAGCACGCTGATCCGCCGTTCCGCCCCGGTGGCCGGGTCCCGGTGCCGGAGGGTGTCGACGAGCCGGGGCACGTACGGCAGGTAGCGGGGGTCGCCGCGTTCCTCGATGGTGCGCAGCGCGTGCTGCTCGCGGGCGACGAGGTCGTTGTCGGCGGGGTCGCGGGGCAGCTTGAGCAGGCGGTCCGACCCGACGTCGTAGAGGTCGGCGAGGTCGCCGGTGTGGGCGAGCGGGCCGAGCCGGTGGCCGCCGAGGACGATCGGGTCGGCGCTGGCCCGCCCGGCCCGCCACCGGTTGGTGACCTGGACGAACGCGTCGGTGGCGGCGGCGCGTACGGCCGGGTCGAGCGCGCCCAGCCGGTCGGGGTGCAGGGCCGCGACCAGCTCGCGGTAGCGGTGGGCCGACGGGTCGGCGCCGAACAGGTCGGCGTCGGTGCGCGCGGCGGTGACCAGCCGGATCGCCTCGTGGGTGTTCACCGCACCGTCTCCTCCCGGGCGGGGCGCAGCAGCGCCGGGTGCAGCAGCCGGGCGTCGCCGGCCCGGTAGAGCTTGGCGCGGGGGCCGCCGCGCGTGCCGCCGCGTTCGGTGCTCGCGCCGGTGCTCTCCACGAAGCCCGGCACGGAGAGCACCTTGCGGTGGAAGTTGCCGGGGTGCAGCGGGTGCCCCCAGACGGTCTCGTAGACGGCCCGCAGCTCGCTGATGGTGAACTCGGTGTCGAGGAAGCGGGTGGCCAGCGGGGTGTATTCCAGCTTGGACCGGGCCCGCTCCAGGCCGTCGTCGATGATCCGGTCGTGGTCGAAGGCGAGCTGCCGGCTGCTCAGCGCGGTCACGGGCAGCCAGATCGCGTCGTCGGCGTCGCTGCCGGCGGCCGGGTCGGGCAGGTCGGGGGCGAACGCGAGGTAGGCCACCGAGACGATCCGCATCCGGGGGTCGCGGTCGGGGTCGCCGTAGCTGGCGAGCTGTTCCAGGTGGACCCGGCGCAGCCGCTCGCCGCCGAGGCCGGTCTCCTCGGCCAGCTCCCGCCGGGCCCCGGTCGCCAGGTCCTCCTCGGGGCGGACGAACCCGCCGGGCAGCGCCCAGTGGCCCTCGAACGGCGGCCCGCCCCGGCGGACGAGCAGCAGGTGCAGCGCGTCGGACCGGACGGTCAGGGCGACCACGTCGACGGTGACGGCCACCGCCGGGTAGGCCCGGGGGTCGTAGGCGGCGAGGAACTCCTGCTCGTTCACGGCGTCTCTCTCACTCTGAGAACATCTCAACGTGAGAACAACTTAGCGCACGAAAGAGTGAATGCCAAGCCCTGACCCCTCGTCAGCGCACGGAACCTGCCAGGTGCGGCCTGCCGCTGCGCGCGTCGTGCAGGGCGAACTCCCAGGCCGGGTCGTCGGCGGTGGCGGTGAAGGCCACCGTGGACGGCAGCGGCACCGGCAGCTTGAACGCCACCTCGACCGTGTACGCCTCCGGCAGCCGGCTCTCCAGCGCGGCCAGGCAGCGCGCCTTGCTCCACATGCCGTGCGCGATCGGGCGGGGGAAGCCGAACAGCCGCGCCCCCAACCGGGACGTGTGGATCGGGTTGTGGTCGCCGGAGACCCGCGCGTAGTCGGTGCCCACCCTCGGCGGCACCCGCCAGGAGGCGGTGGCGGCCGGCGCGGCGGGCCGGTCACCCCGGTCGCGCCGCGCGCCGCCGCCGGCCGTGCGCTCCCTGCCGAGGTACGTCGACACGCCGCGCCACACCTCCGCCCCGCCGACCGCCCCGACCAGCACCACGTCGACCTGCCGACCCCGCTCGTGCGGGCGCAGGTTCTCGGCGTACGCGCGGAAGTCCAGCGTCTCGCCGGCCTCGACCGGCCGGCGCACGGTGATCCGGTTGGCCACGTGCACCAGCCCGACCAGCGGCAGCGGGAACTGCGGCGCGGTCATCAGCCGCAGCGCTAGCGGAAACCCCAGCACGTGCGGGTACGTCCCCGGGAGCCGGTCGGCCAGCCGGAACCCGCAGACCCGGTCGTAGTCGGCCAGGTGCGTCCGGTCGACGGCGACCCCGGCGACGGCCAGCTCGACCTGCGGCAGCGCGTCGCCCCGGCGGCGACCCGGGCCGGGCAGCGCCCCGAGCAGCGCCCGCCGATAGAGCGGGCCGGCCTGCGGCAGCCGGGGCAGCTCCAGCAGGGTCCGACCCTGCGTGTCCGCGCCGGTCATCACGCCCCCAGCAGGCTCTGGCCGCAGACCCGGACGACGTTGCCGCTGACCGCGCCGCTCGCCGGCCAGGCCAGCCAGCCGATGGTCTCGGCGACGTCCACGGGCAGGCCACCCTGGGCCATGCTGTTCATCCGCCGGCCCGCCTCCCGGACGACGAGCGGGATGCGGGCGGTCAGCCGGGTCTCGATGAACCCGGGGGCGACCGCGTTGACGCTGATCCCGCGCTCGCGCAGCGCCGGGGCGAGCGACTGCACGAGGCCGATCACGCCCGCCTTGGAGGTGGCGTAGTTGGTCTGGCCCCGGTTGCCGGCGATCCCGGCGATCGAGGAGACCGAGACGATCCGGCCGCCGGCCGGGATCAGCCCGCGCTCCAGCAGCACGTCGTTGATGCGTTCCTGGCTGGACAGGTTGACGTCGATGACGCTGTCCCACCGGTCGGCGTCCATCCGGCCCAGCGTCCGGTCCCGGGTGATGCCCGCGTTGTGCACCACCACGTCGACGCGGCCGTGCCGGGACGCGAGGTGGTCGGCGAGCCGGGTGGGCGCGTCCGGGGCGGTCAGGTCGAGCTGCACGGCGGTGCCGCCGATCTCGTTGGCGGCGGCGGCCAGCTCGTCCCCGGCGGCCGGGATGTCGAGCGCGACGACCTGCGCGCCGTCGCGGGCCAGCACGCGGGCCAGGGCCGCGCCGATGCCCCGGGCCGCCCCGGTCACCAGGACGACCTGGCCGTCGAGGGGCCGGTCCCAGTCGGCCGGCGGCTCGGCCGCGCCGGCACCGACCCGGACCACCTGCCCCGAGACGTACGCCGAGCGGCCCGAGAGCAGGAACCGCAGGGTGGCCTCCAGGCCGGTGGCCGTGCCGGCGTCGCCGTGCGCCGTGACGTGCACGAGCTGGGCGGTGACGCCCCGGCCGAACTCCTTGCCGATGCTGCGGGTCAGCCCTTCCAGGGCCCGCTGGGCGGTCGCCTCGCGCGGCGTGCCGCACTCGTCGGGCGGGGTGCCGAGCACGATCACCCGGCCGCCGGGCAGCACCGCGCGGGCCCTCGGGTGGAAGAAGTCGTAGAGCTGGCGCAGCCCGGTGGAGTCGGTGACGCCCGTGGCGTCGTACACCAGGGCGCCGAAGCGCTCCTGGGCATCGGCGGTGGCCGGATCGCGCAGCTCGACCCCGGCGGCGGTCAGGATCCCGCCGACCTGCCCGGCGAGCCGGCCGCCGGTGGCCGAGCCGAGCAGGGCCGGCCCGGTCAGCAGCGGGTCCCCCGGGGTGTGCCGGCGCAGTCGTGGCGGGTCGGGCAGCCCCAGGCGCTTGACCAGCGCGCGGCCGGCCCCCGATCGGACGAAGCTCGCGTACCTGTCGGTCATAGGCGTAGCCTACTGGCCAGTAGGTTGTGGGCAAGCCCTGAAACGGAGGCGGGATCGTGCAGAGCATCCGGCGGGTCGCGGTCATCGGCGGCAACCGCATCCCCTTCGCCCGGTCCAACTCGCGGTACGCCAGCGCGTCCAACGCCGACATGCTCGGCGCGGCCCTCGACGGGCTCGTCGCGCGGTTCGGGCTGGCCGGGCAGCGGGTCGGCGAGGTCGTCGCCGGGGCGGTGCTCAAGCACTCCCGGGACTTCAACCTCACCCGCGAGGTGGTGCTCGGCTCGAAGCTCGACCCGCACACCCCGGCGTACGACATCCAGCAGGCGTGCGGCACCGGTCTGGAGGCGGCGATCCTCGTCGCCAACAAGATCGCCCTCGGGCAGATCGAGGCCGGCATCGCCGGCGGCGTCGACACCACCTCCGACGCCCCGCTGGCCGTCAACGAGGAGCTGCGTCGCACCCTGCTCCGGCTCAACTCCGCCCGCACCCTCGGCGAACGGCTGAAGATCGCGGCGAAGCTGCGTCCGCTCCAGCCGTTCCAGCCGGAGATCCCGCGCAACGCCGAGCCGCGCACCGGGCTGTCGATGGGCGAGCACGCCGCCCGCACCGCCCTGCGCTGGAACGTCGACCGGCAGGCCCAGGACGAGCTGGCGCTCCGCTCCCACCAGCGGCTCGCCGCCGCGTACGAGCGGGGGTTCTTCGACGACCTGCTGACCCCCTACCTGGGGCTGACCCGGGACCAGAACCTCCGCCCCGACACCACCGGAGAGAAGCTGGGCTCGCTCAAGCCCGTCTTCGGCCACCGGGGCCCGGACGCCGAACAGGCGACCATGACCGCCGGCAACTCCTCCCCGCTCACCGACGGCGCGTCCACGGTGCTGCTCGCCTCCGAACAGTGGGCGGCCGAGCGCAACCTGCCGGTGCTCGCCTGGTTCTCCTGGTCGGAGACGGCGGCCGTCGACTTCGTGCACGGCGACGAGGGGCTGCTGATGGCCCCCGCGTACGCGGTGCCCCGGATGCTGGCCCGCGCGGGGCTCACGTTGCAGGACTTCGACTACTACGAGATCCACGAGGCGTTCGCCTCGCAGGTGCTGGCGACCCTCGCCGCCTGGGAGTCGCCGGAGTTCTGCAAGGACCGGCTCGGCCTGGACGCCCCGCTCGGGTCGATCGACCGGGACAGGCTCAACGTCAACGGCTCGTCCCTGGCCGCCGGCCACCCGTTCGCCGCCACCGGCGGGCGGATCGTCGCCACGCTGGCCAAGCTGCTCGCCGAGTCCGGCTCGGGGCGGGGGCTCATCTCGATCTGCGCGGCCGGCGGCCAGGGGGTCACGGCGATCCTGGAGCGCTGACGCCCGGCCCCGCCTCGCCGCGGCTCGCCGCGCTGATCCGCCGCCGTCCGGCCGTCCGGTGCCGGGCGGCCGACGTTCACCGGGCGTTCAACTCGGTGTGTGGCTGTGGTGGCCTCGGGCCGGCAGGGTGGCCGGCGATGGACATCAGCGCAGCCGGGGCAGCACCGGACCTGTCCGTGGTCGTCCCCATGTACAACGAGCAGGACGTCGTCGCGGTGTTCGTCGAGCGGCTCCGGCCGGTGCTCGACGGCACCGGCACCACGTACGAGGTGGTCGCCGTCGACGACGGCAGCCGCGACGCCACGGCCCGGCTGCTGCTCGACCACGCCCGGTCCTGGCCCCAGCTCCGGCTGGTCCGGCTGCGTCGCAACAGCGGCCACCAGGCCGCCCTCACTGCCGGCCTGCACCGGGCCCGGGGCCGCTGGGTGGTCAGCATCGACGCCGACCTCCAGGACCCGCCCGAGGTCATCCCCGAGATGCTGGCCACCGCTCGCGACCGGGGCGTCGACGTCGTGTACGGGGTGCGCGCCGACCGCAGCACCGACACGCCGTTCAAGCGCGGCACCGCCGGCCTGTACTACCGGCTGATGCGGCGCATCGTCGGCGCGGACCTGCCGGCGCAGGCGGGCGACTTCCGGCTGATCAGCCGCGACGTGGTGGAGGTGCTGCGCCGGCTGCCCGAGCGCACCCCGGTCTACCGGCTGCTGGTGCCCTCGCTCGGCTTCGCCGCCGCCGAGGTGCGCTACTCCCGCGCGGCGCGGGCGGCCGGGGAGACGAAGTACCCGCTGCGCCGGATGATCGCGCTGGCCTGGGACAGCACGGCGAACTTCACCGCCGCGCCGCTGCGGCTGGCCACCTGGCTCGGCGTGGTCAGCTTCGCGGCCTGCCTGGTGCTGGCCGTCCTCGGCCTGGTCGCCTACGCCGACGGCGCGACCATCCCGGGCTGGACCTCGCTGTTCGTGGCGGTGCTGCTGTTCAGCGCCGTCCAGTTGATCTGCCTCGGGCTGCTCGGCGAGTACGTCGGCCGCATCTACCGCACGGTGCAGGACCGCCCCACCCACCTCGTCGGCTTCGACTCCGCCGAGGTGCCCTTCGACTCCGCCGGGGTCTCCTTCGGCCCCGCCGAGGCTCCCTTCGGCTCCGGTGGCGCATCCGGCTCCGGCGGGGTGCCCGTCGACCCGGCCGGGGCGTCCGACGCGCCGGCCGTGGCGGTGGCGGCTGGCCGGGCCGGTGACTGAACCGGCGGTGCTGACGCAGGGCCCGCCGGTGGCGTCGGACGCGCCCGCCCCGCACGACGCACCGGCGGGTCGGGGCGGCCCGCCGGCCCGCCGGGTCGCGGCGGCCCTCGCCTGGGCCACGGTGCTCGCCGCGCTGGTCGCCGGCTGGTGGTGGACGAGCACCCCGGGCGGCGACGTCACCCGGTACGTCGCGTACTGGTCGCTCGCCCTGGTGCTGCCGGGCACGCTCGTGCACCGGGCGCTGCGGGGCAGCCGGGGCAACCTGCCGGAGGACCTGGGCTACGGTGCCGCCGTCGGCCTGCTGCTGGAACTCGCCGCCTGGGCGCTCGCCACGGCCACCGGCACGCAGCCGGCGCTGCGCTGGTGGCCGGTGCCGGTGCTGGCGCTGTTCGTCGCGGTGCCCCGGTTGCGCCGGCACTGGCGGATCGCCCAGCCCCGGCCGCTGCCGCTGCGCTGGACGGTCGCGGTCGCCGGGGTGCTGGTCCTCGTCGTGGCCTGGGCGGCCGTGGGCTGGCGAGCGAACCCGCTGCCGCCGGTGGACCACGTCTACTACCAGGACCTGCTCTACCACCTGGGGCTGGTGCACGAGCTGACCCGGACCATGCCCTTCGAGCTGCCGCAACTCGCCGGGGAACCGCTGCGCTACCACTACCTGGTCGACGCGCACCTGGCCAGCGCCAGCATGATCGCCGGCACGGCACCGGCGACGGTCCTGCTCCGGCTGTGGCTGGTGCCGGTCGCCGCGACGGCGGTCGTCGTCACCGCCGGGCTGGCCCGGGACCTCAGCGGGCGCTGGTGGGCCGGCCCGGTCGCCGCGGCGACGGCGTACCTCGGGGTGTCGCTCTCCCTCGGCTCCGCCGCGACGGCCAGCGGCACCCTCCCGCTGTCCGTGGAGAGCCCCTCGCAGACGTACCTGCTGCCCCTGCTCCTGCTGCTCACCGGCGTCTGCGCGGACGTGGTGCGCGGCCGGCGACCCGGGTGGGGGTGGGCGCTGGTGCCGGCGGCGGGCCTGGCCGTCGCCGGGGCCAAGTCCAGCGGCCTGCCCCCGCTGATCGCCGGCGTGGCGCTGGCCGGGGTGGTCGTCGGCCGGCGGGCCCGCCGGGTGCCGTGGGCGGTCGTGTCGCTGTTCGCGGTGCTGGTCGCGGCGATGGCCGTCGGGTACCGGCTGTTCGCCGGGGGCGGCGCGGGGGTGCTCTCCCCGCAGGTGTTCGGGGTGCTGCGGTTCCTCGCGCCGTGGCGGGAGACCGTCGGCGCGGGCGGGGGCATCGCGGCGGGCGGCCTGCTGCCGCCGGGGCTCGCGGCGGCCGGCGCGGCCGGGTGGCTCTTCGCGCTCGCCGTGCTGGGCTGGTGGCTGGCGCTCCAGGCGCCCCGGTACGTCGGCGTGCTGCTCCTGGCCCGCCGGGGCACCCGGGGTGACCCGGCGGCGTGGCTGCTGGCCGGGGCGCTGCTGGCCGGGGCGGGCGGTGCCTGGTCCTTCTTCCACCCGTCGGTCAGCCAGCTCTACTTCTTCCTGGCGGTGGTCCCGTTCGGGGCGCTGCTGACCGCGTGGCTGCTGGCCGAGGCACGCCCGTGGTGGCCGGTCGTGGCGGTCGCGGCGACCGTGGGCGCGGCGGCCCAGTGGCTGCTCGACCCGTTGGCCCCGTCCGAGCGGACCCGGCGGGCCTGGCTGTGGGCGATGGCCGTGCCGGCGGGCCGGGTGCTGCTGCTGGCCGGCGTCGCCGCGCTGCTGGCCGTCCTGCTCGCCGGGCTGCGGCACCGGGGCGGGCGGCCGGCGGGGGCGTCGTGGCGTGCCCGGGCGGCGGTGGCCGGGGTGGTCGCCGCGCTCTGTGGGGCGAGCGTGGCCGGCGGCCTGGAGTGGACCGCGCGCCGGATCGGGGACCCGCCCCGGGCGCTCACCGCCGCCGAACGCCCCTGGGCGCTCACCCGGGACGAGGCGCGGGCCGCCCTCTGGCTGGACGCCCACGCCGACCCGGCGGACGTGGTGGCCACCAACGTGCACTGCCGGCCGGTGCGGACCGTCGCGCACTGCGACGCGCGGGCCTTCTGGGTGAGCGGGCTGGGCGGCCGGCGGACGCTCGTGGAGAGCTGGGGCTACACGGACGAGGCCCTGGCCGGGCACGCCCGCGACGGCTTCTCGTACCCCCGGCAGCCCGCCCCCGACCCGGAGCTGTTCGCCCGCAACGAGCGGCTGTTCACCGCGCCGACCGCCCCCGAACTGGACCGGGCGCGCCGCGAGGACGGCGTGCGGTGGCTGCTCGCCGACTCGGCCGCCGGCCCGGTGTCACCGGAGCTGGCCCGGCTCGCCGAGGTGGGGTTCGTCGCCGGCCCGGTGACCGTGTACCGGCTGCGCTGACGGTCGCCGGCCGCGCTGACCGCGTGCCGGCCGCTGGCGGCGGGTCGGCTGCGCTGACCGACCTCTACCGGTAGAAAACTGCACGAAAGCTCACATTCCAGTTCCGATCTCCAGAAGATGAGGGCAGCTTCTGTCCTTTTTCTGGAGGTTTGATGTGAAAATACCTCGTTGGGCCTTGGCGGCGCTCTCCGGCGCGGCCCTGGCCCTGCTTCCCGCCGTGGCGGCCCAGGCCGCCCCGATCGACACCGACCAGGGCACCCGGCTCATCGCCGACCGGTCCTCCGCCGCCGGCCTCGGCGCCGGCTTCTGGGGTTCCGGTCTCCCGGGCTCCGGCGACGTGGCCCCCACGGGCCCCGCCCAGCCGCAGCCGCCCGTGGGCGACAGCCTGTGCCGCCCCGGCGTCCCGCCGAACGCGCCGCCGACCACCCAGTTCTACGACAACAACCCGCTGCTCGGCCCCGCCACGCTGCCCACCGCGCCGCCGGTCGGTCCGCTGCTCGCCGGCTACCAGCGCTTCGGCGGCCTCACCGAGTCGCAGTTCCTCCAGCAGTACGGCAACGCCACCCAGACCGCGTACGTCTATCCGCCCGCGAACGGCTTCGTCCTCGGCCCGAACGGGGTGCCGATCAAGGCGAAGCAGACCCTGCTGCCCGGCTACCGCCTCGACCGCTTCGGCTTCCCGGGCGGCGCGTTCCTCGCCCCGCTCGGCACCCCGTTCAGCGCCCGGTCGCTGCCGCCGTCGAACCTGAACACGCCGGCCGACGCGCCGCTGGCCAACTACCACGTCTACTGCGTGGTCAAGCCGTTCCCGGTGGACTCCGGGCCGATCGCCCCGTGGTTCGCCCAGCCGGGGATGGGCACCCAGTTCCAGCTCAACCCGGCGTACCTGCCGCAGGCCGGGGGCAACCTGAGCGTCACCTGGCTGCTCGCGCACGGTTTCCTGGTGGAGGAGAACCTGGAGGCGGCACCGTGCGCCGTCCCGCTCCAGCGCGGCGGCGTCCCGGCCGTCTGCTGACGTCGAATCGGATGAACGGAGGTCGGGTGTGGACCGGCATCACGTACGCGCCGCGCTGCTGGCGGCCGGGTTGTCCCCGGACGCCTTCGAGATCGAGGGCGTGCACGAGCACGTGCCGGTCCCGCCCGACTTCTGGTTCCTGCGCCGCTCACCCGACGGACGCTGGGAGATCGGCCTGTACGAACGCGGGACGCACGACGTCCGCCAGGCGTACGACTCCGAGGAGGCCGCCGCCGCCGGCCTCTACACGGCGCTGACGGGTCGGCCCGCGCCGTACTGATCCCTGTTGCCGGGCGTCCCTACTGTGGGTCCAGCCCGCCCGGACGTCACCGGCGGCACCCCTCAAGGAGTGGCCATGCCCGGTCGAGTCCTGCTCCGCCCCGCCCACCTCGCCCCCGTCGTCCTCGGCCTGGCCGTCGCGCTCACCGCCGCCGGCTGCGCGTCCACCGCGACGGGTTCCGGGGAATCCACCGCGAAGACGACCGTGACCGAGGCGCCCGGCGACGCGCCGGCCTCCGCCGGCTCCGGTTCCAGCTCCGGCGACAGTGGCACCGGCACCGGCACCGGCTCGACGGGCGGCGGTTCCACCGGTGGCGGATCCACGGGCGGTGGCTCGACCGGCGGCGGTTCCACGGGCGGCGGGTCGACCGGCGGCGGGTCGACCGGGGGTGGCAGCAACGGCGGCGGGTCCGGCACCAAGTCCAGCGGCCCCACCATCGGATACTTCCGGGTCGCCCAGAAGCCGACCTGCCCGGCCGGGACCAACGTCAACCCGATCGCCGGCACCCCGGTCGTCGTGGAGTGGAAGACCGGCAACGTCGACTCGGTCGCCCTCTCGGTCGACGGCCCCGGCGTGTACGGCGACAACTACCCGCCGGCCGGCAGCGAGACCCTGAACTTCCCCTGCTCCGGTGGCGAGGGCGACGTCCAGGAGCACACCTACACGCTGACCGTCCGCAACGCGCACGGCAAGCAGTCGAAGACCATCATGGTGACCGCGAAGGTGCACGACATCCCGCGCGTCTGACCAGCGACGTCACGCCGGCCAGCCCCGCCGCCACGGGTGGGCTGGCTCGGGCGGCGGTCCGGGCGTGCGAGAGAATGAGGCACGTGACGACGATCCCGAACGTGCTCGCCCACCGGTACGCCTCGCCCGAACTGGTCGCCCTCTGGTCGCCGGAGGAGAAGGTGCGGATGGAGCGGCGGCTCTGGCTCGCCGTGCTCCGCGCCCAGCGGGACCTCGGCGTGGCCGTTCCCGACGGCGTGGTCGAGGCGTACGAGCGGGTGCTCGACGACGTCGACCTGGCCTCGATCGCCGAGCGGGAGCGGGTCACCCGGCACGACGTGAAGGCCCGCATCGAGGAGTTCAGCGCGCTCGCCGGGCACGAGCACGTGCACAAGGGGATGACCTCCCGGGACCTCACGGAGAACGTCGAGCAGCTCCAGGTCCGCGCGTCGCTTGAGCTGGTGCGGGACCGGGTGGTGGCCACCCTCGCCCGGCTCGCCCGGCTCGCCAACGAGCACTCCGGCCTGGTCATGACCGGCCGGTCGCACAACGTCGCCGCGCAGGCCACCACGCTGGGCAAGCGCTTCGCGTCGGCCGCCGAGGAGCTGCTGATCGCGTACGAGCGGCTGGAGGACCTGATCAACTGGTATCCGCTGCGGGGGATCAAGGGCCCGGTCGGCACCGCCGCCGACCAGCTCGACCTCTTCGACGGCGATGCGGACAGGGTGGCCGAGCTGGAGCGCCGGGTCGCCGAGCACCTCGGCTTCGCCCGGGTGCTGGACAGCGTCGGCCAGGTCTACCCGCGCTCGATCGACCTGGCGGTGCTCGCCGCGCTGGCCCAGGTCGCCGCCGCGCCGTCGTCGCTGGCCACCACGATCCGGCTGATGGTCGGTCAGGAGCTGGCCACCGAGGGCTTCAAGCCCGGCCAGGTGGGCTCCAGCGCGATGCCGCACAAGATGAACACCCGGTCCAGCGAGCGGGTGAACGGCTTCGCGGTGATCATCCGGGGTTACCTGTCGATGGTCGGCGAGTTGGCCGGCGACCAGTGGAACGAGGGGGACGTCTCCTGCTCGGTGGTCCGCCGGGTGGCCCTGCCGGACGCGTTCTTCGCCGCCGACGGGCTGTTCCAGACGTTCCTCACCGTGCTCGACGAGTTCGGGGCGTACCCGGCGGTGGTCAACCGTGAGCTGGAGCGCTTCCTGCCCTTCCTGGCCACGACGAAGATCCTGGTCGCGGCGGTGCGCCGGGGCGTCGGCCGGGAGGCGGCGCACGAGGCGATCAAGGAGCACGCGGTCGGCGTGGCGCTGGCCATGCGGGAGCAGGGCGCCACCGAGAACGACCTGTTCGACCGGCTGGCGGCGGACGACCGCCTGGGCCTGTCCCGCGCCGACATCGACGCGCTGATCGCCGACCGGACGGCCTTCGTGGGCACCGCCGGCGCCCAGGTCGACCGGGTGACCACCCGCATCGCCAGGATCGCCCTGACCCACCCCAAGGCAGCCACCTACACCCCACCCCCCATCCTCTGACCCACCCCCGCCCCCGCCCCGGTTCGCCCCCCCGCTCCCCGGTTCGCCCCGGTGATCAAGAGATTTGCGTCATGTTGGAGATCAACTCTGACACTTTTCTCTTGATCACCGACCCGGGGGGACCCGACGCGGGCCCGGCCGGGGCAGGGTGGGGTGGGTGGGGTGGGTGGGTCACGCGTTGCGGGTGGGGGTTTCGGCGGCCGAGGAGAGGTTGGGGGCGCTCGCCGGTTCGGCTATGCCGCCCGGGGCCTCGGCGATCGCCGGGTCGTGTGCCGTGTCGGCGGCGATCATCGGCTGGTCCGGGGGCATGACGTCCGGGGTCTTGGCGGCCACGATGACGGCGGTGCCGTACGCGCAGATCTCCATCCACATCTCGCCGCAGTCCCGGCTGTCGAAGCGCATGCCGATCACGGCGTTCGCGCCGAGGCGGCGGGCCTCCTCGCCGAGGCGGGCCACCGAGTCCGTACGCCAGCGGGTCAGGTTGTCCGGCGCCATGGGGTCGTACGCGCCGCCGCGGAGGTTCTTCACCCCCTCGCGGTACGGGTTGCGCGTCCTGGCCATCGAGGACACCACTTCGCCGAGGATCTGGCGGATCTCGTAGCCGGGCAGTTGATCCGTCGTCACGACCAGCACGGTTCTGATGCTGTCGCACCGGCGGGCGGCGGTTCGTCGGCCGTGGTCACCTGATCGGATGCTGCAAAAGGGGTCGGCGCGGACGGCCGGCGCTTAGCCGACCATCCGCGCCGAGCCGGGCGCTAACCGTCAGACACCGGCCACGGAGGTGATCCAGGCCCGGTTGTACGCGACACTGCCGTAGTTCTGGATGCTCACGCCGTCGGCGGTGGAGGCGACGCCCACCTGCTGGCCGTTGTAGAACTGCGGGCCGCCCGAGTCGCCCCGCCACGCGTTGCCGTTGACGGCGGTGCTCCGGATCGCCTGGCCGCCGTACGCGTCGGTGACGCTCGTGCTGGTCACCCGCACGCTGGCGGTCTTGAGCTGGCTGGACGCGCCGCAGCCGCTGTAGCAGGTCATGCCCCAGCCGTAGATCGTGTTGGTGGAGTTGACCGGCGGGTTGCTGCTGGCCAGCGACACGGTGGAGGTGGTCACCGCGCTGGAGAGCCGCAGCAGCGCCAGGTCGTAGCGGGTGTACGAGGCGCTCACGGTGCGGGTGGTGCCGCCCGAGGCGTAGTAGACGCTGCCGATCCGGACGGACATGGTGCCGCTGACGCAGTGCCGGGCGGTGAGTACCCACGTCGAGGCGATCACGCTGCCGGAGCAGGTGAAGGAGCCGTTGCTGAAGACGGCGGCGGCCCACGGTGCGGAGGAGACGGTGCCGCCGCCGATGATGGGCTGGGGGCCGGCCGGTGCGGCGGTGGCGGCGCTGGTGACGCCGAGGACGCCGGCCAGGGCGGCACCGGCCACGGCGAGCAGGGAACGGATACGCATGGGGACGTACTCCTTGCCTAGGACCCGGGGTCGCCGGGTCGGTCGTGCCGGCGGGCGCGGGGGTCACCCGCCAGGGTCTTCATTGACCTGTATCGATGGATACTAGGGGTGACCACTTCTGGCGGCAAGGCTTCGATCGAGACTAGCCGATGTAACAATTTGGCGACCACTGGCGTGGTGAACCGCCTGCTCCGGGACGTTTCGCGTGGGATCGGACACGGTGCGGCCCCGCGTCCCGCCGGTTATGTTGATCACTGCCTGAACCGCGCCCGGCCGGTGCGGCTGAGGCGGTATCTGCCAGGTAGGCTGGCTGCGCTCGCCCGTTGTGGGTCGGCACCCAACTGCGTACACAGTCAGGAGTGCCCAGTGCCTCGCGTCGTCGTCGACGTCATGCTCAAGCCCGAGATCCTCGATCCTCAGGGCCAGGCCGTCGCAAACGCGCTGCCCCGGCTCGGCGTCAGCGACGTCGCCTCTGTCCGGATCGGCAGGCGGATCGAGATCGACTTCACCGGTGAACCGGACCTGGACCGGGCCCGGGAGATCGCCGACAAGCTGCTCGCCAACCCGGTCATCGAGGACTTCACCGTCCGCCTGGTCGAGACCGACGAGACCGCGGGCGCGCACCCGTGACCGCCCGGGTCGGTGTGGTCACCTTCCCCGGCTCGCTCGACGACGGGGACGCGGCCCGTGCCGTCCGGATCGCCGGCGCCGAGCCGGTCCGGCTCTGGCACGGCGACCCGGACCTGCGCGGGGTGGACGCCGTCGTCCTCCCCGGCGGCTTCTCCTACGGCGACTACCTGCGCTGCGGGGCCATCGCCCGGTTCGCGCCGGTGATGGAGACCCTGGTGGACGCCGCCCGGGGCGGCCTGCCGGTGCTCGGCATCTGCAACGGCTTCCAGATCCTCTGCGAGGCGCACCTGCTGCCCGGCGCGCTGACCCGCAACCAGCACCTGCACTTCCGCAACCGCGACCAGGTCCTGCGGATCGAGGCGGCCGGCACGGCGTGGACCAACGCCTTCCAGGCCGGCCAGGAGATCCTCATCCCGGTCAAGAACGGCGAGGGCTGCTACGTCGCCGACGCCGCCACGCTGGACCAGCTGGAGGCCGAGGGCCGGGTCGTCGCCCGCTACGCCGGCGGCAACCCCAACGGGTCGCAGCGCGACATCGCCGCCATCACCAACCCCGCCGGCAACGTGGTCGGCATCATGCCGCACCCCGAGCACGCCGTGGAGGCGCTCACCGGCCCCTCCCTGGACGGCCTCGGCTTCTTCACCTCGGTGCTCAAGCACCTGGTGGGGGCGCCGGCGTGACCGTGCGCGGCACCAACGGTCGGCTCCACCGCCCCTGCGGCGGCGAGCGCAGCGAGGAGAGGTCATGACCACCCATCCGGACCCGGCGGTACGGGAGACCCCGGGCGGCCTTCCGGCCACCCCGGCGGAGCCCTTCGCGGCCACCGTGGCGCCGCAGGCCGGCCCGGTCGACCCGGCCGCCCGTCCCGGCGAGCCGGTCCACCCCGAGTCGTCCCGGCCCGTCCCGGCCGCCGACTGGGCGCACGGCCTGGACACCGTGCCGCGCGCCGTCGAAACCCCCGAGGAGCTCCAGCCGTACGCCGAGCTGGGCCTCCGCGACGACGAGTACGACCGGATCCGGCAAATCCTCGGCCGGCGTCCCACCCAGGCCGAGCTGGCCATGTACTCGATCATGTGGAGCGAGCACTGCTCCTACAAGTCGAGCAAGGTGCACCTGCGCCAGTTCGGCGAGAAGGCCCCGCCGAGCGACCGGCTGCTGGCCGGCATCGGCGAGAACGCCGGTGTGGTGCAGGTCTCCGACGAGCTGGCGGTGACCTTCAAGGTCGAGTCGCACAACCACCCGAGCTTCGTCGAGCCGTACCAGGGCGCGGCGACCGGCGTCGGCGGCATCGTCCGGGACATCCTCGCCATGGGCGCCCGCCCGGTCGCCGTCATGGACCCGCTGCGCTTCGGCGCGGCCGAGCACCCTGACACCGCCCGGGTGCTGCCCGGCGTGGTGGCCGGTGTCGGCGGCTACGGCAACTGCCTCGGCCTGCCCAACATCGGCGGCGAGGTCGTCTTCGACCCCTGCTACCAGGGCAACCCGCTGGTCAACGCCCTCTGCCTCGGCGTGCTGCGGGTCGACCGGCTGCAGAAGAAGGAGGCCACCGGCCCCGGCAACGTCGTGGTGCTGATGGGCGCCCGGACGGGCCGTGACGGCATCGGCGGCGTGTCGGTGCTGGCCAGCGCCACCTTCGACGAGGGCAGCGAGCAGCGCCGCCCGTCCGTGCAGGTCGGCGACCCCTTCATGGAGAAGCTGCTGATCGAGGCGTGCCTGGAGCTGTACGACGCCGAGCTGGTCGTCGGCATCCAGGACCTCGGCGGCGCGGGCCTGACCTGCGCGCTCACCGAGACCGCCGCGTCGGCCGGCACCGGCATGCGGGTCTGGCTGGAGCGGGTTCCGCTGCGCGAGGCGTCGATGGAGCCGCAGGAGATCCTGGCCAGCGAGTCCCAGGAGCGGATGCTGCTGGTCGTCGCCCCGGACAAGCTGGAGGCGGTGCTCAAGACCGCCGAGAAGTGGGGCGTCTGGGCCACCGCGATCGGTGAGGTCACCGCCCCGTCGCCGGACGGCCATCCCGGCCGCCTGGTGATCACCTGGCGCGACCAGCTCGTCGTGGACGTCCCGCCGGGGTCGCTGGTCGACGACGGTCCGGTCTACGCCCGCCCGATGCGCGAGCCGGCCGACCTGATCCTGCTCCAGGCCGACCGCGCCGAGACGCTGCCCCGGCCGTCGACGCCGGAGGCCCTGCGCGAGACCGTGCTGCGCATGATCGCGTCGCCGAACCTCGCCGACAAGACCTGGGTCACCGAGCAGTACGACCGGTACGTGCTGGGCAACACCGTGCTCGCCCAGCCGGAGGACTCCGGCGTGATCCGCATCGACGAGCACACCGGCCTCGGCGTGGCCCTGTCGCTGGACGGCAACGGCCGGTACGCCCGCCTCGACCCGTACCACGGCACCAAGCTGGCGCTGGCCGAGGCGTACCGGAACGTGGCCGTGACCGGCGCGAAGCCGATCGCCGTGACCAACTGCCTCAACTTCGGCTCGCCCGAGGACCCGGGCGTGATGTGGCAGTTCGCCGAGGCCGTGCGCGGCCTGGCGGACGGCTGCCTGGAGCTGGGCATCCCGGTGACCGGCGGCAACGTCAGCTTCTACAACCAGACCGGCGCGGCGGCGATCCACCCCACCCCGGTGGTGGGCGTGCTCGGCGTGCTGGACGACGTGGCCAGCCGGGTGCCGATGGGCTTCGTCCCGCGCACCGGCGGCGACCACGACCAGCTCTTCCTGCTCGGCGAGACCCACGTGGAGCTCTCCGGTTCCGAGTGGGCCTGGGTGACCCACGAGCACCTCGGCGGCATCCCGCCGCAGGTCGACCTGGGCCGCGAGCGGCAGCTGGCCGACCTGCTGGCCGAGGCGGCCCGGGTCGGGCACCTCAGCTCCGCGCACGACCTCTCCGACGGCGGTCTCGTGCAGAGCCTGGTCGAGTCCTGCCTGCGGCGCGGGGTCGGCGCGGTGATCGCGGTGCCGGAGCAGTTCGCCGGCGGCTCGATGCCGTTCGTCTTCCTGTTCAGCGAGTCGGCCGGGCGGGCCCTGGTCTCGGTGCCGCGCGGCCACGAGAAGGCGTTCACCGCGCTCTGCGCCGAGCGCGGGGTGCCGTGGGAGTTCATCGGCGTCACCGACCCGGCGGGCGGCGCGCTGGAGGTGCGCGACCAGTTCCGGATCGGCCTGGACGAGCTGTCCGCCGCGCACACCGCCACGCTGCCCCGGCTCTTCGGCGGGTCGGAGCCGGCCGAGTCGGCCACCCCGACCGCGCGGGCCACCGCTGCGGTGCCGGTCGCCGCTCCGCCCGCCGCCGTGACCCCGGCCCAGCCGGTTTCCGTGACCCCGGTGGAGCCCGCCGTCGCGGCGGCACCTGCCGCTGCGACGACGCCGGCACCGCCCGCCGTGGCGACGCCGGCCGACGACGAGGCACCGTCGGCAGCCGGGTCGCCTGCCCCGCAGGCTGCCGGAGCACCGGTCGCGGACGCGGACGCCGAACCGGCCGCGCCCGGCGAGCCGACTGCCGCCGACGCGGCTGCCCCGGCCGCAACCGACCCGTCCCCGGGCACCGACGCAGCGCAGCCGACCGACGGTGGGACGCCGCCGGCCGGGGCCGAGCCGCAGCGGGTCGACGGCCCGGAGGCGACCGACGGCTCCGACTCCGGTGAGGCAGGTCCGACGGCCGCGCCCGACCAGCGCTGAGGCGTGACCGCGACGGTCTACGTCCAGCCCGGCTCGGGTGCCCGGTTCGACTGGGGGCTGGCCGGCGCGGCCGAACTCGGCCGGGTCTGCGCCGTCCTGGTGGTGGTGGACGTCCTCTCGTTCACCACCGCCGTGGAGGTGGCGGTCGCCCGGGGCATGCGGGTGCACCCGTTCCCCTGGGGCGAGCAGGCCGCCGAGTACGCCCGCCGGGTCGGCGCCGTCGCCGCCGTGGGCCGCCGGCAGGCGACCCCGGACCAGCCGTGGTCGCTCTCCCCGGCGGCCCTGCGCACCGCGCCGGCCGTCGCCGACCTGGTGCTGCCCTCGCCCAACGGCTCGGCGATCAGCGCCGCCGCCAGCGCCACGGGCCTGCCGGTGGTCGCGGCCTGCCTGCGCAACGCCCGCGCCGTCGGGCGCTGGCTGACCGACCAGGGGTACGGCTCGATCGACGCCCCGGTCGGCGTGGTGGCCTCCGGGGAACGCTGGCCGGACGGCTCCCTGCGCCCGTGCGTGGAGGACCAGCTCGGGGCGGCGTGCGTGCTCGACGCGCTCTCCGGCGTCCCCGGCGGGCTGTCGGTGGAGGCGGCGATGACGCTGGCCGCGCTCGCCGCCACGCCGGACGTCCCGGCCGCCGTGCGCGGCTGCGTCTCCGGCCGGGAACTCGTCGAGGGCGGCTTCGGCGGGGACGTGGAAGTGGCCGTCCAGGTCGGCGTGTCGGGCGTGGTGCCGGTGCTGCGGCAGGGCGTCTTCTCCGCGGCCCGGCTCTGAGCGGGGCTGACTCGGCTCACGCGTACCGACGAAGAAGGCGGCTCCCGGTTTCCGGGCAGCCGCCTTCTTCGTCGTCGCGTTGCGCGGGCCGTGGCCCGCGTCGGTCAGTCGTCCAGCCAGTCCAGCCGGCGACCGCCCCGGTCCTGCTGCTGCGGGGGCGGCGGGGCGTCGGGCCGGCCCCGGCCTTGCTGCTGGGCCTGGTCGCCGTAGTAGCCGCCCTGCTGCTGGTCGTAGCTGGTGGGCTGCTCGTAGCCACGGTCGTCGTAGCCGCCGCCGCGCTGCTGCGGGGGCTCCTGACCGTAGCCACCCTGTTGGCCGTAGCCGCTCTGCTGACCGTAGCCCTCGGCGCCGTATCCGCCGCGCTGGTCGTAGCCGCCCTGCTGCTGGCCGGCGTCGTAGCCGCCGCCCTGCTGGCCGTGCTGGCCGTAACCGCCGCCGCCGTAGCCGCCACCGGTGGGCTCGGCCGCGCCGTAGCCGCCGGTGGGCTCGCCGCCGCGGCCCCCGTACTGCGGGGGCTCCGGCTGGCCGTAGCCGCCGTGACCCTGCTCCGGCTGGTAGGTGCTGGTCGGGTACGGGTCCGCAGCGGGCGGCGGGTAGGAGGAAGCGGTGTCGCCGGTGTACCGCCCCGTCGGCTCGTCGTAGCGCTCGCCGCCGTAGCCGCCACCGCCCTGGCCCGGGTACCCGCCGGCCGGCGCACCTGCGGGCGCGCCGTAGTCGCGGTTGCCGTAGCCGCCGCCGGAGGAGGTCGGTGCCTCGGCACCGTACCCGCCGGGGTTGCCGTAGCCGCCGCCCGAGGCCGGGGCACCGCCGTAGCCGCCGCCGGAGGCCGGGGCGGAGCCGTACCCGCCCGACGCGGGGGCGCTGCCGTAGCCGCCGCCGGACGCCGGCGCGCTGCCGTAGCCGCCGCCCGAGGCGGGTGCGTCGGCGCCGTAGCCGCCCGCGTTGCCGTAGCCGCCGCCCGAGGCAGGGGCGTCGGCGCCGTAGCCGCCGCCAGGGTTGCCGTAGCCGCCCGAGGCCGGGGCACCGCCGTACCCGCCGCCGGAGGCCGGGGCGTTGCCGTACCCGCCGGCCGCGCCGTAACCGCTGGTCTGCGGCTCGTCGCCGTAGCCGCCGCCGGCCCAGCCGCCCTGCTGCTGGCCGCCAGCGCCGTACGGGGCCGGCGGAGCGCCGTAGGGGTCCGGCGGGACGTCGTCGACGACCGGCCGGTGCATCATCGTCGGGGCGTCGCTGAGCGAGGTGCCGCCGACCATCGTCGGGTCGGGCCCGGCACCGACCCGGTTCACCACCCGTGTCTGGTCGTCCGCCCCGCCGTACGCCCCCCGGGCGGCCGGGATCGTGCCCGCCGCCGCAGCGCCGCTCTTCGGCGCGTCGTCGACGTCGTCGCCGTTCTCCCGGCGCTTCATCCAGAGCAGCACGATGGTGCCGACGCCGATCGCCACGAACAGGCCGCCGAGCAGGATGAGCAGCCACGACATGCCGCTGTCCTCCTCGGTGGAGGCGGCGTTGTTCGCGGCGCCGGGGGCGGCCTCCGTCGGCTCCTCGGTGGCGTCGTCGGTGGCCTCGTCGGAAGGCAGCGGCTCCTCGCTGGCCGACGGGCTGGGGCTCGGGCTCACCTCGACCTTGATCGCGAGGCTGAGCCGCTGCCCGGTCACGCTCTGCCCGGCGCTGGCGGTGAAGGACTTCGCAACCCTGACCTCGCCCTGGATCGCGCCGATGTCGAGCCGGCCGGGGGCGATGGGACGGGAGGTGCTGCCGGTGAAGCTGAAGTTGCCGCTGCCGTTGCTGGTGGTCTCGTAGCGGTGCCCGGCGCTGTCCTGGAGCATCACGACGGCGTTCGGCACCGCCTCGCCGTTGGCCGCCGCGACCACCTTGCCGGAGACCGACTTGACGGTCTGCGTCTGGGCGGGGGTGGTCGGCGCGGCCTTGCCCTTGACGTTGAGCTGGAAGCTGCCGGTGGTGGAGTCCGACTTGTCGGGCTGCACCTGGACCGTCACGTTGATCCCGCCGGCGTCCGGCGCGCTGTCGCTGGCCTTGATCGTCAGGAGCTGGGTCCTCGGGGCCTGGCCGTTGAAGCTGATCTGGCCGCAGCCGCCCGTGCAGCTCACGCCGGCCGGCAGCCCGGTGAGGCTGATCTGGGCGCTCGCGTCGTCGTTGCCGGGCGTCACCTTGACGCTCACCGTGGCGTCGCTGCCCGCGTTCAGGTTGATCGAGCCGGGCGTGACGCTGACCTCGGCGGCCAGTACGGGTGTGGCGGGGACGGCGAGCAGGGCGCCGATTGCCAGCGCCACGACCACACCCGCCCGCTGCTGCCAGGCACGTCGGTGTGTTGACACGTCCACCGCCTTCCGGTCTGACTTCCCTCCGCCGGCGGGGCGCCGGGCCGGGGATCATCACGGTACGAATACGCCGTCGGCAACTATGCCTTGTCTGACCGGATCGGCGCGACCCAGGGCCAGCGTCGAAAGCGCCGGAGGCGGGTCGTATCGTCCCGTCGTGTCCTCTCCGCACATTAAGTCCGCAGCGGTCGCCGAGGCGCTCGCCGCGCTCGACGAGGGTCGTACCCCCGAACGGCTGGTGTTCCGGGAGGCGGTCCGTGCCTTGTTGACCGCCCTCACGGAGCGTGCCCCCGGCCGATCGGTGGAGGTGCGTGTCCCACCTTACGGTGCAGTTCAGTGCATTCCCGGTCCCCGACACACCCGGGGAACCCCGCCGAACGTCGTCGAGCTGGATCCGACCACCTGGCTGGAGCTGGCGACGGGCCGGCGGAGCTGGGCGGACGCGGTCACCGAGGGTCGCGTACGGGTCAGCGGGGTCCGTGCGGACCTCTCCGCGCACCTTCCGCTCCACCTGGGCGAATAGTCCCCTCATACGAGCACGGAGAGGAGGCGAATCGTGACTTTCTGTATTGACACCGATTCGCGTACACTGTCAGGCGACGACAGTGGTCCCGGCCGGGCAACGCGGACCAGCACATCCGTCCGGCCCGGCCAGTCCCGACCAGCATGAGGGAGCGGCAGGTGCCCCGAGGCGACGGCCGGCTGAGCCACGATCTCGATCCCCAACGACCCGGCCCCCAGGACGCCTGCGGCGTCTTCGGTGTCTGGGCGCCCGGGGAAGAGGTCGCCAACCTCACCTACTTCGGGCTCTACGCCCTCCAGCACCGTGGCCAGGAGGCCGCCGGGATCGCCGTCAGCGACGGCTCCGGGGTGGTGGTCTACAAGGATCTCGGCCTGGTGGCCCAGGTCTTCGACGAGCCGACCCTGGCGAGCCTGCGCGGGCACCTCGCGATCGGGCACGCGCGCTACTCGACGACGGGCGGCTCGACCTGGGAGAACGCCCAGCCGACCATCCGGTCCACCAGCGCGGGCACCACCATCGCGCTGGCGCACAACGGCAACCTGGTCAACACCGCCGAGTTGCAGCGCGACGTGGCCGAGCGGGGCCTGGCCGCCGACGGCTCGACCAACGACACCTCGCTGGTGACGATGCTGCTGGCCAGTCGTCCGGATCTCTCGGTCGAGGCCGCCGCGCTGGAGGTGCTGCCCCAGCTGCGCGGGGCGTTCAGCTTCGTCTTCATGGACGAGTCGACGCTCTACGCCGCCCGCGACCCGCACGGCGTGCGCCCGCTGGTCCTCGGCCGGCTGGAGCGCGGCTGGGTGGTGGCGAGCGAGACCGCCGCGCTCGACATCGTGGGTGCGAGCGTGGTTCGCGAGGTGGAGCCGGGCGAGCTGATCGCCATCGACGAGAACGGCCTGCGCTCGGCCCGGTTCGCCGCGCCCGAGCCGAAGGGCTGCCTCTTCGAGTACGTCTACATCGCCCGCCCGGACGCCACCATCGCCGGGCGCAACGTGCACGCCGCCCGGGTGCAGATCGGCCGCCAGCTCGCCAAGGAGCACCCGGTCGAGGCCGACCTGGTCATCCCGGTGCCGGAGTCCGGCACCCCGGCCGCCATCGGCTACGCCGAGGAGTCCGGCATCACCTACGGCGCCGGCCTGATGAAGAACCCGTACGTCGGCCGGACGTTCATCCAGCCGTCGCAGACCCTGCGCCAGCTCGGCATCCGGCTGAAGCTCAACCCGCTGCGGGAGAACGTGCGGGGCAAGCGGCTGGTGGTGGTCGACGACTCGATCGTGCGTGGCAACACCCAGCGGGCGATCGTGCGGATGCTGCGCGAGGCGGGCGCGCTGGAGGTCCACGTGCGGATCTCCTCCCCGCCGGTCAACTGGCCGTGTTTCTACGGCATCGACTTCGCCACCCGGGCCGAGCTGTTGGCCAACGGGCTGGACAACGAGGGCATCCGGCGGTCCATCGGCGCCGACACGCTGGGCTATGTTTCGTTGCCCGGCCTCATCGCCGCGACCGAGCAGCCGAAGACCCGGCTCTGCCGGGCCTGCTTCGACGGGGAATACCCGATCGAGCTGCCGGCCGGGAACCTGATCGGCAAGCACGTGCTCGAAGGGGTGGGACGCCGGGTCGCCGATGCCCCGGACGCCCCCGGGCACGACGTCCCACCGCTCGTCGCCACTTCGGGCGGCGCGACCGTACACCGCCAATAGCACCGCCCGACGCGGGCCGACCGGCCACCGCCGGACCCCGCGAGAACCACAAAAGGGGAGAACCGTGACGCACGTTTCCGAGCGCAGCGGCACAGGAAGCAGCCCGACCGGCGCCGGCGGTGACCGCCAGCCCTGGACGGCCGGCAACGGCCGCCCGGCGCGCAAACGCTCGGTCTCGTACGCGGACGCCGGCGTCTCGATCGAGGCGGGCGACCGCGCGGTCGAGCTGCTCAAGTCCAAGGTCAAGCAGACCCGTCGCCCGGAGGTCATGGGCGACCTGGGCGGCTTCGCCGGCCTGTTCCGGCTGGACACCAAGAAATACAAGAACCCGATCCTGGCGTCCTCCACCGACGGGGTGGGCACCAAGCTGGTGATCGCGCAGCAGCTCGACATCCACGACACGATCGGCATCGACCTGGTCGCCATGGTCGTCGACGACCTGGTGGCCTGCGGGGCCGAGCCGCTGTTCCTGCTCGACTACATCGCCTGCGGTGAGGTCGTCCCCGACAAGGTGGCCGAGATCGGCGCGGGCATCGCCGACGGCTGCCGGTACGCCGGCTGCGCGCTGCTCGGCGGCGAGACGGCCGAGCACCCCGGCGTGCTGCGTCCGGACGAGTACGACGTCTCCGCCACGGGCGTCGGCGTGGTGGAGGAGAGCGAGATCCTCAGCCCGGATCGGGTGGAGACCGGTGACGTGGTCATCGCGATGCGCTCCTCGGGCCTGCACTCCAACGGCTACTCCCTGGTGCGGCACGTGCTGCTGGGCGCGGGCCGGATGCGGCTGGACGTGGTGATCGAGGACTTCGGCCGCCAGCGCACCCTCGGCGAGGAGCTGCTCACCCCGACCAAGATCTACGCCCAGGACTGCCTCAAGCTGATCGCCGAGGCCGAGGTGCGGTCCATCGCGCACGTGACCGGTGGCGGCATCCCGGGCAACCTGGTGCGCATCCTGCCGGAGAACGTCGACGCGGTGGTCAACCGCTCCACGTGGAAGCCGCAGCCCATCTTCGACCTGATCCAGTCCAAGGGCCGGATCGAGGACAACGAGATGGAGTCGACGTTCAACATGGGCGTCGGCATGTTCGCGATCGTCTCCGCCGAGGACGCCGACCGGGCGTTGGCCACGCTGACCGGCCGGGGCGTGGACGCCTGGCAGGCCGGCGAGATCATCGAGGG
The DNA here is from genome assembly GCF_020884815.1 of Micromonospora sp. NBRC 110038. NCBI lineage: Bacteria > Bacillati > Actinomycetota > Actinomycetes > Micromonosporales > Micromonosporaceae > Micromonospora > Micromonospora sp. NBRC 110038. The sequence continues at coordinate 96,868 of NZ_BBOL01000005.1, read as the reverse complement.
CACCGGCAAGGTGCAGATGGTCGGCCAGCACACCCGGGGTTAATATCGAGGGCCATTGATTTGCTCGGCGTCTGGTCGGGGGTTCACCCGAGCGGCCGTCGCCGCCTAGCCTGAGGGGCACCCTTCGGGTCGGGAAGGAGGGCGATGGCTGCTCGGGGACGGCCGTCCAGCGGGATGCGGGGGATCTCCCCGGTCCCGTCGTACGTCGTGATGCAGCCGACGACCCTGTGCAACCTCGACTGCGCATACTGCTACCTCCCGATGCGGGCGGTCGACCGGCGGATGCCGGTCGCGGTCGCCGAGGCGGTCGCGGCCTCGGTGAACCGCTGGGCGGAGGCCGGCCGCTTCTCGGTGGTGTGGCACGGCGGGGAGCCCCTGGCCGCCGGCCGGGAGCACCTCGCCGCGCTGATCGCCCCGTTCGGCCCGGAGGTCGAGCACCACGTGCAGACCAACGCGACCCTCATCGACGACGCCTGGTGCGAGTTCCTCGCCGCGCACCGGGTGCGGGTCAGCGTGAGCGTGGATGGGCCGCGCGGGCGCAACGGCGACCGGGTCACCCGGGCGGGCCGACCGGCGTACGACCGGATCGTGCGTGGGGTGGCGGCGCTGCGCCGGCACGGGCTGCCCTTCTCGGCCCTGGCCGTGGTCAACGACCCGGAGCCGGGCCGGGCCGCCGAGCTGTACGACTACTTCCTCGGCCTGGGCTGCGAGGTGCTGGGCGTCAACATCGAGGAGACGGAGGGGGTGAACACCCGGGGCAACGCCCACGAGGCGGCGCAGGTGCGGGCGTTCTGGGCGGAGCTGGTAGCCGCCTGGCGTCGGGACCCCCGCATCCACCTGCGCGAGGTGGAGTGGTCGCTGCGGTACGCGGCGGCGGTCCTCGACGGCACCGCCGACGGGCTGCTGCCCCGGCGGCTGGACCCGATCCCCACGGTCGGCTACGACGGCTCCGTGGTCGTGCTCTCCCCGGAGCTGGCCGGCTTCTCCGACCCCCGGTACGGCGACTTCAGCAGCGGCAACGTGCTGACGACCCCGCTGGCCGAGATCGTGGCCGGCGCGGAGCGGACGACCGGTTGGGTGGGTGAGTTCCTGGCCGGCGTGGAGGCGTGCCGGGCGTCCTGCCCTTACTTCGGGTTCTGCGGGGGCGGGCACGCCGCCAACCGTTACTTCGAGCTGGGGCGTTTCGACGGTACGGAGACCGAGCACTGCCGCAACAGCAAGATCCGCCTACTGGAGGGAGTGTTGGACCATGCCCGAGAACACCGGACACCGGCAGTCTGAGCGCGTCGGAGGGGCCACGGAGGGCCCGGTCGTCGACCGGGTGCGGGATGCCGCCGACGGGCTCGTCGCGCTGCTCCAGGAGGCGGAGGACGCGCGCCGGCTGCGGTCGGAGGCGGCGGGAGAGGGCACGGGCGCGGTGTGCGCCTGGAACCACTTCGAGAACATCCCGACGTTCTACAACTGGAACAACCGGCCCCGCTGAGGGTACGGCTCCGAGATCAAGGACCTGCCGATCGCCCGGAACGGGGTCCGGTGGACAGATCCTTGATCATCGGTTGGTACGCCGGCCCCGGGACGGGCACAAACACAAGCACGCGGACTGCCGCGTGCTCAGCTGCTCCCGGGGGTCAACGGGTCGGACGGACCCAGGGGTCCGGGTCCTCGTCCGCGTGATCCTCGTCGTCGTCGTCGACATACTCTTTGTAGTCGTCGTCGAAGTCGTGGTTCGACTTACCAGCACCCGCCAGTTCGCGCTGCAAGGCGGTGAGGTCGGTGTTCGGGGAGTGGTACTTCAACTCCCGGGCCACCTTCGTCTGCTTGGCCTTAGCACGGCCGCGCCCCATGGCTCGACCCCCTCGCACAGAATTCGGGGCAGCCCGAAGGCGGGCCCCGATGACGTCAGGCATCTCTCGTGGCTCTTACGGTACATGGGGATGCCGCCCTTCGGCACCTCGGGTTACCGCAGGCCGGCTCTGCGCGTCGCAGTTATCCGGCCGTCACCGATTGTACTGAGGTAAGGGGCGGTTGCCGAATCACCCGTGACATCGGGCAGTTGGGCAGCAATCACCCCGATTTCAGCTTAACGCCGTCCGCCGCCGGACCCTGCCCGGTCGCCCGACCCGGGGCCAGGGTGGCCCCCCGGGCCGGGCTGTGACCTTCACCGCAGCACGCGGCCCCGCACCGCACAGCACGCGGCGCGGCACCGCACAGGCGGCCCCGCGCCGCGGCGCGGCGGTCGTCACCTCAGGTGGATCGTCCGCAGCCGGCCGACCTCCGCCATCCGGCGCTCGGCGAGCCGGTCCGCCGCCACCGCCGGGGGCACCCCCTCGTCGTCGGCGAGCCGCAGGATCTGCCGGGTGGTGTCGTAGATGCGGGTGGCCCGGAGCTTGGCCCGCTCGAAGTTGAAGCCCTCGATCTCGTCGGCCACCTGGATCACCCCGCCGGCGTTCACCACATAGTCGGGGGCGTAGAGGATGCCCCGGTCGGCGAGCAGCTTCTCGATGCCCGGGTGGGCGAGCTGGTTGTTCGCCGCCCCGGCGACCACCTTCGCCCGCAGCGCCGGCACCGTGTCGTCGTCGAGGGCGCCGCCCAGCGCGCACGGGGCGTACACGTCGATGTCGGTGGCGACGAGCGCGGCGGCGTCGTCGACCAGCTCGACCTGCGGGTGGTTGGCGCGCACCCACTCGCGCGCCCGGGGGTCGACGTCGGTCGCCACCACCTCGGCGTGATCGTCGAGCAGGTGCCGGGTCAGGTGCTTGCCGACCTTGCCCAGCCCGGCCACGCCGACCCGTCGGCCGTTGAGGGTGGGCGCGCCCCAGACGTGCTCGGCGGCGGCCCGCATGCCCTGGAAGACGCCCCAGGCGGTCAGCACCGAGGAGTCGCCCGCGCCGCCGTGCTCCACGCTGCGGCCGGTGACGTAGCGGGTCTCCCGGGCGATCACGTCCATGTCCGCCACGTAGGTGCCGACGTCGCAGGCGGTGTAGTAGCGGCCGTTGAGCGATTCGACGAAGCGGCCGTACGCGCGCAGCAGCGGCTCGCTCTTGAGCTGGTCCGGGTCGCCCCAGATGACCGCCTTGCCGCCGCCCAGGTCCAGCCCGGCGAGCGCGTTCTTGTACGCCATGCCGCGCGACAGGTCGAGCACGTCGGCCAGCGCGGCCTCTTCGCTGGCGTACGGGTAGAAGCGGGTGCCGCCGAGCGCGGGGCCCAGCGCGGTGGAGTAGATGCCGATGATCGCGCGGAGGCCGGTCTGCGTGTCCTGGCAGAACACGACCTGCTCGTGGCCGGTGGATGACGGGTCGTCGATGCTGGTGAAAACGCCCATGGCTGACTCCTGTGACGGTGTGCGTCCTTGTGGGACGCGGACCTGGTGGCGCGTCCGGCGGGATGGTGCCGGTGCCTCCGAGCCTAGTATCGGCCGACGCCGTGCCGTCGTGCGCAGCGTGCCCGGTCGCGGGCGTCCGGTGCCCAGCGCGCCTGATCGGGGGGCGCTGCGGGCGTCCGGGTTGCGTCTCGTGGGAGGATCGCGCCGTGCCGTCGCTCTTCGCTTCTTACCTGCGGGTGTACGAGCCGCTGACCGCCTTCGACCGGGACCGCCAGTCCTTCTGGCGGCGCTACGTGCAACAGGGGCGGGCGGTGGCCCCCTCGGAGGGGCCCCTGCGGCAGCGGACGGCGGTCATCGAGGCGCTCGGCGCGGGCTGGACCCGCCTGCCCGACCTGCCCGAGGAGGCGTACGTCCTGGAGGTCGACGACGCCCTGCTGGTCTGCCCGTGGAACCTGCGGATCCGGGTGGCCGAGGCGGCGCTGAGCGCCCGCGACGGCGTGCCGTCGGTGCTGGCCGACGCGTTCGTGCCGCCGATCCTGGCGGGGCAGGCCAAGGCGGTCGTGGAAGACTGGCGCAGCGGGGCCCGGGTGCTGGAGCACGGCGTGCCGCGGGTGCACGAGCAGATCGCCACGTGGGGCGTGCCGCTGCGCTGGTTCGTCCTGTTCGACTTCGAGGAGCGGGACCTGGTGACCCGGCCCGGGCGGCGCGCGCTGCGGTACCGGACGGAGATCTCGAAGGCCCGCCGCCGGTCGTCGCGGGCGCTGTCGGTGCTGCGCAAGACCGTCGGCGAGGCGCCCATCACCGAGGCGGTCGAGGAGGCCGCGCGGTGGTTGGAGGAGTTCCACCCGCGCTCGGTGGTGGAGCTGGACTACGGCGGCCTGGTCGAGCTGCTCTCCGACGAGACCCTCGCCGAGGACGACTCCCCGGCGCTCGTCGCGGGCGGCCTCGCCGGGCTGTCCAAGGGGGAGGCCGACGAGGCGTCGGCGGCGTACGACCGGCTCGTCGCGCGGTGGCGGGCGGTCCAGTTGCTCGAGCGGTGCAACTAGCCTCTGACCTGGGTAAAGAACGGTCCAAGGGGGCGCAAACCCCCCATGGAAGCGCTCCCAAGGTGAGATGCTCTCGTAGTTGGAGCATCACGACCAGTGACTATGAGTCCAAATAAGGTGGGTTCTGGCGTGTATTAGTCGTATAAATCGGGCATGGTTCATCCGTCCGTCTAGGGACCTTCGGCCGTTCGGCCCATGTCGGACATCGGGGACTAGCCGGACCATGGGAGACGCGTCGGCCGGCGGGACCCCGGCCGATGTCTATACCTGTGGAGGAGTGACCGATATGGCATCGCGAACGCACGAACCGGAGCCGCTGCTCACACCGGCCGAGGTGGCGTCGATGTTCCGTGTCGACCCGAAGACGGTGACCCGGTGGGCCAAGGCTGGCAAGCTCAGCGCCATCCGCACCCTGGGCGGCCACCGCCGTTACCGCGAGTCGGAGGTTCGCGCCCTGCTGCAGGGGCAGATCCCCCAGCAACGCCAGGGGGACTGAGACAGTTCCTTCAGACGTACGGATCAGGGGTGGCAGAGCGATTCTGCCGCCCCTGATCCGTGTCCGGCCCCCGTCACCGGGCCCCCTCGTCCCCGGGCGCGGCTCCCTCGGTGAGGGCCACCCGGATGCCCACCGTGCCGCCCTCGCCCCGGCGCAGCCGGCTGCCCAGCAGGCTGAGGCGGCCCACCAGCCGATACTTCTGCTTCAGCAACTCGCGGATCCGGCGGGTCTGCGCCGGATCGCAGATGACCGCCCGGCCGGGCACCGCCGCACCGTGCGGGCGGCCCCGCACGTCGCACGGGGCGACCGTGACCTCGCCGCTGCGCCGGATCCGTTTCACCTTGCCCGAGTCGGCGACGGTCCACGCGGCGAGCGCGTCACCGTCGCGGACCACCCACACCGGCGTGGGCACCGCCCGCCCGTCCTTGCGGAACGTGGTCAACAGCACGTACTTCTCGGCGCCCAGCCGGTCCAAGGTGGTCACGCCGCCAGGATACGACCGAGCGGACACCAGGCAGCGGGGATAGCGTGAACCATGTGACCGGGGAACCCAGGATCGGCGACGTCTTCGGCGAGCTGCTGCGGGACGCGCTCGCCGTGCAGAGCGGAGTCGGTGCCCGGCCGCTGGCCGGGGGACGCCTGCCCCGCCCGGTCATCGAGGTCATCGAGCGGGACGACGGCCTGATCAACGGCGCCCCCGCCGCCCACTACCTGGCCGGGCCCGAGGACTGGCAGCCGTACGACCACCGGGCCGTGGACCGGGTGCGCGGCGAGACGCTGGACGTCGGCGTCGGCGCCGGCCGGATCGCGCTGCTGCTCCAGGAGCGCGGCGTGCCCGTGACCGGGCTGGACACCTCGCTCGGTGCGCTGAAGGTGTGCCGGCGGCGCGGCGTACGCGACCTGGTGCACGGCACGGTCGACGAGCACGCCGCCGACGGCCGGCGGTACGACACCTTCCTGCTGCTCGGCAACAACCTCGGCCTGATCGAGGGGCGGGACCGGGCACCGGCGTTCCTCGCCGCGCTGGCCGCGCTCGCCCGGCCCGGAGCGCAGGTCATCGCCCACGGCACCGACCCGTACGGCACCAGCGACCCGGTGCACACCGGCTATCACGAGCGCAACCGGCGGCTCGGCCGGCTCGGCGGCCAGCTTCGGCTGCGCCTGCGGTACCGCGAGCTGGGCACCGAGTGGTTCGACTACCTGGTCTGCTCCGTGGCCGAGCTGGCCGACCTCGTACGCGGCACCCCGTGGCGGCTGGCCGACGTGGACGACCGGGACGCCCCGTACTACCTGGCGACGCTGACGCTCACGGGCTGAGGTGTGTGCAGGGGCCCCTGCACAACAGAAAGCGTTGACAAGGGGCCCCTCCTCACACCTCAGACCTGGACGGTCGGGGGGAGCTGTTCCGGCGGGAGGCCGCCGTCGCCGTCGACGACCTCGTCGGGGGTGCCGTCCTCGTCGAGGTCGACCATCGTGATGTCCACCTTGCCGTCGCCGTCGGTGTCGAACTGGAACAGGTCGGCCCGGCCGTCACCGTCAGTGTCGACCACCCAGACGTCGGTCTTCCCGTCGTTGTTGGTGTCCGCGCGGAGCAGGTCGACCCGCTCGTCGCCCCGGGTCTCCACGGTCTCGTTGGTCTCCACACTCTCCGGTGCCTGGCTCATGTCGGGTCCTTCCCTCGGTTGACGGCCGTCTTTACCCGGATCGACGCGCCCCCACGCATCCGCCGGGTGGCGGTGCTGCATAGGGTCGCACCCATGAGCCAGTGCAGCGAGCGCCCCGGTGCGGCGGAGACCCCGTGCGCCGGGCGGAGCGAGGAGACGTCATGAGCGGTCGGTTCGTCGTCGTCGGGGCCGGCACGATGGGCCTCGGCATCGCCTACGTGGCGGCCGGCGCGGGATACCGCGTCGAGCTGGTGGAGGTCGACCCGGGCCGGGCCACCGCCGCCGGGGCGCGGCTGGGCGAGCTGTGGGAGCGGGCGGTGCAGCGCGGGAAGCTCACCGCCGACGCGGCGGCGGCCAACCGGGAACGGTTGACGCTGCGGCCGTCCCTCGGCGAGGTCGCGCCCGAGCCGGACGTGGTGGTGGAGGCCGTCCCCGAGCGGCTCGACCTCAAGCGGGCGGTGCTGCGCGACGCAGCCGCCCTGCGCCCCGCGCTGCTCGGCAGCAACACGTCCAGCATCGCCATCGCCGAGCTGGCCGCCGGACTGGACCGGCCCGAGCGCTTCCTCGGCCTGCACTTCTTCAACCCCGTCTGGGCCATGGCGCTGCTGGAGGTCGTGGTGGGCCCGGCCACCGCCGACGAGACCACCGCGGCGGCCGTCGCGCTCGCCGGCCGGCTGGGCAAGGACCCCGTCGTCGTACGCGACATGCCCGGCTTCGCCACCTCCCGGCTCGGGGTGACCCTGGGCCTGGAGGCGATCCGGATGGTCGCCGACGGGGTGGCCAGCCCCGCCGACATCGACAAGGCCATGGTGCTCGGCTACCGGCACCCGGTCGGCCCGCTGGAGCTGACCGACCTGGTGGGGCTGGACGTCCGGCTCGACATCGCCCGCACCCTCCAGGCCGCGTACGGGGACCGGTTCGCGCCGCCGCCGCTGCTGGAGAAGATGGTCGCCGAGGGGAAGCTGGGCCGGAAGTCCGGGCAGGGCTTCTACCACTGGGACGAGGGCGGCAGGCGATGAGCGGGCTGCGCGTCGAAGAGCGCCCCGACCGGCTCGTGGTGACGCTCGACCGGCCGGAGAAGCGCAACGCGATCGACGCCGATCTGGTCGCCGAGCTGCACGCCGTCTGCGCCGAGCTGGAGGCCCGGCCCCGGCTGCTGCTGCTCACCGGCGGCACCGAGGGGATCTTCGCGGGCGGGGCGGACATCGGCCAGCTCCGCGAGCGTGGCCGGCTCGACGCGCTCGCCGCGATCAACTCGGCGGCGTTCGCCCGGGTCCGGGCGTTGCCGATGCCCACCGTCGCCGCCGTGGACGGGCCGGCGCTGGGCGGCGGGGCCGAGCTGGCGTACGCGTGCGACCTGCGGGTGTGCACGGCCCGCGCCGTGTTCGGGCAGCCCGAGGTGCGGTTGGGCATCCTGGCCGGCGCGGGGGCGACCCACCGGCTGCCGGCGCTCGTCGGCGAGGCCCTCGCCAAGGAACTGCTCTTCACCGGCCGCCGGGTGGACGCCGCCGAGGCGCTGCGGATCGGCCTGGTCAACCGGGTGGTCGACGATCCGGCCGAGCTGCTGCCCACCGCACACGGGCTGCTCGACGAGATGGCGAAGGGGTCCGCGCTGGCGCTGCGGCTGACCAAGCTGGCCGTGGACGCGCCCCCGGCTGCCCACCCGCACCTCGACCTGGTCAGCCAGGCGGTGCTGTTCGAGGACGAGGAGAAGCGGCGGCGGATGACCGATTTCCTGGAGCGCCGCCGGGACCGCTGACGCGAGCCGCGAGTCGGCGGCCGCCCCGCGAGGATCGTGGGCGGCCGCCGCTCGGACCAGGTCGGTTCAGTGCCGGATCTGCACCCCGGAGTCGGCCAGCGCCCGGATCACCTGCGCGGACTCGCCGAAGCCGATGACCAGCACGGCGTCCGCGCCGTACTCCTTGATCTCGCGGGCCCCCGCGGTGAAGTCCAGCGGCGGGGCCTTCGCGTCGGCCGGCGGCTCGTACGTCAGCAGCTTCACCCGGTCGCCGTCGATGCCGGCCCGCTCCAGCTCGGCGCGGACGTTCTCCTGGAGGCCCTCGCCGTACGAGTCCTTCCGGGCGACCAGGGCGATCCGGTGCGGCCCGTCGCGCAGGATCACGTCGGCCAGCGCCCGCCCCTGAAGGCTGTCCGGCGGGGCGGTGCGGAAGTAGAGCCCCTTGTCCTCGACCGAGGTCAGCCCGGCATCGGTGTTGGACGGCGAGAAGAGCACCAGGCCGGCGGCCACCACGTCCGGCAGGACGGCCCGGGAGATGCCCGACGCGCCCGCGCCGATGATGACGTGCACGCCGTCGGCGATGTGCTTCTCCACCGTCTCCTTCGCCACGGCAGGATTGGTGCCGTCATCCCCGTCGACCCAGCGCACGTCCTCGCCGAGCACGCCGCCCGCGGCGTTGATCTCCTTGAGGGCGAGCGCGGCCCCGGCGGCCAGCGGCGGGTACGCGATGGCCAGGTCGCCGGTGCGCGGCAGCAGGCCGCCGAGGACCAGGGGCGCCGAGGGGGCCTTGCCGCCGCCCTGCCGGTGCGGCCGGGGCGGGTTCTTGGTGCTCGCCGCCGACTCGTCGCCGGCGCCGACGAACTCGGTCTTGCCGTCGTCGAGCTTCTCCTCGCCGAAGGTCAGGGTGGCGTAGCTGGCGGTGGCCGGCTCACCGGCGTCGGTGAACCCGGCCCGGTTGAGCGAAACACCCCGGTACTCGATGTCCCGCCCGTTCCGCGCCAGCCGCAGGCAGTCCGCCGGCTTCTCGCACCGCTCGCCGTTGTTGGTGACGCCGACGATCTGCTTGGCGATCGCGGCCGGATCGGTGCTGCCGGCCAACTGCGCGGCCAGGGCGCTGATCACGACGGCGTCGTACGACTCGGCGGAGTAGAGATAGTCCCCCAGCTTCGGGTCGATGGCGCGGAGCCGGTTCTTGAAGGCCTCCGGCAACGGCGTGAGCGGGGTCGTGCCCTTCATGCCGTCGAGCAGGTCGGCGCGCTCCTTGAATTCCGCAGCGTACGCGTTGGTCATGTTGCCGTCGCTGCCGTAGAGGCGGACCTGTGGGGTGGTGGTCGCCTCCTCGGACTTGTCGGCGCCGCAGCCGGCGCCGGCGAGGAGCAGCGCCCCGCACGCCGCCAGGGCGGCGACGCGCGAGCCGGGTGATACGAGCATGGTCGTCCTTCCTCCGGGAAAGGTCCGCTGCGCACATTAGCGTGCCTGGCTGATCGGCGGGACCGTGGAGGAGGGTCGAACCCCAGCTAGCCCCGGCGACGCACGGACGGTCACGGGGCGCGCGCTCTCGGGTGGTCACCGCTTGACCACCGGACGTACAGTTCGGCGGGTGACGGACGTACCGCAGCAGACGCTGGACGACGCGACCGCCGTGCTCCACTCCGCCCTCGCCGGCGACGGCGACGCGGTGGTGGGCACCTTCGACAAGGTGGTCGACCGGGCCGGCCTCGCCGGAGCGTACGGGGTGGCCTGGTGCCTCGCGGCCACCATGGTCGGGGACGTGCCCGCCCCCGGCGGCGCGGCGCTGGACTTCCCCGGCATCGACGAGGCAGGCTACGACACCCGCTGGGTGGCGCGTTTCGTCAGCGCGTACGCCAACGCCGACGCCGACACGGGGGAGGCGCTCTTCGGCGCGGCGGTCGCCGACGGCCTGCTGCCGGACTGCCTGCTCACCCTCGCCGGCTCGACGGTGGCGACCCTGCGCAGCCGGGCCGGCTGACGCCCGACCCCGACCCGGGGGCCGGGCGTCGGGCGTCGCCGGTCAGAACGCGTGGTACGCGATCAGCGGCTCGTACTCGTAGCGCAGGTTCTGGAAGCGCACCCGGAAGTTCACCCCGTCGCGGACGTTGGTGGCCACCGTCGTCCACCCCGACTTCGCGGGGAGATAGGTCCAGTAGTTGCAGTTGTTGGTCTTGTCGACGAAGACCACGCACGCCTGGGTGCCGAAGCTGCTGTCGTTGCGGACGTTGACGTCCGCGCAGCGGCTGGTGGTCCGGTAGGTGCCGGCCTCGCCGCCCCAGCTACCGGTCTGGAAGTACGAGCGCACGGCGCCGCCGTAGCAGGTGGCGTACGTGCCGGCGAGGTTGCCGGCGACCAGCGGCTGGGCGGGAGCGGCGACGGCGGGGGCGGCGAGGGCGAGCGCCGACACGGCCGCGGCCGTCGAGGTGGACAGCAGGCGGACGACCGGGGACGACATGGGTGCCTCCAACGGGTTTGTTGACCGTCCGGGTGGGACGGCCGACCGACCGGGACGATGATACTGGTCGATCTTCCCGGCGTCGGCCCGGCCGTGGCGGGGCCGGTGTGATAGCTCTGGTGGCATGTCGCAGGCCATGCTCGCCAAGGTGCGCAAGCTGCTGGCGAAGGCCGAGGACCCGGCCTGCACGCCCGAGGAGTCGGCCGCCTTCACCGCCAAGGCGACCGAGCTGATCGCCCGCTACGGCGTGGACCGGGCCCTGCTGGCGGCCCGCGACCCGACCACCGACCCGGTCGGCGACCGGGTGGTCGAGGTCGTCGCCCCGTACGCCCGGGACAAGGCCGGCCTGCTCGCGGCCGTCGCCGACCCGCTGCGCTGCCGCTGCGTGCGCCGCCGGCACGGCGACGGCTTCGCGATGCACCTGTTCGGCTTCGCCAGCGACCTGGAACGGGTCGACCTGCTCTTCACCTCGCTGCTGGTGCAGGCCGCGCACGGGCTGGCCGCCGCCGGGGTACCGGCGGGCGAGCACCCGGCCGCGTTCCGGCGGTCCTGGCTCGCCGGGTTCGCCCAGGTGGTCGGCGCGCGACTGGCGGCGGCGGAGGCCGACGCGGTCGCCGACTCGGGCGGCCCCTCGGTCGCGCTCGTGCTGGCCGACCGCTCGGACCGGGTCCAGCGTCGGGTCGCCGAGGTCTATCCCCGGCTGCGCACGGCCGCGCCGAGGCGGCTCGCCGGCACCGGCTTCGGCTCGGGCGCGGCGGCGGGTCGACGTGCGGACCTCGGCGGCCGGGGGGTGACCCCAGCAGCCCGGCCGGCACGGGGCCTCACCCGCTGACCGTCGCGCGGGCCGCTGTGGGGTTGACGCCGTTGCCGCAGGTCGTCAGCTGTCGTGGGGGTGCAGGACACAGGAGAGATAGCGGGTCAGCAGCTCGTGCCAGCCGGCCGTGAGGGCCTCCCGGTACCCCTCGGCGGCCGCGCCGTGCCGGTCGAAGTGCCGGTGCTCGACCTCCACCCGGGTCCACTCCGGGCCCTCGGGGAGGAACAGCACCTCCACCTCGCTGGCCCGCGCCGGGTCGGGGACGGGAACCCGGTCGGGCCCGATCTGCCAGACGAACACCAGGCGGCGGGGCGGATCCCAGGTGAGCACCCGGCCCCAGTCGGCGCGGAAGCCGTGCGGGCCGATCTCGTAGAGCATGCCGCCGGCGTGCGGCTCGACGCCCAGCTCGACCAGCTCGGCCGGCCCGGACCAGGTGTATTCCGGCACCCACCAGTCGGTGAGGGCACCGGTGAAGACCGCGAAGGCCCGTTCGGCGGAGGCGGGAACGAGGAGGCTGCTGCGCAGCGAGTATCGTGCGACGTCCTGCCGGACGGCTGTCGGACCGTCGATCTCCTGTCCCATAGGCCCGGACCATACCGGCTGGTGTCCTGGAGTGCAGCTTGCAAAGTGCCGGCTTGCGGACCCGTTGCGCCCGGATGTCGGACAGTAGCGCCGAGTGGTCGTGACGCCACGCCTTGCTGCCTCGCGCCGCAGCGACTCATGCTGCTTGTACGGACTCCCAGGGGTAGGGCATCGCCCGGAGTCGTTCGACGTGGGCGAGGTGACGCCGCTCGTGGTCACCGGCGGGCGGCGGCTTCGTCCGCCCAGCGCTGGACCTCCGCGATCCAGTCCTCGTGCTCGCTGCGCAGCGCGTCGTGGAGTGCCTGAACGTACGGGTCCATCGTCATCGGCCCTCCTCATCCCGAACCACTCGGCGTGGAATCCGCGAGCTATCCCACGGCTTTGAACAGGCCCAAGGTTGCGCCTGAAACTCCCAATCGGGCAAGCATGCTCTGCACGAGCTCCCGGAGGTAGGGGTACATGACTCGGTGACTGTGGGTCTGTCCCAAGGCCAGCGCGCGCTCATGGTCGGGCACGAGAGGCGATTCAGCCCTGAACTGAACAACTATGGATGCTTCTACGATTGCAGCCGCATCATCCGCGTCCTCGTCGCTGCCACCAATGGCAACCTTGGCGTCGTGCTTGAAGGTGAGACCTTCTTCGTCGAAGCGATGCGCCAGCATCAGGGTTACGTGCGTAGGCACATCTTGACCGCTCGGAATGTCAGGCGCCGACCGGTTTCTGATCTCACCAGCGGCTCGGTCGAAGGTGACGCTGACCAACTCCAACTGCCGAATCAGCTCGTCAGCCTGTTCGAACAGCTCTTCGTCGGACCGAGTTTCGCTCATCGTTGCCTATACCTTCGTGAAGGATGACGAGGAAGCCGTGTAGGTGACACTGGGGGGCGCGACCTTGGCCCCGCTCACGGTCAGCGTCGCGGATCGCGAGACTGACCGGTCCGGGCGGAAGGCGCTGTTGTGCAGGCCAGAGAAGCGGCGAACCAGCATCACGTTCAACACCCCGCCGGGCCGGACAATCCACCCATTCCGGTGCAGGGGTGACGGGATGTCGGGCAGGTGGGGGTATCCCGGCGCGTTGATGCCGCCATGTCGCCGACATGAAGTCGATCAACCCAGCCACGCCCCGCCGGACCGCACGCCCCGGGGTCCGTCGGTCACCCCGGCCCCGCCCCGACCCACGTTGCGCCCACGCCGGACCCGTCCCACGTCACCGCGAGTCAGCGGTACCTTGTCGCCAGCAACCAGGGCGGCACGGGCGGGAAGGATCTTGGGCGGGCAAGTGAATGAAATCGGTTCTGTTGATCTTTAGCGGTCCAGGCCGGGAAGTGTGTTCCCCGCGCATGCGGGGGTGAACTCGTCTGCAACGCGCCCAGGTCGGGCGAACCGCCGTGTTCCCCGCGCATGCGGGGGTGAACTTGGCGTGCAACCTACGTGCAACTAGCGGCGGTGATCATGGGTGCCCAGCGGTCAACCACGGACAGCGTTGATCGCTGCGACCCAGGCCACATAAGCAAGATCCCCACCTGCGTTTCCGCTGGTGGGGACCTCTGTAGCCCGGCGAAAGGCTATGTGGCCAGGGGCGGGGTCGAACCGCCGACCTTCCGATTTTCAGTCGGACGCTCGTACCAACTGAGCTACCTGGCCGTGCTGCTCGGCTCATCGTACCCAAGTGGCGGGATCGCCGCCGGCAGGGCACCTGCTCCGATACGCAGAACGCCGCGCATCTTACGCGCGGCGTCAGCGCTTGCGGTCCTGACGGGACTTGAACCCGCGACCTCCGCCTTGACAGGGCGGCGAGCACTCCGACTGCTCCACAGGACCTTGCTGGTGTTACCGGTGTTGCTCCGGCTTGCGCCGGTCGTGCCCCCAACGGGATTCGAACCCGTGCTACCGCCTTGAAAGGGCGGCGTCCTGGGCCGCTAGACGATGAGGGCGGCCCCGCCATCATTGCACACTCGCAACTTCTAGCGGACTTGCTCCCATCCGGCCCCGCCGGAGGCTTCGAAAGCATACGTGACGGTCGGCCCACGAAACAAATCGGTATGGCCGGTGGCACATCCAGCCGTAAACCTGCAGGTCATGGGCGGTCTAGCCGATCCGGGTGAGCCCGTAGCGCCGCTTCAGGTCGCCGATGAGGTGGGCGCAGGCGGCGACCGTGGCGGCCCGGTTGCCGCCCCCGTCGTGCATCAGCACGATCGAGCCCGGCTTCGTCGCGCCCATGACCCGCTTCCTGATCGTCGGGGCGGTGGGCTTCGCCCAGTCCTGCGGGTCGACGGCCCAGTGCAGCGATCGCATGCCGAGCTGCTTCGCCACCGTCACCACCTCCGGGGTCCACCGCCCGCCCGGCTGCCGGTAGAGGGTCACCTTGGCGTCGGGCGCGGCCGCCCGGATGGCGCGGTTGGTGCGCGTCAGGTCGGCGCGGATCTCGGCGACCGGCCGCCGGCCGAGGTCGATGTCGTGCCGCCAGCTGTGGTTGCAGAGCTGGTGCCCCTCGCGGGCGATCCGGGCGACCAGTTGCGGGTGCTTGCGCACCTGCGTGCCGACCACGCAGAAGGTGGCCTTCGCCCCGGCTGCCTTGAGCTGGTCGAGGATCTTCGGCGTCCAGGCCGGGTCGGGCCCGTCGTCGAAGGTCAACGCCACCGCCTTGCCGCCCGTGGTCCGGCGCAGCCCGGACGGGAGCTTGGTGGGGCGCGGGCGCAGCGGGGGTGGGGTGGTGCGGGTCGGCTTGGGGGCGACGGTCGGCTTGGGCGTCGGCTCCGCCGGGGGCGCGGTGGGTGTCGCCGGGGAGGCGGCGGCTCCCGGGCGCCGGTCGGTCGTCCGCTCGCCGCAGCCGGCAAGGAACAACGCAAGGCAGAGGCCGAGCACGAGAACTCTCCGTGCGCTCATCGTCACTCCGAGGGGTCGGGGGCCGTGGGCCACTCGACCGTAGTGGACGAAACGCGAACGGTGGCAGGGCGGTCAGTCCCCCGTCGACTGGTCCAGGGAGTCCCGCACGGCCAGGGCGAGCGAGACCGCCTCGGCCAGGTCGACCGGCCGGACCACCCCGGCCGGCAGCGAGTCGGCCCGCCAGCCGGGGCCGGCGGCCAGCACCAGCAGCGGGCGGCGCGGGCTGGCCAGCAGCGCGGTGAGCTGGGCCGGATCGGCGGTGGCCCGGATGTGCGACCAGACCACCACGGCCGCCGGGCCGGTGCGGTTGACCGCCTCGACCAGGGCCGCCGCCGGCACCCGGGCACCGAGCATCCGGTACGCGACGCCGGCCTCGGCCAGCGCGGCGGCGAGCGCCTCCAGCGGCAGGGTGTGCTGCTCCTCGTCGGCGCAGGAGAGCAGGATGCGGGCGGGGCCGGGGGCCGAGGAGGCGCGGGCGACGGCCGCGAACGCCTCCGAGACGCACCGCGATACCAGGTGCTCCACCTCGATGAGGCCGGCCGTGGCGGCGTGCCGCTCGCCGATGCCGACGAGCACCGGGCGCAGCAGCCCCTCCCAGGTGCCGACGACTCCGTCGGTGGCCAGGGCGTGCGCGATCGTCTCCCCGATCGCCACCGAGTCCAGCCGCATGGCGGCCCGGGCCAGCCCTCGGGCCGCCGGCCCGGCCCGGCCGACCGGGATGGTCTGCCCGCCGCCGTCGCGCCCGCCGCCCGGCCGGATCCGGTTGGCGACGACGGCGGACGGCGCGCCGCCCGGTCCCGTGGCGGGCACCTGCCGGGCCCAGCGGGCCGCCTCGGCCGGGGTGACCCCCTCGGCGGTGAGCTTGCGCATGATCTCCAGGCGCGCGAGATCGGCCGGCGTGTACCGCCGGTGGTGGCCCGGCAGGTGCTGGCTGGGGCCCAGGCCGTATCGCTGGTGCCAGGTGCGCAGCGTGGTGACCGCGACGCCCAGGCGGCGCGCCACGGCCCCCGCGCTCAACGCCTCATCGCCCACCCGACCGCTCCGCCGCCTCGTTCACCTCGTCCGCCGGGGGACCGGCCGGGGTCGCGTCGGGGCCGGCGGTGCCCGCCGGCCGGGACGGGCGTAGCAGGCGGTTCACCACCCCACCCAGCCAGGGGGCGTACGCCCGGGGGTCGACGTCGAGGTCGGCCTCCAGCGTCGCCGGGTCGACCCAGCGCAGCTCGGCCACCTCGGCCGGGTCAGGCCGCACGGGCAGGTCGGCCGGGACGTCGGCGCGCAGCACGTGGTCGTACTCGAACTCGACCCGACCGGTGGCCGGGTCCTCGGCGTAGTAGACGTACACGCCGGCCTCGGTCAGCTCGACGGGCCCGACGCCCAGCTCCTCGCCCAGCCGGCGGTTCGCAGCGGTCACCAGCGACTCGCCCGGCGCGGGATGGCCGCAGCAGGAGTTGGCCCAGCGCAGCGGGAACCGGGTCTTCACGGCGGCCCGGCGCTGCAGCAGCACCCGGCCGTCCGGGGCGACGAGCAGCACGGAGAAGGCCCGGTGCAGCCGGCCGGGCGGCTGGTGGGCGGCGGACACCGTCGCCTCGCCCTGCGCCCGGCCGTCGTCGTCGACCAGCTCGACCAGGTGTTCCTCACGCACGCTCACCGCACACCTCCCACTACTCGGGCGCTCACCGGCCGTCGCCCGTCACGCGGGCGGCGGCCAGCTTGCCGGAGATCAGGACCATGGGCACGCCGACGCCGGGCTGGGTGCCGGAGCCGACGAACACCACGTTGTCGAGCGTGCGGTGCAGGTTCGACGGGCGGAACGGGCCGGTCTGGAAGAGGCTGTGCGCGGACGCGAACGGGGTGCCGGCGGCCATGCCCTGCTCGGCCCACTCGGCCGGGGTGACCGCGCGCAGCACCTCGATGCCGGCGCCGAAACCGACGTACCCGCGCTCCTCCAGCGTCCCGACGAGCTGGTCGGTGTACCGGCGGGTGAGGTCGCCGCGCCACTCGAACGGGGCCCGGTCGAGGTTCGGCACCGGGGCGAGCACGTAGTACGTGTGCCCGCCGGCCGGGGCGACCGCCGGGTCGGTGCGACTGGGGTTGGTGACCAGCAGGGACGGGTCGGTCATCAGCTCCCCCCGCCGGATCACCTCGTCGAACGTGCCCTTCCAGGATCGTCCGAAGTGGATGTTGTGGTGGGCGATTTTCTCATAGCCCTGCCGCGAGCCGACGTGCAGCACCACGCACGACGGCGAGTAGGTCAACCGGCGTCGCCTGGTCGGCGGGAGCAGGTCCCGGTAGGCGACCGGAAGGTCCGGGTTGAGCACCACCACGTCGGCTCCGACGAACTCGCCGTCGGCGGTGACCACCCCGGTCGCCCGGCCGTTCGCGGTCTCCACCCGGGCGACCGTGGTGCCGTAGCGGATCTGCACGCCGTGCTTCTCGGCCGCGCCGGCCATCCCCCGGGAGACCGCGTGGATGCCGCCGCGCGGGAAGTAGACCCCGGCCACCGAGTCGAGGTACGCGATGACGGCGTAGATGGCCAGCGCGTCGTGCGGGGCGAGCCCGGCGTACATGGCCTGGAAGGAGAAGATCCGCTGGGTGCGCGGGTCGCGGAAGAACTGCTCGATCTTCGTTTGGAGCCGGCGGAACGCGCCGCCGGCCAGCAGCTTCAGCAGGTTGCCGGTGAGCAGGTCGGTGGGGGCGTCGAGGTTGCGTTCGATGAAGTCGGCCCGCTCGAGCCGCCACAGCTCGCGGGCGTAGTCGACGAAGCGCAGGTAGCCGTCGGCCTCCCGGGGCCCGCAGACCGAGGCGATCTCGGCGGCCATCCGGGTGGTGTCGGTGATGACGTCCAGCGTCGAGCCGTCCGGGTAGTACGCCCGGTACGCCGGGTCCAGCGGCATCAGCTCGACCCAGTCGCCCAGCTCCTCGCCGACCGCCCCGAGCGCCTCGGCGATCAGGTCGGGCATGGTGAGCACGGTGGGGCCGGTGTCGAACTCGTAGCCGTCGACGCCGAGCCGGCCGGCCCGGCCGCCCGGCACCGCCTCGCGTTCGAGCACGGTCACCTGCCGCCCGCTGCCGGCCAGGTGCAGCGCGCAGGCCAGCCCGCCGAGTCCCGCCCCGACGACCACCACCCGGTCCGTACGTCCGGTCACGGTGCGCACGCGACCACCTCCCTCACGAAGTTGCCCATCATGCCCGCCGCGCGGTGGCGGCGGTGGCGAGGCCCGTCAGCGCGGTGCGCGCGGTCTCGTCGATCGACGCGGTGTCGAGCGCGGCCAGCGCGTCGGCGACCCGGTCGGAGATCATCCGTTCGACCCGGGCGACCGCGCCGGTGTCGGCGACCAGCTCGGCGAGCCGGGCCACCTCGCGGGCGGCGGCGACCCGGCCGGCCCGCTCCAGCGCCCGGCGCTGGTTCGCGGTGGCGAGCTGCCGGGCGAGCATCAGCAGGGCGGTCGGCTTGCCGGTGCGCAGGTCGTCGCCGGCCGGCTTGCCGGTGGTCGCCGGGTCGCCGTAGACGCCGAGCAGGTCGTCGCGGAGCTGGAACGCCTCGCCGACGGCCAGGCCGTAGCGCGTGTACGCGGCGGTCAGCGGCCCGTCGGCGTCGGCGCCGGCCAGGGTCGCGCCGAACAGCAGCGGACGCTGGACGGTGTAGCTGGCGGTCTTGTAGCGGGCGACCCGCAGGGCCCGGTCCAGCGACCAGTTGGCCGCGTCGTTCTCGCCCAGGACGTCGAGGTACTGCCCGGCGACCGTTTCGACGCGCATCTGGTCGTAGCAGCGCCGGACGTCGAGCAGCCGGGCCGGCGGCACGGTGGCGTGCCCGAGCAGCCGGTCGGCCCAGACCATGCAGAGGTCGCCGACGAGCACGGCGACCGCCTCGCCGAACCGGTCCGGGTCGCCGGTGTGCCCGGCGGCGACGTGCCGGGCGGCGGCGGACCGGTGCGCCGTGGGCCGGCCGCGCCGGGTGTCGGAGGCGTCCATCACGTCGTCGTGCACGAGGGCGAACGTGTGCAGCAGCTCCAGGGCCGCGAGCGCCGGCAGCACCGCCGGCAGCGGCTCGTCCCCACCGGCGACCCCTCGCCAGCCCCAGTACGCGAAGGTGGGGCGCACCCGCTTGCCGCCGGCCAGCACGCAGTCGCGCGCCGTCGCGGCGAATTCGCCCATCGCCGAGTCGATTTCGGCGAGCGTGGAGACCTCGGCGGCGAGGAACCCCGCGAGAGTGTCGTCGACCCCCTTGACCAGGTCATTCGTGAACGCGGCCAGTACGCCGCGGACCGGATCGTCCGTCGCTTCCGGCTGTGCCGGCGCGACGCGGAGCGCATTACCCGCAACTGCGTCGTTGGCCATGTCGGCGAGCGTACCCTAGGGTTACGAGTTGCGTCGATTGCTGCGTCGAATCCGAGGAGGGCCGGTGGACGTCGACCTCACCGCTGCCTATGACCGCTGCCGCGAGCTGCACAGACGTCACGGCCGCACCTACTATCTCGCCACCCGCCTGCTCCCCGCTTGGAAACGGCGGCACGTTCACGCCTTGTACGGATTCACCCGGTACGCCGACGAGATCGTCGACCGCACCGAGGACCTGCCACCCGCCGAGCGGGCCGCCCGGCTCGACGACTGGTCGGCCCGCTTCCTGGCCGGGCTGGGCGGGGCCCAGGTCGACGACCCGCTGCTGCCCGCCGTGCTGCACACCATCGCCGTCTTCGACCTGGACCGGGCCGACTTCGCGTCGTTCCTGCGCAGCATGGCGATGGACCTGACCGTCACCGCCTACCCCACCTACGACGACCTGCTCGACTACATGGAGGGCTCGGCCGCCGTCATCGGCACCATGATGCTGCCGATCCTCGGCAGCTCCGACCCCGCCGCCGCCCGCGAGCCCGCCCGGCAGCTCGGCCTCGCCTTCCAGCTCACCAACTTCATCCGGGACGTCGCCGAGGACCTGGCGCGCGGCCGGACGTACCTGCCCGACGAGGACCTCGCCAAGTTCGACGTCACCCGCGACGACCTGTTCGCCGCCGCCGCCCGGGGCCGGGCCACCCCGAGGATCCGCGACCTCATCGAGTACGAGGTGAGCCGCGCCCAGACGCACTACGAGGCCGCCGCGCCGGGCGTGACCCTGCTCGCGCCTGCCTCCCAGGCGTGCATGCGCACCGCGTACGCCCTCTACGGCGGCATCCTCGACGAGGTCGCCGCCCAGGACTACGACGTGTTCACCCGGCGGGCGCTGGTGCCCCGGCGGCGGCGGATGGCGGTGGCGGGGCGGGCCCTGCTCACCCCCGCCGGCACCCCCGTCGTGGTCCCCGGCCCGGCCCTGACGCCCGCCGGCCGATGACGCGTACCGCGATCGTGTTGTTCACCCGCGACCTGCGGGTGCACGACCACCCGGCGCTGGCCACGGCCTGCGCCGCCTTCGACCGGGTCGTCCCGCTCTACGTGCTCGACCCGGCGCTCGCCGGCCGCTCGCCCAACCGGACGCGCTTCCTGCACCAGAGCCTCGCCGCCCTGCGCGACGCGCTGCGGGAACGCGGCGGCGACCTGGTGATCCGGCACGGCGACCCGGTGGCCGAGACGATCCGGCTGGCCGGCGAGGTGGGCGCCGAGGGGATCGGCCTCTCCGCCGACGTCAGCCGGTACGCCCGCACGCGGGAGCGCCGGCTGCGCGCCGAGTGCGAGCGGCACCGCCTGCACCTGCGACTCTTCCCCGGCCTCACGATCGTCGACCCCGGCGCGGTGCGCCCGGCCGGCGGCGACCACTACCGGGTGTTCACCCCCTACTTCCGGGCCTGGCAGGGGGCGCTGTGGCGGGAGGAGTCGGCCCCGCCCGACCGGGTACGACTGCCCGAGCGGCTGACGTCCGGGGCGTCGCCCGACGGCCTGCCGGTCGGGGAGCTGCCCGCCCTGCCGAAGGGGGAGTCGCCGCACGCCGTGCCGGGCGGGGAGGCCGCCGCCCGCAGCCGCCTCGCGCAGTGGCTGCCCACCGTCGACCGGTACGGCGACATCCACGACGACCTGGCCGGCGACGCGACCTCGCGGCTCAGCCCGTACCTGCGCTTCGGCTGCCTGTCGCCGCTGGAGCTGGCGAACCGGGCGGGTGAGCGGGCCGGCGATCCGGGCGGCGCGCGGTTCGGCCCGTTCGTCCGGCAGCTCTGCTGGCGGGACTTCTACCACCAGGTCACCGCCGCGTTCCCCGAGATCGCCACGAAGGCGTACCGGCGGGGGGCCACCGAGGACTGGCGGCACGACCCCGAGGCGCTCGACGCCTGGGCGCGGGGGCGTACCGGCCTGCCGATCGTCGACGCCGGGATGCGGCAGCTGCGCGCCGAGGGCTGGATGCACAACCGGGCCCGGCTGATCACGGCCGGCTACCTGACCAAGGTGCTCGGGCTGGACTGGCGCGAAGGGGTGGCGGTCTTCTCCCGCTGGCTGCTCGACGGCGACGTGGCCAACAACGCCGGCAACTGGCAGTGGGTGGCGGGCACCGGCAACGACAGCCGGCCGCACCGGGGGTTCAACCCGGTGCGCCAGGCGGGCCGCTTCGACCCCGACGGCGCGTACGTCCGCCGCTGGGTGAAAGGAGGGGCCCCTGGTTAACGCATTCTGGTGCACAAGGGACCCCTCCTGACAACCGGGCCCCGGCGCGGCAGCGCGCTCAGAGGCAGGAGTGCAGGGCCTCGACCAGCTCGTCGACGCGGTCGTGGTCGGCCAGCCGCGCGGTCGCGTACGCGAACACGTAGCCCCGCCCCGGGTCGGCCCAGGCGCTGCTGCCGCCGATCCCGCCCATGCCCCAGCTGCCGTCCGGCTCCCGCTGCATGCCCAGCGTCCAGCACGCCCGGCGGTCGAGCACCAGGTCCGGCCCGTCGTACTGGGCCCGGGTCGCCTCGGCGACCAGCTCCGGGCTGAACAGCCGCACCCCGTCCAGGGTGCCCCCGGCGAGCAGGCCGGCATAGCAGCGGGCCAGCCCGGCGGCCGTGGCGTGCAGGTTCACCGCCGGCACCTGCGCGCCCCGCCACAGCGGGCCGTTCAGCACCGCCACGTCCAGGCCGCCCGCCGGGTTGCC
This sequence comes from Micromonospora sp. NBRC 110038, assembly GCF_020884815.1. Lineage (NCBI taxonomy): Bacteria > Bacillati > Actinomycetota > Actinomycetes > Micromonosporales > Micromonosporaceae > Micromonospora > Micromonospora sp. NBRC 110038. Next base: position 74,803 of record NZ_BBOL01000005.1, on the reverse strand, counting down.
CAGCGCCGCCGCCCGCAGGGACCCCGGCTCGCCGAGCGTGCGGACCGGCCAGCCCGGATCGGCGTACGACAGGTCGGCGCACCGCCGCCGGTCGGCCGCGCCGAGCCCGAAGCCCAGGTCGAGCCGCCACGGGCCGGCGATCTCCTCGGCCAGGAACCGGCCCACCGACCGCCCGTCCACCCGCCGCACCAGCTCGCCCACGAGGTGCCCGTACGTCCAGGCGTGCTCGCCCGCGACGGTCCCCGGCGTCCATCGCGGCTCGGCGGCGGCCAGGTCGGCGCAGAGCAGGTCCCAGTCCGCGATCACGTCGGCCGGCCGGGGCACCGGGAACGCCGGCAGCCCGGCCGTGTGGCTGAGCACCTGGCGGACCGTGGCCGGCGCGCGGAACCCCGGCCAGTGGTCGGCGACCGGGTCGTCCAGGTCGAGCCGCCCCCGGTCGACGAGCAGGAGCAGGCAGAGCGCGGCCACCGGCTTGCCCACCGAGTAGACGTTGACCAGGGTGTCCGGCCGCCACGGGTCGCCGCCCCCGGCCGGCGGCACCGATCGGCCGGGCGGGACGGCGGCCCGGGAACCGGCGACGAGGTCGACGACCGGCGTGCCGTCGTACCAGATGGCGAGGCCGGCCCCGGTCTCCCGGCCGGCGGCGAACAGGTCGTGGAAGCAGTCCCGGACGGGGGCGAAGCGTGCGCGCATCCGGCCACGGTAGGGGCCCGGCGAGCCCCGGGGCGCGGGAATTCCGGGAGGCGGGCGAGGGCGGCCAGCGCTGGGCTTCCGGGAGGCGGCGACGGCCCGCAGCACCGGAACTGCACCTCGCGGTGGCCCACGGTCCTCCGGTGCGGAATGCTGGTCCGATGGCGGAACCGGAACTGGTGGACGTGGTCGTGCTCGGGCTCGGGGTCGGCGGCGAGGAGGTGGCCGGCCGGCTCGCCGAGGCCGGCCTGAGCGTCGTCGGCATCGAGCGGCGGCTGGTCGGCGGCGAGTGCCCGTACTGGGGGTGCATCCCGAGCAAGATGATGATCCGGGCGGCGAACGCGGTCGCCGAGGCCCGGCGGGTCGCCGAGTTCGCGGGCGAGGCCGACGTACGCCCCGACTGGGCCCCGGTGGCGAAGCGGATCCGCGAGGAGGCGACCGACAACTGGGACGACCGGGTCGCCGTGGAGCGGTTCACCGGCAAGGGCGGCCGGTTCGTGCGGGGCAGCGGGGCGCTCGACGGCCCCGGTCGGGTGCGCGTCGGCGACCGGGTCTTCCGGGCCCGGCACGGCATCGTGCTCGGCACCGGCACCCGGCCCTTCGTGCCGCCGCTGCCCGGGCTGGCCGACACGCCGTACTGGACGAACCAGCAGGCCATCGAGGTCGAGGAGCTGCCGGGCAGCCTGCTGGTGCTCGGCGGCGGCGCGATCGGGCTGGAGCTGGCCCAGGTCTTCGCCCGGTTCGGCGTCGAGGTGACCGTGCTGGAGGCGTCGGGCCGGGTGCTCGCCGTCGAGGAGCCCGAGTCCTCCGAGGTGGCCGCCGCCGCCCTGCGCGCCGACGGGGTGCGGATCGCCACCGAGGTACGCGCGGAGCGGGTCGACCACGACGGGCGGGCGTTCACCCTGCGGGCGGTGGGCGGGGCCGAGTTCACCGCCGAGCGGCTGCTCGTGGTCACCGGCCGCCGGGCGCACCTCGACGAGCTGGGCCTCGACACCGTCGGCGTCGACCCGGGCCAGCGGTTCCTCGCCGTGGACGACCGGATGCGCGTCGCCGACGGGATCTGGGGCGTCGGCGACCTGACCGGGGAGGGCGCGTTCACCCACATCGCCATGTACCAGGCGGCCATCGTGGTCGCCGACGTGCTCGACCACGTCCGGCGGGCGCGGGCCGGCGCGGACGCGAGCGGTGCCGCCAGCGCGGTCGGCGGCGCGGCGCACACGGAGGGCACCGGGATCGCCGGCGGGGTGCCGCACGCCGACTACCGGGCGCTGCCCCGGGTCACGTTCACCGACCCCGAGATCGGCGCGGTCGGGCTCACCGAACGGCAGGCCCGCGAGCGGGGCATCAACGTGCAGGTCGGGGTGAGCCGGCTCGACTCGTCCACCCGGGGCTGGATCCACCGGGGCGACGGGTTCGTCAAGCTGGTCGCGGACGCCGACCGGGGGGTGCTGGTCGGGGCCACCTCGGTCGGCCCGGCCGGCGGCGAGGTGCTGTCGGGCCTGGTGGTGGCGGTGCACGCGGAGGTGCCGCTGAGCCGGCTCCGGCACATGATCTACGCGTACCCGACGTTCCACCGCGCCATCGAGACCGCCCTGCGCGACCTGAGCTAGCCGGCCGGCACCCCCTCAGGCGGGGGCGCCGTGGCGGCCCGCACCGGCCGCGAAGCGCGCCGCCCCCGCCGTCGCGTCGGCCGCGAGGGACGCCGCGCCGTAGGCCAGCTCCACCGCGAGGGCGTCCGGCTCGGGCAGGTTCGCGCCGGCCAGCACCGCCGCCCGGTCGTTGCGCAGGCACGCCTGCGGGTGCCGGGCGATCTCGGCGGCCAGACGCTCGGCCTCCGCGCGGGCCGCACCCGGCGCGACCAGCCGGTTCACCAACCCCATCGCGTACGCCTCCTCGGCCGGGACCGGCCGGCCCGTGAGGATCAGGTCCAGCGCCCGGCTCTCGCCGATCAGCCTCGGCAGGCGGACGGTGCCGCCGTCGACCAGTGGCACGCCCCAGCGCCGGCAGAACACGCCGAGCACCGCGTCGGACTCGGCGACCCGCAGGTCGCACCAGAGCGCCAGCTCCAGCCCGCCGGCCACGGCGTACCCGGAGATCGCGGCGATCACCGGCTTGGACAGCCGCAGCCGCGTCGGGCCCATCGGGCCGTCGCCGTCCGGCTCGACCCGGTTGCCGCTCGGCGTGCCGATCGCCTTGAGGTCCGCCCCGGCGCAGAACGTGCCGCCGGCCCCCCACAGCACGGCCACCGCCGCCGCCGGGTCGGCCTCGAAGGCGCGGAACGCGTCGGCCAGGGCCCGGGCGGTGGGACCGTCGACGGCGTTGCGGGACGCCGGCCGGTCCAGGATCACCGTGGTCACCGCGGCGGCGTGCTCGACCCGTACCCCCATCGGGACAGCATGCCCTGCCCGGACGCCGACGCACCAGCGCGGGCGTAGCCACCCTGCCGGACGGCCACCGGTGTTCGTACTCCGTACATCGGCTTCGCACGGCGGACAGCCCGGCCCGTGGCGGCTTCTCTCGTCCTCTGTCGGCCGCCAGAATGCGCGCTGAAGGGCCACCGAACGTGTCGACGCGAACTCGTGCGGTGCCCGTCGCCCGTCGCCGTGGGCCCCGGGTGAGGTGAGGGTGAGGGACGCCGTTGGGCGCCACCGCCGCCGTGATGCGGGGAGATGCCGTGACAGGACGTACCGGGGCGGGGCCGTCCGCGACGAAGCGGGTCGACTGCGGCGACGAGGCATCCGCCGACCCGCCCGGGTCGTGGTCGCGGCTCGTCACGGACGATCCGGACGAGGCGCACCGCTGGCTGCTGGCGGCCTATCCGGAACACCGATTACGCGCGTTCGACCGCCGCGGTGGGGTCGTCTTCCGGGCCGCCCACGCGCGTTTCGGCTCGGCCAGCGTGGCCCGGGTGCGCTATCCGATGAACGCGGACAACGACGTGTCCACCCGGGACGTCGTCGGGGTGGCGGAGGTGCTCTCCGGTGGCTGGGGGGTCGACGTCGGGGCCGGGGAGGTGATGGCCGGAGCCGGTGACCTGCTGCTCGTGCCGCCCCGGCGGACCAGGGCGATCCTGCACCGCGACATGGAGGTCGTCGCCGTGGAGATCCCCCTCGCCGACGTGCGGCGGGTGGCGCAGGAGCGGTGTGGCCTCGCGCCGGTCGACCTGCGGTTCCAGGGGCTGTCGCCGGTGTCCCCGTCCGCCGCGCAGCTCTGGCGCAACACCACGCGCTATCTCACCCAGGTGGCGCTGCCGGGCGCCGCGTTCGGGGCCAACGCGCTGGTGCAGGCGGAGGCGACGGGCCTGCTGGTGGCCGTCGCGCTGGCGACGTTCCCCAACACGACGATGACCGAGGCGCCGTCGCGCGGCGCGGGGGCCGTCGCGCCGGCCGCGGTCCGTCGTGCCGTCGCCTACATCGAGCAGTACGCGGACCAGACCCTGACCGTGACCGACGTGGCGGTCGCGGCCGGGCTGGGCGCGCGGGCGCTCCAGCAGGCCTTCCGCAAGTACCTCGACACCACCCCGACGCGCTACCTGCGACAGGTACGCCTGGAACGGGTGCACACCGAACTCCAGGCCGCCGAGCCCGGCGCGGGCCTCACCGTGGCCGCCGTCGCCGCTCGGTGGGGCTTCGCCCACCTGGGCCGGTTCGCCACCGAGTACCGCCGGGCCTACGGGCGGCCGCCCAGCCAGACGCTGCGGAGCTGACCGGGCGCGAGAACCCCTCGGGCCTGGGAGGTGGCGCTCCGGCGTGCCGTTGCACTGTCCACCCGGGCCGGGTAGCTAGGCTCCCTCGTGACCCAGGGGGGTGAATTGGTGACTTCGGGTAGTCACGTCCCGCCCGCGCTCACCCGGTTCTCGACCAGCGACCCGGCAGAGGCGGCGCACGTCTACGAGACCGCGTACGGCCGCAGCGTGCGGCTGGCCGCCGTGCCGACCGGGCTTCCGCTCCGCCACGACCGGTGGAACGCCGGGGCGTTCTGCATCGACGACATCAGCATCGCCCTCGACCTGCGGGTGAACGCGGAACCACTCGGTTACGTCCTGCTCGCCGCCCCCCGCCGGGGGTGCTTCGGGCGCCGCTGCGACGGCGTCGACGAGCTGGTCGGCCCCGGCGAGATCGCCGTGCTGTACCAGCCCGACCTGCCCGGCTCCTCGTGGTCCAGCGACCTGGACGTGACCTGCGTCCTGCTGGACCTCTCGCTGATCGACCAGGTCGCCCGCGCCGATCCGGACCGGCCGCTGGCACCCCTGCGGTTCGTCAGCTTCCGGCCGATCCGCGCCGACGCGGAGTGGCGGTGGCGGCAGACCGTCCGGTACGCGGAGTCGGTCATGGCCGCCGGCGGCGCGCCGGGCGCGTCCCCGCTCGTGCTCGGTGGCCTCGGCCGCCTGCTCGCCGCGGCGACGCTCGCCGCGTTTCCCAGCAACGCCCTCCGGGAGGACCGGCCGTGCGACCGGGCCGACGCCCACGCGGGGACCCTGCGCCGGGCGATCGCCTTCATCGAGTCCACCGCGGGGACCGACATCGGCCTCGTCGACATCGCCCGCGCCGCCGGCACCACCCCCCGCGCGGTGCAGCTCGCGTTCCGCAGTCAGCTCGGCACGACCCCCCTGGCCTACCTGCGCCGGGTGCGACTCGACCTGGCCCGCCAGGAACTGTCCCGGGCCACGCCCGGCGACGGCACCTCCGTGGCCGCGACCGCCGCGCGCTGGGGATTCGCCGACCCGCGCCGCTTCGCCGCCCGCTACCTCACCACGTACGGGGAACTGCCCGGCCGGACGCTGCACCGCTGACGCGGGTTAGCATCGCCGGCGGCACGATCATGCGAGGTGCCCCGCGGGTGCGGGGAGAATCGGGAAGCCGGTGTGAATCCGGCACGGGCCCGCCGCGGTGACCGGGGAGCCACCGTCCACGCGCGAGGAGCGCAGCCACTGGCCGTGCGGCTGGGAAGGCGGACGGGCAGGCGTCGATCCGGGAGTCCGAAGACCGGCCTCGCGTCGACCGCCCACCCGCTGGGTGGGCCGAGCGCAGCGGGAGCCTGCCTGTGGAACTCTACGACGCCATCCACCGCCGCCGGGACGTCCGGGCCCAGTTCACCGGGGAGCCGGTGCCGGCCGACGCCCTGCACCGGATCCTCGACGCCGCGCACGCCGCGCCCAGCGTCGGCTACTCGCAGCCGTGGGACTTCGTCCTGGTCCGGGACGCCGCCGTCCGCCGCCGGTTCTACCGGCACGTGCAGGCCGAGCGGGCCACGTTCGCCGCCACCCTGGACGGCGCGGCGGCCGAGCGGTTCGCGCGTATCAAGATCGACGGGGTGCTGGAGTCGACGCTGTCGATCGTCGTCACGTACGACCCGGAGCGCGGCGGCCCGGCCGTGCTCGGGCGGCACTCCATCGCCGACGCCGGCCTCTACTCGGTCTGCCTGGCCATCCAGAACCTCTGGCTCGCCGCGACCGCCGAGGGGCTGGGCGTCGGGTGGGTCTCCTTCTACCGGGAGCCGTTCCTCGCCGAACTGCTGGGCGTGCCGGCCGGCATCCGGCCGGTGGCCTGGCTCTGCGTCGGGCCGGTCACGCACCTGGAGACCGTGCCCGACCTGGAGCGGCACGGGTGGCGGCGACGCCGGCCCCTCGCCGAGGCGGTGCACCACGACCGCTGGCCGCAACGGGTGACCGACCGACCGAACAGCTAATTCAGGTACGTCTATGTGGCGGCTAGGCTGGCGTAGCGCTGAGTCATCACTTAGCTACGTTGGGAGGAGTTCCATGCGTACCACCGTCAAGGTCCTGGCCGCGTCCGTCTTCGCCGTCCTGGGCCTCGCCGCCGGTGCCACCCCGGCCCTCGCCGCCGCCCCGGCACCCTTCTGCGAGTCCGGCGCGTCGCAGTTCTACTGCGACGCCAGCAGCGCCGGCACGACGACCTGGAGCATCACCTGGTACTCCGGCAGCGTCGGCACCTTCACGACCGCCGGGTCGACCCTCTTCGCCACCTGCCCGGCCAGCAACCTCGGCCACCCGGTGCGTGCCAGCTACAGCTACTTCGACGGCAGCACGACCCAGTACAGCGGCACCACCCAGTTCATCTGCCGCAGCGGCCCCTGGCTGTAGCCGGCCCCGTCCGGCGTACGCGCGACCCACGCGTACGCCGGACGCCCGGCACGGCTGCCCGGTTTGCGACCGCTTCTGCCGGGAAGTCGGACGGAATGCGGGCACTCTTGACGAAACTCGAACAGGCTTCGGCCCTGGACCGGGCCGGCGACCGGCTGCAGCGCGGCGTCCAGGCCACCCTGCGCCCGCAGCGGGTCCGCGACCTGCTGCACGGCGTCTTCATCGGCCACCCCCTGCACCCGGCGCTGGTGCAGGTGCCGGTCGGCTCCTGGATCAGCGCGGCCGTACTCGACCTGATGCCCGGCCAGCGCCGGGCGGCCACCGCCCTGGTGGGGCTGGGCACCGTCAGCGCCCTCCCGGCGGCGATCGCCGGCCTGAACGACTGGGCGGCCCTCTCCCGGGAGCAGCGCCGCGTCGGGCTGGTGCACGCCGCCGCCAACGCCGTCGGCCTGACCCTGTACGCGGGTTCGCTGGCGGCCCGGCTGCGCGGGCGGCACGGGACGGGGCGGGCGCTGGCCTACCTCGGGCTGGGCGCGGCGAGCGCGGGGGCATACCTCGGCGGGCACCTCGCGTACAAGCAGGGGGCGCAGGTCAACCAGAGCATCTCCGAGCTGCACCGGATCGGCGAGGGCTGGCACCCGCTGGCGGACATGGCCAACCTGCCCCAGCGGAAGCTGGTCACCCGCGAGGTGGACGACGTCTCGGTGATCCTCTACCGGCACGGCGACGAGGTCACGGTGATGCTGGAGCGCTGCCCGCACCAGAGCGGCCCGCTCGGCGAGGGCGAGGTCACCGAGATCGACGGACACGCCTGCGTCGTCTGCCCGTGGCACGGGAGCGCGTTCCGGCTCAACGGAGGCGAGGTCATGCACGGGCCGTCCGGGAACGACCAGCAGATCCTGCCGACCCGGGTGGTCGACGGGGTCCTGGAGGCGAGGCTGCCCTGAGGCCGGGCCCCGCCGGGCCTGGCCGGGCCCGGTCCGGCCTGGCGGGGACCGCCGGACCGGGCCGGCGGCGTGGCCCGGCCGGACGGGCTGGCCCGCCGGCCCGCCGCCATGTCGGCGACATGGCGGTTTCCCTGGCACCGGATGCCCCCATGTCGGCGACATGGAGTCGATCATGCGCCCCCCGGCCCGCCCGGCCCGCCCGGCCCGCCCGGCCCGCCCGGCTTGGCCTGGCCCGGCTTGGCTTGGCCTGGCCCGGCTCGGTGCCGTGCCTCGGCTCGGGGGTCAGTCCCGGCGGTGCCGGCCGGTGACGAGGGCCCGTGCGCTGCTGGTGGCCCTGGCGACCGCCGGCCGGCGGCGTAGCCCGAGGACGGCCCCGATCTGCGCCCCGACGATGCTGGCGACGGCGAGCACCGCCGAGACGGCGAGCGGCCGGTTCATCTGGTCGCCCGCGCTCGCCCGGGACGCTCCGGCGGCCATCGCGGGCTGCGGCCCGGAGGGCGGCTGGGCGACCTGCTGGGTGCCGTGCGACGAGCCTCCCGCCGACGAGCCGGCCGGCGGCTGGGCGGCGGAGGGGCCGGGGGCGGGACGGGTGGCCCGTGGCGAGGTGGGCGAGGGCGGCGTGGGCGAGGGCTGGGCCGCACCCGGTGCGGCCGGCGCGTCGGCGGCGGGCGGGGTGGCGGGTGCCGACGGCGGCCGGGGGGTGACCGTACCGCCGGGGGCGGGCGTCGTGGGCCGGACCACCAGCTTCCCGGTCGCGTGCCTGCGGGCCCCGGTGTCGTGGACGCCGTCGGGCAGCGTGATCAGCTGCCCGGGGCGGATGCGGTCCGGGTCGCCCAGCCGGTTCAGCTTCGCCACGTCCCGGTAGCGGTCGAAGTCGTCGAGGTAGCGCTCGGCGACCTCGCCCAGGTAGTCGCCCTTGGCGACCCGGTACACCGTCGGTTCCGCCTCCTGCCGGAGGTCGGCCGCCGTGGCGGCCGTCGGCGTCGTTGCCCGGGCGTCGACCACCGGCAGCGCGGCGACCGGGCGGGCCGCCGGTGCCCCGGCGACGGCGGCGGGTGCGGCGGCGGGATACGGGCCGGACAGCACGGTGGCCGCGCTGGCGGCGGCCGGACTCGCCGCGATGATCAGGGCCACCGAGCCGACCAGCGCCGCGGCGGCGCGCTGCTGCCGGCTCATCCCGGGCAGCCGGGGTGCCGGTCGGCGCAGCGTCTGCGCGCCCAGCTCCACGAGCACGGAGAAGGCGAACGTGGCCCAGCCGAACCAGCCGACCAGGGCCAGCGCCCGCAGGAAGAGCTGACCGTCGTCCCGGCTGGTCAGCGTGGCACCGACCTCGGCGAGGCTGGGCAGGTGGTCGGGCAGCGGGTTCCCGGCGAACGCGATCAACGCCACCGGCCCCCCGACCAGCACGGCGATCAGCACGACCAGCGCGCCGAACCCGGTGAGTACCTGCCCGACCCGCCGTGCGGCGGAGCGACCCGGTGCGGCCATGGCGTGCCTTCCCTTCCTAGGAGCCCTCGGTGAGGGCGCGTGCGGTTGCCTCGCCGGAGACGGTGACGGCGTCACCGAAGCCGAAGAAGCCGAGCAGGTAGCGGTCGTAGGTGACGGTGACCTGGACGCGGATGAGCTTCTCCCCGTCGACGACGGGGAACTCGACGCTGTGGTCGGTGGCACCGGCGGCGGCGAGGTAACTCGTCACCGCCGCCCTGGCCGCCGTCTCGTCGATCTCCTTGCGGCCGCCCTGGATGGCCTTCGCCCGGTCGATGGACTGGCCGCCGGTGCGCGCCGCCTCGGCGGCCAGGTTGTCGGCCAGTTGCCGGGAGCGGAGCTGCCCGGCGCCGTCGAAGGCCAGGCCGATGATCGCGAGGACGCCGATCATCGCCGCCGCCAGGAACAGGCTGACCCGGCCCTCGTCGCCGCGCCACCGGCGCCCCGGGCCGGCGGCGGGGGTGGTGGCCCGGCGCTCGTTTGGACCGTCGGCGGGGGCGGTGTGCACAGCTCCGCCGGGGGCGCGGGCGGTCACGACCGGCTCCGGTAGCGGTCCAGCGGGGAGGTGAAGCTGGCCGAGATCGTCCGGCTGCCCGCCATGTCGGGCAGCAGCGCCAGGTCGATGTCGGTGAAGGTGACCGTGCAGGTGACCTGCACCGTCACGGCGGCCGTCGTGCCGGGGCCGCTGTCGAACGCCTCGGCGAAGCTGACCGGCGAGCCGCCCACCGAGCCGCGCAGGGTGAGCGTGGGCTGGCCGGCGCAGTTGGCCCGCTGCCAGTCGAGTTGGCTCTGCGCGGCGGCCAGGGCCCGATCGCGCGCGGTCTCGGCGTCCCGGGAGATGGACGCGGCGCGGGCGGCGTCGTGCGCCGCCGACTGGACCGCCTCCTGCGCGATCGCGGTACGCCCGGCGACGCCGGCCAGCACCATCAGCCCGATGAACGCGGGGGCGAGGACGGCCACCTCGATGGCGACCGAGCCGCGCTCGGCTGCGGGGCGACGGCGGCGGCTCATCCGGTCGTCCACCGTTCGACCGTGCCGTGCGCGGTCTGGCGCACCGGGAAGCTGACGCCGGGGATGACCGACAACGAGTCCCCGCTGACGGTGCAGGTGACCTCGGCGAGGGTGGTGACACAGGCGGGCCCCGGCTGGTCCCAGCCGACCAGCCAGTCCCCGGCGGCGGTGAGGAAGTCGACCGCCCGCGCCTCGCCGGCCCCGGCGGGGGCCTCGTACAGGCGTTGGGCGTTGACCGCGCTCTGCGCGGCGTTCAGTGCGGTGGCGCGGGCGACGAACCAGGCGGCGACCTGGATCGAGGCGAAGAGCAGCACGAGGATCGCCGGCATCACCACCGCCAGCTCCACCGGGTTGGCCCCCCGGTCCGCCCCGCCCCCGGTGAGCCGCCGCCGGGCCGCCCGGCCCAGCCGTACGCCGCTGGTGAGCTGCCGCTGGGCCCGCCGGCCGAGCCGTACGCCGTCGCCGAGCCGCCACGGGGCCCGCCGGCCGAGACCGGCCCCTGGCCGGGGCGACCCGTGGCGGCGCAGGCCGGCGGGCCGGTCGGCGGGTGCCGACCGGCTCCGGTCCACGCGGGTGGGGCGGTGGGTCATTACGGTGCCGTCGGGTCCTGGTGGGTCGGGATGTTGCTCATCCAGTCGTTGGCCCTGGCCAGGGCGAGCGCGGTTACCGCCATCGCCACGAAGACCAGCCCGAAGATGATCACCGCAGTCGGGACGGGGCTGTCGCCCCGCTCGCCGTCGCGGCGCAGCTCGGCCAGCCGTGTCGTCAGCGCGACGTGCAGGTAGGTGATGAGGTGCATGAGATGCTCCTTCGGAGGGGGAGGGGTTTCACAACCGGGCGAGGAACGGATAGACGGCGAAGCCGAGCAGCACGAAGACCAGCAGGGAGCCCGGAATGTCCAGCCGGCTGGTGATCGCCTCGGCGCGGGCCAGGTTGTCGGTGCGGATCTGGTCGCGCAGGGAGTCGGCCCGGCTGCGTAGCGTGTCGTGCACCTGCGCGCCCTCGCTGCCCGACGAGCGCATGATCGCCCCGACGTCGCCCAGCTCCGGGATGCCGATCCGGTCGGCCAGCTCGCGCAGCTCGTCCCACGGCGAGTGCATCTGCATCTGGGCGATCCGCAGCGACTCCCGGATCCGGTCGAACACCCAGCCGTCGCAGACCGTCGCGGCCCGCTCCAGGGCCTGCACGGGGCCGTGTGCGGCCGAGAGCTGCAACGCCACCAGGTCCAGGTAGGTGCAGACCGCCTGGCGGAACTCGTCCCGGGCGGCGTCCGCGCGGGTCAGCACGCTGCGGTGCGCGATCAGGGCGGCGACGAACGCCATGCCGAGGCTGCCCAGCAGCGGCACGGCCAGCGGCACGGACACGCCGCCGAGGAAGAGCACCGCGCCGAGGAAGGTCGGGGTGGCCAGCCCCACCAGGGCGGAGAGCAGCAGGGACAAGGCGTACTGCTCGGGGGTGCGGTCGAGCAGGGCGAGCTGCCGGTGCGGCGGGCGCAGCCAGCGGGCGAACCCGCCGATCCAGTCGGGCCCGCGCCCCGTGGTGGCCCGGCCGGTGCCCGGCGGCTGGTGCAGCCGGCGCAGGGCGGGGCCGAGCGCCGGTGCGGCCGGCAGGGCCTCCCGGACCACCAGGAACAGCCCGAGGCCCACCGCCGCCCCGCCGACGACGGCCAGGGTGAGGTGCCAGTTGAGGATCATCCGATCGCCTCCGCCGGGTCGGGGGCGGGCAGGAAACGCGCCGGCCGGGGCGGCTGGCTCATCGACCGCACCCAGGCCAGCAGCCCGACGAACGCCGCGCCGAGCACGAGCATCACGAGCTGCCCGACCGGCGTCCCGTACGGGCGGACGTAGTCGGTGTTGACCAGCCCGTACGCGATGGTCAGCAGGGTCATCCCGGTGAGGAAGCGCACCGCGAAACGCGGCTGGGTGCGCTTGGCCTCGATCTCCCGCCGGGTGGCGACCTCGGCGGCGGCGGCACCCGCGATCGAGCCGAGCACGTCGCCGAGCCGCTCGCCCCGGTCGGACAGGTGCAGGATCAGCGCCGCCACGACCTGGTCGCACACCGGGTCACCGATCTCGTCGGCGAACGCGAGCAGCGCCGACTTCGCCAGCCAGCCGGCCTGGAGGCGGGCGGCGAGCAGGCGTACCTCCTCCTCGATCTCCGCGGGGGCGGTGGCCAGCGTGCCGAGGATGGCCTGCTGGAGGCCCTGACCGGTCGACGAGACGTCCTTGAGCCGGCGGGTCCACTCGCCGACGGCCTCGATCCGGGCGATGGCCCGCTGCTCGGCCCGGCCGACGGAGAACAGCCACGGCGCGCCGGGCACCGCCACGGCGACCAGCAGGCCGACCACCGGCAGCCCGGTGAGCAGGAACGCCAGCGCGCCGGCCAGCACCGCCCCGCCGAGCAGGAGTTGGTGGTTGCGCCGCTGCCGGGGCGTGCCGGAGCCAAGCCAGAGCCGGCTCAGCCCGCCGCCGGGTCCCGCGCCGGGGGCCGGCCCGGCCGGCCGGGTGGTGCCGACCAGCGCGACGACGGCGAGCACCAGGCCGGCCACGCACGCCGCGCCGGAGACCACCGCGATCAGCTCGATGTCGGCGGTCACCGGGCCACCGTCCGCGCCCCGAGCCGGGTGTGCCGGGGCCGCCGCCACGCCCCCGTGCCGGCGTCGATCCACCGGCCCAGCAGCCGGGCGTCGTAGCCCACCCGCAGCAGCTGGTCGCGGACGCGTTCCGGCAGGTGCCGGGGGACCGCCCGGCCGTCGGGGCCCGGACCGAAGACCGTGGTGGTGGTGATCCGGCTGCCCTCGCCGACGCCGATGACCTCCTCCACGTGGGAGACGAACCGGTGCTTGCGCCCGCCGATCGCGGTCTCGTCCTCGACGGTGACGTAGACGATCAGGTCGAGGGCGTTGCCGGCCATCCGGCGGGCCTGGTCGACGGTCATCTCCCGGCCGTGGGAGAGCGCCAGCTCGACGATCCGCTCGCCCACCCCGCCCGGCGACCGGGCGTGGATGGTGCACATCGACCCCCGGCTGGTGGTCATGGCCTGGAGCATCGGCACGATCTCCCGGGACCGCACCTCGCCGACGATGATCCGCAGCACGCCCATCCGCAGCGAGACGGGGATCAGGTCGGCGATGCTCACCTCGCCGGCCGGACGGCCGTCCAGCCCGCGCTCGCCGTGCCCCTCGCGGGCCTCGAAGCTCATCACCGCCCGGTGCTTGTGCCCCCGGCGGGTGGGCAGCAGCTCCCGGCTCTCCTCCAGCAGCACGTACGGCTCGTCGGCCGGGATCTCGTCCATCAGCGCCCGGATGACGGTGGTCTTGCCGGCCCCGGCCAGGCCGGCGACCATGATGTTCAGCCCGGCCCGCATGGACGCCCGGAGGAAGTCGCGCAGCAGCGGGTCAATCATCTCGTCCAGGTCGCCCCGGCCGCCGGCGATGTCGTCGAGGCTCACTTCGAGGGTGTTGTGCTTGCGGATCACCGCGTACGGGCGGTGGCTGACCAGGAAGACCGCGGCGAGCCGGCTGCCGTCGGGCAACTGCAGGTCGAGGGTCGGCTTCGAGGTGGACAGCGACCGCTCGGTCGCCCCGGCCCGGCGGGCCGCCGCCTGGAGGATCTCCACCAACTCGTCGTCGCTGTCGGCGATCGGGTCGGCCCAGTCGACCCCGCCGCCGTGCCGGGTGATGCGCACCTGGTCGCAGCCGAGGATGTGCACCTCCTCGATGGTGCCGTCGACCAGCAGCGTCTGCAGCCGCCCCAGGCCGACCAGCTCGGCGGTCACCTGGTCGAGCAGCAGCCGCTCCTCCCCGGCGGCCATCGGGGTGCCGGCCCGGCGGACCGCGTCCGCGTACTCGGCGACGACCGCGACGGCGAGCCGGGCCCGCTCGACGTCCTCGGCGTCGGCGTCGAACTCCCGACCGCGCTGCCACAGGGTGAGCCGCTCGCTGAGCTCGCGGCGCAGCTCGCGTACCACGGCGAAGTCGACCCGGGGTCGGGGCGGTGCCGGCGCGACGGGCGGGGCCGGCGCGGCCCCCGCCGGCGGCGCGGGCTGCGGGTGGCCGCCGCCGGTCGGCGCGGGTGGCGGGTGGGGGCCGCCCGACGCGGGGGCGAGCGGCGGCGCGATGGAGGTCGCGGCGGGCTGCCGCGCCACCCGGGGGTCGTGCGACACCGGCTCAAACCGCACCCGGCACCCCCTGGGTGACGGGCCAGGCCAGCCGCGCCCGGCGGCGGTCCAGCAGCGCCCGGACCGGCACCTCCAGGGCGCCGGCCGCGCGCATCAGCGGCCGTCCGGCCCGCAGGGTCCCGCCGAGGGTCAACACCTCCGCGGTACGCGGGTCGTCCGGCAGCCGCGCGATCACCGGCAGCCGCAGCGCCTTGCTGATCTCGCCCCGACCGTGGCCGTCGCCGACCGGCAGCAGCCGCAGCGTGCCCGGCGGCACCCGGTGCTCGGTGAAGTCCCGCTCGATCGCCCGGACCATGGCCTGGGTGGCGGAGAGGTCGGGCAGCCGCGCCCGGGTGACCAGGAGGACCACGGCGGCGGCGCGCAGGATCGGCCACGGCGGGCCGGCGACCTGGAGCCGGCCGCAGTCGACAAGCACGTCGTACGGGGGGTCGCCGCGCTCCAGGTCGAGGAAGAAGTCGGTGAACCGCTGCCAGAGCGGGGCGACGCTGCCGGCCTGGGCCGGGTCGACGACGCCGGGCAGCAGCAGCCGCTCCCGGCGCGGGGCGTCCAGGTCGACCAGTTGCGACCAGAACGCCGTCTCCAGGCTGCCGTCGCGCAACTCCCCGACGGCCAGCTCGCCGATGCCCCGGGGCCCGTCCAGCGCACCGCCGAGGTAGCCGGCGAGGATCGAGCCGCCGGCCGGGTCGCACTCGGCGAGGATCAGCCGCCGGTGCCAGGTCAGGGCGCAGGCGAGCGCGGACGCGGTGACGCCCGGCGAGCCCTTGGCCGAGACCAGCGCGATGATCGCCATGCTCAGGCCGCCCGGGTCAGCACGACCGCGATCCGGCTCTGGGCGGCGAGCGCCACCACGGCGGGCACGTCCCGGGCGGTGAGCGCGACGTAGACCACCACGCTGCTGGTGCTCGGGGTGGCCGTGTCGATGACGGTCGCCTCGAACCGGGTGCTGGAGGCGGGCTGCCCGCCGGAGCTGCGGTCCGGGGTGCTGACCAGCAGCACCCGGTCGCCGGGGTGCAGCCGCTTCGCCGGCACCCGGCCCGGGGCGAGGTCGAGCGCGAGCTGCTGCTGGCCGGGGCCGAGCAGCGGATCGTCGGTGAGCTGGCCGAGGGTCAGCAGGGTGCCCGGGGTGAGGGCGACGGCCGCCCGCATGCCGACCACGTCGTCGAGCTGGGCGGCCGGCACCGGCCGCAGCCCCTGGCCGCCGGCCACCTGCACGGTGACCAGGTCGTCCGCGCCGAGCGTGCGGCCCACCTCGACGGCGCGGGCGACCGCCAGGTAGCTGCCGGTGGCCCGCACGGAGGTGACCGCGAACGCCGCGCCGAGGCCGCCGAGGGCGATCAGCAGCACGGCGAGGCCGAGCAGGCCGGGCCGGACCCGCCGCTGCCGGACGACCCGGGGCGGGGCGACGGGAGCGTCCACCGGCTGCCCGGTCCCGTTGCGCGTAGCGAGACTCACCGCGTCACCACCTGAAGTTCGTCGATCTGGACCTGGATGGTGCCGCTTTGGCGGGTCTGCGGGATCTCGCCCCGCACGCCGTTGGTGGCCCTCCAGCGGACGGTCCAGTGGGTCGTGGCGAAGACCTCGTACGTGTCGGCCTTCGCGTAGCCGGCGTAGCCGCAGTCCGGGGAGCGGCCGCCGGCACCCGGGCCCTGCGGGTCGTACGGGGTGCCGGGGCCGTGGCAGGTGACCTCGTCGTCGTTGCCCATGTCCCACACGATGTCGTCGACCTTCGCCTCGATACTCACCGTCAGGCCCCGGTCGGAGGCCGAGGCCTCCAGCGGGCCGAAGTAGGCCTTGCCGGGGCTCGCCCACATCCACACCGGGAGGCCGACCAGCCCGGAGCCGATGCGCTTGCGGGGCGCGACGGTCGCCCGGGGCGGCAGCAGCGAGATCGAGGCGAGCGCCCGGCGGGCCAACTCCTCCGGGTCGGGCGGGGTGCCGTAGCCGGGCGGCGGCGCGTCCAGCAACTCCTCGTGCACGCTGCCGAGGTCGCCGCCGTTGCAGGTCGCCGTGTACCACTGCATGCCCTCGGGGGTGTCCTCCCGCTGTGGATCCGACAGCCTGTAGTAGCAGCCGTTGCCGTTGTTGAACCAGCCGAGATCCTCGTCGTAGCAGGGGAGGACCCTGCCCTTCCACTGGCACGTGCCGCTGCCGCCGCTCGAACCGTCGCCGTCGCCGGGGTCCCCGCCGCCCGGGTTGCCCGGGGTGCCCGGGTCGTCGTCCCAGACGTCGCAGTCGTTCTGGCCGATGGGGCACTCGATGCCGCCCTCGCGGGCCGCCGCGACGGTGGCGGTCGGCGGTGCCGCCGCGACGGCGAGCGCGAGGACCAGGCCGATCGCGGCCAGCAGCCGCCCGGGGCGGGGTGCGGAGGGCAGCCCCGGGTGGGCGGCGGGCGGTCGCGTCGGGCGAGCGGCGGCACCAGCCGCGCGGCGACCCCACCGGGTCAGCACGGCTGGTCCTCGTGGCCGGCGCCGTAGTTGATCAGCCAACGGCCGTGGTACCGGGTGGCCGTCGCGGTGGCCAGGTGCCGACCGCCGCCCGAGCCGGGTACCACCCGTTTGGTCTTGGCGTCGACCAGCCGGTAGCCGGTGGTGTCCAGGCAGTCCTGGATCTCGACGGTGGCGGGGACGGAGTCCAGGCTCACCGACGTGACGGTGGGGTCGGAAACGAAAGTTCCGGTACGCACGGCACCGTGCTCCTTAGCTTCGCGAATTGCCAGTCGAACCCTGGTCAACAACGGGTCGGCCAGGAATTTCGCCAGTTCCGGGTGGCGCGGATCGCTGCGCCGGCTCGCCGCCCGTGATGCCGCGAGATATCCGGAATAGGCGGCGAGCGCCGCCTCCCGGGCCGCCCGTTCCTCGGCCGCGGAATGGGTCGCGGTGGCGCTCGGCCCTGCCGTCGCCTGGGGCCGCGCGGCGGCTTCCGGCTTCGCGCCGCACGCAGCCACCGGCGTGGCGGTCAGGGCCGTGACCAGTAAGATCATCCATCGGCCGGGGCGCCGTGTTCGCAACGCCGTGCCTCCTCGCTGGCGACCCGGGGCGGGCGGTGCACCGACCGTCTCCGGGCGTGCGGCAGCGCGGCCGGATCAACTCATCCGGGCCCCTCGGTTCACCGCCGCATTTACCTGTGCTGATCTTCTAAGAGCCGTGCACCGATGTCTTCTGTGGCCTCCGACGCCTCATGCTGGGGTTGCGTCGCACTCAAGGGGCGAGCATAAGCTGACGCCTGGCGATGCAACAGAGGCAATCTGTTCGAATACGCTGGGTGATGGACGGCGGTGATCACGGATGGCGGGCGTCGATGCCCCGTGTCGCGCTCCGCTGCTGTACGGTGACCCCCGTCACAGTGTCGGAGCGTCGACGGCGGTTGGTCCGTTCGGCTCGAATGCTGGCCCGCTCCAGGCGGGTAGGCCCGAATTGCCCCCCGCCCGGCGGGGGATCACCGCCGGGCGGGCATCCCACCCGACCGGCGGCCCGGTGGGATGCGCGGCCGTCGGATTCCGCACCATCCGCTACACGTCGGCCAACCGAGAACTACTCACCGTGTCGCCCCGCCCCGGGGTGTCCAGGTCCGGGAGCCGGTCGTGACCGGGGAGCGGCTCCGGCGACCGCCCGACCCGACCCTCGCGCCGCCCGCGCCGGGCCGGCCTTCTCGCGTACGCCTGACGGCCCTGCTGGCCGGCACGCCGCTGCTCCGCCTCGCGGTCGCCCGGTACGCCGTACCGCCGGGGGAGCCGGACCGGGTCGCCTGCCCGCGCTGCGGCACGCCGCTCGGCCTCGACCGGCCCTGGCCCGCGCTAAGCCCGGCGGCGCGGTGCGGCGGCTGCCGGGCCCGGGTCGGCGCACCGGCCGGCGCGGTCGAGCTGGCCGCCCTCGCGGCGCTGGCGGTGCTCGTGGCGGTGCCCGCCGCGCCGGCCGAACGGGCGGCCCTCGCCTGGTGGCTCTGCTGCGCGGTGCCCCTCGTGCTGATCGACGCGGCCGTGCACCGGCTGCCCGACCGGCTCACCTGGCCGGCCGCCGCCGGAGTCCTGGCCCTCTACGGCGTGGCCGCCGCGACCTCGGCGGGGATCGCCCCCTGGCTGCGCGCCGCGCTCGCCGGGGCCGGGCTGGCGCTGGCCTTCGCCGCCACCACCCTGCTGCTCGGGCGGCGCGGCTTCGGCCTCGGCGACGCCAAGCTGGCGCTCGGGGTGGGCGCGCTGCTCGGCTGGTACGGCTGGCCCGTCCTCGTCCTCGGCCTGCTGGTGACGTTCACGCTGTCCGCGCTGACCAGCCTGGCGCTGCTGCTGGCCCGCCGGGTCCGCTGGTCCAGCCACCTGCCGTTCGGCCCGTTCCTCGCCCTCGGCGCGGTCGCCGCCCTGCTGCTGGCCCGCTGACCGAGCCGCCTCCCGCGCTACCCGCCTCCCGCTACGCGCCCGCGCTACGCGCGGGCCCTCCCTTCACCGGGCGGGCCAGCCGGCGCAGCAGCTCGGCCGCCGGCCGCGCCAGCAGCGGGGCGCCGACGCCGGTGACCAGCGCGCCGAGCAGCAGGCCGGCGAGCACGTCGTGCGGGTAGTGCACCCCGACGAAGACGCGGGAGAACGCGGCGAGCACGGCCAGCGGGACCGCGTACCAGGCGAGCCGGGGGGAGAGTAGGACGATCGCCGTCGCCAGCGCCCCGGCGATCGTGGAGTGGTTGCTCGGGAAGGACCAGTCCCCCACGGGCGGGCACCGCTCGGCGATGATCAACAGGTCGGTCGGTACGCGGCAGGGGCGGTCCTGGTCCACGACGGTCTTGAGCAGCTCGCTGCCGCCGTACGCGAGGACCACGGTGGCCGGCGCGGCCACGGCGAGGGCCAGGTTGCGCGGCCCGGCACCCAGCTTGGGCAGGGCGGCGGCCACGAGGAGCAGGCCGAGCAGGACGATCGACCACTCGGTGAAGTGCGCGGCGAACCACTGGACCGGCTCGGGCGTGCCGTCGGCGAAGCTGACGACGTCGTGGTACAGACCATCGCTGAAGGGTGGAATCGATGACAAACCAGCGTTGATCATGATTCACCCTACCAAAGTTCATCTGCTGTTCACCCGACCCCAGGCCAGGAAACTGACCGGCGTCACCGGCCCAGACGAGTAGGCCGCCCTGGTCGACGACGAACCTCTTCACGAACCTGATGGCGCGGCGCAACCTGCGCGGCGCGGCCGAGGCCGTCACGCGGCATCCGGAGGTAAGGAGGGGCCCCTTGTCGACGCATACGGTAGAGAAGGGTCCCCTTCTTGCACCCGGGCGAGGCGGCTTACGCCGGGGGTGCGGCCGGGCCGGGGACGGGGTGCTGCACCACGCCGGACATCCGCTCGACGACGTCCTCCAGCGCCTCGAAGGCGTACGCCCAGTTGTGGCACTTGAAGCTGCGCAGCCCGTCGATCGGGGTCCGGCAGTCGACGCAGTGCACGCCGGGGATCGCGTCCGGGACCTCGGTGTTGACGTACCGGCGGTCGCCGAGGATCACCCGGGCGATCATCGCGGGGTCGTGCACCCCGTGCAGGGCCGACGAGACGATGTCCAGCCAGGTCATCCGCCGGCCGCACTTCGGGCAGTCCGGCTCGTCGCCGCTGACCCACAGCGGCGCGCCGATGCTGCGCGCCGGCATGCCGAGCAGCTTCTCGATCCGGCGTACGTCGTGCTCGGGGGTGACCCAGCGGTGTCGGCCGGGCAGCGAGGCCGGTGAGTCGTACACGGCGCGGAACAGGACCGGATCGACCTCGACGGTTTCCCGCTGGCGGGTCATGGCGACCTCCTCGACCTCGCGGCGCCGGCCTGGCCGGCACCCGCAGCCCACCGTCGCCCGGGTGGTCGACGGACACAACCGGATCAACGACACGATGGGCCTGTGGGCAGCCACGCGGGGAGCTGGACATTCAGGGCGCGCTCGCGGCGGGCTGCCCGGGTGGCGGGCGCCGACCGCTCCCGTGGAGGACGCCGTGCTGGCGTCCGGACGGCGAGCCGCGAGCGGGGGTGTCGCACGGCTTCGGCGGGGTGGGCGTCCGCCGCTGAGCCGCCCGGCCGGGCCGGAGGGCTGCCGTCGGGCGGGGCCCGGCTCGTCGTCGGGCCCCACCCGAGCCCCTACAGGTCCCCGGGGCAGGTGACGCGGTTGATGGTCGAGTAGGCGGTGCGGATGCCGTACTGGAAGTCGTCGAGACAGTTGCCGTAGACGACCATGCCGACCTCCACGGTCCTGCTGGCGTCCGAGTAGTAGATGATGGTGATGCTCTCGTTGGCCCCCGGGTAGGGGAGGGCGTGGGCCGGGCTGGCCACGACCGCCGTGGTGCCGGCGACCGTCAGCAGGGTGGCCACCACGGCGTTCCGCACGAGCTTCTTCACTGAGGCACCTCTCGATCGAGCGGGCTGGATGCGCTGATGATAGTCGTCTGTCGATCAATGGCGTAGGTGTGGCGGCGGTGGCTATCGTGCGGGGATGCCGATGACGGACGAGCCGTGACCGGGCGACCCGCCGCCGCGGACCACGACGGTGCAGCGGTGGGCCGGGCCCGATGAGCGACCCAGACGACGGAGCGCGCCTGGCCGGGGACCTGTCCGACCGGCTCGCCGCCCTCACCTTCGTCGACCTCACCACCGAGCGGGTCACCGAGCTGCTCGTCGACACGATCGCCGACTGGGGTGCGGCACAGGGGTGGCGGGTCTACCGGCGGGCGGCCAGCGTCGTGCCGCTGCCGCCCCCGATGTCCGGGCAACAGTCGGTCGTGGACGTCGCCTGCGCCCGGCCGGCCGCGCCGCCGGTGGTGATCGAGGTCGACCACACCGACCGGCGTCGTACGGTCGAGAAGCTGCTCGCCGAGGCCGCCGCCGGGCGGGTGCCGATCTGGGTGCGGTGGGGTTCCCGGGGCTTCACCGCACCGCCGGAGCCGGTGCGGATGGCCACCCTCACCGTTGCCGCACGGCGCGGGGAGGCGGGCGTACGCCTGTACTCCCGCCAGCCGGCGAGGCAGCTCCCGCCGCCGGAGCACCACGCCGAGCCGGTCACCGCCGGCCCGGCGGATCCCCTCTTCGGCCCCACGAGCGCGAGCTGAGCCCGCCACGTCCCCTGGTCAGGCCGCGCCTCGGTCGACCAGGCTGAACGTCGTGCCGACCGGGGCGTCGCCGAGGACCTCCACGTAGATCTTCTTCTGGCTGGGGCTCCACTGCACCACCCCGTACTTCTCGCTGATGATGGAGTAGGAGGTGCGCCCCTTGTCGTCCTTGCCCTCGCGGGTGATCCCGAACAGGGTGGCGTCGGTCGGCTGGCAGTCGGTGCCCACCAGCGACGCGTACCCCGCGGAATCGATCTTGACGCCGAGGCACGGCTGGTGCGCGATCTCCGGGTTCAGCGATCTGATCATGTAGTCGACGCCGACCGGTTCGAGCACGAAGACGGCGTCCTTGCCGGTGCCGTCGCCGACGTGGACCTTGCCGTCGTACGGCAGCGAGAGGTCACGGTCGATCTCCACGACGTGCAGCAGGATGCGCCGCTGGCCGGCGAGCATGGCCCGAGTGCGGTCGGCCCCGGCGGACGACGGCGACCCGGTCGGCGTACCCGATGCGGGTGTCGGCGTGGTGGACGCCGGCCCGGTCGTCGCCGGCCCGCCGACCGTGTTCGACCCGGTGGGGTCCGGGTCGGACGGGCCCAGCAGCCGCGGGCCGAACAGGGCGGCGGGCACCAGCACCGCGATCACCGCGGCGGTCACGCCCAGCCCGGTGAGCCAACCACGCCGTTTCGAGCCCGTGCGTCCGGCCGTGCCCGACCCCGACGACAGCGACCCCTGGTCCGCTGCCGTCAGCAGCCCGTCGAGCAGTTCCCGGGCGGTGGGCCGGGCGGCGGGGTCCTTCTCCAGCGCCCGGGAGACCAGCTCCCGCAGCGGCCCGCCGAGGCCCGCCAGGTCCGGGGGCTGGGTGAGGATCCGCATCGCGATGGAGGTGGCGGAGTCACCGCCGAACGGGTTGCGACCGGTCGCGGCATGGGCGACCAGGGCGCCCCAGGCGAAGATGTCGGCGGCCGGGCCGGCCGGCTTGCCGGACGAGGTGTCCAGCCGCTCCGGAGCCATGTACGACACCGTCCCGACCAGCTGGTTGGTCCGGGTGTGCTGGCTGGTCGCCTCGAACGCGCGGGCGATGCCGAAGTCGATGACCCGGATCCCGCCCGGCGCGACCAGGACGTTCGCCGGCTTCAGGTCCCGGTGGATCACCCCGGCGCCGTGGATCGCGGTGAGCGCGGTGGCCACCCCGACCGCGATGCTGTGCAGTTGCGCCGCGCCCAGCGGCCCGTGTTCCCGGAGCAGCTGGGCCAGGCTGGGACCCTCGACGTACTCCACCACCAGGTACGGCGGGTCGTGGTCCGGGTCGGCGTCCAGGACCTCGGCGGTGCAGAACGGCGGGACCTGGCGGGCCCGGTTCACCTCGCTGCGGAACCGGGCCCGGAACACGTCGTCGTGCGCGAGCTCCGGCCGGACGACCTTGACCGCCACCCGTCGCCCCTGCGGCGACCGGGCGAGGAAGACGCTGCCCATGCCACCGTCGCCGAGCCGGCCGAGGAGCTCGTACCCACCGAGTCGGGCCGGGTCGCCGGGACGCAGCCCGTCGTTCACGCCGGATGCCCGCAGGCCGCGACCACTGCGCGAACCATGTTGCCAACCACCCGTTCTCCTCAGGCCGCTCGAACGCCGCCCGCAGCCTATCGTTCGCCCACGCAGCGGCGTCGATGCCGTCCACGCCCGGGCGGGCCGCGACGCCGCCCGCGGACGCGCCCCGGCCCCGGAACGGACGGCGGGTCGACCGGAGAACCGGGTCGACCCGCCGTCCGCCACCCGTATCCGGTGCCGGGGCAGCGCCCTAGCCGACCCTGACCAGGTCGAACCGGTCGAAGACCATGCTGTAACCGGTGGAACCCGCGTTCTTCCCGACCACCACGGCCCGCAGGGTGTGGTTGCCGGCGGACAGCGACAGCCCACTCGGCTGCTGAACGGTGCCGCCGACGCGGCCCACGAGTCCGGCTACCTGCTGGACGTCGTGGGGCTCGAAGGCGACGCTTCCGCCAGGGCCGACCGGATGCACACGCTGCTGCATCCCGACAACATCGACGGCATCCTGGCCTTCGCCCCGCTCGCCACCTGCATGGCGGGCCTCGACCTCACGTCCTTTCCCGTGCCGGTGCTGGTCGAGGGCGAGTACGACGACAACATGCGGGCCCAGGGCCTGCTGGCGGACGCCGCGCCGATGGCCGAGATCGTGCGCCGACTCGCCGCCGACGGACACCGCCGCTTCGTGCACGTGGCCGGCTCCGACCTGTGGGCCTCCGCCCGCAACCGCCGCACGGTCTACGAGGCGACCGTCGCGGAACTCGGCCTCACTTCCTGCGCGGTCGTCGACGGCGACTGGACCGTACGCTCCGGCTGGGAGGCGGCCACCACGGTGATAGCCGGGTGCGGAGCCACCGCCGTGCTGGCCGCCAACGACCGGGTCGCGTTCGGGGTCATCCAGGGGCTACAGAGCCTGCACATCGACGTGCCCGGCCAGATCAGCGTCGTCGGCTGGGACGACGAGGAGATCGGCCGGTACATGCGGCCCGCGCTGTCGACCGTCCGGGTCGACCGGGAACGGCAGGGCCGTGAGGCGATGCTGCGGCTCCTCGCCCTCCTGAGAGGCGAGGAGCCGGAAAGCCTGGTACACCCGCCCGGCCTCAACCACGTCGTGCTGCGCCAATCGACCGGCCCGGCGCCTGGGGCGTGAGCCGACCACCCGCCCACCAGGCGACCGACGGGCCGACGCCCGCCCGGCCGTGCTCAGGTCCGGCGGCTGCGATTGGCCTGCTCGAAGATGTCGAGCAGATCCAGCATCGTCCTGCGCTGCTGGTCGGTGTAGGCCGGGTCCCGCAGGATCGCCTCGCGGGCGCTCACCCGGGGCGTGCCCTCCCCGTCGGTGGGGGCGGCCGGCGGGACCGGCGTGCGACCGGCGAGCCGGTGCGCCTCGGTAAGGTCGATGTCGAGGGCGTCCGCGAGGGCATTGACGACGCGGGCGGTGGGTGGCCGCCTCCCACCCCGGAGGCGGTCGACCGTCGTGCGGGCGATGCCGGTTCGGGCGCGTAGCTCCTCGTCCGTCCAGCCGCGTGCGCCCTGCTCGTGGCGCACGCGCCACCAGAAGTCGTACGCCACGCCCCTTTCGGGCCCCTGAGTCACGTGCATGTTGTAGCACGACTGCATGATCCGGACATAGTCCCGGCGGCGAGGGCACAGGTCACGAACTGCCGCCGTGTTCGTCCCGCATTGCTTTGCATCGGATTCGTGCGTCGACTAGCATCTTGTAGCGCACGGATGCGCTGCGATTCGATGCAAGGTGGTCTTCGATGACGGAGTTGGACACAGACCGCTTCCTGACCGTCCAGGAGGTCGCGGACGTCCTCCGGGTCTCCCGATGGAGCGTCGGGCGTTACATCGGGGCCGGCGCACTGGAAGCGATCAAGGGCGACGGGCCGAACGGCAGCATCCGCATCCCGCTCCGAAGTCTTCATGCCTACATCGAGGCCCACACCGTCGCCGGCTCTGAAAGGGGGCGAGGTGATCCACCCCGTGCCGGCGGCGCCGGTCCGGTGCGCGGTCCGGGTGCACATCGCGCGCGACCGCCGTCCTGACCCATGACACAGTGCCGCCTCCGGCAGGTGTGGCCCGGAGGTGACTGCACGCTATGCCCGATCGGCGGGCGGCCATCTGGTTCACAGTCATATGTTTTCGCACGTCAGTGCATATTTGTGAGAGTGCCGCGTCGTTATTGAAGCGTCCTCGTTGGATGCTGAGAATGGTGCGGGGCCGGCATGCGCCGGCCCCGCACCGGGAGCGGCTACCTCTGATCGTTGAACTTTGCGAGTGCGGCGATCAGGCGTAGCAGATGGGCGGTGGCCCTGGCTGCGTCAGCAGGGCCACCGCTTCCCCGGGCCTCCAGCACTACTGCTGCAAGCTCGAACGCGGTGGCCAGCGCCTCCACTGCTCGGACCGTGCCGTCTCGGGGTGCTGGCTGCCTCCCGGGACGGGCGGGGCTTGTCTCGTTGGGGCCTTCAGGCCTTTCAGTTTCTTCGGACACCGGTGCCCCGAAGAAGGTTTACGTACTCCCCTCCGCGTTCGACTCAACGCTCAGCAGGGGCGGGAGTGACGGACGTTGCGACGGAAACGCGGGCATCGCCCCGGGGGTCGCCGGTCGCCGTGACTATTCCCTCACCGTCTTGCCACACGGTTTGTACGTTGACATTCGGGTCGAATCCTGCTTCCCACCCCCACAAAACGTCTCATATTCCTTGTAACGGACACGTTTGACGAAATGCAGCGGCGCGCTTGTCGCTAGTTGCAATTTGCACCATGCAACGCCGTGTGACATTGCCCACGATCGAAGGATCGCGTCGTGGCGGTGACCTGTCATCATGCGCCGCCAGGCAATCGACGTCCGCGACGCCGCCTTGTCCACATTCGACTGCACTACCCAGGGCGCTGCGCCAGACCCGGCGAGTGCCGGCGGGCGTTGCGGCAGAGGGTAAGGACCGGGTGAGAGCCCGCCGAGAGCGGGCCGACGACCGGCTCGCCGCACTCTCCCGCCGCGCCAGTGGTCTCCTCGACTAAGGGCCCGGACCGGCTAGGCGGCGTAGGCGACTGCTGGCAGTGCAGCCGACGTCGAAGGTGAGCCCAACGCTTGCTGACGACACCGGGGGAGACTGTCGCCCCCGGTGTCGCCTACTGCAGCCGGGCGAGGGTGGGTCGAGGTCGACGTCCAGGATTCGCGCCGTGAATCCGTCCGTGTCGGGGACATACGAGCACCTGTGGAGCACCCGTCGGCCCCGATGGGGTTCTGGTGGCCGTGAGGACGCCCCGGTAGCTTCAGTGGTCTCTGTCTTCGATCGGAAAGTCGGCCTCGTGTCGCATATCGAGAAGATCACCGGTGAGTTGCGTGCGCTGATGACGGGCGTCGAGCGTGCGCAGGGTCTGATGGCCGCTGCCCGAAACCAGGCGCAGGAAGTGGCGCTGCGGGCCGCGGGTGCCGGCTTCGTCGCGGTAGCGGCGGGCATGACCCGGGTCGGCAGCACCATCACGGAAATCCAGGGCGGTCTGGGCAGCCTTTCCGGTTCGATCGGGGAGGCGACGAAGGCGACTGCGGCCGTCCCGCACGAAGCCACCCCGCAGGAGACGATCGCCGGGCTGACTCCCGTGCTGGCCGCCGTGGACAGCGCCCGCGACGCCACGACCGGCATCATCACCCAGGTCGGTGAGGCACAGCAACTCGTTGCGATGATCCTCCAGGGTGGACAGCCCGGCCCACTGCTCCAGGCCCTGGACGGCATCAAGCAGGTCCTGGTCCTGGTGGTCCAGCGCACCGGCATCGCACGTCAGCACGTCGAGGCGGCGATCGCCGAGGCGCGACAACTCGGCTCCTCGGGAAACTGACCGGGGCTGGCGGTCCCGCACCGACCAGCCCGCCCCCGTCCGCCACCAGCGCCCCGGCTGGTCCAGCTACCAGCCTCGACGGTGACACCTCCGCTGGGCGTGGCCCCACCCCGTGGGCCAGGCAACCCACCGGCGTCCCCGGCGGATCACCAACCGGACCACGAACGCGGATCCCGCCGCAGGAGGACGAGAGCGTGCGGCGGTCGCTGGAGTTGGAGAACGCGTGCGCCGACACGGTCGCGGAGCGGGGCTACCGGGTCCACCAGAACCCGACTAAGCGGGAGATCGCCGAGGCGCGGCTGAACACCGGCGACGTCGGGAAGCCGGACAAGGACCCCGACTATCTGATCGAAGGCCACGTCTTCGACTGCTACGCACCGAATCCGGCGAAGGCCGTGCGGGGCATCTGGACGGAGGTGTCGGGGAAGGTGGCTAGCCAGCAGACCCAACGGGTGGTGCTGAACCTGCGGGACTGGCGCGGTGACCTCGCCGCTCTCCAGAAGCAGTTCGACGACTGGCCGATCCACCAGCTCAAAAGAGCTCGCTGCGGTGACCCGCGGCGGTGAGATCATTCAACTCGTACGGCGAGACTGAGAAGGCGGGCGGCACGTGGCTATCGAGTACCGATTGACGCTGGCGGGAGACATCCCACTGGAACGGGTGGCCGAACTCGTCTCGCCGGAAGGATTCGAGGAGTCGGCCCTGCCCGGCTATCCACGGCTGCTCGGCGCGGACCTTCAGGACACGTCTGGGTACACGGTCAGCATCTACGGCGGCAGCGACGGCTACTTCGACGCCGAAGACGACGACGGCACCCAGTGGGAGTGGGAACCCGACCGGCATGTGAACCTCGTTTTCCACATGCCAAAGGACGACCCGTCCGGTAGGTCGGTGCCCGACATGGTGAGGGCCGTGGCCCGCGTGCTCGCCGGCCGGCCGGAGGACGCCGCACTGGTATTGAACGGCAACTGGCTGCTCCTCACCCGCATCGCCGGCATCCTGCGAAGACACCGTCACGCCTGGTGGGACAACTACGGCATCAACGACATCTTCCTGTAGCTGCGATACCGCAGCGCGAGCCAGAAGGGCGGGTAGCGCTGCCGATACCGACCGGAGCGGATGGCGGGCAGGATGGGCACGTGCGGATGCTGTTTTCCATCGGCAGCACCTGCACGATCTTCGGTGCGGCCACGTCTGCAGACGAGAGAGCCCCTCGGAAGGCGTGGGTTCGCTGGGATGGCGACCGACTGGTCACCGCCGCAAGCAACGACGCAGACGGAAGCCTCGTCATCAGCCCGTCCCCACGAGGTTGGCTGCTGACCACGACCCTTGCCACCGCCCGGCTCCCAGGTGGTGGCCGGGTCGGACCATGGGCACCTGAGGTCTTCCGGCTCAGCGACGAGATCCTCGGCACCAACCTCGGCCGCCTCGCGCCGCCATTTGGGACTCGGTCCCGCAGAAAGCACGATTCAGTGCGGAGTTAGCTCGGTAGTAGACCTGCCGTCCGGCGAGCACACGTGGTGAGGCCGAGGATCGGTTACATGCGGTCCGGGGTGGTGATGCCCAGCAGGTGCAGACCTTGGTGCAGGACTCGGGCGGTGAGTTCACACAGGGCCAGCCGGCTATCGCGTACTTCGCTGGCCGCGCAGGACCGGGCAGTGCTCGTAGAAGCCGCTGAAGGTGGCCGCGAGGGTGTGCAGGTATCCGGCGAGCCGGTGGAACTCCAGGCTCTGCTCGACGTCGGCGACGACGGCGCCGAAGTTGACCAGTTCGAGGGCGAGGGCGTGCTCGGCCGGGTGCGTGATCGAGATCGGTGCCACGGTGGGCTGCCCGATCCCGGCGCGGCGGAAGATGGACCGGATCCGGGCATGGGCGTACTGGAGGTACGGGGCGGTGTTGCCGTCGAGGAAGAGCATCCGCTGCCAGTCGAAGACGTAGTCCTTGGATCCGGTCGGTGGACAGGTCGGCGTACTTGATGGCGCCGATGCCGACCGCGCGGGCGACGTCGGCGATGGCCGCCTCGGGCAGGTCGGCCGAGCTGGTCGTAGACGGTCAGGAAGTGCTTCTCCGACTCGGCGGCCAGCAGCCGCCACAACCGTAGGGCCAGCTCGTCGCCGCCTCGTCTGACAAGGTGCTGCCAAGCTTCGCCGTGAGCTGCAAGCTTGCTCGGGGGCACCTCGGAGGACTTGGCGCTGTTGAAGTCGTCGCCCAGGTACCGCGGAACGATGTGCCAGTGGAAACGCGGGATGTCTCGGGAGAGCGGCCAGCATGGGGCCGCCTCCTCGGGCGACACGTCGGCGATGCCGCTGACGCGAACTGCCGGGACGAGGAGCATGTGACCCCGGCCGGCCGTACCGAGCCGCGGCTCGCAGGCGGACCCCGACCGCGAGGAGGCATTCGGGTAATCTGTGGCTCAGCGGGCCGTTAGCTCAATGGCAGAGCTGAGGACTTTTAATCCTTAGGTTCTGGGTTCGAGTCCCAGGCGGCCCACCGTTGAGCTGGGAGAACATCCCGCCGTCACCTCATGTCGCAGCCCTTCGCGCGAGCATTGTCGGGTTTCTGGGCTTTGTTGTACGGGCGGCGGCGAGCACTCGCCCGGTTGGTGGCCACGGGGGCACGCGGTGCGCCGCCGCCAGCCTGGGCGGGCCTGGTGCTGCCAAAGGCCGTACATGCGCGTTGGGTATTCGAGGATCGCAGGTGGCATCCGGTCGCTTGATCGAGGACAGGGACCGCGCTCGACCACCGGGCCTCAATGTCGCCCCTGTCGATGTCGCGTTCGATCGTGCCGCAGCGGGCTGCGGGCGATGCAGACGCGGTAGGAAGTCCGGCAGCTTCGTCAGCGAGACCGGTGCCCGTACTCCCTGGGCCGTGGCGCCGGTCGCCGACGATGGCGGGGGTGGCCTCTCTCGGTCGGAACCGGGCGTCGTCTCGCCATGCCGGCGAGAAGCCGGGCTGGGTAGCTCGATAGAGGGTGTGCGCTGCCGGCCACGGCCGGCAGCGCACACGTAACGCAATCGCTGCAACTGCGTTAAGTAGTCGACAGCTTTCAGAACGTTATTGAGTTCATCAGCAGATCCATGACATGTGCCCCAGTGGAAGTGACCCACTTGTACCAAAATGATGAATACACTAGGACTGTCTCCGTATCGGGCATGTGCAGAGTGAAGCTAGGTGCTAACTCCGAGTGAAGTACCGATAACTTGGTGGCGAGGCCTGCAATGGCCAGCGCTGCCAGCATTGCTTGGATCATGAGGGGGGACGTTATCGCCTCGGGGGCGGTAAGTCGATCTGTCGGAAGGTGGGCGGCCGTCTGTCCGAAATGATCGCAAAGCGTCGTTTGCGTGCTATGCCGTATTTCTTGGTTCGTGCGATTCTGTTGGCAAATGGATAAAATCTGCTGCTTTGTGGTGCTTGTCGAAGGCTCGGAGCTGTTGACTGAATGCGTTAGGCTGATCGAAACCTGAAACGCCAAACGTCTATGTGAATCCTGATTCGGGGGGCGCGTGTGGAGGATCAGGTAGTCCTTGCTGTCGCCACGGCGCTGTCGACCAAGGGGGCGGAGGCGCTCGCGGCCGGTGCCCGCAGTGCGATCGGCTCGCTGTTCCAACTGGTCCGTGCCCGGTTCGGGGCGGGAACGCAGGAATCGGCTGTTCTTGAAGCCGCGATCGAGCACCCACAGGAGCGTTGGCGGCAGGCCGCTCTCGCCTCGGCGTTGGCTGACGTGATGGCTCGGGACCCCGACTTCGCCACTGCCCTCGACGAAGAGTGGCGCAGGTTGTCGAGGGCAGGCGTCGTCGCTGTTCAGGGTCAGGTGGTGAACCACTTCAGCGGGACGGCCGAGAGGGTCGTTCAGGCGCGTGACGTGCAGGGAGACATCATCTTCTAGGGCCTGCCGGAATGGGGCGTGCGGCGAGGCGTATGGGGGCGCGGCGATTGGGAAAAGATTTCCGCGGGGCCGGGGACAAGATGCCGTTCGCCGCGTCGAACGAGCAGTCGGGTTATGTGTCCGGGTCGAGCATCCAGGCTGGCGTAATTCACGGCGGTGTGCATTTCAACGGCGTTCCCGCTGATCGTTATCCAATTCCCCGGCAACTGCCCGCCCCGTCGCCGAACTTTTCCGCCCGGCTGAGTGAGTTGTCAGCACTGGACAGCCTTCTCGCTGAGGGCGGAAACAGCGTCGCGGTGCTGTGCGGGCCCGGCGGCGTGGGTAAGTCGGCGCTGGCGAGACAATGGGCCCACGGCAGGCGGAACCAATTCGTGGATGGTCAGCTCTATGCCGATTTGCGGGGTTTCAGCGGCGACCGGCCGCTGGACCCAGGGGTCGCGCTGGTGGCCTTCCTCCGGGCCCTCGGGGTGGCGCCGGACCGCATCCCTGTGGATCTCGCCGAGCAGGTCGCCCTCTATCGAACGGTGACCGCGAACAGGTCCCTGTTGGTGCTGCTCGACGACGCGTTCTCGGCAGGCCAGGTCAGGCACCTGCTGCCGGCCTCGACGTCCACGGCGGTGGTGGTGACCAGCCGGCGTCGGTTGACCGGTTTGTTGCCCGACGGGGCCCGCCTGTTCGACGTGGGTCCGTTGCCGACCACGCAGGCGGTGGAGTTGCTGGGGCGGGCGGTGGGCCCCGAGCGGATCCTGCGGGAGTCCGGGCCGGCCGAGGAACTGGCGGCGATCTGCGGCGGGTTGCCCATCGCGCTCGTCGTGGCGGCGGGCCGGCTGGCCTCCCGTCCCAAGCTGACACTCCGACGGATGGTCGCGGAGCTGGCCGACGAGGCGCAGCGGCTGGCCCGGCTCTCGACGGTGGACGGTGTGTCGGTCAGGACGACGTTCCAGTTCTCGTACCAGGCGCTGACGCCGGAGGCGTCGGTGCTGTACCGGAGGCTGGCCCTGCACCCGGGGGCGGAGTTCGGGGTGGATCTGGTCGCGGCGGTGGCCGGCGCGGGGCCCGGCGACGCGGCCCGGGTGGCTGCGTTGGTGGGCGAGCTGCTGGACGCGAGCCTGCTGGACGAGGTGTCCGAGGACCGCTTCCGGTATCACGACCTCCTTCGGCTCTGCGCCCGCGAGGTGGCGGAGCAGCACGACCCGGAGGCCGACCGGCAGGCGGTGGTGCGCACGATGCTGGAGTTCTACCTCGCCGCCGCCCGCCGGGCGGACCTGGTGGTGACTCCCTACCGGCGGCGGCTGCCGTACGCCTTCCTGCGACCCCTGGACGGGCCACCCGAGTTCGCCGACCGCGCCGCCGCCCTCGCCTGGCTGGATCGGGAGCGGGGCAACCTCATGGAGGCGGGCCGGGTCGCCCTCGGCCTAAGGCACCACGAGCTGGCCTGGCAGCTCAGCGACGTGATGTGGCCCCTGCTGCTCTACGTGAAGAACTACCGGGACCGGCTGGAGATCGACGAGCGCGGCGTGCAGGCGGCCCGGGCCTGGGGGAACGTGTGGGCCGAGGCGGACATGCTCAAGCGGCTGGCCCGGGCCTGCAGCCGGGTCGGCGCCTACGAGGCGGCCGAGCAGCACGGGCGGGCGGCGGTCGACCGGTACCGCCAGGCGGGCGACGCCCAGGGGGTCGTCGACGCCGAGGAGGGCCTGGCCACCCTCTACGCCGACACCGGCCGTGCAGAACAGGCGGCGGAGGCGTACGCCCGGGTGCTCGCCGGGCGGCGGGCGCTGCCGGACGTACGGAGCGTGGGCCTGTCCTGCCTCAACCTGGGCATGCTGCTGACCACGACCGGTCGACCCGCCGACGCGCTACCGCTGTTGGTGGAGGCCGGGGAGATCTTCGCCGGGCTGTCCGAGGTCGACCCGTACAACGCCGCGCGGGTGCTGTCCGGGCTGGCCGGCGCCCACCTCGGGCTCGGTGATCTGGCCGCCGCAGAGAGCTGTGCCGCCGAGGCGGTGCGCCGGATGGCCGACCTCGGGTCGGACAGCGAGCGGGCAGAGGCGGTGGTGCTGCTCGGCCGCATCGCCCGGCGGCGCGGCGACGACGAGGCCGCACGGCAGCACTACCGGGAGGCCGCCGACGTCTTCACCCGGCTCGGCTCTCCCCGGCTGCCCGACGTGCTCCGCCTGGTCGACGAGGCGGGCGGCGGCGCGGGCGAGCCGTAGCGCGTTCGGTGCGGTCCGTCGGTGGTGGAGGGTTCCGGCGACCCAGCGGGTGTGCAGCAGCCCGGCCGTCGCGGCGAGCAGTCCGACGGTCAGCAGGCCGGGCGGGGTCACCTGGCCGAGCTCCAGCGGCGGGCCGTTACGTACGCCGACGGTGACGTCGCCTGCCGGGGTGCCGACGACGGCGAGGGCGATCCCGGGGCAGGCCGTGAGCAGGCTCGCGCCGACCCGGGCCGGATCGCCGCCGGTGATGGTCACCACGACGTCGGCGAGCCGAGCCGCGCGGGGCGGTGGGCCACCCGGCAGCAGCGCGACGACGACGACGGGCTCGGCGGCGGCGCTCATGCCCGGCCGTCCAGCGGCACCGGCATCGGCACCGGGGAAGTCTGCCGGTGCCGGCCCGGCTCGGCAAGCTGGAGCAGCCGGTACATGGTGCGCCGCAACAGCACGCCGGCTTCCCCCGGCCGGGCGGTCAGGGCGGCCATCACCGCCTGCGGGTCGACCGTCGCGGCCAGGGCGAGCTGGGGTGGCAGCGGCCGGTGCGGGTCCAGGTGGGTCGCGTTGGCGGCGAGCAGGTGCTGGGCCGTGCCGGCGGCGGGCATCGACCGGGGGGCGGGCAGCAGCAGGGTCGGGCGTCCGATGGCGGCGGCGTAGGCGGTGACGGAGCCGTGGTCGCCGATGACGTGGTCGGCGGCGACCACCGGGCCGCGCCAGTCGACGGTCGGATCGGGCAGCAGCAGCCCGCCGTCGCGGCAGTCCCGGAGCCAGGCGCGGATCTGGCGGTGCCCGTGTGCGTCCCACACCGCCGGGTGCAGCAGCGCGGCGATCCGGTACCGCTGCGCCGGGAGCTGCGTCATCAGCTGCGGAAGAAGGTCGGGCCAGCGGCCGAAGACGCCGTCCCGGCCCCAGGTGGAGGAGACCACGACGAGTTCCTGCTGCTCGTCCAGCCCCATCTCCCGTCGGTAGTCCGGGCGTCGGGGGAGGCTGGCGACGAGCCGGTCGACGCAGGGGTCGCCGACGACCACCGCGGCCTCGACCGCCTCGGGGCACTGCCGGCGCAGCACCTCCAGCTCGCCGTCGTGGGAGAGGGCGAGGGCCGTCGGGAGCACTCGCCCGCCGTGGGTCAGTCGCTGGGCGTCGAGCCCGTACACGGGCGGTTCCGCGAGCACCGGTCCGCCGTACGACGCTGGTCGCACCCGCTTGCTGTGCCCCGCCCCGTGGGCCATCAGCAGCAGGGGCGCGTGCAACTGGTGCAGCCCGCCGTAGGTGGCGGCGAGGCCGAGGTCGAACCGCTCCCGGACGGCCTGGTGCCAGGGCAGCACGAGCGCGCCGAGCCGGTCGAGGAACCGCCTCACGTGCGGGTTGAAGACGTCCGGCGCCACCGTGAAGACCAGCTGGACCCGGGGGTC
The DNA here is from genome assembly GCF_020884815.1 of Micromonospora sp. NBRC 110038. Lineage (NCBI taxonomy): Bacteria > Bacillati > Actinomycetota > Actinomycetes > Micromonosporales > Micromonosporaceae > Micromonospora > Micromonospora sp. NBRC 110038. The sequence continues at coordinate 40,440 of NZ_BBOL01000005.1, read as the reverse complement.
GCTCTCGACGTACTCGATCACGTCCAGCAGCCGCTGGCAGCTCGTGATGGTGTGGGCGACGACGAGCACCGTACGGCAGCCCGACCGGCTCACCCAACGGTTGGCGTCGATGCCGATCGGGCTGGCCGACCATTCCAATGACGTCATTTTGCGTCCCTTCCGGCGTGCTGTGTGGATGGGAATCAGCGTCGAGTGGGCGGCTGCGGATCACCTTGCCGGTCGCCTTGCAGTGGGCTTGCAGGGCGCTGGGAAGTGGAATGTCCGATCTTGGACTCTGCGGAGAAATGTTTGTGACTATCGGTCTGTCGGATCAAGAATAAATAGGTGAACGTCGATCAAGATCTAGTGGGGGCGAGAGCTGATGGAGTTCACGATTCTGGGTCCCACCGAACTCACGGTCGGGGGGCGGACGATCCCGCTGGGAGCGGCGAAGCAGCGCGGCCTGCTCGCTGTCCTGCTCTACCACGCCGGTGATCCCGTGCGGGTCGAGACGATCGTGGAGTTCCTGTGGCAGGATTCCGCCGTCCATGCCCGCCGACCGCTGCTCTACACGCTGGCCAGCAGGTTGCGGTCGGCCCTGCGGCTGGTCGGCCTCCAGGATGCCCTGGTGCGGGTGCCCGGCGCCGGCGCCTACCGGCTGGCGGTGGATCCGGAGCTGGTCGATTACCACCGGTTCCTGCGATTGACCGCCGAGGCGCGGCAGGCAATTGACCGGCATCATCATGATCGGGGAATTGATCTGCTCACCGGGGCAATCGATCTGTGGCGGGATGATCCGCTCGCCGAGCTGCGCGGCGCGCGTGGTGAACACCTCCGGCGGGATATGCGGGAGAAGCAATTCAGGGCGGAGAAACTTCTGGCGGAGAGTGAGTTGGCCATCGGCCGACACGAGCGGGTGTTGACCCGACTCGAACCGTTGCTGATCGAGAACCAGCTCGACGAGGGGCTGGCCCGATTGTGGGCCACCGCACTGCACGCGGCCGGTCGTACCCACGATGCGCGGGATTTTGTCGCCGCCTACCGGCGACGCTATCGCCGAGCGATGCGAACTGATCCGGTGCTGGACCTGGCGGCTCTCCAACCCGGCGTGCCGGCGAGGAGCCAACTCGCCGGCACGGACGGAACCGTGCCGATGCCCCGGCAGCTGCCGCACGACGTACCCGATTACACCGGGCACACCGCACTGCTCGACGAGCTGGACGCTCTCGCCGCCGGCGACGGCATCGCGAAGGTGGTCGTGCTGACCGGGATGCCGGGGGTGGGCAAGACGACCCTCGCCGGGCACTGGGGGCATCGCCGGCAGAGCTGGTTCCCGGACGGGCAGCTCTACCTGAACGCGGAGGCACACGGACCGGCCCCGCCGGTCCGCCCGCAGGAGGCGCTGCACCGCTTCCTCGTCGCCCTCGGTGTCCCGGCCGACCGGGTGCCCGCCGACGCGGAACGACGCCTCGAGCTGTACCACCGGCTGATGAGCGGGCGGCGGATGCTCGTCGTGCTCGACAACGTCGTCGACTCCGACCACGCGCGGCAGCTCCTGCCCCGCGCCGACACCGGTTTCACGGTCGTGATCAGTCGCAACCGGCTCCCTGGGCTGAGTGTCCGGCACGGCATCCGCAGCCTCACCGTCACGCCGTTGTCGTACCTCGAACGACAGCGCATGCTCGGCCGGATCGTAGGAGGGAGACGCGCCGGCGCGGAGCCCGCGGCGCTGGAGACGCTGGCCCGACTGTCGGACGGCCTGCCGCTCGCGCTGCGGGTCATCGGCGAGCACGTGGGTTCCCGGCCCGATGCGCGGCTCGGCGACCTGGCCGACGAACTGGCCGGTCGACTGCTCGACATCGAGGGCGACGACACCGACGAGATGACCCTGCGGACCGTCTTCGCCTGGTCGGTCAACGCGCTCGACCCGCTGCCCGCCCGGCTCTTCCTGGCGCTCGGCCTCTTTCCGGGCAGCACCATCGGGGCCGAGGCCGCCGCGGCGATGCTGGCGGTGGACGTCGCCGGAGCCGAGCGGGCCCTCGACCGGCTCGCCCGCGCCCACCTGGTCGACCACGACACCGTCCGCCGGTACCGGATGCACGACCTGTTGCGCCAGTACGCCGCCGACCGGGCCGGAGAGGACGTGCCACCCGAGCAGCGCCGCGCGGCGCTCCGTCGGCTGTTGGACTGGTACCTGCACACGGCCGTCAACGCCGTCGGTCTGCTGGCGCCGGGCCGACCGGCCGTTCCCGACCTGCCCGAGCCGGGCGGGGTGACGCCGATGACGTTCGCCTCCGACTGTGCCGCCCTGCGCTGGTGCGAGGTGGAACGGACCAACCTGCTCGCCATGGTCCGTCGCGCGGCTGCCGAAGGCTTGCACCGGCACGCCTGGCAGATCGTCGACACCGTCCACGAGGTCTTCGACCGGTCCGGCGACCAGGAAGACACGCGGGAGATGTTGCGGATCGCCCTCGACACCGCGACTGCCGACGGTCATGACCTGGGCCGGGCCGGCACCCTCGTCAACCTCGGCGCGAGCTACTTCACCACCCACGACTACCACCGCGCCGGCCGCCTCTTCACCGAGGCCCTGCGCCTCGCCCGGGAGAACGGGTGCGCCGAGCTGCAGCGGGCCTGTCGGCACAACCTCGCCTCCGTACAACTGCGCACCGGGGCGACCCTCGCCGCCATCGACAGCTTCCACGAGGTGCTGACCGACTGCCGCGCGGTCGGGGAGGTCCCCGGGGAGGCGTACGCCCTCCATAACCTAGGCGATGCGCACCATCGGCTCGGGCTCCGCGACGAGGCGCGCGCGTTCTACCGACAGGCTCTTGTCGTCTGGGACCGGATCGGCTCGCTGCGTGGACGAAGCCTCACCCACGTCGGGCTCGCCGAACTCAGCCTCGACGCGGGCCAGCCTGAGGTCGCCCTTGCCCAGGGCCGCGTCGCACTCGGCCTGCACGACCGGGTCACCGACGACACCATCCGGTGCGACGCCCTCACCATCTCGGCCGAGGCCCAATTGCGCCTCGGCCGGCACCGCGATGCGCTGGCCGACGCCGCCCTGGCCCGGGCCGTCGGCGACGAACTGGCCGACCCGCTGCGGCAGGCGCGCGCCCTGGTCGTGTCGGCGGAGGCCCTCAGCGCGGTCGGCGACCACGACGGCGCCCTCGTCCGGGGCCGGGAAGCCCTCGGTCTCCTCGGCGACACGGACCACCCGCAGCGGCAGGTCGTGCGGGACCGACTCGCCACTTACCACGACCACTCGCAACGGAGGGAGGAACGGTCGGCGTGAGCCCCCCCCCGGCAGCCCGGATGCCGTCGATCGAGCGCTTCGACCCGGCCCGGCGACGTCCGGGCCGGGGAGCTACGCCGGCGGCAGCGACTGCCGTACCGGTCGCCCGTTCACCCGCCCGCCGGCGCGGAACCGGTCGGGTGGGGTCGGGAAGGCTCGGGGAACACCGCGGGCGTGCCGGTCACCGGATCGGGCACGATCCGGCAGCGCAGCCCGAACACGTCGGCGACGAGGTCCGGGGTGAGCACCGTCGCCGGGTGGCCGGTCTCGGCGACGTGGCCGCCGCGCAGCACCACCAGGTCGGTGGCGTAGCGGGCCGCCTGGTTGAGGTCGTGCAGGACGGCGACCACGGTCCGGCCGCCGGCGTGCAGGTCGGCGAGCAGGTCGAGGACCTCGTACTGGTGGGCGATGTCGAGGTAGGTGGTCGGTTCGTCGAGCAGCAGGATCGGGGTGTCCTGCGCCAGCAGCATGGCCAGCCAGGCGCGTTGCCGCTGACCACCGGAGAGTTCCGCGAGGATCCGGTCGCCGAACCCGGTGGTCCCGGTGACGTCCAGCGCCGAGCTGACCGCCTGTTCGTCCTGCGCCGTCCAGCGACTCAGCGGCGATCGGTGCGGATGCCGTCCGCGTAGCACCAGATCGGTGACGGTCATCCCGGCCGGTGCCTCGATGCCCTGGGGGAGCAGCCCCACGGTGCGGGCGTACTGCCGCCGGCTGTAGCCGCGGACGTCGCGGCCGAGGACGGCGACGCGGCCCTCGGTCGGCCGCAACACGCGGGCGACGGTGCGCAACAGGGTGGACTTGCCGCATCCGTTCGGTCCGATGAAGACGGTGAAGCTTCCCTCGGCGACCCGCAGGGAGACGTCGCGGCAGACGGTTCGGCGGTCGTAGCCGACGGTGACCGAGTCCAGCTCGATCGCGGGCGGGGCGGTCATGGTTGCCTCCGGGGCGGCGGGTGCGGTGTGAGACGGGGGACGGCTCACCTGGGCCTCCCCCGCCAGGTCCAGGCCAGGACGAGAGCGAGGTAGCCGCCGCCGAGGACGCCGGTGACCGCGCCGACGGGCAGTTGTTGCCCGGGGACGAGTCGTTGGGCCAGCTGGTCGGCGGCGAGCAGCAGGGCGGCGCCGAGCGCCGCGCTCGTGGTCACCAGGGGGGCGGCGACCCGGGTGAGCCGGCGGGCCAGGTGGGGGGCGGCCAGTGCGACGAAGCCGACCGGCCCGGCGCCGGCGACACCGACGGCGGTGAGCGCGACCGCCAGGGCCGTCGCGGTGAGGCGTTGCCGGCGTACGGGTACGCCGAGGCTCAGTGCCTTGTCCCCGCCGTTCTCGATGAGCCGCAGCCCCCGGGCCGCCAGCACGGAGAGCGGCAGCAGCGCGGCGAGCGCGCCGAGCAGCAGCGGCAGGTGGTGACCGCTGCCGTTGAGGCTGCCGACGAGCCAGACGGCGGCGTTCTGCGCGTCGGTCACCTCGGCGCGGGTCAGCAGGTACGCGTTGACGGAGGTGAGCAGGGCGGACAGGCCGATCCCGACGAGGATGAGGCGCTGCCCGGTCCCGCCGAGCAGCAGCGCCGCCGTGGCGACGGCGGCGCCGCCGAGCACCGCGCCCACCGCCGGGGTGAGCCGGGTGTCGTGCAGGACCAGCAGGACGACGAGCGCGCCGGTGGCTGCGCCGACGGTGAAGCCGACGATGTCGGGGCTGCCGAGGGGGTTTCGGCTGGCGCTCTGGAAGAGGGCGCCGGCCGCGCCGAGGGCCGCCCCGACGGCGAGGGCGGTGCCGATCCGGGGCAGCCGCAGCTCGAACAGGACGAACCGCAGGCCGGGGTCGCCGCCGCCGGTCAGCACCGGCCACAGTTCGTGCAGCGGAGTGGCGTACCGGCCGCTGGCCAGGGCGGCGACGGCCAGGCCGGCGCTGAGCGCGAGCACGACGACGCAGGCGAGGGTGGCGCGGCGGGTCTGCCGACGGAGCGTGCGTCGGCCCGGACCGCTGGTGGGGGCGGTGGTCATGGTCGGGGGATCCTCCGGGCACGGACCAGGGCGATGAACACGGGGGCGCCGATGGCGCCCATGACGATCGCGACCTCGATCTCTCCGGGGCGGGCCAGGAGCCGGCCGAGCACGTCGGCGGTGATCAGCAGGATCGGGCCGAGCAGGCCGCTGTAGGCGACGACCCACCCGAGCCGGGGGCCGCAGATCGCGCGGGCGGCATGGGGGACGGCGAGTCCGAGGAAGCCGATGGGGCCGGCCACGGCGGTCGCGCCGCCGCAGAGCAGGGTGGTGGCGACCAACGCGAGCAGCCGGGTGCGGCCGGGGTTGACGCCGAGGGCGGTGCCGCCGTCGTCGCCGAAGCGCAGCACGTCCAGCGGCCGGATCACGGCCACGGTGACGACCAGGCCGGCGACCAGCGCGGGGGCGGCCGTGAGCAGGGCGGACAGCGGCTGGTCTGCGAGGCTGCCGACGGCCCAGAACCGGTACCGGTCGAACGCGGTCTGGTCCAGCAGGGTGACTCCGGCGACGGCGCCGGTCAGGCAGGCGCCGACGGCCGCGCCGGCCAGGACCAGCCGGCCGTCCTCGGCCGTACCCGGGCCCCGGGTGCCGCCGATGACGGTGACCAGGCCGGCGGCGACGCCCGCGCCGAGCAGGGCGAGCAGGAGGTGACCGCGTTGGCCGGCCACCCCGGCGAGGATCCCGGCCACCACGGCGGCGGCGGCACCGGCGTTGACGCCCAGCAGCCCGGGGTCGGCGAGGGGGTTGCGGGTCAGCGCCTGCATGAGGACGCCGGCCAGCGCCAGGGCCGCTCCGACGCAGATCGCGATCGCCGTACGGGGTAGCCGGACCTCCCAGACGATCAGGCCCGCCTGGCTGTCGCCGTGGGCGACGAGTTCCCGCAGCACGGTGCCGGGCGTCAGGGGCAGGGCGCCGACGACGAGGCTGGCCGCGATCGATGCCAGCAGGGCGACGGCACAGGCGAGCAGCCCGGCGGCGAGGAGGTGGGGGCGGCGTAAGCCGGTGGGGGTGGCGACCGACACTGTGACTCACTTCATGGTGGAACGTTCCATCGCTGGCTAAGGTAAACCTACCCTAAGCCCCATGGGAATCTCGTTTCGCCGCCCCTCAGAGGATCGAATGCCATGTCACACACCCGCCCACGCCGGCTGAGCACACTCCTGACCGCCGCCGCACTGTTGCTCGTCACGCTGGTGGCCGGCGGTTGCGCCGCAAGCGAGGCGGGCCCGGCCGACACGGCGTCCGGATCGTCCAGCGCCGCGTTCCCCACGACGCTCACCCACGCCTTCGGCACGACCACCATCGCCGCCAAGCCCGAGCGGATCGTGGTGGTGGGCCTCAAGGAGCAGGACTACTTCCTCGCCCTCGGCGAGGTGCCCGTCGCGATCCGCGACTGGTACGGCAACATGCCGAACGCGACCTGGCCGTGGGCCCGGGAGCGGCTCGGCGAGGCCAGGCCGGAGGTGCTGGCCCGCGCCGAGCTCGACTACGAGAAGATCGCCGCGCTGCGCCCCGACGTCATCGTCGGGCTCTCCTCCGGCATGTCCCGCCAGGAGTACGACCTGCTCGCGAAGATCGCCCCCACCGTCGCCCAGCCGGCGGGGGACGGCAGTTGGGCGGTGACGTGGCAGCAGATGACCAGGGCCGCCGGGCAGATCACCGGCCGCAGCGCCGAAGCCGAGACGCTCGTCGCCGACCTGGAGAAGCGGATCGCCTCCGTCGCCGGGGCGCAGCCCCGCCTCAAGGGCGCCCGCACCGTGTTCGCCTCCACGTACGAAGGCCAGTACTACCTGTTCAGCCCCGAGACCACCGCCTCGAAGGTCCTGCTCGACCTCGGCCTGACCATGTCACCCGAGGTCACCACGCTCACCGACAACGCCAACCAGTCCGCCACCATCAGCCGCGAACGGTTCGACCTGACGGACGTGGACGTCGCCGTCTGGTCCGAGGCGGCCACCGACCCCGGCGTGGCCACCCTGCTCGGCGACCCGCTCTACACCCGGCTCGACGTGCACACCCAACGCCGCGAGGTCTTCCTCGGCACCGAGGCCAACGGCGCGCTGGCGTTCTCCTCCGTGCTGAGCCTCCCGTACGTGCTGGACAAGATCGTCCCCGCGCTCGCCGCCGCTGCCGACGGCGACCCCGCCACCGACTCGGAGTACAGCGCGAAATGACCGACACGCTCACCCGGCCCGGCTTCTGGACCGCCACCGTGCACGAGACCCGGCGACTGACCCCGCACCTGCAGCGGGTCGTCCTCGGCGGCCCCGACCTGGCCCGCTTCCCCGCCCTGGGCGTGCCGGACGAGTCGGTGACGCTCTACTTCCCCCGCCCCGGCGAGCCGGCCCCGCCACCGATGACCCTGCGCGGCGAGGTGTGGGGCTACCACGACGAGCCGCACCCGCCCACCGGCCGCAACTACTCCGTCCGGGACTTCGATCCGGTCGGAGCGCGGCTGACCGTCGACTTCGCCCTGCACGACCACGGCCCCGCCACGTCCTGGGCGCGGCGGGCCGAAACCGGCACCGGTCTCCTGCTGTGGCGCTGTCGCGCCTGGTTCCGCCCACCTGCGGACACCCGGTGGCTCGTGCTCGCCGCCGACCTGGCCGGGCTGCCGGCTGCCACCCGCATCGTCGCGGAACGGACGCCCGGCGTCCCGGTGCGGGTGCTGGTGGACCTGCCGGACACGGCCGACGCCCGGGACCTGTTCGCCGCCGCCGGCGACGATCCCGCGGTGCAGATCGACGTACGGGTCGGGGTGGGCAACGGCCACGGCCCGGGTAGCCTCGTCGACCGGCTGCGGGAGACGACCCTGCCGGACGGTCCCGGCTACGTCTGGGTCGCGGGGGAGGCCGGCGAGTGCCGCCAGGCCCGGTCCGTGCTGCGTACCGTGCACCACCTGCCCCGCGACCGCGCCGTCTGCGTGGGCTACTGGCGCACCGACGCGGCCGACTGGGAACACCGCTACGCCCGCTTCCGTCCCCTCCTCGACCAGGTCTACCAGGACGCCCTCGCGGCCGGGCTCAACCCGGTGGAGGCCGGTGACCGGATGGAGGAGGCACTGGAACGGATGACCCGGTGACCGGCTCCGACCCCCGGGTGGAGTCCCGCCACCACAGGTGGACCGGGTGCTCGTAGACCCCACCCGGGCCGCCACCGATCAGCTCGTCGAGCAGGTCGGCGCAGCGGCGCCCGGCGTCCAACGGCGACAGGTCGAGCGCGGTGATCGGCGGTTGTCCCAGCCGCAGGGCGCTCGACTCGGTGGCGCTCGCCAGCAGGACGTCCCGCCCGACCCGGCGGCCGAGCCGGTGCAGCACCTGCACGGCCAGCGGAGCGGTGTCCACCGAGGCGCACACCAGGGCGTCCACCCCCGGCTGGGCGAGCACCTGTGCGACCGCCCGGGACACCTCCGCCGGCGAGGGTACCCACGGATGCTGCGCCACCACGGTGGCGACGCCGTGCCGGGCGCACCAGTCGCGGTATCCCGCCGCGAGCTGGGCCGCCCAGTCGCCGGTCTCCGGTGGCACCACCAGGGCGGGACGCCGGGCACCGGCGGCGGCCATCCGGTCCAGCAGCCCGGTGAGCGCCCGGTGGTGGTCCGCCCAGAGCACCACCTCCGGACGCATGCCGTCCGGGGGCCGTTCGAAGCACACGACCGGCATGCCGCCCTGCATCAGGACCGCCACGAACTCGTCGTCCTGGTGGGGGTCGGCCACGATCACCCCGTCGAGCGCCCGCGGCGACCGGTGCTCGGAGGCGGTCAGGATGGTGACGTCCCGGTCGCGGGCGGCAGCGCGCTCCATGATGCCGAAGACGAACCGCATGTAGAACTCCGAAGTGGACGGCACGCCGGGAACGTAGACCCCGATGATGCCGGTGCGGCCACCCCGCAACTGCCGGGCCGCGCGGTTGGGGACGTAACCCAGTTCCGCCATCGCCGCGCGGACCCGCTCCCGGGTCGCCTCGGAGACCCGGCCGGAACGCGACAGCACATTGGAAACCGTGGACTTGCCGACTCCCGCCCGGCGCGCGACGTCGTGCAGCGTGACCGGACGGGGCATCAGCCCAGTCTAGGGAACCGGGCACCGGCCGGGACACGGCACCACCACACCCCCCACGGAAGACGGTGACCCTCATGTCCGAGCACCATCCCGCCCCGCCGCGCACGACGTCGCCCGTCGGCAACGACCACCGGCAGCGACCCGCCGTGCTCGGTGCGGCCGGCGACGGTTGGGTCGAGTTCGACCTGCCCGGCGTGGGGATCGGCACCGCCGAGTATCCCGACGGGCCGACCGGCGTCACCGTGCTCAGCATCCCCGGCGGCGCGCGTACGGCCGTGGACAGGCGGGGCGGGGCCGTCGGCGTCAGCGGCGGGTTCCCGTACCACCATGCGTTGTGCTTCGCCGGCGGGTCGAGCTTCGGTCTCGCCGCGGCCTCCGGCGTCTACGACGAACTGCTCCGCCGCGCCGGCTACGCGACCGACTTCGGCAGCCTGCCGGTGGTGTCCGGGGCCGTCGTCTACGACTTCACCCCCCGGGACAACGCCGTCTATCCGGACGCCCAGCTCGGCGCGGACGGGCTGCGCGCGGTACGCACCGACGGGGTGGCCGTGGGCAGGGTCGGCGCCGGGGTCGGCGCGACCGTCGGCAAGGTCGACAACGCCCGCGCCGAGTGGGGCGGGCAGGGTGCCGCCTTCGCCCGCATCGGCGCGGCCCGGCTGCTGGTGCTGACGGTGGTGAACGCGATGGGCGTGATCGTCGACCGGGAAGGCGGCATCGTGCGGGGCAACCTCGACCCGGCGACCGGCCGGCGTCGCCACCCGGCCGAGGACTACGCCGAGCTGCTCGCGGCAGCCACGCCGGACCCCGCGCCGGCCGGCGGCAACACCACCCTGACCGCCGTGGTCACCAACGTCCGGATGACCGACACCGAGCTCGCCCAGTTCGCCACCCAGGTGCACAGCTCCATGCACCGGGCGATCCAGCCCTTCCACACCATCGCCGACGGCGACACCCTGTTCGCCCTGACGACCGACGAGGTGACGGTGCCCTCCCCGTCGCTCCGGCTGGGCACGGTCGCCGCCGAACTGGCCTGGGACGCCGTCCTCGCCAGCGTCGACACCCCGCGGCGGGCACCCGCCGCAACGGCCGGGGTGGCGGCGGGATAGTTCGCGCCGGGTGGGGAACCTGGGGGCATGCGGATCAGCAGCGCCCCGGCGGTGGCGGCGTCGAGCGAGGAGACCGGCCCCGACGGGGTGCGCCGGCCCGGCGGCGAGGTGCACGCCTGGCTGCCCGGGCAGAACCAGACCCTGTGCGGGCTGCCCCTGAGCCGGACCAGGCTGCGCCGCTTCCCGCACGTCCGCTTCGACTACTCCTCGACCGACGTGCTCACCGCCGGCGACGCCGTGGGCCACGTCTGCCCGCGCTGCCTGGCCGCCACCGGCGGCAGCCGGGACCGCCGGCAGCGGCAGAGCTGGGTACGCACCTCCCCCCGCCCCTGACGTCCCGCGTGATTCGTCCCCCGCCCAGCGGGTACGGGGCCAGGCATGCGGATCGTGGTGCTGGGGGCGAGCGGGAACGCCGGGACGGCGCTGCTGCGGCGGCTGCGCCGGGAACGGGGCCTGGACCTGGTCGGGGTGGCCCGCCGCCCACCCGGCCCGGACGCCGGTGAGCCGTACGACGGGCTGACGTGGCACCCCTGCGACGTCGGGGCACCGGGTGCCGCCGCCCGGCTGGTGGAGGTCTTCGCCGGGGCGGACGCGGTGGTCCACCTGGCCTGGCAGATCCAGCCCAGCCACGACCAGCGGGTGCTGCGCCGGACCAACGTCGACGGCAGCCGGGCCGTGGTCGACGCGGTGCTCCGCGCGCGGGTGCCCGCCCTGGTGTACGCGTCGTCCGTCGGCGCGTACGCGCCCGGCCCGAAGGACCACCCGGTCAGCGAGCGGTGGCCGGCGACCGGGGTGCCCGGGTCGTCGTACAGCCGGGACAAGGCCAACGTGGAGGCGCTGCTCGACGGGGTCGAGCGGCAGCACCCGGGGCTGCGGGTGGTGCGGATGCGCCCCGGGCTGATCTTCCAGCGGGACGCCGGCACCGAGATCACCCGCTACTTCCTCGGGCCGCTGGCCCCGGTGCGGCTGCTGCGGTACGGCCGCCTCCCGCTGGTGCCCACGCACCGCCGCCTGCGGATGCAGGCCGTGCACGCCGACGACGTGGCCGACGCGTACGCCCGGGCGGTGCTGGGCGACGCGCGGGGCGCGTTCAACCTGGCGGCCGACCCGGTGCTCACCCCGGAGTTGGTGGCCCGGCACTTCCACGGCTGGACGGTGCCGGTGGCGGCCCCGCTGCTGCGCGGCGCGGCGGCGATGACCTGGCGGGCCCGGCTGCAACCGGTGGACGCCGGCTGGGTCGAGCTGGCGCTGAACGCCCCGCTGATGTCCAGCGAGCGGGCCGAGGCCGAGCTGGGCTGGCAGCCGGGTACGGACGCGCTGGCCGCCCTGCGGGACCTCTTCGCCGGGATGGCGTACGGCGGGCACACCGGCAGCCCGCCGATGTCGGCCGCCCCGGACCGGCCGGGCCGCCCGGCGGCCCTGCTGCGCGCCCGCCCGCCCGGCCACACCAACCCCTACTGACTCCGCCCGCGCCGGGGGCACCCTCAGGCGTGGGAGAGCGCGAAGGCGGTCAGGAAGCCGGCGACCGTGATCAGGCCGACCAGCAGGTGGGCGTCCTCGAACGCCTCGGGGACCATGGTGTCGGTGATCATCGCGAGGATCGCGCCGGCCGCCAGGGCGGTGATCGAGGCCAGCACCTCCGGCGGCGCACCGCCCAACAGCGTGTAGCCGGCGAGCGCCGCGAGACCGCTGACCAGCGCGATCCCGGCCCACAGGGCGAAGACGTACCGGCTGCTCCGGCCGGCCCGGCGCATCCCGGCCGCGCTGGACAGGCCCTCCGGCACGTTGCTGAGGAAGACCGCGACGACCGTGACCAGGCTGACCGGGCCGCCGGTGAGCAGGCTCGCGCCGATCACCACCGACTCGGGGATCCCGTCGAGCAACGCGCCCACCGCGATCGCCGACCCGGAACCGGGCGCCTCCTGCTCCGACGGCTGCGCGCCGGAGCGCTTGCGGTGCCGCGCGCCCCGCCTGGCCAGCAGGACGTTCGCCCCCGTGTACGCGAGCGCGCCGCCGGCCGCCCCGACCGCGGTGGGCAACAGCCCGCCCTGCTCGTGCGCCTCGGCGATCAGCTCGAAGGAGACGGCGGAGAGCAGCACCCCGGCCCCGAAGGCCATGATCGACGCGATGACCCGGCGCGGGACGGGCACGAACCAGCCCAGCGCCGCCCCGAGCAGCAGCGCCGACCCGGCCAGCAGCCCCCAACCACCCGCTTGCGACCACTCCGGCACCCGCAGGACGCTACCCGCGCCCCGGGATCGCGAAACAGGGTCAGAAGTCCGCGAAGAGGTATGGCAAACGGCGGGGGAAGAGGCGGCGCAGCTCGGCGGCGGCGTCCGCCGGCACCCGCCCCAGGCCACGGACGTCGACCTCCGCCGGGTCCAGCACCCCGTACGCCAGGGCGGAGAGCCCGGCCGCCGTGAGCGTCGCGGCCGGCACGGACCCGGTGGCGTCGCCGGACAGCTCCAGCCGGCCGGTCGCGCCGTCGAGCAGGTGGGTGCCGGCGAGCCACCGGTCCCCGGTCAGCTCCACCCGGACCCGGCCCGGCCCGGCCGGGAGACCGGCCAGCGCGTCGAGCGCGAGCAGCCGGGCCATCGGCGCGGACGAACCCGGCCGGGCGACCCGCGCCTCGACGTGCACGGCCAGGTCGGTCAGCCACAGCTCGGGCAGCTCGTCCGCCGCGATCCGCAGGCGGATCCGCTCCACCTGGTCGACGTGCCGGGCGAGGAACTGCAGGATCAGGGCCCGGGCGTACGGGTCGGCGACCAGCAGGTCGTCGCCGGCCAGCTCGCCGCCGTGGTCGTCGATCCGGTACGTCAGCACGCCGACCGTCTCGCCGTCGATGCGGGCGGTGAGCTGCCACCGGTCGTCGTCGTCGCGCTGCCGCACCGCCCGGGTCTCGGGGAAGATCGCGAACCCGTGCCGCTCGGCCAGGCAGCGCTCGGTGAAGGCGCGGTGGTCGGCGTACCCCGAGCCGCTGCGGCCCCAGGCCAGCTCGCCGGGCAGGTCCGCGCGCAGCAGCGCGGCCAGGTCGGCCGGGGCGAAGACGGCCGTACGCGCCCGGGGCAGGCCGACGTACCCGAAGCGCTCGTAGAACGAGGCGCGGAACGGGTACAGCGCGGTGAGCGGGTGCCCCTCGTCGCGCATCTCGTCGAGGAGCTGGCGCAGCAGGGCCCGGACGTGCCCGCGCCGCCGCGCCAGCGGGTGGGTGGCGACCCCGGCGACGCCGGCCATCGGCAGCACCGCCCCGCGCAGGTTCTGCCGCATCGGGATGGCCGACGCGGTGGCCAGCGTCTCGCCGCCCTCCTCGGCGACCAGGGTGCGGGTGGCCTCGTGGTAGGGCAGGTAGCTGCGGAACTCCTCGGCCCGCTCGGGCCGCATCGGGGACGCCTCGAAGGCGTACGCCTGGAGCGGGAAGGAGGTGGCCGGCCGCTCGGAGTTGGTCAACCGCCGGATGGTCATGAGAGCGCCGTGACGTCGGAGACGACGACGGTGACGTTGTCCGGCGCGCCGGCCTGGTGGGCGAGCTTCACGAGCTGCTCGCCGCACTGCTGGCGGTCGCCGTACATGGCGAGGGCGGCGGCGATCGCGGCGTCGTCCACGTAGTCGGAGAGCCCGTCGCTGCACAGCAGCAGCCGGTCGCCGGCGAAGACGGTGAGCGTGCCGACCGCCGGGGGCGTGTCGGCGCCCTGCACGGCGCGGGTCACCAGCGACCGCTGCGGGTGGTGCCGCGCCTGGTCCGGGGAGAGGGCGCCCTGGTCGACGAGCGCCTGCACGAACGTGTCGTCGCGGGTGAGCTGGGTCAGCTCGTTGTCCCGCAGCAGATAACAGCGGGAGTCCCCGACCTGCGCGAGGACCAGGACGTCCCCGGCGAGCAGGCCGGCCGTCAGCGTCGTACCCATGCCCTCGCGCGCGGGGTCGACGGAGATGGCGGCCCGGATCCGCTGGTTGGCGGTGCTCACCACGGCCCGCAGCGCGTCGGCGGCCCCCTCGGTGGTGGTGGGCGGGTCCAACTCGTCGAGGATGCGGATGACGATCTCGCTCGCCACCTCACCAGCCGGCAGGCCACCCATCCCGTCGGCGACGGCGACGAGGCGGTCACCGGCGAGGGCGGAATCCTCGTTGTTGGTCCGCACGAGGCCGACGTCGTTGAGGATGGCCGAGCGGAGGATCAGCGTCATACGACAAGCTTGCCAAGAAGACCCGCCCGGCGTCTCTACGCACTCCGGGGTCGGCCCGAAAAGAATCTTGTGTCGGCGCGGGTGGCCGACCGGCCGGCGGCCCGAACGGTCGACCGGTCAGCGGCGGGGGTAGCGCAGCAGCAGGCTCGCCCACACCTCCTCGTCGCCGATCGCGGCGTAGCCGTGCGGCACGTCCGACGTCCAGCGCAGGTGGCCGCCGGGCCCGGCGGTCAGCGGGTCGTCCACCGGCCCGGCGCGGAGCTGCCCGGCGAAGACGGTGACGTGCTCGGTGACCCCCGGCTGGTGCGCGGGGGAGAGCTGGCCGACGCCGGGCGCGACCCGCATCCGGTACAGCTCGTACGTCGCCCCGGCCTCGGTGAACACCTCCAGCAGGGTCGCGCTCACCGCCGCCCCGCGCACCGTGGGGGTCGCCGCCGGCCCGGAGAGCGCCGCGGTCAGCGGCACCCCGAGCTGGGCGGTCACGGCGTAGAGCGTCTCCAGGGTGGGGTTGCGGGTGCCGTTCTCCAGGCCGGAGAGGGTGGCCTTGCCCACCCCGGCGAGCCGGGCCAGGGTGGACAGTGACAGGCCCCGCTCCTCGCGCAGGGCGCGCACCCGGGCACCGACCGTGCCGGCGTCCGTGGCTGCCTGCTCCCGGGCCGCTTGCGGGGTTGGTGTCGGCGACTCCATCCCGCTATCGTGCTACACGCCATCGTTCCGTAAACGGAACGGCGAAGGGGGAGACGTGGCCGGCCTGCTGCAACCCGTGCTCGCCGGGGTGGTGACCGCGCTCGTCGGCTTCGCCAGTTCATTCACCGTCGTGCTCGCCGGGCTGCGCGCCGTCGGCGCCGACGAACGGCAGGCCGCCTCCGGGCTGCTCGCCGTCAGCGTCGCGTCCGGCCTCTGCGCGGTGTGGCTGGGGCTGCGGCACCGGCTGCCGATGGCCATCGCCTGGTCCACCCCCGGGGCGGCGCTGCTGGTGGCCACCGGCCCGGTCCCCGGCGGCTGGCCGGCCGCCGTCGGCGCGTTCGTCGTGTGCGGGGCGCTGATCGTCGCCGCCGGGCTGTTCCCGGCGCTCGGCCGGGCGGTGGCCGCGATCCCCGGCCCGATCGCCGCCGCGATGCTGGCCGGGGTGCTGCTGCCGCTGTGCACCGCGCCCGTCCGCGCCCTGGTCGAGGTGCCGAGGCTGGCCGCGCCGGTGGTCGTCACCTGGCTCGTCCTGCACCGCTTCGCCCGGCGCTGGGCGGTGCCCGCCGCGCTCGTCGCGGCGGCGGTCGCCATCGCGGTGACCACGCCGGGCGGCGTCGGCACGCACGGCCTGCGGCCGGTGCTCGTCCTCACCGCACCCGAGTGGACGGTGCCGGCGGTGATCGGGCTGGCGCTGCCGCTGTTCCTGGTCACCATGGCCGCGCAGAACGTCCCCGGGATGGCGGTGCTCACCGGGTACGGCTACCGTCCCCCGCTCGGCTCCGCGCTGCGGGTCACCGGCCTGGCCAGCGCCATCGGCGCGCCGGTCGGCGGGCACGCGGTCAACCTCGCCGCGATCACCGCCGCGCTGGCCGCCGGCCCCGACGCCCACCCGGACCCGGAGCGCCGCTGGGTCGCCTCGGTCACGGCGGGGGTCGGGCTGGCCCTGCTCGGCCTCGGCGCGGGCGTCG
Organism: Micromonospora sp. NBRC 110038; assembly: GCF_020884815.1. Lineage (NCBI taxonomy): Bacteria > Bacillati > Actinomycetota > Actinomycetes > Micromonosporales > Micromonosporaceae > Micromonospora > Micromonospora sp. NBRC 110038. The sequence goes on along the minus strand of NZ_BBOL01000005.1, from coordinate 24,164 downwards.
CCACCGCCCTCGTGCTGCTCTCCCCGCCGGTGCTGATCGAGGCCGTGGCGGGGCTCGCGCTGCTCGCCGCGCTGGCCGGCGCGGTGTCGGCGGCCGTCGCCGACCCGGCGACCCGGGAGGCGGCCGTGGTGACCCTCGTCGTCACGGCCTCCGGGGTGAGCCTGCTCGGCGTCGGGGGCGCGTTCTGGGGGCTGGTCGCCAGCTGGCTGATGCTGCTCCTCCTACGCCGCCGCCACGAGAGCGACCACGCTGAGCCCGGCGAGCCCGTCGAGCCCGTCGAGCCCGCCCGGCCGGCCCAGCCGGTCGAGTCCGTGCAGCCGGTTCCGCCGGTCGAGCCCGTCGAGCCCGTCGAGCCGGCGTCGGCTGGGCGGGCGTCGGCTGGGCGGGCGGAGCGCTAGATCGACTCCATGTCGGCGACATGGCGGGAAAAACCGCCCCGGGATACCCCGATGTCGCCGACATGGAGTCGATCAAGGGGGCCGCGTCGATCAAGAGGGGCGGGGTCGACCAAGGGGCTCGCCTCGATCAAGGCCCGCGTCGATCGAGGCCCGCTGGCGTCACTCCTCGGCGGGCAGGCTCGTCGCGAGGACGTCGAGGCGTACCCGGCCGTCGGCGACGGCGGCGATCTGGTCGGCGAGCACGTAGACCGCGCCGGTCGGGGCCTGGTCGGTGGAGACCTTCAGGTAGCCGGTGCGCAGCAGGCGGGCGGCCAGGTCGGCAGGGACGTCCGGCTCCTCGGTCGCCGCGGATTCGATCAGCTCGTCCAGGCTGCCGCCCGGGTCGGCGGTCGGGGCGGCGGTCGGCGCCTGCACGGTCACCGCGTTCGGGTCGCCCCGCTGGACGAGGTCCACGGTGCCGACCTCTGCACCGGTCACGTCGAACACGGGCATCCCGGTGGTGACGCGGGAGATGGCCGCCTGCTGATCCGTCCCCTGCTGCTCCATCCCGAGGCGGTTCCCGCCCCGCCACCCGACTAAACGCCGCGCCGGTCAGGCCCGACCAGATGCCGCGCCGGCCGAACGCCGCGCCCGGTCAGGCCCGACCAGATGCCGCGCCGACCCCGAACATCGTCCGGGTCAGGCCCGACCGAACGCCGCGCCGAACCTCGAAACACCGTCCCGGTCAGGTGCGGGTGTCCGGGGTCGGCAGCCACGAGCCCGGCGGCCGGGGGGACAGCTCCCGCCACCCGTCCGCCCCGGCGAGCAGCGCGCGGACGGTCTCCTCGGCCTCCTCCGCGTTCGGGTACTCGTAGAACTGGGAGACCCCCTCCGCGCCCCCGGCGCGCTGCTCGACGTGCCACCGGTCGCCGTCCACCCGGAGGAAGACGTCCCGCCGCGCGAGCCGCCCCCACTTGCCGTTCCACCAGTGCTTCCGCTGCTCCATGGCGGGACTCTATCGAACATGTGTACGACAAGGCCCGGCCCCCACGGGAATCCCGTGAGGGCCGGTGTGCGTCGGTGTGCGTCAGCGCGCGGCCGGGGGCTCCGGGCTGCGGCCGAGCACGTCGTCCAAGGCGCCCCGCTGCTGGCCCGGGGTGGTGTGGCCGGTGGCCATCAGCGCGTCCCGGATCTCGGTGAGCAGCTTGACCTCCTCGCTGGGGGCGGCCGGCGGCGGCTCCTCGCCGCGCTTGCGCCGCTCGGCCAGCCTGTTCATCGGGAAGACGACCAGGAAGTAGAGCGCCGCCGCGGTGAGCAGGAAGGTGATCGCCGCGTTGACGAAGGCCACCCAGTCGAACGGGATGCCGCGAAACGTCGGGGTCGAGCCCTCAAGGCCCTTCGGATTTCCGGTGATCAGCACGATCAGGACTCTGACCAGCGGTTCCAGGAACGACTTGGTGAGCTGGGTGACCACGCCCGTGAACGCCGCGCCGATGACGACGCCGACCGCGAGGTCGACGACGTTGCCGCGCATGATGAAGTCCTTGAAGCCCTTGAGCATCCGTTACTCCCGTGGTGTCCGGTTCGGTTTCCCGGGCAACCTATTCCCCCGGGGAGGGCTCCAGGAAAGCACCAGCTTCCCGGGCCGCCAAGGCCGGGTCACCGGCCCTGATCGCGTCCACCAGCCGGGCGTGGTCGACGTACCGCTCGGGCTCCAGCGCGTCGCCCGTCGCCTGGCTGATCGTGCTGCGCAGCGCAGCGCCGACCGACGCGTACAGCTCGGCGAGCATGCCGTTGTGGGCGGCGGCCACCACCGCCGTGTGCAGGGCTGCGTCGGCCTCGACGAACTCGTCGACCCGGCCCGCGCGCCAGGCGGCCTCCCGGGCGGCGAGCGCGCCGTCGAGGGCGGCCAGATCCGCCGGGGTACGCCGCAGCGCGGCCAGCCGCGCCGCCTCCACCTCGAAGGCGCGGCGCACCTCGACGACCTCGGTCATCCGGTCGTCGGTGAGTCGGCGGGCCACCACGGGGGCCAGCTCGTCGGTCGACACCACGTACGTCCCGGAGCCCTGCCGGCACTCCAGCACCCCGGCGTGCACGAGGGCGCGGACGGCCTCCCGGACGGTGTTGCGCCCCACCCCGAGGGCGGCGACGAGCTGCGGCTCGGTGGGGATGCGGCCGCCCACCGGCCACTCGCCGCCGAGGATGCGGGCCCGGAGCTGCTCGATCGTCTGCCGGACGCGCTGGCCCCGGGGCGGCGGGGGCGGGGACCCGGGCGGGGGTGCGGAGTCGGGCCGGGGGGCGGACCCGGGCGGGGGCGCGGAATCAACCGACGGTGGCACTGGTTACATCACCTGCCCAGGATTCATCCCATGATTGTAGGTTGAAGGCCATGACCCCGCCACCGACCGCCGTCGCGGAACCGACCACCGGGACCGCCCGATCCCGCCCGACCGTCGACGTGGCGCGCGCCCCGGCCCCCGCACCCACCCTCGTCGAGAAGACCGAGGCCAAGAAGACCGGGACCGAGAGGACCGGGACCGAGAAGGTCGAGGCCAAGAAGACCGGGCAGCCCGTGACCGGCGGGCTGCTGGTCCTGGTCGGGATGCTGCTGGTCGCCCTCAACCTGCGCGCCGCCGTGACCAGCCTCGGCGCGCTGCTCGGCGAGGTCCGCACCGGCCTCGGGCTCTCCGGGGCGATGGCCGGGCTCGTCACCACCCTGCCGACGATCGCCTTCGCCGGGCTCGGCGCGCTCACCCCCTGGCTGGTCCGGCGGTACGCCCCGGCCCGGGTGCTCGTGGTCGCCATGTCGGCCCTCGCCGTCGGGCAGGTGCTGCGCGTGGTCACCGACTCCGCGCTGGTCTTCGTGGCCACCAGCGCGCTCGCGCTGGCCGGCATCGCGGTGGCGAACATCCTGCTGCCGATGCTGGTGAAGCAGCACTTCCCGCACCGCACCGGCCTGGTCACCGGGGCGTACACGATGGCGTTGACGACGGGCACGACGGTGGCCGCCGCGTCGGCGGTGCCGGTGGCGCACGCCTTCGGGTCCTGGCGGGCCGGGCTCGGGGTCTGGGCCGGGCTGGCCGCGCTGGCCGTACTTCCGTGGGTGCCGCTGGCGCTGCGGGCCCGCGCCGCGCGGCGGGCCGCCACCGGCGCGGTGGCCGTCGCCGCCCCGGTCCGGGTGCGGCCGGCGCGGACGCGGCTCGGCTGGGCGATGGCGGTCTACTTCGGCGCGCAGTCGCTGAGCGGGTACGCGATCATGGGCTGGCTGGCCCAGCTCTTCCGCGACGCCGGCTTCCGTCCGGAGACGGCCGGGCTGCTGCTGGCCGGGGTGACCGCGCTCGGCGTGCCGGTGGCGCTGCTGATGCCGACGCTCGCCGGCCGGCTGCGGACGCTGCGGCCGCTGGTGTTCGGGCTGACCGCCTTCTCGGCCGCGTCCTACCTGGGGCTGGCGCTCGCGCCGCACGACGGCGCGCTGCTCTGGGTGGCCCTGCTCGCCCTCGGCCAGGGCGCGTTCCCGCTGATCCTCACCACCATCGGGCTGCGCGCCCGCACGGCGGAGGGGACGGTGGCGCTGTCGGCGTTCGCGCAGAGCACCGGGTACGTGATCGCGGCGCTCGGGCCGCTGCTGGTCGGCGTCCTCTACGAGGCGACCGGCGGGTGGACCGCGCCGATCGGGTTCCTGCTCGTCGCCCTCGCCGTGCAGACGGGCGCGGGCCTGGTCATCGCCCGCCCCCGCTTCGTCGAGGACGAGCGCTGAGCGGGACGGTCAGGAGGAGGCCGGCGTGGGGTCGCCCGCGACGGCCTGCTCCACCGTCGGGTAGGTGTGCAGCACCTCGACGAGCCCGCTGACCTCCAGGATGCGCAGCACCCCGCGCTGCGGGGCGGCCAGCCGGACCACGCCCCCGGCCTCGTCGCAGCTGTTCTTGGCGCGTACGAACACCGACAGCCCGGTCGAGTCGCAGAACGAGACCTCCGCCAGGTCGAACACGAGGCGGCTGCGGCCCTTGTCCAGCAGGTCCGTGATCTGGTCCTGGAGCTGCGGAGCCGTCGCCATGTCCAGCTCGCCCGCGACCGACACGACGACCACGTCGCCGCGCTGTTCCGTCTGCACCGTCAAGGACATTCGCCGACCTCCTGCTGGTATCGGTGGAACCGTATCCCACGAGGGCGGTTCGGCGCAGAGCCGGGAGCGCCGGGGTGCCGGTCGTCATGTCGTTGCCGTGGGACAACTAGTTTCCGACTACCCGGTGGTAGAGTCCGGCCGACCCAGGTCATAGGGAGGATGCCGTGGCGTTGAGCGCGGAGGAAAGCGGTCGCCTGACCGGTCTGCTCGACGAGCACGCCGAGCGGATCACCCAGCGCTGGACGGAGCTGGTGGGCGCCTCGCTGCGCGGCCGGCTCAGCCAGGCGGAGCTGCGTCGCCAGGTGCAGGAGCTGCACCGGGCCGTCATCGAGGCCGCCCGCGGCGGCGGTTTCGACCTGGAGTCCGAGTCGGCCGGCGAGCTGCGCGCCGTGCTGGCCGAGCTGTCCCGGGGCCGGGCCCGGCAGGGCTTCACCGCCACCGAGACGGCGATCAGCGTGTACGCGCTCAAGGACGTCCTGCTGGAGCTGCTGGAGGCCGACGCCACCGACACGGCGCTGCGCGACTACGTGGCCTTCTCCTCCCTGGTCGACCAGATGGGGCTGTTCACCTTCGAGAGCTTCGTGCGCACCCGGGAGAGCCTGATCGCCGACCAGGCCGAGCAGCTGCTCGAACTCTCCACCCCGGTCGTCAAGATCTGGGAGGGCGTGGTCGCCGTCCCGCTGGTCGGCACGCTCGACTCGGCCCGCGCCCAGGTGGTGATGGAGCGGCTGCTGCAGACCCTCGTCGACACCGGCTCGCCGTACGCGATCATCGACATCACCGGCGTTCCGGCGGTCGACACCCAGGTCGCCCAGCACATCCTCAAGACCGTGGTGGCCGCCCGGCTGATGGGTGCCGACTGCATCATCTCCGGCATCCGGCCGCAGATCGCCCAGACCATCGTCGCCCTCGGCATCGAGTTCGGCGACATCGCCACCAAGGCCAGCCTCGCCGACGCGCTGCGACACGTGCTGCGGCTGACGGGCGTGGAGACGGCGCGCCGCCAGCCGCGTCGGGAGTCCTGATGGAGCGGGTGCCGGTCCTGAAGATCGGCGACATCCTGCTCGTATCGATCCAGGTCGACATGTCCGACCAGACGGCGGTGCAGCTCCAGGAGGACCTGGCCGAGCGGATCGTCGCCACCGGCTGCCACGGCGTGATCATCGACATCACGGCGCTGGACATCGTCGACTCGTTCGTCGGCCGGATGCTCTCCACCATCGCCTCCATCTCCAAGGTGCTCGACGCCGAGACGGTGGTGGTCGGGATGCGTCCCGCCGTCGCCATCACCCTGGTCGAGCTGGGCCTGTCGCTCAACGGCATCCGCACCGCCCTCAACGTGGAACGGGGCATGGAGCTGATCGCGGCGACCCACGACGACGACTACGGCTACGACATCGACGAGCCCGGCGACCAGTCCACGGACACGAGGTGACCGCGGGCGTCGACCTGGGCGACCCGCAGGCCCAGGCGATCCGCAGCGACGAGGACGTGGTGCGGGTCCGCCAGTTGGTGCGTACGGTGGCGGTGGCCGTCCGGCTCTCCCTGGTCGACCAGACGAAGCTGGTCACCGCCGCCAGCGAGCTGGCCCGCAACACCCTGGTCTACGGCGGGGGCGGCAGCGCCGAGGTGTCCGTGGTGGACAACGGCCGGCGGCGCGGGGTGCGCATCGTCTTCGCCGACGACGGCCCCGGCATCGCCGACCTGGACCTGGCCCTCACCGACGGCTACACCACCGGCGGCGGCCTCGGGCTCGGCCTCAGCGGTGCCCGCCGCCTGGTCGACGAGTTCGACATCGACACCGGCCCGGGGCGGGGCACCCGCATCACGGTCACCAAGTGGTCCCGATGACCCTGGACGCCGTGTCCGACCACGGCATCTGGTTCCGGGTGGAGAGCGGCAGCGCGGCCAGTTCGGTCCGGCGGGCCGCCGAGCGGCTGGGCGGGCAGCTCGGCATCGGCGACGCCCGCACCGCCGACCTGGCCATCGTCGCCGCCGAGCTGACCAGCAACCTGGTCAAGCACGCCGACGACGGGGTGCTGCTGCTGCGCCCCGTGCGCGTCGGCGACCGGGCGGGCGTGGAACTCGTCGCCATCGACTCCGGGCCCGGCATGGCCGACCTCACGGTCTCCTCCCGCGACGGCCACTCCACCGCCGGCACGCTCGGCATCGGCCTCGGCGCCATCATGCGCCAGGCGGACTGGTTCGACGGCTACTCCCTCCCCGGCCGGGGCACCGTGCTCGCCGTGCAGATCTGGCCGAAGGGCCCCGCCCCGGCGCAGTCCTGGGCCGGGGCGCTGACCCGGCCGCTGACCGGCGAGGCGGTCAGCGGCGACGGGTACGCCGTCCGCGTCGCCGAGGGGCGGCACCAGGTGCTGGTCTGCGACGGTCTCGGGCACGGGCCGCTGGCCGCGTCCGCGACCGACGCGGCGCTCGCCGCGTTCCGGTCCGCCCCGGCCGCCCCGCCGGCCGCCGTGGTGCAGCACCTGCACCGCGCGATGACGCACACCCGGGGGGCCGCGCTGGCCGTCGCCGAGCTGGACGGGCAGGCCCACCTGCTCCGGTACGCGGGGCTGGGCAACATCGCGGCGACCGTGCTCGCCGAGGGCGAGCGGCGGCGCGGGCTCGTCTCCCTGCCCGGCATCGCCGGCCATCAACGACCCGTCGTCCGCGAGTACGAGTACCCCTTCCCCGCCGGAGCTTCGCTGGTGATGCACAGTGACGGGGTGGCGGACCGCTGGCAGCTCGACGACTACCCCGGCCTGGCCGGGCGCGCCCCGCTGGTGCTGGCCGCGACCGTGCTGCGCGACGCCGGGGTGCGACGGGACGACGCGTGCGTACTCGCCGCGAGGGCGCCCTGGTGACGGGCCCGGCCGGCGGCCCGTCGCTGCTCCAGATGGCGCTGCGGGTCGAGCACGACATCTTCCTCATCCGGCAGCGGGGCCGGGAGGTCGCCGAGGCGGTCGGGCTGGAACATCAGGACCAGGTGCGGCTTGCCACCGCACTCAGCGAGGTGGCCCGGGACCTGCTGCGGATCTGCGGCGGTGCCGACGTCACCTTCGCCGCCGTGGTCGAGGCGCAGGGCCCGGTCCGCCTGCGCGTCGACCTGGCCCCGGTGCGCCCGCTCCCCAGCGGCCGGTACGAGCCGCAGTCCGGCGCGGTGGCACGCCTCGTGGACATGCTGGGCGTGGTGGGCCGGGAGGGCGATACGGTCGTGAGGATGTCCCGACGTGTCCCGGCCAACGCGCAGGCGCTGACCCCGGAGCGCCTCGCCGAGCTGCGCGCCGAGCTCGGCAGCTCTGCTCCGGCCAGCGCCGTGGACGAGCTGGCCCTCCAGAACGAGCAGCTCATCGCCGCCCTGGACGAGGTACGCAGCCAGCGCGACGAGCTGGCCGTGCTCAACGAGGAGCTCCAGGAGACCAACCGGGGCGTGATGGCGCTCTACAACCAGCTCACCGAGGAGCTGGAGGAGACCAACCGGGGCGTGGTGGCCCTCTACGCCGAGCTGGACGAGAAGTCGGCCCAGCTGCGTACCGCCAGCGAGTCCAAGAGCCGGTTCCTGGCCAACGTCAGCCACGAGCTGCGCGCCCCGGTGACCGCGATCATCGGGCTGAGCCGGCTGCTGGCCGACTCCGCGTCCGACCCGCTCACCGCCGAGCAGGCCCGCCAGGTGGGGCTGATCCGGGACTCCGCCACCGACCTGCTCGGCCTGGTCAACGACCTGCTCGATCTCGCCAAGGCGGAGTCCGGGCGGCTGGAGCCGAACTGGACCGAGGTCGACCTGCGGGCCATCTTCGGCCAACTGCGCGGCACCCTGCGGGCGCTGTCCACCAAGCCGGACGTCGAGCTGGTGGTGGAGGACCCGCCGCCGCCCGGCACGGTCCGTTCCGACGAGGTGCTGCTCGCCCAGGTGCTGCGCAACCTGCTGCACAACGGGCTCAAGTTCACCGAGCGGGGCCAGGTCCGGCTGCGCGCCGAGCTCCGCGACGGGCGGTGGCGGCTGTCCGTCTCCGACACCGGGTCGGGCATCGCCCCGGAGCTGCACGAGCGGATCTTCGAGGAGTTCTACCAGGTGCCGGGGAGCACCCGCATCGGCGGCACCGGCCTCGGTCTGCCGTACGCCCGGCGGGTGACGCACCTGCTCGGCGGCGCACTGGAGCTGGCCAGCGAGCCGGGGCGGGGCAGCACCTTCACCGTCGTCCTGCCGGTGGGCGGAGCGTGACGGTGGACGGTGGTCAGGGGACCGTGCTGGTCGTCGACGACAGCCGCACCAAGCGCTACCTCCTGGTGAGCTGGCTGAGCCGGGCCGGCTTCGCGACGCTGGAGGCGGAGAGCGGCGGCGAGGCCCTGGCCCGGGTCGGGGTGGACCCGATCGACCTGGTGGTGCTCGACGTCCGGCTGCCCGACCTGACCGGGTTCGAGGTCTGCGAGCAGATCAAGAAGGCCCACCCGGCGATGCCGGTGATCCACGTGTCGGCGCACGCCGTCGACGTCAACGACCGGGCCCAGGGCCTGACCCGGGGCGCGGACGCCTACCTGGCCGAGCCCATCGAGCCCGACGAGCTGGTCGCCACCACCCACGCGGTGCTGCGCTACTACCGGGCGCGGCAGCGCGCCGAGCAGCTCGCCGACCGGCTCAGCCGGCTCGCCGAGACCACCCTCGCCGTCAACTCCGCGCCGACCTTCCCCCGGCTGATGGTCGCCGCGGCGGCCGGGGCGGCCGAGATGCTCGGCACCCCCGTCGTCGTGCTCGCCGAGACCATGGACGGCACCACGCTCGCCGCCGCCACCACCGGCCCCGGCGCGGAGCCCGTCGTGCGCCCGTGGCCCATGCCGACCGACGACGTGTCGATCGGGGCGATCCTGCGGGAGCAGGTGGACCCGGCCGAGTGGGCGGTGCACGACTGGGCCGGCGAGCCGGAACTGGTCGTCGCGGTCGCCCGGCTGCGCCCCGACCGGTCCCCGATCTACGTGGCGGTGCCGCCCCGGGCCCTGGTCCCGGGCGCCCCCGTGGTGCGCCAGCTCGCCCAGGCCCTCGCGGCGGCCGTGGAGGCGCAGCGGACCCTCGACGAGGAACACCGGATCGCGGTGACCCTGCAACGCAGCCTGCTGCCGCGCCGGCTGCCCGAGGTGGCCGGGCTAGACCTCGCCGTCCGGTACGAGCCGGCCAGCGCGCAGACCGAGGTCGGCGGGGACTTCTACGAGCTGGTGATGCTCGGCGACGAGCTGTTGGTGGCCATCGGCGACGTGGCCGGCCACTCGCTGCACGCGGCGACGGTGATGGCCGAGCTGCGGCACGCGGTGCGGGCGTACGCGGTCGAGGGGCACCCGCCCGGCGTGATCCTGACCCGGGTCGACGAGCTGATGCGGACGCTGCTCCCCGGCGAGCTGGCCACCATCTGCGTGCTGCAACTGCACCCCGGCACCGGTCACGTCCGACTGGCCAGCGCCGGCCACCTGCCGGCGCTGATCAGCCGCGACGGCCGGGTGGAGTACGTCCAGCACTCCGCGCCGCTGCTCGGCGTGCGTGTGGACCGCCCCGCCGACCTGGAGTTCGTGCTGCCGGCCGGGTCGACGCTGGTGCTCTACACCGACGGGTTGATCGAGCGGCGGGACGCCACCATCGACGAGGGGCTGGCCGCCCTGGCCCGCTGCGCCGAGACGGTGGACGACGACCTGGACGGCTTCTGCCAGCGGCTGGTGGTCGAGCTGGCCCCCACGGAGATCCAGGACGACGTGGCGGTGGTGGCGGTCCGCCGCCGGTGACGTGCAAGGAAGGGCACCTTGGTAACGCTTTCTGTTGTACAGGGGCCCCTTCCTAACACCCGTCGCCCGCCTCCAGTATCAGCCCGGCGAGGTGGACGGCGAGCGTGACGGGCGCGTCGGCGTACTCGTGCAGGAGCCGGCGGCGGGCCGGCGAGCAGGGCCACGGCCCGCCGCAGACCCGGCAGAGCCAGATCGGCCGGGCCGGCAGATGCTCCCGGGCCGGCGGGCGTTCGCGAGCCTGCGTCGCGTGTTCGCGGGCCGGGTCCCGGGGTCGCTCGTCCACTGTGGCTGTCCCTCCTCGACTGGTGCGGGGGCGTGCCGCCGTGCCCGGCACGCCCCCGCGCGGTCCCGTCCGGGCCGGGGAATCTCGGGGGAAGACACCCGAACGGGCCCGCTGGGGTCACATTCTGCTGATGCTGCGGTTACTGTGTGAATGGTCGCGGCCCGGGCCGTCCGGGCGTCCGGGCCGCGATCCTGCACGTGGTGCCGTTCGCGGTGGGGGCGTATGCCGGGCTGGACGGCTCGTTCGTCATCGCCACGCCGCCCGTCGGCGAGGATATGGTCTATGTGGAGACTCAGCTCGGCGGGCACGTCGTCGATCGCCCGGCCGACGTGCGCCGGGCGATCGACGTGTGGGAGTCGATCCGGGGCGAGGCGCTGCCCCACCAGCGGTCGATCGAGCTGATCGCGGAGATCACGGAGGCGGGACCATGGACCTGAGCGCTGCGCGGTGGCGCACCAGCAGCCGCAGCAACAGCACGGGCGGCAACTGCGTCGAGGTGGCGGGCAACCTGCCCGGCGTGGTGGTCGTGCGCGACTCGAAGGACCGCACCGGCCCGGTGCTGGCGTTCGCCCCGGCGGCGTGGGGGGCCTTCCTCACCCGGCTCGCCCCGGCCGACTGACCCGCTGCACCCCCCCGCTGGCTGATCCGCTTCACCCCGGTCGGCTGAGCGAGGCTCCCGCCGGTCGGTTGAGCGACCGGGCGTACGCGGCCGGGGTGAGCCCCGTCGCGGCGGCGAACTCGCGGATCAGGTGGGCCTGGTCGGCGTACCCGAGGTCGGCGGCGACGGCCGCCCAGTCCACCGGCCCGCCGCTGGCGGCGTGCTCGATCGCCTCCTGGATGCGGTACCGCCGGATCACCCACTTCGGGCCGACGCCGACGTGGTCGAGGAACAGCCGTTGCAGGCGTCGGGTGGTGGTGCCGTGCCGGCGGGCCAGGTCGTCGACCCGCAGCACGCTGCGGTCGGCGCGGATCTCCCCGGCCAGCGTCATCACCTCCGCCGAGAGCGGGTCGACCGACGGCAGGCCGGTCGCCGGTGAGCCGGCCATCGGCGGACTGGCCGCCGACAGGCCGTTCGCCGTAGCGTCAGCCGCCGACGGGGTCGCCGTCGGCGAGGCGGGGCGGGGGTGCCAGGCGAGCAGGAGGGCGTCGAGGGCGGCGGCGCGCTCGTCGTCCGTACCGTCGCAGGGGTGCCGGCCCGCGACGAGCCCGGCGGGCAGCGGGCGGCGCTCGCCGGTCAGCTCGGCGACCGGCCCCGGCCAGAACGGGCGGAACCCGCCGGGGCGGAACTGCACGCCGCTGACCCGGCCGGTGCCGGCGAGGGTGATCCGGAACAGCTCCCGCCCGACGCCGGCCACCTCGGCGGACTCGGAAACGGCAGCGTCCGCCACGTCGCGGCGGAAGACCAGGTTGACCGCCGGGTGCGGCAGCACGCGCTGCTCGAACGGCTCGTCGAGGCACCAGTCGACCAGCCAGTAGTGCTCGACGTACGGGAGCAGGGCCGGGGCCGGCGGCAGGCGGCGGAAGCGGACCTCGCGCCGCAGCCGTGCGGGGTCGAGGATGCCCCGGTTGTCGGCGCGCGGGCCGCTGTCGCATTTCTTCAAGCTTGTCCTCCCGGGCTGCCTACGCTGCCCCTATGACCACGAAGACTAGTGAACTGCTGGCGGATGCCGCGCCGCGTGCCGTGGCGGTGGTCCGGGCGATCTCCGGCGACCAGTTCGACCTGCCGACCCCGTGCGCGGACTACACCGTGCGGGACCTGCTCGGGCATCTCTTCCAGGTGGTGGTCAACTTCCAGGCGCTGGCCGCCCGGCAGCCGGCGGACTGGGCGGACAAGACCGACCGCCTCACCGACGGCTGGCGGGACCGGTTCGCCGCCGAGACGGAGCGGCTGGTGGCGGCGTGGGCCGACCCGGCCGCGCTGGAGGGCGTGTCGCCGGGGATGGGCCTGCCGCAGGAGACCGTCGGCGACATGGCGCTGATCGACCTGACCGTGCACGCGTGGGACCTGGCGCGGGCCACCGGCCAGCCGTACGACGCCGCGCCGGCCGTGATCGCCACGCTGAACGGGTTCATGGACCGGATGGGCGAGATGGGCCAGCAGCAGGGCGCCTTCGCCGCCCCGGTCACCGCCCCGCCGAACGCCACCGACCTGGAGCGCGGCGTCGCCCGGATGGGCCGAAACCCCAACTGGTCGCCGAGCTGACCGGAGAGCCAATGTCTTGTACGTGAAGTTCGGGAGGTGTCATGCGTACCGTCCCCTACTCGGAAGTCCGGCAGAACCTGGCCAAGATGCTCGACCACGTCGTGAACGACGCCGAGGAAGTGGTGGTCACCCGCTCCGGCCGTGAGGCCGCCGTCATCATCTCGCTGCGTGAGTACGAGTCGCTGAAGGAGACGGCGTACCTGATGGCCAGCCCTGCCAACGCGCGCCGGCTCAACGAGGCCGTCGAAGAGTTGCGCAACGGGGGCGGGGAGATGCGCGATCTGATCGACCCCGATGCCAGCCCAGGCGAGGCGTCGACAGCGTGAAGGTCCAGTTCGCCAGCCGGGGCTGGGAGGACTATCTGGCCTGGCAACAGGATCGTCAGATGCTCAAGCGGGCCAACACCCTGATCGAGGACATCCGCCGCAACGGACACCAGGGCATCGGCAAACCTGAGCAACTCCGTGGCAACTGGGCGGGATTCTGGTCGAGGCGCATCGATCAGGAGCACCGCCTGGTCTGCCGCATCGTCGGCTTGACGGTCCTATTCGCTCAGTGAATAGTCTATCCGGTGTCCACTCCGCACGTGCTGCTCGGCCTGCTCGCCGAGGGCGACAAGCACGGGTACGAGCTGAAGCGCGCCCACGACCGGCGGCTGCCCCGGGCGCGTCCGCTGGCGTTCGGGCAGGTCTACGCCACGCTCGGCCGGCTTGAGCGGGACGGGCTCGTGGCCGCCGCCGGCCAGGACCGCGACGCCGGCCCCGACCGCACCGCCTACGCGCTCACCCCCGCCGGACGCGACGCCCTGGCCGCCTGGCTCGCCGAGGTCGAGCCGCCTATGCCGTACGTGGCCAGCACGCTCTTCGCCAAGGTGGTGGTGGCACTCCTGGTCGCCGACACCGGCCACGTCCGGTCGTATCTCGTCGCGCAGCGCCGGGCGCACACCGAACGGCTGCGCGAGCTGACCGCCGTCAAGACGGACCCGTCGGCCAGCCTCGACGACGTCGTCGCGGCCGACTACGCCATCGCCCACCTCGACGCCGACCTGAGGTGGCTGCACACCACCCTGGAGCGGGTCGCCGACTGGCACCGGGAGGTGCACTCGTGACGGAACTTCAGGCTCGCGGCGTGGTGAAGGCGTACGGGCCGACACCCGCGCTGCGCGGGATCACCCTCGACGTCGCCGAGGGGGAGATCGTCGCGGTGACCGGCCCGAGCGGCTGCGGCAAGTCCACCCTGCTGCACTGCCTGGCCGGCATCCTGCGCCCGGACGCCGGCCAGGTCTTCTGGCGGGGCGAGCGGATCGACACCTGGTCCGAGGCGGCCCGGTCGAAGCTGCGGCGCACCGAGTTCGGGGTGCTGTTCCAGTTCGGCCAGCTCGTGCCCGAGCTGACCGTGGCGGAGAACGTCGCCCTTCCGCTCCTGCTCGCCGGCACGGGGCGGCGAGCAGGGCGGACGGTGGCGACGGCCTGGCTGGACCGGCTGGGCGTGGCGGACCTGGCCGACGCCCGGCCGGGCGAGCTGTCCGGCGGGCAGCAGCAGCGCTGCGCGCTGGCTCGCGCACTGGTCACCGAACCCCGGGTGATCTTCGCCGACGAGCCGACCGGCGCGCTCGACACGCTGGCCGGCGAGCAGGTGCTCACCCAGCTGGTCCGGCTGGCCCGCGAGCAGCGTACGTCGGTCGTGCTGGTCACCCACGAGCCGCGCATCGCCGGGTACGCCGACCGCGAGGTGATCCTCCGCGACGGCGAGGTGGACGGGGCCGGCCTGGGGCTCGACCTGCCGGCGGCGGGCGGGCCCGGTCTGGGGCTGCTCGCCGCCGGGGCACCGGCGGGCGAGGCACCGGCTGGCGGAGCGCCCGCGGGTGGGGCGCGGTGAGGCCCGGCGCCCTGGGCCGGCTGGCCCTCGCCGGCACCCGCACCGACACCGTCCGGGTGGTGCTGACCGCGTTCAGCGCCGCCCTGGCCACCCTCGCCGGGCTGGCCGCGCTGACCGTGCTGGCCATCCCGACGCCGCCGGCCACCGACGACAACGGGGTCCGCTGGTCCCAGCAGTATTCGGAGGCGCTGCTGCGCGAGCCGGGGCTGCGCGGCGGCACGGCCTTCGCGTTGCTGCTGCTCGCCCTGCCGGTGCTGGCGCTGGCCGGGCAGTGCGCCCGCCTCGGCGCGCCGGCCCGCGACCGCCGGTTGGCCGCCCTCCGGCTGGCCGGCGCGACCCCCGGCCAGGTGACCCGGCTGGCGGCGTTGGAGACCGGGGTGGCCAGCCTGCTCGGCACCGTGGTCGGCCTGCTGGTCTTCCTGGTCGCCCGCGAGCTGCTCGACCGGCCCGACGCGGACGGCCGGCTCGCGTTGCCCACGGACGTGCTGCCGTCGCCCGTCGCGCTGGCGGCCGTGGTGCTCGGGCTGCCCGCCGTCGCGGCGGCGGCCACCGCGCTGCTGCTGCGTCGGGTCGTCACCACCCCGTTCGGCGTGGTCCGTCGTGCCCGACGGGACCGCCCGCCCCGCCCCTGGTTCGCGCTGCTCGTCCCGGCCGGTCCGGCGGCGGTCGGCGGCTACGGCCCGCTGCTGCGCTGGCTGGAGCGCCACGAGGTGCAGGCACCGCTGCCGTACCTGCCGATCCTGGTCGCCGTCGGAGGGCTCGCCGCCCTGGTCGGAACGGTGCTCGCGGCGGGCTGGTTCTCGTACGCCGCCGGCCGGCTGCTGCACCGTCTCGCCCGGGGGCCGGCGGCGCTGCTGGCGGCCCGCCGGCTCGTCGCAGACCCGTGGGCCGGCAGCCGCACCTTCGCCGCGCTGCTGGCCGCCGTGCTGTTCGGCGGGGGCGCGGCGGCCCACCGGGCCTACTTCCAGGCCCGGTACGACGCCGAGCTGGCCGAGGCACGCTCGTTCGGCGACATCCCCTGGGGGGACACGTTCTACCTGGACACGATCGGGCTGGTGGACCTCGCCGTCGCCGTGGCCGTCACGATCGCCGCCGGTGGGCTGCTGGTCGCGCTGGTGGAGGGGATCGTGGCCCGCCGCCGGGCGTACGCGGCGCTGGTCGCCCAGGGCGTGCCCCGGGGCGTGCTGGGCCGGTCGGTCGCCTGGCAGGCGCTCGCCCCGGTGGTGCCGGCGGTGCTGCTCGCCCTGACCGTGGGCCTGCTGCTCGGCCGGTTCCTCGCGGGCCCGGTGTCCACCTCCACGGTCGACGGAGCGAAACGGTACGTCATGCCCGGCGTACCCCTGGAGCAGCTGGCCCTGGTCGGGGCCGGCGCGGTCGCCGCGGTGGCCCTCACCGTCGCGGTCGGGCTGCTCTTCCTGCGGGCCAGCACCACCACCGTCGAGGAGCTGCGGGCGACCTGAGGCAGGATGGCCCCGTGGACCTCGTGACGCTCGACGACATCCGGGCCGCCGCCGCCGACATCGCGCCGACCGTCCTGCGCACGCCGCTGCTGGCCGCGCCGTGGGACGACGGGCTGTGGCTGAAGCCGGAGAGCCTGCAGCCGGTCGGGTCGTTCAAGCTGCGCGGGGCCACCCACGCGGTCGCCCGGCTCGACCCCGACGCGCGGGCCCGGGGGGTGGTCACCCACTCGTCCGGCAACCACGGCCAGGCCCTCGCGTACGCGGCGCGGGCCGCCGGCGTGCCGTGCACGGTGGTGGTGCCCGACGGCGCGCCGGAGGTGAAGGTCGCCCGGATGCGGGCGTTCGGGGCGGAGGTGCTGCTCGTCCCGCCGGCCCGGCGGCTGGCGGAGGCCCAGCGGATCGTCGCCGAGACCGGGGCGACCCTGGTGCCGCCGTTCGACGACCGGCGGATCATCGCCGGCCAGGGCACCGTCGGGGCGGAGATCGTCGCCGACCTGCCCGACGTCGACGTGGTGCTGGTGCCCGTCGGCGGCGGCGGCCTCGCCTCCGGGGTCGCCACGGCGGTCAGGGCGCTGCGCCCGTCGGCCGCCGTGTACGGCGTCGAACCGCTGCTCGCCGCCGACGCACGGGACTCGCTCGCCGCCGGGCGGGTGGTCACCTGGGACGTGGAGCTGACCTACCGCACCTGCGCGGACGGGCTGCGCACCAACCTGTCGGAGCTGACGCTGGCCCACCTGCGGGACCGCCTCGACGGCATCGTCACGGTGACCGAGGAGGAGATCCGGGCCGCCGCCGGTCGCCTGATCCGCGAGGCCCGACTGGTCGTCGAGCCCAGCGGCGCGGTGGCCACGGCCGCCCGGCTGTTCCGCGCGGACGAGCTGCCGCCGGGGCGTACGGTCGCGGTGGTGACCGGCGGCAACGCCGACCCGCAGGTCCTCGCCGAGCTGGTCACCACCGCCTGAGCCGCTCCTTCAGGCCGCGCCGAGGCGGTCGAGGATCCAGGCGTTGACGAACGCCTCCTCGCGCCACGAGTCGTACCGGCCGCTGGGGCCGCCGTGCCCGGCGCCCATCTCCGTCTTGAGCAGGTAGTCGCCCTGCGGGGCGACCGCCCGCAGCCGGGCGATCCACTTGGCCGGCTCGTGGTAGAGCACCCGGGTGTCGTTGAGGCTGGTCACCGCGAGGATCGCCGGGTAGTCGACCGCCGCCACGTTCTCGTACGGCGCGTAGGACTTCATGTACGCGTAGACCTCGGGGTCGTCGAGGGGGTTGCCCCACTCCTCCCACTCGGTGACGGTCAGCGGCAGCGACGGGTCGAGGATCGAGGTGAGCGGGTCCACGAAGGGCACCTGCGCGACGACGCCCGCGAACGCGTCCGGCGCGAGGTTGGCCACCGCGCCCATCAGCAGGCCGCCGGCCGACGCGCCCCGGGCCACCAGCCGGTCGGCCGATGTCCAGCCCGACTTGACCAGGTGCCGGGCGCAGGCCACGAAGTCGGTGAACGTGTTCTTCTTGGCCAGCATCTTGCCCTGGTCGTACCAGCGCCGGCCCAGCTCGCCGCCGCCCCGCACGTGCGCGACGGCGAAGACCACGCCCCGGTCCAGCAGGGAGAGCCGGGCGACGGAGAACCACGGGTCCATGCTCGCCTCGTACGAGCCGTAGCCGTAGATGACGCAGCCGGCGGAGCCGTCGCGGGGGGTGCCGGCCCGGCAGACCAGCGAGATCGGCACGCGCGTGCCGTCGTCGGCGAGCGCCCAGTCCCGGTGCTGCTCGTAGTCGGCCGGGTCGTACTCGCGACCGTCCGGGCCGGGCAGGACCGGCTTGCGGCGGCGCAGGGTCAGCTCCCGGGTGACCAGGTCGTAGTCGTACACCGACTCGGGGGCGACGAGCGAGGCGTAGCGCAACCGGACCTGCCGGGTGCGGTATTCCGGGTTGCTGTCCAGCCCGACGCTGTAGAGCGGCTCGGGGAAGTCGATGTCGTGACCGTCGCCGCCGCCGACCGGCAGCACCCGCAGCCCGGTCAGCCCGTTGGTGCGCAGCGACACGACCAGGTGGTCGGCGAACGCGTCGACCGACTCCAGCCGGGTCCCGGGGGTGTGCGGGATCAGCGGGACCCAGTCGCCGGGCGCGTCCGCCGAGGTGTACGCGAGCGCGAAGTCCTCGGCGTCGTCGTTGTGCAGGATCAGGAAGCGGTGCCCGTGGTGCTCGACGCTGTATTCCACGCCCTGCCGACGGGGCGCGACGGACGCCGGCTCGCCGGTGGGGTTGCCGGCGGGGATGACCAGCACCTCACTGGTGATCTTGCTGTGGATGTCGATCAGGACGAACTTCTCCGACCGGGTCAGCTCGACGCCGACCCAGAACCGCTCGTCGTCCTCCTGGTGGACCACCACGTCCTCGGTGGACGGGGTGCCGATCCGGTGCCGCCACACCCGGTGGGGCCGCCAGGCGTCGTCGACGGTGACGTAGAACAGCACCGAGGCGTCGGCGGACCAGGCCGTGCCGTAGAACGTGCCCGGCACCTCGTCGGCCAGCACCTCGCCGGTGGTCAGGTCCTTCACCCGCAGCGTGAACCGCTCGTCGCCGCTGAAGTCCGTCGAGTAGGCCAGCCAGCGCCCGTCGGGGCTCACGTCGAACGCGCCGAGGGAGAAGAAGTCGTGCCCCTCGGCGAGCAGGTTGCCGTCGAGCAGCACCTCCTCGCCGTCGAGCGGGGCACCGTCCACGCTGACCGGCGGGTCGGTCTCGCCGTCGCGGACCGCGCGGCGGCAGTGCACGCCGTACTGCTGGCCCTCGACCGTGCGCGTGTAGTACCAGTGGTCACCCTTGCGGGTCGGCACCGACAGGTCGGTCTCCTGGGTGCGCCGGCGCGTCTCCTCGAACAGGGTGTTCCGCAGCTCCGCCAGGTGCGCGGTGCGCGCCTCGGTGTGCGCGTTCTCCGCCGTCAGGTGGGCGATCGTCTCCGGGTCGTCCTTGGCGGCCAGCCAGGCGTACTCGTCGACGACGGTGTCGCCGTGGTGGGTGCGCTCGCTGGGGACCCGCTTGGCGACGGGCACGGGAGTCTCGGTGGTCACGCCGGTCAGGTTACCGTCCGTCGGGACCCCGGCACCCGCCCGGCGAGATCGACGCCCGGCACCGGCGCGGTGGCGCGACCGGGTGTTCGAACACATGTACGATTGCGGCCATGGCGACAGCAGCGGGGTCCATCGATCGGTCCGGTGCAGTGGACATCACCCGACGGCTGGCGGAGATCTGCGGCCCGCCCTTCGCGCGGTTCGCGGGGGCGGCCGACGAGGTCGCCGGCGCACAGGCCCGGTGGGTGGCCGTGCCCGGTGCCCCGCAGGCCGCTGCCGAGGTGCTGCGGCTGGCCGCCGCCCACGACCTGACGGTGGTGCCCCGCGGCGCCGGCACGAAGATCGACTGGGGGGTCGCCCCCGCACACGTCGACATCATGCTCGACACCGGGCGGCTGGCCGGCATCTGCCACCGGCCGGCCGACGGCGGCGTGGTCGAGATCGGCGCGGGCACCCCGCTGCGGGCCGCCCAGGCCACCCTCGAACGGGCGGGGCTGCGGCTGGCCCTCGACGCGCCCTCGCCCGGGGCCACCGTCGGCGGGGTGCTGGCCGCCGACGAGTCCGGCCCGCTGCGGCACCGCCACGGCGGCCCCTGCGAGCAACTGGTCGGCGTGCGCTACCTGGACGCCGCCGGCGAGCTGATCAGTGCCGGCGGCGGCGCACCCGGCCTGGAGCTGGCCCGGCTGCTGTGCGGGTCGCAGGGCGGCCTCGGCGTGCTCCTCTCCGCCACCCTGCGGGTGCAGCCGGTGCCGGCCAGCCAGGCCTGGGTCACCCGTCCGGTGTGGAGCCCGTTGGAGGTCGACGGCCTGGTCCGGGAGGTGCTCGCCGCCCGGCTCGACGCGGCGGCCGTGGAGCTGGACCTGCCGGCCCGCGCCAACCGGGCGCGCCCGCCGCTGCACCCCGACGCCCCGGAGGCCCTGGCCCGGGCCCGCCACCCCTCCATGTTCCGGCGTACGGTGACCCCGGCCGGCGCGGGCAGCCTGACCGTGCTGCTGGAGGGCGACCCCGCCGACGTCGCCGAACGCGCCGACGGCCTGCGCGGACTGTTCGGCGACGAGGCCAAGATCGGGCACTCGGCACCGCAGTGGTGGCGGCGCTATCCGTTCGGCCCCGGCGAGACCGCGCTGCGCATCGAGGTGCCGGTCGGCAACCTGCACGCCGCCGCCTACGCGCTGCGCGACGCGGCCGGCGGCCCGGTGCCGGTGCGCGGCTCGGCCGGTCAGGGGGTGCTGCACGCCGCCCTGCCCGGCACCCTGCCCGTCGATCGGGTGGCGTCCATCGTCGCCGGGGTGCGCGCCGTCCTGCTCGCCCGGCGGGGCCGGTGCGTGGTGGTCGCCGCGCCACCTCCGGTGCGGGAGGCCGTCGACCTGTGGGGCGAGCTGGCCTCGCTGCCCCGGCTGCGGGCGGCGAAGGAATACCTGGACCCGCACCAGCGGCTCGCCCCGGGCCGCCTCCCCGGCGGCCTCTGACACCACCTGCGCGCCCGCGCCCGCGCGCCCGCGCGCCCCTGCGCGGTCGCCGGTGCCGGCTGTCGGCCGCCGGGCCGGGTCGCCATGTCGGCGACATGGGGGTATCCCACGCCGGGGATACCGCGATGTCGCCGACATGCAGCGCCGACGCGCCCCGCGCAGCCCAGGCCCGGCCCCGGCATGGGCCCGGCCCCGGCGTGGACCCGCCTCGCGCGGCCCGACCCTCCGCGCGGGGACCCGGCACCCGGTGCGGGCCAGCCCGGTGGGCGGGGCGTCAGCGGCGGTCGTTGCGCAGCACGAGGATCGCGATGTCGTCGCGGGGCGTCTCGGCCGAGAACCCGATCGCTGTCGACCGCAGCCGGGCGGCCACCACGTCGGCCGAGTATCCGGCCAGCGGCGCGGCGGACTCCCGCAGCCGCTCCGTGCCGAACAGCTCCCGGCCGCGCCGACGCTCGGTCACCCCGTCCGTGTAGAAGATCAGCGAGTCGCCGGGGGCCAGGGTCAGCTCGACGGCCGGGGAGGCGATCGCGTCGAGCAGGCCGAGCGCGGTGCCGCCGGCCCCGACGAACGCGGCCCCGTCGCCGGCGCGCAGCAGCACCGGGCGGTCGTGGCCGGCGAGGTGCAGGGACACGTCGAGCTGGTCGCCCTCGCCCGGCCCGACGGCCGCCAGCGCGAGCGTGCAGTAGCGCCCGCCGCCGCGCTCGACCAGCGTGTTGTTGAGCCGGACCAGCGCCTCCGGCAGCGGCTTGCCGTCGCTGACCAGCACCCGGATGACGTCCCGGACCAGCCCGGTGACGGCCGCCGCCTCGACCCCCTTGCCGGACACGTCGCCGACCACCACGAGCCAGCGCCCGTCGGGCAGGGGGAGCACGTCGTAGAAGTCGCCACCCACCTCGGCGTCGTCGCCGGTCGGCACGTACTCGGCGGCGAAGCCGATGCCGTCGACGACCGGCAGGACCGGTGGCAGCAGCGACCGCTGGAGCGTCTGCGCCACCCGCCGCCGCTCGGCGTGGATGCGGGCGTTCTCGATGGCCAGGGCTGCCCGCCGGGCCACGTCCTCCAGCACGGCCACCTCGTCGGGGTCGTGCCGGTGCCGCTGGTGGCGGCCCACCGCGAGGGTGCCCAGCCGCTGCCCGCGCGCCACCAGCGGGACGGCGAAGCCCTCCATCGGCCCGCCCAGCGGCACCTGCGACCCGATCCGGGACGCCTCGCGCAGCCGGGACTGCACCGAGTCCGTGCCTGTCTCGCGGAGCACCTTGTGCAGCTGCGGCAGCACCGACTCGTCGGCGTGGGTGGCGGCCGCGAGTCGCAGCCGCCCCCACTCGTCGGCCGTGTGCACCGCGCACCACTGGCCGAGGCGGGGCACGACGAGCTGCGGGATCAGCACCATCGTCAGCTCGACGTCGAGGGACTGGGCGAGCAGCTCACCCGCCTCGGCCAGGAACGTCAGCCAGGCCTGCCGGCGTACGTCGGCCCGGCGCAGCCGGTCGTTCTCCAGGTGCAGCGAGAGCCGTTCGGCGGTCAGCACCGCGAGCGGCCGCGCGTACGTCGAGGGGGCCGCGTCCAGCTCCAGCTCCCCGGTGTACGGCCGGTGCACCGCCAGCGGCACCCGCAGCAGCTCGTTGCCGGCGCGGGGGGTGCGGCCGTAGCGGGCCAGCACCTGCCGGCCCAGCCCGTCGCCGCGGTCGAGGCGGACGAGGCCACCGGCCGCGCCGACCATCTCGGCGAGCCGGGTGAGCAGGTCGGTGGCGAAGTCCGGCAGCGGGTCGTCGGCGTACTGGTCGGGGGCGGTCTGCATCAGCTCGCTCATCGCCCCGGCGCTGGGCCCCGCGTGCTCCCCGCCTGCGGTCGACATCGGCGTGCCCCCGGCGGCACCGGCCTGGGGGCCGGCGGCGACCGACTGCCCGTCGGCGGCACCGGAGCGGTCCAGCCGGAACCACACCCCCTTGCCGGTGGGCAGGTAGGTCGTGCCCCACCGACTGGCGAAGTGGTCCACCAGCAGCAGCCCCCGGCCCCGCTCGGACACCTCGTTGATCTCCGAGGTGTCGTTGCGTACGCCGACGGTCAGCTCGTCGACGGATCCGGCGGCGAAGTCGGAGACCGTCACGGTGAGGCCGACGTCGTCGCCGACGACCTCGATGTCCAGTTCGGTGCGGGCGTGCTCGACGGCGTTGGTGGTCAGCTCGGTGGTGAGCAGCAGGGCCTCGTTGAGCAGGTCGTCGAGGCGCGCGGCGGCGAGCACGGACCGGACCAGGGCGCGGGCGGCGGCAGGTGTGCGCCGGTCGGCGGGCAGCCGGACCCGCCGGACGCGCTCGTCCGGACCGTCGAAGGCCGCCGGCCCCGCCTCCGCTGACACCTCCGTATCCTCCACCGCCGCCCGGCCCCGCGCCAAGCTGATCCGGCGGTCGGCCCGCCGTGCCGGGCGGGCCGGCGTCCCGTCGGCGGCGGTACGGCCGGGCGTGGCGGGCCGGCGGGCGGCGCGTCCCCGGAGCCCAGCCGGGCACAATGAGGGAACGGCCGGTGCGTTCGACGGGCGCCGGCGGCCCCCGGAACTCAGCGAGGAATGCGATGACCACGGCGAAACACCCGGTAGCCGCGGACCCGTCCGCGCCGGACCAGGCCGCTCTGCTCGGCGAGCTGGCGGAGGCGCTGCGGCGCGTGCGCGGGGGTGACCTGAAGGTGCGGCTGCGGCCCCGGGCGGGCGCGGCCGGCGAGGTGGCGGACGCCTTCAACGAGGTGGTGGCCCTCCAGGAGCGGCAGCACCGCGACCTGCTGCGGATCAGCCGGGTCGTCGGCCGGGACGGCCGGCTCAACGAGCGCCTGGAGGAGGAGGGGCTGGAGGGTTCCTGGGCGGAGGACCAGCGGGCCGTCAACTCGCTGATCGACGGCCTGGGCCGGCCGACCACCGAGATCGCCCGGGTGATCGTGGCGGTGGCCGACGGCGACCTCTCGCAGCACATGGCGCTGGAGATCGACGGCCGCCCCCTGCGCGGCGAGTACCTGCGGATCGGCCGCACGGTCAACACCATGGTCGACCAGCTCTCGTCGTTCTCCAACGAGGTGACCCGGGTGGCCCGGGAGGTGGGCACCGAGGGCAAGCTCGGCGGCCAGGCCGACGTGCGCGGGGTGGCCGGCACCTGGAAGGACCTCACCGACTCGGTGAACACCATGGCGTCGAACCTGACCGGCCAGGTGCGGTCGATCTCCCAGGTGGCGACGGCGGTGGCCCGGGGCGACCTGTCGCAGAAGATCACGGTCGGGGCGCGCGGCGAGGTCGCCGAGCTGGCCGACACGATGAACTCGCTCACCGACACGCTGCGCCTCTTCGCCGAGCAGGTGACCCGGGTGGCGCGCGAGGTGGGCACGGAGGGCAAGCTGGGCGGCCAGGCCGACGTGCCGAACGTCGCCGGCACCTGGAAGGACCTCACCGACAGCGTCAACTCGATGGCGTCGAACCTGACGGCGCAGGTGCGCAAC
The DNA here is from genome assembly GCF_020884815.1 of Micromonospora sp. NBRC 110038. NCBI lineage: Bacteria > Bacillati > Actinomycetota > Actinomycetes > Micromonosporales > Micromonosporaceae > Micromonospora > Micromonospora sp. NBRC 110038. The sequence goes on along the minus strand of NZ_BBOL01000005.1, from coordinate 60 downwards.
ATCGCCCAGGTCTCGACGGCCGTCGCCCGGGGCGACCTGTCGCAGAAGATCACCGTCGCC
>NZ_BBOL01000004.1:78879-605440 GCF_020884815.1 Micromonospora sp. NBRC 110038 | reverse complement strand
ATTCGGCCCCGAACTGCGAAGCCTCCGGTGATCAAGAGAAAAGCGTCAGAGTGGATCTTCAACCTGACACTTTTCTCTTGATCGCCGGAGGTGTCGGCGGGGTGTCGCGTCTAGGGCGGCGAGTCGCGGTGTGCGGCCTGTCCGACAGTCGACAGCGGCCGGTCCCGTCTCCGGGACTCTCCTCGACTAGGGTCGATGCCGCAACGACGAGTGTCGATAGCCGGCTTGTTGTGGAAGGGGTGCCACATGAGGTTCCGGTCATGGTTGTCCGCAGTGGTCCTGGCGGTGGGCGTGGTGGCCGTGAGCCCGCCCGCCCCTGCGGCGTCGGCCCAGCTCGACCCCGCGCCGTCGGTCACGGCGCGCCCGGCGACCGGGTTGTCGGCCTCGTCGGTCGTCAGGGTCACGGCTACCGGCCTGCCCAAGAGGAGCGACGTCTCCATCGTCCAGTGTGACAAGGCCGCCTACGACTTCGAGGGCAGCCGCATCGGCTGCTCGGTCGTGCACACGACGACCACCAGCCGGCTGGGGCGGATCTCCGAGCAGGTGAGCGCCAGCACCAGGGTCTACCGCAGCCGCCCCTACGGCGACGACGAGCCGGTCTACTGCCGCGCGGACATCTGCCGATTCTTCATCGAGTGGGTCGTCGACGGTGATCGGCAGTCGGTCGCCACCGCGCCCCTGGAGTTCACCGGCGACCCGGCCACGATCACCGCGACCCCGAGCAGTGGCCTGGTCGACGGGCAACTGGTGGAGGTCACCGGAACCGCGAAGGGCTCACCCAGCCGGCACGTGACCATCATTCAGACCGCGTGCTACGACATCATCCAGGACAGCGGCTGCTATGACGACACGCCGCTGGCCACGGTGCCGCTCACCGAGGACGACACGTTCACGGCGTCCGTGAACGTCCAGTACTGGCCCAGCTGCGCGCCGGATGACTTCATGACGACGTGCGAGCTGCACGTGGTGGTGTACGACGCGCAGGGGCAGCCCGACGGCTCGTTCGGCTCCGGCTGGTCCGGCCCACACAGCGCCTACCTCGGCTTCGCCCCGGTCGCCTAGCGTCGAAGGTCAGGCCAGGGCCTGTAGCGCCGGGCGGAGGCGGATCTGGCCGACTGCGCGGTCGTACCCGGCGAACATCAGGAACGCGTCGTCGCCGCTGCCGACCTGGCACATGGACCGGATCCAGCCCGTCGGTCTCGGGTTCAGCAGCATCTGCAGCACGGGCCCCGTGCCCAGGGAACCCCGGCGCGTCTTCGTCGCCGGATCGAACAGCGAGATGCCTACGCCGTCGCCGGCCGCCGCGACGAGGACCTCACCGTCCACCTCCACGGCGCAGAGCGCGTACCGGGGTGAGCTGTCGTCGAAGGAACCGAGCGCCTTGCCGGTGACGAGGTCCCACAGGCGCACGGTGCCGTCGTTGGCGGCCGAGGCGAGCCAGCCCGCGCCGCCCACGGTGCCGGTGCAGAGGGCGTTGACGCTGCTGGAGTGGGCGGCGATCTGGAGGATCGGCCGTCCGTCGGCGGGGTCCCACACCCGGATCCCGCCGTCGGTGTACGCGGCGGCGAGGAGGGCCCTGTCCCCGTCGTCGCGGGCCACGGTGCACAGCGCCTGGACGCCCGCTCGCACTCCGTGCCCGATCATCCTGACCTGTCGACCGGCCTCGGGGTCCCAGATCCGGATCCCTCGCTCGCCGCCGCCGGAGGCGAGCAGGGCCGTCCCGTCGACCGGCACGGCGCACAGGGCGTTCACGGGGGCCAGGTGGCCGGCGAGGGCGCGCACCGCCTTTCCGGTCGCCGGGTCCCACAGGTGCACGGCCTCGCCGTAGCCGGCGGAGGCGAGCAGCGTGCGCTGCGGCGTCTCGACCGCGCAGAGCGCCCGCACCAGGCCGGGGGTGAGCCGGCCGGCCTGTCGACGCACCGCGTCGGGCGTCGGGTCCGGCAGGAAGCCCGCGAGGTCGAGGAGCACCCCGGAGGAGCCCATCACCCGCAGGTCCGCTCCGGTGTGCGGGTCACCGATCCCGACGAGGTGCCCGAGCCCGCCGTACGCGGCCCTGACGGCGCCGTCCGCCGTCACCGGCGTCACGGCGGCGTGCCAGGGCCGGGTGAACGCCAGCACGGCTCCGGTGACGAGGGTGCCGCCCGCGACGACGCCGCCCAGCAGCGCGCCTGGCCAGCGCTGCGCAGACTGCACCCCCGGCACCACGGCGACGGCGGCGAGATAGCAGAGCGCGGGCACCGCGAACCGCCCCGCGAGGCGGCCCACGGCGAGCATGTCCGGCGGGAACGGCTCCGCGCGGAGCGTGCCGCCCCGCAGCAACGAGAACAGCAGCGACAGCGCCAGCAGCACCGCGCCCACGATCACGACGGGGCCGAAGTCGCCGGTGAACGAGGCCAGCAGGACGAATGCGACGGCGGTGGAGAGCACACCGCGCACCCACGGTGCCAGCCGCGTGAACAGCACCCGGGACAGGCGCAGGGTCAGGGCCGCCCCGGCCGCCGTCACGAGCGCGACCGCCGCCAGCGACCAGAACCCGTCGACCCGCAGGGCGTCCGGTTGTGACCAGCGCACCACGACCAGCAGGAGCAGCGTCGCGACGACGGTCAGGAGGAGTCGTACCATCGATGACCTCGCAGTGCCCGGCCCGGCGCGGCCGGGATCGATGATGTTCGAGCGAAGGCGGGTCCGATTGTGTCAAGTGGACGCCACGCCGGCGGGGGGCCGGGCTAGGCGAAGCGGGACGGGTCCCCCGCGCCGACGCGCACGATCTCGGGGTCCCCGTCGGAGAAGTCCACCACCGTGGTGGGCTCGGTGCCGCAGTCGCCCGAGTCGACGACCGCGTCGATGGCGTGGTCGAGGCGTTCCTTGATCTCCCAGCCCTGGGTCATCGGCTCGTCGTCGCCCGGCAGCAGCAGGGTGCTCGACAACAGCGGCTCGCCCAACTCGGTGAGCAGGGCCTGGGCGACGGTGTGCGCGGGGATGCGGACGCCGACGGTCTTCTTCTTCGGATGCAGCAGCCGGCGCGGCACCTCCTTCGTGGCGGGCAGGATGAAGGTGTAGCTGCCGGGGGTGGCCGCCTTGACGGCCCGGAAGACGGCGTTGCCGAGGTGCACGAACTGGCCGAGCTGTGCGAAGTCGCGGCACACCAGGGTGAAGTGGTGGCCGCTGTCGAGGTGGCGGATCTCCCGGATCCGGTCCATGCCGTCCTTGTTGCCGAGCCGGCAGCCCAGGGCGAAGCAGGAGTCCGTGGGGTAGGCGATCAGCCCGTCCCGGCGGATGAGGTCGGCCACCTGGCCGATGGTGCGGGGCTGCGGGTTGTCCGGGTGCACGTCGAGGTACTTCGCCATGGCGGGAAGCTTAGGCCCCCGTCCCGACCTGTCGTCTTCCTGACAGTGTTCAAGAGACGTAAAAGTAGACGGTCATCGTTGTCTTATGGCCGTTCGATCGTTCCGTGGGGGCGGATACGGGGACCTGCTGGGTTCCCCGCCGATGCCCGGCCCCGTGCGGGTCACCGTGCTCGTCTTCGCGGTCCTGACGCTGCTGTTCGCCCTGGCGACGGTGCACCGGCTGCTGGTCGAGGACGGCTCGCTCGGCGCCGCGGTGTTCTTCGCCACCATGGCGGCGGCCTGCGCGCTGGTGGCGGGCGCCCTGGCGGCCCGCCGGCCGTGGGCGGCCTACCCGGCGTACGCGCTGTCCGGGCTGTTCGCCGCGGCCTCGCTCGGCCTCTTCGGCGCGATCACGATCGTCGGGCTGGGGCTGCTCGCCTGGGTGCTCTGGTCGCTCAACACGCGGCCCGCGCGGGAGTGGTTGAGCGGGCGTCGCCGGCTGCGGTGACGCCCGACCGGGGTGGCGGTGGCGCGGCCCGGGGGGCGCCACCGCCACCCGACGGTCAGCCCCGCGCGACGATCGCCACCAGGTCGTCGACCGTGTCCAGCCGCTGACCGGGGGCGGTCAGCTCCACCTCGACGCCGTACTCCAGTTCGAGGGCGTCGACGAGGCGCAGCAGGCCGAGGGAGTCCACGCCGAGGGCCATCAGCGAGCCGCCGCCGAGCACGTCGACGGCGGACACCTCGCCCCCGGTGGCCTCGCTGACCAGTGCGGCGATCCGCGAACGCGGGTCGGTGGTGGTGCCCATCAGAGTTCCTCTCGGGACTGTCGGACGATCTCGGCGATCTCCGCGATCGTGGGGGTGTCGAAGAAGGCGTCGAGCGGCACCTCGACGCCGAGCCGCTGCTGGATCCGTCCGCTGATCCGGGTGATGGTCAGCGAGTGCCCGCCCAGGTCGAACAGGTCCTCGTGCAGCCCGATGTCGGGGATCCTCAACACGTCCTGCCAGATCTCGCGCAGCGCCTGCACCACCGGGTCGGCGTCGGTCTCCGGCGCGGGGGGCGTCGCCGCCTCCTCGGGGGCGTCGCGGTGTGCCGGCGCGGGCAGCGCGGCGCGGTCGACCTTGCCGTTCGGGCCGACGGGCAGCCCGTCCAGCAGCACCCAGTCGGTGGGCAGGACCGCCGCCGGGAGGCTGAGCGCCAGGTGCCGCCGCAGCTCCGCCGCGTCGACGGCCGAGCCGGCGCGGGGCACGGCGTACGCGACGAGGCGGGCCTCGCCGTCGGCGTCGGCGTGCAGCGTCGCGGTCGCCTCGGCGACCCCCGGGTGCTCCAGCAGGCGGGCGGTGACCTCGCCCAGTTCGAGCCGGTGCCCCCGGACCTTCACCTGGTCGTCGGCGCGGCCGAGGAAGTCGAGGCGGCCGTCCGGCAGCCACCGGCAGCGGTCCCCGGTGCGGTACAGCCGCCCGTCGGCCGCGCCGAACGGGTCCGGCACGAACCGTTCGGCGGTCAGGTCGTCGCGCCCCCGGTAGCCGACGGCGAGCCCCGCCCCGGCCAGGTACAGCTCGCCGGGCACCCCGACGGGCACCGGCCGCAGCGCGGCGTCCAGCACGTACGCCCGCACGTTCGGCAGCGGCCGGCCGATGGTCACCGTGTCCGGGTCGGCGGGGACGTCCTCGACGGTGGCGTAGACGGTCGCCTCGGTCGGGCCGTACCCGTTGACGAGCCGGGCGGTGCGGGCCCGCAGCTCGCGGGCGAGGGCGACCGGCAGGGCCTCCCCGCCGGCGACCGCCACCAGCGACCCGGCCGCGCCCGCCGCTTCGGCGGTGTCGGCCGCGCCGAGGCCCGCCGCCAGCAGCACCCGCCAGCCTGACGGTGTGGCCTGGGCGTGGGTCACCCCGGCGTCGCGGACCAGCCGCAGCACGGCCGCGCCGTCGAGGGCGCTGACGCCCGAGGCGACGACCACCCGGCCGCCGGTGACCAGCGGCAGGAACACCTCCACGGCGGAGATGTCGAACGACGGCGAGGTCAGGTGCAGCCAGCGGTGCGCGGGCCCGGCGTCCAGCAGGTCCCGCATGCCCAGCAGCAGGTTGGTCAGCGCGCCGTGGCCGACCGCCACGCCCTTGGGCCGGCCGGTCGAGCCGGAGGTGTAGAGCACGTACGCGAGGTCGGCGGCCGTCGGGGCGTCGGCGTCGACGTCGGTGTGCCCGGCCGCGAACAGGTCGACCTCGTCGAGGGCGAGCACCGGCGGCCCGGCGTCAGGGCCGGCGTCCGACGCGGCGGCGGTGACCACCAGCGTCGGGGCGGCGTCGGCGAGCACGAGCCGCTGCCGCGCCGGGGGATGACCCGGGTCGACGGGCAGGTACGCCGCCCGGCAGCGCAGCACCGCCAGCATCGTCACCACCGTCCGCCAGGACCGGTCCAGCGCCACCGCGACCAGCGATCCCGGGCCGACGCCCCGGCCGCGCAGCAGCGCCGCGAGCCGGCCGGCGGCGGCGTCGAGCCGGGCGTAGCCGAGCCGCACGTCGCCGTCGACGACGGCCACCGCGTCCGGGTCGGCGGCGACCCGGGCGGCGAACAGCTCGGGCACGGTGACGTCCGGGTACGCCCGCGCGGGGCCGGTGCCGGCCCGGACGACCCGCTCCCGCTCGTCGGCGGGCAGCACCGGCAGGTCGGCCACCGGGCGCCACGGGTCGGCCACGACGGCGGCGAGCAGCGTGCGCAGGTGGCCGCCGATGCGCTCGACCGCGTCGGTGTCGATGGCGGCCGGGCTGTGCTGGAGGCCGACGTCGACGCCGGTGGGGCCGTCCACGACCTGCACGTGCAGCGCGTTGCGGGCCGCGCCGCCGAACAGGGTCCACTCCACGGCGGCGGCCACCCCGGCGAACGCGGGGTCGTCGCCGCGCCGACGGTAGCCGACCGACACGGCCGTGAGCGCGGGCGCGGGGCGCAGCCCCGACACGGCGTGGGCCAGCGGCACGTGCCGGAACCGGTACACCTCGCGTAGTCGGGCCCGCACGGCGCGGGCGTGCTCGGCGAACGAGCCGGCGGCGGGGTCGTCGGCGGTGACGGGCAGCTCGTTGACGAACAGCCCGACCCGGTCGGCCTGCTCCGGCGCGCGGGTGGACAGCGTGACGCCGACGGGCACGCCCCGGTTGCCGTAGCGGTGCAGCAGGGCGTGCACGGCGGCGAGCAGCAGCTCGAACCGGGTCACCCCGAGCCTGCCGGCGACCCGGCCCACGCCGTCGACCAGGTCGGCGGGCAGCGCCACGGCCACGACGGCGCCGGGCTCCGCGCCGGTGGGCACCCGGCGCAGGCCCGGCAGCACCACGTCGGCGGCGTCGGGCCGGTGCCGCGCCCAGAACTCGCGGGCGGCCGGCAGGTCGACGGCGACGCGGTCCCGCTCGGCCGCCGCGTCCCCGGCGTACCCGTCCGTGTGGGGCGCGGCCTGCGCCGACGTCCCGGCGAGCGCGGCGGCGTACGCGTCGGCCAGGTCGCGGGCCAGCACGTCCTTCGACATCCCGTCGAAGGCGAGGTGGTGGACGCAGACCAGCAGCAGGTGCCGGCCGTCGGCGGCGGTCAGCAGCGTGAACCGGGCCAGCGGGCCGACCCGCAGGTCGTGCGGGCGGGCCAGTTCCTCGGCGACCCGGGCGTCGGTCCACTCGCCGAAGGTCACCGAGGCCCGCCCGTCGGCGGGGGCCAGCCCCGGCGTGCCGTCGGCGTCGGTGACGACCCGGGCGCCCAGCACGGGGTGCCGGTCGGCCACGGCGGCGCACGCCTCGACCAGGGCCCGGCGGTCCAGGTCGGCGGCGAACCGGACGCCGAGCGCCATGTGGTACGCCGTGCCGGCGACCCCGGCCTGCTCGGTGAACCAGACGGCGTGCTGCGCGTATGTCGCCTCGGCGGTGCCCACATGCTCTCCCATGGATCGTTATCGGGGTGGATCAGTTGTCGAACAGGCCGGTGAGCTGCCGCTTGAGCACCTTGCCGCCCTCGTTGCGGGGCAGTTCGGCGAGCAGCAGCAGCCGGGCGGGAAGCTGGTAGTCGGCGAGCCGGTCGGCGAGGAAGGCGCGCAGCGCCGGCAGGGTCAGCCCGGCGGCGTCGGCGTGCGGCCGGGCCACCACGGCGGCGGCGACGGCCGAGCCGAGCACCGGGTGCGGCACGCCGACGACGGCCGCCTCGGCGACGAGGGGGTGCTCGTGCAGCGCCGCCTCGACCTCTAGGCTGGAGACCTTGAACGCGCCGGACTTGATGACGTCCTGGTGCCGGTCGGTGAGGTAGAGGTAGCCGTCGGCGTCGATGCGCCCGACGTCGCCCATCCGCACCCACCCGTCGCGGAAGGTGGCCCGGTTGGCGGCGTCGTCGCGGTAGTAGGCGCGGGGGTACGGCGCGCGCAGCCACACGTCGCCGGTGGTGCCGGGCGGCAGCGGGTTGCCGTCGGCATCGGCGACGCGCAGCTGACCGCCGACCGGGCGGCCCACCGCGTCCCGGCGCGCCGGATCCCAGATCATCGTGGTCTGGGCGGGGGCCGCCTCGGTGGAGGTGTAGTAGTTGACGATGGTCGCCTCGGGGAAGGCCGCGGCGAGCCGGGCCGCCACGGCCGGCGGCAGCGCCGCCGCGGTCGACCCGATCAGGTGTACGCCGGAGCAGTCCCGGCCGCGCAGCGCCCCCGAGTCGAGCAGCTCGATGGCCATCGACGGGACGACGAACAGCGTCCCCGTGCCCGGGGTCTGCACCAGCCGGGCGAACCGGACCGGCGTGAACGCGGGCAGGGTGAGCGCCCCGGCCTTCGCGGTCAGCGCGTTGAACAGCATCGTCTGCCCGGCGTTGGTGCCGATGGCGAACGCGTGCAGGAACCGCTCCGAGTGGGCCAGCGCCAGCCGGCGCGGGTGGGTCGGCGCGCCGGCGGTCAGGTTGGCGTGGCTGGCGGCGACGCCCTTCGGGCGGCCGGTGGTGCCGGAGGTGTAGAGGATCTGCGCGAGGTCGCCGGGGCGTACCGGCGGGGGATCGGCCGCGTCGGCGGGCCCGGCGGCCAGGTCGGCGGCCCGCCACACCGGCAGCCCGGCGGGGGCGGGCGGGGCGGCCGTGGCGTCGCCGTGCACGACGGCGGCGGCCCCGCAGTGGGCCAGCGCGTGGCCGAGCTGGCCGGCGGCGAGCCGGTCCGACAGCGGCACCGCGACCGCGCCGGCCCGCAGCACCCCGCAGTACGCCACCGCGAAGCCGGTCCAGTCGCGGGCGCCGAACACCAGCCCGACCCGGTCGCCGGGGCGCACCCCCCGGCCGTGCAGGCCGGCGGCGACGGCCGCCGCGCCGGACGACCAGTCGGCGAAGGTCAGCGCCCGCACCCCGGCCACCTCGACGGCGACCCGGTCGGGGTGCAGGGCGGTGCGCCAGGCCAGCAGCTCCGGCACGGTCCGGGCGGCCGGCGGGGCGGCCGTCGTCGCCGTCACCGTGGCCCGCCCGGGGTGGTTCCCTGGGCCTGCCCCGTGTCGGCGGCGGCGCGGGCCGGGTGCCCGGCGGCGGCGCGGGCCTCGCGTTCGGCGATGCCGACCAGGTCGTCCGGCGGCGCGTCGGGCACCTCGTCGTCGAACCGGGCCAGCACCGGCGTGGCCAGCGCGACGAGGGCGGTCAGCGCGATGCACACCCCGAAGACGACGTACAGCAGGCCGTGGCCCCGGCCGGGGCCGACGCCGATGACCGCGCCGACCGTGCCGGCGAGCGCGCCGCCGGGCAGCAGCAGCGGCTCGGCGACCCGCGCCGCGAACGGGGCGATGAGCCCCCATCCCAGCGGCATCGTCGACCAGGCGATCATCTGGTTGAGCGCGAACACCCGGCCGTGGAAGCGCGGCGGCACCTTCGTCTGGATGATCGTGTTGTAGACGCCGTTGACGACGCCGAGCGCCAGGTACATGCCGAACGCGCCCGCGCCGACCACCAGCGGGTCCGGCCGCAGCCCGGTCAGCACGGCGGCCGCCGCGATGCCGAGGGTGCCCAGCAGCACGGCCCGCATCCGGCGGTGGCTCGGGCCGCCCCAGAGGAGCATCACCAGGCCGCCGACGGCCGCGCCGACGCCGCCGGTCAGCGCGATCCGCGCCACCTGGTCCAGGTCGGCGAAGCCGAGCACCAGCGGGGAGAGCAGGTACAGCGCCGGGAACAGGAACAGGTTCAGGGCGGCGAAGAACGTCAGCATGGCCCGGAACTCGCGGCGGCGCAGCGCGTACCGCAGGCCGGCGACCATCTCCTCGCCGATGCTCTCGCGGCGTTGCAGGGCCAGGGTGCGGGGGAACCTGACGAGCCCCAGCACCCCGACCGCGAACACGTACGACGCCACGTCGATGAGCAGGATGCCGCGCAGCCCGACGGCGTCGAGCAGGGCCACCGCGACCAGCGGGACGGTGAACTGGGTCAGCCCCATCGCCGTCTGGGTGACGCCGTTGGCGTGACCGAGGAAGCGCTTGGGCACCAGCTGCGGCACCGCCGAGACGAACGCGAGGCGTTGGAACGCCAGCGCCACCGACAGCCAGGCGACCAGCGGGTAGAAGTGCCACACCTGCGCCCGGTCGGCCAGCACCAGGGCGGCCAGCACCGCGTTCGCGCCCCCGGCGGCGAGGCCGGCGGCCAGCAGCACCCGCCGCCGGCTGGTCCGGTCGATCACGGCCCCGGCCAGCGGCGCGACCAGCAGCCCCGGCAGCAGGCCGAGCACGGCGAACAGGGCGAACCGGGCCAGCGACCCGGTCTCCAGGTAGATCCACAGGGGGATCGCGAAGTTGGTCAGCGCGGTGCCCATGCCGGAGACCACCTGGCCGGCGGCGACCAGGCCGAACCGGCGCATGCTCGGCTCCGGGGCGCGGTCCGCGCCGGCCGCCGGCCCCGACGGCTGCGGTGCCCCGGGCGGGCCGGCGGGCTGGCGGGAGATCCCGGCCAACTGCCACGCGGGCCCGCTCTCGACCTCGACCACGGGGGTGGCCGGGGGCGCTGGCGGGGCCGGCGCGTCGAGCCGCCGGTGCACGGTCGTGACGATCTCCGCCAGCTCGGCGGCCCGGTACTTCAGGAAGTAGTGCCCGGCCTCGTCGACCACGGCGAGGGCGGTGCGGTCGCTGAGGAAGTGCCACTCCCGGAACCGCTCGGCGTGGTAGTCGGTGCTGCGGTCCCGCTCGCCGACCACCGAGATCAGCGGGGCGCGCAGCGGGGTGACCCGCCGATGCATCAGCTCGGTGAAGTACTCCTCGGAGACCCGGGCGTCGTGGCGCATCGCCCGGATCAGGAACGCCACCTCGTCGGGGGCGAGCGAGCCGACCGAGGTGCCCTGCGCCTGCAACCAGGTGCGGTAGATCCGGTCGCTGCGGATCCGCTCGGCCAGCCGCAGCCGCAGCAGCGGACCGAGCAGCCCCCCGGCGGGACGGCCGAACGGGAACACCGCGCCGAGGTACACGGCGTCGAGGTCGCGCCCCCGCGCCTCCAGCAGCCGGGCCACCTCCACGGCGAGGGCGCCGCCGGGGCCGCAGTGCCCGTACAGGATCACCGGACCCGACACCCGGGCCAGGATCTCCTCGGCGACCCCGGCGGCGACCTGGTCGATCGGCGCGGGGTCGTCGGCGAGGCCGATGTCGTGGCCCGGCATGGCCACCGACAGCAGCCGGTACCCGGCGGGCAGCGCGTCGGCCAGCGGCTGGTAGACCACGGCGCTGCCGCCGCCGTACGGGACGCAGACGAGCGTGGCCACGCGGTCGGCAACGGCCATCGGCGGGGTCAGCTCGTGCAGCAGCCCCGCCGGCCCGGTGTCGCCCCCGGCGGCCAGGGCGGCCAGCTCGCGGACGGTCCGGTGCCGGAACAGGTCCATCACGCTGACCGTGCCCGTCGCGCCGCCGGCCACGGCGGGCAGCTCCCGGCGCAGCCGGGCCACCACCTGCGTGGCCAGCAGCGAGTGCCCGCCGAGGTCGAAGAAGTCGTCGGTCGCGCCGACCTCGGCCACCCCCAGCACGGCCTGCCAGATCGCGGCGACCAGCGTCTCCACCGGCCCGGCCGGCGGCACCCGCTCACCGGCGGGGACCTCGTCGGTCGGCGCGGGCAGCGCCCGCCGGTCAGCCTTGCCGTGCTCCTGCAACGGCAGCCGGTCCAGCACCACCCACCGGGAGGGCACCATGTGCTCGGGCAGCCGGTCGGCCAGGGCGCGGCGCAGCCGCGCCGGCTCCAGGGCCTGCGCGTCGGGCGTCGGCTCCAGGTAGGCGACGAGGCGGTCGTCGCGCAGCAGCACCGCCGCCTGGTGCACGCCGGGGCAGTCGCGCAGCGCGGCCTCGACCTCGCCGAGTTCCACCCGGTAGCCGCGGATCTTCACCTGGTGGTCGCGGCGGCCCAGGAACATCAGCTGCCCGTCGGCGCGCCACCGGCCCAGGTCACCGGTGCGGTACAGGCGGGCCCCCGGCGGCCCGTACGGGTCGGGCACGAACCGCTCGGCGGTCAGGCCGGGCCGGTGGAGGTAGCCGCGCGCCAGCCGGTCCCCGCCCAGGTACAGCTCGCCGGGCACCCCCACCGGCACCGGCCGCATCCGCTCGTCGAGCAGGTACACCCGGGCGTGGGGCAGCGGCCGGCCGGTCGGCACCGGGCCGGTGGCGGGCCCGTCGGCGGTCACCTCGTAGGTGGCGACGCCGACCGTGGCCTCGGTGGGGCCGTAGTGGTTGAACACCCGGGCCGCCCCGGCGGCGGCGAGCGGCGCGATCCGCTCCAGGTCGGACGCCTCGCCGCCGAGGATCAGCGCGCGGGCGGGCAGCAGGTCGCCCGGCCCGGCGTCGGCGGCCAGCGCCGCCAGGTGCGACGGGGTGATCTTCAGGTAGTCGATGCGGTGCGTGCGCAGCTGCTCGGCCAGCTCGGCGCCGGTGCAGCGGCGCGGCACCAGGTGCACCGTCCCGCCGGTGGCCAGCGCCAGGTAGAAGACGGTGACGGCGAAGTCGAACGACATCGACTGCAGCAGCGCGTACCGGGCGGCCGGGGCGACGGCGAACCGGTCGGCCACCCCGTCGAGGTAGCGCAGCACCTGCCGGTGTGCGACGGCCACCCCCTTCGGGACGCCGGTGGACCCGGAGGTGTAGATGACGTACGCCAGGTCGTCGCCGCTCCCGTTCTCGGGCGGCGTGTCGGGCCGGGCGGTGACCTCGGCGGCGATCTCGGCCAGGCAGGCCACCGCGACGCCCGGGGCGTCCGGGTGGGCCCCGGGCGGCGCGGTCGGCTCCACCGGCAGCCGGTCGCGCAGGTCGGCGCTGGTCAGCACCACGGCGGGCCGGGCGTCGGCGAGCATCAGGCCCAGCCGGGCCGGCGGCTGCTCCGGGTCCAGCGGCAGGTACGCCCCGCCGGCCCGCAGCACCCCCAGCAGCGTCACGGCCAGCTCCACCGACTGCTCCAGCAGCACCCCGACCAGGACGTCGGGGCCGACCCCGCGCCCGCGCAGCCAGTGCGCCAGCCGGTTGGCGCGCCGGTCCAGCTCCCGGTAGGTGATCGCGTCGGCGCCGCACACCACGGCCGGCGCGTCGGGGGTCGCGGCGGCGTGCGGGGCGACCAGGTCGGCCAGGGTGGCCGCCGCGCCGGTGACCCCGGGCCCGCCGCCGGCCGTCGGGTCGCCGCCGGCCGTCGGGTCGCCGCCCCCGGGCCGGGCCAGCGCCAGCACCCGGTCGCGCCCGGCGTCGCCGAGCAGGTCAAGGTCGACCACCGGCAGGTCCGGCCGGGCGACCGCCGCGCGCAGCAGGGCGTCGAGGCTCGCGGCAAGCCGGGCGACCGTCTCGGCGTCGAACAGGTCGCTGTTGTAGACGAACATGCCGCGCAGCCCGTCGGCGGTCTCGCTGACGTACAGCGACAGGTCGAACCGGGCCGTGGCGGCGTCCGCGCCGAGGCTCTCGCTGCTCAGCCCCTGCGGCCACCGGCCGCCGCTGCGGGCGTAGTTCTGCAGCGTGAACAGCACCTGGAACACCGGGGAGCGGCTGACGTCGCGGGGCACGTTCAGCTCCCGGACCAGCCGCTCGAAGGGGATCTCCTGGTGGGCCAGGGCGCGCACGACGGTGCCCCGGGTGCGCCGCAGCAGGGCGGCGAAGCTCGGCTCGGCGGGAGCGTCGCCGGCCGGGGAGCCCGCGCCCGCGTCGGCGGCGCGCGGGCCCGCCGCCGGGGAGAGGTCGGCGCGCAGCGCCAGGGTGTTGACGAACAGGCCGATCAGGTTCTCCAGCTCCGGCACCACCCGCCCGGCCACCGGGGACCCGATGGCGAAGTCCCGCTGGCCGCTGTAGCGGAACAGCACCGCCTGCAGGCCGGCGAGCAGCGTCATGTAGAGGGTGGCCCGGTGCGCGCGGCTGAGCCGGCGCAGCGCGTCGGTCAGGTCGGCGTCGACGGTGAACCGGTGCGTGCCGCCCGCGTACGACTGGACGGCCGGGCGGGGCCGGTCGGTGGGCAGCTCCAGCGGGGGCACCCCGGCCAGCGCGCCGGTCCAGTACGCGAACCCGTCCCCGCTCGCCGGCCCGTCGAGGCGGTCGCGCTGCCAGGCGGCGTAGTCGACGTACCCCGTGGTGGGGGCCGCCGGCGGCGGAGCGCCGTCGCGCAGCGCGGCGTAGCCGGCCGCCACCTCGCCCAGCAGCAGGTCCAGCGACCAGCCGTCGCTGACGATGTGGTGCATGGCCAGGTGCAGGACGTGGTCGTCGTCGGCGAGGCGGATCACCAGCGCCCGCAGCAGGGGAGCGGCGCCGAGGTCGAACGGGGTCCGCAGGGAGGCGGTCACCTGCTCGCGGGCGTCGGCCAGCGACGGCGCGTCGGTGACGGTGACCGGCACCCGCACCTCGGGCAGCACCTCCACGACGGGTTCGCCGTCGGCGTTCTCGGTGAACCGCATGCGCAGGCTGTCGTGCCGGGCGGCGGCGCCGTCGAGGGCCGCGCGCAGCAGCTCGACCGCCAGGGGGCCGCGCAGCCGGGTCGTCGACCACACGAGGTACGCGGCGGTGCCGGGGGTCAGCTGTTCGGTGAACCAGATCCGCTCCTGGCCGAATGACAGCGACGGTTTCTCCGCAGAACGGTGGAACGTCGTTTTCGGCGGGGTGTATGTGGCCCGCGTCGGTACGTCAACATTGGTCACGCGGAAGCCTTCTCACACGCCAGGGTCGGTCAGGAGCACGTAGTCTGCATGCTGCAAACAGAGCATCGCGTCGTCTGATCGGTCCACTGTGGAAAATCCGATCGACCGACCCGGCGCGCCCTACCGCCCGTCGTACGGTCGGGAATGCGATTCGCCGATGTCGTCGTGCCCGCCGAGTGGGCGTCCGAGACCCTGCTGCACGCGCCGTTCCGTGGCGTCGGCTCCCCGCCCGCCCCGCTGACCTGGGCGCAGCAGGTGACGTGGCGGGCGGACGCCCGGTACGGCTCCAACCACCGGTTCCTCAGCCTACGCCGCGTCGTGCCGGTCTCGGCGCGGGCCGGTGCGGATCCCGACCGCGCCGTCCGGGCGCTCGGCGCGCTGGTGGGCCGGCACGCCTCGCTGCGCACCCGGGTCCGCGTGGTCGACGGCGAGCCGCGCCAGCAGGAGGCCGCGACCGGCCACCTGCCGGTGCTGGTCGTCCCCGGCGTGGACGACGGCGCGGCCGCCGCCCGCGCCGCTGCCGACCGGCTCGCCGACGTCGCGTTCGACCACGCCGCCGAGTGGCCGGTGCGGGCCGCCGTGGTCACCGTGGACGACCGGGTACGCCAGGTCGTGCTGGTGTTCAGCCACTCGACGGTGGACGCCCACGCCGCCGAGGTGGTGCTGCGGGACCTGCGGCTGCTCCTGCTGCGCGGTCGCCTCGACACCCCGCCCGGCCCCCAGTCGGCGGACGTGGCCCGGCTCCAGCACACCGCCGACGTGCGGCGCTCCGCGCGGACGGTGGCGTACTGGCTGCGGGAGTTCGACCGGCTGCCGGCCGCACCGCTGCCCGACGGCGGCCCCGGCCTGACCCCCCGGCTGCGCCGGGGCGTGCTGGTCTCCTCGGCCGTCGACGTGGCGTCCCGGATGATCGCCGCCCGGCACCGGGTCAGCACCTCGGCGGTGCTGCTGGCCGGGGTGGGCGCCCTGGCCGCGGCCCGGTCCGGCCGGGAGGTCTGCGGCGCTTTCCCGATGGCGCACAATCGGTTCCCGGCCGGTTACGCGAATGCCGTGGCCAACCTCGGCCAGATCGGATTCTGCGTGCTCGACCTGACCGGCCGGCCGGCATTCCCGGAGGTGCTCTCCCGCGTGTGGCAGGCGTCGCTGAACGGCCTGCGGCACGCCTATTACGATCCGGCCGCGCTGCGCGCGGCTTTCGCCGCGAGCGGCCGCGACTACGACTCGGCATTCCTGCCCCACTACTATTTCAACGACGTCCGGCTGCCCGTCGGCGGCCCGGCCGCCGCGCCGGAGGCGACCCGGGGCGAGCTGCGGGCCGCCGCGGCGCGCAGCGCCTTCTCCTGGACGGCCGGGCTGAGCCGGTCCTCCTGGCACCTGTTGACCCACGTGGTCGACACCCCGGGCGGGGTGGGGCTCACCCTGAGCGCCGACACCCGGCACGTCGCCCTCGACGCGGTCGAGGTGTTCCTGCGCGAGTTGGAGGAGTTGCTGGTGGAGGCCGCGTTCGCCGAGGTGCCCTGGCCGTCGCCCGCCCCGGCGGCACCCCCGCCGGTGCCGCCGCCTGCCGTGCTCCCGGCCGCCGCCGACGAGGAGCTGGCGTACGCGGAGTTCACCGGCGGCCGGGACGCGACCGGCCCGCTCACCTGGGGCCAACGGGCGATGTGGCGGGCCGTCGAGGTGTTCGAGTCACCGCGCCACAGCGTGCTCAACCTGCGCCGCATCCTGGCCGTGTCCCGGCGCGCCGACGTCGACGTGGCGCGGGCCGTGCGGGCCGTCGCGGCGCTGGTGCGGCGGCACGAGTCGCTGCGCACCCGGGTCCGTTCGGTCGACGGCGAGCTGTACCAGTCGGCCACCGGCGCGGGCCGGCTGCCCGTGCTGGTGCACCCGGTGGCGTCGGCCGCGGCGGATCCGGACGGCCGGGCCGCCGCCTCGGCGCTGGCCGCGCGGCTGGGCGACCCCCGCTTCGACCACGCCGCCGAGTGGCCGATGCGGGCCGCGGTGGTCACCGTCGACGACCGGGTACGCCAGGTCGTGCTGGTCTTCAGCCACTCCACGGTGGACTTCCATGCCGCCGAGACGGTGCTGCGCGACCTGCGGATGCTCGTGTTGCGGGGATCCGTGCCCACCCCGGCGGGCCCCCAGTCGCTCGACATCGCCGAACGGGAGGGCGACGGCGAACGCCGCCGGGGCGACCGGGCGGTGGCGTACTGGACGCGGCACTTCCCCGACCTCACCGTGGGCCTGTTCGACCCGGTCGGCCCCGGCCTGACCCCCCGCTACCGCCGGGGATCGCTGGTCTCGCCGGCCGTGCACCACGCGGCCCGGCTCGTCGCCGCCCGGCACGGGGTCAGCAACGCCACGGTCCTGCTCGCGGCCACGGCCGCCGTGCTCGCCGCCGACGGCGGCGGCGACGTCTGCGGCGTGTTCACGATGGTCAACAACCGCTTCCAGCCCGAGTACGACGGGGCGATCAGCAAGCTCAACCAGATCGGGCTCTGCCGGATCGACCTGGCCGACCGGCCCGCCTTCGCCGAGCTGCTCACCCGGGCCCGCACGGCGTCGCTGGACGCCTACCGGCACGCCTACTACGACCCGAGGGAGCTGGAACGCGCATTCGCCGCGCGGGGCCTCGACTACCACACCGCCCTGGCCCCGTTCTGCTACCTCAACGACATCCGGCTGCCGCACGACGCCGGTGCCGACCCCGCCGGCTGGGACGAGGCGACGCTGCGGGCGGCGGCGGAGCGCAGCGCGTTCCGCTGGGTGGAGGAGCTGGAGGCGTTCAGCTGGCGCTGCCGCCTCCAGGTGCTCGACGCCCCCGGCGCGGTCGAGCTGTCCGTGACCGTGGACACCCGCTACCTGCCGCCGCAGCGGGCCGAGGCGTTCCTGCGCGCCGTGGAGGCCCTGCTCGTCGAGGCGGCCTTCCGGGACGTCCCGTGGCCGTGGTCGCCGCCGGCGGGACCGCCCGGCGAGTGCCCTGGTTAGGCGTGTGCGGCCAACGGTCTTTGGTGGTTTCCTACAACGTCGGCCGCGCAGCCTGCGCTGTCTGCGACATGGCGCAGCCGCCCCGTAGACGGAAGGGTGAACACTGCCGGGGTCGCAGTGTCGCGTGCGCCCGTCGTCGGTCTACAGGAGGGCTGGGTCGGTGTTCAGTCGTGTCGCCATCGTCAACCGTGGAGAGGCCGCGATGCGGCTCATCCACGCCGTCCGGGACCTGGCCGCCGAGACCGGGACACGGATCGAGACCGTCGCCCTGCACACCGACGTCGACCGCGCGGCCACCTTCGTCCGCGAGGCCGACCTGTCGTACGACCTGGGCCCCGCCTCGGCGCGGCCGTACCTCGACCTGAAGACCCTGGAGCGGGCCCTGGTGGAGACCGGGGCCGACGCCGCGTGGGTCGGCTGGGGCTTCGTCGCGGAGGACCCGGCGTTCGCCGAGCTGTGCGAGCGGGTCGGCGTCACCTTCGTCGGGCCGAGCGCGGACGCCATGCGCAAGCTCGGCGACAAGATCGGCGCGAAGCTGATCGCCGAGGAGGTCGGCGTGCCGGTCGCGCCGTGGAGCCGGGGCGCGGTCGAGACCCTCGACGACGCCCTGGCCGCCGCGGAGCGGATCGGCTACCCGCTGATGCTCAAGGCCACGGCGGGCGGCGGCGGGCGCGGCATCCGGGTGGTCACCAGCTCCGCCGAGCTGGCCGACGCCTACGAGCGCACCAGCCAGGAGGCGGCGCGCGCGTTCGGCAGCGGCGTCGTGTTCCTGGAGCGCCTCGTCACCGGCGCCCGGCACGTCGAGGTGCAGGTGATCGCCGACGGCGCCACCGCGTGGGCGCTGGGTGTGCGCGACTGTTCCGTGCAGCGGCGCAACCAGAAGGTCATCGAGGAGTCGGCCTCGCCGGTGCTCAGCCCCGAGCAGGCCGCCGAGCTCAAGGCGTCGGCCGAGCGCCTCGCCGTCGCGGTCGGCTACCGGGGCGCCGCCACCGTCGAGTTCCTCTACCACCCCGGCGACCGGCTCTTCGCGTTCCTGGAGGTCAACACCCGGCTGCAGGTCGAGCACCCGATCACCGAGGTGACCTGCGGGTTCGACCTGGTCAAGGCGCAGCTGCACGTGGCCTCCGGCGGCCGGCTCGACGGCGCGCCGCCGGTCGAGCGCGGGCACGCCATCGAGGCCCGGCTCAACGCCGAGGACCCGGACCGCGACTTCGCCCCCTCCCCGGGCCGCATCGCCCGGCTCGACCTGCCCGCCGGGCCCGGCATCCGGGTCGACACCGGCGTCAGCGCGGGCGACACCATCCCCGCCGACTTCGACTCCATGATCGCCAAGATCATCGCGTACGGCCGCGACCGCCACGAGGCGCTCGGCCGGCTGCGCCGCGCCATGGCGGAGACCACCGTGATCATCGAGGGCGGCGCGACGAACAAGAGCTTCGTGCTCGACCTGCTCGACCAGCCCGAGGTGATCGACGCCAGCGCCGACACCGGCTGGATCGACCGTGTCCGGGGCGAGGGCCGGCTCGTGACGCACCGGCACTCCGCCGTCGCGCTGGCCGCCGCCGCCATCGAGGCGTACGAGGAGGAGGAGCGCGCCGAGCGGCAGCGGCTCCTGTCGACGGCGTTCGGCGGGCGCCCGCAGGTGCAGCACGCCAGCGGCCGGCCGCTGGACCTGAAGCTGCGCGGCGTCGGCTACCGGGTCCGGGTGGCGCGCGTCGGCGCGCACCGGTTCCGCGTCGGCATCGAGGCCGGCGACGGCGTGCGCACCGCCGACGTCGAGCTCGACCGCTTCGACCGGCACACCGGGCAGATCGCCGTCAACGGCACGCGCTACCGCCTGCTCACCGGCACCCACGGGCCGGTGCACCTGGTCGAGGTCGACGGGGTGACCCACCGGGTCAGCCGCGACGAGGGCGGCGTCGTCCGCTCGCCCGCCCCCGCGCTGGTCGTCGCCACGCCGCTGGAGGTCGGCGCGGAGGTCGAGGCGGGCGCGCCGGTGCTCGTGCTGGAGAGCATGAAGATGGAGACGGTGCTGCGCGCGCCGTTCCGGGCGCGGCTCAAGGAGTGCGCCGTCTCCGTCGGCAGCCAGGTGGAGACCGGCGCGCCGCTGCTGCGGCTGGAACCCCTCGCCGACGACGACGCCGCCGAGGACACCTCGTCCGGTCCGGCCGTCGAGCTGGACCTGCCCGCCGCCGCCGCGACGATCCCGGCGCGCGAGCGCGCCACGCGCGGCCAGGAGGACCTGCGCAGCCTGCTGCTGGGCTTCGACGTCGACCCGCACGACGACCGCCGGGTGCTCGACGACTACCTGGTCGCGCGCCGGGCCGCCGCCGAGGAGGGCTACCGGCCGCTGGCCGAGGAGTTCGGGCTCGTCGACGTGTTCGCCGACCTCGCCGAGCTCAGCCGCAACCGGCCGGCCGGCGAGGACGGCGACGGCCACGTCTTCAGCGCCCGCGAATACTTCCACACCTACCTGCAGTGCCTCGACGTCGAGCGCGCCGGCCTGCCGGAGACGTTCCAGGCCAAGCTCGCCAAGGCCCTCGGGCACTACGGCGTCACCGAGCTGGAGCGCACGCCCGCGCTCGAGGCCGCCGTGTTCCGGATCTTCCTCGCCCAGCAGCGCGCCGCCGCCGACGCCACGGTCGTCGCGACGCTGCTGCGCGAGTGGCTGCGCGAGCCCCCGCCGGACGACGTGCTGCGCGAGCCCGCCGGCCTCGCGCTGGAACGGCTGGTGGCCGCCACGCAGGTCCGCTTCCCCGTCGTCGCCGACCTCGCGCGCGGCGTGGTGTTCGCCTGGCTGGGCCAGCCGCTGCTGC
Source organism: Micromonospora sp. NBRC 110038 (assembly GCF_020884815.1). Lineage (NCBI taxonomy): Bacteria > Bacillati > Actinomycetota > Actinomycetes > Micromonosporales > Micromonosporaceae > Micromonospora > Micromonospora sp. NBRC 110038. The sequence goes on along the minus strand of NZ_BBOL01000004.1, from coordinate 585,212 downwards.
GCCGCAACCGCGCCCGCGTCTACGCCGCCGTGCGCCGGCACCTGCGCCACCTCGACGCCCACCCCGACGCGCCGGACCGCGCCGAGCGCGTCGCCGAGATGGTCCGCAGCACCGAGCCGCTGGTGCGGCTGCTCGGCCAGCGGCTGGTCCGCGACCACCTCGACAACGCGGTGATGCTGGAGGTGCTGACCCGCCGCTACTACGGCAACAAGGGCCTCACCGGCGTACGCACCAGCTCCGTCGCCGGCTGCACGTTCGTCGTCGCCGACCGGGCCGACTCGCGGGTGGTCTCCGCGGCGGTGCGGTTCGAGGCGCTGGGGGACGCGCTGCGCGGGCTGGCGGAGCTGGCCGGCGGCGAGGAGGCCGTCGACGCCGACGTCTACCTCGCCTGGGAGCGGCAGCCGGAGGACTCCGACGCGATGGCGGCGGCGCTGCACGAGGTCATCGGGGCCTACCCGCTGCCCGCCCAGGTCCGCCGGATCACCGCCACCGTCGCCGGCCGCAGCGGCGCGGTGATGCACCACCACTTCACGTTCCGCCCGTCGACCACCGGGATGGCCGAGGAGCGGCTGGTCCGCTTCCTGCACCCGTACATCGCCCAGCGGATGCAGCTGGAGCGGCTGCGCAAGTTCGATCTCACCCGGCTGCCGTCCTCCGACGAGGAGGTCTACCTCTTCCGGTGCGTGGCGCGGGAGAACCCGTCCGACGAGCGTCTCGTCGCGTTCGCGCAGGTGCGTGACCTGACCGAGCTGCGCGAGCACGACGGTCGGCTGGTGTCGCTGCCGACGGCCGAGGACACCGTCGCCACCTGCCTGGACTCGATCCGGCGCGCGCAGTCGCGGCGGCCGTCGAACAAGCGGGTCAACACCAACCGGATCGTGGTCTACGTCTGGCCGCCGAGCGACATCACCCGCGCCGAGCTGGAGATGATCGCCGGGCGGGTGCTGCCGACGACCGCCGGCGCCGGGCTGGAGGAGATCCTGTTCATCGCGCGGCAGCGCGACCGGGACACCGGCGAGCTGACCAAGATCGCCGTGCGGGTCTCCTTCGACGCCACCGGCGCCGCCGAGCTGACCGTCGGCGAGCCGTCGGACGAGCCGGTCGAGCCGCTCGACGACTACCGGCAGAAGGTGCTGCGGGCGGCCAGCCGCAACACGGTCTACCCGTACGAGCTGACCGGTCTGCTCGGCGAGTTCGTCGAGCACGACCTCGACGAGCGGCACGCGCTGGTGCCGGTGGACCGGCCCCGGGGCCGCAACCGCGCGGCGCTCGTCGCGGGCGTGGTCACCACCCGCACGACGCGCTACCCGGAGGGCGTCACCCGGGTCGTGCTGCTCGGCGACCCGACGAAGTCGCTCGGCGCGCTGTCGGAGCCGGAGTGCCGGCGGGTGATCGCCGCGCTGGACCTGGCCGAGTCGATGCGGGTCCCGCTGGAGTGGTACGCGCTGTCCTCCGGCGCGCGGATCTCCATGGAGTCCGGCACGGAGAACATGGACTGGGTGGCCGCGGCGCTCAAGCGGATCGTCGAGTTCACCCAGGACGGCGGCGAGATCAACATCGTGGTCGCGGGCATCAACGTCGGCGCGCAGCCGTACTGGAACGCCGAGGCGACGATGCTCATGCACACCAAGGGCGTCCTGGTGATGACGCCGGACTCGGCGATGGTGCTCACCGGCAAGCAGTCGCTCGACTTCTCCGGCGGCGTCTCGGCGGAGGATAACTTCGGCATCGGCGGCTACGACCGGGTGATGGGCCCGAACGGGCAGGCGCAGTACTGGGCGCCGAACCTGACCGCCGCGCGGGACGTGCTGATGGCGCACTACGACCACACGTACGTCGCCCCCGGCGAGTCCGGGCCGCGCCGGGCGACCACGACCGACCCGGTCGACCGTGACGTCTCGGGCTTCCCGCACGTCATGGCGGGCAGCGACTTCACCACGGTCGGCGAGATCTTCTCCGCCGAGGCCAACCCCGACCGCAAGAAGCCGTTCGACATCCGCAGCGTCATGCGGGCCCTGTCCGACCAGGACCACCCGGTGCTGGAGCGCTGGGCGGGGATGGCCGACGCGGAGACCGCGGTGGTGCAGGACGTGCACCTGGGCGGCATGCCGGTGTGCCTGCTCGGCATCGAGTCGCGGTCGGTGCCCCGGCGCGGCTTCCCGCCCACCGACGGCCCGGACACCTACACGGCGGGCACGCTGTTCCCGCGCTCGTCGAAGAAGGCCGCGCGGGCGATCAACGCGGCCAGCGGCAACCGGCCCCTCGTGGTGCTGGCGAACCTGTCCGGCTTCGACGGCTCGCCGGAGTCGATGCGCAAGCTCCAGCTGGAGTACGGCGCGGAGATCGGCCGGGCGATCGTCAACTTCCGCGGGCCGATCGTGTTCTGCGTGATCTCCCGCTACCACGGCGGCGCGTTCGTCGTCTTCTCCAAGGCGCTGAACCCGAACATGACCGTGCTGGCGCTGGAGGGCTCGTTCGCGTCGGTGCTCGGCGGCGCGCCCGCCGCGGCCGTGGTCTTCTCCGGCGACGTCAACGCCCGCACCGCCGCCGACCCGCGGGTGCGGGACCTGGAGGCCCGCGTCGCGGCGGCCTCCGGCACCGAGCGGGCCGCCCTGACCGCCGAGCTGGACGAGCTGCGCTCGTCGGTGCGGGCGGAGAAGCTGGGCGAGGTCGCCGCCGAGTTCGACCGGGTGCACAACATCCAGCGCGCGGTCGAGGTCGGCTCCGTCGACGCCGTCATCCGCGCGGCCGAGCTGCGGCCCCGGATCATCGAGGCCATCGAGTCCGGCCTGCGCTGAGCCGAGCTCCGGCCGGCCGGTGCCCTCGGGCGTCGGCCGGCCGGAGCCCACCAGCCGGTGGCTCCCCTTCTCGACGCATAGGGAGCTGAGTCGGTCACGACATCAAGCGGGCCGCCGTGATTCCGGCCGGGTTGATGTCGTGACCGACTCAGCTCCCCATGCGCTGATTCGCGGCCTCGGTGGGCCGTGCTCCCCGCTGCGTCACGGGCGTCAGCCCAGGCTGACCCAGTCGGTGGCGACGGCGTAGCCGTCGGCGCGGGCCGACAGCCGGACCGGGCCCGTCGGGGGAGCGCCCAGCGAGAAGAAGCCCACCTCGTCGACCGGCGACTCGTCGTAGGGGCCGGTGGCCGTGCGGGCGGTGACCCGGCCGCCCCGGGGCGGGGAGAGCTGGCCGACGATGCCGGCCTCGGTCACCTCGATCTCCAGCACCACCTGCCCGCTGCGGAACGACAACGTGCGCGCGGAGCCGCCCGAGCGGGTCAGCCCGGCCGGTTCGGCGTCGCACGCCGAGTCGAACATCAGCTCGGCGACCGCCAGCTCGGCGTCGACCGTCCGCCAGGCGAACGCCGCCCGCGCCGCGGTCAGGAACTCCTCCGGGACCGGCCCGGTGTCCCACAGCGCGGCGCCCAGCTCCACGGTCAGGGCGTCGTCATCGGCCGGCGGCCACGGCGCCATCGCGTTCACCCCCGCTCGTCTCCAGGCCACGGCGCACCCCGACGAACGGGGCGAGCGCCGGGCAGGCGCGCAGCTTGCGCAGGCAGCGCGCCTGGGTCGGGCCGATGCTACCCACCGGCATGCCCAGCCGTTCGCCGATCTCCCGGTAGCTGACCGGCGGGTCGGCCGTCAGCAGCGCCAGCAGGTGCTGGCAGCGGGGCGGGAGCTGCGCGAAGCCCTCCCGCAGCGCCTGCCGCCGTTCGGCCCGCAGCAGCTCCTCGTCGGGCGTCACCGCGTCCACCAGCGACCCGTGCCGGGCGTCGAGCGCGTCGTCGTACGGGTCGACGGGCCGCATGCGGCGGTCGAGGCGGGACAGCCGGTAGCACTCGCGCCGGGTCGTGGTCGCCAACCAGGCCGCCAGCGCCTCCGGGTCGCGCAGCTGGTCGAGCCGCTCCACCAGGCGCAGCCACACGGTCTGGTTGACGTCGGCGGCGTCGGCGCGGCTCATCCCGTGGGCCCGGATCACCGCCACCACCAGCGGCGTGTAGCGGCGCACCAGTTCCGCCCAGGCCGCCTCGTCCCCACCGGAGGCCGCCGCCACCAGGCGCGTCGCCGTCACGTCGGTCACCGCGCCTCCCCGTGGCCCGTCGCGCGGCTCATGCGACGAGCACCCCGTAGTCGGGATGCCAGCGGGGGTTGGCCAGCAGCGCGAGGCGCGCCGCGTCGGCGCTCAGGCCACCGGCGGTCATCATCGCGGCGAGCCTACCGGACACGTGGCCAGTGGCGAAGGAGCTGCCGGCCCACGTCGCGAAGCCGTGGAACACCTGGGTCGGCCGCCCCGGCAGCGGCAGCTGGCCCTCGACGTACGTGCTGTCGCGCTCGCCGAGGGCGCAGGCGTCGACCCACGGGCCGAAGCCGCTGTAGGACGCCGGCACGAGGACCCCGCCGTCGCGGGACACCGCGGCCACGGCGAGCACCCGTTCCAGGGCGGCCGGCCAGGCGGGGCGGCTGCTGCCGGCGTTGCCGGCGGCGGCCACCACGGCGGTCTGCGCCGGCAGCGCGGCCACGGCGTTGACCAGCGGTAGCGGGGGCACGTCGTCCTGGGTGAAGCCGCCGAGGGACAGGTTGACCACGGACACCTGCGACCCGAGGCGGGACATGGCGGCCACCAGCATCGCCTCGTCGCCGACGCCGGTGGGGTTCAACGCCTGCTCGGGGTCCACCCGCACCCCTGGCGCGGCCTGCCGGACGACCCCGGCGACGAAGGTGCCGTGCCCGCCCTGCGGGGCGAGCGTGGTGCCGGAGACGTACAGCGCGTCCAGGTCGTCGGCCTCCGGCAGGTAGCTGCCGCCGAGCCACTGGGGATGCCAGGCGCCGGCCTGCTGCCAGATCCCGGTGTCGCAGACCCCGACGGTGACGCCGGCGCCCTCGCCGAGGCGGGCCGGGTCCGGCGGCGGCAGCGCCGCCGCGGCCCGGGGCGGGCTGCCGGGGTTGCCCATGATGTTGCCCAGGCCAAGCAGCACGTGGTGCGGCTGCACCCTGGGGACCTGCTGGCCGGGCCACTGCTTCGGGTCGCGCAGCGCCGTCACCACCGCCGGCACGTCGGTCTCCTTGGCGAACAGCAGGCGGGTGACGCCGGCGAAGCCGGCCCCGACGCTCACCTGGTGCCCGCGCGAGCGCAGCCAGGACAGGACCCGTTGGACGTCGCTGTTGGCGGCGAGCAGCTGCCGGGGACGGTAGAGGAACTCCCGGCCCTGCGTGGTGAAGCGCCGCACGTCGGGGTCGGCGGCCAGCGCGGCGGAGAACGCCTTCTGGTACGCGTCGTCGTCGGTGCCCTCGGCCGTGGCGGCGGCCGGTCGCAGCACGTCGCCGAGCGGCACCGCCGCGGCGCACGCGGCCAGGGTGAGCAGCCCGCGCCGGGACAGTCGACCGGCGGGCGGTGGCGTGCGGGGGCGGTCAGGAAGCACCGGTCCTCCAGGCGGTCGCGACGTGCGCGGTCGGCGGTGTCCCGGTGCGACAGCACGTCGGGGCGCTGTCGATTCTTCCAAAGCATAGTTGAAAGTCAATTGGAGGAATGGGCGGTCCAATGCCGGCAATTTCCACTGTCGGACCCCGGATTGACGGTGGCCGGGTCCATCGGGAACGCTGTCTGTCATGGCCGACAGCGCCGGTTCCGCCGGCGCGGCCCAGTCCGCGCTCGACGCCGTGCAGCGCTATCCCCGCGAGGCGATCGCGATCGCGCAGCGGGTGCTCGCCGCCGGTCGCGCCGTCGCCGGTGACGAGCGGTCCACCGCCGAACGGGCGATCGGCCTGGCCCTGCGGGAGCTCAACGACCTGCCCGGGGCGCTGCGGCACCTGCGCCGGGCGGAACGGGCCGCCACGACGCCCCGGGTGCGGGCCCTGGCCCGGATGAGCCTCGGCTACGTGCTGGCCAACGCCGGCCGCACCGCCGCGGCGCTGCGGGCGGTGACCGCCGCCCTGCCGCAGCTCACCGGCGCCGACGCCGGGCGGGCCCGGATGCAGCGGGGCGTGGTGCTGCACTACCGGGGCCGCTACGACGAGGCGGTGCGCGACTACTCGCTCGCCGTCGACATCGCCCAGCGCGAGGGCGACCGGCTGCTGGAGGCCCGGGCCCGCAACAACCGGGGCCTGCTCAACGCCCACCGGGGCGCGCGGGGCCGCGACGACGACCTCGCCCGGTCGGCGGCCATCTTCGAGGGGCTGGGGCTGGACCTCGCGGCCGCCGACGCCCGCTGGAACCTGGGCATCGCGGCCGGCCAGCGCGGCGACACGGTGGGGGCGCTGCGCTGCTTCGCCGAGGTCGAACGGGAATACCGGCGTCTCGCCGTGCCCCGGCCGGCGCTGCTGCTGGACCGCTTCGAGCTGCTGCTGTCGGTGCCCCTGCTCGACGAGGCGGTCGAGGTCGCCGCCGTGGCCGTGCGGGAGCTGAACCGCCGGGGCATGGCCTCCGACCTCGCCGAGGCGCTGCTGGCCCGGGCCAGGGCGGCGCTGCTCGCCGGCGACCTGGACACCGCCACCGGCACGGCAGCCCAGGCGCGGGCCCGGTTCCGCCGCCAGGGCCGCCGCACCTGGGCCGCCTTCGCCCGGCACGTGGAGTTGCGCGCCGAGTTCCGCCGGGGCACCCGCTCGGCGGCCCTGTTGACGGCGTTGGTGCGTACCGCCGGTCAGCTCGACGCGACCGGGTGGCCCGGCCCCGCGCTGACCACGCGGATCGACGCCGGCCGGCTGGCCGCCGCGCTGGGCCGCACCGACCGTGCGGCGGACCTGCTGGACGCGGCGGCCCGCGCCCGCCGGTGGGGCACCGCGCCCGGCCGCGCCCAGGGGTGGTACGCCCTGGCGCTGTCGCACCGGCTCGCCGGGGACGACCGGGCTGCGGCGCGGGCGCTGCGCCGTGGGCTGGCCGTGCTGGACAGCCACCGGGCCTCGCTCGGCGCCACCGAGCTGCGGGCGCACAGCGGGGCGTACGGGCAGGAGTTGGCCGCCGAGGGCCTCGACATCGCGGTCCGCTCGGGCGCCCCGGCTCGGGTGCTGGCCTGGGCGGAGCGGTGGCGGGCCAGCGCGGTGCGCACCCGGGCGGCGCTGCCGCCGGCCGACCCGGACCTGTTCGCCGCGCTCACCGAGCTGCGGCTGGTCAGCAGCCTGCTGGAGGACACCCTGCTCGCCGGCCGGCCGGCGCACGCGCTGCGGGGCCGGCAGGCCCGGCTGGAGCAGCACATCCGCGACCTGTCCCGGCGGGTGCCGGGCGGCGGGGCCGTGGCGTCCCCGCCCGGCGTGTCGACGCTGGCCGGGCGGCTCGGCCCGCGCGTGCTGGTCGAGCTGGTGGCGCACGGGGAGCGGCTGCGGGCGGTGCTGGTCCGCGACGGTCGGGCGACCCTGCACGACCTCGGCCCGCTCGCCGAGGCGGCGAACCGGGCCCGGCTGCTCCGGTTCGGCCTGCGTCGGCTGGTCACCACCGGCGACTCGGCCGGCGTGCGGGCCGGCGTGGCGCACGCGGCGGCGGCGCTGGACCGGCAGCTGTTCGACCCGTTGCGCCGGCACCTGGGCGACCGCCCCCTGGTCGTCGTCCCGATCGGGGCCCTGCACGCCGTGCCGTGGTCGGGCCTGCCCAGCTGCGCCGGCCGGCCGGTCACCGTCGCCCCCTCGGCCACGGCCTGGCTGGTCGCGGACCGCCGGGACGCGCCGGACGGGCCGCCGGTGCTGGCGGCGGGCCCGCGCCTGCCGGCGGCGCAGACCGAGGTACGCCAGCTCGCCGGCGTGCTGCCGGGCGCGCGGGTGTTCACCGGGGCGGACGCCACCGCCGGCGCGCTGACCGCCGCGTTGGACGGTGCGGCGCTGGCCCACATCGCCGCGCACGGCACGTTCCGGGCCGACAACCCGCTCTTCTCCCGCCTGGAGCTGGCCGACGGGCCGCTGCTGGCGTACGAGCTGGAGCGGCTGCCCCGGCCACCCGGCTGCGTCGTGCTGTCCGCGTGCGACTCGGGGCTGTCCGGGGTACGCCCCGGCGACGAGGTCATGGGCTTCACGGCGGTGCTGCTGGCCCGGGGCGCCCGCTGCCTGGTGGCCACCGTGCTGCCGGTGCCGGCCGAGCCCACCACCGCGCTGATGCTCGACCTGCACCGCAGGATGCGCCAGGGTGCGCGGCCGGCGCGCGCCCTGGCCGACGCCCAGGCCGCGTTCGTGGCGACGGGCGACGGCGCCGGCCTGGCCACGGCGGCGGCCTTCGTCTGCTTCGGTGCCGGCTGAGCGCCGCGATAGCACCGTCGTATGACCAGGTGAGGATGATTAGTAATCGACGTTGCTAAATATGATTCGCGTCATCCGAAGGCGGCGCGTCACCCCCGGGGCGCCGCAGATGATGCGGAGGAACACATGGTTCGCTGGCGCACCCTCACCGGCCTGTTGGCCACCGCGCTCGCCGCGGTGACCGCGGGCAGCCTCACCCTCGCCGCACCCGCCGCCGCCGCGGGCGACGCCACGGTCACCCCGAACGTCGTCGGCGGCACGCCCGCCGCACAGGGCGAGTTCCCCTTCATGGTGCGGCTCTCCATGGGCTGCGGCGGCTCGCTCTACAGCCCCACCCTGGTCCTCACCGCCGCGCACTGCGTCGGCCGCACCGGCGCCAACACCAGCATCACCGCCACGCTCGGCGTGGTCGACCTCCAGTCGGCCAGCCGGATCACCGTCCGGTCCAACTACGTCTACCGCGCGCCCGGCTACACCGGCAACGGCAAGGACTGGGCGCTGATCCGCCTGGCCACCCCGGTCACCGGCCTGGCCACCCTGCCCATCGCCACCACCGGCGCGTACGACAGCGGCACCTTCACCGTCGCCGGCTGGGGCGCGGCGCGCGAGGGCGGCGCGCAGCAGCGCTACCTGCTCAAGGCCACCGTGCCGTTCGTCAGCGACTCCGTCTGCAGCACCAACTACGGCGGCGACATCATCCCGGCCGAGGAGATCTGCGCCGGCTACGCCTCCGGCGGCACGGACACCTGCCAGGGCGACTCGGGCGGCCCGATGTTCCGCCGCGACGCCACCAACGCCTGGATCCAGGTCGGCATCGTCAGCTGGGGTGAGGGCTGCGCCCGCCCCAACTACCCGGGCGTCTACACGCAGGTGAGCTACTTCGCCTCCGCGATCGCCTCGGCCGCCACCAGCCTCGGCGGCTGACCACGGGCAGACGGCTGCGGCCCGGCCGGATCACCGGCCGGGCCGCAGCCGCGCGGGGGACTACCGGGCGGCCGGCGGGGTCCAGCCGGCGGGGAGGTGCCCGATCCGCACCCGCTGCGGGTGGTCGCCGACGGGCACGCTGACCACCTTCTGGCCCGTGGCGAAGCTGATCGCGGTGACCTGGTCGGCGCCCGACTCCGAGATGACGCAGTCGCGGCCGTCGCCGCTCACCGTCGCCCAGTACGGCTTGCTGGCCGTGACCAGCGGACCCGGGGTGAGGGTGGACCGGTCGACGATCGTGGTGTAGTCGTCCATCGTCCCGGCGACGCAGAGCTTCGCCCCGTCCGGGCTGATCGACATGCCGTGGTGCCGCGAGTCGTTGACCCACTTCGTGCGGTCCTCGGTGGTGTTCGGGTTCTTCGGCAGCGTGGCGACCCGGGTGACCCGGTCGCCGGCCACGTCGTACTCGACGAAGCCGTTGAAGAACGACACCTGGAAGTAGAGCTTGCTCTCGTCGGGGGTGAAGACCGCCGGCCGGACGGCGTCGGAGAGGTCGCTGCGGCCGTACGCGTCGAGCCGGGGCCGCATGTCGATCTCCTTGACCTTCGCGAAGGTGGTCGCGTCGGCGATGGTGATCTTCCGGTCGCCCTTGGTCCAGTCCTGCGACGGGGCGTCGAGCGAGCTGTTGACGTCCCCGATGGACATGTTCCAGATGTGCCGGCCGCCGTCGGTGAAGATGTTCTCGTGCGGGGTGTCGCCGGTGCCGAACGAGCCCACCTGCTTGCCCGTGTTGATGTCGAGCACGTGCACGGTGTCCGAGGTGGACGCCGAGACCGCGACGCGGGTGCCGTCGGGGGAGACGGCCATGTGGTCGGAGCGGAACCCGGAGACGGGGAACCGCCAGCGCACCGCGCCGGTGCGCAGGTCGATCGAGACGACGTCGGCGAAGCTGGGCCGGGACGCCACCAGCGCCGTCCCGTCCGGCGTGGTGTACATGTCATCGACGAGCTGGTCGTGCCCCTCGCCGGGGCCCTGCTGGATGCCCAGGTAGAAGGCGAGCTTGATCGGGTTGAGGTAGATCTCCCAGAGCCGCTGCTGCTTGTCGGGCACGACGTTGACCCGGCCGAGGCGGGCGTAGTCGCCCCGGGAGCGGATGACGTCGACGGTGCCCTCCCAGTTGTTGCCGACGAACATCACCTCCTCCAGGGCGGCGGCGCCCACCGGCGCGGCGGGGGCGGCGACGGCCGGGGCCGGCGCGGTGGTGGCCACGACGGCGAGGGCGGCGGCGAGGGCGCCGTACCTGCGGGCGCGGCGGACGGGCGGGGAGGACGGTGCTGCTGCGGGCATGGGCTGCTCCTGCCGGTGGGGGCGACCGATGGTGGCGTTCCGCGGTGCGCTGGTGCGGTGTTACTTTGCGGTAACAGAAGGAAACCAACCGAAGCCGGACTCCCGGTAGGGCACGGGGGCCAAAACCCGGCCGGGTCGTTGTGGACGGCCCACAGTGGCCGGGGCGGAGGGAAGCGGGCCGATGAGGATGCCGGAGCGGGCCGGGGCCCTCGGCGCGCTGCTGCGCGAGCTGGCGACCGACCGGCGGGTCGTGGACGAGATGGTCGAGGCGGCCCGGGAACACTCGCCCGAGGTGGCCCGGCTGCCGACGGCCGAGAACCGTCGGCACGTGGCGGCCCTGCTGACCGCCGGGCTGGCGTCGTTCGAACGGCTGGTGGAGCCGAGCGAGCGGGACTTCGCCGAGGCCCGACGCCTCGGGGCCGACCGGGCCGCGCAGGGCGTCTCCGTCGCCGGCCTGCTGCGCGGGGTGCAGGCCGGCCGGCAGCGCGTGGTCGAGATCGCGCTCGACCGGGGCCGGGCCGCCGGGATACCCGACACCGCGCTGCTGGACGCCCTGCTGGAGCTCGGCCGGTACGCAAGCGCGCTGGAGCGCGCCCTGGTCGACGGCCATCACACGGCGGAGCTGGAGCTGGCCCGCACCCGCCGCGACGCCCGCAACCGGCTGCTGCGTCGGCTGCTGCTCGACGAGGCGGGCGACGGGCACCCCGGGGACGATCTCGGGCTGCGCCCCGACGACCTGGCCGCCTTCGGGCTGCGCCCCGACGGCCGCTACCACTGCGTGGTCACCGAGCTGACCGACCCGGCCCGGATCGCGGCGGTGGAGCGGCAGCTCTGCGGCGGCGGCGCGCTGTTCGGCACCGTCGACGACCGGCTCGCCGGCCTGTGCGTACGGCTGCCGCCCGCCGACCTCGCCGACGCGGCCGGGCTCGTGGTGGCCGCCCCGGCGCGGCCCCTGGCACAGGCCCCGGCCCTGCACCGGCTCTGCGTGGCCGCCCTGCGCGCCGCGTCCCGGGCCGGGCTGCGTGGCCTGCACCGGGTGGTCGACCTCGCCGGGGAGACCGCGTTGGCCGCCCAGCCGGCCCTGGCCGACCTGGTCAGCGGGGAGCTGCTGGCGGCCCTCGACCCGGCCGACGAGTTCCACCGGCAGCTCGCCTCGACCGTGCTGACCTACCTCGACCACGGCCAGCGGCTGGACCGCACGGCCGAGGCCCTGCACCTGCACCCGAACACCGTGCGCTACCGGCTGCGCCGGGTGCAGGAGCTGACCGCGATGCCGCCGACCCTCGCCGAGCCGGGCGGCCGGTGGCCGGTGCCGCAGACGGTGCGCTGGTGGTGGGCGCTGCGCACCTGGCTCGACGGCGACCCGCTGCGCGATCCGGCCGCCGGCCGTCCCGGGCTCGCCCAGCCGCACCGCCCGGCGAGGTGACTCCACCCCGGCGCATAGGGAGCTGAGTCGAAGACGACATCACCGCGCCCCGCCCCGGCTGGCCCGCCCCGGCTGCCCCGCCCCGGCTTGGCCCGCGTCGGCACCGGGCCGGCCCGGACGGGGAGCGGCGGGTGATGTCGTGGATGACTCAGCTCCCTATGCGCCGGCTCTGCGGCATCGCCCGCCGCCCGCCGCCCGCCGCCCGCCGCCGCCCGCCGCCCGCCGCCCGCCGCCGCCCGGCCCGCAGGTCGTCAGCCGGGCAGCGGGGCGGGGAAGAGCGCCTCGAAGCGGTCCCGGGTCAGGAACGCCAGCCGGGCCCGCTTGTCCGGCATGTCGATCTCGTCGTCGAACGTGAAGCCGGAGCGCTCCAGCCGGCGCAGCGCCAGCTCGTTGCGCACGTCCGGCTCGACCACGACCCGCTGCCGGGCCGGGTCGCGGAACAGGAACCGCACCAGCGCCGGACCTACCGCGCCGGTGAAGTCGCGCCCCGCGCGCCGACCGGGGGCCAACAGCAGGTGCATGCCGACGTCGCCGGGCCGCACCGGGTAGCGCTCGCCGACCGGGTCGGCCTCGGGCTGGTAGGTCTGGAACAGACCGACCGGCGCGCCGTCGAGCAGGATCAGGTACGCGTGGTGCGTCGCCAGCCCGTCGACGAAGGCGTAGACCTCGCGGACCTCGTCGACGGTGTAGCCGCCCATGCCCCAGTAGACGGCCCGGGGCTGGGTGACCCAGCCGTGCAGCAGCTCGGCGTGGGCCTGCGGGTCGACCGTGGCGAGGGACAGCTCGCCGAGGCCGGGCAGGTTCTCCAGGGGTGTCACGTGTTCCTCTTCTCGGGCTCGGGGCGCGGCTCGTCGGGCTCGGGGGTGAGCAGTCGCCAGTCGGTGACGACCGGGATCAGCTCGCCGCTGGCCCACCGCGGCAACTGGTCGGCGAAGTGCGGGTCGCCGGGGCGGCCGGACGCGCCGAACGGCACCACCCACCGGCTCTCCGCCCGGTCGGTCAGGTCCCACACGTACCGGGCGACCGGGCCGCGCCAGCAGGCGTCGGACAGGCCGGGGACGCTGCTGGTGGCGAGCACGCAGTCGCTGTCGCCGCCCAGCGCGACGCGGGCGCGCATCGCGTCCACCGCCGCGTCGACCTCGGGGCTGACCGGCAGGTGCACGGGGTGCAGGGTGTGCCGTTGCCCCCAGGTGCCGGGCGGGTCGCCGTGGGCCACCTCCTCCAGCGCGGCGGCGGCCACGGGGTCGACGTCGACGCCGAGGCGGGGCAGCCCGGCCACGACGGCGTCGAGGGCGTACCCGATCCGGCCGAGGGGGTTCGTCCACGGCCCGAACAACTCGTCGTACGCGCCGGGGGAGCGCAGCGGGCGCAGCGCCCGGTGCTCGTGTAGCCCCCGGGCCAGGGCCGCCCGCCAGGCGGCGTACGCGGCGGCGTCGACGCTGTCGGCGGCCATCCGCCCGTCCCAGGTGGCCAGCCGGTCCCGCAGGTCGCGGGCCGGACCGGTGAGCGCGGCGGGGCCGAGCCGGCCGAGGACGCCGCGCAGCACGCCCGCGTCGAGCCGGGTGTCCATGTGCACGGCCGCCGGTTCGGCGCCCTCGGCGAGCAGGGCGCGGATGCGGCGGGCCCGGTGCGGCGGGGCGAAGTCGCGGCCCAGCGCCGCCACGTCGGGCCGGCGGTCGTTGGCGCAGGCCGTGGGCCCGGTGACCGCCGTGCGGGGCAGCGGCGCGTACTCGCCGCTCCAGCGGTAGCGCGGCTCCCAGGCGGGCACCGGTTCCTGGCGGCACCGGTCGTCGCGCACCGGCACCAGGCCGGCGACGAGCTGGGTGACCGCGCCCGACCGGTCGGCGACGAGCACGCTGTTGACCGGCTCTACCCAGGCCTGCAGCGCGGTGGCGACGTCGTCGACGGTCCGCGACCGCAGCAGTGGCAGCAGCGCGTCGAAGCCGAGCCGCTGCGCGACGCGGCTGGGCGTGCGCAGGCTGAGCGCCTCGCCGGTGTGCCGGTCGTGGTCGACCACCGGCCCCCGGGCCGTCTCGATCACCTCGACGGGCTCCGGCTCGCCGCCGCGTACCCCGATGGTCTCGACCCGGCGGCGGGCCGGCGCCCAGCCGTCGGCCTCGCGGACCCAGACCAGGTCGCCCTCGCGGCGCAGCCGCTCGCGGTAGAGGTCCTGGTAGTCGGCCATCGCGTTGGTCACGGCCCAGGCCACGTCGCCGGCGTGGCCGAAGTGGGGCAGGCCCGGCACGCCGGGGAACGCGAAGCCGAGCACGTCGAACTCGGGGCAGGCGAGGCGCACCTGGTGGTAGATGCCGGGCAGTTCGAGGATGCGGTGCGGGTCTCCGGCGACGACCGGGGCGCGGCCGGTGACCGGGTCGGCGGGCGTCACCCAGGCGTTGCTGCCCGAACCGGCGGGGGGCTCGGCGTCGAACAGGGTGGCGGCGGTCGGGCCGAGGGTGGCGGTGACGTGGGCGCGCCACAGCTTGTTGGGGAAGGTCGAGAACAGCACGTGCTGCACCAGGAAGACCCCCAGCGGTGACCAGGGCCGCCACCGGCCGGGGGCGCAGCCGGCCGCCGCGAACTCCGGTGCCGCGGCGGCCCCCTCGGCCAGCCCGTCGTTGACCCCCTGGGCGTACGCGGCGACCCAGCGCCGGGTGGCCGGGTCGAGCCGCGCGTAGCAACTGCGGGCGGTGTCGTCGAGGCGGGCGCGGCGGGCGAAGCGGTCCCAGCCGACCTCGGCCGGTCCGAGGTGCTCGGCGAGCCGCCCCTCGGAGCGCCACCGCTCCACCTCGACCTGCCAGGCCCGGTCCAGCGCGGCGGCCCGCCCCTGCAGGCGGGCGAGGTCGTCCACGGTCTCGGCCCACAGGTGCGGCACGCCCCAGGCGTCGCGGTGGATGCCGGCGGCCCGCGTCGGCGGTGCGGCCGACTCCCGTAACAGCGTCATTTAGGTTACCCTCCCCTAACTTAGGCTGACCTTACTGGAGGGGTGCGTGAAACGGAACTGGGAAGCCCTGGTGCTCCGCGCGATGGGCGGCCGGACCTTCCGGCTCACGGTGCGGGGGACCGAGTCGGTGGGCGGGCGGTACCAGCGCCTGCACCTCGACGACGGCGGCCTGCTCGCCGAGTGCGGCGTCCACCCCACCATGTGGATCCGGCTGTGGTTCGACGACGACGGCCGACCCCACCAGCGCGCCTACACCCTCGTCGACCCCGACCCGGCGGCCGGGCGGTTCAGCCTGGAGTTCGCCCTGCACGACGGGTGCGCGGCCCGCTGGGCGAGCGCCGCCCGCGTCGGGGACACCATCGACGCCACCGTGCAGGGCAGCGCGTTCCGGCTGCCCGACCCCGCCCCGCGCCACCTCTACCTGGTCGGCGACGCCGCGTCGCTGCCGGCGGTCAACAGCCTGCTCGACGCCGCCCCCGACCTGCCCGCGACGGTCTGGGTCGAGTACGCCCACGACGACGAGAAGGCGCTGCCGTCCCGGGCCCGCCCCTGCCACGAGGTGGTCTGGGTGCCGCGCCGCGACGGGGGGCGGCACCTGGTCGACACCGTCCGGACGGCCCTGCCCGGCGCCGCCGACGCCCACTACTGGGTGGCCTGCGAGGCCGCCAGCACCCGCGACATCACCCGGCACCTGCGCCGCACCCTGGGAGTCGGCCGGCACCAGCTCACCGCGCTGGCCTACTGGAGCGCCCGGTGACGGCGACGCTGGGCACCCTCGCCCGCCCGCTGCGCACCCGGTGGCTGATCCTCGCGGTGCTCTGCCTCGCCCAGGTCACCGTGGTGCTCGACAACACCGTGCTCACCGTGGCGGTGCCCGTGCTCACCGCCGAACTGGGGGCCAGCACCGCCGATGTGCAGTGGACCATCAACGCGTACGCGTTGGTGCAGTCCGGGCTGCTGATCACCGCCGGTGGGGCCGTCGACCGGTACGGCCGCCGCCGCATGCTGCTCGCCGGCCTCGTCCTGTTCGGACTGGGTTCGCTGCTGGCCGCGCTCGCCGGGTCCACCGGCCAGCTCGTCGCCGCCCGGGCCGGGATGGGCGTCGGCGGGGCCCTGCTGGTCACCTCCACCCTGGCGGTGGCGATGCAGGTCTTCGACGCCACCGAGCGCCCCCGGGCCATCGGCGTGTGGGCCGCGGCGAGCGCGCTGGGCTTCGCGGCCGGGCCGCCCGTCGGCGGCGCCATCCTCGCGCACTTCCCGTGGGAGGCGATCTTCCTGGTCAACATCCCGATCGTGCTGCTCTGCCTGGCGGCGGGCGCGGCCCTGGTGCCGGAGTCCCGGGACCCGGCCGGCGGGCGGTTCGACCTGGGCGGGGTGGCGCTGTCCACCGCCGGCCTCACCGCGGTGGTGTACGCGATCATCGCCGGCCCGGAGCAGGGCTGGCTCTCCGTGCCGGTGTTCGGCGCGGCCGTGGGTGGCGCGCTGCTGCTCGTCGGCTTCGTCCGGTGGGAGCTGCGGGTCGCCCACCCCATGCTGGACATGGTCCTGTTCCGCAACCGGCGCTTCGTCGGCGCGATCTCCGGCGTCGTCCTGATCACCTTCGGCGCGACCGGGGCGCTGTTCCTGCTCACCCAGCACCTCCAGTTCGTCCGGGGCTACCCCGCCTGGGAGGCCGGGCTGCGGATGGTGCCGTTCGCGCTGTCCATCGTCGTGCTCAACCTCGCCGGGGTGGCCGCGCGGCTGATCCACCGGCTGGGCACGGCCGCCGCCATCGCCGTCGGCATGGCGCTGCTCGCCGGGGGCCTGCTGCTGGTCACCCACGCCCCGTCCGACGGCTACGCCGTGCTGCTGGCCGGGCTGCTCACGATGGGCACCGGCTGCGCCCTGGCCAACCCGGCGATCGTGGAGGCGGTGATGAGCGCGATCCCGCCGGAGAAGGCCGGGGCGGGCGCCGGGGTGGACGGCACGATGACGGAGGTCGGCAGCAGCCTCGGTGTCGCCGTGCTGGGGGCGGTGCTCAACGCCCGGTTCGCCGCGTTGCTGCCCGCCGCGCTGGCCGGCGCCGGCTCGTTCCCCGCCGCGCTCGCCGCCGCCGCGACGGACGCCGAGCGCGGTCAGGTCACCGACGCCTTCCGGGCCGCGTCGGAGGCCGGGCAGACCGTCGGGGCCGTTGCCGTCCTCGCCGGTGGGCTGCTCGCCGCGTGGCTGCTGCGCCGGGCGCAGCGGGCCGGCTGAGGGGGACGTCGCGGCAACGGCGAACTGAAAGCAGCTGGAAACTCTTGCGGAGAAAGCTACGTCGGGCCGGGCGGCGCGTCAATGGCGTCCCGGTTTTCGAAGCGCGCTGGGTGCTCACGCGGTGACCCGCCGCAGTGGAGTGTCCGGGGCTGGCCTGCGACTTTCCGGGGGAGTGTGACCGTTCACGTGGCGGCGGTGTTGCCGGTGGGTTTCAAGAATCTTGCCGCAAGGTCTTGCAATCCCTTTCAGGTATGCCGCATCGTTTCGCTACCCGGACGGCCGTCCACACGCGTCAGTGCCTCTTCGACCCCGGAAGAAGGTTCCCCCTGTCATGGAATCCGTAGGGCCACACCCCCGTGGCCGCGCCAGTCGCCTGCTGCTCGCCGCCGCGATCGTCGCGGCCGGCGCGACACCGGCGATCGTCGCTGCCGCCACCACCACCGCCACCTCCGCCCGTGCCGCCGTCGCCCTCAACGACAGCGAGGTGACGGCGAACCTGTGGGAGTGGAACTGGAACTCCGTCTCCGCCGCCTGCACCAACCACCTCGGCCCCGCCGGCTACGGCGCGGTCCAGGTCGCGCCGCCCCAGGAGTCGGTCAGCCTGCCCAACAGCGCCGACGGCGTGCACCCCTGGTACGAGGTGTACCAGCCGGTGTCGTACAAGCTGGAGAGCCGCTTCGGCAACCGCGCGCAGTTCGCGGCCATGGTCACCGCCTGCCACAACGCCGGCGTACGCGTGTACGTCGACGCGGTCGTCAACCACATGGCTGGCGCGAACAACCCGGAGTCCGTCGTCGGCTACGCCGGCACCGACTTCTCCGGCCCCGGCTACAGCTTCCCCGCGGTGCCCTACGGCACCGGCGACTTCCACCGGCCGGGCGACAACTGCCCGACCAACGGCACCATCAACGACTGGAACAACGAGGCCCAGGTCACCAGCTGCGAGCTGCTGTCCCTGACGGACCTGTACACCGAGAAGGACAGCGTCCGCACCAAGATCGCCGCCTTCCTCAACGACATGATCGGCCTCGGCGTCGACGGGTTCCGGGTGGACGCCGTCAAGCACGTCAAGAAGGAGGACTTCGCGGCGATCCTCGGCAAGCTGAACAACACCGTCGCCGAGAACAAGCGCCCGTACGTCGCCCAGGAGATCTTCGACGGCGCGAGCAACGACGCCCTCAAGGCGCGGGCCTTCATCGGCAACGGCGACGTGCTCGACTTCGCGTACGCCAAGGGTCTGAAGTCCGCCTTCCAGGGCTCGATCTCCACGCTCGCCAACGTCGGCAGCTGGAACCTCGACGCGCCCAGCGCCAACGTCTTCGCCATGGTCACCAACCACGACCTGGAGCGCGACGGGGTCGTGCTGTCCTACAAGAACGGCAGCGACTACACCCTGGCCAACTACTTCGCCCTGGCCTACCCGCACGGCAAGCCGTCGGTCTACGACAGCTTCTCCTGGTCCAACCGCAACCAGTCCCCGCCGGCCGACGGCAACGGCTACGTCACCGACACCGTCTGCGGCGGCTCCTGGAACTGCCTGACCCAGTCCATCGGCATCAAGGGCATGGTCGGCTGGGCCAACGCCGCGCGGTCGGTCAAGACCGTCTCGGACTTCACGGCGGTGAACAGCAACGTCATCGGCTTCCACCGCGGCGACCGCGCCTGGATCGGCATCAACGACTCCGGCAGCGCCGCCACCGCCACGTTCACCACCGGCCTCGCCGACGGCCAGTACTGCGACGTCGTCTCCGGCCCCGCCACCGCGTCCGGCTGCGCCGGCGCCACGGTGACCGTCTCCGGCGGCCGGGCGTCGGTGACGATCCCGGCCAACAACGCGGTCGCGATCCACGTGGGCGCCCGCCCCGGCGCGACCCCGTCGCCGACGGCCAGCCCCACGGTGTCCCCGACCGCGTCGCCGACGGCCACCCCGACCACCAACCCGACCGACAAGGTCGCTACGACCTTCACCGTCGGCGCGACCCCGGCCGCCGGCCAGGACGTCTACGTGGTCGGCAGCGTCGCCGAGCTGGGCTCGTGGGCCCCGGCCAGTGCCGTCAAGCTGACCGCGCAGGGCGGCGGCACCTACCGGGCCGTGGTCGACCTGCCCCGGTCCACGGCAGTGGAGTACAAGTTCATCAAGAAGACCGCCGCCGGCGCGGTCACCTGGGAGTCCGGGGCGAACCGGACGTTCACCACCCCCGCCAGCGGCACCTACGCGGTCACCGAGACGTTCCGCGGCGACACCGTCACGAGCGGGCAGATCGCCACCTCGTTCAACGCCACCGTCACGACCAGCTACGGCCAGAACGTCTACGTCGTCGGCAACGTCGCGGCCCTCGGCGGGTGGAACCCGGCCAACGCCGTGGCGCTCTCCTCGGCCACCTACCCGGTCTGGCGGGCGACGGTCGACCTGCCCCCGAACACCGCCGTCGAGTACAAGTACGTGAAGAAGAACCCCGACGGCACCGTGACCTGGGAGTCCGGCGGCAACCGCACCTTCACCACCCCGGCCAGCGGCACCCGGACCAACACCGACACTTGGAGGTAGCCGCCGCGCACGCGGCGACGCGGGTGGCCGGCCCCGACACCGACGGGGGCCGGCCACCCGTCCGCGTACGTGTCGCGGGTGGACGGGCGACGTGCGCGGCCGTCGATGGTGTGGCTAAGCTGCCCTGACCTGACTGTCCGTCACGGTGTCGTCCACCGAGGAGTCACATGACGACCGCATCGACCACCTGCCGGCGACACGTCGAGGGGTTCGGCGAGGTGCTCATCCGCCCCGTCGAGCCGGCCCGCGACGTCGACGTGCTCCACGACTGGGTCACCCGGGAGCGGTCGCGGTTCTGGGGCATGCGCGAGGCCAGCCGCGAGCGGGTGCGCGAGATCTACGAGTACCTCGACTCGCTCGCCACCCACCACGCCTACCTCGTGCACCGCGACGGCCGGCCGGCGGCGCTGTTCCAGACGTACGAGCCGGCGGCCGACCCGGTCGGCGAGTGCTACGACGTGCGCCCGGGCGACTTCGGCGTCCACCTGCTGATCGGCCCGCCGGACGGCGGCGTCGAGCCCGGCTTCACCGGAGCCGTCCTCGACGCGTTTCTCGCCTTCGTGCTGGCCGACCCGGGCCGGCTGCGCATCGTCGCCGAGCCGGACGCGCGCAACGACAAGGCGGTCGCCCGGCTGGTCCGCGCCGGGTTCGTGCCCGGGCCGCAGATCGACCTGCCGGAGAAGCGGGCCCAGCTGCTCTTCCTGGACCGGTCTGTCTTCCTCGACCGGGTGGCCGCCCGGGGCTGAGCCGGCGGTCGGTCGCCCGGTGGAGGGACGGCCGCCCACCCCCGTGCGCGCGCGTGTAAGGGTAGGCTAACCTGACCGGTGTCCGATGATCGACGCCGGGTGCCGTGGGACGGGACCCCGCCGGAGTCCGAGAGGCGCCATGACCCAGACCCTGCCCATCGCGCCGTGGCGGCTGTTCGACGTCGAGGTCCGCGCCGTGCGGCGGCTCAGCCCGTCGTTCGTCCGCGTCACCTTCACCGGCGCCGACCTCGACCGGTTCGCCGACAACGGCTACGACCAGCGGATCAAGCTGGCGCTGCCGCTGCCCGGGCAGGCCGGGGTGAACCTCCCCGAGGGCCCCGACTGGTACGCCCGCTACCGGGCCCTGCCCGAGCACCTGCGTAACCCGGTCCGCACGTACACCGTCCGGGCCGCCCGCCCGCACCTGGCCGAGGTGGACGTCGACCTCGTCCTGCACGGCGACGGCGGCCCCGCCACCCGGTGGGCCCGCCGGGTGTGCCCCGGCGACCGGGCGGCCCTGCTCGGCCCCGACGCCGGCTTCGACGGCGAGCACGGCGGCATCGAGTTCCGGCCGCCACCGGCGGGCCGGCTGCTGCTGGCCGGCGACGAGACCGCCGTGCCGGCGATCACCGCCATCCTGGAGCGGCTCCCGGCCGACGCCCGGGGACAGGCGCTGCTGGAGGTGCCCGAGCCCGCCGACGCGCTCCGCGTCGCCGCGCCGCCCGGCATGCGGGTCACCTGGCTGCCCCGCGCCGGCGGGCGGCACGGCAGCCGCCTCGTGCCCGCCGTCGCGGCGGCCGACCTGCTCTGCGGCCCCCCGCCGGGCGCCGGCCCGGTCGCCGACGTCGACGTCGACCGGGAACTGCTCTGGGAGGTGCCGACCCCGGCGACGCCGGTGCCGCTGTACGCGTGGCTGGCGGGGGAGGCCGGCGTCATCCGTACGCTGCGCCGGCACCTGGTGGCGGAGCGGGGGCTGGACCGGCGGGCGGTGGCCTTCATGGGGTACTGGCGGCTGGGCCGGGCCGACCCCGCCTGAGCCGCCGCCGGTGCGTCTGCACCCGGCGGCGGCCCGGTGCGGCCACCGGTCAGCAGCGGCTGATCGACGAGTTGTTCAACGTGACGTTGCTGATGGTCAGGTTGTCCACGCAGGGGCTCTCCACGATCCGGCTGTTGACCAGCGTGAAGTTGCGCAGCGTGACGTCGCGGGTGCCGGGGAACTCGGTGCGCTCGGCGAGCCGCACCTCACCGCCGCCGCTGATCGTGCCGCCGCCGGAGGCGATGTTCACGCCGTAGCAGTTCTCGATCAGGATGGCGTTGTTGCCGGTGTTGGCGATGTCGACCCGGTCGATCGTCGCCCCGCCGGACTCGGAGACGCAGAAGATCCCCCGGCCGCCGCCGCGGGCGCGCACCGTCCCCACCCGGACGTTGGTCGGGTAGCTGTCGCCGACGCGGCCGTTGCGGTTGGCCATCCGGAACGCCGCGTACCCGGTGCCGGTGCCGGCGTTCTCCGCGTCGACGGTGGTGACGGTGGCGTTGATGGTCTGGTTGAGCAGCAGCCCCGACTCGCCGACGTTGCGGGCGGTGACGGTGCCGACGGTCAGGCCGTCGACGCCGTAGGTCTCGACGGCGTGCGAGCTGGCCCCGGAGACGTAGACGTTGTCGATGCGCACGTTGCGCGTCCACTGGCTGGTGTCGCCGCGGTTGTCGATGCGCACGCCCAGGCCGGCGGTCAGCCGCATGTCGATCTGCCCGAGGACCACGTTGGTGACGTTTCGCAGGAAGATCCCGTACAGCGGGCTGCCCGTGACGGTGAGGTGCTGCACCTCCACCTGTGTGGTCCCCCGGGAGTAGATGGGCGCCTGGTCGCCGGAGCCGGTGCCGGTCACGTTGATCGTGCCGCACACGTCGATGGTGGTGTAGCTGGGCAGCGAGATCCGGGAGCCGGCGCTGATCGAGCCGGATCCGCGCACCACCACCCGCTGCTTGCTGGTGCGCCCGGCGGTCAGGCTGTTCACGGCGGCCTGCACGGCGGCGCGCATGTCGGTGCCGGTGTGGACCGTGCTGCCGCCGTTGCGGACCGTCCAAGTGCTGCCGCCGAGCACCGCCTCGGCCTGGAACGAGCCCGACCCGCAGTCGGCGGCGGCACCGGCCCGGACGAGCTGCCACTGCTGGTTGGCCCCGCCCAGGTCCTGGTACTGCGAGATCATGCCCCCGTCGGCGGTGGACCAGCCCCACACGTCGAGGGCCTTGCCGGAGTGCCGGTTGACGAACACGTACGGGGTGCCGGTGTCGACGGTGGCGGCGGAGGCTGCCTGCGGGCCGACCGCCACGGCCGCGCCGACCAGGGCGAGCGCGGTGGCGACCGGCAGGCCGAACCGCCGGGCGCGGGGGCGTCGGCGGGGGACGGGGAGTCTCATCGGTGCTCCTTTGGGTGCGGTGGCGTCGGACCGGCCGCGCCCGGAAGCCGGTGGGCCGGCGGGACGGATCGGCAAGCGCTTTCCGGACAGCGACCAGCATCGATGCTTTCGTTCGCCTTCCGCCGTGTCAAGGCGTCGCCCCGTCGCGTCGCGTCGCCCACCGGCTCCCGCCGCCGTGGTCAGTCGTCCGCGACGGCCACCGGCTCGCCGCCCACGCACCGCACCTTCAGCTCGTGCTCCCCGCCCGGCCCGACGAAGGTGACCTCGACGTCGTCGTCCGGCCCCCGGTCGACGTCGGCGACCCGGTGGTCCTGCGCGGGGGCCCAGGAGACCAGGCGTACCCCGCCCGGTCCGCACTCGGCCACGGCCGTGCCGCCGGCGGTCGCGAAGGCCCGCCGGGCACCGGGGCCGGCCGGCCCCGCGGGCTCGCCGGTGCCGGGGGAGGAGGCGCCGGAAGCCGTGGGCGCCGGCGTGGCCAGCGCCCGCTCGACCTCCTCCTGGCTGCGCACCCCGCCCGGGGTGCCGGTGATGCTCTCCCCGACCAGCCGGATGGCGGCCATCCCGACCAGCGTGGCGAGCACGGCGGTGGCCAGCCACCCCGCGACCGCGAGTAACGAACGACGACGCATTCCCCGACTATCCCCGATCGAGGGTTGACCGTGGCACGGGACGACGCTAAGGGAGGGTTAAGAGCCGGGCCGGCGCCGGCCGGTGCGGCTAGCCTCGTCGTGTGCCCCGCCTGCTGCTGATCGAGGACGACCTGACCATCCGCACGCCGCTGGTGCGGGCGTTGCGGGACCGGGGCCACGCCGTGGCCGCCGCGTCGACCGCGATGGACGGGCTGCGCGACGCCCTGGACAACCGGCCGGACCTGGTCGTGCTCGACCTGGGCCTGCCCGACCTGGACGGGCGGGAGCTGCTGCGGATGCTGCGGGCGGTCAGCGCGGTGCCCGTCATCGTGGCCACCGCCCGTGACGACGAGACCGAGATCGTCCGGGTCCTCGACGCGGGCGCCGACGACTACGTCGTGAAGCCGTTCACCGCCGCCCAGCTCGACGCGCGGGTCCGCGCGGTGCTGCGGCGCGGCGCGGGCACCGGGGCGGACGATCCCACGCTCGTGGTGGGCGGCCTGCGCGTCGACCCGCGCGCCCGCCAGGTGACCCTCGACGGCGTCGCGGTCGAGCTGACCCCGCGCGAGTTCGACCTGCTGCACCACCTCGCCGCCCGCCCCGGCGAGGTGGTCACCAAGCGGGAGCTGCTCACCGAGGTCTGGCAGATCCCCTACGGCGGCGCGGACAAGACCGTCGACGTGCACCTGTCGTGGCTGCGCCGCAAGCTGGGCGAGAACGCCCAGCAGCCCCGCTACCTGCACACCGTGCGGGGCGTGGGCGTGCGGCTGGAGCCGCCGGGCGGCGCGGCGTGAGGGCCCGCCTGGCGCTGCTGGCCGCCGCCGTCAGCGTGCTCACCCTCGTGGCGTTCCTCGTGCCGCTGGCGCTGCTGGTGCGCGCCGTCGCCGAGGACCGGGCCACCGTCCGGGCCACCGCCGACGCGCAGAGCCTGGTGCCCGTGGTGGGCACCGCCGACGCCGAGACCATCCGGCTGACCGTCGAGCAGCTCGCCGCCGAGTCCGGCCGCCCGGTCAGCGTCTACCTGCCCGGCGACACCGTGCTCGGCACGCCCGTCCCGCGTACCCCCGCGGTGGCCCTGGCCGAACGCGGGCAGAGCCTCACCGCGGAGTCCGACGCGGGACGCGAGGTGGTGATCGCCGTGCAGGGCCGGCCGGACGGCACCGGGGTGATCCGCACGGTCGTGCCCCGCGCCGAGCTGACGGCCGGGGTGACCCGGGCCTGGCTCGTGCTGGCCCTGCTCGGCGTGCTGCTGGTGCTGGTGGGGCTGGCCGTGGCCGACCGGCTGGCCCGCACCCTGGTCCGGCCGATCACCGAGCTGTCGGCGGTGTCGCACCGGCTCGCCAACGCCGAGCTGGACGCGCGGGTCACCCCCGCCGGCCCGGCCGAGCTGCGCGAGGTGGCCGGCGCGCTCAACCACCTGGCCGGCCGCATCCAGGTGCTCCTGGCACAGGAACGCGAGCAGGTGGCTGACCTGTCCCACCGGCTGCGTACCCCGCTCACCGCCCTGCGGTTGGAGGCCGAGTCGCTGCCCGACCCGCAGGACGCGGCCCGGATCGCCGCCGCGGCGGACGCGCTGGAGCGGGCCGTGACCGGCCTGATCCGCCAGGCCCGCCGCGACCGGTCACCGGCCACCGCCCCGAGCGCCTGCGACGCGGCCGCCGTGGTCGCCGACCGGGTGGCGTTCTGGTCGGTGCTGGCCGAGGACACCGGACGGGAGGTCCACCGTGACCTGGCCGGCGGGCCGCTGCCGGTCGGGGTGCCCGCCGACGAGCTGGCCGCCGCGGTCGACGCGCTGCTCGGCAACGTCTTCGCGCACACCCCCGACGGCACCGCGTTCACCGTCCGGCTCGCCCGGCGGGACGGGCGGGTGCTGCTCGCCGTGGCCGACTCCGGCCCCGGCATGCCCGCCGCCACCGTGGCCCGGGGCGCGAGCCCGGCCGGGTCCACCGGCCTCGGCCTGGACATCGCCCGCCGGGCGGCGGAGGCCGCCGGGGGCCGGCTGGAGCTGCGCACCGCCCACGGCGGCGGGGCGGAGGTGCGGCTCTGGCTCGGCCCGCCGACGTCCCGGTCGGCCTTAACCGGGCCTTAGCGTCGGTGCAGCGCGCCGCTATCCCGCCGGGACCGATCCTTCTAGGCAGGAACACGAGGAAAGGTGCCCGAGATGAAGCGTAACTCCCTGATCATGGCGTCCCTGGGCGGCGCGGCGATGCTGGCGGCGGCCGGGGTGGCCGTCGGCGTCACCGCCGCCGACGACCGGGTGGCTCGCACCACCCTGACCGCCGCCACCGCCGCCCCGGCGGCCACCACCCCGGACGACGGCGCGAGCGGCACCCCGACCGGCGCTCCCACGGCCACCGGCGTGCCGTCGGCCACCGGTGCCCCGGCGGACACCGGTGCCCCGGCCGGCAAGGTCGACCAGCAGCGGGCCGGCGAGATCGCCCTCGCGCGGGCCGGCGGCGGGCGGATCGTCGAGATCGAGGCCGACGACGAGAACGGCCGGGCGGTGTGGAGCATCGAGATCGTCGATGGGCAGACCGAGCACGAGATCGACGTCGACCGCAACGACGGCACCGTGGTCGAGGCCGAGAAGGAGCCGGTCGACGGCGACGATCACCACGACGCGGACGACCGCGACGACGATGACGACCGCGACGACGACTGAGTCGGGCGGCGGGCCGAGCGCCCGTACGTCACCGTGAGACACGAGCGGGCCGCCCCCGATGGGTGCGGCCCGCTCGTCCGCGTCGACGACCCCGGAACTGGCGTGGGGCGAAGCCCTCCGGCCGCCCGGGCATCCCTGGCCCCAGCTCCGTGATCAAGAGGTTTGCGTCATCGTCGAGATCAACCCTGACGCTTTTCTCTTGATCACCGGGGCGGGCGGGCGGGTGGGGTGGGGTGGGTGGGTGGGGGTGGGAACTTTTTGGGGGTGGGGGCCGACAAACCGGGGTGCGGCGCTTCCGGGCGGCGTATCGAGATCGGCCCTTCGCCCCGGCGGAGGGTGCCAACCGCCGGAGCTGGGCCGGGAGACAGACCACGTGAACCGAGCAGCGTCGCGGACCGTACCGGTCCAGGTGAGCGCCCGACGGCACCGCCCGTCGCGGCCGACGATCGGCACCGGCGCGGACGGCCGCCGGTGAGCGGCCCCGGTGGCGGAGCGGGGTGGGCAGTCGGCGCGGGGGCCGACGACGAGCAGGTGACCCGCTGGGCCCGACTGGCCGGCGCGGGCGACCAGCCGGCGGCCGCCGCGTTCGTGCGGGCCCTGCAGGGTCCGGTGTGGCGGTTCCTGGCCCACCTCGCCGGGCCCGGGGAGGCCGACGACCTCACCCAGGAGACGTTCCTGCGCGCGCTGCGCAGCCTGCCCGGCTTCGCCGGCCGGTCCTCGGCCCGCACCTGGGTGTTCAGCATCGCCCGCCGCGTCGCCGTCGACCACGTCCGCACGGCGGTCACCCGCCCGCGCACGGCGGCGTTGCCGGACTGGCAGGCGGCGGCGGAGGGCGCGGGCATGGCCGAGCCGGGCACGGACGACGGGGTCGTCCTGCGCCAGCTGATCGCCGGTCTGGCCCCGGAGCGCCGGGAGGCGTTCGTCGCCACCCAGGTCGCCGGCCTGTCGTACGCCGAGGCAGCGCAGGTGTGCGGCTGCCCCGTCGGCACGATCCGCTCCCGGGTGGCGCGGGCGCGGGAGGACCTCGTGGCGGCCTGGCACGCCGACAGCCGGCCGACCCGGTCGACGCGGGCCGGCTGAGCCCACCCGCCGCCCGCCCCGCGGGTCGGTGGGCCGCCCCCGCGTCCGATCCAGGGTGCCCTCGGGCCGCGGGGATCTGCGCCCGGTCAGGCGGCCTGCCGGTCGTCCCGCCCGCCGGCCGCCGCGGCGGGGCGGGCGTGGGCCCGCGCCGAGTACGGGTGCGGGGGCAGCAGCCGCAGCGTCGGCGCCGACGGTTCGGGCGCGTCCAGCTCGACGCGCCAGCGGGATCCCGACGACCGGCCCTGTCGGGGCGCGGGTCCACCCGGCCGCAGGCCGGGGCGCGACAGCAGCGCGGTGAGCACCCAGCCGAACACCAGGATCGCGTGGCTGACCAGCCGCGACACGGCGACCTGGCCGGTCACCAGGTCGTTCACCGACAGCAGCACCAGGGTCGCGACGAAGGCGCTGAGCATCGGCAGCACGCCGGCCGGCGGGAACCGCCGTACCGCCACGAACAGGAATCCGGCGCCGACGGCGACGTTCCAGGCCGCCGACTCGTGCCACAGGTGCTGCCCGGTGGCGTGCGCGTGGGCGACGGTGGTGCCCCGGCCCACCTGCACCAGCCCCAACACCACCTGCACCGCCCCCACCAGCCCCAGCGTGGCCCGCAGCCCGGCGACCAGGCGCTCCCGCCACCGTCGCGCCGACCACCGCCGCCGCGCCGGCGGCGCGGCGGCGACGGCGGCGAGCACCGTGTCGGCCAGGTCGGGCGTCGCCGTCACCACCCGGGTACGCGCCCGGCGGGTCACCGCCGCAGCCGTCTCGAACCACGCCCGGCAGTCACCGCACGTGACCAGGTGCCCCTCGGCCGCGACCCGCTCGGTCGGGGTCTCCTCCCCGTCCAACTGGGCCGACAGCATCTCCCGCCACCGCTCGCACCGCATGTACCGATAGTCGCTCGGCGGCGCGGCGTGGTTCCCGCGCGATCCGGCGGGCGTCGGGACGAGCTCCGACGGCGAGGCGTCCTGCAATGGATCCCGGCGACCCGGCCGAGCGCTCGGTGACCGGGCGGCGTCATCGGCTACGGTGAGCGCATGGGTTGCTTCGCCGCGATGGACGTCCGCGCCGCCGCATAGCGGCGGTATCGCGGTTGCCCGTGACCGCGGCCTCGTCGCCCGCCCCGTCGGGGTCAGGGCCGGGCGTACCGCCGGATCGGTGTCCCGCCGGCAGCCCGCGCGTCTCGGCGGGCTGCCGGATCGTCCCGCGTGATCCGGGGAGCAGACCCATGTCGCAGCAGTCTCGTCCACCGCACCCGGCCACCTTCGCCGGCCCGCCCGGGGCATCCCTCACCGGAACCGACAGGCTCGCCGCACCCGCACCCGCACCCGCACCCGCAGCGACGCCGAAGCGTGACGTGCCGCCCGAACCCGCCACGATGTTCCTGATGGTCGGGCTCCCCGGGGCCGGGAAGACCACCCGGGCCGAGGAACTCGCCGCGGCGCACCGCGCGCTGCGGCTGACCCCGGACGAGTGGATGATCCCCCTGTTCGACGGGTCGCAGCCCGACGGCAAGCGCGACCTGCTGGAGGGACGGCTCATCGCACTGGCCCTGCAGGCGCTGCGCCTGGGCGTGGACGTCGTACTCGACTTCGGGCTCTGGAGCCGCGACGAACGGTCGGCCCTGCGCTGGCTGGCCGCCTCGGCCGGGGCGGCCAGCCACGTCGTCTACCTGCCGGTCGACCGGGACGCCCAGCTCGCCCGGATCACCCACCGCTGGGCGACGGCGTCGCACACGACCTTCCCGATGAGCGTGGCGGACATCGACACCTGGCGGGGGCAGTTCCAGGCACCGGATGCCGCCGAACTCGGCGGCGGCGACGTTCCCGGCCCGCCGCCGGGGTGGCGTGGCTGGTGGGAGTGGGCCGTGGACCGGTGGCCCTCGCTCGCGCATGGCCGTGCCGTCAGGGGGCGGGGGCGAGACCGGCCGACGGCCGGGTAGCCGGATCCCCCCGGGGTGTCTACTGTGGATTGACCGAGGGCTGTGATCTCATGCTTTCATGATCAATCCCTCTCCTCTCATGCGCCTCGTGGCCGGCGTCTGGGGGTTCAAGACCCTCGCCGTCGGCGTCGAGTTCGGGCTGTTCACCCGCCTCGCGGGCGGCCGGACGATCACCGTCGCCGAGGCCGCCGCCGAGTTCGGGCTCGACGAGCGCCCCGCCGACCTCCTGCTGGCCGCGAGCGCGTCCCTCGGCCTGCTGGAGCGGGCCGGCGACGGCTACCGCAACACCGAGCTCGCCGAGCAGTTCCTGGTGGAGGGGCGGCCCTACTACTTCGGCGCGCAGGTGCGCTACTCCGACCTGCGCACCTACCTGCCGTGGCACCGCATCGCCGACGCGCTGCGCACCAACCGGCCGCTGACCTGGGACCCGCAGTCCCAGCAGTCGCTGTTCGACACCGTCGACCCGGAGATGGTGGCGCAGTTCTGGGACGCCATGTTCTCCACCTCCAGCTTCACCGCCCGGGCGCTGGCCGACACGTACGACTTCGGGGCGCACACCCGGCTGCTCGACGTCGGCGGCGGGGCCGGGGCGTTCCCGATCGAGCTCTGCCGCCGGCTGCCGCAGCTGCGGGCGACGATCCTCGACCTGCCCCACGTGTGCGCGAAGGCGCAGGAGCGGATCGCGGCGGAGGGCCTGGCCGACCGGATCGGCACGGTCGCGGGCGACTTCCTCGCCGACCCGGCGCTGCCGGGCGGGCACGACGTCGTCCTGCTCAGCATGATCCTGCACGACTGGGACGAGCCGACCAACCGGGCGCTGCTGGCCAAGTGCCACGCCGCGCTGCCGCCCGGCGGTGCGGTCGTCATCTGCGAGCTGCTGCTCGACGACGACCGCACCGGCCCGCCGGAGGCGGCCCTGATGGGCATGAACATGCTGGTCGAGACCGAGGGCGGCAAGAACTACTCCGGCGCCGAGTACGCGGCGTGGCTCGCCGACGCCGGCTTCGTCGACATCGAGCGGCTGACGTTCGACGCGCCGGGCGCCAACGGCGCCGTGGTGGCCCGCCGGGCCTGACGCGCGCCCCGGGTCGGGCGGGCACAGGCCCGCCCGACCCGGTCAGCCCGCCGGCTTGTACGCGGTGACCAGCTCCCAGCCACCGGGCAGCACCGCCACCCGCTCGAAGCCGACCTCCTTGAGCAGCCCCGTGTAGAACTCGACCTCCCGCAGCCGGCTGACGCAGGTGTCGACGCCGATCAGGAAGTAGCTCCAGAAGAACTGCATCGCCAGCCGGTCCGGGGTGCGGAACTCCTCGCCGATGAGCAGCAGCCCGCCCGGTTCAAGGGCCCGGTACGCCGCCTCGACCAGCCGGCGGGCGACGTCGTTGGGCCAGTCGTGCAGCACCCGGACGAACGCCAGCGCGTCGTAGCCGGTCGGCAGCGGCTCGGCGAAGAAGTCCCCGCCGACGAAGCCCAGCCGCTCGGGGTGGCCGCAGCGCTGCCGGGTGTCGGCCACCAGGGGCGCCACCGCCGGCAGGTTGAACACGTCGGCCCGCAGGTGCGGGGCGTCGTCGAGCACGCGGGCGGCGAGGGTGCCGTCGCCGCCGCCGACGTCGAGCAGGCGGCGCCGGTCCGCCCAGAGCCGGTCGGCGTGCCGGTGCAGCGTCTCCAGCACCGGGCCGAGCCCGACGGCCATGCTCCGCTCGAACGCGGCGGTCTGCTCGTCGGTGCGCGGCGGCCACGCGAAGTCCTCGTCGGTCATGCCGACCTCGCCGCGCAGGCTCTCGGCCAGCCGGCCGTGCAGCACCCGCCACGGGTAGCGGTTCCGGTCGCGCTCGACGGCGTCCGGCCCGACGACCGCGGCCACGGCGTCGCGCAGCCCCGGCTCGGCCCGGTAGCGGGCGGCGGCGATGTCGTCGTCGGGTTCCTCGCGGGTGACGACGCCGAGGCTCTCCAGGCAGTCCAGGAACTTGTACAGCCGCAGCGGCCGGAACCCGAACCGTTCGGCGAGGTCACCCAGCCGGGCGGGGCCGGGCTCCAGCGCGTCGAGCAGGCCCAGGGTGAGGGCGGTCTCCAGCACGTCCATCGCCTTCGGGCCGTTGGCGAGCAGGCTCATCAGTGCCCTCGGCGACAGGGTGACGTTCACCGGCGAATCTCCTCTTCCAGCGCGTCCATGAACACGTCGACCTCCTCCAGGGTGTTGTAGACGTGCGGGCCGACCCGCAGCCAGCCGCGCCAGCTGCAGATCACGTCGCGCGCGGCGAGCCGCCGCTTGACCGCCTCCCCGTCGGGCACGTCGAGGCAGACGACGCCGCCGCGGCGGTGCGGCTCGGTCGGGCTGACCACCGCGATCCCGGCGGCGGCGGCCCGCTCGATGATCCGCCCGGTGCAGGCCAGGGAGTGCCGCCGGATCGCGGGCACGCCGACGCCGGCCAGCAGGTCCAGGCCCACCTGGGAGACCAGGGAGGTGAGCGGGAACGGCGTGCCGCCGGCGAACCGTTGCGCGCCGGCCGCCCAGCCGGTCGACGGCCGGAAGGTCAGCGCGACGTCCCCGGCCTGCCAGCCGGTCGCCGCCGGCTCCAGCCGGGGCGTCAGGTCCGGCCGGACGTAGCAGAAGGCGGTGCCGACGCCGCACAGCCACTTGTGCGCGCCGCCGAGGACGACGTCCACGCCCAGCGCGGTCACGTCCAGCGGCAGCACCCCGACCGTCTGGAAGGCGTCGACGACCACCAGGGCGCCGGCGTCGTGGGCGTGGGCGACGAGCCGGGGCAGGTCGATGGTGTCGCCGGAGGCGAAGCTGGCGTGCGGCACGCACACCAGCAGCGTCCGCTCGTCGATGCGCGCCTCGAGGGCGTCCTGGTCGAACCGGACGCCGCCGGTGGCGACGACGTCGGCGCGCGCCCCGTAGCGGCCGAACGCGTTCCAGACGAACGGCACGGTCGGGAACTCCAGGTCGGTGGTGACGACCCGGTCGCGGGGCGGGCGGTAGTCGAAGCAGGAGGCGATCCGGGCCAGCAGGGTGCTCAGGTTCGCGTCGGTGACCAGGCTGCCCGCCGGCGCGCCGATGAGCGCGGCCACCGAGTCGGCGTACCGGTCGAGGCCGACGTGCCAGTCCTGCCACACGTCGTCGCGCCAGCCGCGCAGGGTCTCCCAGTAGTCGGCCAGGACCCGCTGCGCGCCCTGCGGGACCGCGCCGGTGGAGTTGTTGTTCAGGTAGACGCAGGTGCCCAGCAGCGGGAACTCGGCGCGCAGGGCGGCGTGCGCGTCCGCGTCGAGGCAGCGCGCCTCGTCGGCGGCCGGGGCCGGGTCGGGTGTGCTCACTCGGGACAGCCTCCGGTGTTCGTCGGCGGGGCCGCCGGGCACGGGTCGTGGCCGACGGCGGTGAAGACGGGGGTGGAGCGGACGGCGGCCAGGTAGGGGGTGCCCTCCGTGTAGCCGGTGCCGGGGCGCGCGCCGAGCATCCGGACCGCCAGCCGGTGGTGGGTGCGCCGCCACCCGAGCACCGCGTCGGCGAAGGCCCGCATCTCCCGCTCGACCCGGTCGCGGTCGGCCCCGGCGAGCCGGCCGGCGCGCACCGCCGCCCGGTGGGCCGCGTCGACCGACGGGTGCCCGGCGAGCACCCACTCGCGCACCTCGGGCACCGAGCGGTAGGCCGCCGAGTCCAACCGCGACCCCTCGGGGGTACGGCAGAGCGACTCCACCAGCTTGTAGGAGCGGGACTGGATGGCGCTGGCCCCCTCGGTGTACTCCCGGAAGGTCCGGAAGGACTCCGGCTGCATGGTGGCCAGCAGCGAGAACAGCGGCCCGGCGGCGGCGAGCCGGTCGCGGGCGTACGCCAGCCGGTCGGCCGCCGCCGCCGGGTCCCCGGTGGTCAGGGCGGCGACGGTGCCGCGCAGCTCGTCGGCGAGCCCGGCGAAGACGCACTCGTACGCCTGGAGCACCCGGACGAACAGGTACTCGTCGTGCGACCGGTACACCGGCAGCATGCTCAGCCGCAGCCGGCGCTCCTCGTCGTCGGTGACGTCGGCGGCGGCGAGGGCGTGCAGGGCCGCCGCCGCGTCGGCCGGCTCCTGGTCGTCGACCGTCCGCGTCGGGTCCAGCCGGGACACCGCGGGCAGCGCGGCCCGGACGCCGAGCCGCAGGCGCTTCGCGACCGTCTCCGGGCCGGGGCGCTGCTCGGGCAGCAGGCTGGTGGCCCCGGCCGCGGCGGTCAGCTCGAAGGCGAGGGCGTCGGCGACCAGCCGCAGCAGGAGCCGGTCGGAGTCGCGGCGGGCGCCCGCCGGGTCGGTCTGCGGGGTGTTCCCCGGGCCGGCGACGGGGTCGTCCGCCGTGCAGGGCAGCCGCAGCAGGGGCAGCGCCAGGTAGCTGCGGTAGTCGTACCGGCCGTCCCACTTGTCGAGCGCGGCGTCGAGGAAGTCGCACAGCAGGCGGGTCGGCCCCGTGGCCCCGGGCACGGCGCGTCCCGCCGCCGCGACGACGCGCGTCCGAATCTCGTCGAGAAGTGCGAGCAGTTCTTTTTCGACAAAGTGTTTACCGACGCGCTGGAACTCGCCGAGCACCGCAGAGTAGGGAAAGTCACCGGGATCGGATAGGCCGGACCGCCAGGACGTCAGCTCACGCACGAACGGCACCTCAACATTACGATCGTGTTAAATACGGACGGTGAGGAACCGACGATTTCGGCGGCGGCCGGGTCAGGCCCGTGGGGCGGCCGGCGTGGGGCCGGCGGCACCCACCCGCAGCTGCCACAGCTCGGGGAAGAACCGGTGGTCGATCAGCCGGGCGAGCATGGTCGCCGGGCTGCCCGGAGTGCCGGCCGGGCCGTGGCCGCCGATGCGCAGGGCCACCTGGTAGTGCCGCACCCGCCAGGACGCCACCCGCTCGTCCCACTCGACCATGGCCTCGGCCAGCCGGTGCAGCGGATCGGCGGCG
Source organism: Micromonospora sp. NBRC 110038 (assembly GCF_020884815.1). Classification (NCBI taxonomy): domain Bacteria; kingdom Bacillati; phylum Actinomycetota; class Actinomycetes; order Micromonosporales; family Micromonosporaceae; genus Micromonospora; species Micromonospora sp. NBRC 110038. Next base: position 551,173 of record NZ_BBOL01000004.1, on the reverse strand, counting down.
TCGGTGCCCGGCAGCGCGGACACGTCGACGCCGAGGGCGGCGAGATGGTCGGCGAAGGCCCGCCCGAGCCGCCGGCTGGCGGCCTGCACCTGCCGCCAACCTGGCGATTCGGCGCCGGAGCCGTTGCCGAGCGCCGGCTGCATCGCCTGGAAGTCGGCGGGGGACAGGTGGCGGAACATCTCCAGCTGGTCGGTGACCAGCCGCACGCCGAGCGTCGCCCGGGTCAGCAGCAGCTCGGCCGCGCCGGGCTCGCCGGCGTCGAGCCGCGCGGCGGCCTCGCGCAGCTCCGACGCCGCGAGCTTGAGCCACAGCTCGGTCGACTGGTGGACCACCTGGAAGAGCAGCTCGTCGCGACAGATCACCTGATCCGGGCCGCGCTGCAGGTCGAGCAGTTCATCGACGCGCATGTAACGCGCGTAGTCGGTGTCGCCGTCGCCCGGCAGCACGGGTGAGTGGTCCCGCTTCACGGAATTGTCCCCTTCGGTTGGCGTCGGGGCACCTGGACGCGACCCGCGACGACTCATCGCGGCGGACATTATCCAACGACGTCGAGCAATATGTCACGCCCCCCGCCCACGACCGCCCGCCGACGGGGGTAAATGCATCCTTCTCGGCCGTTTCTATCGAGAAGAATGCGACTCGTCGGCGTGCCGCCGAATGGGAGACGAGTCCCGCCGGACGAAACCGGAATGTGGGATCAGCCGGGCAGGGCCAGGTCGAGCACGGAGCCCAGCCCGTTGGGTCGGCCCGGCTCCGCCTCGGGCAGGACCAGCACCGCGCAGCCGGCCCGCACCGCCCCGGCGTCCGCCGCCGTGTCGCCCACCATCAGCGCCCGCTCCGCGTCCACCCCGAGCATCCCGCAGGCTCGCCAGAAGATCGCCGGATCCGGCTTGCAGCGCCCCACCTCGTACGACAGGACAAACGCGTCCACCAGGGCGTCGAGGCCCCACGCGGCGAAGAACGGCCGGATGTCGAAGCCGATGTTGCTCACCACCGCCACCTTCACCCCCGCCGACCGCAGCGCCGCGAGGGTCGGTGCGGTGTCCGGGTAGGGCACCCAGCCCTCGGCCACCAGCACGCGCTCGTAGAGCGCGTCGGCGAGGCCGTCGATCCCGGCGTCCACGGTCTCCGCCAGCCCCGTGTACGCGCCCCGGTGGGCGTGCGGGTAGAGGTCCCGCTCGGACCACAGCTCGGCAAGCGCCGGCGGCACCCGCGCCGGCAGCGGGCCACCGGGGCGGCCCGCGGTGAGCAGCCGGTCGGCCAGCGCCGTGGCCCGCATGCGCTCCAGGCTCACCCCGCACGCCCGCGCGGCGGCGAGCACCCAGTCGTGGGGGTCCTCCACCTGGGCGAGGGTGCCGTGGAAGTCGAACAGGACCGCCTCGACGGGCCGACGGGACGCCCGGGCGCCTGCGGCGGCGTCGGCGCTGGGTGGGGTCGACTGGGTCGGTTCGGCATGATCCGGCACGCCGTGCACCCTACCGACCGCCCCCGACCCCCCTGTCGGACGGCCTTGAGGCGGTGGTCGTCGGAGGCACGCACTAATCTTGGGGACATGTCGAGCCCCGCCGAGCGGTACGCCGCGGCGCGCCGCCGGGCCGCGCAGGCCTCACAGTTCCCGGCGCTGGACGAGTTCACCCTTGACCTGGGGTTCGATCTCGACGACTTCCAGCGGGAGGCGTGCCAGGCCCTGGAACGGGGCAGCGGCGTGCTGGTCTGCGCCCCCACCGGCGCCGGAAAGACCGTGGTCGGCGAGTTCGCCGTACACCTGGCCCTGCGCGGCGCCCCCGCGCGGCCGGCGGCGGCCGACGGCGACGGCCCCCCGCCCACCCGGCGCAAGTGCTTCTACACCACGCCGATCAAGGCGCTGTCCAACCAGAAGTACCACGACCTGGTGGACCGCTACGGCGTCGAGCACGTCGGCCTGCTCACCGGCGACAACGCGATCAACGGCGACGCCCCGGTGGTCGTGATGACCACCGAGGTGCTGCGCAACATGCTCTACGCCGGCTCGGCCACCCTGGAGGGCCTGGCCTACGTGGTCATGGACGAGGTGCACTACCTCGCCGACCGGTTCCGCGGCGGGGTCTGGGAAGAGGTGATCATCCACCTGCCCGCCTCGGTGACCCTGGTCTCGCTGTCGGCGACCGTCTCCAACGCCGAGGAGTTCGCCGACTGGCTGGTCACCGTGCGCGGCGAGACCGCCGTGGTGGTCAGCGAGCACCGCCCGGTGCCGCTGTGGCAGCACATGCTCGTCGGCAAGCGGATGTTCGACCTGTTCCACGACGCCGACGCCGCCCGCAAGCACGACGTGCACCCGGAGCTGCTGCGCTACACCCGGGAGACGATGCGCCGCCTGGAGCTGGGGGAGGGGCGCAGCGCCGGGCCGGGCGGCGGCCGGCGCGGGCCGCGCTGGCGGGGCCCGCTGCGCCCGGACATCGTGGACCGGCTCGACCGGGAGGGGCTGCTGCCGGCGATCCTGTTCATCTTCAGCCGCGCCGGCTGCGCCGCCGCCGTGCAGCAGTGCCTCGCCGCCGGCCTGCGGCTGACCAACCCGGAGGAACGCGCCGAGATCCGCCGGGTCGTCGAGTCCCGGGTCACCGCCATCCCCGGCGAGGACCTGACGGTGCTCGGCTACTGGGAGTGGCTCGACGGCCTGGAGCGCGGCCTGGCCGCCCACCACGCCGGCATGCTGCCGGTGTTCAAGGAGGTCGTCGAGGAGCTGTTCGTCCGGGGCCTGGTCAAGGCGGTCTTCGCCACCGAGACCCTGGCGCTGGGCATCAACATGCCGGCCCGCTGCGTCGTCCTCGAACGTCTCGTGAAGTTCAACGGCGAGGCCCACGTCGACCTCACCCCGGGCGAATACACCCAGCTCACCGGGCGCGCCGGCCGCCGGGGCATCGACGTCGAGGGGCACGCCGTCGTGGTCTGGTCGCCCGAGACCGACCCCCGGCACGTGGCGGGCCTGGCCTCCACCCGCACCTACCCGCTGCGGTCCAGCTTCCGCCCGTCCTACAACATGGCCGTCAACCTGGTCGGCACGGTCGGCGCGGAGCCGGCCCGCGCGCTGCTGGAGAGCTCGTTCGCGCAGTTCCAGGCCGACCGGTCGGTGGTCGGCCTGGCCCGGCAGGTGCAGCGCAACACCGAGACCATCGACGCGTACGGCGCGGAGGCCGCCTGCCACCACGGCGACTTCGACGAGTACTTCGCCCTGCGGGTGGCCATCGCCGACCGGGAGCGCGCCATCGCCCGGCAGGGCCAGCACCAGCGCAAGGCCGCCGCGGTGGCGTCGCTGGAGCGGCTGCGCGTCGGTGACGTGATCCGGGTGCCGTCCGGGCGGCGCGCCGGCCTCGCGGTGGTGCTCGACCCGGCCACCGGCGGGTTCGGCGAGCCCCGTCCACTCGTGCTCACGCAGGACCGGTGGGCCGGGCGGGTCAGCCCCGGCGACTTCACCACCCCGGCGGAGGTGCTCGCCCGCATCCGGGTGCCCAAGCACTTCAACCACCGTTCCCCGGCGGCCCGTCGTGACCTCGCCGCCGAGGTCAGCGGCACTGGCCTGGACCGGCACGGCGGTCGGCGCGGCGGCCGGTCCCGGCAGGGCGCGGGCGAGGACCACGCGCTCAGCCAGCTCCGCACCGAGCTGCGCCGGCACCCCTGCCACGCCTGCCCCGACCGGGAGGAACACGCCCGCTGGGCCGAGCGCCGCCGCCGCCTCGAACGCGACACCGAGGAGCTGCGCCAGCGGGTCGCCGGCCGCACCGGTTCCCTGGCCCGCACGTTCGACCGGATCGTCGCGCTGCTCACCGCGCGCGGCTACCTGTCGGCCGACGGTGCCGTCACCGACGCCGGCCGGATGCTCGGCCGGATCTGGACCGAGGCCGACCTGCTGGTCGCCGAGTGCCTGCGCCGGGGCGTCTGGGACGGGCTCTCCCCGGCGGAGCTGGCCGCCGCCGTGTCGGTGGTGGTGTTCGAGGCCCGCCGGGACGCCGACGAGCGGGCGTCGCTGCCGCGCGGCCCCGTCGCGGACGCGGTGGACGAGACGCTGCACCTGTGGAGCGGCATCGAGGCCGACGAGGCCGCCCGGGGTCTCGCCGTCACCCGCGAGCCCGACCTCGGCTTCGCCTGGCCGATCTACCGTTGGGCGCGCGGCGAGGCCCTGGCCAAGGTGCTCGCCAGCGGGCACCAGCTCGACGGCGAGATGCCGGCCGGCGACTTCGTCCGCTGGGCCCGGCAGGTCGTCGACCTGCTCGGTCAGGTCGCCGACTCCGGCGGCGCCTCCACCGAGCTGCGCGCCACCGCCCGGCAGGCCATCGCCGCCGTCAACCGGGGCGTCCTCGCCTACCACGCCACCGCCTGACGGTCACCCTGCGTCATCTCGGCGCGGGTCCCATGCATCGGACTGTCACTGCAACAGCACCCCCCGAAGTGGCCGGGGGGTGCTGTTGCGGCAGCTCAACGCGTCCCCGATCATGTCTCCGGCACGTCGTTGACGCGTCGGTAACCGGGTGGGGGGACAACCGCCGTGGCGGAGATCAATCACTTTGAGTACGGCTGGATCACACCGGCGCTCAGCTACGCGTTGTCGGTGCTGGGTTCGTTCCTCGGTCTGGTCTGCGCGGCCCGCATCCGGGTCGCCGCCACCACCGGCCAGCGCGTGTGGTGGGGCATCCTCGCCGCCTGGGCGATCGGCGGCACCGCGATCTGGAGCATGCACTTCATGGCGATGCTCGGCTTCGCCGTCGAGGGCACCCGGATCCGCTACGACGTGCCGATCACCGTGGTCAGCGCCCTCATCGCCGTGGTCGCGGTCGGCATCGGCCTGGCGATCGTCGGCACCGGCCGGGTCTCCGCGTTGCGCATCGGCGTCGGTGGCGTGTTCACCGGGGCCGGGGTCGCCGCCATGCACTACACCGGGATGGCGGCGATGCGGCTCGGCGGCTCCCTCGGCTACGACGGCGTCCGGGTCGCCCTGTCGGTGGCGATCGCCGTGGTCGCGGCGACCGTGGCGCTGTGGCTCGCCGTCACCGTGCGCCGGGCCCTGGCCGTCGCCGCGTCCGCGCTGGTGATGGGCGTCGCCGTCAACGGCATGCACTTCACCGGCATGAGCGCCCTGTCGGTGCACCTGCACGAGCAGCAGGGCGAGATCACCGGTGCCGGTTTCAGCACCCTGCTGGTGCCCATCGTCCTCGCGGTGATCTTCGTGGTCGTGGGGCTGGTCTACGCCCTGCTCGCGGCGCCCACCGAGGAGGACCGGGCCGGCGCCGCCTACCTCGACGCGCGCCGGGTCGACCCGGCCGGGGCGAGCGTGCCGGATCCGCAGCCGGCCCCGGACCCGGTCGGGCTGCGCGCCCGCGGCACCCTGGCCCGGCCCGGCAGCACGTTCCCGACCCGCCGCGTCGACCCGCCGCGCTGACCCCGCGTGCCGGGCCGAATGCCGTCCTCGCCGGACCCGGCCGGCACGTTCACCGGGCCCGGGGCTCGGCCCGGTCCGCGGTCGCTGGCGGCGAGGCCGGGCGCGGCGGGTCAGTCGCGGGTGGCGAGGGCGTCGACGAGGCGGCGGCAGGAACCGGCCAGGTTCCAGCGCTCGGCCAGCTCCAGCAGCCGGTCCGGGTCGGCCGGGGCCTGCGGCAGCGCCGTGGGCAGCTCCGACAGCGGCACGTCCAGCGCCACCCGCACCACCGTCGGCGCGACGGCCAGGTAGTCGCGCGCGGCGTCCAGCCGGGCCCGCAGGCCGGGGGCGAACCCGGAGCCCGGGTCGTCGAGCGCGGCGAGGATGCCGGCGACGCCGCCGTACCGGTCGACCAGCCGGGCCGCCGTCTTCTCGCCGACGCCCGGCACCCCGGGCAGCCCGTCGCTCGGGTCGCCGCGCAGGGCCGCGAAGTCGGCGTACCGGTCGGCGGGCACCCCGTAGCGGGCGCGCACCGCCGCGTCGTCGCAGTCCTCCAGCTTCGCCACGCCCCGCCCGACGTAGAGCAGCCGCACCCCGCGCGCGTCGTCGACGAGCTGGAACAGGTCCCGGTCGCCGGAGACCACCTCCGCCGGCGCGGGCTGGGTCACCGACAGCGTGCCCAGCACGTCGTCGGCCTCGTAACCGGTGGCGCCGACCGCCGTGATGCCGATCGCGGCCAGCACGTCCAGGATCACCGGCACCTGCGGGCCGAGGGTGTCGGGCACCTCCTCGCCCCCCTCCGGGGCCACCCGGTGCGCCTTGTACGACGGCAGGAGCGCCACCCGCCAGTCGGGACGCCAGTCGTGGTCCAGGGCGCAGACCATCCGGTCGGGGCGGCGGGTGCGCACGAGCGTGGTGAGCATGTCGAGGAAGCCGCGCACCGCGTTGACGGGGCTGCCGTCGGTGGCCCGCGCGGCGGACTCGGGGACGCCGAAGTAGGCCCGGAAGTAGAGGCTGGGAGCGTCGATCAGCAGGATCGGGGGTCGGTGTGCCACGCCGGACAGCCTGGCACAGCCGTCCGACGATCCGGGCGCGGCGCGGCGGTCAGCGCGGCCCGGCGTGCCGGTAGAGCGTCTCCCGGCGGGCGAGGCGCTGCACGGCGTAGCTCGCCACCAGCAGGACGAGGGCGACGGCCGCCTCCAGCCACGCGAGGGCCCCGTTGGCGACGGTGAGGCCCACCGCCAGCAGTACCAGCCCGGCGACGGCGAGGATGCCGGCCCACAGCAGCCCGCGCCGGCGCCGGGCCCCGCGTTCCCGCTCGCCGCCCATCGCGCCGCCTTCCCCTCCGTCGGCCGGCGGACCGGTGCCGGCGTGGGTCCAGGCTATCGACGTCGCCGCCCGGGTCGGGCGGGTTCGACGCGACACGGCCGCCGCGAGCGCCTCCCGCAGGTGACCAAACGACCGTTAAGCTCACAGGATGGGAACCGACGGCAGAACCGGCCACCGGAACCCGACGCCGTCCGCACGACGGGCGGCGAGACCGGCTCAACACCACCCCCACGGAGCTCAGCGCGCTATGACCGTCGACCGGATCCTGCCCACCGACGAGGCCCACGACCTGCTCGACCTCGCCACCGAACTCGCCGACCGGGAACTCGCCCCCCGCGCCGCCGGGTTCGAGTCCCGCGCCGAGTTCCCCCGGGAGGTGCTGCGCACCCTCGGCCGCGCCGGCCTGCTCGGCCTGCCCTACGCCGAGGAGCACGGCGGGGCCGCCCAGCCGTACGAGGTGTACCTGCAGGTGCTGGAGGTCCTCGCCAGCCGCTGGCTCGCCGTCGCCGAGGCGGTCAGCGTGCACACCCTGTCCTGCTACCCCCTGGCGCAGTTCGGCACGGACGCCCAGCGCAAGCTGCTGCCCGACATGATCGGCGGCGAGCTGCTCGGCGCGTACTGCCTGTCGGAGCCGCAGGGTGGCTCGGACGCGGCGGCGCTGACCACGAGGGCCGTGCGCGACGGCGAGGCGTACGTGGTCACCGGCACCAAGGCGTGGATCACCCACGCGCAGGTGGCCGACTTCTACAACATCTTCTGCCGCACCGGCGGGCCCGGCCCGAAGGGCATCTCCTGCCTGCTCGCCGACCGCGACACCCCCGGCATCGTGCCGCAGGCCGCCGAGCGGACCATGGGCCTGCACGCCTCCCCGGTGGCGCAGGTCGCCTTCGACGACGCCCGCGTGCCCGCCGACCGCCTCATCGGCGGGGAGGGCGCCGGCTTCACCATCGCCATGTCCGCCCTGGACTCCGGCCGCCTCGGCATCGCCGCCTGCGCCGTCGGCCTGGCCCAGGCCGCCCTCGACTACGCAGTCGGCTACGCCCGTGAGCGTCGGCAGTTCGGGCGGACGATCGTCGACTTCCAGGGCCTCGGGTTCATCCTGGCCGACCACGCCACCCAGATCTCCGCCGCCCGCGCGCTCATGCTGGCCGCCGCGCGGCTGCGCGACGCCGGCCGGCCGTACTCGATCGAGGCGGCGAAGGCGAAGCTGTTCGCCACGGACGTGGCGATGCGGGTGACCATCGACGCGGTGCAGGTGCTCGGCGGGGCCGGCTACGTCGCCGACCATCCCGTCGAGCGCTACCTGCGGGAGGCGAAGGTGCTCCAGATCGTCGAGGGCACCAACCAGATCCAGCGCCTGGTGATCTCCCGCGCCCTGGCCAGGGGCTGAGCGCGCGCCCGCGGTGCGGGCCCGGCCCCCGCACCGCCGGCCCCCGGTGTCAACGATTGATGTCCGGCTATCTGGTGGCTAGCCTCTGCTTGCCATGGTCAGTCGACGACCGCACGGAGGCCCGCGCATGGATCACGAGAACCCGTCCGGCTGCTGCGGCGGCCCGTCCGCGCCGCCGCAGGCCGGGCTCAGCCGCCGTACGCTGCTGCGGGGCGCGGCGCTGACCACCGGCGCCCTCACTGTCGGCGGCGTCGTCGGCCTGCCGGGGATGGCCCACGCGGCGCCCGCCATCTACAACCCGTTCGCCGGCTACCCGATCACCGGCACCTGGGAGGAGCACATCAGAAGCGGCTCGCTGGGCGGCATCGACTTCGGGATGGGCGTCGGCACGAACCTGCCGGCCTGCGGTGCCGGGACGATCCAGAACATCCCGAACAACGGCACGGGCGGGCACACCGTGACCATCCACCACGCCGACGGCTACCGCAGCCAGTACATGCACCTGTCGCAGTTTTTGCTGTCCGACGGCACCGCCGTCGCCGCCGGGACGGTCGTGGGGCGCTCCGGGGGCGCCGTCGGTGCCCCCGGCTCCGGCAGCTCCACCGGCCCGCACCTGCACTGGCACATGATCAACCCGAGCGGGGTGCGGATCGACCCGCTGGTCTACGTCGGCCAGAACCCGGGTGGCGGCGGCCTGCCCAAGACGACCACCGAGCAGGACGGCATCCCGGGCCCCATCTGCTACAAGCGGATGCAGAACTGGCTGCGGATCACGTCGGGCTACACGGGCCCGATCGACGGCGTGCCCGGGGTGAACACCTACGCCGCCCTGCAGCGGGCCATGCGCGGCTACGGCTACACCGGCCCGATCGACGGCGTGCCCGGGGTCAACACCTGGAAGGCCGTCCAGCGGCTCGCCTCCGGCTGGGGCTACACCGGCCCGGTCGACGGGGTGATGGGCCCGAACTCCTGGCGCGGCTTCGCCCGCTTCCTCAACCAGGACCAGTGGAACTGAGGCCCGCTGCGGAGGGTCACCTGAGGTGCGCCGAGCGTCACGTGGGGCGGGGGCGTCGTCGCGTGGGAGCGCTTTTACCGGTAGGTTGCACGCCGTGGAGGAGATCGACCGGGCCATCGTCGCGGCGCTGACCGCCGACGGGCGGCTGTCGTACACGGATCTGGCGGAGAAGGTGGGCCTGTCGGTGTCCGCCGTGCACCAGCGGGTCCGCCGGCTGGAGCAGCGCGGGGTGATCCGGGGGTACGCCGCCCGGGTCTCCTTCGAGGCGGTGGACCTGCCGCTGAGCGCGTTCGTGGCGATCCGGCCGTTCGATCCGTCGCAGCCCGACGACGCCCCGGAGCGGCTGGCCCACCTGCCCGAGATCGACTCCTGCTACTCGGTGGCGGGGGAGGACTTCTACCTGCTGCTGGTGCGGGTGGCCTCCCCTGCCGACCTGGAGCGGCTGCTCCAGGAGATCCGCACGGCCGCGAACGTCACGACCCGCACCACCGTGGTCCTGTCCACCCCGTACGAGAACCGGCCGCCGAAGATCAGCGGGGAGGCGTCGGCCCGGGCGCGGTCCCGGGCGGCGGGGGAGGCGGCTGGTTCCACCGCAGGATGACCGGCCGGCCGTGCTCGTGGCCGAGGGCGCTGACCGTGGCGGTGTCCAGCCGCAGCAGCCCGCCGCCCGACGGCGGCAGGCCGATCCACCGGGCGCCCAGCACCCGCAGGCTGTGCGCGTGGCCGACCAGGGCGACGTCGCCGTCGGCGAGCGCGGCGGAGGCGCGGGCCAGCACCCGGTCGAGCCGCGCGCCCACCTCGGCGGGTGACTCCCCGGCGGGGCAGCCGTCGGTCCAGATGTTCCACCCCGGGCGCTCGGTGTGGATGTCGGCGGTGGTGACGCCCTCGTACCGGCCGTAGTTCCACTCGGCCAGGTCCTCGTCGACCGCCGCGACGGCCAGCCCGGCCAGTTCGGCGGTGCGCAGCGCCCGGCGGCGCGGGCTGGCCAGCACCAGGGCGAACCGCCGGCCGGCCAGGAGCGCGGCGAGGCCGCGGGCCTCCCGCTCGCCGTCGTCAGTGAGCTCCAGGTCGGTGTACGAGGTGTGCCGGCGGCTGGCGCTCCACTCGGTCTCGCCGTGGCGGACGAGGACGATCTCTCCCATCCGCCCAGTCAACCAGGCCCTCGCCGTCCGATCACACCTAGCCTCCTAGGATGCTCTACGCCACGTGACCCGCGTCCCGCCGCCCGAGGTTTCCGCTGCCCGCGCCCCGGGCATGCCTACGGTCAGGGGCAGTGAGGCCCCGGAACGCCGGAGCAGAGGGAGTCGAGATGAGCTTCACCGACAAGGCGAAGAACAAGGCCCAGGAGCTGGCCGGCGCTGCCAAGGAGCGCGTCGGCGACATGACCGACAACGAGCGTCTGCGGGCCGAGGGTGCCACCGAGCAGAGCGACGCGCGGGCCCGGCAGGCGGGCGAGCACGTCAAGGACGCCGGCCGGGACGTGCGCGACGCGTTCACCAAGTGACCCGACCGCGCGGCGGCCCCGGAGGATCCTCCTCCGGGGCCGCCGTCGTCGGTGCCGTCCCCGCCGCCGGGGGAGGAGCGTGGGCTAGGAAACCCGGGTGACGCGGATCGCGTCGGCGATGACGAGGCCGGTGCCGGTGGTCCACCGGCTCACGCCGACCCGGTTGGCGTCGCCGGCGGGGAGGGCGAACGTGCCGAGGGCGCGCCACTGCCCGCCGGTGGCGCGCTGGTCGGCGTACACGGTCTTGTTGCCGGTGGTGGTGGCGACGAGGTAAGGGGTGGCGTTGTTGTATCCGGCGTTGGCCGGCCACCAGGCGTCGACCCGGTAGGTGCCGGTGGCGGGGACGTTGACCCGGTACCAGGCGACGTCGCTGGAGGCGACGGGGTCGGCGTAGCGGTAGTCGGCACCGTAGCGCTGGCCGGAGTAGGTGGAGACGCGCCAGTTGGCGCTGGCGGTGAAGCGGCCCGAGGTGGCGTTGTCGACGATCGTGCTCCAGGCGGTGCCGCCGCTCATCCGGGCGGCGACGTCGGCGCGCATCACGTCCAGGTCGATGAAGGACGGGTCGATCTTGCCGGTGGTGCTGGTCTCGCGGTGACCGCGGGCGTGGCTCGCGTCGCGGCCGAGGCGGGTGAGCACGGCGGCGGTGGCGCGCAGCGACGCCTCGTACTGGGCGGGGGTCATCTCCTGGCTGACGCCGTTGTAGTCGATCTCCCAGCCGATCATGAGGGTGTTGCCGTCGCCGGCGGGGATGGGTCCGCTGCCGCCGCTGGTGCCGGCGTGGTTGGCGCGGCCGGCGGAGATGAGGTGGAACACGCCGTGATAGTCGACGAGAGCCTGGCAGAGGGGCCCGGGCAGGTCGGAGCGGCCGTTGATGCAGATGCCCAGGGCGGGGTGGGGGTTGGTGGTGCTGGAGGTGGAGGCGGTGTGGTGCCACAGCACGCCGATGGGGTCGAAGTCGCCGGGGCGCATCCGGTTGCGCCAGTCACCCTCCTCGACGACCTGTACGCCGGCGGCGCGCAGGACGTCGGCGAGCCAGCCGACGGTGGCCATCAGGACTGCTCGGTCAGGTCGGCGAGGCACTCGGCGCGTGCCTCGGCCCGGGCGGGCGCGGGGCGCAGGGCGACGGTGAGCGCGGCGGCGACGAGGGCGGGGAAGCCGAGGAGCCCTCGGCGGCGCAGGCGGGCGACGGGTGACGTGGCCACGGCACTCCTCACGGCGGCGGACGGTGGTCCGCCCGGTCGGTGGGCAGGGATGACGGCACGCTATCCGGTTGCACCCGTCGATGTCGATACCCTTCAATCGGACTTCCGGGGTTGAAGGTTTCCCGCAACGAGGGCCTGGCCGGAGGCGTTCGTGTCCAGGTTGGACACGGGCTGTCGGCCAATCTGTCGCGGTCTTCCGGCCCTGTCCGGGGGCGGCCGGCCGCTGCTGTACTCGGGGCATGGTCGTCAAGCTGCGTGAGTTGGTGCGGCGGTGGCCGGTGGCGTCGTTCTTCGCCCTGGCGTACCTGCTGTCGTGGGGTTGGTGGGTGCCGATCGCGGTCGCCGGGGGCGTGGTGCGGGGCGGCGATCCGTGGCCCACGCACATGCCCGGCCTGCTCGGGCCGCTGCTGGCGGCGGTGACCGTCACCGCGCTGACCGGTGGTCGCGCGGCGGTGGCAGGGTACGTCGGCCGGCTGTGGCGCTGGCGCGGCGGCTGGCGCACGGCGGCGTTGGCGGCCAGCCCGCTGGCGATGCTGGCCATCGGGCTGATCGTCGCCGCCCTGGCCGGTCAGCCGGTCCCACCCTGGCGGGACCTGTTCGTGATCAGCGGGTTGCCGTCGGCGGCGCTGCCGATGCTCCTGGGCCTGGTCGTGCTCAACGGTCTGGGGGAGGAGGGCGGGTGGCGTGGCTTCGCCCAGGAGCGGCTCCAGGACCGCCACGGGCCGGTCCGGGCGGCGCTGCTCACCGCCGTCGGGTGGGCGGTCTGGCACGCGCCGCTGTTCGTCATCCTGGCCACCTTCCGCGGCTTCCGCCCCGCCGTGCTGCCCGGCTTCTTTCTCGGCATGCTCGCCGGCGCGGTGGTGCTGGCGTACGTGTACAACGCCGCGGGCGGCGGCATCGCCGCCGCTGCCTGCTGGCACGTGGTCTACAACCTGTCCTCGGCGTCGGCCGCCGCGTCGGGAACCGTCGCCGCCGTCTCCACCACCGTCGTCATGCTCTGGGCGGCGCTGCTGTTGATCGCGGCCTGGCGCGCGGCCCACCGTGGCGCACCCTCGCCGCTGCTCGCCGGCCGGCGTCACGTCGAAGCCGAGGCACCAACCCTAGCGTCCTAGGACGCCTTAGGGGGCGTGGCACGCCACGCCGAACCCAAAAAGCATGGGCCCCGGCGTACGCCGGGGCCCATGGGTCGAGCGGATGTCGATCAGTCGTCGCGGTGCTCGTGCCACCACTGCTGGCCGGCGGCGGGCAGGGTGTCGATCGGGTCGTAGTAGGCGTAGCGCTTGTTGAGCGCCTCCAGGTCGGCCGACTCGATCGAGGTGCGGTAGTTCTTCGTCCAGTAGGAGATGCCGCGCTCGCGGTCGTAGTCGGTGAGCATGTGCACCCACCGCTTGCCGACGAACGGCACGTCGCAGACGATCCGCGGGGTGGCGTAGCCGGGCAGGTAGCCCATGATGTCGTGCTGGAGCTGCTGGGCGTGCCAGACGGGGACCCGCCAGTGCTCGGCGTTGGGGATCATGTCGCACATGTAGAAGTAGTAGGGCAGGATGCCCGCCTCGCCCTGGAGTGCGAAGCAGAGGTCGAGCAGGTCGGGGGCGGTGGCGTTGACGCCGCGCATGAGCACGCCCTGGTTGCGCACGTCGCGTACGCCGACGTCGAGGGCGGTCTGGGCGGCCTTCGCGACCAGCGGGGTGAGCGACTGGGCGTGGTTGACGTGGGTGTGGATGGCCAGGTTGACGCCCCGGCGGGCGGCGGTGCGGGCGACCCGCTCCAGGCCCTCGACGACGTCGGGCTGCAGCCAGTGCTGGGGCAGGCCCATGAGGGCCTTGGTGGCGAGCCGGACGTCGCGGATGGTTTCGATCTCCAGCAGCCGCATCAGGTACGACTCGAGGTTGCGCCACGGGACGTTGGCCACGTCGCCGCCGGAGACGACCACGTCGCGTACGCCGGGGTGGGCCTTGAGGTAGGTGATGTGGGCGTCGTACCGGTCGACGGGCTTGAGGGTGAGCTTGAGCTTGTCGACGGCGGGGGTGGAGTTGCCGACGAGGTCCATCCGGGTGCAGTGCCCGCAGTACTGGGGGCAGGTGGAGAGCAGTTCGGCGAGGACCTTCGTCGGGTAGCGGTGGGTGAGGCCCTCGGCGACCCACATGTCGTGCTCGTGGAGGGAGTCGCGGCTGGCGTACGGGTGGGAGGGCCAGTCGGTGCGCCGGTCGGAGGCGACGGGGATCATGTAGCGCCGGATGGGGTCGGCGAGGAGCGCGGTGGTGGTCAGGGGCGCGTGCGGCACCATGGTGTTGATCATTTGGGGTGGCACGAGCATGGACATGGTGGCCAGGGCCTGCTGGTCGGCCTCCAGGTCGGCGTAGAAGGACTCGTCGACGGTGTCGCCGAGGACGGCGTGCAGCTGCTTGATGTTCTTGACGCAGTTGACGCGCTGCCACTGGGCGCTTTCCCACTGGTCTCGGGTGACGTGGCGCCAGCCGGGGAAGCGGGTCCAGTCGGGTTCGACCAGGGGGCTGCGGCGGTATTCGTAGGGCTGCCCGGCGGTCGGTGCGGCGACCGGGGCGTGACGGGGCTGAGGGATGGTCTCAGCCGGTTGGGTCTGGGTCACGGCCCCTCCTCGGTGCGTGGTGCGGATGATCGGCGGCCCGTAGGCTACTGGAAAATATCCGGCGAAGAAATTAGTCTGCCGTAAGTTTTCCCGCGATGCGAGTCCCGGGCGGGGCTTCGGGCGGTTGGACAGGGGAGGTCGGCGTGACGTCACCGGTGGGTCTGCACCGCGTTGTCGAACCGGCGGGGGTGCTGCCGCAGGCGGCGTGGCGGTTGGACGCCAGCGCGCGGATCGCGCCGAACGAGGTGCGGATCCGGGTGGAGCGGTTGAACCTGGACGCGGCGAGTTTCCGGCAGTTGTGGCAGAAGCACGGCGGGGACGGGGAGAAGGTCCGCGCCGAGGTGCTGGAGATCGTCGCGACGCGGGGGAAGATGCAGAACCCGGTGACGGGGTCGGGCGGGATGCTGATCGGCACCGTGGAGGAGGCGGGTCGGCGGTCGCCGCTGGGGCTGCGGGTGGGTGATCGGGTGGCGACGTTGGTGTCGCTGACGCTGACCCCGTTGGCGATCACCGACGGGTTGGCGCGCTGGGACGGGCGCAGCGAGCAGGTGCCGTGTGACGGGTACGCGATCCTGTTCGCGCGGTCGATCGCGGCGGTGTTGCCGGCGGATCTGCATCCGGAGTTGTCGCTCGCGGTGCTGGACGTGTGCGGGGCGCCGGCGTTGACGGCGCGGGTGGTGGCCGATCAGGTGGCGCGGCGGGAGCGGGCGGGTGATTCCCGGCCGGTGTGTGTGGCGGTGATCGGTGGGGCGGGCAAGAGCGGGTCGTTGTCGTTGGCTGCGGCGCGGCGGGCGGGTGCGGCTCGTACGGTCGGGGTGGTGCCGGTGGTGGCGGAGCGGGACGCGTTGGTGGCGGCGGGTCTGGCGTCGGAGGTGGTGTTGGCCGATGCGCGGGATCCGGTGGGGTTGTCGACTGCGGTGACGTCGGCGTTGGGGGTGCCGGCGGACGTGACGGTGGTGTGTGTGGATGTGCCGGGTTGTGAGCATGGGGCGGTGTTGGCGACGGCGGACGGCGGGACGGTGATCTTTTTCTCGATGGCGACGAGTTTCGCGGCGGCGGCGTTGGGGGCGGAGGGGTTGGCGGCGGACGTGACGATGCTGGTGGGCAACGGGTACGTGCCGGGGCATGCGGAGTTGGCGTTGGGGCTGTTGCGGTCGGAGCCTGGGGTGCGTGGCCTGTTCGAGGCCCGGTTGGCGGCAGACTGACGTCATGACTAGTCCCTCGATCTTGTACCGCGGTGGAGTGCTGCATTGTCCGGCGGATCCGCGTGCGACGGCGTTGTTGGTGCGTGACGGGCGGATCGCCTGGTTGGGGGTGGACGCGGAGGCGCCGTCGGCGGACCGGGTGGTGGATCTGGCGGGGGCGTTGGTGACGCCGGCGTTCGTGGATGCGCATGTGCATGCGACGGATACGGGGTTGGCGTTGTCGGGGCTGGACCTGTCGGGGGTGCGGTCGGCGGGGCAGTTGTTGGACGCGGTGTCGGTGTTCGCGGCGGGGTTGCCGGGTGACGCGGTGGTGTTGGGGCACGGGTGGGACGAGTCGGGTTGGGACGACGTGGTGTTGCCGGATGCGGCGGCGGTGGGTCGGGCGGCGGGTGGGCGGCGGGTGTATCTGTCGCAGGCGTCGATTCATTCGGCGTTGGTGTCGGAGGCGTTGCTGGCGGCGTGTCCGGAGGTGGTGTCGGCGGCCGGGTTCGACGCGTCGGGGTGGTTGCGGCGGGACGCGCACCATGTGGTGCGGGCGGCGGCGTTCGGGTCGGTGACGCGGGCGCAGCGGGTCGCGGCGCAGCGGCGGGCTCTGGAGCATGCGGCGTCGTTGGGTATCGCCGCGGTGCACGAGTGCGGTGGTCCGGAGATCTCCGACGAGGAGGACTTCACGGGGTTGCTGGGGATTTCCGGGCGGGGTGTGCCGGAGGTGTACGGGTACTGGGGTGAGCTGTTGGGTGCGGCGCGGGCGCGGGAGTTGGGTGCGGTCGGTGCGGGTGGGGATCTGTTCGCCGATGGTGCGTTGGGGTCGCGGACGGCGCACGTGTCGGCGGCGTACCTGGATGGGGAGCCGGGGGCGTGCGGGCACGGGTACGTGTCGGCGGAGCAGGTGCGTGATCACGTGTTGGATTGTGTGGCGCACGGGGTGCAGGGCGGGTTCCACGCGATCGGTGATGCGGCGATCGGGACGGTGTTGGCGGGGTTCGCGGGGGCGGCGGAGCGGGTGGGGGTGGAGCGGTTGCGGGTGGGGCGGCATCGGGTGGAGCACGCGGAGTTGATGAGCCGGCGGTTGATCGCGGGTTTTGTGGAGTTCGGGATCGTGGCGTCGATGCAGCCGGCGTTCGACCGGTTGTGGGGTGGTGCGGGTCGGATGTATGAGGCGCGGTTGGGGTTGTCGCGGTCGTTGGAGTCGAATCCGATGGGTGCGATGCATTCGGTGGGGGTGGCGTTGGCTTTCGGGTCTGATTCGCCGGTGACGCCGTTGGATCCGTGGGGTTCGGTGCGGGCGGCGGCGGCGCATCACAATCCGGTGCAGCGGATGAGTGTGCGGGCGGCGTTCGCGGCGCACACCCGGGGTGGGTGGCGGGCGGTGCATCTGGACAACGAGGGTGTGTTGGCGTTGGGGGCGCCGGCGACGTTCGCGGTGTGGGACTCCCCGGCGGGGGTGGAGCGGGGGTTGCCGGTGTTGCAGGCCGAGGATCCGGAGTTGCGGGGTGCGGGTGATCCGACGCCGTTGCCGGTGTGTCGGGCGACGGTGTTGCGGGGTGACGTGATCTACGAGGAAGGCGTGTCGTGACGGGCAAGCTTGGGTTGGATCCGGCGCTGGTGGGGCGGGCGCGGGAGTTGGCGCGTCGGGCCGGGCAGCCGGTGGTGGATCTGGCGCGTAGCCACACGACGGTGTCGGTGGAGCGGGCGGTGTTGCGGCTTGCGGGGGTGTCCGGCGCTGATCCGGACGGGATTCCGTGGGTGAACCGGCTGGTCGACGCGGTGGTCGCCGATGTGGGGTTGGGGCATGGGGTGGCGGTGCCGGTGTTCGACGCGCTGGCGCGGGAGGGCCTTTCGGATGTGACGTTGCTGGCGCAGAAGGCGGCGGCCGGGTCGGTGCGGTTCGCTGTGCCGTCGGGGCGGGCGGCGACGGCGGCGCGTCGGGCGTCGCGTCGGGCGGTGGCGGCGGGGATCCGGCGGATCGATCGGCGGCGGGCGGAGCGGGATCGCCTGGTGAGGCGGTTCGGGGATCCGGCGCAGCGGCCGTGGATCTATCTGATCGTGGCGACGGGTGACATCTACGAGGACATTCCGCAGGCGCAGGCGGCGGCGCGGGCGGGTGCGGACGTGATCGCGGTGATCCGGTCGACGGGGCAGTCGCTGTTGGACTATGTGCCGGAGGGGGCGACGCGGGAGGGGTTCGCGGGGACGTATGCGACGCAGGAGAACTTCCGGTTGATGCGGGCGGCGTTGGATTCCTCGTCGCGGGAGTTGGGCCGGTATGTGCGGTTGACGAACTACGCGTCGGGTCTGTGCATGCCGGAGATGGCGACGCTCGCGGGCCTGGAGCGGCTGGACATGATGCTCAACGATTCGATGTACGGGATTCTGTTCCGGGACATCAATCCGATCCGGACGTTCGTGGATCAGCGGTTCTCGCGGCAGGTGCACGCGCGGGCGGGGATCATCATCAACACGGGTGAGGACAACTATCTGACCACTGCGGATGCGGTGGACGAGGCGCATACGGTGACGGTGTCGCAGTTGTTGAACGAGTTCTTCGCGCACGAGGCGGGGCTGGCGGACTGGCAGTTGGGGTTGGGGCACGCGTTCGAGATCAACCCGGATGTGCCGGAGTCGTTGCGCCTGGAGTTGGCGCACGCGTTGTTGGCGCGGGAGTTGTTTCCGGATGCGCCGTTGAAGTGGATGCCGCCGACGAAGCACATGACGGGGGACGTGTTCCGGGGGAATCTGCTCGACGGGTTCTTCAACCTGGTGGGTGCGATGACGGGGCAGGGGATTCTGCTGGTCGGGATGATGACGGAGGCGGTGGTGACGCCGTGGTTGTCGGACCGGGACATCGCGTTGCAGAACGTGCGGTACGTGCTGGGTGCGGCGGGCGGGTTGCACGAGGATTTCGTGCCGGCGTCGGGTGGGTTCATCCAGCAGCGTGCGCGCCGGGTGTTGGGTGAGGCGGTGGACCTGTTGGAGCGGATCGGGGACCAGTCGTTGTTGACGGCGATCGCGGAGGGCACGTTCGGGATCATGAAGCGGCCGGCGGATCGGGGGAAGGGTCTCGACGGGGTGGCGCGGCATGAGGGCGACTACTACAACCCGGCCACGGAGATCCTGGAGCAGCCGGCATGAGCGAGCCCACCGAGCGGAGCGAGGGCCGCGGGAGCATGCCCGGTCAGCGCGGCATGAGCGGGAAGACGGTGGTGCGTCCGTACGGGGACACGACGGGTGACGGCATGGTGCAGGTGTCGTTCACGTTGCCGGTGCCGCACGACAAGCGGGCCGAGGGCGCGGCGGTGCAGCTGGCGAACAAGATGGGCCTGGATCCGGCGATGCTGGTGCATGCCCGGCAGATGGGTGACGGGTTCACGTTCTTCGTGGTGTACGGGCGGGTGAACCACCTGGTGGACCTGGCGAAGGTGCAGGTGGTGGAGCGTGACTATCCGCTGTTGTCGGCCAAGGAGGTCAACGCGGTGGTGAAGCGGCGGCTGCGCCGCAAGCTGTCGGTGGTGGGGGCGTGCATCGGCACGGACGCGCACACGGTGGGCATCGACGCGATCCTCAACGTGAAGGGCATCGCCGGGGAGAAGGGTCTGGAGTACTACCGGGAGTTGAAGGTGACGAACCTGGGTGCGCAGGTGAGTGTGCCGGAGCTGGTGGAGGCGGCGCGGCGGGAACGCGCCGACGCGGTGCTGGTGTCGCAGGTGGTGACGCAGCGGGATGCGCACCTGCACAACACGCGGGAGATGTCGGCGGCGTTCCGGGAGGCGATGCCGGCCGGGAAGCGGCCGTTGTTGATCGTCGGTGGGCCGCGGTTCGACGAGTCGATGACCGGCGAGTTGGGTGTGGATCGGATCTTCGGCCGGGGCACGACTCCGGGTGAGGTGGCCAGTTATCTCGTTCATGCTCTGATCACGTCGAGGAAGGCGAGTGTCGCATGAGTGATCCCCGGGTCGGTTTGACTGTGGTGCACCGTCGGTATGTGCCGTATTCGCATGCGCATTATGCGGGGAACCTGGTCGACGGGGCGTACGCGTTGGGGTTGTTCGGGGATGTGGCGACGGAGGTGTGTATCCGTACCGACGGGGATGAGGGGTTGTTCGCGTCGTATTCGGAGGTGCAGTTCCGGGCGCCGTTGCGGGCGGGCGACGTGGTGGAGGTGGTGGCGACGGTGACGCGGGTGGGCACGCGGAGCCGCACGATCGACTTCGAGGCGCGGGTGGTGTGTCGGGGCCGCCCGGATCGGGGTGAGTCGGCGGCGGAGGTGTTGGCGGAGCCGATCGTGGCGGTGACGGCGACGGGCACGGTGGTCGTGCCGTCGGTGGCGTGAGCACTGCGGTCTGCGTCGACGTGGGTTCGACGTACACGAAGGCGGTGGTGGTCGACCTGGATGCTGGTCGGCTGGTGGGTGCGGGGGCGTCGCCGACGACGGTGGGTTCGGACGTGTTGCGGGGGTTGGACGCGGCGGTGGGTGCGGCGACGGCGGCGGCCGGTGTGAGTGACGTGCCGTGGTATGTGTGTTCGTCGGCCGGGGGTGGGTTGCGCCTTGCGGTGGTGGGCTACGAGGCGTTGGTGACGGCGCAGGCGGGTCGGCGGGTGGGCCTGTCGGCGGGGGCGGACGTGGTGCATGTGGCCGCCGGCCGGTTGGGTGCGGCGCAGGTGTCGGCGTTGCGGGCGGCGCGTCCGGACGTGGTGTTGCTGGTGGGTGGCACCGACGGTGGTGACGCGGAGGTGTTGACGCTCAACGCGACGCGGTTGGCGCGGGCGCGGTGGCGGGTGCCGGTGGTGTTGGCGGGCAACGTCGACGTGCGCGAGGAGTTGCGGGCGGTGTTGGCCGGGGCGGGGGTGCCGGTGACGGTGGCCGACAACGTGCTGCCGCGCATCGGGGTGTTGGAGCCGGGGTCGGCGCGGGCGGCGATCCGGGAGGTGTTCCTGCGGCATGTGATCGGTGGGAAGCGCCTGTCGCGGGGGCCCCGGTTCGGGCGGTTGGTGCGGGCGGCGACGCCGGACGCGGTGTTGACGGGGGTGGAGGTCCTCGCGGACGCCGTGGGTGGTGATCTGGTGGTGGTGGACGTGGGTGGGGCGACGACGGATGTGTATTCGGTGTTGACGCCGGACGAGCGGGCGGCGGGGCCGGGGCGGGAGGTCGCCGGGTCGTTGTGGCGGGCCCGCACGGTGGAGGGGGATCTGGGGGTGCGGTGGAGCGCGCCGGGGGTGGTGCGGGCGGCGGTGCAGGAGCGGCTGGTCGACGCGGTGGAGGCGGGGGCGTTGGCGGTGGCGGCGGGGGTGCGGGCGGCGGATCCGGGGTTCGTGGCGGCGGACGAGGCGGGGTGGGTGGTGGACGCGCGGATCGCGGCGTTGGCGGCGACGGTGGCGGTGCGTCGGCATGCGCGGGGCGGGGCGACGGGGGAGCGTGGGGGGCGGGATCTGCGGGACGTGCGGTTGCTGGTCGGGTCGGGGGGTGTGTTGCGTCACGTGCCGGCGGGGGCGGGTGCGGGGGTGTTGGGGGCGGTGTTGTCGGATCACGCGGGTGGGTGGGCGGTGCCGCGGGCGGCGCGGGCGGTGGTGGACGTCGAGTACGTGCTGGCGGCGGCGGGGTTGTTGGCGGCGGATCATCCGCAGGCGGCGGGGGCGTTGGTGCGTCGGCATCTCGCCGTGGATTGAGACTCGCCGACGCGACACGCCGTGGTGGGTGGGGCGACTGGCCGGGGCGGGTTGACAGGGGCCGGGGGGCAGCACGTACCGTCTTTGAGTCCTACTACGGGAAGCGGCTGTTGTTCGCTTCGTCCCTTCGTCCGCTGGCCGAGTGACCTTCGGGTTACGGCGGCCAGGTCCAGCGGGCGGGGGTCGGCGGGGCGGCGCGAACCGGCCGCGGTTACCGGTGTACGGGCAGGGTGAGGTGCGCGGCCAGTAGACAACGGCCAGGCGGGGGCAGCCAGTTTCCCGTCGGGTCGGTCCGAAGGTCGTTGTGCCTGATCCTCGCCCCACCGGCCGGGAAGGGCCTGGGAGCATCGGGGTGCGGCGTATGCCGCGCCCCGATTTCCGTTTCGCAGGTGGCGTCTGTCGCCGGCTTGTCGGGGTGGGGCGGGTAGCCTTCGGCGGTGTGATCGCAGGTGAGATGCCGGTGACGGCTGTCGCGCAGGACCCGTCGTCTGCGCCCGTAATGTGCCCGGGGGCGGGGTCGCTGCCGTTGCGGGTGGCCGTGCCGGTGGCGGTGGCCGCCGGGTTGGTGCTGTTGGTGGCGTTCCCCCCGTACGACTGGTGGGTGGGTGCCCCGGTGGGGGTGGCGTTGCTGGCGGCGGCGACGCACCGGCGTCGGGTGCGGGCCGGGGCGGGGTTGGGTTTCCTGGCGGGGTTGGCGTTGTTCGCGCCGCTGCTGGAGTGGACGAACCTGCACACGGGGATGCTGCCGTGGGTGTTGTTGTCGCTGTCGCAGGCGGCGGTGGTGGCGCTGCTGGGTGCCGCGTCGGCGTGGGTGTCGCCGGTGGTGGACCGGTGGCGGTGGGCGTGGCCGCTGGTGTGCGGGGTGTTGTGGGTGGGGCAGGAGGCGCTGCGGTCGCGGGCCCCGTTCGGGGGGTTCCCGTGGGGCCGGTTGGCGTTCAGCCAGGGGGATGCGCCGACGTTGCGGTTGGCGGCGTGGGGTGGGGCGCCGCTGGTGACGTTCGCGGTGGCCGCGGCGGGTGGTCTGCTGGTGGCGGCGCTGTGGCGGCCGTGGCGGTCCGGGGGTGCGCGGGGGCGGTGGTCGGCGGTGGGGCCGGCGGTCGCGGCGGTGGCGGTGCTGTCGGTGGGGTGGCTGGTGCCGGTGGGTGTGGCCGGCGGTGGGGCCGCGGTGTCGGTGGCGGTGGTGCAGGGCAACGTGCCGCGGCTGGGGTTGGACTTCAACGCCCAGCGGCAGGCGGTGCTGAACAATCATGTGCAGGCGACGTTGGACCTGGCGGCGCAGGTGGCGGCCGGGCAGCGCCGGCAGCCGGACCTGGTGGTGTGGCCGGAGAACGCCAGCGACATCGACCCGTTGCGCAGCGCGGCGGCCGGTGAGCGTATCGGCGTCGCGGCGGCGGCGGTGCGGGCGCCGATCCTGGTGGGTGCGGTGCTGGTGGGGCCGGGGCCGGGGCAGAGCCAGAACGCGGGGATCCTGTGGCGGCCGGGGGCCGGGCCT
Organism: Micromonospora sp. NBRC 110038; assembly: GCF_020884815.1. Lineage (NCBI taxonomy): Bacteria > Bacillati > Actinomycetota > Actinomycetes > Micromonosporales > Micromonosporaceae > Micromonospora > Micromonospora sp. NBRC 110038. The sequence goes on along the minus strand of NZ_BBOL01000004.1, from coordinate 528,378 downwards.
GATCTGGAGCAGATGTACACGAAGCGGCATCCGGTGCCGTTCGCCGAGTACGTGCCGTTGCGGGACGTGGCGCGGATGATCAGCAAGGAGGTCGACCGGGTCCGCAGCGACATGGTGGCCGGTGACCGGCCGGGGGTCGTGGACGCGGGTGCGGTGACGGTGGGTGACGTGATCTGTTTCGAGGTGGCCTACGACGGGCTGGTGCGGGACACGGTCACCGGCGGGGCGCAGGTGCTGGTGGTGCAGACGAACAACGCGACGTTCGACGTGGCGGAGGCGCGCCAGCAGTTGGCGATGGTGCGGTTGCGGGCGGTGGAGCACGGCCGTGCGTCGTTGATGGCGTCGACGGTGGGGGTGTCCGGGTTCGTCGGCGCCGACGGGCGGGTATCCGACGCCACCGGGTTCAACACCCGGGCCGTGGTGTCGCGGCAGTTGCGCCTCGGTGACGGGCGCACCCTGGCCACCCGGGTCGGGGTGTGGCCGGAGGCGGCGTTGGTCGCGGTGGCGGTGGCCGTGATGGCCGGTGCGGCGGTGCTGCGCCGGCGGCGTTCGGGCGCCGGACGGTCCCGGGTGACGGCGGGGTGACGGACGCGCGCCGGCGGTGCCGGCGCGCGGGGCGGGGGGAACGGTGGGTGCAGCGGTGGGCGTGCGAGCACGGGCGGGCCGGGCGCCGCTGCGGCGGGTGCTGGTGGTCATCCCCACCTACAACGAGGCCGACAACGTGACGTCGATCGTGGCGCGGGTGCGGGCCGCCGCGCCCGAGGTGGACGTGTTGGTCGCCGACGACGCCAGCCCCGACGGCACGGGGGTCCTCGCGGATGCCCTGGCGGCCTGCGACGGGCGGGTGCACGTGCTGCACCGGGCCGGTAAGGAGGGGCTCGGCGCGGCGTATCTGGCGGGGTTCGCGTGGGCGCGGGAACGCGGCTACGACGCGGTGGTGGAGATGGACGCCGACGGTTCCCACGCGCCGGAGGACCTGCCGAGGTTGTTGGCCGCGGCCGCCGACGCGGACGTGGTGATCGGGTCGCGGTGGTGCCGGGGGGCGCGGGTGGTGGGGTGGCCGCTGCGGCGGTTGCTGCTGTCGCGGTGCGGGAACCTGTACGCGCGGATGGCGTTGGGGATGCCGGTGACGGACGCGACGGGCGGGTACCGGGTGTACCGGTTGGCGGTGTTGGACGCGGTGGACCTGGGGTCGGTGTGTTCGCAGGGGTATTCGTTCCAGGTGGAGTTGTCGCGGCTGGCGCATCGGGCGGGGGCGCGGATCGTGGAGGTGCCGATCACGTTCGCGGAGCGTCAGCGGGGGGCGAGCAAGATGAGCGGGTTGATCGTGGCGGAGGCGTTGTGGCGGGTCAGTGTGTGGGCGGTGCAGGATCGGCGGACGGCGTGGCGGCGGGGTCTGCACGGCACCGGTGACGGTCAGGTGCGGTGGCCGTGAGCGGCGGCGTGTCATGCTTGCTGCAGCAGGTGGTGGGACGCGACGGGGCGATGGGGTGAGATGCGCCGAGGACTGAGGTTCGTGCCGGTGGCCGCGCTGGCGGCCGTGGTGGCGGAGCTGGCGGTGTTCGTGGGTGTCGGCCGGGCTGTCGGGTTCGGTTCGGCGGTGCTGCTGGTGTTCGCGGCGTCGCTGCTGGGGTTGGTGTTGTTGCGCCGGGAGGGCATGCGGGCGTGGCGGGGGTTCCGGGCTGCCGCGCAGGCGGGCGCGCCGCCGGGCCCGCAGGTCACCGACGGGCTGGTGGGGTTGCTGGGGGCGTTGCTGCTGGCGGTGCCGGGCCTGGTTTCCGGTGTGGTGGGGCTGCTGCTGCTGGTGCCGCCGGTGCGGCGGCTGGCAGGCGCGGGGGTGCGGCGGGCCACGGAGCGGCGGGTGTCGTCGATGGTGGCCGGTGACCTGTTCGGGCCGCGGCGGGTGCGGGTGCGCCGCGGCGACGCGGCGCCGTCCGCGCAGCCGGAGCCGCAGGAGCCGGCGCCGACGGTTGTCGACGGTGGCCGGGCCATCGAGGGCGAGATCGTCGAACGGTAGAGCGGCCACGCGAAACGCCCCCGCAAGGGTGATCCCTGCGGGGGCGTCGTCGTGGGTGTGGGGTCAGGCGCGGCCCCGGCGGGTGCGGACCTCCTGGAGCCGTTCGGCGAGGATGTCCTCCAGCTCGGCGATGGAGCGGCGCTCCAGCAGCATGTCCCAGTGGGTGCGCGGCGGCTTGGCCTTCTTCTGCTCCGGCTCGGTGCCGTCGACCAGGCGGGCGACGCTGCCGTCGAACTTGCATTCCCAGGTCGTGGGGACCTCGGCGTCGACGGCGAACGGCACCTCGAACTGGTGGCCCTTGGCGCAGAGGTACTCGCGGGTCTGACGCGGCGCGAGCTCCGTGTTGCGGTCGGATTCGTAGCTGACCGCGCCCAGACGGCTTCCGCGCAGCATACGCTCGCCCATGATCGACTTCCCCTCGTTCGTGGTGCTGGTCTTCAGGTCCAACGGTGTGTGTCGGCCGGGTCATTCCCGCCCCGCCGGGCCGCACCCCGCCGGCCGGGCGGGACGCGGCGAGCCCCGCCGCCCCTGCAAGGGTAGCCGGCCACGCCAGGTGCCCGGCGGGGTCGTCCCGGCCGGGCGAATCGGTGGAGGTGTTCGGCGGCTCACCGGGCATGCTACCCACTCCCGCGCCGGCGCGGGCGGCGACGCCCGGTGACGCGCCGGCCACGCCGCCGGGATGCCGCTGACCGCCGCCGCCACCGCGCTGCGCTGACCCGCCACCGGCGGCCCGCCGCAGGGCGCCGTCAGCGCGGCGGGGCGCCCAGCCGGGCCAGCGCGGTGGCGAGGTCGCTGACCTGGTCGACCAGTTGCGCCGAACGGCGCTGCGCGGCGTCGCGTTCGGCCTCGGCCGCGCGTAGCCGTACCTCCAGCTCACCGAGGCGGCCCTCGACGGCGGCGGCGGCCTCCCGCGCGGCCGCCGCCTGGGCGGCGGCCGTGTCGTGGGCGGCGGTGGCCTCGGCCAGCCGCGCCGCCAGCGCCGCCGCCTCCTGGCGGGCGGCCTGCGCCTGCGCCTGGGCGGCTTCGGCGTCGCGGCGGGCGTCGGCGGTGTCGGCGCGCAGCCGGTCGGCCTGCTCGCGGGCCCGCTGCGCGTCGGCGCGGGCGGCGTCGGCGCCCGCCACTGCGGTGCGGGCGTCGGCGAGGGCCTGCTGCGCCTGCGCGTCGGCCTGCTCGGCCCGCTGGCGGGCCTGCGCCGCGGCCTCGGCGTCGCGGCGCGCGGCCTGCAGGGCGGCGTCGCGTTCGGTGGTCAGGTCGGCGGCGCGTTGCCGCTGCGCGTCGCGTTCGCCGCGCATCGTGCGCAGCTCGTGGCGGGCCGCGTCGCGGTCCCGCTCGGCCTGCACCCGCAGCGCCTGCGCCGCGCCCGCGTCGCGGCGGGCGTCGTCGCGGGCCGCCTCGGCCGCTTCGGCCCGCTGCCTGTCGGCGGCCGCGTCGGCCTGCGCCGCGTCGGCGCGGGCGACGGCGGCGTCGCGTTCGGCGGCGGCCGTGCGGGCCTGCTGGCCGGCGCGGGCCGCGACCGCCGCCGCGTCCTGGGCGTCGCGGCGGGCGTCGTCGCGTTCGGTGTGGGCCTGGGCGAGTTCCGCGGCGGTCTCCGCGCGCAGCTGCGCCAGCTGCCGCTGCACCCCCGCCGGGGACAGTTCGGCGTGCAGCGCCTCGGTGAGGGTCTGCACGATCTGGTCGAGGCGGTCCACCGCCTCCCACGTGCGGGCCACCTGACCGGGCAGGCCGGGGGCGTTGCGGTGCCGCATCCGGCTGTTGCGCGAGGCCCGCTGGCAGGCGCCGTCGTTGTCGCGGCAGTAGCGGAACGGCCGGCCCGCGCCGGCCCGTTGCGGCACGTCGCGCCCACAGTGGGCGCAGGGGCGGGTGTCGGCGGTGGGGGAGGGCTGGTCGTCCATCGAGGCGGAAGTCTAGCGACGGGCGTCGGCCACGTCCGGTGACCGCCTGCGGTGGGGCGTCGACAAGGGGCCCCTGCTCCACCGGACGCGTCAAGAGGGGTGTCCCGTCAGCCGGCGGCGCGGGCGGCGCCGTCGAGGGTGTAGCGGCGTTGCAGCAGCACCGCGGCGAGCATCAGCGCCGCCGGCAGCAACCCGAAGCCGTAGCGGATCGCCGCCCCCGCCGCGTCCGGCTGGTCGATCACCTGACCGCCAGTCGAGGCGACGAACCCGCCCGCGGTCAGGCACACCGCGTACGCGTAGGGGCCCAGCGCCGCGCCGGTGGCCTCGGTGGCCGTCCACACCCCGGTGTAGGTGCCCGCGCCGGTGGTGCCGGCGGCGCGGACGACGTCGGGCATCATCGCGAACGGCAGCAGCTGCATGCCGGCGAACGCGACCCCGAGCACCGTCACCGCCGCGACCAGGACGGGCAGGCCGGCGGGGGCGCCCACGGCGAGGACCAGCGACCCGGCCGCGAACGCGCCCTGCGCGACGAGCAGGGCCCGCTGCTTGCCGGCGCGGCGGGCCACGGCCAGCCAGCCCGGGGTGACCAGCAGCGCCGGCGCCACGAACGCGGCGACCAGCACCGTGGTCAGCGCGGGCCGGCCCAGCTCGTACTCGGCGTAGTACGGCACCCCGGCCAGCACCAGGTGCGTCGTGGTCGACATGGCCAGGTAGGCCGCGACCAGCCAGCGGAACTGCCCGTCGCGCAGCGCCGCCGCGAGCGCCCGCCAGCCGCCCGGCGCGTGGCGCTGCGCGGTGGTGCCGGCGGCCCGGCGCAGCCGGCCGATGCCGGCGACCCCGACCAGCATGGCGGCCAGGGCGCCGCCGCCCAGCAGCAGGCCCATCCGCTGGTAGCCGCCGCGAGTCGCGGCGTCGCCGCCGGTCAGCAGCGGCGCGAGCAGCCCGGAGGCCAGGATCCCGGCGGTGAGCACCACCATCCGGAACGCCATCAGCCGGGTCCGCTCGTGGTAGCCGATCCGCAGGTCCGCCGGGGTCGCCAGGTAGGGCACCTGGTATGCGGCGAACAGCAGGTTCCCGGCGACGAACCAGGCCGCGACCCACGCCGCCGCGCCCACGCCGGTGAGGCCGCCGGGCACCGCGAACAGCGCGGCGAACGCCGCGGGCAGCGCGCAGCCGGCCAGCAGCAGCCGCCGCCGGTCGCCGCGGCGGGCCGACTCGGCGTCGCTGCGGTGGCCGACCCACGGGTGGACCAGCACGTCGACCACCTTCGGGGCGAGCAGCGCCAGACCGGCCAGCCACGGCGCCACGGCGAGTACGTCGGTGAGGAAGTACAGCAGCAGCAGCCCGGGTACGGTGACCCACACGCCCATGCCGAGGGAGCCGGCGGCGAAGCCGAGCAGGGGGCCGCGCGGCAGGTCCGCCCGGGGCGCGGGGGCCGGTTGGGTCATCGTGGGCGTCCTTTCGGCGGCACGCCGCCGTCAAATCCAACGGTTGCTGGATTGTAGGGGGACAATGGCGCCCATGACCATGCCCCGACGACGTCCCGGCCGACCCCGGCGTTCCGAGAGCCGGGACACCCGCGAGGTGGTGCTGACCGCCGCCACCGCGCTGTTCGCCGCCCGGGGCTTCGACGCCGTCGGGCTGCGGCAGGTCGCCGCCGCCGCCGGCGTCGACGTCGCCACGGTCTCCCACCACACGGGTACGAAGGCGCAGCTCTACGACGCCTGCTTCGCCCGGGTGTTCGTCGCCGAACGCGACGCCCTGCAGGCCGCGACGCGGGCGGCCCACGACGCCCTCGACACCGGGCCCGCCGCCGCCCGGGGGGCGCTGCACGACCTGGTCGACGTGTTCGTCGACTTCCTGCAGGAGCACCCGCAGACCACCGCCCTGTGGCTGCGCCGCTGGCTGGAGCCGCACCGGCACGCCGACCTCGACGAGCGGTACTCCGCGCCGCTGTATGAACTGGTGGAGCAACTGCTGCGGGCGGCGGCCGCCGCCGGGGCGCTGGTCGAACCCACCCCGCACATCACGGTGCGCAGCCTGGTCTGGGCCGTGCACGCGCACGTGGTGGCGCTGGCCGCCGACGCGGCCGCGGCGCAGCGGGAACGCCAGGAGTTCCGCGCCTTCGTGCACCGGTTCCTCGACGGCCTCTACTGGGCCGGCGGGCAGCCGGGCACCCCGTAGCGGGCGCCGCCTGACGCGCACCGGCCGGCGGGCGTCAGCGCCGCATCAGCGCGAACACCCCCCACCCCAGGTGGGGGCGCTGGTAGCGGACGTAGCGCAGCGGCGCGGTGTCGAGTTCGGCGCGTAGCTCGCCGGCCAGTTCGTCGTCGGGGTGGGCGTCGAGCCAGCGGCGCACCGACAACCACTGTGCGGCGACGTAACGGTCCCAGCTGTCCTCGTCGGCCAGGACCATCTCCACCAGGTCGAAGCCGAGCCGGCCGAACAGGGCGACCAGGCCCGGCAGGTCGTGGAAGTCTTCCCGGGCCGTGGCGTGGCAGGCCGTCACCGTCGCCTCATCGGGCGGGTCGACCCGCCAGAACGGCTCGCCGATCAGCAGCAGGCCGCCGGGGCGCAGGGCGCGTTCGAGCAGCCCGATGGTGCCCGCGACGCCGCCGCCGATCCAGGTCGCCCCGACGCACGCGGCGACGTCGACCTCGACCTCGGCGGTGTACGTGGCGGCGTCGCCGTGCACGAACGCCACCCGCCCGGCTACGCCCAGCTCGACCGCGCGGGCCCGGGCGGCGTCGACGAAGACGGTGCTGATGTCGACCCCGGTGCCGGTCACGCCGTGCGCGTGGCTCCACTGGCAGAGCATCTCGCCGCTGCCGCAGGCCAGGTCGAGCAGGGTCGTGCCCGGCCGCAGGCGCAGGGCCCGGCCGAGGGTGGCGAGTTTCGCGGCGGTGAAGGGGTTGTGGATGCGGTGGTCGCGTTCGCGGATGACAAAGCTGCGTGGCAGGTCCACCGAAACACCTTCCCGGGACGTGAGGTCCGTAAGGTAACCGCGGCGCGCGGCGCCGTCGACCGCATTACGGGCCCGGACGCCTTGACGCAGGGCCACCACCCCCCGCATTATCCATCGAGTGTTGGATTAACGCGGGGGAGGACGACGACATGGGGCAACCCCCACGGGTCGCGGTGATCGGTGCCGGCGCCGCCGGCCTGGCCACCCTCAAGGCCCTCGCCGACGCCGGCGTGCCAGCCGTGGCCTTCGAGGCCACCGACACCATCGGCGGCCTGTGGGTGTACGGGGCACCCGACTCGCCCGCCTACCGCACCCTGCACCTGAACACCAGCCGGACCCGCACCCAGTTCGCCGACCACCCCATGCCCGCCCACTGGCCCGACTACCCCGACCACACCCGCGTCGCCGGCTACCTGCGCGACTACGCCCACCGCTTCGGCCTCCTCGACACCGTCCGGCTGCGGCATACCGTCGTCGGGGTCACCCGCGGCCCCGACGACCGGTGGACCGTGCGGACCACCGGCCCTCACGGCACCAGCGACGTCACCGTCGCCGCCGTCGTCGTCGCCAACGGCCACAACCGGGTGCCCCGCCCACCCGCGCCCCTGCCCGCCGGTGACTGCACCGCCGAACAGCTCCACAGCCACGCCTACCGCGGCCCCGAGCAGCTCGCCGGCCGGCGGGTCCTCGTCGTCGGCGGCGGCAACTCCGCCATGGACATCGCCGTGGACGCCTCCCACAGCGCCCGGCGTACGCTGCTGTCGCTGCGCCGCGGCGTGTGGGTGGTGCCCAAGCACCTGCTCGGCCGCCCCTCGGACACCCTCAACGGGGCGCTCGCGCGGCGGCTGCCCTGGCGGCTGCGGCAGCGCATCAGCCAGACCCTGCTCACCGCCACCGTCGGGCCGCCCACCCGCTACGGGCTGCCCGCACCCACCCACGGCTTCCTCCAGGACCATCCCACCCTCTCCGACGGGCTGCTGTCGCGGCTCACCCACGGCGAGATCGAGGCCCGCCCCGGCGTCGCGGCGTTCCACGGCGACCAGGTCGAGTTCACCGACGGCCGCGTCGACACCGTCGACCTGGTCGTCTGGTGCACCGGCTACCGCGTCGAGGTGCCGTTCCTCGACCCCGGGCTGCTCGGCACCGGCCCCGACACCCTGCCGCTGTACCGGCACGTGTTCCACCTCGACGCCCCCGGGCTGGCCTTCGTCGGGCTGATGCAGTCCACCGGAGCGGCGTTCCCCCTGCTGGAGGCGCAGGCCCGCCTCGTCGCCGCCCGCCTCGCCGGCCGGTACGCCCCGCCGGCCCCGGCGGCCCAACGCGCCGCCTGCCGTGCCGAACTGCGCGCCGCCACCGCCCGCTGGGGAGACCGCCGCCCGGCGATGCGCGTCGACTTCGACACGTACCTGGCGCAGCTGGGCCGTGAACTCGCCGCCGGCACCCGCCGCGCCGCCCGGGACGCGACGTGAGCGCCCTGACCGGCCGCCGGGCCCTCGTCACCGGCGCGCGCGGCACCTTCGGCCGGCACCTGTGCGCGGCCCTGCACGCCGCCGGCGCCCGCGTCGTCGGCCTCGACCTGCACGCCCACGACGACCCCGCCGCCCCCGTGCTCGGCGTCGACCTGACCGACCCGGCCGCCACCGCCACCGCCGTGACCGCCGCCGTCGACCGGCTCGGCGGCCTCGACCTGCTGGTCAACAACGCCGGAGTCGGCGGCCCCGCCCCCGCCGAGCTGCCCCCCGACGACACCGTGCGCCAGCAGATCGAGGTGAACCTGCTCGCCGCGTGGCGCACCACCGCCGCCGCCCTGCCCGCCCTCGTCGCCGACCACGGCCGGGTGATCTTCGTGGCCAGCCGGATGGCGGTGCTGCCGCTGCCCCTGGCCGCCGCGTACGGAGTCAGCAAACGCGCCCTCGTCGCGTACGCCGACGCGTTGCGACTGGAGGTCGGCACCCACGTCGGCGTCACCGTCGTCTACCCCAGCATGGTCGCCTCACCCATCCACGACAGCACCGCCCGCGCCGGGCTGTCCCTGAACGGGGTGTCCCGACCCGAACCCGTCGAGGGCGTCGTCGCGGCGATCCTGCGCGCCGCCGCCGCCCGCCGCGCCCCACGCGACGTGGCCACCACCACCCGGGGCCGCCTCGAACTGGCCGTCGCCCGGCACGCGCCCGCCCTGGCCGACCGCCTCGTACGGCGTGCCGTCGCCGGGCGGATCGCCGCCGGTGACCTCGACGCCGCGCCCCTGGCCGCCGGCCTCGTGCGCCGCCACCGCCACCCCGGGACCCCCTGAACGCGGGCCCCGCGCCGCTGCGGGGCGGCACCGACGGCGGCGATGGGCAACACTACGGGGATGTCGGTGCTCCTGCGGGCCCCCGCGACCCCCCACCATCCCGAGCTGGAGCTGCGCCCCTGGCACGACGGCGACATCCCCGAGCTGATCGAGGTCTACCGCGACCCGGTGCTGCGCCACTGGACCCGGCATCCGGTCGACGACGCCCGCGACGCCCACCGGTGGATGGTCCGCAGCCGGCAGGGCTGGGCCGCCGGCCGCCGCTTCGCCTTCGCCGTACGCGAGCCCCGCCGCGACGGCGGCGACCGCCTCGTCGCCACGGTCGTGCTCAAGGACGTCCTGCCCAGCCGCCCGCACGCCGAGATCGGCTACTGGACGGCCGCCTGGGCCCGCGGGCGCGGCGTCGCACCGCGCGCCGTGCAGGCGGTCACCGACTGGGCGTTCACCCGGTTCGCCGCGACCGGCCTGACCCGCCTGGACCTGCTGCACCAGGTCGACAACACCGCCTCCTGCCGGGTCGCCGAGAAGGCCGGCTACCCGTTCCAGGAGACACTTCCCGCCCGGGCGCCGTTCCCCCGCGACGGGCACCGCCACGCCCGCCACGCCGCCCCGCACCCCGGCGGCGACCTAGGGTGAGCCGCAGCGGGCGGCGTCAGGTCGCGCAGCCCCGCAACGCCCGCCGGTAGGCACCCGGAGTCGTGCCCACCCGAACGCGGAAGCGACGGCGCAGATTCGCCGCCGAGGTGAGGCCGACGCGGACCGCGACGGCCTCCACCGGCAGATCCGTCTCCTCCAGCAGGGTGCGTGCCCGCGCCACCCGGCGAGACAGCAGCCACGCGCCCGGGCTCGTGCCGAGCTGCTCGGCGAACCGTCGGGCCAGCGTCCGGGGCGAGACGTGCAGATGCGCCGCCAGGTCACCCACCGACAACGCCGTTCCCAGGCGCGCCTCGGCCCACTCCAGGAGCCCGTCCAGGCTGTCCGTGGCCGGCGCGGCCAGCACGGGCTGTGTCTGGCCGCCGTCACGGTGCGGTGGCATCACCATGTACCGCGCGACGAGCGCCGCGTGCCCGACACCGTGATCCTTCCCGACGAGGTGCAGGCACAGGTCGATGCCGGCGCCGGCGCCGGCGCTCGTGGCCACGTCCCCGTGATCGACGTAGAGCACGTCCGCCTCCACGCGCACCCGGGGGAACTCCTGCCGCAGCTGCTCGGCGCGCGCCCAGTGCGTCGTGGCCGAGCGGCCGTCCAGCAGGCCGGTGCGGGCCAGCGCGAACACGCCGCCGCAGATCGTGACGAGTCGCGCCCCCCGGGCGTGGGCCCGCAGCAGCGCACCGCGCACCCGCGCCGACAGCGGCGCCTCCACCGGCGCCCAGCCCGGGATCACCACGGTGTCCGCGGAATCGAGAGCCGAGAGGTCCCGCGACACCGACAGCGCGTACCCGGCTGACGTGGGCACCTGCCCGGGCCGCTCCGTGCACACCCCGAACTCGTAGTGGCGGGGCGTGCCAGGGGGCACCGTGCCGAAGACCTCAGCGGCGCAGCCCAGCTCGAACGTCGACTGCACCGGTCGTACCAGGGCGACCACGCGGTGCATGGCGAGAAAGTACCCCACGGTGTCCTCGTCGCCGCTGTCGTGCGGGGCGCGCCGGCGGCACCGTGGAGGGCATGCATCCAGAGATCCTGACCCAGGAGGGCTACACCGCCGTACGCGTCGAGGCGGCCCCTGTCCGCGAACTCTTCCCCGGCATCCGGCTGCGTCCGCTGTGGCGGGGACCACACGGCGCGCAGGCCGCCGTGCTCGAGATGGACCCCGGCTCGTCGTGGCCGCGCCGTGACGTCCACACGCCCGGCCCCGAAGAGGTGTACGTGCTCGACGGCACGTTCCACGACGGCGCGCGCGACTACCCGGCGGGGACGTTCCTGCACGCCCCGGCCGGATCGTGGCACGTGCCCGCGACCGTCACCGGCTGCAGACTGTTCCTCTTCTACCCGGCGGGCTAGGGACCGGGTGGTGGGGTCACCACGCCCGGTCGCCGACACGACCGGGCGGGTACCGTGGATCCGGGGAGGTGCCGGGGTGAGCGACAGGTGGGAGGCCGCGGCCGAGGCGCAGATCCGCACCGCCCAGGAACGCGGCGAGTTCGACAACCTGCCCGGGGCGGGCAAACCACTGCCGGGCCGGGGCACGCCCTACGACGAGTCGTGGTGGATCAAGAGTTTCCTGGAGCGCGAGAAGCTGCCCAGCGACCTGCTGCTGCCGACGCCGCTGCTGCTGCGCCGCAGGATCGAACGAGTGCCCGACGAGGTGCGGGACCTGCCCACCGAGGCGGCCGTGCGGGCGTACGTCGCCGATCTCAACCGGGAGGTCGTCGCCTGGCTGCGCAACCCGACCGGCCCGCAGGTCGTCGTGCGTCCCGCCAACGCCGACGAGGTGGTGGCCGGGTGGCGTGCCGCCCGGGAACGGGCCCGCGCGGAGGCGGTGGCGGCGGCGCGGCCGGCACCGCCGCAGCACGGTCCCCGCCGCCGGTGGCAGTGGCCGTGGCGGGGACCGCGGCGGCCCTGACGCCTACAGCTAGCCGGGGGCACCCAGATCGACGGCCTCTCTGACGAAGACGATGCCGTCGATCGTGTCGAGCTGGGTCGGGTCCAGCGGGAAGTAGGCGAAGTCCCGGGAGACCCGCGGGGCGGCTGCGGCGGCCGCCCGGGCCAGGCGGCGGCCGTCGACCACGCAAGCGTGCCACGGGAGGGTGGCCAGGATGCCCTCGGTGGTGTCCGCAGCCGGGGCGTCGCCACCGATCGCGCCGAGGGCCGAGGCGAGGAAGGCGTACCGGTCGCCGAGGCGGGCCGCGGTGATGGCTCCCGCGCTCCACATCCGCACGTCCTGGTCGCCCAGCGACATGCGGCTGGGGTGGCGCTGCAGGTGCAGGTTGTGGGCGAAGACCAGCGCCGGGCCGTGCGCGGCGACGGCACGCAGGTTCGCGGCCATCATCGCGTCCCGCAGCCCCGACAGCCGGGAGATCCGGTCCGCGGTGCCGTCGGCCATCGCGTGGTGGTAGCGGAGCAGGCCGACGGCGGTACGCCCGTACAGTTCCGCCCGCTCCCGGTCGCGCGCACTCAGCTGCGGCAACTGCGTGTCGAGCAGCGCCAGCAGGTCGTCGGCGATCACCCGCAGCCGCTGGGCGTCGGCGGACCGGCCGATCGACTGGGACGGGTCCATGACGGTGGCCTCGTTCGACCACCGCCCGTCGGGGCCGAGCAGCGCATCGAGGGTCTCCCGGGTGCAGGGCAGCGGGCCGTCGAGGAGGCCGTGCAGGGCGGTGAGCGCCTGACGCGGGCTGGCCGCCCAGTATTCCAGGGGGCCGTCGATCCCGAAGAACCGCAGCTTCTCATCGTGGGCCTCGTTGTAGGTGCGCATCCAGCGCACGAGGTCCCGGTTGGCCGCCGACGCGCCGAAGCCGTGGCTGAAGCCGCGCGCCATGACGTCGTCGAGGTCACCGGCACCGGTCGCGATGTGGTCGTCCACCACCAGGCCCATCAGGCAGTCGCTCTCGATGGCGAACGACCGGTAGCCCTCGTGTTCGACGAGGTGCCGGAAGACCTCGTTGCGCAACGCGCCCAACTCCCCCACGAAGTGCCGGGCTTCGCCCAGGCCGAGCAGCGCAGGCCGGGCGGGAAGGGAACGCAGGAAGGCCGAGATGGCGGCCCCGTCGAGTTTCCGTGCGATGTTCCGGACAGTCATTCCCTCAACGGTATCGTTGAACGAACGGTGTGAACTTTTCCCGGCATCGTCGGCTCCTCGTCGGGGCCAACCCTCAATCAGCGGGACGCGGGCAGGGGCGACCCGGCCGACCGCTGCCGGCACCGGCAGCGGTCACCGGTGATCTCCCGCGGTCGGACTGGTCGTCGCCGTCGCCCGGCCAGCGAACGCCTGGAGGTAGTCGTCGATCTCGGCCAGCACGGCGGTCTTGCCCGCAGCGTCGAGGAACGAGTACCGCACGGCCTGGCGGGCCAGCTCCGCGACGCCGTGCTCGTCGAGGTCGAGCAGGTCTGCGGCCACCTGGTATTCCCTGTTCAGGGTGGTGGAGAACATGGGCGGGTCGTCGGAGTTGACGGTGACCGGCACGCCGGCGGCCACCAACTGCGGCAGCGGATGCTCGGCCAGCGACGGCACCGAGCGGGTGCAGGCGTTGGAGGTCGGGCACACCTCCAGGGCGATGTCGTGCTCGCGCAGGTGCGCCATCAACTCGGGGTCGCGGGCGGCGGCGATGCCGTGGCCGATGCGTTCCGCGCCGAGATGGCGTACCGCGTCCCACACGGTCTGCGGGCCGGTCGACTCACCGGCGTGCGGGACGCTGCGCAGCCCGGCTGCCCGCGCGGCGGCGAAGTGCCCGGCGTAGCGGGCGCGGGGGATTCCGGACTCCGGCCCGCCCAGCCCGAAACTGACGAGCCCGTCCGGGCGCTGCTTGAGCGCCACCTCCAGGGTGACGTCGGCGCCGGTCATCGTGGGCTCGCCCGGGATGTCGAAGCACCAGCGCAGCTGGATGCCGTGGTCACGGGCGGCCCGCAGCCGGGCGTCCTCCACCGCCTCGCAGTACGCCTCGGCCGGGACACCACGCACGATCGACGAGTACGGGGTCAGCGTCAGCTCGGCGTACCGCACCGACTGGGCGGCCAGGCCGGCGCCGATGTCGTAGGTGAGCGTGGCCAGGTCCTCGGCGTCGCGGATCAGGTCCACCACCGACAGGTACACCTCGACGAAGTGCGCGAAGTCGGTGAACGTGAAGTACTCGGCCAGCAGCGCCGGGTCGGCCGGCACCCCGGTGGTCCCGGCGTGCCGTTCGGCCAGCCGCGCCACGGTGTGCGGTGTCGCCGACCCGACGTGGTGGACGTGCAGTTCCACCTTGGGCAAGCCGGCGATGAAGTCAGTCAGGTCCGTTGCCATTGCACAACCCTCACCGTGCGAGTGATCCGCCGGAGGGACGGCAGCCTCCCAGCGGGAGGCGCCCTTGGACCAAGGAACAGGCCGAGCGTGGCGGATGGTCATCCGTCGCAGCGCCTCTCGACCCGCAACGGCACGCTAACAAGAGCGCTCGGTGACGACAACCCTCCGCGACGGGCCGGGGCTGACCGAGGTGCAGGCGGGCGGTTGATAACCTGCGGCAATGCCGATCATGCGCCTCGTCGCCGCTTCCGACACGGCATGACGCCGCACCTGCGTCCCTCCGTCCGCGCGATCGTCCTCGACGAGAACGACCGCATCCTGCTCTGCCGGTTCGTCTTTCCCCACCCGGTCGTGCCGGAGCAGTCGAAGGCCGTCTGGGCGGCCCCGGGCGGCGGCGTCGAACCCGGCGAGGACCGGCTGACGGCTCTGCGCCGTGAACTGCGGGAGGAGACCGGTCTGGCGATCGTCGCCGAACCGCCGCACGTCTGGCACCAGGAAGTCGTGGCCGCCGACGTCGCGCCGGGTTTCGACGGCGTCATCAACGACTACTTCCTCGTCCGCACGAACCATTTCCAGCCCCGCGGTGAGCTGACAGACGACCAACTCGCTGCGGAGAACCTGGCCGCGTTCCGGTGGTGGCAGCTCTCGGAGGTCGCCGCCCACCGGGGACCTGAGCTGTTCTCGCCCCGCGACCTCACCACACCCCTGACAGCGCTTCTCACCGCGGGAACGCCGGACCAGCCGGTCCAGCTCGGCCTCTAGTCCGGACCGTGTTCGCCGGTTCTGAGCAGGTGGTCCGCTGGCTCCGGGGCCGTCACGGTGGGCAGGTGCCGACCCTGGCGAATGCAGGAACCGGCGTCGGTTCCTGCGCGAGGATCGTGCTCGTCAGGCCCGATGCCTGATCGGCCGATGCGGTCAGGGCAGCGCGGCCTGCCACGTCCACGAGGTGCGGCGGGGCCGACCGTCGAACTCGGCCCGCCCCGTCATCCACAGCAGCACCTCGGCCGGCGGGCCGGGCGGAGCGTCCGGGAACAGCCGGGTCAGCACGGCGGCGGCGGGCGCGGCGGGCGGCTGCCAGTCGACGTGTAGGCCCCGGGTGATGTCGTGGGTGTGCAGCAGGGTCTCCGCCACGCCCATGGCGGCGAACCCGGCCGGGTCGCAGGGGCCGAAGTGCCAGGCCCGCACGCCCGGGTCGGCCGCGTCGACGGCGGTGGCGAGCAGGTCACCGCAGGCCGCGACGACGGTCAGCACCTGGGCGGGCGTCGCGGTGGGGGAGACGCGCAGGTCGAACGGCAGGTAGCCGTCGGCGGGCCGGCCGGCCAGCTGCCCCGCGTACGCGAGCAGGTCGTGCGCCACGTGCGCCGCGGTTGTCCAGCAGCTCCACTCCAGCGTCCCTGCCGGCACCGTCCAGTCGGCGTCGGTGTGTGGCCCGAGGACCCGGCCCATCTCGCCGATCGCGGCGCGCACGCCCGCCCCACCCGTGTCCGTCATGCCCCGACCGTGCCATCCGTCGTCCCCGCCGACAACTTCGCTTTATTAGCGCATTACCGGTAACACTAATCCGATAATTTGATGCGGCAAAAGGGGCGAATCACCTGCGCACCATAATGACAGTTATGTGCGCGTCGGCGTCATGCATCCCGCGGGCCGACGGATGCGGTGGTCAACGAGCCGCCGGGTGTGCCGGCGCTGCCGGATGAGCGCGAACTCGGCACTAGCGCCAATAGGTTTGCTGTGGAAACCTATTGGCATGACTACTGAGCCGGTTGCTGCCGGTGGCGATCCCCGCCGACTGCTGTCTGACATTCGCTCTCTGGCGCACCAGGTGCGCCTCGACCAACGGATGACCTGGGTCGCGCTGCTGGTGCTGGGCGCGGTGACGCTCGCCGGAATCCCGTTCGACTGGCTCGCCATGACGGTGCGCTGCCTCCCCGACACTAGCTGCGAGTTCGCGCGGCGGGGCGTGCTGTTCTACTGGCCCTCGGCGCTCCTGCTGGCCTACACGGCGATCGCCGTCTGCTATTCGCGGGCCGCCCGGTCCCGGGGCCTGGGTGCCCGGACGTTGCCGTACGCGATCGTCGGCGCCGCGACGACTGTCGTGTTCACCGCCGCGTGGGTAGCCGCAGCCCTGTACTTTCCGCATCACCCGCTGCCGTACCAGCCGCTGCCGTACTGGTGGTTGGTCCTGGACCGGTTGGTCTCGCCCTGGGGCATGATCGGGATCGCGCTGGTGGTGCTGGCCCGGATCGAGCGCAACATCGGGCTGCTGCTGTTCACCCTCGCCTACCTGGCCCTGGTGCTGCTGGTGCTGCCGACGAACGAGGGCTGGGGACTGGCCGGCTGGGGAATTCAGGCCCGATTCGCGGCACCGCAAGTCGTCATCGGCGCGCTGTTGCTGCTCGGCGCGGCCGGGTTCTTCAGCGCAGCCCGCAGGCGGCAGCGGTGACGGCGACGATCGGCACCCCGGGCCCAGGGCACCCGGTCACCGGGCTGGACGAGGTGGTGCACCAGCGGGCACGGCTGGGCATCCTGACCATCGCGCACGAGGCCCACCGGGTCGAGTTCGGCTACCTGCGCACCCACCTCGAGCTGACCGCCGGCAACCTCTCCAAGCACCTCAGCGTGCTGGAAACGGCCGGCCTGATCGAGATCCAGAAAGGCTACGAGGGGCGGCGCGGCCGGACCTGGATCACCCTCACCGCCGCCGGAGCCACCGCGCTCGCCGACGAGATCGCGCGACTCAAGCAGCTCATCGCGCGCGTCGAGACGACCAACTGACCGTAGCGTCAGCTGACAGACCCGAACAGGACCGGGTCTGCCAGCTGACGCGATCGGGCGGTTGCGCACCTCTGCTGTGGCCACCGCTATGCAGGAGGGCCGGCGGCCCGTACGGCCTTCTACTGTTCTGGCGGCGGCTAGCGCAGGTGCCGGGCGAAGAACCCGGCCGCGTCCTCCCCGGCGAACTGCGGGACACCGGTGTGCCCGCCCATGTTGGCGTGCAGCGTCTTCTCCGTGGAGCCGAAGGCGTCGAACAGGTCCAGGGCCGCTTGGCGGTCGTTGCCCTCGTCGTCCCACTGCAGCAGGACATGCAGCGGAATGGTGACCTGTCGGGCCTCCTCGAACATGGCGCGAGGCACGAAACTCCCGGCGAAGAGGCCGGCGGCCACGATGCGGGGCTCGACCACCGCAAGCCGGATGCCGACGGAGATCACGCCACCCGAGTACCCGACCGGGCCGCCGATCTCGGGCAGCGACAGGAGGGCATCCAGGGCGGCCTGCGTTTCCGGGACCGCCCTGTCGACGAGCGGGAGGACGAGGGCATCGACGATCTCGTCGCTGACCGGCTCGCCGGCCTCCAGCGCCCGGCGCAGGTCGGCGCGGGCCTGCTCGACGGCGGCCCACCGGGGTCGGTCACCGCTGCCGGGAAGCTCGATGGCCGCCGCGGCGAAGCCGTCCGCCGCGGCGCGCCGGGCCCGGGCCACCAGACGGGGGTACATCTTGCGCAGTCCGAGCGGAGGGTGGCCGAGCAGGGTCAGCGGGACCGGCGCGGATGCGGATGCGGGTGTCCACAGGATGCCGGGGATCTCGCCGAGGGCGATCTCGCGTTCGAGGACGCCGTCGTCGAGGCGCTGTTCAGTAGTGAATCGCATGGTCGTGCCTTTCGGGATCGCTCGTAACGGCGCTCCCGGACGACCTACCGCCCGACCGTGGCCCCGGAGGGGAGCACCCATGTCGAAACGTTCACGGGTACCACCTCCTCGGTCTCTCGCACGGCCTCCCGAAAGCTAGCAGCGGTCGCTGTGACCCGCCAACGTGTTTCTGCCGTGCTCCCGAAGGACGAAATAAGGATCCCGGCGGGGGATGAGCTCCCACCCCGACCGAAACCGCCCCGTGGCCCCCGACGCCGGGAGCCACGTCAATCCCCCAGGGTGAAGGTGTGGGTGAACGTGATCGGCGGGACCGTGATGGTGAGGTCCCGCAGTTCGCTGCGGCCGAATGCCATCGTCCATCGCTGCCATCGGCGGGCTGCGGCTGCCCCGTACGAGGGGTGGACCAACTCGCCGGCGTCGCTGGAGGCAGTGACGCTGACGGTGTCGATTCCCGACAGTTTCCAGGCCCCTTGCTGGAGTACGCCAGGTCCGTCCACGTCGACGATTTCGACCACCGTCGACAGCCCGTGCAGGCCGTCGACCAACCCCCAGTGCGTCACGGCGATGGTGCCGACACGACCGAGGATGGCCGGTGGACGGATGAGACGAGGCGCGGAAATCGTCATGGATCACACGATAACGACCCGCCGAACCGGGTCAGGGGCGCCACGGCGCGCACGCCCGGTATCGGAACGATCCCACTACGCTCACGTCCATGACCGAAGCCCTGATCGAGGCGGATGACGGCACGCGGCTACGGACCTGGACCGCAGGCCCGACGAACCCGCAGACGCTGCCTCTGGTGATGCTGCACGGCGGCCCCGGGATCCGCGACTATCTGGCCCCGGTCGCCGGCATCGTCGACGACCGGTATCTGGTGCACCGCTACGACCAGCGTGGCACCGGTGGGTCCTCCTGGGCCGGGCAACACACGATCGCCCGCCATGTGCGCGACCTGGCGTCGTTGCTCGACGCGTGGGGGCACGACCGGGTGGTGCTGGTCGGGCACTCGTTCGGCGCCCACCTGGCCAGCTACTTCCTGCTGGCGCAGCCCGATCGGGTGGCCGGGCTGGTGCAGCTCGCCGGGCCCTTCCTGGAGCCGTGGCGGGAGGCCGACCGGGCAGCCCAGCGGGCCCGACGCACCGACGCGCAGCAGACCAGGCTCGACGCGCTCGAGGCGGTGGAGTCCCGCACCGACGCCGAGGAGATCGAGTACCTGACGCTGTCGTGGTGCACCGACCACGCCGACCGGGACCGGGCATGGGAGTGGGCGTCGGCGGCGGCGCGGACGCTGCGGCCCGTCAACTACGCGATGAACCACCAGCTCAACGCGGCGGCGAAGACCGACCCGCTCGAATCGCGCGTGGACGAACTCCGTGAGCGGCTACCGCCCGACGCGATGATCATCGGCGGTGCCGGGGACAGCCGCCCCGCCGATGCGCTGCGCCGTCTGGGGGCACGCCTCGGCTGCGAGGTGACCGTCGTGCCGGACGCGGGTCACCATCCCTGGCTGGAGGCACCGGAGCGGTTCGCCGCGGTGTTCCGCGCCGCAGTGGGCAGGCAGGCCCGTCGGGGCGGTTGATCAGGCCGCCCGCCCCGGACCGGCGGCCGGTCCGGGGCGGGCGGCGACCGTCGGTCAGTGCGGCGGGGGCGTGAGGTGCCGGGTGAAGAACCGGACCGCGCTGTCCAGTTCGTGTTCGGGCAGCCGGTCGCCGTGCCGGCCCGGGTTGGCGTGCAGGGTCTTCTCGGTGGAGCCGAACGCGTCGAACAGGGCGAGGCTCTGCGCGCGGGGGACCCGCTCGTCGTCCCACTGGACCAGGAACTCGACGGGCACGGTGATCCGCGCGGCGGCCTCGGCGGCGGCGCGGGCCGAGGCTCCGCCCAGGCCGAGGACCGCCGCGCGGACCCGGGGTTCGGCGGCCACGAACGGCACGCCGAGCCCGCAGCCCAGCGAGACGCCCCAATAGCCGACCGGCCCGGGATCGAGGTGGTCCAGGACGGCCCGCCATTCCGGTACGGTCTGTGCGGCGACGAGCGCCTGGAAGTCGGCGAGCAGGGGTGCCGGGTCGTCGCCGATGTCGGCGCGGGCCCGGATCTCGGTGGCGATGCGCTGGTAGCGGTCGTCGCTCGGGCGGTCGCCGTGGTTCGGTGCGTCCACCGCGACGGCCGCGAAACCGCTGGCCGCGAACCGGTGGGCGCGGTGCACGACGGCGGGGGCGGTCTTGTGTTGGCCGCCGCCGTGGCCGATGAGGATCAGCGGGCGAGGGCCGGTAGTGGTGCTGTCGGGCGGGGTCCACCGGACAGCGGGCACACCGTCGACAGTGAAGTGTTCTTCGTGGATGCGCATGCCGAATACGCGCCTTTCAGGGATGCCTTGTGCGGGCGCTCCCTAGGCCATGCGGGGGAGGGAGCCCCGACCGGTCGCAGCGTTGATCGGACTCACCTCCTCGGACAGTGCTCGTGCACGGCGGGGTGACCGTATCACCCGCCCGTGCGCGAGGATGGGACCGTGGGTGAGGAACAGCGATTGGCCGGCGGCAACACCGGCGGCGCGGTCCGCATCGGCGACACGGTGCGGCGTACGCCGGGGGCGTGGACGTCGTCGGTGCACGCGCTGCTGCGGCACCTGGAGACGGTCGGCTTCGACGGGGCGCCCCGGGCGCGGGGCTTCGACGAGCACGGGCGGGAGGTCCTGTCGTTCCTGCCCGGGGAGACGGTCGGCTTTCACCCGGCCGTGGCCGGCCTGGGCGCACAGCGACGACGCGCTGCGCCAGGTCGCGCGGTGGCTGCGGGACCTGCACGCCGCGGTGGCGGGCTTCGTGCCGCCCGCAGGGGCGCGGTGGCGCGAGGGCGGCGTCTGGCGGCCGGGCCTGATCGTCGGGCACAACGACGCGGCCCCGTACAACGCGGCCTGGGCCGACGGGCGGCTCGTCGGGTTCTTCGACTGGGACCTCGCGGCCCCGGTCACCCGTGAGTGGGACCTGGCGTTCACCGCGTTCGCGTGGGTGCCGTTGCACGCCCGGCACGTGGTGGCCGCCGAGGGGTTCACGGCGTTCGCGGACCGGCCCCGGCGGCTGCGGCTGTTCCTCGACGCCTACGGTCACGCCGGGCCGGTGGGGTCGTTCGTCGAGGTGGTCCGCCAGCGGGTGGCCGCCTCGGCCGAGGGCATCCGCCGCACGGCGGCGGCGGGCGACCCCGCGTACCGGACGATGGTCGACCACGGCGTCGACGCCGCGCTGGAGACGGCGGTGCGGGAGCTGGCCGACTTCCCGACCGGGTGAGGCGGCACCGGGGTTGACACGGTCGGCTCGCCGAGCAGTTGCTCGGCACCAACTCCGTCCCGCGGTGATCCACATGGACGCCCCACCTCGACGGCGACGACTTCTACGCCGCGTTCGACGTGCCCGGGGTGGACCCGGACAGCATCGACTGCACCGTCGAGCGCAACGTGCTGACCGTCCGACCACCTCGAGGCGGGTGACCGGGGTGAGGGCCCGCGCTGGGAGGGCCGTCAGGCCCGAGCAGTGCCTTGACCTGGCTGGTTCTGCTGCTCGATGTACTGCTTCACGATGCTCAGCGGTGCGCTGCTGACGGACCCTGCGTAGTACGAGCCGGACCAGAGTTTGTTGGCCTGGTAGTAGTGGGGCACGAGGTCGGCGAACTCCTGCCGCAGCCGCCGTGAGGACACGCCCTTGGGTGGGTTGACCAGCCGGGCCACGGCTACCTTGGGCGGGTAGTTCACCAGCAGATGCACGTGGTTGCTCTCGCCGTTGAACTCGACCAGTTCCGCCTCGCAGGCGTCCCGCATGATCTGCCTTATCCGGGTCAGGTGCCGGTCGTTGAACACCTTGTGCCGGAACTTCGTCACGAGGACCAAGTGAACGTGCATCATGAAAGTGCAGTGTTTACCCGTGCGAATGTCTGCGGGATCGACCATTAACCAGAATGGTAAATTAGCGATCGTGCAGCTCCGTTACCAGTTTCGCGTCTACCCGACGCCTGACCAGCAGATCGAGTTGGCGAAGGCGTTCGGGTGCGCGCGGGTGGTGTTCAACGATGGGTTGCGGTTGCGTCAGCAGGCGCGCGAGCAAGGGCTTGCGTACGTCTCCGACGGGGAGTTGTCGCGTCGTGTGATCACCGAGGCGAAGCTGACGCTGCAGCGGTCCTGGCTTGCCGAGGTGTCGGCGGTGGTGTTGCAGCAGGCCCTCGCGGACCTGAACACCGCGTACCGCAACTTCTTCCACTCGCTGTCCGGCAAGCGCAAGGGCCGCAAGGTCGCTCCGCCGAGGTTCCGGTCGCGCAAGGACAACCGGCAGGCGATCCGCTTTACCAAGAATGCCCGGTTCAAAATCCTCGACAACGGCCGCCTGCGGTTGCCGAAGATCGGCGACCTGGAGGTGCGCTGGTCGCGGACCCTGCCGTCCGACCCTTCGTCCGTCACGATCATCAAGGACGCCGCGGGGCGGTACTTCGCCTCGTTCGTTCTCCAGGCGACCGACGAGGCGTTGCCGCCGGTCGAGTCCGAGGTCGGTATCGATCTGGGGCTGACCCACTTCGCCGTGCTCTGCGACGGCACGAAGGTCGCCGCCCCGAAGTTCCTGCGTCGCGCCGCCCGCAAGCTCAAACGACTGCAACAGGCCCTCTCGCGCAAGCAGCGCGGCAGCCAGAACCGCAGGAAGGCCGTGATCAAGGTTGCCAGGGCCCACGCCCGGGTGGCCGACACCCGGCGGGACTGGCAGCACAAGCTGTCCACGGCGATCATCCGCGACAACCAAGCGGTGTACGTCGAGGACCTTGCCGTTGCTGGACTCGGCCGGACCAGGCTCGCCAGATCCGTGCACGACGCTGGTTGGGCCGGCTTCACCAGCATGCTGGAGTACAAGGCCGCGAGGTACGGGCGCACCTTCGCCCGGGTCGACCGGTTCTTCCCGTCCACCCGGATGTGCTCCGACTGCGGACGGATCAACGAGAAGATGGCGCTCGACGTGCGAGCGTGGGACTGCTCGTGCGGCAGCCACCACGACCGGGACGTCAACGCCGCCAAGAACATCAGGGCCGCTGGACAGGCGGACCTCAACGACCGTGGAGCGCACGTAAGACCGGGACCCGTCCCGGCGGTGCGCAGAGAAGCGGTAACCCACCCGAACGCCGCGTGTTCCACACGCAGCGTGGAGGGAATCTCCGTCCTTCAGGACGGAGAGGATGTCAAGACAACGGGGTGCTGACCCTGCGCATCCCCGTGGCCGAGCGGGCCAAGCCCCGCCGGGTGGCCATCGCCACCGGCAGCAACGGCCACCGGCAGATCGACGCCTGACGGCACCCGTCGCGATCAGGGCACCCCGCGTCGGGTGCCCTGATCGCGACGACACGTAAACCGGTCGCGGACGGCGGCGGGGGATGCCAGACTCGACGACGTCCCCGCAGCCGAGACACCGGAGCCGACCAGCACATGTGATCCCGCAGGCCGCGGCCGGGCCGACCGCCCCGCCGCCACGCGCACCGACCGGCCGCCCGTCGTGGGCGTCCCGGCCCGCCTGCCGTCCCGCGGAGGATCACCGTGTTGAAGGTCGTGTCCGTCAGCTTGCAGTACGACGCCGAGCCGCTGTTCACCGGCGTCGACCTCGTCGTCAACGCCGGTGACCGGGTCGGCCTGGTCGGCCCCAACGGGGTCGGCAAGTCCAGCCTCCTGCGGGTGCTCACCGGGGCCGAGCCGCCGTCGACCGGGCACGTCAGCCTCGCCCCCGGTACCCGGATCGGCTACTTCGCCCAGCAGCCGCCCGACCCGACGGTCACCGTCGGGCAGTTCCTCGCCGCCGGCCTCGGGGAGCTGGGCCGGCTCGACCGGCGGCTGCGGACCCTGGAGCGGCGGCTGGCCGGCGGGGACACCACCGCCCTGGACGCCTACGGCGAGGCCCAGGACCGCTTCGCCGCCCTGGACGGGTGGCGGGCGCAGGCACGGCTGGCCGAGGTCCGCCAGCGACTCGACGTGGCCGGCCTGCCCGACGACGCGCCGCTGCACCGCGTCAGCGGCGGCGAGCAGGCCCGGCTGACCCTGGCCCGGGTGCTGCTGGACACCCCGGACCTGCTGATCCTCGACGAGCCGACCAACCACCTCGACGCCGACGGCATCGCCTGGCTCGGCGGCTGGCTGGCCGCGTTCGGCGGCGGCGTGCTGGTGGTCAGCCACGACCGGGCGTTCCTGGACCGCACCGTCACCCGCGTCGTGGAACTCGACGGCATCCACGACACACCGCAGACGTACACCGGCGGGTACACCGACTACCGGGCGGAGAAGACCCGCCGCTGGCAGCGGCTGCTGCTGGACTACGAGGCGCAGGAGAAGACCCACCAGCGGCTGCTGGCCGACATCGCGCGCACCAAGGAACACGCGCGCGGGGTGGAGTCGACGGTGCGCCGCGGCCTCGGCGCCGACCAGGCGCGCCGCTACGCGAAGAAGGTCGCGCGTAAGGCCACGGCGCGGCAGCGGCGGCTACGCCGGCAGATGGACTCGCTGCGGTGGCTGGCGCAGCCGCAGACCCGCCCGGCGCTGACCCTGGCGTTTCCCGACCCGGCCGGCGACGACGGCCGGGACGTGCTCGCCGCGCGGGGCCTGGCCGCCCGCGCCGGCGACCGGCCCCTGTTCGCGGGCGTGGACCTGCGGGTGCGCGACGGCGACCGGGTGCTACTCACCGGCGACAACGGCGCCGGCAAGACCACGCTGCTGCGTATCCTCGCCGGCCTGCGCGAACCCGACGCGGGGGAGGTCACCTGCGGTGCGCCGGTGGCGCTGCTGCCGCAGACCCACGACGCGCTGCGCACCGACGTCCCGGTGCTGACGTGGTTCCGCTCCCAGGTGCCCGTGTACGTCGACGAGGCCGAGCGGCTGCTCGACGCGCACCTGTTCGGCCCGGAGCAGTGGGACCAGCCGCTGCGGCTGCTGTCGGCCGGGGAGCTGCGCCGGCTGCTGCTGGCGGTCATGGTGAACGGTCCGGCGCGGGTGCTGCTGCTCGACGAGCCGACGAACTTCCTCGACTTCGACTCCCTGGACGTGGTGGAGGAGGCGCTGCGCGCGTACCGGGGCACGGTGGTGCTGGTGACCCACGACGTGTGGTTCGCCGACGCCGTCGGCTACGACCGGTGCTGGCGGGTCACCGGCGGCGGGGTTCACGAGGAGCCGGCCGGCGGCGGGCGGCCGGGACGGGAAAGCCCTCGGGCGCGCCTCACCGCCGACGCGCGCGGAGACTGAGAACCTTTCACCCATGCTTCGTCCCGAGTTTCCGGTGCTGCCGCGTGGCGCGGCCCGGCCGGCCCTGCGCGGGGCCGGTCCGGGCGACTTCACCGAGGCGTGGCTGCGTAACCGCCGGTTGTCCGAGCACACCCGCGACGCCTACCGGCGGGACGTGGCCGGCTGGTTGGCGTGGTGCCGGGCCCGGGAGCTGGACCCGCTGCGGGCGAACTTCCTCGACGTCAACGCCTACGGCCGGGAGTTGGAGGCCACCCCGGCGGCGCGCAGCGGCCGGCCGTTGACCCCGGCGACGGTGGCCCGCAAGCTGTCGGCGCTGTCGAGCTGGTACGACTTCCTGGTCAAGCTGCGGGCGGTGGAGGCGAACCCGGTGGCCGCGGCGGACCGGCCCCGCGTCGACCGGGACCACTCCTCGACGATCGGGTTGACGCCGCAGGAGGTGGATGCGCTGCTGGCCGCGGCGCAGGCCGAGACCGGGCCGACGGCGGCCCGGAACCGGGCGGCGGTGGCGTTGCTGGCCGACCTCGGGTTGCGGGTGGGGGAGCTGGTGTCGTTGGACGTGGCGGACCTGGGCGCGGAGCGGGGGCACCGCAGTGTCCGGTTCGTCGGCAAGGGCGGCAAGCCGCGGCGGCGGGCGCTGACCCCGTCCACGGCGTACGAGGTGGACGCCTACCTCGCGCAGCGGGCGGCGGCGCAGGGGGTGGGCGCGCACGAGGTGACCGGGCCGCTGCTGGTCACCGCGACCGGCGCGCGGCTGGACCGGCACTCGGTGTTCCGGCTGGTGCGTCGGCTGGCCCGCGTGGCGGGCATCCCGGCGTGGGAGAAGTTGTCGCCGCACTCGCTGCGGCACGCGTTCGCCACGACGGCCCGCGCGGAGGGGGTGCCGCTGGAGGACGTGCAGGACGCGATGGGGCACGCGGACCCGCGGACGACCCGCCGCTACGACCGCGACCGGCACAACCTGGACCGCGACCCGGCGTACGCGATCTGGGCGGCGCGGGCCCGCCGGCGCGCCTGACCCGTCAGCAGAGCAGGTCGAGGTGGCGGTGGGCGTCGGCGGAGATGTCGTCGTGGCGCAGCCGCCGCCGCGCCCACAGCTCGGCGGCGACGCGGGCCTGCTCGTCGCCCCACGCGGCGTGCTCGACGAGCAGGGCGCAGGTCAGCGCCGCCGCCAGGCGTAACGCCAGCGCGCGGGCGCCGGCGACGACGTCGGTGGCGCGCGGGTCGGCGGTGACGTCGGCGAGGGCGGCGGTCAACTGGCCGGTGACGTCGGCGAGGGTGTCGGCCAGGGCCGGCGACAGCGGCCGGGCCAGGTCGACGGCGGCGGCGAGGCGGCGCAGCAGGGGCGCGTCGGCGTTCTCGCGGGCGACGGCGCGCAGCACGTCCAGGGCGAGCACGTTGGTGGTGCCCTCCCAGATCGGCAGGACCTGCGCGTCGCGCAGCAGCCGGGGCACGCCGGTGTCCTCGACGTACCCGGCGCCGCCGAACGCCTCCACGTATTCGCTGGCGCAGGCCACGGCGAGGCGGCCGGTGGCGAGTTTCGCCAGGGGCGCGACGACCCGCAGCTCGGCGGCGGCGTCCGCGTCGGCGTCGGTCTCGACGCGGCCGAGCAGCGCGAACGCGTGCCCGGCCAGGGCGAACGCGGCGGCGGCGTCGACGGCGAGCGCGCCGAGGGTGGCCCGGTGCAGCGGGCTGTCGGCCAGGCGTCCCCCGGCGACGGCGCGGGCGGTGGCGTAGGCGCGGGCGTAGTCGAGGCCGCGGCGGATCCCGCCGGCCGCGGCGGCGGCGTTGTGCACCCGGGTCACCACCACCAGGGTCATAGCCCGGGCCAGGCCGGGCACCGCCGGGTCGCCCAGCGGCAGCGCGTACGCGTCGGTGAGGCCGATCTCGGCGGTCGGCAGCGCCCACGTGCCCAGCTTGTCCTTGAGCCGGTGCACGGTGACGCCGGGGGCGGGCGCGTCGGCGGCGGCGGTGACCCCGGCCAGGGGCGAGTCGGCGGCGTAGCGGGGCACCAGGAACGGGGCGAGCACGCGGCTGCCCCGCCCGGCGCCCTCGGGGCGGGCCAGGGCCACCGCCATCGGCGCGTCGGCGGCGGAGCAGAACCACTTCTGGCCGGTGAGCCGCCACGACCCGTCGGCGGCGGGCCGGCCGACGGTGGCGGACCCGGACAGGTCGGAGCCGCCCTGCGACTCGGTCATCCACTGCCCGGACACGATCGCCGTGTCGGGGTCGGTGGAGGTCAGCCGGGGCAGCCACGCGTCGCGCACGGTCGCGTCGACGTCGGGCAGGCTCAGCAGCGCCGCCGCGCCGTCGGCCATGGCCACCGGGCAGGAGAACGTGGCCGACTCCGGCCCGTACAGGTGCAGCAGGGCGTGTTGGACGACCCGCGCGCCGGCTCCCCACCGCTGCCGCGCGGACGCCTGGTAGGGCAGGGCGACCACGGCGTGGCGGGCGGCGGCGGCGCGTTGGGCCTGCCAGCCGGCGGACGTGTCGATGCGGTCGACACGCGCGCCCCACCCGTCGTAGCGGACCAGGACCGGCGGGTGGGCCTCGGCGTCGGCGTGCGCGGCGCGCAGCGACCCGGCCACGTCGGCGGCCAGGTCGACCAGCCGGGGCTGCGCGGCGTCGTGCCCGGCGGGGCCGAGCAGGCGGCGCAGCCAGGACCGCAGCAGCCGGTCACCGGTGTACGGGTCGTCGGGGGTGGGCACCGGCTGCACGTAACGGGTCATCGTCGCCTCGCCTCCGCGGGTTGCCATCCGTGTGCCGCCGACCGTAGACGATGCGGCCGGGCGGGGCGACCCGGGGCGAGTGCCTGCGCGGCGGCGGCGGGTGGGCCTACGGTCGACGTGATGGGCAGTGAGCAGCCGTGGACGCGGCCGGCGCGGCGGGGCCGGCCGGCACGCACCGGTCTGCTGGCCGCCGGCGCGGGGTTGGGGCTGTGCCTGGTGGGGGTGGCCGGGCTGGGCGCGTGGAACGTGCAGATGCTGGCCGGTGCCGGCGACCAGGTCCGCGACGGCGCCGACGGGTTCCTGCGGGAGGTCGCCGCGGGCGACGTGGAGCGGGCCTACGAGCGGCTGTGCGCGCAGTCGCGCAGCCGGTGGAGCGCGGTCGGTTTCGCCGGCTGGGTGCGCACGCCGCCGGTGGTCACCGGCTACGAGATCGTCGACGTGTCGGTGCGCACCAAGGGGGGCCGGCCGACCGGGACGGTGCGGGCACGGCTGACCCGCGACGGCGGCGCGGGCGAGGACCGCACGGTGACGATGGTGAAGGAGGACGGCCGGTGGCGGGTCTGCGGTGACCCGTTCTGAGGCGCTGCCGCCGGCGGGTCAGTCGCGGGGGCCCAGCTCACCGGCGCGGTAGTGCCGCCGGCACAGCACCTGGTAGCGCACGTCGGCGGTGTCCACGGTGTCGCCGATGACGACCTGTTCGCCTTCGCGGACGACCCGGCCGCCGATGACGCGGGCGTTGAGCAGCCCTTCGCGGCCGCACCAGCACAGCACCTCGACCTGGATGCGGGCGACGGAGTCGGCGAGTTCGAACAGCCGCCGGGCGGCGGGGAACAGGCTGGACCGGAAGTCGGTGGCCAGGCCGAACGCGTACACGTCGACGTCGTCGTTGTCGACGAGGTCGGCCATTTGCTCGATGTGTTCCAGGTTGTAGAAGGACGCCTCGTCGCAGATGAGGTAGTCCACGCGTACCCCGTCGGCCCAGGCGTCGCGGACCAGGTCGCGCAGGTCGAGGCCGTCGGTGACCTCGATCGCGGCGTGGGCCAGGCCGATGCGGGTGGTGACCTGCGGGCCCAGGGACCGGTCGATGCGGGTGGTGACCAGGCCGCGGCGGCCCTGCCGGGCGTGGTTGTGGTTCATCTGCAGGGCCATCGTGGACTTGCCGCAGTCCATCGGCCCCCAGAAGAACCGCAGGGCGGCGGCGTGCAGCGGCCGGCCGTCGGCGCCCCGGGTCGCGGCGCAGCCGCGGCGGGGGTCGTCGTCCGGGCCCGGTAGGGGCCGGGCCAGGCAGATCGGGGTGGCAGCGGCGTCGTCGGTCACGTCGGGGCAGCCTAGCCGATCGAGCACCGCCGATCAGTCGGGTGCGTGTCGGCCTACAGCACCCTCGGCGGGGTGTTGCCGGCGGCGACGATCGCGCGGCGGATCGGCACGGCGGCCAGCAACGCGAACCCGACCACGAAGAAGATCAGCAGGGAGACCAGGCCCACCCGGTAGGAGGCGGTGAGCTGGAACACCAGCCCGAAGGCGAGGGGCCCGAGCCAGCTGGTGCCCTTGTCGCTGATCTCGTAGAAGCCGTAGTACTCGCCCTCCTTGCCGGCGGGGATGAGCTGGCTGAACAGCGACCGGCTCAGCGCCTGGCTGCCGCCGAGGACCAGCCCGATGCAGCCACCGAGGATCATGAACGGCAGCGGCGCCTCGGCGGGCAGCCGGAACGCGGCGATGATCACGCCGGTCCACAGCACGAGGCTGAGCAGCACCGTCTTCCACGCCCCGATGCGCCGGGCCAGCGCGCCCAGGGCCAGGGCGCCGCCGAAGGCGAGGAACTGCACCAGCAGGATGGTGGTGATCAGGGTGCTCTGCCCCAGCTTCAGCTCCTCGGTGCCGTACTGGCTGGCGAGGGTGATCACGGTCTGGATGCCGTCGTTGTAGACCAGGAACGCCAGCAGGAAGAACAACGTCAACGGGTACGCCTTGACCTCGCGCAGGGTGCGGCCGAGCTGCCGGAACCCGTCGGTGAGCACGTTGCCGCCGCCGGCCGGCGCGGCGACCGGCGGGCGCTCACGCAGCCAGCGCAGCGGCACCAGGGTGAACGCCGCCCACCACACGCCGGCCGACACGATCGACCAGCGGGCCAGGTCCAGGGTGCGCTGCGGGTTGCCCTCCTCGGCGAGCATGGTCACCGCGACGAGGTTCGCGGCCAGCAGCAGCCCGCCGCCGAGGTAGCCGATGGCCCAGCCGCGGCTGGAGATGCCGTCGCGTTCGTCGGGGCCGCCCAGCTGCGGCAGGAACGAGTTGTAGACCACCACGGCCGCGCCGAAGGCGATGTTGGCCACCAGGAACAGCGCCCCGCCGAGCAGGTACCGCTCGCCGGTGACGAACGCGAACGCGATCGTCGCGCCCGCGCCGGTGAACGCCGCCGCGCCCAGCAGCCGCTTCTTGTGCGCCGACCGGTCGGCCACCGCGCCGACCACCGGCAGCACGAACACGGTCAGGAACACCGACAGGGAGATCAGGTACGGGTAGTAGGAGCCGGCGGCGACCCGGATGCCCAGCGGGTGCACGTACCCGTCGCAGCGCTCGGCGCCCAGCGCGCAGCCGGCGGCCAGCTCGGTGACGGTGGTCAGGAACGGGCCGAGGAACACCGTGATGACGGTCGTCTGGAACGCCGAGTTCGCCCAGTCGTAGAGGTACCAGCCGCGCCGCTCGCGGGCGGTGCTGGCAGGCGGCGGGGTCGCCACGTCGGGGGTGACCGTCTCGGCCATCGGTTTCCTCCGCCGATCTCAGGCGGCCCAGTGGCCGCGGCTGCGGTAGACGTCGCGCAGCACGCCGACGTGATCGGTCATGATGCCATCCACACCAAGATCAAGTAACTCGTGCATCTCGGCAGGTTCGTCGATCGTCCAGACGTGCACGTGCAACCCCAGCCCGTGCGCGTACGCCAGGAACCGGCGGTCGACCACGGGCAGCCGGCCGTAGCGCGGCGGCACCTGCACCGCCACCACCGACGGGTGCAGCCGCACCGGCCGCCCGTGCAGCGACGCCACCCGCAGCCGGGCCACCCCGCGCGCCCCCAGACCCGTGGCGACCCGCCCGCGCGTGGCCGCCCGCAGCCGGGCCAGCCGGGCGTCGCTGAACGAGGCCAGCAGCACCCGGTCGCCGGCGGCGACCCGCTCGAGCGCGGCGACGGTCGGCGCGACCGCCCCGTCGGCCTTCACGTCGACGTTGAACCGCACCTGCGGCCACGCGCCGAGGACGTCGTCGAGGCGCGGCACCACGGCGGCCCCGCCGACGCGCACCGACGCCAGGTCCGCCCAGCGCAGATCCGCGATGCGCCCCGGCTGCCCGGTGACCCGCCGCAGGGTCGCATCGTGGAACACCACGGCGACCCCGTCGACGGTGCCGTGCACGTCGGTCTCGACGTACCGGTAGCCCAGGCCGACCGCGCGGGCGAACGCCTCGACGGTGTTCTCGTCGCCGTGGGCCGCGCCGCCGCGGTGGGCGAACGCCAGCGGCGCGGGCGCGTCGAGGTAGGCGGAGGGGGAGGGCACGCCCGGCAGTATGCCCCGCCGGGGCCGACGCCGGATGGCCGGCAGGTGAGCGGCCCGCCACGCCGACGCATCAGGCGCGTCAGGGCAGCCGGCGGCGGTGCGCCCGGGAGGTGTCGACGGGACGGCCCGGGTCCACGTGGCGCGGCACGTCGGGCTCGTCGGGGCGCAGCGGCACCAGGGCGTCGGTGATCGCGTCGATGATCCGGTCGGTGACCCGCCGGGCCGCGCCCGGCGCGTCGGCGGCGACGTCGCCCAGCGCGACCGGGTCGCCGAAGTGCACCCGCACCACCGGCCGCCGCCACACCGCCCGGGCCACCGCGCGCAGCATGCCCTTCGGCGCCCGGTACGGCAGCACCTCGTGCGAGCCCCACTGGGCCACCGGCACCACGGTCGCGCCGCTGGCCAGGGCGAGCCGGGCGGTGCCCGTCTTGCCGCGCTCGGGCCACAGGCCCGGGTCCAGCCCGATGCGGCCCTCCGGATACACCAGGATCACCGACCCGGCGGCCACGGCGCACGCCGCGTCGTCCAGGGCCCGGTGCACGGCGGCGGTGCCCCGGTCGACGCGCAGGTGCCCGGCGCGGCGCATCGCCGCCCCCAGCAGCGGGGCGCGGAACAGCCCGCCGGTGGCCATGAACCGGGGGGAGACGCCGCGGGCGCGGCAGGCGGCGGCCAGCACGAGCGGGTCGAAGGGGCTCAGGTGGTTGGCCGCCAGGATCAGCGGCCCCCGGCGTCTCCCGTCGGGCACGTCGCCGGTGACCTCGAGGCGGGCCAGGGCGCCGACGACGGCGCGGGCGAGCAGCTGGGCGCCGCGCCAGATCAGGGGCGGGCGCCAGCGGGCGGTGGGCGTGTCCATCAGCGGTCGATGGTCGCACGCCCACGCCAGGCCCGGGGGACAGGGGAGTGCGCCGGCGGGGGCCGCCCGGCCGAGGTGATCAAGGTCATTGGTCCCGGGCCCGGTCGGGACCTCCGCCCCTGCCGAACCGTCTACGACGACGAGTAGTATCTACTACGTCTCGTAGTATGAAAGGCTGGGGGTTCCAGGTGGACGCGTTGGACGTCGCCCGCTGGCAGTTCGGTGTCACCACCGTCTACCACTTCCTGTTCGTGCCGCTGACCATCGGCCTGTCCGTACTCGTCGCCATCCTCCAGACCATGTGGCACCGCACCGGCAACGAGCGCTACCTCAAACTCACCAAATTCTACGGAAAACTCTTCCTCATCAACTTCGCCATGGGCGTCGTCACCGGCATCGTCCAGGAATTCCAGTTCGGCATGAACTGGAGCGACTACTCCCGCTTCGTCGGCGACATCTTCGGCGCACCCCTGGCCATCGAAGCCCTCGTCGCCTTCTTCCTCGAATCCACCTTCATCGGCCTGTGGATCTTCGGCTGGGACCGACTGCCCAAACGACTGCACCTCGCCGCGATCTGGGCCGCCGCCATCGGCACCAACCTGTCGGCCTACTTCATCCTCGCCGCCAACTCGTTCATGCAGAACCCCGTCGGCTTCCGGATCAACCCCGACAGCGGCCGCGCCGAACTCACCGACTTCGTCGCCGTCCTCACCAACAAGGTCGCCCTCGTCACCTTCCCGCACACCCTCGCCGGATCGTTCCTGGTCGCCGGCTCCCTCGTGACCACCGTCGGCCTCTGGCACGTCATGCGCAACCGCGGCAGCGCCGACACCGACGCCTACCGCTTCGCCACCAGGTTCGGCTCCTGGGCCGTCCTGATCTCCTCGACCCTCGTCCTGCTCACCGGCGACATCCAAGGCAAGATCATGACCGAGGTGCAGCCCATGAAGATGGCCGCCGCCGAAGGCCTCTACACCACCGAGAGCCCCGCCTCCTTCTCCGTGCTCACCGTCGGCAGCCTCGACGGCAGCCGCGAGGTCTTCGCCCTCAAGATCCCCTACCTGCTGTCGTTCCTCGGCACCGGCGACCCCAACGGCACCGTCCAGGGCATCAACGACCTCCAAGCCCAATACGCCACCCAGTACGGCCCCGGCAACTACGCCCCGATCATCCCCGTCACCTACTGGAGCTTCCGCTTCATGATCGGCTTCGGGCTCGCCGCCGCCGCGATCGCCCTCCTGGTCCTCTGGAGCCAACGCAAGGGCCGCACCCCCACCAGCCGCTGGCTGCTCCGCGCCGGCCTGGCCATGCCCGTACTGCCACTGCTGGCCAACTCCTTCGGCTGGATCTTCACCGAAATGGGCCGCCAACCCTGGATCGTCTTCGGCGAGATGCTCACCCGCAACGGCGTCTCCCGCACCGTCTCCCTCACCGAAGTCCTCACCTCCTTCACCGCCTTCACCCTCATCTACGCCACCCTCGCCGTCATCGAATTCAAACTCCTCCTCCGCTACGCCAAAGCCGGCGTACCCGACCTCACCCCCGAACCCGAACCCACCGACGACGACACCGAGCGCCCGCTCGCCTTCGCCTACTGACCCGGAGCCCCACCGTGGAACTCACCACCATCTGGTTTCTCCTCGTCGCCGTGCTCTTCACCGGCTACTTCATCCTCGAAGGCTTCGACTTCGGCGTCGGCATGCTCCTGCCCGTCCTCGGCCGCGACGACCGCGAACGCCGCGTCCTCATCAACACCATCGGCCCCGTCTGGGACGGCAACGAGGTCTGGCTCATCACCGCCGGCGGCGCCATGTTCGCCGCCTTCCCCGAGTGGTACGCCACCCTCTTCTCCGGCTTCTACCTGCCCCTGCTGCTCATCCTGCTCGCCCTCATCGCCCGCGGCGTCGCCTTCGAATACCGCCACAAGCGCCCCGAAGCCACCTGGAAACGCCGCTGGGACCAGGCCATCTTCTGGGGCTCCGCCATCCCCGCCGTCCTGTGGGGCGTCGCCTTCGCCAACATCTTCCGCGGCGTACCCCTGGACGCCGACCACGAATACGTCGGCGGCCTCACCGACCTGCTCCACCCCTACGCCCTCCTCGGCGGCCTCACCACCCTCGGCCTCTTCCTCACCCACGGCGCCGTCTTCCTCGCCCTCAAGACCACCGGCGACATCCGCCACCGCGCCCGCGCCCTCGCCCTCAAACTCGGCACCGGCACCGCCGTCGCCGCCGTCGCCTTCCTCGGCTGGACGCTCACCATCCGCTCCAGCACCGCCGCCATCGCCCTCGCCGCCGGCGCCGCCATCGCCCTCCTCGCCGGCCTCGCCGCCGCCCGCGCCCGCCGCGAAGGCTGGGCCTTCACCGGCACCGCCCTCGCCATCGCCCTCGCCGTCGCCACCCTCTTCGCCGCACTCTTCCCCAACGTCATGCCCTCCACACTGGACCCCGCCGGCACCCTCACCGCCACCAACGCCGCCTCCACCCCCTACACCCTCAAGATCATGACCTGGGTGGCGGTCATCTTCACCCCCATCGTCCTGGCCTACCAAGGCTGGACCTACTGGGTCTTCCGCAAGCGCATCGGCATCGCCCACATCCCCACCCACTGACCACCCACCCCGGGGCCGGCGCGACTCCCCACGCGCCGGCCCTCGCACACAAAACCGCCCCCGCCGCACACAGCGACGGGGGCGGGGGAGACACACCAATCAACCCGCCTCGCGCAACTCCGCCAACCGCGCCTCGATCTCCGCCAACTCCGCCCGCAACTTCTCCGCCTGCTGCTCCGCCTCCGCCCGCTCCGCCGCCAGAATCTGCTCCACCGCCTCCTGCACCCCCGGAACATCCACCAACGCCACCATCCGCAACGCCTCCGCCGGCTTCACCACATACGGCTTCGCCAACGCCTTCGCACCCTGCTGCGCCGCCACCGTCCACTCACCATCCGCATACGCCAACGTCACCGTCAACCCCGCCGGCCCCTTCGGCTTCACCACCTTCGCCGCCTTCACCGGCCTACGCGCCGGCTTCGCCTCCGCCAGCTCCTGCTCCTGCTCCACCCTCGGCTCCTCCCGCCGCTGCGCCGGCACCCGCGGCGTGTCCAACACGAACTCCGGCTCCACCACCGGCTCAGGCTCCGGCTGCGCCTCCACCGACACCGCAGCCGCCTTCCGACCCGCCCCCCGCGGCGCCACCGCCACATCAGCGGGGGAGAACGGCAACTCGTCACGCCCGAACCGCACCACCACGAACTCGTCCGACACCGCCGGATCCGTCAACTCCACCACCTGACCCACCTGACCAGCGATCTGACCAGCCGACGAGGTGAACACCACCCTCGGCTTCCGGCCCGCCGCCAACGCCTCCCGGATGCTCTGCACCTCGTCAGTGGACAAACCCTGGCCCGCGGCAACCATCACAACCCTCTTCCGTACACCTGTTTGATCCTGCCTTGATACCAGCCCACACCGACACCCCGAAGATCAACCCCCCAACGCCCGCAACGCCCGATCCGCATGCTCGTTCATCCCCAACTCGCTGTGCACCACCTCCACCACCCGCCGATCCACACCGATCACGAACGTCATCCGCCGCGTACTCAACGGCCCCAACGGCAACCGCCGCAACACCCCGAACCGCCGCGCCACCACACCGTCGACATCCGACAACAACGGATAGTCGAACCCGTGCAACCGCGAAAACTCCGCCTGCCGCTCCACCGCATCCCGACTGATCCCCACCCGCTGGGCACCCACCGCCGCGAACTCCGCCGCCAGATCCCGGAAATGACAACTCTCCGCCGTACACCCCCGCGTCATCGCCGCCGGATAGAAGAACAACACCACCGGCCCCGACGCCAGGAACTCCGACAACCGCCGCGGCGCACCCGTCTCGTCCGGCAACTCGAAATCCTCGACCAGGTCACCGACCCGCACACCCGCCACCACAACCCCCTCGCCACGAACCGACGCCGGCAGCGTAAGCGATCACACCCGCCAACGCCCCCCACCCCACCGGTAACGTCACCACCACACCCGGGGGAGGAGCACCCGATGCAACCCGTCACCATCGTCACCGGCGGCAGCCGCGGCATCGGCGCCGCCACCGCCCGCCGCCTCGCCCACGCAGGCCACCACATCGCCATCGCCTACCGCCGCGACCACACCGCCGCCACCGATGTCGTCGCCGACATCCAGGCCGCCGGCCGAAACGCCATCGCCGTCCAGGCCGACACCACCGACCCCGACGCCGTCGGCCACCTCTTCGACACCGCCGCCACCCTCGGCCCCCTCACCGGCCTGGTCAACAACGCCGGCGTCACCAGCCCCATCGGCCCCATCACCGACCTGCGCGCCGAAGACCTACGCCACGTCGTCGACGTCAACCTCATCGGGTACGTCCTCTGCGCCCAACAAGCCGCCCGCCGCCTCACCCGAGGCGGCGCCATCGTCAACGTCTCCTCCGCCGCCGCCACCCTCGGCAGCCCGGGGGAGTACGTCCACTACGCCGCCGCCAAAGCCGCCACCGACACCCTCACCGTCGGCCTCGCCAAGGAACTCGCCCCCCACGGCATCCGCGTCAACGGCGTCGCCCCCGGCATCATCCGCACCGACCTGCACGCCCTCTCCGGCGCACCCGACCGCGCCGACACCGCCGCCGGCCGCATCCCACTCGGCCGCGCCGGCGAACCCGACGAGATCGCCACCGCCATCGCCTGGCTGCTCAGCCCCGAAGCCAGCTACGCCACCGGCACCGTCCTACGCGTCTCCGGCGGCCTCTGACCAGCACACCCCGCCCACCGACACGGCGTGGGCCGCCACCCCAGACCGAGGTGGCGGCCCACGACACCCACGTCAGCC
Organism: Micromonospora sp. NBRC 110038; assembly: GCF_020884815.1. Classification (NCBI taxonomy): domain Bacteria; kingdom Bacillati; phylum Actinomycetota; class Actinomycetes; order Micromonosporales; family Micromonosporaceae; genus Micromonospora; species Micromonospora sp. NBRC 110038. Next base: position 491,388 of record NZ_BBOL01000004.1, on the reverse strand, counting down.
GGCCGACTTCTCCTGGCACGGCACGCAGAAGCGGGCGTACGGCACCACCTCCAGCCGCTGCACCGGAATCGCCCGCTCGCACCTCTCACACACGCCGTACCCGCCCTCGTCGATGCGCCGCAACGCGTCGGCGACCTGCTCGACGCCGCGCCGGGCGGCCACGACCAGCGCCGCCCGGGTGTGCGCCTCGCCCGGGTCGCCCGTGTCGGCGTTGAGCTCGGTCAGTTCCCTGAGCCGAGCCGTCTGCGTGGCGAACTCGTCCGCCAGCGACACGCGTAGCTCGGCCAGCCACTGCTGGTCGACGGTGCGATGATCCAGACTCATGGTCGATCCTTCCGATCAGAAACCCGGGAACGCTGAGAAGCCCGGGAAAAGAAAAAGGGCCGAAGCTCTACGGCTTCGCCCTGGCGGTCGTTTCGGGGAGGGGACCGCCGCCGGAGGGCCACGGCCGGTCGGGCTCGGCAGCCCGTACGTCACCACCGCGCTCGCCTGGCAGACGACGACCGACGCGGCCGGGACGACCGCACCGCGCGCGACGCGCGCCCGCGTCACCGACGTGACGGCGGGCGGACAGGTCGACAGCGGGTACATCGGACCAGCATAGGGTGATCATGAAGGGGAAGCCAACGGTAAACGAGACGGCCCCGTGGTGATTCGATAATGCACATTATGTCAAGTTGACCGGTCGGGGGCTCCTCCGAGAGGGGTCGAGCCCTGCGCCGGGCGGGCCGCCGGCAGCCGCCGGCCGGCACCCCGCCGGTCGCCCCGTCCCGCGCCCGGTCGCCGTCGGCTCACCCGTTCGGGCCCGGTGATCATCCTCGCCGGGTCCCATGCAGGACCGGCCGCTGCGTCCCGGCCCGCCGTCCAGGCCCGGCGGAGACGTCTTCGTGGCTCTCGCGCGCCGGGACCGACCGACGCCTCCGATAGCGCCAATGCCGGTTCCCGTGTCGACCAGGCCGGGCAGGTCGTCCCGTCTCCCCTCTCGCAGCGGGTCGCCGCGAACCCGAGAATCATGCATAATATCCCTTATGCATGACAAACAGGACGAATCAGTCACGAGCCTCGTCGAGGAGTTCCTGACCGCCCTGGCGACGCGCAAGCCGTCCCCGCACACCCTCGCGGCGTACCGGCGGGACCTGCGGGCGGTGGCGGCGCTGGCGGCGGAGGTCGTCACCCCGGTCCTGCCACCCGAGGCGCTGCCCGTCGCCGCCCTCTCCCCCAGGGTCATGCGGGCCGCGTTCGCCCGGTTCGCCGCGCCCCGCGCCGTGGCGTCGGTGCACCGTGCCTGGTCGACGTGGAACAGCTTCTTCTCGTTCCTGGTGGCGGAGGGCGTGGTGGCGGGCAACCCGATGCCGGCGGTGGGCCGTCCCCGCGCCCCGCTCCCCCAGCCCAAGCCGCTGCGTGGTGAGGACACCCCGGAGCAGCTGCTCGCGGCGGTGTCCCGGGAGGACGGTCGGCAGCGTGATCCGTGGCCGGAGCGGGACGTGGCGGTGTTGGCGTTGGCGCTGTGTGCGGGGCTGCGCCTGTCGGAGTTGTTGGCGCTGCGGGTGGCGTCGCTGGCGGGGCGGCCGGGTGAGCGTCGGGTGGAGGTGGCGGGCAAGGGGGGTCGGCCGCGGGTGGTGCCGGTCGAGCCGGAGCTGGACGGGGTGCTGGTGGCGTATCTGGAGAGTCGGGCGCGGCGGTTCGGGTCGCGGTCGGTGCGGCCGGAGTCGCCGTTGCTGGTGGATCGGCAGGGTGAGCCGTTGCGGCGGGGTGGGTTGCAGTATCTGGTGGAGTCCTGTTATCGGCGGGCGGGGGTGGCCGATCGGGTGCCGCGGGGGGCGCGGTTGCACGCGTTGCGGCACACGTTCGCGACGCGGTTGGCGGAGGACGGGGCGAGCGCGGCGGAGATCATGCGGTTGTTGGGGCATGCGTCGTTGGCGTCGTCGCAGACGTATATCGAGGTGACGGCGGGTCAGCAGCGGGCGGCGGTGCGGTCGAATCGCACGAATCGGGTGTTGGGGGGGTTGGTGGCGGTGCGGGGGGACGTGGGGTGAGGGGTGGGTGGGGCAGGATGGGGTGGTACGCGACTGGCGGCACCGGGGATGGGTTTGACCATCGGGGAGCTCGTCGTGGGGGTCGTCCGCCTGGGCCCCTGCGGGCGGGGTGGTGTCATGTCCTCTTCGATGGATTCCGTGGGTGTGGCTCGGTTGTTGCCGGGTGGGCCGGTGGCGGATCGGGTGTTGGGTGAGGTGGCGGCGGAGGTCGTCGCGTTGCGGGCGGCGGGGGTGACGCCGTCGTTGGCGACGGTGCTGGTCGGTGACGACGACGCGAGTGCCGGGTACATCCGGATCAAGCAGTGGCAGGCGGCGGAGCTGGGGTTCGTGTCGCCGCATGTGCGGTTGCCGGCGTCGGCGTCGCAGGTGGATCTGCATCGGGTGATCGAGGATTTCAATGCCGACCGTGGGGTGCACGGGGTGTTGGTGCAGCATCCGGTTCCGGGCGGGCTGGATTACGGGCGGGCGTTGCAGGTGCTGGATCCGGACAAGGATGTGGATGGGATGCATCCGGTGAATCTGGGTCGGTTGGCGTTGGGGTTGCCGGGGCCGGTGCCGTGTACACCGGCGGGGATCGAGGCGTTGTTGGCGTTTCACGGGGTGTCGGTGGCGGGTCGGGAGGTGGTGGTGCTGGGTCGGGGTGCGACGTTGGGGCGGCCGTTGGCGATGTTGTTGGCGCAGAAGCGGGCGACGGCGAATGCGGCGGTGACGGTGGTGCACACGGGGGTGGCGGATTGGCCGCGGTTTGCGCGTCGGGCGGAGGTGTTGGTGGCGGCTGCGGGGGTGCCGGGGATCGTGCGGCCGGAGCATGTGCGGCCGGGTGCGGTGGTGGTGGGTGGTGGGGTGCGGTATGCGGGGCGGCGGTTGTTGCCGGATGTGGATCCGTCGTGTGCGCGGGTGGCGGGGGCGATCACGCCGCGGGTGGGTGGGGTGGGTCCGACGACGGTGGCGATGTTGTTCCGTAATGCGGTGGGTGCGGTGCGGCGGGCGGTGGGTGGTTAGCCGAGGTCGACGAGGAGGGGGCGGTGGTCGGAGATGGTGGAGAGGGGGGTGGCGGTGGCGGTGACGGGTGGTAGTCGGTGGCGGAGGTGGCGGTCGGCGAGGATGTGGTCGAGTTGGATGCGGGGGTGGGTGGCGGGGTAGGTGGGGCGGCGGGCGAGGGGGGTCCAGCCGGAGATGAGGCGGGCGGGGGTGGCGGGGAGGTTGAGGTCGCCGAGGAGGATGCGGGGGGCGGGTAGGGCGCGGAGTGCGCGGACGGTTTGGCGGAGTTGGTGGGCGTTCCAGCCGGGGACGAAGGAGAGGTGGGTGGCGGCGACGGTGATGTCGCCGTGGGGGGTGTCGAGGACGGCGGCGAGGACGACGCGGGGTTCGTCTTGTAGGAGGAGGAGGCCGCCGTCGGGTCCGGGGATGTAGACGGGTGAGCGGACGGGGGCGGGTTTGAGGCGGGTGACCTGCCAGGTGCGTACGGGGTGGCGGGTGATGAGGCCGATGCCGTAGCGGGGTTCGCCGTGTCCGTCGTCGTCGTGGCGGAGGGGGCGGAAGTGTTCGCCGGGGGTGCCGACGAGGGCGGCGGCGAAGCGGTGTTGGGGTGCGTGGAGGGCGTGGGCGGCGATGGCGGTGAGGTCGTGGTTGCCGCTGCGGCTTTGGTCGCGGTCGACTTCTTGGAGGGCGAGGACGTCGGCGTCGAGGGCGGCGACGGCGGTGGTGAGTCGGTGGGGGTCGACGAGTCCGTCGGTGAGGGATCGGCCGTGGAGCAGGTTGAAGGTGGCCAGGCGCACTCTGTGCAGCTTACGTGGGTGAGGGGAGGGTGGTGGGGTGGTGAGGGTGTTGGTGTGTTCGATGGTGGTGTTCGTGGCGGTGGGTTGGGTGGGTGTGTGGTTGCGGCGGCGTCGGGGTCTGTGAGGGGTGGGGCCGGGTCGGCGCGCGGGGTGCGCGCCGACCCGGGGTGGGTCAGGCGTGGCGGACGACGTCGTCGTAGTCGAGGCGGGGCAGGCGGGGGAACCAGGCGTCGGGGCCGGGCTTGCCGATGTTGACGACGAGCAGGGAGCGCCAGCTGCTGTCGGCGAAGAATTCGCGGTCGACGCCGGCGGCGTCGAAGCCGGCCATGGGTCCGGCGGCGAGGCCGGCGGCGCGGACGGCGAGGAGCCAGTAGGCGATCTGGAGGGTGGCGTTGAAGCGGGCCATGGTGTCGCGGGCGGCGGGGTCGGCGGCGAGGCCGTCGCGGAGTTCGGGGCGGATGGGGAAGATGCGGGGGATGTGGTCGTGGAAGTCGGTGTCGGCGGCGAGGACGGCGACGACGGGGGCGGTGGCGGTCTTGGTGCGGTTGCCTTCGGCCATGTGGGTGAGGAGGCGGTTGCGGGCGTCGCCGGGGCGGATGTAGAGGACGCGTAGGGGTTGGGTGTTGGCGGCGGTGGGTGGGTACTTGGCGAGGTCGAAGATGGCGTGCAGGTGTTCGTCGGTGACGGGTTCGTCGGTGAAGGTGTTGGCGGTGCGGGCGTCGGTGAAGAGTTGGGCTTGGGCGTCGGGGTGGAGGGTGATCAGGGGTGTGGTGGTGTCGGTCATGGTGTCCTCCAGCAGGGGTGTGGGGTTGTTGCTGCGCCTACGGTAGCAGCTAGCTTTTTCGAAGCTGCTGTGGTCGTGGTGGGTGCCACGTATCCTGGGGTCATGACGCTGCGCTCCCCCGCCGACGAGGCTCCCCGTGTGTGTGACCGGGGTCTGACGCGGGCGTTCGCGTTTCTGGGCAAGCGGTGGAACGGGGTGTTGCTGGGGACGCTGGGGCTGGGGCCGGCGGGGTTCGCGGAGTTGGCGCGGGCGTTGCCGGGGATCAGCGAGTCGGTGTTGTCGGACCGGTTGGGTGAGTTGGTGCGGGTGGGGCTGGTCAGTCGCACGGTGCGGGAGGGTCCGCCGGTGGGGGTCAGTTACGGGCTGACGGAGCGGGGTGCGGCGGTGTTGCCGGCGTTGGACGCGTTGGCGCGGTGGGCGCACGAGAATCTGCCGGCCGAGGGGTGCCGCTGAACGGGTTGGTGCGTGCCGAGCGCGACCGGGGGTTGTTGGGTCGGCTGCTGGGTCGGGATCCGGCGTTGCACGCGTACGAGTTGGGTGATCTCGACGACTTCTTCTGGCCGTACACGTCGTGGTTTCGTCGTGGTGGGCAGGTGGCGTTGCTGTATCACGGTGCGGTGCCGCCGACGCTGTTGGCGTTGGCCGGGCCGGGTGGGCGGGCGGAGTTGGCGGGGTTGCTGACGGATCTGACGCCGGTGTTGCCGGCGCGGCTGCACGCGCATCTGTCGCCGGGCCTGGTGGCGGCGTTGGGTGGCGGGTTCGACGTCGGTGGTGGGGTGGGGCACGTGAAGATGGCGTTGACGGATCGGGCCCGGTTGGCGGGGGTGGTGGCCGAGGGGCGGCCGTTGACGGTGGCGGACCTGCCGGAGTTGCGGGGTCTGTACGCGGCGGCGTATCCGGGGAACTGGTTCGACGCGCGGATGCTCGACACGGGCCGGTACGTGGGGGTGCGTCGGGGTGGTGCGCTGGTCGCGGTGGCGGGGGTGCACGTGTATTCGCCGACGTGGCAGGTGGCGGCGTTGGGGAACGTGACGACGCATCCGGGGTTTCGGAGGCGGGGGTTGGGTGCGGCGGTGGTGGCGGCGTTGTGTGGGCGGTTGGTCGGTGAGGTGGAGCATGTGACGTTGAACGTGCGGGGTGACAACGTGGCGGCGTTGCGCCTGTACCGGGGGTTGGGGTTCACGGCGGTGGCGGAGTACGGGGAGTACACGTTGACGGCCCGGTTGGGCTGAGGGCGCTGCGGTCGGCCAGCGACAACACCGCGATGACGCCCCGCCCGGTCGCCGCCCGCGGGTGGCGCCGGTGTGTCGACCGGGCGGTGGCCGTCAGCGGCGGGGTGCGTCGAAGCGGCCGGCGCGGATTTCGCGCAGGGCCTTGCGTCGGGTGTCGCCGCGCAGGGTGTCGACGTAGAGGCGGCCGTGGAGGTGGTCGGTCTCGTGTTGCAGGGCGCGGGCGAGGAATCCGCTGCCGGAGATGGTGAGTGGTTCGCCGTGCTGGTCGAAGCCGTGTGCGGTGGCGTGCAGGGCGCGGGGGGTCGGGAAGTAGAGGCCGGGGATGGACAGGCAGCCCTCGTCGTCGTCCTGGGTTTCGTCGGACAGTTCCAGGGTGGGGTTGATCATGTGGCCGCGGTGGCCGTCGGCGTCGTAGACGAAGACCTGGGCGGGTACGCCGATCTGGTTGGCGGCGACGCCGGCGCGGCCGGGGGCGCCGAGGAGGGTGTCCATGAGGTCGGTGACCAGGGCGCGGAGGTCGGCGTCGAAGGTGGTGACCGGCTCGCAGGCGGCGCGTAGCACCGGGTCGCCGATGATCCGGATGGGCCGCATCGTCATGTGATCAGGTTATCGGTTGGTGAGGGCGGCGCGGACGGGGTGGGCCTTGGCGGCGGCTTCGGCGACTTCGGCGTCGGGGTCGCTGTCCCAGGTGATGCCGCCGCCGGCCCAGGTGTGCAGGTGGTGGGCGTCGGCGGCGGCGGTGCGGATGGTGAGGCCGAGGTCGAGGTGGCCGGGGGCGATCCAGCCGAGGGCGCCCATGGCGGCGCCGCGGCCGACGGGTTCGCAGGCGGCGATGACGTCGCAGGCGGCGAGTTTGGGTGCGCCGGTGACGGAGCCGCCGGGGCAGATGGCGTGGAGCAGGTCGGCGAGGCCGAGGCCGTCGGCGGGGGCGGCGGAGACGGTGGATTCGGCCTGCCACAGGTCGCACCAGCGGCGTACGGCGAACAGTTCGTCGACGGTGACGGTGCCGGTGGCGGCGACGCGGGCGAGGTCGTTGCGTTCCAGGTCGACGATCATGATGTGTTCGGCGCGTTCCTTGGCGGAGGTGAGCAGTTCGGTGCGGCCGGCGGGGGTGGCGGGGCGGGTGCCTTTGATGGGGCGGGTGACGAGGCGGCCGGCTTCGACGGCGATGAGGGTTTCCGGGGAGGCGCAGCCGATGGCCCAGCCGGGGCCGTGCAGGGTGCCGCCGTAGCGGGCTCCGGGTAGGCGGGCGAGTCGGGCGAGGGCGGGGTGGGGGTTGCCGGTGTAGGGGGCGGCGGCGTGGCCGACGAGGTTGGTCTGGTAGACGTCGCCGCGGCCGATGGCGGCGCGGACGGCGGTGACGGCGGCGGCGTGTTGGTGGGGGGTCCAGCTGGGGGTCCAGTCGCCGACCCACCAGGTGCTCTCGGGTGGTGGTGGTCCGGTGGGGCCGGTGGCGGTGTGGTCGTAGACGACGACAGCGAGGTCGGGCAGGGCGGGGGCGGGGGTGGGTGCGCCGGGTGCGGCGGCGGTCATGGTGGCGGCTGCGGCGGCGGAGAGGTAGAGGGCGGCGCCGCAGGGGCCGTCGGGGCGGTGGTGGGTGGCGGGGCGGGTGAGGTCGTCGGCGCCGAGGCCGTGGGCGGTGAGGAAGTCCTGGGCGAGGGCGGCGGGGTCACCGCCGTCGGTGAGGCGCCATTCGAGGCGGTCGCGTTCGGCGAGGCGGTCGCGGCAGTGCGCGGGGGCGGCGGGGGCGTCAACCCGCCTCAGTGGGAGCGCTTCCACGCCGTCCGGCCCATTCCGCCTCGTCCGTTCAGTGGATTTCCCGGCAACATGGCGTGAACCTGCTCGATGCGGCTCACTGTCGCTTGGTACTGTGCGTCACTGGTCATGTGAACCATGACACAGTGCCCCCACAGTCCGGAGAACCCGATGTGCCAGCACCAACCCACCTGCCCCTCCGCCGAAGCGACCGACCGGGAAGCCGCCCGGATCATCGCCTGCTTCCCTGAGCAGGGCTGGAGCCTGCTCTGCAACGGTGTCATCGTCTTCGAGGACACCGGCGAGCTCCTTCCCGACGGCAGCACCATCGCCCCCCACCGCGGCCCCGCCCGACACGCCCTCGTGGCCTGACCGTTCACCCAGCGTCAACCTGACGCACACGTCGACCTCAGGCTAGTCCCCGCTGCCGGGGCCGCCCTCCCCAGGTCGACGCACCGGCCGGGGCGGCCACGTGCACCGCCCCGGCGTCGCGCGCAGGCATTCGAACCGCGCCACATCCCCCGCGCGCCCGCGGCGCTCAGTCCTCGAACGCCTCCGGCGCGGGACACGAGCAGACCAGGTTCCGGTCGCCGTACGCGCCGTCGACGCGCCGCACCGGCGGCCAGTACTTCCCGGCCCGGTCCACGCCCACTGGGTAGCCACCCACCGACCGCGGATACGGGTGCGGCCACTCGTCGGCCGACACCATCGCCGCCGTGTGCGGCGCGTTGGCCAGGGGGTTGTCGCCGGCCGGCCACCGCCCCGACGCCACCGCGTCGATCTCCGCGCGGATGGCGATCATGGCGTCGCAGAACCGGTCCAGCTCGGCCAGGTCCTCGCTCTCGGTCGGCTCCACCATCAGCGTCCCCGCCACCGGGAACGACATCGTCGGCGCGTGGAACCCGTAGTCGATGAGCCGCTTGGCCACGTCGTCGACGCTGATCCCCGCGGCCTTCGTCACCGGCCGCAGGTCCAGGATGCACTCGTGCGCCACCAGGCCCTTGTTGCCCGCGTACAGCACCGGGAAGTGCTCCCGCAGCCGCGCCGCCACGTAGTTCGCGGCGAGCACCGCCACCCCCGTGGCCCGGGTCAGGCCCGCCGCGCCCATCATCCGCAGGTACGCCCACGGGATCGGCAGGATCCCCGCCGACCCGTACCGGGCGGCCGAGATCACCGGCCGGCCGTCGCCGCCGTCGCCGCACGGGTCGCCGGGAAGGAACGGGGCCAGGTGCTGCCGCACCGCCACCGGACCCACCCCCGGCCCGCCGCCGCCGTGCGGAATGCAGAACGTCTTGTGCAGGTTGAGGTGCGACACGTCCGCGCCGAACCGGCCCGGCTTGGCGAACCCGACGAGGGCGTTGAGGTTCGCCCCGTCGACATACACCTGGCCGCCGGCGTCGTGGACCTTCGCGCACAACTGCGCGATGCCCGTCTCGTACACCCCGTGCGTCGACGGGTACGTCACCATGATCGCCGCGAGCGCGTCCCGGTGCTTGTCGATCTTCGCGTCGAGGTCGACCAGGTCGACGTTGCCGTCGTCGTCGCAGCCCACCACGACCACCCGCATCCCCGCCATCACCGCCGACGCGGCGTTCGTGCCGTGCGCCGACGACGGGATCAGGCACACGTCGCGGTGCCCCTGCCCCCGGTCGGCGTGGTAGGCGCGGATCGCCAGCAGCCCCGCCAGCTCCCCCTGCGACCCGGCGTTGGGCTGCACGCTGACCGCGTCGTAGCCGGTCACCTCCGCCAGCCACCCCTCCAACTGGGCGATCAGCTCGCGGTAGCCGGCCGTCTGCGACGGCGGCGCGAACGGGTGCACGTGGGCGAACTCCGCCCAGCTCACCGGCTCCATCTCCGTGGTCGCGTTCAGCTTCATCGTGCACGAGCCCAGCGGGATCATGCCCCGGTCCAGGGCGTAGTCGAAGTCCGCCAGCCGCCGCAGGTAGCGCAGCATCGCCGTCTCGGAACGGTGCGCGCCGAACACCGGGTGGGTCAGGAACGCCGACGTGCGCGCCAACCCCGCCGGCCACGCCGCGTCGACGGCGCCGTCGAACGCGGGCACCCCGAACGCCGCCCACACCGCCGCCAGGTGCGCCGCGGTGGTCGTCTCGTCGCACGAGACCCCCACCCGGTCGGCGTCGACCAGCCGCAGGTTCACCCCCCGCCGCTGCGCGTCGGCGACCACCTGCGCGGCGCGGCCCGGCACGGTCGCCACGACCGTGTCGAAGAACGCGACGTCCGCGACGCCCACCCCGCCCGCGCGCAACCCGGCCGCGAGCCGCGCCGCCATGGCGTGGGTACGCCGCGCGATCGCCCGCAGCCCGTCGGGGCCGTGGTAGACGGCGTACATGCCGGCCATCACCGCCAGGAGCACCTGCGCGGTGCAGATGTTGCTGGTCGCCCTCTCCCGCCGGATGTGCTGCTCGCGGGTCTGCAACGCCAGCCGGTACGCCGGGTTGCCGGCGGCGTCGCGGGACACCCCGACGAGCCGGCCGGGCAGCATCCGCTCCAGGCCGGCGCGCACCGCCAGGTAGCCGGCGTGCGGGCCACCGAAGCCCATCGGCACCCCGAACCGTTGGGTGGTGCCGGCGGCGATGTCCGCGCCGATCTCCCCCGGCGCGCGCAGCAGCGTCAACGCCAGCAGGTCCGCCGCCACCGTCACCAGCGCCCCGGCCGCGTGGGCCGCCTCGACCAGCGGCGTGTGGTCGCGTACGGCCCCCGACGCCCCCGGGTACTGCAGGTGCAGGCCGAAGAACTCCCCCGGCAGCTCGTCGGCGTCCAGGTCCACCACCCGCACCTCGATGCCCAACGGCTGCGCCCGGCTGGTGATCACGGCGACGGTCTGCGGCAACGCGTCGGCGTCGACCACGTACACACTGCTGCGGGACTTCGACGCCCGCCGGGCCAGGGTCATCGCCTCCGCCGCGGCCGTGGCCTCGTCGAGCATCGACGCGTTCGCCGTGGCCAGCCCCGTCAGGTCCGTCACCATCGTCTGGAAGTTCAGCAGCGCCTCCAGCCGGCCCTGGCTGATCTCCGGCTGGTACGGCGTGTACGCCGTGTACCAGGCCGGGTTCTCCAGCACGTTGCGGCGGATCACCGCCGGGGTGTGCGTGCCGTGGTAGCCCAAGCCGATCATGGACACGGCGACGGTGTTGCGGCCGGCGATCTCGCGCAGCTGCGCGAGGGCGTCGTGTTCGCTGGCCGGCTCCGGCAGGTCCAGGGTGCCGTGCCAGCGGATCACCTCGGGGATGGCCGCATCCATCAGCTCGTCGATCGAGTCGTAGCCGACGACGTCGAGCATGCGGCGCTCGTCGTCGCCGTCGGGGCCGATGTGGCGGGCGGCGAACTGCTCTGCGGTCATGGGCGGCGCTCCCCGGGGGTGAGGTCGACAGGTCGGCCTCCCCCTGAGTCGCACCCCGGGCAGGGCGCTCCACAGTGCCTGCCCACGTGGTCCTTCTGCCTGAGAGGTTCCGGGGAGGAAGCTGCCCCTTCGGCGCCGCCCCGAACAACTCGGGCGGTCTCTCCCACGCGGGGTACCGGCACCGACCACGCTACCAGCGCCACCGTTTCCGGCGGATGTCGTCCCCGGCGGGGATCACCCGCGCGTAACCCCGGCGTCGGCGCCCGACGCGGCCAGGGGCGCGCGGGGGGTGAGGCGGTCGGCGAGTTCCGGCAGCACCACGCCCAGCGGGGCGTCCACACGCACGGTGGCGTACCCGTCGCCCCGGGTGGGCCCCTGGTTGACGATCGCCACCGGAATGCCCCGTTTCGCCGCCCGGATCACGAACCGGCGCCCCGACATCACCGTCAACGACGAGCCGAGCACCAGCACCGCCCGGGCCCGCTGCACCAGGTCGAAACACGCGGCGACCCGCGCCGGCGGCACCGTCTCCCCGAAGAACACCACGTCCGGTTTCAGCATGCCGGTGCGACACCACTCACAGTCCACCGGCCGGAACCGGGCCACCTGCGCGTCGGGCAGGTCCACGTCACCGTCCGGGTTGACCGCCGCCACCGCCGCCGAGAACCCCGGGTTCGCCTCCCGCAGCCGCCGGTCCAGCTCCTCGCGGGCGGTGCGGTCGCCGCAGTCGAGGCACACCACCGCGTCGAGACTCCCGTGCAGCTCCACCACCGGCGTCGACCCGGCGGCCGTGTGCAGACCGTCGACGTTCTGCGTGATCACCGCGTCGACGAGGCCGGCGTGCTGCAACCGGGCCACCGCGGCGTGCCCGTCGTTGGGCGCCGCCCGGGCGATCGTGCGCCACCCCAGGTGACTGCGCGCCCAGTAGCGGCGCCGCGCCGCCGGGTCCTGCGTGAACGCCTGGAACGTCATCGGGGTGTGCCGGCGGGCCACGCCGCTGGGCCCCCGGTAGTCGGGGATGCCCGAGTCCGTCGACAGGCCGGCGCCACTGAGCACCACGACACCACCGCCGGTGAGCAGGCCCGCCACCGCGTCGATCGTCTGCGTCACGTCGTCCATGCTGCCTCGGCGTGCGTCGCGTCGGCGACCGCCGGCCGCGTGACGCTGCTCGCCCGCGGCCCCGGCGGGCTACCCGCCGAGGACCTGACGCAACTGCCGGTCGGCTTCGGCGGTCTGCTCCGCCTGCGCCCGCACCTGCTCCGCCTGCCCCGCCAGGTAGGCCTGCCACCGGCCCAGTTGCTGCTGCGCCGCCGCCGCCAGAGCCGCCTGCCGGCTCTCCAACTCGCGCACCCGCCCCAGCAGCCGCAGCTCCTCGGCGCGGGCATCCGCCGCGTCCGGGCGCGTACCGAGCAGCGCGCCGGCCCGCCGGTGCGCCTCGGCGACGATCTCCTCGGCCTGCCGCCGCGCGTCCGCGATGATCTCCGCGCCTTCCGCGCCGGCGTCCTCGATCGTCCGGTTCGCCTCCTCCTGCGCCCGCACCGCCAACTCGATCACCATCGAGTCCGGGCCCTGCGGGGCCGCGCTCGGCAGAGCCCCGTGCCGCAGCATCTCCACCTGCCGCACCAGCGTCTCGTTCTCCCGCCGCAGCCGCTCCAGCTCACCGTGCAGCAACCCGATCCGCTCGTCGGCCGACCGGGCCACGTCGGCGACCTGGTCGACCGGCAGCCAGTCACCCCCACGGAACCGGCGGGCCGTCAACGTGCCCACCACCCTGGCCGTACCGCCATGGTCACCCGCGTCGATGCTCATCGCACCCCCGTCGCGCTGAAGTCCCGCACCGCCACCGCGGCGGCTGAACCGGCCAGCGGCGGATACTGGCAGTGGTCGTAGGCCTCGGCCAGGATCCGGTGCGGGGCCACCCCCGACCCGAGCAGCGCCCCGATCGTCTCGCGCGTCATCTCCGGGCTGCCGCACACCAGCACGTCGGCCTCCTCCCACGGCCCCAGCCGCACCGCCGTGTCGCCTGCCGTGCCCACGGCCCCCGACCATCCCCAGCCGGTCTGCACCGTCGGCACGTACCGCAGCCAACCCGTCGCGTCCGCCAACTTTCGCACGGTCGCGTCGTCGTAGAGGTCCTCCGGGGCCCGGCCGCCCACCACCAACGTCGTGGGCCGCCCCGGGCCTGCCCGCAACGCCTCCACCACCGCCCGCAACGGCGCCAGCCCCGTCCCCCCGGCCACCAGCAGCAACGGCAGTTGCGGCGAACGGTCGTACGCCGCCAGCGCGGTGCCCGTCGGCGAGCCGAGCAGCACCAGATCCCCCACCCGCAGGCGGCGCACCAGATGCGTCGAGAAGCGACCCACCGCGCGCACGTGGAACTCGATCGTGCCGTCGGGGCGCGGCGCGTTGGCCGGTGACAGGTATCGCCAGAGCCGCAACTGCGGCACCTGCACCGGCAGCGACTGCCCCGGGAGGTACTCGCACAGATAGTTGGGGCGCACCGTGAACACGCACAGGTCCGCGCGGCGTCGCTGCACCGCGAGGACCTGCGCCTCCCACAGCGGCGGCGACGACCGTTCCGCGTCCGCCGCGCCGGCCAGCATCAGGCCCGACACCACCTCGTACGCCGTCGCCCAGTCCGCCCGCAGCCCCGGCGTCCACCGCGGCCCGAGGAACCGTTCCAACGTCGCCAGCAACGCCTGGCCCACCCAGCGGTAGTGCCCCTGGCCCAGCGGCACCACCCGGCCCTGCCGGTCCTCGCCCCGGAACCGACGGTGATCGGCGCCCAGCCGCCGCGTGAAGCCCGCCAGCTCCCGCTCGTCGTCGACGTGGCTCACGATGTGCCCCAACGCCGCCAGCAGCTTGTCCTCCTGGTAACGCATGTTCGTCGGGAACATCGACCGCACCTCCGGTGCGATCGTGAACAGCGTCGCGTAGAAGTACTTCGCCGCCTCCGGACCCGCCACCCGCAACTGCGCCCAACTCTGCCGCAACGCCGCGACGTCCATCCTCAGTCCTCCCGCCGGCGGGCCGCGTCGTGACGCCCCCGCAGGGTCGCCTCCGGCACGCCGGCCGATCCGTACGCCCGCGGTGCCGGCCACAGGTTCGGGTTCGGCACCCCCGGGTCGTAGTAGCGGTGGTGCACCGCGTGTAGAGCCGCCCATCCGACGCTGCCGTTGAGCCACGACCAGTCGCCGTGCACCGGCCGTCCCGCCCGCTCCTCCTGCGCGCAGAACCGCATGAACAACTCCGATTCGGTGTGCGGATCAGACACCCGCACCCCCGCCAGGCGGAACGAGTGCAACACCGCCTGGTTGATCACCAACGCGGCGTGTTCCCGCCACAGCGTGTCCTCCCGCGACGTGTCCAGTCCCAGCCCCCGGGCCACCGTCAGCAGCTGGTCGTACCGGTCCCGGTCGCCCATGTTGCGGGTGCCGATCTCGTCGCTGAGGTAGTGGCCGTTGAACGGCGCGCAGCTGTAGTCGACCCCGCCGACGCGCAACCGCATGTTGCTGATCACCGGCAACGCGTGCCACCGCAGCCGCAACCCCGCGAACCACGGATACGCCGGATGCGTCAGCGCAACCTCCCGCACCAGTTCCCGGGGCACCCGCACCAGCGTCGGATCCTCGTACGCCGTCTCGATCACCCACGGCAACAGGTCGAACCGGCCCGGCGCCGGCGGAGGCCGCCACCCCAGGGCCAGCGCCGCCTCCGTCATGGGCACCTGGGCGGGATCGCCCAGCACCGACCCGTCGGCGCCCCGGTGACCGCAGTAGCGGATCAACTGGTCGTTCCAGATCCGCGCCCGCGGCCCCACCCCTGGCCGGTCCGGTGCGAACACCGTCATCACCGACTGGATCCGGCCACCGTTGTCCGCCGCCGCCAGGTGCCGCGCCAGCTCCTCCGCGATCCCCGCCACCGTCGTCACGTCCCGGCGGTCACGCACCCGCAGACCGGCCCACCGCACCCGGCCCACACACCGCACCGACTGCCGCCACGCCACCTTCGCGCCGTGCGCCAGCTCCTCCCGGGTGTGCCGGTACGTGCCCGTCACGGCGATTTCCTCCCGCACCTGCGCGATCCGCGCGGCCACCCCCGGCAGCCGCCGCTCCGCGTGGAACAGATGCAGGAACTCGGTTGCTTCCGCCAGCACGTCACCTGCCGGCGCGGGCGGCGGCAACGGCGCGTGTGCCACCGGGCAGCCGGACCCACCCACGGCACGCCCGCCGACGTCCACCAGGGTCACGCCAGCCTGACTGTCAGTCTGCACTTCGGTTCAAATCCGATCGTCGGGCGGCGCCGTCGCCACACCGTGGGTCGTCCCGTCCACCGGCCGGCGGCTCGCCACCGCACTCACCGACGGTGACGCGAACGCAGCGAGCCGCGAATGCCGCCCCATAGGATTCCTGGCAACGCAAAAGCTGTCAACCGGCCCGACACGTCCCGTGAACGCACACACACGATCGTCCTACATCAAAGCGGACCACCCGGGACAGTTCCCGACCGCCCGACCAGCGCCGCCGGCCGCCGTCGGCCCGGGGTCAGCCCGCGCGGCGGCGCGCCCGGCGGGCCGCCAGCTCGTCCTGCACGGCGTCGTCGCCCGCCGCCCCCGGCGCCGGCTCGGCCGGCTCCGCCGGCAGGTGCGACAACGACCCCTCGATCTCCTTGAACGCGCCGCCGATGGCGATGCCGAACACGCCCTGGCCGCCCTGCAACAGGTCGACCACCTCCTCCGGCGAGCGGCACTCGTACACCGTCGTGCCGTCCGAGATCAGCGTGATCCCCGCCAGGTCGGCCACCCCGCGCGAGCGCAGCGCCTCGATCGCCTTACGGATGTTCTGCAACGACACCCCGGCGTCCAGCAGGCGCTTCACGACCTTCAACACCACCAGGTCGCGGAACGAGTACAACCGGGACGTCCCCGACCCCGAGGCGTCCCGCACGCTCGGCACCACCAGCGTCGTGCGCGCCCAGTAGTCCAGCTGCCGGTAGGTGATGCCCACCGCGTGGCATGCGGTCACACCCCGGTAGCCCACCGCACCGTCACCCTCAGTCGCCGGCCCCGCCGGCACCACACCCGTCTCCTGCGCTTGCGTGCCAGGCTCGGGATCTCGCGGCTCGTGCATCCGGACCAACCTCCCCGCCAGTGCGGTGACACGTCGCATCCGGGACGTGCACCCCTCGACACGGCAACCCTATAGCGCCCTTGAAGAGTTACCGCGCAGGAACGGTCGCGACACGCCGCGCAGCCACGGCAAAGATCACCGACACGCCGGCAGGTCACCCACAGTGACCACCATCCGGTGGGTCGGGAAACGCGGTCAGCCCGCGAAGTCCTCCGGACGCACCTGCTCCAGGAACTCGCGGAACTTCTCCACCTCGTCCTCCTGCTCGTCCGGGATCACGATCCCCGCCTCGGAGAGGACCTGCTCGGCACAACGAATCGGCGCACCGACCCGCAACGCCAACGCGATCGAATCACTCGGCCGCGCCGACACCCGCACCCCGTCGTCACCGATCAACAGGTCGGCGTAGAAGACGTTCTCCTTCAGCTCGGTGATCTCCACCGCCCGCAGCGGCGCCTGCAGCGCCGCCAGCACGTCCCGCAACAGATCGTGCGTCAACGGCCGGGCCGGCTTGACCCCCTGCTGCTCGTACGCGATCGCCGTCGCCTCCACCGCACCGATCCAGATCGGCAGGTAGCGATCCCCCTCGACCTCCCGCAGCAGGACGATCGGCTGGTTGCTGGGCAGCTCCACCCGAACCCCGACCACGCTCAGCTCGCGCACCGCCGCCTCCGTGTCGTTGTCACCTACGCCCGTACCGCGACCTTCCCTGCACGGTACACGGACCGCGACACGCACATCCCATGCGCTACCCGCACGCCCCACGCCAGAGAAGGGTTACCCCGGCAAGCCTACGACACGCCCCCGGAAGCCGACCCCGCCCACCGCGCCCGCCAAACGCCGCGCGGCCCGGGCCAACGCCCGGGCCGCGCGCACCACCCTAGGGTCACCGACCCAACGTCGAGCGCAGCCCCACGCGCACCAACGCCGCGTGCAACTGCTGGGACAACGCCACCAACTCCCGCGCCGTCTCCGCCGCCCGCGCCCGCGCCGCCGGGTCGCTCTGCCGCACCAACGGCGCCACCAACTGCGCGAACAAACCCACCTCCCGGTCCGCCGCCGTCCGGTAACCCCGCAGGTGCCGAGGCTCCAGCCCGTACGCCGCCAGACCCGCCACCGCCCGCGCGATGATCAACGCGTCCCCGTCGTACCAACCCGGCGGATCGGACACCAACACCCCGAGCCGCTCCAACTCGCCCAACGTCGACTCGTCGATCCCGCTGCGCGCGACCAGGTCGGACCGGCCCAACCGCACCTGGGCCGAATCCACCGGCTGATCCGCCGGCGCGGAACGACCGGGCACCTCACCGCCCGGGCCCACCGCCACCAGCGTCGGCCGCGACGGCGCTGGCCCGTCCTCCGCGTCCCACTGCGCCAACTGCTCACGGATCACCCGCAACGGCAGGTACTGGTCACGCTGCGCGGTCAGCACGAACCGCAACCGCGCCACGTCGTCCCAGCTGTACTTCCGGTAGCCCGCAGCGGTGCGCTGCGGCTCGACGAGGCCCTCGGCCTCCAGGAACCGCAACTTCGAAATCGTGACGTCGGGAAACTCCACCCGCAACTGCCCCAGCACCTCGCCGATGCTCATCAGCGGTTGCGCGCGGGCCGCACCGGGCGGCGTCGAAGCCGCAGGCTCGTTCACCCCCGGCCGGCCTCCTCCTCCGGGCGCGGACCGGCGATGAACACCACTCGGAACTTGCCGATCTGCACCTCGTCACCGTTGCTCAACGTGGCCGCCTCGACCCGCTCCCGGTTGACGTAGGTGCCGTTCAGACTGCCCACGTCCCGCACCGTGAACGTCCCGCCGTCCCGGTGGAACTCCGCGTGCCGACGCGACACGGTCACATCGTCCAGGAAGATGTCACTGTCCGGATGCCGGCCACTCGTCGTCACGTCGTGATCCAGCAGGAACCGGGCGCCCGCGTTCGGGCCCCGACGAACCACCAGCAGCGCCATACCCGGCGGCAACGAACCGGACATCCGGCTCGGCACCACATCGGTGTCCGGCCCCTCCAGCACTTCGTCGAGCGAACCGAGATTGAGCGTCGAAGTGACGTCGAGCGGGGGGAACTCGTCGTCTGGCCGCGTCATGGGACCACCTCACGGATCTGTTTCGCGTCGGCGTCGGGTGATTCGGGTCTGGCCGCCGGGCAGCACACCCGGCGGCTGGCTCCCCGTGCCCGGAAAGGCAATTCCGCAACGCTCAACTTATGGGTTCTCGGTCGACTGGGCGAGCCTAGCCAGCGCCGAAATGCAGGGCAACCGGACGCGCGGCACGAACACCACACGCCCAACGGGCACTCAGCTCTCGGTGAGCTCGCGGTAAGCCCCGGCGGTCAGCAGCCCGTCCACCGCCGCCGGATCACCCGGCGTGATCTCCACCAGCCAACCCGCACCGTACGGATCAGAGTTGATCACCTCCGGAGTGTCCACCAACGCCTCGTTCCGCGCCGCCACGACCCCGCTCACCGGGGCGTAGATCTCGGACACGCTCTTGGTCGACTCGATCTCACCCAACGAGTCGCCCGCGGCCACCTCCGCGCCCTCCTCGGGCAACTGGACGAAGACGATGTCACCCAGCGCGTCCTGTGCGAAGTGCGTGATGCCGACCCGGACCGCGCCCGAACCGTCACCCGCCACCCACTCGTGCTCAGCGGTATACCGCAGATCCTCGGGAATCACCAGACGCGTCCTTCATCGTCGTGCCGACCAGTGGTGCGCCGGCGGACCGGCGCGGGCCGCACCGGTCAGGAGACCGGACGGGCGTGCTCCAACTTCACGGGCGCGTGCAGCGCCGACACGTCGGCCACCTCACGATCCTCGACGATCACGTTACCGCCGTCACCGGCGACCGACGCGGCCACCCCGCCCGGAATCTTCAACGCCGTCGCCATCGTCGTCGGATCACCGATCACCGTGATCGTGAACGGCCCCGACAACCGGCGTCCGTCGACCACCAGATCCCCGCCCGAGCCGTCCAGGAAGTACGTCGAGGCGATGATCCGCACCGCCGCGCCGTCGCCGCCCGAGATCTGCATCGCCTCCGCGCCCGCACCCCGCAGCTCCTGCACCGCATCCAGCACCCGGTACGCCGAGATCGGCTTCGACCCGGCCTCGAAGCGCACGCTCAACCCCGGCCCCCGCGCCGGCAGCGTCCCCGCCAGGATGCCCAGCTCGTCGGCCCGCCGCGTCGCCTCCTGCAGCGCCGCCTGCCGCCCCTGCTCACCCGAGCGCAACTGCCGCTGGCTCTCCTCCAACGCCTCGATGTCCTGGCGCAGCCGCTTCTCCCGCGAATCCAGATCCGAGAAGATCCGCACCAGGTCCTCCTGGCGGGTCGCCGCCGACGTCGGATCCGTCGACGTCGTGCGCAACTGCACCACCAGGGTGAACCCCAACAGGCCCAGCAACAACGCGATCATCGCCCCGGCCGACGTGAAGCGCCGCGCCACCGCGGCCGGCCCCGTCGGCGGGGTCTGCTCCGCGCCCGCCGGCGCGGTCACCGACGACAGGTCCACCGTCACCGCGTCGCCGGCGTCCGGCTCGTCCGGCGGCGACTGGCGGCCCGGCGGCTCACCCTGCGGCGAAAGCGGCGACATCTCGTCGGAATCCGGTGCCCCCGGCCGCGGGTCCGGCCCGGTGGGCCGGCCCGGAACCGCCGGCTGCGGCCACCCCGTGCCCGTCTCGGACTGCTCCTCGCTCATCGCCTCGAGCCTACGCCCGGAACAGGTGGCGACGGATCGCCGCCACGTTGCCGAAGATCCGCACCCCGAGCACCACCACCACGCCGGTGGACAACTGCCCACCCACGCCCAACTGGTCACCCAGATACACGATCAGACCCGCCACCAGCACGTTCGAGATGAACGACACCACGAACTGCTTGTCGTCGAAGATCCGGTCCAGCTTCGCCCGCACCCCGCCGAACACGGCGTCCAACGCCGCCACCACCGCGATCGGCAGATACGGCTGCAACGCCGCGGGAACCGTGGGATCGAGGTACACCCCGAGCACCACCCCGGCGAGCAACGCCAGCACCGCGATCATCGGCCACCTCCGGAAGGACTGGGAGACGAACCAGAGCCGGACGGCTCAGGACCGGACGAACCCTCGACGCCCGAACCCGACACGGACGGGCTCGGACTGACCGAAGGCTCGGCGTAGCGTAGCCGTGGCTCCGGCGCCGCCGGCAGGGTGAGGTCCTCCACCTCCCGGACCTGGAACGACAGCCCCACCGAGTTCACCAGCTCCCGCATCAGGAACGCGGCCCGGCTGTCGTCGAACCGGTCCCGCAGCGAGCCCGGCCCGATCGCCGACACCTCGTACGGCCCCGTCACCGGCCGGAAGTCCACCAGGATCGCCGCGCCCGCCGACCGGATCGTCGACGTCGCCGTCAACCGTTGGCCGTTGATCGCCACCGCCTCCGCGCCCGCCGCCCACAGGTCGTTGGCCACCTTCTGCAGATCCGTGTACAGCACCCGCGGCGGCCCGCCCTCGGAGCCGGTCACCGCCCCGTCGTCCTTCGGCGGCGCGTCCGCCAACCGCACCACCACGCCGTCGCCGCGCACCCGCCCCAGGCCGGTGCCCGCCTCCAGCCGCCGCAACCGCGACGCCTGCGAGCCGCTGAGCGCCGCGTCCCGCTGCCGGCCGACCTCCTCCCGCAGCCGGTCGGCCCGGGCCGCCATCTCGTCGGTCTCCGCCTCGCGCTCCTTGATCTGCGCCACCAGGTCCGCCCGCGCCTTGCTGCGCCCCGGCTCCTCCGCCATCGTCTGCCGGTACGCCACGGCGAACAGGAACCCCAACGCCACGAGCACCACCAGGCTGACCGACCGCGCCGACCGGCCGCGCCACCCCGACGGCGGCGCGTCCCGGCGCCGGGCCGCCGCGTCGGCGTACCCCGGGTCCAGCGGGTTGCGGAACAGCTCGGTCAGGAAGTCCGGCGCGTACACCCGGGCCGCCGGGCCGTCGCCCTGCGGGGCGTCGGGCCGCCGCTGCGGGGCGCTCACGCCGCCGCCCCCGCCGCCGGGGACCGCACCGCCCGCACCAGCCGCGCCGCCTGCAGCACGTAGAGCGCGCCGGCCGCCCAGTACAGCACCAGACCCCACCAGGCCAGCCCCCAGCCGACCGCCCCGGCCACCGTCGCCGTAACCGCCGACGTGGCGTGCGCCAGCAACAGGATCGGGAAGGCGGCCAGCAGCAGGAACGTGGCGGTCTTGCCGACGTAGTGCACCGGCGGCGGGCCGTACCCGTGCCGGCGCAGCACCCCCAGCGAGCCCAGCAGCAGCAACTCCCGGGCCAGCAGCGCCACGGTGAACTGCCAGGGCACCACCTCGCGGGCGGTGAACGCCAGCAGGGTCGCCAGGATGTAGAGCCGGTCGGCCAGCGGGTCCAGCAGCTCGCCCAGCCGGCTGACCTGCCGCAGGCGGCGGGCGATCCAGCCGTCGACCCAGTCCGTGGTGCCCCCGAGCGCCAGGACCACCACCGCGGCGACGTCGGCGTGGGCGACCAGCAGCAGATAGAGGAAGAGCGGCACGCCGAGCAGCCGGACGAAGCTGATCAGATTGGGCAGGGTGAGGACGCGGTCCCCGGTCGGCGCGGCGTGCGGGCCGTGGGTCTCATCCGGGGGTGGGCCCCCCGCCGGCCGACGCGACACCGAACCTCCCTCCGCAGCACGGTCCGGCGCCCGGGACGGGCGCTGCGGAGGGACGTGCGCGTTGCCGGGCCGGCCGCCGCCGGCGCCCTCGGATCCCGGGCTGGGACCTCCCCTGGTGCGGCCCCCGATCGCAGGATCAGGGGCCGGTGAGTTGCGCTGCCACTATATCGGGCCTGGTTCCGGCTCCCGGCGGCCCGCGTTCGCCTCGCCGGGGCGGTCGCGTCAATGTGGCTCAGCTCACGTCGCGCCGGTCGTCGCGGCGCAACCACCCCGCGGTCGATCACGCCGGCGAGGGCCGGGGGCGCGGTCAGGCCGTCCGGGCGCCCGGCTCGGGTTGGGCCACCGCCGGCGCCGGGGCCGCCGCCTGGCCGAACGCCAGCAGCGCCAACAGCAGCTCGTGCTGCGTACGCGACGGCATCCGCTCCAGCACCGCGCGGACCGCCCGGTGCCGGCGCTCGGTGAGCTCCCGCAGCAGCGCCTCGGCCGCCGCCGTCGGCACCAGCCGCACCTCCCGCCGGTCCCGTGGGTCGGCGACCCGGCGCAGCAGCCCGATCGCCTCCAACCGGTCACACAGCCGGCTCGCCGACGACGGCACCACGTCGAGCAGCTCGGCGAGGCGGTTCACGTTGGTGCGGGGGCGGGCGCTGATCAGCGACAGCACCCGCAGCTGCGTGGGTGAGACCGTCATCTGGTGGCGGGAGCCCGTGGGGTCGAGCACGCGCACGAGCGCCTCGGCTGCGGCGTCGATCGCCGCGGCGAGATCCGGTTGCTCCACCCGACGTCCCCTGCGATGTCCGTGTCCCGCTACCGCCCCGTCACCGCGCCCCGCCGCCCGGACCGCCGGCCCGGCCGCGCCAGTCGAGGCAGACGACCACCGCGTCGTCGCGCAGATCGGCGTCGGCGTGGTAGGACTGCAGCCCGCGCATCACCGTACCAACTGCCTCGGTCGCCGGCTGCAAGCGCGTCGCGCGCATCGAGCGCGCCATGGCCCGCTCGCCGTACGGTTCGCCGCCGTCCGGCGCCGCCGCGTACACGCCGTCGCTGACCACGAAGAGCCGGTCGCCCGGTTCGACGGTGAACTCCTGCACCTCGTAGCGGGTCTCGGCGAACATGCCCAGCGGCAGCTGCTGCTCCAGCGGCACCCGCTGCACCGAGCCGCCCCGCAGCCGCAGCACGTGGGGCGAGCCCGCGTCCACCGCGCGGACCCGGCCGTCGGTGGCGTCCAACTCCAGCAGCAGCGTCGCCACGTGCCGCTCGCCGCGGTGCTGGAAGAAGACGGTGTCCGAGGCCAGTTCGGCCTGCTCGACCAGCCCGCCGCCGGAGCGGCGGGCGTTGCGCATCGCGTTGACCGCCACCGCCGTCAGCAGCGACGCCGACAGGCCGGTGCCCGCGCCGTTGAGCACGGTCAGCGCGAGCCGGTCGCCGTCGACGGACCAGTCGAAGTGGTCGCCGCCCACGGTGTAGGCCGGCTCCAGCTGCCCGGCCAGCAGGAACGCGCCGTGCGTGACGCTACGGCCTGGCAGCAGGTCCCACTGCATCTCGGCGGCCATGCTCAGCCGCTCGCGGCGGCGGGCCCGGCGGTACCGGTCGGTCCCCCGGTCGGCGGCGCGCAGCGCCAGCGCCAGCTCACCGGCGATGTCCCGGGCCGCCTCCACGGTCGACGCGGCCGGGGTGGCCGGCAGCTCGACCAGGAGCACGCCGAGGCGCTCGCCCCACACGGTCAGCGGCAGGTAGACCCGGCAGCGGCCGTCGTCCCCGCCGTCGAGGACCGGCTGCTGGCTGCTGAAGCAGCGCTGCGCCACGCCGTGGCAGGCGAGGAAGCCGGCGTCGGGCAGGTCCGGGTCCAGCACCGGCCACAGGCCGCTGATGCGGTAGTCGGCGACGAACACGTCGGTCCGGGACGCGCCGAGAGCAGCGCGGATGGCCCGGTCGGCGGCCTCCGCCAACCGGTCGGGCGGCGCCTCGCGCAGCGCGCGGGACACCGTTCCGGACGCCTCCGGCATGATCACCCTCCGACAACTCTTGCTGTAGGGCAAGCATCATACGGAGGGCTCCGGCCAGCCGGCGGGCACGGTCACCCCGAACCCCGTCGGGCGCGTCACCGGGCGCTGTGGGAGCCGCCGTCTCAGTCGGCGTGCCGGACGGCGAGCCCGCCGTGGAAGGCGTCGGGCAGGTCCGCCGGCGGGCCGTCGGGACGCCACCGGGTCACCGGGACGATGCCCTCCGGCGTCGGGGTCCACCGGCCGAGAAGCGGACCGAACGCCTTGGGCGGCCGCATCCGGAACGTCGGGCCCATCATCGCCAGGGCCTGCGGATACGCCGCCAACTCCTCGCTGTCGAAGTCCACGGCGAGGAGGCTGCCGGGGGCGGTGGCCGCGTACAGATCGTCGAGGGTGCGCCGCAGCGTCGCGTCGTCGAGGAACGCCGCGAGGCCGAGGAAGACCACGCCGACCGGGCGGCTGCCCCACCCCGGCACGAACCGGTGCAGCAGCGCCGGGTCGATCGTGGTGAGGTCGGTGGCGTCGCCGAAGCCGTAGCCGGCCCGGTCGCTGCCGGCCAGGATCCGCTGCCCGATGCCGACGGTGACCGGGTCCACGTCGGTGTAGAGCACCGTGGCCTCCGGCGCCGCCTCGTGCACGTTGCCGCGGGTGGGCACGCCCGCACCGAAGACCAGGAAGGCGTCCACCCCGGCGGCGGAGATCGCCCGCACGGCCCGGCCGAGGAACGCCCGCAGGTCGCGAAACAGCGGGGCGCACGGCCCGTACGCCCCCTCGAAGGCCCGGGCCGCCGCCACGTCGACCGGGAGGTGGTGCTTCCCGCCGAGCCAGAAGTCGATCATGCGGGCGGTGCTCGGCTGCGCGGCGTCGTCCATCGGCGTCCTTTCCCTGCGGAGAGTCCGGTCACCGTATCGGCCCCCGGGGCGTGGGCGGTATCGCCTCGGCGACGGCCGGCGGGCCGCGATACTGACCGCGGGCGCACGGCGAAGGAGGTACGACGGTGAACGCGGCCAACGGCGCGGCGGTGGTGGTCGGCGTGGACGGCTCGCCGTCGTCCCTGCGGGCCGTGGGGCTCGCCGCCGCGGAGGCGGCCCGCAGGGACCGGCCGCTGCGGGTGGTGCACGGTTTCATCTGGCCGCTGCTGCGGGTGCCCCTCGGCCCGGCGGCCGGCGCCCCGCCCGGCGCCGGGCTGCGCCAGCAGGCCGAACAGCTCGTGGCCGACGCCGTCGCCGAGGCCGAGAAGGCCGCGCCGGACGTCCGGGTCACCGGGGAGATCATCGACGGGGAGGCGGCCGCCGTGCTGGTCGGCGAGTCCCCCACCGCCGCGCTGGTCGTCGTCGGTGACCGAGGGCTGGGCGGGTTCGCGACGCTGGTGCTCGGCTCGGTGGCGGTGCAGGTCGCCGCGTACGCCGACTGTCCCGTGCTCGTGGCGCGCGGCGCGACGCGCCCCGGCGGGCCGGTCGCGGTCGGGGTGGACGGCTCCGCGCTGTCGCGGGCGGCCGTGGAGTTCGCCGCCGAGGCCGCGGCGGCGCGCGGCGTCGCGCTGCGCGCCGTGCACGCCTACCGGCACCCCGCCTCCGCCGGGCCCGGCGACATGCAGCCCCTCGTGTACGACGAGGACCGCCTGCGCGGCGAGGAACAGCGGGTGCTGGCCGACTCCCTGGCCGGTCTCGGCGAACGCTGGCCGCAGGTGCCCGTCGAGGCGCAGGTGGTGCGCAGGCGGCCCGTCGCGGCGCTCACCGACGCCTCTCGCGACGCCCAACTGCTGGTGGTCGGCGGGCGCGGCCACGGCGAGTTCACCGGCCTGCTCCTCGGCTCGGTCAGCCACGCCGTGCTGCACCGCGCCGACTGCCCCGTCGCCGTGGTGCGCGCACCGGCCTGAGCGGCGGCCGGGGGACGGTTGGCCGCGGCACAGGCGGGTAGACGACCTGCGCCAACGGCCCCACCACCGCGAGGAGGCGGCGATGCCAGGACCACGACCGGGCAGCAACGCGTACGACAAGGAGCGGGCGCGGCTGCGCGACCTGATCGAGAACTCCGGACGGGCGGCCGACTCCGAGGCCAACCAGGTCGCCAACCGGATCCTGCAGGACGACCGGGGACAACGCGGCATCGTGCGGGGCGAACGGACGTACGGCCCGAAGGGCGAACGCGAACCGGGCGACCCGAAGTGAACCGGACGCCACTGGTCGACGGGGCCGTCGCCGGCGCGGTCGGCAGCGTCGCGCTCAACGCGGTCAGCTACGTCGACATGGTGCTGCGCGCCCGACCGGCGAGCAGCACCCCCGAGGAGAGCGCCCGGCGCGTGGCCGGGCTGGCGCACGTGGACCTGGGACCCGAGGACCGGGCGGCCAACCGCCGCGCGGGCCTCGGGCCCCTGCTCGGGTACGGGCTGGGCATCGCCGCCGGCGCGGCGTTCGCCGTGCTGGTCGCGCGGCGGCGCACCCCGCCCCTGCCGGTGGCGGTCCTGCTGCTCGGCGGGGGCGTGATGGCCGCCTCCGACGCGTCGATGACGGCGCTGGGGGTGACCGACCCGCGTCGGTGGAGCCGCACCGACTGGCTGTCGGACGTCGTGCCGCACCTGGCGTACGGGATGGCGGCCGCAGCCACCTGGAACCGGCTGCGGCCGCCCTCGTCGCGGCGGGGCTAGTCGTCGCTGTCGTCGTCGGCGACCTGTGCCCCGGCCGGCCCGTACGGCGACACCTGACCGCGCGGCACGGTGCGGCCCCGGTCGCCCTGCGACGCGCCGCCGTGGCGGGGACCTCCGGACACGCCGGGGCCCTTGGAGTCCTGCACCGCGTCGTTGCGCGCGTTGCGGCGCAGCTCCGGCTGCTGCGGGTTCGTCACGGGATTCTCCCTTCCGGGTGGACGGCGCGGCGTGGGCCGCGCCACGTCGCGTCTACCCGCCACGGCACCCGGCATGCGGCGCAAGGAAGGGCCCCTTGTTAACGCATGCTGTTGTATAAGGGGCCCTTCCTAACCACGTGCACACCCCACGTGTCCGCACGGGTGGGCGGCTGCGGCGTGGGTATCCCGCAGGCGTGGCAGACGATCGCAGGACCGCCCAGGCACTGCTGGAGCAGCAGGGCCGCACGTACGCGCAGGAGGCCGGCATCCGGCTCGCCGACCGGCCCGGCCCGCTCTACCAGCTGCTGGTGCTGGCCACGCTGTTGAGCACCCGGATCCGGGCGGGCGTGGCGGTGGCGGCGGCCCGGGAGCTGTTCGCCTGCGGCTACCGCACGCCGCAGGCGATGGAGGCGGCGAGCTGGCAGGCCCGCGTCGACGCGCTGGGCCGCGGGCACTACCGCCGCTACGACGAGCGGACCGCCACCATGCTCGGCACCGGCGCGCGGCTGTGCCTGGACCGCTGGCACGGCGACCTGCGCCGCCTGCACCGGGAGGCCGGCGGGTCACCGGCGGCACTGCGGCGGCTGCTCACCGAGTTCCCCGGGATCGGGCCGACCGGTGCGGACATCTTCCTGCGCGAGGCGCAGTCGGTCTGGCCGGACGTGCGCCCGTACGCCGACCGGCGGGCCCTGGCCGGTGCCGGGCTGCTGGGGTTGCCGGCCGACCCGCGTGGGCTCGGCGGGCTGGTCGACGGGGCGGACTTCGGGCGGCTCGCCTCGGCGCTGGTCCGGGTGGCCCTCGACGAGGACTCCGCGCGGGAGGTCAAGCGGGCAGCCGCCCGCTGAGGCCGCAGCGGGGCGCGGGGTCACTTGGCCGCGGTGTCGCTCGGCTTGGTCAGGTGCCAGGCCAGGGCGGCGGCCAGCACGGCGAGGATCACCACCCCGCCGGACACGCCGCCGCCGTCGTCGGCACTGCGGCCTTTGCTGCCGAAGTAGATGACCGCGAGGCCGGCGAGCACCGCCACGACCGTCCGCATTCCCCGGTCCTTCATCCCCCGCACGGTACGGAGCACCATTCGCGCATAAGTGGGCGAAAGCCTCTTTTCACCCGACCGGGGCGGTGCCGGTCAGTCGGTCTCCAGGTCGTCGAGGGAGATCGCGTGGGTCATCAGCCAGCGGGCCAGGGCGGCCATCCCGAACAGCCACAGCGGGGCCGACTCGGTGGGGCCGTTCGTGGCGAAGATGGCGAAGCGCAGGTCCGGTGCCCGGTACGCCTCGATCCGCCACCGGTGGCTCTTGTCCCGCCAGACCGCCGAAGGGTCCATGACCGCCACGCTAGGCCACCCGTTGCCCGCCGGGGCCGCGCCTGCGAAACCCGCCCGGTCAGCCGGGGACGAGCGCGCCGCCGAGCAGCCCGCGCAGGGCGACCACCGCGAGGGACAGCCCCACCGTGGCCAGCAGGCTCCACCCCAGGCCGGCCCACCCGGACCGGCGGGCCGCAGCCGGCGGAGTGGACCCCTGCCGGCGCGACGGGCGCCAGCGTTCCCGGTGCAGCCAGGCGAGCACGCCCAGCCCGAACGGCAGCGAGCCCAGCCAGAACCAGAACCAGCGGGTGCCGACGACCGGGTCGGGGCCGACGACGAGCATCGCCAGCCAGCCCAGCGCCACGGCGGCGGCGAGCACCTCCGCGGCGGCGGTGATCCGGTGCGCGGGCGCGGAGGTGCTCGGCCAGGGCTCCGCGACGCGGGTCAGGCGGCCGTCCGTCCCGTCCGGCGTGGGTTCCGGGTCGCCCAGCGGCACCCCCACGTCGGCGTAGCGGATCCGGCCGTCGGGCAGGCTCCAGGCGAGCGTCGGGCCCCGCGGGCCGGGCCGCAGGTTCGGCGTCGTGCCCCAGAAGGCACCCGGGCGCTGCCAGCCGTCGCCGCGCTGGACGGTGACGACCCGGCCGGCGGCCACGTCCCGCCCCAGTTGCCCGACGTCGGACTCGCGGGGCGCAGCCCACCAGGCCAGCACCGCCCAGGCCGACCAGCCCAGCACCATCGTCAGGAGGAACACCCGGCCCCACCGGCCCCCGGCGGCGGAGGCGGGAGCCGAATCGGTCACCACGCCACGATCGCAGCACCGCGCAACAAAGCACACCGCCGGCCGGGCGGGCCGGCCGGTCAGGGCGGCGGGGACACGACGCTGCGGGCGTCGTCGGGCAGGCGACGGGTGACGCCCCGGCGGTCCAGCAGCTCCAGCAGCGGCACCGCCACCCGGCGGGTGGTGTCCAGGGCCTGCCGGGCGGCGCTGAGCGTGAACGGCTGCGGCAGCCCGGCGAGAACCCGGGCGGCGGCGTCCACGGCGCCGGGCAGCAGCACCACCGTGTCGGCCAGCCGCAGCAGCGCCCCGGCCCGCACCGCCGCCCCGAGCTCCCGGGGCCCGAGTCCCCACTCGGCGAGGCGGTGCGCCTCCGGGGCCTGGAACGGCCGGTCGGCGTACTCGGCGCGGACGCGGGCCACCGCGCGGGCCACCGGCTCGGGCAGCGCGTCGCCGGTCGACGCGGTGACCCGCCCGCCGGCCACCCGCAGCGGCGGGCGCACGAGGGCCTCGACCAGGGCCCGGTCGGGCAGGCCGAGGCGGTGGCGCAGCACGTCGACGGGGACACCCGCCTCCAGGGGGTGCGCGGCGGCGTACCGGGTGGTCTCGGCGGCCAGCCGGGCGGCCAGGGCCGCCCAGTGCTCGGGGTCGGCCAGCCAGTCCCCGGCGACGGGGGCGGTGGTGACGGGCACCCCCATCCGGGTCAGCTCCCCGACCCGGGCCAGGGCGCGGCGGCGCAGCTCCCCCGCCAGGTCGGGGCGGCCGTCGAGGTCGGCGAGGACCCGGGCGCGGGCGGCGGCGGCCCCGCGCCGGGTCAGTGGCGGCGGGGCCACGTCCAGCACGGTGACCCCGCCGGCGATCAGGTGCCGGCCGGGGTCGCGCAGCAGCGCCCGGTCGCCGACGAGCAGCGGCAGCGGCCGGGCCAGCCGCAGCCGGACGGTGTCGACGCCGAGCGGGCGCACCCGGGCGGCCACGGCGGCGGAGCCGACGTGCAGGGTGAGGGTGGCCGGCAGGTCGGCCGCCGGTTCCCCGGTGACGCGCACGTCGAGCAGGTCGGTGCGGCCGAACCGGCCGGGGGTGAGCAGCGCCTCGCCGCGGCCCAGCCGGTCGCGGGGCACGTTGCGCAGGTTCACCGCGACCCGGGCCACCGCGTCGACCCGGTCGCGGGCGACGCCGAGGCGGTGCAGGCCCCGCACCCGCACCTGCTCGCCGGTGCCCGCCAGCTCCAGGTGGTCGCCGACGGCCAGCCGGCCGCCGCCGAGGGTGCCGGTGACCACGGTGCCGGAGCCGGTGATCGTGAACGACCGGTCCACCCACAGCCGCACCGGCGCGTCGGCCGGCGGGTCGGGCAGCCGGGCCGCCAGGCGGTCCAGGGCCGCCCGCAGATCGGGCAGGCCAGCCCCGGTGACGGCGCTGACCGCGACGGCCTCCACGTGGCCCAGCGACGTGGCGGCGATCTCCGCGCGGGCCCGGGCCAGCGTCGGCCCCGGGTCGGCCAGGTCCGCGCGGGTCACCACCAGCAGCCCGTACGCCACGCCGAGCGCGTGCAGCGCGGCCAGGTGCTCGGCGGATTGGGGCATCCAGCCCTCGTCGGCGGCGACGACGAACAGCGCGGCGGGCGCGGGGCCGACCCCGGCGAGCATGTTCGGCACGAACCGCTCGTGGCCGGGCACGTCGACGAACGCGACCGTGCCGCCGGAGGGCAGCGTGGTCCAGGCGAAGCCGAGGTCGATGGTCATGCCCCGGCGGCGCTCCTCGGCCCACCGGTCCGGTTCCATCCCGGTCAGCGCCCGCACGAGGGTGGACTTGCCGTGGTCGACGTGCCCGGCGGTGGCCACCACCCGCACGTCAGCCCACCGCCCGCAGGTCGGCGTCCGCCGGCACGTCAGTCCTCCGCCGGCACGGCCAGCACGGCGGCGCGCAGCGCGTCGTCGGCGGCGGCGGGCACGCAGCGCAGGTCCAGCAGCAGCCGGCCCCGGGCGACCCGGCCGAGCACCGGCGGGTCGCCGACGCGCAGCAGCCCGGCGTACCGCTCGGGCAGGGCCAGGGCCCACGAGTCCAGCTCGACGCCGGGCGCGCCGCCGCCGCCGACCACGGCGGCCGTGGGCACCACCTCGGCCTTGCAGCCGTCGGCGGCCAACCGGTCGCGCAGGTGCTCGGTGCGCCGCCGCAGGGCGGCCGGGTCGGCGTGCAGGGCCGCCCGGGTGGGGGTGTCGGGGCCGTGCAGGGTGGCCGCCAGCGCGGCGAGGGTCAGCTTGTCGACCCGCAGGGCGCGGGCCAGGGGGTGGCGGCGCAGCCGGTCGACCAGGTCGGCGTCGCCGAGCAGCAGCCCGGCCTGCGGGCCGCCGAGGAGCTTGTCGCCGCTGGCGGTGACCAGGTGCGCGCCCGCACGCAGCGTGCTCGCCGCGTCGGGCTCGGCGGGCAGCAGCGGGTCGGGCGCGAGCAGCCCGGAGCCGATGTCGGCGACGACCGGCACGCCCAGGGTCGCCAGCCGGTCGACGCCGACGGCGCTGGTGAAGCCGGTGACCACGAAGTTCGACGGGTGCACCTTCAACACGAACCCGGTGTCGGGGCCGACCGCGTCGGCGTAGTCGGCGAGGCTGGTGCGGTTGGTGGTGCCGACCTCCCGCAGCCGCGCGCCGGTGCTGGCCAGCAGGTCGGGCAGGCGGAACCCGTCGCCGATCTCCACCAGCTCGCCCCGGCTGACCACGATCTCCCGACCCGCCGCGAGGGCGGTGGCGGCCAGGACGAGGGCCGCCGCGCCGTTGTTGACCACGTGCACGCCGCCCGCGTCGGGCACGGCGGCGGCGAGCGCGGCGAGGGCGTCGCGGCCCCGCCGGGCCCGCCGGCCGGTGGCCAGGTCCAGCTCCACGTCGGTGTGCCCGGCGGCGGCGGCCACGGCGGCCACGGCGGCGGCCGACAGCGGGGCCCGACCCAGGTTGGTGTGCAGGACGACGCCGGTGGCGTTGAGCACCGCCGCCGGCGTCGCGGCGGGCAGCGCGGCGACCGCGGCGTCGCGTACCCGATCGGGGGTGATCTCACCGGCGCGGGCGCGGGCCTGCGCGGCGACGATCGCGGCCTTGACCCGGTCGCGGCCCAGCCGGTCGGCGGCGGCGGCCAGCCGGGGGTCGGCCAGCAGGACGTCGGTGCGCGGGACCCGCCGTCGGGGATCGGCGTCGCGCATCGCGTCCTTCCCACGGGTTGCCTGGCGGAGACGGACGGGAATCGAACCCGCCTGGCCCGGGTCCCGGACCACACCGGTTTTGAAGACCGGGAGGGGCACCAGCCGCCTGAACGCCTCCACCGGCCATTTGACCACAGCGCCCTGCCCGGCGTGCGGGGAGGGCGTCAGCCCTGCGCGGCGCGACGGTCGACGCGTGCGCGCTGCGGCACCACCGTGTACTTCGGGTCGCGGGCGGAGGCGACGCCGCCGTGGAAGATGCCGAACCGGGTGGCGACCGACGCGGCGAGCAGCGCCGCGCCGGACAGGCCGGACAGCAGCCGGCTGCGGCGGCCGACCAGCGCGCCGAGGACCCCGGCGGCGGTCAGCGCCCGGCCGGCACGCAACAGCCGGCCGGGCACGCCGGTGCGGTAGGGCTCGCTGAGCAGGCCGAGGCGGGTCTCCACCCGGTGCGCGCCCCACAGCTCCAGGGCCGCGCCGGCCACGGCCAACCGCCGGGCCGGGCCGGCCTGGGCGCAGGGCGCGGCGAGCAGGCCCACGCCGGCGCCGCTGGCCAGGGCGCTGCCCGCGAAGATCGTCGGCAGTTCCGGGTACGCCTCGTGCCACGACGGCACGGCCGTGTCGGCGAGCAGCACCCCCGTGTACGTGGCCAGGGCCGGCGCGGTGGCGGCGGCGACCAGTCCGGCGGCCCGCCCGGCAGCGGGCAGCAGCCGCCGCCCCACGCCGAGCACGCCCCGCTCGGGCAGCCACGGCGCGGCCTCGGCGACGGCGGCGACCCCGGCGGCCGGGCCGAAGACGGTGAGGATCCAGGTGCCCACCGACATCGGGGAGGTCGGCTTCGCCACCCGCAGCATGTGGTGGAAGCGGGCCGGCCGGCCCAGGTCGTTGACGAGGAAGTACGCGCTGGCGGTGACCGCCGCCAGCGAGGTGACCCGGCCGGCGCGACGCAACGCCGGCCGGCCGGTGAGCTGCCCACCGGCGGCCAGCAGCGACGACCCGGCGGCCAACCCGCCGGTGAACAGGTACGCCGCGATGTCCCACTTCCACACCGGCGGCTTCAGGATCGGGCGGCCGTAGTAGGAGGTGAACTCGGCCGGCGGGACGGTCACCTGTTCCCCGCCGCCGCGTCCGCTGCGGTAGCGGCGGAACCGGTCACCGACCGGCCGGTGCGGTGCGCTCACGAGGAACCTCCGACGAACGCGGCGACGGCCGCCGCCGCCATGGCCAGGGCGGCCAGCCCGGCACGCTTCCACATCCGGGGCAGGTCCCGGGTGGTGACCACCGGGTCGGGCGGCAGCCCGTACACCTCGGGGTCGTCGAGCAGCAGGAAGAACGCGCCGTCGCCGCCGACGCCGTCGGTCGGGTCGTGGCCGTAGAGCCGGGCCTGCGGCACGCCGCGCTCGTGCAGGGTGGCGACCCGCTGCGCGGCCCGCTCCCGCAGCTCGTCGAGGGGGCCGTACTGGATGGACTCGGTGGGGCACGCCTGCGCGCAGGCGGGGGTCAGGCCCGCGCCGAGCCGGTCGTAGCACAGGGTGCACTTCCAGGCCCGGCCGTCGTCCTTACGCTGGTCGATCACCCCGTACGGGCAAGCGGGGATGCAGTAGCCGCAGCCGTTGCAGATGTCCTCCTGCACCACGACCGTGCCGAACTCGGTGCGGAACAGCGACCCGGTGGGGCACACGTCGAGGCAGGCGGCGTGCGTGCAGTGCTTGCACACGTCCGACATCATCAGCCAGCGGAAGTCGGAGCGGGTCTGGGCGCCGGTGCCGCGGCCGGGCGGCTGCGCGCCGGGCATGCCGAGGAACTGCGGGCCGGCGGCGCTGCTGCCCGGCTCGTCGGCGGCCGGGGCGGCGGGGCGGGGCTGCTCCACGAACGCCACGTGCCGCCACGAGTTCGCCGTCAGCGCGCCGGTGTTGTCGTAGGACATGCCGAGCAGGTCCAGCCCGGAGCCCGGCACGTCGTTCCACTCCTTGCAGGCGACCTCGCATGCCTTGCAGCCGATGCAGACGCTGGTGTCGGTGAAGAAGCCCATCCGGGGCTGGGCGTCGGTCCAGCCGGCGTCCGGGGCCGGGTCCAGCGGCCCGTAGAGGCTGTTGGCGTCAGGCATCCCCGCCCCTGTTCTGCTCGTCGGCCGACGCCTCCGGCGAGCGTTCGTCGGTGCTGCCGGCCGCGTCGCCGCCGCCGGCCGCGTCGGTGGTGACGATCGGGACGCGGCGCTGCGGGGTCATCCCGGCCCGCCGCCGGTAGTCGGCGACCAGGTCGAGCAGGGCCGGCCCGGTGGGCCGCCGGCCGGGCCGCACGTCGCAGGTGCCGACCTTGCTCTCCTGGATCAGCACGTTCGGGTCCAGGGTGATGCCGAACAGGTCGTTGGCCGAGTCGCCGGTGACCAGCCCCTCCGTGCCGAAATGGTACGGCAGCCACAACTGGTGGATGATCCGGCCGTCGACCCGCAGCGGGGTGAGCCGGTCGGTGACCAGCACCTTCGCCTCGATCACCGCCCGGCCGCTGACCAGGTGCGCCCAGCCCAGGTGCGCCAGGCCCGCCTCCGCGGCCAGCTCCGGGGACACCTCCACGAACATCTCCGGCTGCAACTCGGCCAGCGGACGCACGGTGCGGCTCATCCCGCCGGCCGTGTGGTGCTCGGTGAGCCGGCTGACCGTGAACACGTACGGGAAGACGGCGCTGTGCGCCTCCGGCGGGCTCGGGTTGACCGAGTTGACCGGATGCTCGTAGACCTTGCGGGTCGGGTTGGCCTGCTGCCCGTACAGGGGGTTGCGCATCGGGGACTCGGCCGGCTCGTAGTGCGCCGGCAGCGGGCCGTCGAGCACGCCGCTGGGCGCGTACAGCCACGCTTTCCCGTCACCCTGCATGATGAACGGATCGTCGCCGGCGATGGCCGCCACCCCGGAGGCGCCCTCCGGCGGCCGGTACGTCGGCGGCTTCGTCTTCTCGAAGTCCGGCACGTCGTAGCCGGTCCACTCCCCCGCGTCCGGGTCCCACCACACGTACTTCTTGCGTTCGCTCCACGGGCGGCCCTGCGGGTCGGCGGAGGCCCGGTTGTAGAGGGTGCGCCGGTTCGCCGGCCACGCCCAGCCCCACTGCGCGGCCACCCAGTCCTGCTCGTGGCGGGAGCGGCGGCGGGCGGCCTGGTTGACGCCGTCGGCGTAGACGCCGGTGTAGATCCAGCAGCCGATCGCGGTGGACCCGTCGTCGCGGGCCTGCGTGAACGCCGACAGCGGGCGGCCGGTGGCCACCTCGTAGCCGTTGATCTCCCGCAGCACCGCCTCGGCGCTCGGCTCCGCGTGCGGGCCGTGCGTCGGGTAGTCCCAGGTCAGGTCGAGCAGCGCCCGGTCGCGCGGGTGCGGCGACCCGGCCAGCCTCTCCCGCAGCCGCCGGCCGAGGTGGTAGAAGAACCACAGCTCCGAGCGGGCGTCGCCCGGCGGGTCGACGGCCTTCTCCCGCCACTGCAACAGCCGCTGGGTCTGGGTGAACGTGCCCTCCTTCTCCACGTGGGAGGCCGCCGGCAGGAAGAACACCTCGGTGCGGCACTGCTCCGGCACGATCTCCCCGGTGGCCACCTCGGGGCTGTTCTTCCAGAACGTGGCGCTCTCGATGAGGAACAGGTCGCGCACGACCAGCCAGTCGAGGTTGGCCATGCCGAGGCGCTGGGCGCGGCCGTGCGCGGAGCCGACCGCCGGGTTCTGGCCGAGCAGGAAGTAGCCCCGGATCTTCCCGTCGATCATGTTGAGGACCTGCTGGTAGGTGCCGTGGTCGCCGGTCATCCGGGGCAGGTGGTCGTAGCAGAAGTCGTTCTCCGGCGTCGCCGCGTCCCCCCAGTACGCCTTGAGCAGGCTCGCCGCGTACGCCCGGGAGTTGCTCCAGAAGCCCTTCTGGCCGGGGTGGCGGATGCTGTCGACCCAGTCGTCGAACGTCTCGTGGTCGGCGTGGTGCGGCATCGGCAGGTAGCCGGGCAGCAGGTTGTAGAGCGTGGGGATGTCGGTGGAGCCCTGGATGCTGGCGTGCCCGCGCAGCGCCAGGATGCCCCCGCCGGGGCGGCCCATGTTGCCCAGCAGGGTCTGGATGATCGCGCCGGTGCGGATGTACTGCACGCCGACGCTGTGCTGCGTCCAGCCCACCGAGTAGACCAGCGCGCCGGTGCGTTCCCGGCCCGAGTTGGCCGCCCACGCGTCGGCCAGCTCCAGGAACTTCTCCTGCGGGATGCCGCAGACCCGCTCCACCATCTCCGGGGTGTAGCGGGCGAAGTGCCGCCGCAGGATCTGGTAGACGCAGCGCGGGTGCTGCAGCGTCTCGTCCCGCTGCGCCGGCGTGGGCACCGGCATGCCGTGCGACTCGTGGCGCAGCCCGGCCGCGCTGTCGCGTTCCTTGCCGGTGCCGGTGATCTCGGCGTGGCCCTCGTGGCCGGCGTACTGCCAGCTCGACGTGTCGTACGAGCCGGTGTCGGGGCGGTAGCCGGAGAACAGCCCGTCGAGGTCCTCGGTGTCGGCGAACTGGTCGCTGACGATCGTCGCCGCGTTGGTGTACGCCAGCACGTACTCCCGGAAGTCCAGCTCGTTCTCCAGGATGTGGCGCACCACGCCGCCGAGCAGCGCGATGTCGGTGCCCGCCCGGATCGGCAGGTACGTGTCGGCGACCGCGCTGGTGCGGGTGAACCGGGGGTCGACGTGGAAGACCTTCGCGCCGCGCCGCTTGGCCTCCATCACCCACTGGAAACCCACCGGGTGGGCCTCGGCCATGTTGGAGCCCTGGATGACGATGACGTCAGCGTTGACCAGGTCCTGTTGGAAGTCCGTCGCGCCGCCGCGACCGAAGCTGGTCCCCAGACCGGGGACGGTGGCGGAGTGTCAAATGCGGGCCTGGTTCTCGATCTGGAGCGCCCCCATCGCCGTGAACAGCTTCTTGATGAGGTAGTTCTCCTCGTTGTCCAGCGTCGCCCCGCCGAGGCTGGAGATGCCCAGCGTGCGGTGCAACGGCCGGCCCGCGTCGTCGACGTCCTCCCAGGTGTCCTCGCGGGCGGCGAGGATCCGGTCGGCGATCATGTCGAGCGCGGTGTCGAGGTCCAGGTCCTCCCACTCGGTCGCGTACGGCCGGCGGTAGCGCACCGTCGTCTGCCGCAGCGGACTGGTGACCAGGCTCTTGCTGGCCGAGCCCTTCGGGCACAGCCGCCCACGGGAGATCGGGCTGTCCGGGTCGCCCTCGATCTGGGTGACCCGGCCGTCGGTGACGAAGACCCGCTGCCCGCAGCCGACGGCGCAGTAGGGGCAGACCGAGCGGGCCACGCTGTCGGCGGTCTCGGTGCGGGCCGTCAGCGCCGCCGAGCGGGCCGACTGGGCCGCCGCGCCCCGGCCGAGCGGGTCGGTGCCGGTGAGCTGCCGGTAGGCGGGCCAGCCCGCGAGGAACGTCCGCAGACCCATCGGCGCGCACCCCCTCCCCGGCGACAGAAGCTGACGTTCTGAACATAGGCCAGCGCCCGCCGCGCCGCGACCCTCAGCGGATCTTTTTCCGCCGCCGGGGGCGGTGCTCACCGCTGCCGGGCGCGGACCTTCTCGGCGCACGCCAGCAGCGCGGCCCGCGCGTCGCCGCCGAGGCTCTCGATCGCCACCAGCGCCGTGAACGCCACGTCGGCCAGCTCGGCGGCCACGTCGTCGCGGGTGTGGGTGACCCCCTTGCGGGGGTTCTGCCCGAGCACGCCGATCCACGCCCCGGCGGCCTCACCCGCCTCCTCGGTCAGCTTGAGGATCCGGCAGGTCAACTCCGCGTCCCCGGCGCCGTTGGCGGCGTCGAGCCACCCGCGCGCCGCCCGCACCGCATCCCAGATCGACTCGTCCATGGGGGAAGTGAACCCCGACGGCGGTGCGGGGCCGCACCCGGGGAGGCGAACGCCCCGTGCCGGCGGCACGGGGCGTTCGGATGTCGTCACCTCACCACAGCTGCGCGACGATGTCGGCGGCCTGCTCCTCCCACTGGGCGTACGCGTACGGGTACGCCGACACCTGCACCGTCTGCGCCGCGGCGGTCAGCGGCAGCTCCCGCCAGCCGCCGACGTTCTTCAGCGCCCCGAAGAACGCCTTCGACGCGTACTCGGGGTCGGTGATCTGGTCGGGCGAGCCCCAACCGGACGACGGGCGCTGTTGGAACAGGCCCTGCGAGTCGTGGTCGTTGTACGCGCCGAGGTGGCCGAGGTTGTACAGCTTCGACTCCTGCAGCGAGGTGGCCACGCCGATCACGGCGCCGCGTTCGCCGACGCCGCTCTCCTTGGCGGCCTCGACGATGGCCCTGGCGTTGGCCACCTGCGCGTCGTCGAGCGGGATGCGCGACTGCGCGCCCTCGACGCCGTGCGGGATCAGCTCGTCGCGGCTCGGCTTGCCCGTCGACGGGGTGGACGTGCCGGCACCCGCGCCGGTGGTCAGCGCGGACTCGGCGGTGGCACCCTCCCGGGTCTTGCCGGTGGCCAGGTCAATGGCGGCGACGGCGCCCGCGTGCGGGCCGGTGGTGACGGGGGCGGCGACGGCCGTGGGGCCGAACGCCAGGCCGCCGAGGACGGCGACGCCGCTGATGGTCAGGACGGTCCTGCGGTTCGTGGTCTTCGCGATGGCCGGGAGCCATCGAGTGAAGTTGGCCTTCACGATGGTTGCCCTTTCGGTCGACACGACGCGCTCCGGAGTGAGCGCCCCTCGGGACCCGCCCCGGCCGGTGGGGTTTACCGGCGGGCGGTACGGGGGACACAACCAGCTTCACGTGTCCGTCATTCCGGATACGGGTGGCAGCGGCCGGGGTGCGGTCCCGGTCACGCCCGCAACCGGACACGACGGTCGACACCGGTCAGCGGGCGCGGGGCGCCCCGAACCGGACGAGAACGTGCCAGAGCATCTTGAGGTCCTGCAGCGTGGCCGCCAGCGGGCCGCGGTCGGCCCACCGGTCGGGCTCGGTGACCGCCGAGGCGGCGGCCCGGCCGATCAGCGCGGCGTCGACCGGTTCGCCGGGGCGGGCGAAATCGGCGTGGATCCGGGCGGCCAGCGGCGGGATGCCGGACCCCCGGAACTCGGCGTCGACCCCGTCGACCGGCAGCTCGAAGCCCGCGTGCCAGTGCAGCGCCGCCCCGTGGCGCGCCGCCAGGTCGGCCAGCACCCGGCCCACCCGGGTGCCCGCGAACGACGGGTCGAGCACGAACGCCTCGACGTCGCGGCCGAGGACGACCGCACCGTGGATCTGCGCCTCGACGTAGTCGTCCAGCGCGCGGACGGCCGGGCCGGCGCGCCAGGCGTCCCGGTCGCGGCGGCGCAACAGGGCCCCGAGCAGGGTGGCCGGGTCCGTCCCGGCGACGCCGAGGCTGACGCCCGTGCCGGCGGTGGCGTCGAGCAGCTCCGCCAGCACCGGCTCGGGCACGTCGACGGTGCCGAGGTGGGGCGGCTCCAGGTGGCTGTCGCCGAAGCAGAACGTGGCGCGGGCCAGCACCTGCGGCCGCAGCCGCAGGTGGCAGGAGCCGAACCGGGGACACGCGCCGTCGGGGTGGTCGAGCAGGTTGAGCCCGCCGTACGTCGGGCGGTCGGCCGGAAGTACGCCTGTCGCCTGGTAGGCGCCGCCGAACATCGCCTCCTCCCAGCGGTCCCGGTCGCCGCCGGGGAACGCGGTCAGGCCGCCGTTGGAGATGCCCGTGGCGAACTGGCTGCGGTAGACGCCCTGCGCGGCCAGCGCGTCGGCCACCGTCCGCCCGTCGGCGAGCAGCCGGTCGGGGTGGAAGTTCACGGTCAGCCGGCCGTGCGCGGCGACCGCCGCGACCAGCTCCTGCGGCCGGCGGCCGACGCCGGAGGCGGCCAGGTGCCGCGCGATCACGGCGCGGGTCGCCGGGCGTCGGCGTAGCGCCGACCGGCGCACGTGCGCCAGGGCGGCGGCCTGCGCCGGGGTCAGCGGTGGGTGGCCGGCGGCAGGGCCGGGGCGCGCCGTTCGGGGTGGGCGGGGCACAAGGGCCGATTGTGCCGGGCCGCTGCCCGAGGCTCGTAGCGCATTTCGCGCCGCCGGCCGGTTGACAGGGGCCGGACCCGATTCGAATAATTCATCTGCTGAACAAATTCCCGCCCGTGTCCCCGAGCCGCGCAGGAGGGCCCGTGCCGCTCGTGGCCGGAGTCGACTCGTCGACCCAGTCGTGCAAGGTCGTCGTCCGCGACGCCGAGACAGGCAGGCTGGTGCGCGAGGGGCGCGCACCGCACCCGGCCGGCACGGCGGTGCCGCCGGCCGCGTGGGAGGCCGCGCTGGCCGACGCCGTCGCGCGGGCCGGCGGGCTGGACGACGTGGCGGCCGCCTCGATCGCCGGGCAGCAGCAGGGCATGGTGTGCCTCGACGCCGACGGCGCGGTGGTCCGGGACGCCGTGCTGTGGAACGACACCCGCTCGGCCGACGCCGCCGCCGACCTGATCTCCGACCTGGGCGGCGGTGAGGCGGGCCGGCGGGCCTGGG
Source organism: Micromonospora sp. NBRC 110038 (assembly GCF_020884815.1). NCBI lineage: Bacteria > Bacillati > Actinomycetota > Actinomycetes > Micromonosporales > Micromonosporaceae > Micromonospora > Micromonospora sp. NBRC 110038. The sequence goes on along the minus strand of NZ_BBOL01000004.1, from coordinate 451,085 downwards.
CCGAGGCGGTCGGCCTGGTGCCGGTGGCCAGCTTCACTGTCACGAAGCTGCGCTGGCTGGCCTCGGCGGAGCCGCGCAACGCCGCCCGTACCGCTGCGGTGTGTCTACCGCACGACTGGCTGACCTGGCGGCTGTCCGGTGCGCCGGGGCTCGACGCGCTGCGCACCGACCGCAGCGAGGCCAGCGGGACCGGATACTGGTCGGCCGCCACCGGCGGCTACCGCCAGGACCTGTTCGGGTTGGCGTTCGGCCGCGACGACGTGCTGCTGCCGCAGGTGCTCGCGCCGACCGGCCGGGCCGGTCGGCTGCGCACCGGCGCGCCGCTGGGCGCCGGTGCCGGCGACTGCGCCGCCGCGGCGCTGGGTGTCGGTGCCGGGCCGGGCGACGTGATCGTGTCGATCGGCACCTCCGGCATCGTGTCCACCGTCTCCGACGTGCCGACCGCCGACCCGAGCGGGATCGTCGCCGGGTTCGCCGACGCGACCGGCCGGTTCCTGCCGCTGGTGTGCACGCTCAACGCCGCCCGGGTGCTGGACGCGGCCGCGGCCATGCTGCGGGTGGACCACGCGGGGTTGTCGGCGCTGGCCCTGTCCGCCCCGGCGGGCGCCGACGGGCTGGTCCTGGTGCCCTACCTGGAGGGCGAGCGCACCCCGAACCGCCCGCACGCCACCGGGGCCGTGCACGGCCTGACCCTGCGGACCTCCACCCCCGCCCACCTGGCCCGCGCGGCGGTGGAGGGCATGCTGTGCGCGCTCGCCGACGGGCTGGACACGATGCTCGCGCAGGGCACGACGGTCGACCGGGTCATCCTGGTCGGCGGCGGCGCCCACTCGGAGGCGGTACGCCGGATCGCGCCCGCCGTCTTCGGCCGCCCCGTGCTCGTCCCCCCACCCGGGGAGTACGTCGCCGACGGCGCCGCCCGCCAGGCGGCCTGGACGCTCTCCGGTGGGCCGCAGCCGCCACCGTGGACGATCGGGCAGGTGGAGACGCACGAGGCGGACGCCGTGCCGGCGATCCGCGAACGGTACGCGGCGGCCAGGGCGAACGTTCTCGACCGCGCCGGCTGAGGGCGGCACGCCGCGACACCGGTCGCCGCACCGCTGCGGGGTTACAGTGGGAGGCGCGTCGACCGGAAGGCGATGAGGTGACCACGTCCGCGGTGGTGGACCAGGTGGAGCTGGGCGACCACGTCTGCTGGTTCCACGACGACGAGACCGACGGTCTCGACGCCGTGGGCCGGTTCGCCGCCGCCGGCCTGCGGCTCGGCCACCGGGTCGTCTGCTTCCTCGACGTGCTGTCCGCCGAAGACGTGCGGGCGTCCGCCGCCCGCCACGGCGCGGCCCCCGGGCCCGCGCCGCACGCCGGTGAGCTGCGCATCGTGCCCTGCGGCTACAGCTACCTCGCCGGGGGCCGGTTCCGGCCCGAACGGGTCGTCGACGCCCTCGCCGCCGAGATCGCCTCGGCGCACCGCGAGGGCCACCCCGGCGTACGGCTGGTCGGGGACATGGCCTGGGCGGCGCGCCGGCAGGTCGGCATCGACACGCTGCGCCGTTACGAGGCCGCCGCCAGCGCGCTCTTCCTCGACGGCCGGGCGGCCGGCCTGTGCCTCTACGACCGGCGGATCTTCTCCACCGAGTGGTGTCAGGCGATGATGTCCGCGCACCCGGCCGCCGCCGCCCCGGCGTGCGGGCCGCGCTGGACACCGCTGCTGCGCGCCCACCGCACGGCCGACCCGGCGGGGCTGCGGCTGGTGGGGCAGGTCGACCGCAGCAACCGGGACGCCTTCGCGGCGCTGCTCGCCGCGGTCACCGAGGAGACGCCGGCGCGGCAGCCCGTCGTGCTGGACCTGTCCGGGCTGAGCGTCGTCGACGTGCGCTCGGCCGCGACGCTCGTGCGGGCCGGCCCGCGCGGCGTACGGCTGGTCGGCTGCCGGCCGGGGCTGGCGCGGCTGCTGGAGCTGGTGCGCGGCGGCCTGGCCGACGAGGACTGACGCCGGCCGGCCGGGCACCCCCGGCCGGCCGGCGTCAGGTGACCGTTGACCGTCAGTGGCCCCGGGCCAGCCACTGCGCGAGGTGCGGCTCCTCCGCGCCGATGGTGGTGCTGTCGCCGTGGCCGGTGTGCACGACCGTCTCCGGGGGCAGGGTGAACAGCCGGGTCCGGATCGACTCGATGATGGTGCCGAAGTCGCTGTACGAGCGGCCCGTCGCCCCCGGCCCGCCGGCGAAGAGGGTGTCGCCGGTGAAGACGACGCCGAGATGCGGGGCGTGCAGGCTGCACGCCCCGGGGCTGTGGCCGGGGGTGTGCAGCACCCGCAGTTCGGTGCCCGCCACCTCGACCGTCGCGCCGTCGCGCAGCTCGCCGTCGGGGGCCGCGTCGGGGTGCACCATGTCCCACAGCACCCGGTCGTCGGGGTGCAGCAGCACCGGCGCGCCGGTGGCCCGGGCGAGCTGCGGGGCGACCCGCACGTGGTCGTCGTGGGCGTGGGTGGCCAGGATCGCCACCACCCGCCGGCCGCCGACGGTACGCAGGATCGCGTCGACGTCGTGCGGGGCGTCGACGACGACGCACTCGCTGTCGTCGCCGATCACCCACACGTTGTTGTCGACGTCGAAGGTCTGCCCGTCGAGGGAGAACGTGCCGGAGGTGACGGTGTGGTCGACGCGGGCGGTCACGGGAAGACCACCACCGACCGCAGCACGTCACCGTGGTGCATCCGGGTGAACGCCTCCTCGACCTGGTCCAGGGCGATCTCCTCGGTGACGAACGCGTCCAGGTCGAGCCGGCCCTGCAGATACAGCTCGGTGAGCAGCGGGAAGTCGCGGCTGGGCAGGCAGTCGCCGTACCAGCTGGACTTGAGGGCGCCGCCGCGGCCGAACACGTCCAGCAGCGGCAGCTCCACGCTCATCTGCGGGGTGGGCACGCCGACCAGCACGACCGTGCCGGCGAGGTCGCGGGCGTAGAACGCCTGCTTCCACGTCTCGGGCCGACCGACGGCGTCGATGACGACGTCCGCGCCGAATCCGCCGGTGGCGGCCCGGATCGCCTCCACCGGGTCGTCCTCGGAGGCGTTGACGGTGTGGGTGGCGCCGAACCTGCGGGCCCAGTCGAGCTTGCGGGAGTCGGTGTCCACCGCGACGATCGTCGTCGCGCCGGCCAGGACCGCGCCGGCCACGGCGGCGTCACCGACCCCACCGCAGCCGATGACGGCCACGGAGTCGCCGCGGGTGACGCCGCCGGTGTTCATGGCCGCGCCGAGACCCGCCATCACCCCACAGCCGAGCAGGCCCACGGCGGCGGGCCGGGCCGCCGGGTTGACCTTCGTGCACTGCCCGGCGTGCACGAGGGTCTTCTCGGCGAACGCGCCGATGCCCAGCGCCGGCGACAGGACGGTGCCGTCGGTGAGCGTCATCTTCTGGGCGGCGTTGTGGGTGGCGAAGCAGTACCACGGCCGGCCCCGGCGGCAGGCGCGGCAGACCCCGCACACGGCCCGCCAGTTGAGCACCACGAAGTCGCCGGGGGCGACGTCGGTGACGCCGTCGCCGACCTGCTCGACGATCCCGGCGGCCTCGTGGCCGAGCAGGAACGGGAACTCGTCGTTGATGCCGCCCTCGCGGTAGTGCAGGTCGGTGTGGCAGACCCCGCACGCCTGGACGCGGACCACCGCCTCGCCGGGCCCCGGGTCGGGCACCACGATGGTGGTGACCTCGACCGGCGCGCCCTTGCGCCGTGAAATGACTCCCCGGACTTCCTGGCTCACGATTCCTCCTGGTCCACGCGCTTGTCGGTGTCGCCGCCACCGGGCCCCGGCCGACGACGCGGTACGCGCCGGCGGGCTGCCCGCGCCGATCACGTTCCCCGGCGAAACTACCGCCGATCACCTCGCCGGACCCACCGACGTGCGGGGGTTACCACCGGCGGGGCGGCCTGGACCGATTCGGCCGGTCGGCCGATGCTCTGCGCGGCGGCGAGGACCCGGCGGGCGGCGGTGCGGTAGCGCAGCACCTGGACCGCGCCGAGCGCCCAGAGGACGTACTGCACGGCGAAGGCCCACCGGAACGCGTCCAGGTCGGGGGCGGCCCGGCCGGCGGGGGTCGCCAGGTCCAGCACGATCCCGACGGCCAGCACGAGCGCGATCGAGGCGACGAAGCCGCCCACGTTGACGATGCCGATGGCGCTGCCGATCCGGCTGGCCGGGTTGAACGTGCGGGCGTAGTCGAAGCCGATGACGGAGCCGGGGCCGTTCGCGGCGAGCACCAGCACCAGCACGACCAGCAGCCAGCCCGGGGCACGGCCCGGCCAGGCGAGCACCACCGCCCACACCGCGGCGGTGGCCGCGGTGACGGCGAGCACGAGCACCGAGCGGCGCAGCGGGTAGCGGGCACACAGGTGGGCGACGACCGGGCCCGCCGCCAGGCTGGCCAGGGTCATCAGGGTGAGCAGGGACGCGGCGGCGGTGGGTGCCATCCCCTGCCCCTGCACCAGGAACGGGTACCCCCACAGCAGGGCGAAAACCGAGCCGGAGAACTGGGCGACGAAGTGCGTCCACAGTCCCAGCCGGGTGCCGGGCTGCGCCCAGGCCGCAGCGAGCTGCCGGCGTACCGTCGTCAGGTCGGGGGCCGGCACGGCGGCCGGCCCGCGGTGCGGGGTGTCCCGGACGACCGCGACGACCATGGTGAGCACGGTCGCGCCGAGCGCGGCGGCGCCGAGGAACGCCGGGGTCCAGCCCGCGTGGTGCAGCAGCGCGACCAGCGGCACGGCGCCCAGCACCGCACCGAGCTGACCGAGGGTGCCGGTGAGCTGCACCATCATCGGGTTGCGCCGGCCGGGGAACCAGAACGCGACGATGCGCAGCACGCTGATGAACGTCATCGCGTCGCCCAGGCCGACCAGCACCCGGGCGGCGACGGCGAGGCCGACGTCCGTGGCGACCGCGAAGCAGAGCTGACCGGCGACCATCAACGCGCCGCCGGCGACGAGCAGCCGGCGCGAGCCGTACCGGTCGAGCAGCACGCCCACCGGCACCTGCATCGCCGCGTACACGGCGAGCTGGGCGACGGTGAAGGTGGCCAACGTGGCCGCGCTGATGTCGAAGCGGTGCGCCGCGTCGACCCCGGTGACGCCCAGCGAGCCGCGGTGGAACACCGCCGCCACGTACGCGCTGAGGGCGACGGCCCAGACCCCGACGGCCCGGCGGCCGGGCGCGGCGGTCGCCTCGACCGCGGCGGCGGCGTGGAACGCCCGGTCGGCGGCCATCAGCGCGGCGACGTCGCCGGCCGCCGCGCGGCGGCGCCCGCCACCGGGCTGGGATGCGTCATCCATCCATGATGGGCGTCGGTCGCGCCGGTGTCCGCCACGGGCGGGCGGAACGTGGCGCGGCCCACCCGGGCGGCGCTGTGGCGTGCGCCACCTGATGGACACGCCGGTGCCGGGCGGCGGCGGCGGAACGGACTGGGCAGAATCGACACATGTCTTCCCGCCGGTGGCTGCTCGCCGATCAACTCGGGCCCCACTTCCTCGACGACGCGGCGCAGCCGGTGCTGCTCGTGGAGGCCCGGGAGCTGTTCCGGCGCCGCCCGATGCACCGACAGAAGGCGCACCTGCTGCTCTCCGCGCTGCGGCACCGCGCCGCCGAGCTGGGCGACCGGGCCCTGCTGGTGCGCGCCGACACGTTCCGGCAGGCCCTGGAGCGCGTCGACGGGCCGGTCGAGGTCTGCCACCCGCCGTCGCGGGCCGGGCTGGCCTTCGCCCGCTCGGTGCCGGGGCTGACCGTCCTGCCACCGCGTGGTTTCCTCGTCCGCCGGGAGGACTTCGCGGCGTGGGCCGACGCCGACCGCCGGGGGCCGCTGCGGGTGTCCGACTTCTACCGCTGGGCGCGGCGCGAGCACGGCGTGTTCGACGGCCCGCCGGGGCGGGTTCCCCGCCGTCCCCGCCGCGCCGACACCGCCGGGCTGGTGGCGCCGGCTCCCCCGCCGATCGTGGAGGACGACATCGACGCGGAGGTCCGCGCCGAACTGGACGGCTGGGAGCGCGACGGCGTGCGGTTCCTCGGCCGCGACGGCCCCCGCCGCTACCCGGCCACCCACGCCGAGGCCGACGCGAGGCTGCGGCACTTCGTGGCGCACCGGCTGCCCGACTACGGCCGCTACCAGGAGGTGATGAGCGCAGGCGACCCGCTGCTGACCCACAGCGTGCTGTCGTCGTCGTTCAACCTGGGGCTGCTCGACCCGGCGGAGGCGGTCCGGGCCGCCGAGGGCGCCTGGCGGGAGGGCGCCGCGTCGCTGTCGGCGGTGGAGCCGTTCATCCGGGGCCTGCTGGGCTGGCGGGAGTTCCTCTGGCAGCTCTACTGGTATCACGAGCCGGGCTACCGGGGCGGCAACTGGCTGGCCGCGACCGAGCCGCTGCCCGACTGGTTCGCCGGGCTCGACGCCGACGCCGTGGAGGCGCGCTGCCTGGCCGACGTGCTCGCCGGGGTCCGCGACCGCGCCTGGGCGCACCACGCGCAGCGCCTGCTGGTGCTCGGCAACTACGCGCTGCAGCGCGGCTGGCGGCCGGCGGAGCTGGCGGACTGGTTCCGGGACTGCTTCGTCGACGGCACCGACTGGGTGATGAACGCGACCGTCATCGGCATGAGCCAGTACGCCGACCTGGGCCGCATCGACACCCGCCCGTACGCCGTCGACGGCCGCTACATCGACGAGCTCAGTGACTACTGCACCGGGTGCCGCTACCAGCCGGAGACGACGCTGGGCGACCTGGCCTGCCCGTACACCGGGGGGTTCGACGCGTTCCTGCACCGCAACCACGACCGGCTCGTCGGCGACGCCCGGCTGGCCGCGGAGCTGGCCGAACGCGACGACCCGCAGCTGCGCGACGCGGTGCTGGCGCAGGAGGACAAGCGCGGCAGCAGCCCGCCCTGACCCAGGCGGCGGCGCCCGGCGCGTCGGTTCACCCGCGACGCCGGTCGGCGACGCCCCGGGCCGCCGGGGGTCGCCCTCCAGAGGGGTCGGCGTGCGTCAGTGGTCGGCAGGGCGGCCCGCCCAGAAGCCGGTGACGAGGCGGTGGAACTCCTCGGCCCGCTCGATCTGCGGCAGGTGCCCCGTGTCGGCGAACAGGTGGGTGCGGGCCCGGGGCAGCCGGGCCCGGGCGGCGTCGAGGTGGACGGCGGGCAGGATCAGGTCCCGGTCGCCCCAGACGACCAGGACGGGCAGGTCCAGCCGGGCCACCGCGTCGAGGAGTTCCTGACGCCACGGCGCGGCGACGCCCCGCACCGTGCCGAGGCTGGCGACGAGTTCGCGCATCACCCGGGCGGCGTGCGGGCGGCGGGCCACCGCCAGCGCCTCGGCGAGGCGGGCGGCGGTGACGTGCCGCCGGTCGTGGAACAGGGCCCGCTCGGTGCGGCGGGCCACGGCCCGGCTCGGCCGCAGCAGCAGCCGGGCCAGCGGTCGCACCGCCAGCAGCCGCAACCCGATGGTCACCTCGCGGCCGAAGCCGGCGCTGGCGACCAGCACCAGGCTGGCCACGCGGGCCGGGTCGTCGACGGCCAGCCGCATGGCCACCGCCCCGCCGAGGGAGTTGCCGACCAGGTGGGCGGGGCCGGGCACGCCGAGCGCGTCGAGGCAGTCGGCGGCGGCCCGGGCCAACGCCGGCAGGGTGTGCGGCTCGTCCAGCGGCGCGGACCCGCCGTGCCCGGCCAGGTCGAGGCTGATCACCCGGTGGTCGCGGGCGAGCCGCCCGTGCAGCTCGGCGAAATCGGCGAGGGTGCGGCCGATGCCGTGCAGCAGCACCACGGGCGGGCCGTCGCCGGCGACCCGGCACCGGGCGACGCGCCCCCGCACGGTGACGATGGTGTCGGCCGGTCCGCTCACCCCAGCTCCCCCGCCGGGCCGTCGGCCGCCCCGGCGCCCCGGTTGCCGGCCGGCGCGGCGGGGCCGGACACCGCGGGCCGGTTCACGGCGAGGGCGAGCACCCGGCCGTACCCTGCGGGGGCGAGCCGGGCCAGCAGGTCGGGCAGCCGCGCCGACCAACCGATCAGCACCCGCCCCCGACGCCGCTGCACACCACGCAGGATGGCCTCGGCGGCGGTCGCCGGGTCGATGGACAGCAGCCGCTCGAAGCGGCGGCGGGCGGCCTCGTACTCCTCGACGGGCACCCCGCTGCCGACGCGGGCGTCGGCGGCGATGCGGGTGCGGATGCCGCCGGGGTGCACGCACGTCACCCCGACCCCGTCGCCGGCCAGCTCCTGGCGCAGCGCCTCGGTGAAGCCCCGCACGGCGAACTTGCTGGCCGCGTAGGCGGCCTGCCCGGCGGGGGCGATGAGCCCGAAGAGGCTGGACACGTTGACCAGATGCGCGCCCGGCTCGGCCTTCAGGGCGGGCAGCAGGGCGTGGGTGAGCTGCACCACGGCCCGGAAGTTGACGTCGACCACCCAGCCGAACTCGTCCAGGGTGACCTGGTCGAAGCGGCCGCCCAACGCGACACCGGCGTTGTTGACCAGCAGCCGCAGCCGCGGGTGCCGCCGCCGCAGCTCCCCGGCCACCCGGGCGGTGGCGGCGACGTCGGCCAGGTCGACCACGACGGTGTCGACCTGCCGGCCGGGGTGGGCGGCACGCAGCGCGGCGGCCACGGCGGCGAGCCGGTCGGCGTCGCGGTCGAGCAGCACCAGGTCGGTGCCGCGCCGGGCCAGGCCGTGGGCGAGGGCCTCGCCGATGCCGCCGGCCGCCCCGGTGACCACGGCCGTGCCGGCCGTGAAGTCGAACCTGCGCACGTCGATCTCCCTTCGCCCCGACCGGTCAGCCGACGCCGCTGCCGGCCGGGTGGGCCGGGTCGCGTCGCTGCGTCGGGGATGCCTGCGGGGCGCGCGAGAACCGCACGCCGGCGTCGGTGAGCCGGCCGTGCCGCATGAGCAGCACGTCACGGACGTAGTTCTGGTGCAGCCGCCACGGCGCGGACGCGCCCTGCTTGGGCAGCGCGTCGACGCTGCGCAGCACGTAACCGGCCTTGAGGTCGATGATCGGCTCCAGCGGGCCGCCGGTGGGGGCCAGCGGGGTGACGACCTGCTGGCCGGTGGCGTCCAGGTGCCGCAGCAGCCGGCACACGTACGTGGCGACGAGGTCGGCCTTGAGCGTCCAGGAGGCGTTGGTGTAGCCGATGGTCATCGCAAAGTTCGGCACCTGCGACAGCATCATGCCCTTGTAGGCGACCGTCGCGCCGAGGTCGACGTCCCGCCCGTCGACGGTGAGCGTCATGCCGCCGAGGGCGAGCAGGTCGAGGCCGGTGGCGGTGACGACGACGTCGGCGGTCAGTTCGACGCCGGAGGCGAGCCGGATGCCGGTGGGGGTGAACGTGTCGATCCGGTCGGTCACCACGTCGGCGCGGCCGGTGCCGACGGCGGCGAACAGGTCCCCGTCGGGGGCCACGCACAGCCGCTGGTCCCACGGGTCGTAGCGGGGGGAGAAGTGCCGGTCGACGTCGTAGCCGGCCGGGAGGCGGCCGGCCGCCGCGCGCCGCAGGAACCGCTTGACCAGCGTCGGGGCGCGGCGGCTGAGCTGGAAGTTGGCGGTGCCGAGCAGCACGTTCTTCCACCGCACCGCCGGGTACGCGGCCTTCGCCGGCAGCCAGCGCCGCAGCGCGTCGGCGAGCACGTCGCGCGACGGCAACGCGATGACGTACGTAGGCGAACGCTGCAGCATCGTGACGTGGGCGGCCCGCCGCGCCAGAGCCGGGACGAGAGTGACGGCGGTGGCGCCGCTGCCGACCACGACGACCCGCGCGCCGGTGTGGTCGAGGTCGGCCGGCCAGTGCTGCGGGTGGACCAGCCGCCCGGTGTACGAGTCGACGCCCGGCAGGTCGGGGGTGTAGCCGGCGTCGTAGCGGTAGTAGCCGGAGCAGACGAACAGGAATCCGCAGGTGACGGTGACGTCCTCGCCGGTGTCGTCGCGGTGGGCGCGCACCGTCCAGCGGGCCGTGGCGCTGTCCCACCGCGCGGCGAGGACCCGGTGGTGGAACCGGATGTGCCGGTCCACCCCGTACTCGTGGGCGGTGTCGCGCACGTACGCGCGGATCGACTCGCCGTCGGCGATGGCGCGCGGGTTCGTCCACGGCTTGAACGAGTAGCCGAGGGTGAACATGTCCGAGTCCGACCGCACGCCCGGGTAGCGGAACAGGTCCCAGGTGCCGCCGATCGCGTCGCGGGCCTCCAGCACCGCGTACGTCTTGTCGGGGCAGGTGCGGCGCAGGTGGCAGGCCGCGCCGACGCCGGAGAGGCCGGCGCCGACGATCAGCACGTCGACGTGCTCGCAGGCCATGACGTGTCTCCCGTCGCAGGCGGTGAAACGGACACTATCCACCGCCGTCGACGGCGGTCAACGCCCGGCCTCGGGTGGCGCGATCGGGGCCGGGGCGGGCCCGGCGGCCGGCATGATCGGGGCATGCGGCCAGGATCGGGGCGGGGCAGGCGCAGTGTCGCGCACACCGCCGACGTGCGGATCGAGGCGTGGGCGCCGGACCGGGAGGGCTGCGTGGCCGAGGCCGTGGCGGCGATGGTGGAGACGTTCGCCGACACCACCGGCGCGGGCTCGGGCGTCGAGGCGGAGTTCGACGTGCCGGCCGGCGACGACGCCGACCTGCTGGTGGGCGTCCTCGACGAGGTGATCTTCCGGTTGGAGACCGGGGGGACGCTGCCGGTCACGACACGGGTGAGCGCCACCGGCTCCGGCGGCCTGCGGGTGCGCTGGCGGCTGGTGGACACCGGCGCGGTGGAACTGGTCGGCGCGGTGCCGAAGGCGGTGGCCCTGCAGGAGCTGCGCTTCGGCCCCGGCCCGCGCGGCTGGTCCTGCGCGGTGACCCTCGATGTGTGAGCGCCCGGCTCAGCCCTTGACCACGCCGAGCGGCACCAGCCGGGCCACCCGGCGGCACAACCCGGCCGCCTCGGCGACGTCGACCACCGCCGACACGTCCTTGTACGCCTGCGGTGTCTCCTCGGCCAGCCCCCGCCACGACGCCCCCCGCACCGCGATGCCCCGCGCCTGGAGTTCCCGGCGCAGCTCCTGCCCGCGCACCGACCTCCCCGCCTGCGCGCGGCTGCGCACCCGGCCCGCCCCGTGGCAGGTCGAGGCGAACGCGGGCGCACCGGCCACGCCGGTGAGCACGTACGAGGCGGTGCCCATCGAGCCGGGGACGAACACGGGCTGCCCGGCGGCGCGCAGGTCGGCGGGCAGCTGCGGGTGCCCGGGCGGCAGGGCCCGGGTGGCGCCCTTGCGGTGCACGCACAGCCGCCGGTCCGCCCCGTCCACCCCGTGCGTCTCGATCTTGGCGAGGTTGTGCGACACGTCGTACACCAGGTGCAGGCCGCTGCCGGCGGTGCGGGCAAAGACCCGGCGGGCGGCGGCGGTGAGCAACTGCCGGTTGGCGCGGGCGTAGTTCGCGGCGGCGGCCATCGCCCCCAGGTACGCCCGGCCCTGCGGCGACCGCACGGGCGCGCAGGCCAGCTGCCGGTCGGGCACCTCGATGCCGTGGCCGGGCATCGCCCGTTCCATCGCCCGGACGTGGTCGGTGCAGATCTGATGGCCCAGCCCCCGCGACCCGCAGTGGATCATCACGACGACCTGGCCGACGCGCAGCCCGAACGCCGCCGCCACCGCCTCGTCGTACACCTCGTCGACCGCCTGCACCTCCAGGAAGTGGTTGCCGGAGCCGAGGCTGCCCACCTGCTGCTGACCGCGCTGCACGGCACGGTCGCTGACCTGCCCGGGGTCGGCGTCGTCGACCACGCCGGCGTCCTCGCAGCGCGCCAGGTCGCGGGGCACGCCGTGGCCGCGTTCGACGGCGTAGCGGGAGCCGCCGCGAAGCACCGCGTCCAGCTCGGCCCGGTCGGCCAGCTGCCACACCGCGCCCCGGCCCATGCCGCGCGGGATGGCCGCGTCGAGGCCGTCCATCAGCGCGTCGCGCACCCTCGGCAGGTCGGTCCGGTCGAGGTCGGCGGCGAGCAGCCGCACCCCGCAGGAGATGTCGAAGCCGACGCCGCCCGGGGAGACCACGCCACCGGCGGCCACGTCGGTGGCGGCGACGCCGCCGATCGGGAACCCGTACCCCCAGTGCACGTCGGGCATCGCGTACGAGGCGCCGACGATCCCGGGCAGGGTCGCCACGTTCGCCACCTGCTGCGGCCACCGGTCCTCGTCGACGTGCGGGATCAGCGCCCGGGAGGCGAACACGACCCCCGGCACCCGCATCGGGTCGCGCCGGTCGATCCGGAACCGGTACGGCGACTCCTCGACCAGCTCCATGCCGCTGCGGCTACCCGCCCGGCGGCCGGCTACACGTCGCGGACGCACCCAGGCGGTTCGACGCCGCCAACGGGGGTAGTGCCCCCGCATGCCTCAGCGCTACGACGACTATCCCCGCATCGCGATCATCACCGGCGCCGACTCCGGCATCGGCAAGGCGTGCGCGGTGGCGCTCGCCGACGCCGGCTTCGACATCGGCATCACCTGGTACGGCGACGCCGACGGCGCCCGGCGCACCGCCGACGAGGTACGCGCCGCCGGCCGCCGCTGCGCCACCGCCGAGCTGGACCTGACCCGGCTGCCGGACGCGGCGGCCGTCGTCGACGAGCTGGCCGACCGGCTCGGCGGGCTCGGGGTGCTGGTGAACAACGCGGGCACGGGCGCGTCCGCGCCGTTCGTCGAGACGAGCTGGCAGCAGTGGCGGGACGTGCTGGCGGTGGACCTGGACGGGCCGTTCCTGTGCGGTCAGCGGGCCGCCCGGCGGATGCGGGCGGCGGGCACCGGGGGCCGGATCGTCAACATCACCAGCGTCCACGAGCACGCCCCCCGGGTGGGTTCGTCGGCGTACTGCGCCGCGAAGGGCGGGCTGGGCCTGCTGACCCGGGTGATGGCGCAGGAACTGGCCGCCGACGGGATCACCGTCAACGCGGTCGCCCCCGGTGAGATCGCCACCCCGATGACCGGGCAGGAGGACGTCGACCCGCTGACGCAGGCGCGCCCCGGGGTGCCGGTGGGTCGGCCCGGCGACGCCCGGGAGGTCGCGGCGGTGGTGGCGCTGCTGGCCTCCCCCGCCGCCGCGTACGTGACCGGGGCGTCGTGGCCGGTCGACGGCGGGATGCTGCTGATGGGCCCGCAGGCGGGCTCGCACCTGAGCGCCGACGACTGGCGGCAGGGCTGACGGCCACGACGCGGACCGCCGGCGGCCCCCCACCCTCCGTGCGGGTGGGGGGCCGCCGGCGCGACAATGGTCGGGGCCCGGGGTGTCGCCGGTGCCGTCCCGGCGTCTTCGAGGAGGGCCCGAGGTGTCCGAGACCGCCCCGCCCGACCCCGGCGACGAGCTGCGGGCCGACTGCGCCCGCTGCGTCGGGCTGTGCTGTGTCGCGCCCGCGTTCGCCGCCTCGTCGGACTTTGCCGTGGACAAGCCGGCCGGGCGGCCGTGCCCGAACCTCGGCGACGACTTCCGCTGCGGCATCCACCGGGACCTGCGGGCCCGGGGCTTCCCCGGGTGCACCGTCTTCGACTGCTTCGGGGCGGGCCAGCGGGTCGCCCAGGTCACCTTCGCCGGCCGAGACTGGCGGGCGGCCCCCGGCGAGGCGACCCGCATGTTCGACGTGTTCGCCGTGATGCGGCCGCTGCACGAGCTGCTGTGGTATCTGACGCAGGCGGTGACGCTGACCGGGCCGGGGCCGCTGCGCGTCGAGCTGGACGCGGCGCTGGCGCAGACCCGGCGGCTGGCCGGCGGCACCGCCGCGCAGCTGCTGGCCGTGGACGTCGACGCGCACCGGGGGCGGGTGAACCCGCTGCTGGTGCGGGTGAGCGAACGGGTCCGGGGTGAGCGGGCCGGCGCGGACCGGCGGGGGGCGGTGCTGGTCGCCGCCGACCTGCGCCGGGCCGACCTGGTGGGGGCGAACCTGCGCGGCGCGGTGCTGCTCGGGGCGGACCTGCGGGGCGTGGACCTCACACTGGCCGACCTCACCGGCGCCGACCTGCGCGGCGCGGATCTGCGGGGCGCGGACCTACGCGGCACGCTGTTCGTGCACCAGTCGCAGGTCGACGCGGCCCGGGGCGACCACCGCACCGGCCTCCCGGCGACGGTGACCCGCCCCGCGCACTGGTCGCTGCCGGTCGTCCCGGCCCGCCGCCGCGGCGCGAACCCGGCGGGCCGGGTCCGCCGCCGCTGACCGGCCGACGCTCGCCGCCGGCCCGGGGGACGTTTGCCGGCCGGCCAGCCGGGCACGAGGCCCCCATGACCAGTGAGCGACGCTACGACCGTGCCAGCACCGACGAGCCGGACGGTGTGCCGGCCATGGAGGCCTCCCTGCGCCCGCCGGGCGATTCGGTGCGCACGAGCACCGACAGCGGGGACGACTTCGCCGACCTGCCGGCCGAACAGGCCCGCCCGGCCCGGGACACCAGCCGGGCCGGCTATGACGTCGACGCCGTCTCCGGCGCCGCCGACCCTTCCCGCGAACCCTGACCTCTCACCCGGCGGGCGGTGCCGGCGACGTCAACCGTCGGCGTCGGTCGTCGAGGAGTACGGCGCGCCGCCGTGGACGCCGGGTTTCGGGATGCTGACCGACCGTTTCGGCGTCACCGGGATCCTCGACGTCGCCGCCCACACCGGCTGACCACAACCCGCCGGTGCGCGGCGGCCTGGGCCGCCGCCCCGCACCGGCGGGCCCGGCCGGTCAGGGTTGCGTCGTCGACGTGAAGCGGATGGCGCCGGCCGGGCAGACCTCGACGGCGCGGCGGACCCGCTCGGCCGCCTCCGGCGGCGGCTCGGGCCGCCGCAGCAGCACCAGCCCGTCGGTGTCGTCCTGGTCGAAGACCTCCGGCGCGACGACCACACAGTTGCCGGACCCGCAGCACCTGCCCCGGTCCACCGCCACCCGCACCACGCCCACCTGGCTCACCAGGTCACCTGCAGGCTGTTGAGGCCGAACACGACCGACGTGTCGCGGGTCGACACCTGCTGCGGCACGACCGCGGCCCGCAGGGTCGGGAAACGGTCGGCCAACCCCACCAGGGCGATACGCAGCTCCGCGCGGGCCAGCGGCTGACCGATGCACTGGTGCACCCCGAAGCCGAACGCGAGGTGCTGGTGGGCCTGCCGGTACGGGTCGAACTCCTCCGGGTCGTCGAAGACCTCCGGGTCGCGGTTGGCCAGCGACAACACCGCGATGACGCCCTCTCCCGCCCGGATGACCTGGCCGCCGATCTCGGCGTCGACCAGGGCCAGCCGGGGCAGCCCCGTGCGCACCACGCTGAGGTAGCGCAGCAGCTCCTCGACCAGCTCGGCCGCCCGGTGCGGCGATTCGCGCAGCGCCGCGAAGCGGCCCGGCTCGCGCAGCAGCAGCAGGGTGCTCAGGCCGATCATGTTGGCCGTGGTCTCGTGGCCGGCGACGAGCAGCAGCAGGGCCATGCCGACCAGCTCGTCGACGGTGAGCTGCCCGGTGGCGACCCGGTCGCGCACCAGCCGGCTGATCAGGTCGTCGCCGCCGGCGTCGCGGTGCCGGGCGACGACCAGCTCGCGCAGGTAGTCGCGCAGCTCCTGCGCGTGGGCCCGGACCAGCTCCATCGACGTCGTGCGGTCCAGCAGGGTGCGGCTGCGGACCTGGAAGAAGTCGTGGTCGGCGTAGGGGACACCGAGCAGGTGACAGATCACGATGGACGGCACCGGCAGGGCGAACGTCTCGACCAGGTCCGCGGGTGGACCCGCCGCGGCCAGGTCGGCCAACGCCGCGTCGACGGTCTGCTGGATCAACGGCTCGATCCGCCGCACATTCTTGATCATGAATTCGGCGGTGAGCATCCGACGCAGCCGGAAGTGTTCCTCACCGTCCATCCGGATGAAGCCGCCCTGCCGGTCCGACTCCGACTGCGGGGGCAGCGGACGCAGCAGCGGAAACCCGGGACGCTCCAGGTCGGCGCTGAACCCGGGGTGGCGCAGCACCTGACGCACGTCGGCGTGCCGGGTGACCAGCCAGGCGGGCGCGCCGGTCGGCAGCCGGACCCGGGTCACCGGCCCCGCGAGCCGATGCCGCTGCTCCTCGTCGAGCAGCGCGAACGGGCCGTGATCGAGAGTGGACGCCGGCCAGAGCGGCAGGTCGGTAGCGGCGGTCGCGGTCACGCGGACACCTCCCGTGACAACCGAAGGTAACGCCATCGATCCGCAACGTTACCCACCGGTGTGTCCCGGCACAACCCCACACCGTGACGCAACGTCACCCCCGGCGGGCCGTCGCCACCTCCGCCCGCGCCTGCGCCATGCCCCGGCCGGCCAGGGCGTCGGCCCGCTCGTTCTCCGGATGCCCGTTGTGCCCCTTCACCCACAACCAGGTCACCTCGTGCCGGGCGCAGGCCGCCTCCAGCCGCTGCCACAGGTCCGCGTTCTTGACCGGCTGCCGCGCCGCCGTCACCCACCCGTTGCGTTTCCACCCGGCCAACCAACCGGTGATGCCGTTACGCACATACGTGCTGTCGGTGTGCAACCGCACCGACACCGGCCGGGTCAGGCTCTCCAACGCCCGGATCGCCGCCATCAACTCCATCCGGTTGTTGGTCGTCGGCGTCGCCTCTCCCCCGCACAGGTCCCGCTCGTGGGTGCCGTACCGCAGCACCGCACCCCACCCACCCGGACCCGGATTGCCGCTGCACGCCCCGTCGGTCCAGATCTCCACGACCCCACCGGCCGCCGCATCCACCATGCCCGCAACCTACCGGCCGCCCCGACCGGCACCGACCACCCCCGCCGGCAGAAAACCGGCGGCGCCACCACCCGCGGCATGGCAGGGTGGCTCACCGTGACCGACCGCCTCGACAACCTCCGGGCCGAGATCCACGCCACCATCGACGACCTCGTCTGCACCGGCCGCGAGGCAGGCGTACAGGTCGCCGCCTACCTGCACGGCGAACCGATCGTCGACGCCCACGCCGGCGTCGCCGACACCACCACCGGCCGGCCCATGACCGCCGCGACCGGCGTCTACGGCGTCTCCACCGGCAAGGGACTCACCGCCACCGTCGTGCACGTGCTGGCCGAACGCGGGCACCTCGACTACGACCTGCGCATCGCCGACGTGTGGCCCGAGTTCGGCCGCCACGGCAAGGACCACATCACCCTGCGCCACGCCCTCACCCACACCGCCGGGATACCGGCGCTACCCGCCGACGTCACCCTCGACGACTTCGCCGACTGGGACCGCATGTGCGGCATCGTCGCCGACGCCCGACCCCTGTGGACACCCGGCCACCAACTCGCCTACCACGCGTGGACGTTCGGCTGGATCGTCGGCGAGGTGATCCGCCGCGTCACCGGCCGCCGCGTCGGCGACATCCTCACCGAGGATGTCGCCGCGCCCCTCGGCGTCGCCGGGGAACTGCTCTGCGGCGTCCACCCCACCGCCCAACCCGGCCTGGCCCGCATGGAAGACGGCAACCTCTCGGCCATGCTGGAGGCGTTCGCCGGCCAACTACCCCACCTCGACCAGGTCGCCCCGCCCGGTGTCCGCCCCGACACCACCCTCGCCACCCGACCCGACGTGCTCGCCGTCGACGTACCCGCCGTCGGCACCCTCACCGCCCGCGCCGCCGCCCGCATGTACGCCGCGCTCCTCGGCCCCGTCGACGGCGTACGACTGATCTCACCGCACCGGCTGCGCGCCGTGTCCCGCCCCGCCGTCCACGGCACCGAATGGGTCTTCGGCCGGGAAACGACCTGGGGCCTCGGCTACGCCATCGACGACGACGGGTCCTTCGGCGCCGCCGGCAGCGGCGGCAGCCTCGCCTTCGCCTACCCCCGGTGGGGCCTCACCGTCGCCGCGACCCGCAACCGCCTCGCCGTCGGCGACGGCGACCCCCTGCAGCACCTGCGGGCCTGCATCCGCGACACCGTCGCCGCCAACGCCCGCTGACCGGCGACCCCGCGCTCAACCGGGCCGGCGCAGCCGACCCCACAACCGGCCCACCGCGTCACCCAGCACCGCGGACGTCATCGGCGCCAACGGGCTCGACCGCATCACCGCCAGATCCTCCACCACCCCGGTGTCACCGTCGAGGAACCGCAGCACCCGCGACGCCGGATTACGGTCGAACAACCGGTCGAAGAACTCCGGACCACCGACCCGACCCGTGTCCAGGGCCCGCAACGCCACCGCGTCCATCCACAGGTGCCGACGCGGATACGCCGGCGCCGGCACCGGCGCCCGCCCACCCGCCAACGCCGCCGCCACCTGCTCGGCCTGCCGCAGCATCGCCGAGAACGTGAACCCCGTCGACGGGCGGGTCGCCCCACCCGCCGTGCCCAACCGCACCACCCGCGGCGAGGGACGACGCGGAAACGGCGCATCGGTCATCGGAATCACCCCGTCTTCCACCTCCCGCACCACCAACGCCGCCGGATCCCACCCCAACCGGCCCAGATAGCCGCGCAACGCCCGGTCGTACCCGTCGCCCGTCAACCGGGCCGGGGAGAACTCGGTGTACTCCACCAGCGCGAACCGGTCGCTGACCGGCAACACGTAACCGAACGACACCCCCCGCCCCGGCTGCGGGGTGCGGAAATCCATCAACACCGCCCGCCGCGGATCGAACAACGCCACCTCCGAGGCGACCCACCAACCCCGGAAATGCTGCAACCAGCTCGTCCGGCCCGGCCGCGCCGGCGGCCGGGGACGCGAGTCGAGCACCCACGACGCCCGCACCAGCGGCGCACCGTCCCCGCCGCGCACCACCACCCGCGTGCCGTCGTCGTCGAGCCCCGCCACCGCCGCGTCGAACCGCACCGCCCCCAGCCGCCGCTCCGCCTCCGCCGCCCGCGCATACACCGGCGCGGACCGCACCATCGCATACCGCAGCGGCGCCAGGTCCAGCACCCGACGGCGAGCCGGCGTGACCACCTCCACGTGCCCCCAACTGGCGCTGAGCACCCCGTCGAGCTCACCACCGGGACGACCCCAGAACGCCCACGTGCGATCCTGGCCGCGCCTGCGCACCGGATCGACCACGGCGACCCGCAACCCCGCCAACCCGTGCCGGTCCAGCGCCGCCAGGACCAGCGACGCGGCACCCCCACCGCCGACCAGGGCGACGTCGACCGGCACGCCATCGTTCACCCCGACACGCTGTCACACCACCCGCCGCCGGCCGACACCGGCCGGCGGCGACAACGCCACCGTCACTCGCCGCGCCGGTGCACGGCCTCCAACCGGGCCAGGTCCCCGTCGGTCAACCGCAACGCCCCCGCCGCCACGTTCGCCACCAGATGATCCGGATCGCCCGTGCCCGGAATCGCCAACACGTTCGGGCCCCGCCCCAACGTCCACGCCAGCCGGACCTGCACCGGCGACACCCCACGCTCCGCGGCGACCGCCCGCACCTCCGCGTCCTCCACACCGCTCGCGCCCGCCTCCCGGCCCGTGGTCGCCAGGGAGAAGAACGGCACATACGCCACACCCTGCGCGGCGCAGTCCCGCAGGAACTGGTCGTGGCGCGGCCGGTACCCCAGCCCGTACGCATTCTGCACACTCACCACCGGCGCGACGGCCTGCGCCTGCGGCAGATGATGCGGACGGACGTTGGAGATGCCCAGCTGCCGGATCAGACCCGCCTCACGCAGCTCCGCCAACGCACCGAAATGCTCCGCCACCGACTCCAGACCAGCCTGCCGCAGATACACCAGGTCCAGATGGTCACGACCCAACTGACGCAGGTTCTCCTCCACCTGCCCCCGCAACTCGTCCGGCCGCGCCAACGGCAACCACCGCCCCGACGCGTCCTTGCCCGGCCCGACCTTCGTCGCGATCACCAGATCCTCCGGGTACGGGGCGAGAGCCGTATTGATCAACTCGTTCGCCGAACGCAACGCCGAGAAATAGAACGAGGCCGTGTCGATGTGGTTCACACCCAACTCCACGGCCCGGCGCAACACCCCGACCGCCCGCCCCCGATCGCTGGGCCCACCATCCGCCGTCATCGTCAACCGCATCGCGCCCAGACCCATCCGGTTGACCGTGAGATCGCCCAGCGTCCACGTGCCCGCGGCGTCCGCGGTAACAGTCCCCGTATCCATGATCACGATCATGGCACAGGCGGGCCCACCACACCGCCCCACCAGCCCCGCCACAGGACGGCAACGAAGAATTCTCAATCCCACCGGATCGAGGACCCAACCCTCCTAGTGTGGGACACACCGGTGCTACACACGGAGCTGGCCACCCGAACGACGTCCCACGCGACAGCGGACGAAAAGTGAGGGAAGACGCGTATGAAGGCACAGACAATCCTCGGATCGGCAGCGCTCGGCGCGGGCCTCGGCACACTCCTGCTCCCCGCCGCCGCCCTCGCCGACACCACCGTCTCACCGGCCACCACCCCGGTCGGCGGCACCGTCGTTCTCACCTCCACCTGCAACCCGAAATCCGGCGACGCGCTCTTCCGCGTCACCGGCCCCGACCGGGACCAGAACGTCCGATCCACCACCGCCGCAGCCGGCGGCGGACTCAGCGCGGAACTGTTCACCGCCGGATTCACCCTCGGCACCTACACGGTCACCGCCACCTGCGGCGACGGCACCACCTCAGGCAGCGCCACCTTCACCGTCACCCCGATCGGCGCCGCACCCGCCGGCACCGGCACCGACAGCGACACCACCGGCCTCCTCGCCACCGGCAGCACCCTCGTCGTCGCCGCCACCACCAGCGCACTCATCCTCACCCGCCGCCGACGCCGCCGCACCACCGCACCAGCCTGAACCACACCACCCATCCCTGCCACGGGTGCCCGCGCCGGCCACCACCGACGCGGGCACCCCCACCTGCCCGAAAGGAGACACCGTGGCAGCCCCCCACCACACCCACCGGGCCGCCATCACACTGACCACCCTCACCGCCGCCGCCGGACTCGGCCTCCTCGCCACCGCCGCAACCCACACCCCACCCCCACCACCCCAACCCGACACCAGGCCCACCACCACCAGCACCACCAGCCCCGCACCACCCCTGCCCCACGCCACCCCCCTGCACATCACCATCCCCACCATCGACGTACACGCCGACATCGTCCCCGTCGCCACCACCACCGACGGCCAACTGGAAGTCCCCCCGGCGGGCCCACCCCCCGCCGCCGGCTGGTACCGCCCCGGCGTCAGCCCCGGCGAAGCCGGCAACGCCGTCATCGTCGGACACGTCGACTCCCGCGACACCGGCCCCGCCGTCTTCTTCAACCTCGGCCGACTCAGACCCGGCGACCGCATCCACATCACCCGCGCCGACAACCGCACCGCCACCTTCACCGTCGACGACATCCGCGCCTACCCCAAGACCCGCTTCCCCACCGCCCTCGTCTACGGCACCAGCCCCACACCCCAACTCCGCCTCATCACCTGCGGCGGCCGCTTCGACCAACGCCACCACACCTACCCCGACAACCTCATCGTCTTCGCCACCGCCGTGCCCTGACCCACCACCCCACCCGAAGATCCCCTACGGTTGCCGTCAGTCCCCGCAAGGCGGAGGTGACCGGTGGACCAACGACCCGCACCGACCCGACGGCGCACCACCCTGCCCGACCTGCTCCGACGCGCACTGCGCCGCCCCACCCGCACCACACCACCCGCCACCGGACCGACCAACCCGGACGCCGTCGTCGACTGCGCCGTCTACGTCGACGGCCAACGCCAACCCGGCCGCCCCCACTACACCGACGCCCACACCCACAGCCGCCGCAACCGACGCTCCTTCGTCTGGCTCGGCCTGCACGACCCCACCCCCGCCGTCATGACCGCAGTCGGACACACCTTCGGCCTCGACGAATTCCACATCACCCAGGCCCTCACCGACGGACACCGACCCACCCTGCAACGCCACGACGACGTCACCCTGCTCGTCCTCCGCACCGCCGCATACGTCGAACACACCGAACTCACCGACACCTCCGAAGTCGTCGACACCGGCGACGTCATGATCTTCATCGGCGACCGCTTCGTCGTCACCGTCCGCCACGGCGCACCCGGCGCACTCACCACCGTCCGCCAGGACCTCCAACAACGCCGCACCATCCTCGCCGAAGGCCCCTGGGCCGTCGCATACGCCATCTGCGCCCGCATGGTCACCCAGTACCTCGACGTCGCCACCCACGTCGAAACCGACCTCGAACAACTCGAGGAAACCGTCTTCGCCCGCGAACGCACCGCCGACATCCCGCACATCTACCAACTCAAACGAGAAATCGTCGAACTCAAACGCGCCGTCCTACCCGCACAGGCACCACTGCGCACCCTGGCCACACCACCCACCGACGGCCCACCCCCAGCGCTACGCCGCTGGTTCACCGACGTCGACGGCGACCTCGCCCGAGCAGTCGACCGCGTCAACGCCTACGACGACCTGCTCAACTCCATCCTGCAGACCCGACTGGCACAACTGGCCGTCGAACAGAACAACGACATGCGCAAGATCGCCGCCTGGGCCGCCATCGCCGCCACCCAAACCGCCGTCGCCGGCATCTACGGGATGAACTTCACCCACATGCCCGAACTGCACTGGCGCTACGGCTACGGCGCCGCACTCCTGCTCATGGCCACCGCCGCACTGACCCTGCACCGACTGTTCCGCCGCTCCGGCTGGCTCTGACCACCCACCACGACAACCCGGCACGCCACCCACCACCCACCTGTCCGGTCCATCCCACGCCGTCCCGTGGCCCGGGTCACCGCGGCGGCGGAATCGGCGTGGGGGTGGGGGCGTTGTATCTGGCATGCGACCGGGGCTCTGCCGCCTGGTCGGTTCCCTGGTCGGCCCCGCCCCGTGAGCCCGGATGCCGGGTCGGGGAATGGCGGACGGGCCGGGGTCGTTACATCCTCCCGACACCCCGAGCAGGCCCCCCGGCCGCCGGGAGTTCGTCCCCCTCAGTTCTTCCCGCGGCGCCGCGTCCCCTGGACGGCGTCGCGACCTTCCCCCGAGCAGAGGAGCACGCTGTTATGCGTACCGATCTGATTCGTCGTACCGCTCTGACCGTTGCTGGTATCGCTGCGACCGCTGGTGGGATCGCGGGTCCGGCGCTGGCCGCGCAGGCCGCTCCCGCGGAGCGGGCCGCCGCGTCGGTGCAGGCGGAGCGTCGGCCGGCGGGTGAGCGTCAGCTGGACGTGCGCTACGAGGCGCAGCCCAACTTCTTCTACTGTGGCCCGGCGGCGGCGCGCAACGCGCTGAGCGTGCAGGGCAAGAACATCGACGTGGACACCATGGCCAAGGAGATGGGCACCACCGAGGCCGGCACCAACTCCATCAACGACATCACCCCCGTCCTCAACAAGGAGACCGGCAAGCCCGACGCCTACCGCAGCGTCGAGATCCGCACCCACAAGGCCGACGACAAGCAGACCGACACCCTGCGGGCCGACATCGTCCGCACCGTCGACAACGGCCGCGCAGTCGTCGCCAACATCGCCGGCACCACCACCGACACCGACGGCGTCACCCACTCCTTCGAGGGCGGCCACTACATCAGCGTCGTCGGCTACCGCGACAACGGCCACACCGTCAAGATCGCCGACTCGGCCAACCCCGACCAGGCCAGCTACTGGATCACCGTCGACCACCTCGCCGACTGGATCGCCACCCGCGGCTACGCCACCTCCTGACCCGCAACCACCAGAAAGGGCCGGCCCCACCGGGGCCGGCCCTTTCTGCACCACTACGGCAGGATGACCACGTGGCGAAACGACACCGCAACCCGGCAACCCACCCCTGCCCGTGCGGCACCGGCCAGCCCTACCCCGACTGCTGCGGCAAACTCCACCGAGGCCAAGCCGACGCCGCCACCGCCGAAGCACTCATGCGCTCCCGATACAGCGCCTACGCCATCGGCGACACCGCCTACCTGCTGCGCAGCTGGCACACCTCCACCCGCCCCACCCACCTGCACCCCGAACCCGGCCAACGATGGACCCGACTCGACATCCTCCACACCGAACGCGGCGGCCTGCTCGACACCACCGGCACCGTCACCTTCCAAGCCCACTACCGACAGGCCGGCCGACCCGCGACCCTCACCGAACACAGCCGCTTCACCCGCGAGAACGGCCGCTGGGTCTACCTCGACGCCCAACCCGACTGAACCGCACCACCCCGGCCGACACCAACAGCCCCCACCTCACCGGCCGACACCACCCCCGTCCGGCCGAGGAATCACCACCGTCGCCTCGTCGTCACCCACCACAGCCTCGTGCCCGCCACCACGCTGCGCGAACGGCGGAATCGGCCGCGTCACCTCCGACTCCGCGTACGGACCCACCGGCTGGGTACGCTCCGACTCCTCACCCACCCGAGGCACCACCTGCGTCCGATCCACATCCTCCCCCGCCACCGGCGCAGCCGCCGCAGCCAACCGCTCCTCCACATCCCGCCGCCCCGCCCGATACGCCCGCGCGTGCGTCGCCACCACCCGCGACTCCCGCTCCGCCCGGCTCAACCACGACTCCCACCGACTCTGCATCGGACGCACCAACCCACCACCGACACCGACCACCAGAATCCCGCCCACCGTCGCCAGCACCGCCACCAACACCGGCGTCGTCACCGCCGTCGCCACGCCCACCTGATTCAGCGCCGCGATCACCCCCAACCCCACGATGAACACCGACGCCACGCCCGCCAACACCCGCCCGTACGACAACCCACCCAACGCACTGCTGATGATGTCCTTCACCGCCCGAGCGATCGCGGCAGCCACCACCACGATCACGATCGCCACGAACGCCCTCGGCAACCAGGCCACCACCGCAGCGATCAGATCCGAGATCGGATTCGGCCCCCACAAACCGAACGCCACATGCAACGTCACCAACAGCACCCCGTAGTACGCCAGCTTCGCCACGATCTCACTCGCGTCGTACCGCGACCGCGCCAACGCCGTCTTGATCCCCCCACGCTCCACCGCCCGGTCGAACCCGACCCGCGCCAACACCCTGCCCACCACCCGCACCACAGCCTTGGCGACCAACCACCCGACCACCAGGACCACCACGAAACCCACGGCCTTGGGCAGGAAAAGCAACACCGCACGCAGCACGTCACCCACCGCGTCGCCGAAATCGTCTCTCATCGCACAGATCCTTCACACCAGGGACAGCGAACAACCCGTCCGCTCTACCCTGACCCACCCGCGCGAAAACGGCACCCCCGGCGCGACCGTCAACGACGACGACAGGCGTACCGAACCTCCGTACCCGCCTGCGTCACCGACGGCTCCACGATGTTGACCGTCGCCGTCTCCCGAGCCGTGCCCACACCCGTGAACGACCACTTCAACGGCAGACTCACCGACCGCTGTCCCCGGCCGACCCGCTCGCTGACCAGCGCACCAGGCGGCGAACCCGAACGCAGCCACTGGTAACGAATCGTCCCGGCGTTGCCGTTCGTCCGCACCGTCGCCGCCACCTCCACCGTCACGTCACACCGGGTCCCGGCCGGCTCGACCACCGCCACCGTGACACCCTCGATCTCCAACGGGCTAAGCCGCTGCCACAGGAACAACCCGACCGCCACCAGCAACACCACCGTCAGCAGGGTGGACAGCACGGAAACCACCCGACGCCACACCGACCGCGACCGCACCCCCGCACCCGCACCCGGCTGCGGCCAGGCCGGGGCCGCCGGCGGCCCCACCGGCACCCCCGGACCAAACCGCGTCTCACCCCCGGCCGCGGCCACCGGCTCGGTGGAAACCCCGACGGTACGAGACGACACCGCCCCCGCCACCGTCGCCTCCGAACCGGCCCCGGACACCTGCGTACGCCCCACACCCACCGTCCGACCCAGAACCACGGTGCTACCCAGGTCCACGGTCGGCTCCCCCACCGACGCGCCCGCAACCGGAAACGCCTCCGTCGGCGCACCGTCGGCGGGCAACGCCGCCGTCGGCTCGTTCGGACTACTCAACGCCGCCCCCCATCAACCTCGACCCCACCCGCTCGACCGCCACCCGCGATCAACCCGGCGCGCAGAACGGCTGCAGACTTACATACACCGGCCCCACCGGCCCGGCCGAGTTCCCCGCGGCGTCGACCGCCGTGACGGACACCGGGATACGAACCGTCGTCTCCGGCGCCGCGAACGGACCCAACGTGCCCTGGAAGACGCCCTTCCCCACCGACTCCATGCCCACCGACGTGGACAACCGACCCACGGTGTACCGGAACGTCACCCGCAACTCCCCCGCCTCCGAACGATCGTCGGTCACACTCACCGTCACCGACGTCGACCTCGGCCCGTACTTGCAGTTCTCCGGCTCCAACGTCGTCGACCCGGTGCTCGGCGACCCCACCGAGGGCGCGGTGACATCCGACGGCGGGGACGACGTGCTCGCACTCGGGCTGGGAGTCGCCGACGCCGTCCGGGTGGGCCGGCTCGTCGGCGACGGCGGACGCGTCGTGGCCGGCGCACCCGTGGTCGGGGCCGCCACCGTCGGACTCGCCGACGTCGGCGCAGGCGTCGGGGTACCGCCCGACGGACTCACCGTGACCTCCGGCGCGACCGACGCGGAACCACCGCCCGAAACCGGCGTCACCGCCCCGGTCGGGTCCTTCGCCTCCACCGGCGCCGCGACGTCGGGCTCCGCACCCGAGGCGTACCGGTAACCGGCACCGCCGACCAGCACCGCCGCCACCAACGCCCCCCCGACCAGGGCCGTACGCGCCCGCCCCGTCCGCATCCGCCGACCGGTGCGGATCTCCCGACCCCTGCCCAACCCGGCGTCCGACCCGAGGACCGTGCTGGCCACGCTCGTGCTGCCGCCCGAGGAATCCGGAAACGGGAAGAACGCTGCCAGCAGGGCGGCCCGCCGGGCCAGCTCCCGCACCCCGCGCTCCTCCCAGTCCGGCCCGTACGCCCCGCCCGCGATCTGCTCCAGGAAGCCGAGGAAGACCTGCGCGGGCTGCGGCCGGTCGTCGGGCCGCTTGGCCATCCCCCGGCGCAGCAGCTCGTGCACCGGCGGCGGGGCCGGATCGGTGGGCACCGGCGCGCTGGCATGCTGGTCACGCAGGGCCAGCAGGCTCCGCCCGTCGTACGGGGGACGGCCCGTCAGGCACTCGAAGAAGGTCGCCGTCGCGGCGTAGATGTCGCAGGCCGGGGCCGCCGCCGCGCCGGTCCACTGCTCCGGCGCCATGTAGCGGGGCGTGCCGCTGACGATGGTGGTCGACTCCCCGCCGATCGGCATGGCGATGCCGAAGTCGGCGAGCTTGCTCTCCCCCTGAGCGGTGACCAGCACGTTCTCCGGCTTGTAGTCGCGGTGCACCACGCCCCGGTCGTGCGCGGCCGCCAGGCCGGCGAGCGAACCCTTGAGGACGCAGAGCGCCGCCTCCGGCCCGGTGGGCCCGTTGGCCCGCAGCATCTGCCGCAGCGAGACGCCGTTGACCAGCTCCATGACGATCGCCGCCCCGGTGGGCGACTCGACGTACTCGTAGAGGCGGGAAACGTGCGGGTCGTCGATGTCGGCCAGCAGGCGGGCCTCGGCGCGGAAGGACTCACGGAACGACGGGTCACCGCCGAGGCCACCGACGAGGTACTTCACGGCGACCGGGGTGCCGGTCGCGTCGTGGGTGGCCAGCACCACCCGACCCGACGCACCCGAGCCCAGCTCACGGACCTCGGTGTAGCCGGACACCAGCCAGCTGTTGGCGCTCATTCGACGGTCTCCACCGCTCCCCCGGGCCGCTGGCCCGCACACACCCGAATCCGACGCCGCTCATTGTGACCGGCGCCGTCCAGTCGGCCATCGGCGCAACGGCTGCATCCCCTTCCCCGGGTGTGCTTTCGTTCGTCGGTGTCGGTTGGTGGTGGCGACGTGGCGCACGTCACGTAAGGCATCCTAGGAGGCTAGGTGAAGTGGGCCGGACCGTCGGGGCGGCGACTGACCCCTGGCGCGCGACCCGCGTTGGCAATATCCTCCACATCACGCATTGCTCCTGGAGCTCCTTTTCACTCATGCGCCGCCGTCGGCCACAGAGGAGATGCCATGCACTTCGACCATCCGGAGCTCGACCGCCGCACCCTGCTGCGGGCCGGGCTCGGCGCGGCCACGGTCGCCGTCGTCGGCACGCAGCTCGCGACCCCCGCCTCCGCGCGGGCGGCGTCCGGTGCGGACCTCGACTGGATCATCGGCTGCGACGAGTGGGACGCCCGGCCACCGGCCGATCCGCTTTCGGTCAGCGAGATCGCCACCAACAAGATCATCGTGCATCACATGGCGTTCCCGAACGTCACCGACTACTCCCGCGAGCAGGCCGTGAAGCTGGCCCGGGACTGCCAGGACCTGCACATGGACGGCAACGGCTGGTCGGACACCGGCCAGCACTTCACCGTCAGCCGCGGCGGCTACGTGCTGGAGGGCCGGCACGGCAGCCTCGAACGGCTGGCCGCCGGCGACCGGCAGATGGTCTCCGCGCACTGCCCGGGCGAGAACGGGCGCGCCATCGGCATCGAGAACGAGGGCACGTACGTCGACGAGACCCCGCCGGAGGCGCTGCTGGACTCGCTGGTCAGGCTCTGCGCCACGATCGGCCGGCAGTACGGCCTGCACGCCCACGACATCTTCGGCCACTGGGACTTCCGCACCACCGCGTGCCCCGGGACGGCGTTCTACCGGCAGTTCCCGGAGCTGCGCAGGCGGGTGGCCCGCGAGCTGGGCACCAGCCTCGGCGACGTGCCGGCCCGGCGCTGGCCGGACCTGTGGCGGTTCGTCAGCTCCCCCTCGGTGCGGGTGGTGCAGTACCTGCTCACCCACCGGGGCTACGCGGTGCCCGTCAACAGCACGTTCGACACCGCCACCGTCGCCGCCGTGCAGGACTGGCAGGCCCGCAACGGCATCCCGGTCGACGTGGACGCCACCCTCACCACGCCCACCTGGGAGACCCTCGCCCCCGAGCTGGACCGGGACGCCAGCGGCGCGCCGGTCAGCGCCGTGCAGTTCATCCTCAACTGGAAGGGCTACGCCGACGTGGCGGTGACCGGCGAGTTCGACCACGCCACCCGCCGGGCCGTGCAGGACGTGCAGCGGCTGCACGGCCTGCCGCCCAACGGCAAGGTCGGCACGAGCACGTGGTGCGCGATCGTCGGCGGAGTCGTCCGACAGTCACTGCGGCGGCCCTGACGAGCCCGGCGGGCGGACCGGTGACGGCCGGTCCGCCCGGCGTCGTCGCGCCCGCGCAGGGCGGGTGCGCATACCGGCCTGTCGCTACGCAAAACGGATTTATTGCTGCCATGATGGACTCCCGCCGCCCGCACCGCAGCCGGAGGTCCACCATGGCCGATCCACCGCCGGGCATCGAGGACGAGGCGGTGGCGGCGCTCCTGGCCGCCAGCGGGGCCCTCGTCGGGCTGACCACCCGGTCGCTGGCCGGGATCGGCCCGGAGGTCACCCTGTCCCAGTTCCGCACGCTGGTCGTCCTGGCCGCGCGAGGGCCCCAACGCGCGGCGGAGATCGCCGCCGAGCTCGGCGTCGCCCCCTCCGCGGGCACCCGGATGTGCGACCGGCTGGCCGCCAAGGGGCTGGTCCAGCGGACCCGCTCGGCCAGCGACCGCCGGGTGGTGCGGCTGCGGCTGAGCGCCACGGGGGCCGGCCTGGTCGACGAGGTGTTCCGCCGGCGGCGGGAGGCGCTGTCCCGCATCGTCGCGCAGACGGCCGCGCACTGGTGCCCGGAGGCGGTCGCGGCCCTGACCGCGTTCGCGGTGGCCGCGGACGAGACGCCGGAGCGGCAGTGGTGCCACGGCTGGTCGCTGGCGCGGGAGCACGCCCCGCGTCCACGCGCCGGCCGCGTGCCGACCGGGCCGGAGGCGTCGACCACCTGAGCCGGTGCGGATCAGCCGCCCGCCGGGTACGCGCGGGTCTCGGCGGCCTTCACCGCCGCCCACACCTGCTGGCCGGGGCGCAGCCGCAGCGCGGCGACGGCCGCCGGGGTGACGTCGGCGGAGACCGGCAGCGGGCCGTCCAACTCGACCCGCAGGTGGTCCCCGTGCCGCTGCACCCCGGCCACCGTGGCGGGCCAGGTGTTGCGGGGGCTGCCGTGGGGCCGGGCCGGGTGCAGGGCCACGGCGGCGGGCGGGAACGCGACGAACGCCTCCCCGACGACGCGGTCGACGGCGGTCAGGGTCAGCGCCCCGACGCGCACCTGGTGGCCGTCGGCGTGGCCCCGGTGCAGGTTCAGCCCGACCAGTCGGGCGACGTAGTCGGTGCGGGGGCGGGCGGTGACGGCGGCCGCGTCCCCCTCCTGGACCACCCGGCCGTCCTCCACGATGACCAGCCGGTCGGCCAGCACCAGCGCGTCGAGGGGATCGTGGGTGACCAGCACGGTCGCGCCGGGGTGCGCGCCGAGGTGGCGGTGCAGCTCGGCGCGGGTGTCCACGCGGGTGCGGGCGTCGAGGGCGGCGAGCGGCTCGTCGAGCAGCAGCAGGGTCGGCTCCACGGCGAGGGCCCGGGCCAGCGCCACCCGCTGGGCCTGGCCGCCGGAGAGCTGCCGGGGACGGCGGCGGGCGTAGCCGGCGAGGCCGACCCGGTCCAGCCAGGCGTCGGCGCGGGCGCGGGCGGCGCGCCGGTCCGCGCCGCGCCGGCGGGGACCGAAGGCGACGTTGTCGCGGGCGCTCAGGTGCGGGAAGAGCAGGTAGTCCTGGAAGACGACGCCGACCGGGCGGCGCTCCGGCGGGACCCACACCCGCCCGTCGGGGCGGTCGAGGTCGACCCCGTCGAGGGTGAGGTGCCCGGCCGCCAGCGGGTGCAGGCCGGCCAGGGCGCGCAGCGCGGTGGTCTTGCCCGCGCCGTTGGGCCCGAGCAGCGCGACCACCTCCCCCGCCCGCACCCGCAGCGCCACGTCGAGGTGGAATCCGCCCCGGTCGGCGACGAGGTGGGCGTCGAGCAGCGGGGTCCCGGCCGCCCGGCGGCACGGCCCGGCGGCGGTCACGGGCCGGTGACCCAGCGGTCACGCAGGCCGGCGAGGATCGCCACCGAGACGGTGAGCAGCACCAGGCTCAGCACGATCGCGGCCTCCAGGTCGGTCTCCAGGGCCAGGTAGACGGCCAGCGGCATGGTCTGGGTGCGGCCGGGGAAGTTGCCGGCGAAGGTGATCGTCGCGCCGAACTCGCCGAGGGCGCGGGCCCAGCACAGCACCGCGCCGGCCGCCACCCCGGGGGCGACCAGCGGCAGCGTGACGTGGGTGAACGTCGTCCA
This sequence comes from Micromonospora sp. NBRC 110038, assembly GCF_020884815.1. Lineage (NCBI taxonomy): Bacteria > Bacillati > Actinomycetota > Actinomycetes > Micromonosporales > Micromonosporaceae > Micromonospora > Micromonospora sp. NBRC 110038. Next base: position 419,868 of record NZ_BBOL01000004.1, on the reverse strand, counting down.
CCGGCCCGCGCCCAGGGTGGCGGCCGCTTCCTCGTACCGGCTGTCGGCGGCGCGCAGGGCACCCTCGACGGCGATGACCAGGAACGGCATGGCCACGAACGCCTCGGCGAGGACCACCCCGGCGGTGGTGAACGGCAGGGTGACGCCGAAGGTGGCGTCGAGCCAGCCGCCGAGCAGCCCCCGGCGGCCGAAGACCAGCAGCAGGGCCACGCCGCCGACCACCGGCGGCAGCACCAACGGCACCGTGACCAGCGCCCGCACCAGCCGCCGGCCGGGGAACCGCACCCGCGCCAACACCCAGGCCAGGGGTACGCCGAGGGCGAGGCAGAGCAGCGTCGCTCCGGTGGCGGTCAGCAGGGACAGCCGCAGCGCGGTGAGCACCCCCGGCGCGGCGAGCCGCTGCGGCAGGGTGGCCCACGGGGCGCGGGCGAGCAGCCCGGTCAGGGGCAGCACGAGGAAGGCCAGCCCGAGGCCGGCGGGAACGAACAGGGCGACGGGCACCCGCCGGCCGGGGACGCGGCGGCGCGGGGCCGGGGCGGGTGGGCGTACCACCGGCGGTCAGGCCCGGGGCGGCTGGAACCCGGCGGCGGTCAGCGCGGCCCGGCCCCGGTCGGACAGCACGTACGCGACGAAGGCCCGCGCGGCCGTCGGGTTGCCGGCCTGCCGCAGCACGACGATCGGGTAGTCGTTGACGGCCCGGGCCGACTCGGGAAACTCCACGGCGTCCACCTGGGACGCGGCGGCGGTGGCGTCGGTGCGGTAGACCAGCGCGGCGTCGACCTCGCCGAGGCGCACCTTGGCCAGCGCGCCCTTGACGTCGGATTCGAGGGTGACCGGGGTGAGCGCCACGCCGGCAGCGTCCAGGGCGGTGCGGGCCGCCGCGCCGCAGGGCACCTGCTCGGCGCAGAGCGCCACCTTCACCCCGGGCCGGGTCAGGTCGGCCAGTGTGCCGACGCCCCCCGGGTTGCCCTTCGGCACGGCGACGACCAGCTGGTTGCGGGCGAAGGTGGTCGGCTCGCCGGCGGCGTTGCCGGCGTCGGTGACCGGGCGCATGGTGGCCGGGGACGCGGCGGCGAACACGTCGGCGGGGGCGCCCTGGTTGACCTGGGTGGCGAGGGCCGAGCTGCCGGCGAAGCTGAAGGTGACGGTGGTGCCCGGGTGGGCGGCCTCGAACTCGTCGCCGAGCCGGTGGAACGACTCCGTCAGCGACGCCGCGGCGAGGACGGTGACCGGGCCACGCACCTCGGCGCCGCTCTCCCCCGGCGCCGGCCGGTCGGCCCCGCCGGCGCAACCGGCAAGGGCGAGGGCCAGGGTGAGCGCCCCGGCCAGGGCGGTGCGGGTCGTCGCTCCGGTCACGTGCCGGTCCTGCCTTTCGCAGCGGACGGCCGCTCCACCACGACCGTCGTTGACTTGATCACCGCGACGGCGATCGCACCGACCTCGAGGCCCAGGTCGTCGACCGCCTCGCGGCTCATCAGCGACACGACCCGGAACGGCCCGGCCTGGATGTCGACCTGGGCCATGACGGTGTCCTTGACCACGGCGGTGACGATGCCGCGCAGCCGGTTGCGCGCCGAGGACAGCTCGGCGTGCTCCTCGGGCGCGGCGGCCGCGGCCCGGACGAAGGCGGCCAGGTCCACGCCGTCGAGCACCCGGTGGCCCTGCGCGTCGCGGGTGGCGGCGAGGCGGCCGGCGTCGACCCAGCGTCGCACCGTGTCGGTGCTGACGCCGAGCAGTTCGGCGGCCTCGCCGATCCGGAACATCGCCACGCCGACACCCTACCGTGCCGCTTCTGCGGGGCAAACTGCGGGTTCTACCTGGTATCAGCAAGCTGACAAGGGCCAGGCCCATGGCAGGTGCGGCAGGCGGCGGAGCGCGGACGAACCGTGCGGCGGCCGGCGGGTGCGGGGAGACTGGCGGCATGAGATGGGCCCGCCGAGCCGTACCCGCCGTCACCGCCGCCGTCGCGGCCCTCGCCGCCCGCGACGTCCTGCAACGCGACCACGCCCTGCTGCGCAACTTCCCCGTGCTCGGGCGGGCCCGGTACCTGCTGGAGTCGCTCGGCCCCGAGCTGCGGCAGTACATCGTGGCCGGCAACAACGAGGAGCGGCCGTTCACCCGCGACCAGCGGCGCTGGGTGTACGCGTCGGCGAAGCAGGAGAACAACTACTTCGGGTTCGGCACGGACAACGACATCGAGTACACGGCCGGCTATCCGATCATCAAGCACCGCACGTTCGGCCGGGCCGTGCCGCCGTCGGCGCCGGCCGCCGGGCAGGACGTGCGGCTGCCGTGCGCGAAGGTGCTCGGGGCGGCCCGGGGGCGGGCGCGGGCGTTCCGGCCGGAGTCGGTGGTCAACATCTCCGGGATGAGCTTCGGCTCGCTGTCGGGCAACGCCGTGGCGGCGCTCAACCGGGGCGCGGCCCTGGCCGGCTGCCTGCACAACACCGGCGAGGGCGGCCTGTCGCCGTACCACCGGCGCGGCGGGGAGCTGGTGTTCCAGCTCGGCACCGCATACTTCGGCTGCCGCGACGAGCGCGGCCGGTTCGACCTGGCCCGGCTGAAGGACCTGGTCGCCAGTGCGCCGGTGCGGGCGCTGGAGGTGAAGCTGAGCCAGGGCGCGAAGCCGAGCCTGGGCGGGCTGCTGCCGGGGGCGAAGGTGTCGGCGGAGATCGCCGCGACCCGGGGCGTCCCGCAGGGGCGCGACTGCGTCAGCCCGTCCCGGCACGCCGAGTTCGCCGACTGCGACAGCCTGCTGGACTGGGTGGAGCTGCTGGCCGCCGAGACCGGCCTGCCGGTGGGGATCAAGTCCGCCGTCGGCGACCTCGGCTTCTGGGCGGAGCTGGCCACCCTGATGCGCGACACCGGCCGGGGGATCGACTTCGTCACCGTCGACGGCGGCGAGGGCGGCACCGGCGCGGCACCGCTGATCTTCACGGACTCGGTGTCGCTGCCGTTCCAGCAAGGCTTCTCCCGGGTCTACAGGGTCTTCGCCGAGCGGGGGCTGCACGAGCAGGTGGTGTTCGTCGGCGCCGGCAAGCTGGGCCTGCCGGACAACGCCGTGGTGGCGTTCGCCCTCGGCTGCGACATGGTCAACGTGGGCCGGGAGGCGATGCTGGCGATCGGCTGCATCCAGGCCCAGAAGTGCCACACCGACACCTGCCCGACCGGGGTGGCGACGCAGCACCCGTGGCTGGCCCGGGGCCTGGACCCGGCGCGCAAGTCGGTGCGGGCGGCGAACTACCTGCGGACCCTGCGCCGGGACCTGGTGAAGGTCGCCGAGGCGTGCGGGGTGGAGCACCCGGGCCTGATCGACGCGGACTCGGTGGAGATCCTCGACGGGCGCACCTCCGCCACGCCGCTACGCGAGGTGTACGGCTACCGTCCCGACTGGGGCCTGCCCTCGGCGGCCGACCGGGCGGAGATCGTCCGGCTGATGACCCCGCAGGCGCCCCGGGGCGGCACCGCGACGCCCTCCCCCACCGCCGTGCGCTGACGCCGCGCCGCGCCGGCGCTCCCAGCGACGATGGTGGGAGCGCCGGCGCGGTGGTCGGGCGTCACATGTAGAGGGTGTTGGGCTCCAGCCCGCACAGCACCCGGCCGTACAGCTCGGTGTTGACGTCGGGGACGACGAGGCCGTGCAGCGCGGCCGAGGTGATGTCCCGCACGATGCGCTGGATCGGGACGTCGGTGTAGATGGAGGTGCCGCCGCTGGCCATCTGGAAGGTGTCGGCGACCTCCTTGGCCAGGCGGGCCGCCTCGCCCTGGTCGGCGCGCACCCGGACCCGCTCCTCGACCGTCCACGCCTCGCCGCTGAACGCCTTGTGGTCGACGACCTCGGCGATCCGCCGGGCGTGGAACATGGCCTGGTCGATCTTGTGGGCGGCGGCCCCGACCCGCAGGTGGGTCAGCGGGGCCTCGGCCTGGCTCGGGTAGTCGGTGTAGATGATCTTCCGGTCGGGGAGCCGGTCGAAGAAGGTGTCCCACGCCGCCTTGGCGATCCCGACCAGCATGCCGACCCCGGAGACCGCGGCGACCAGCGTGGCCGGGGTGGAATAGATCGGGATGTTCCGGTTGGTCTCCGACAGCGTGTTCGGGGCCAGCGCCGCGCCCAGCGGGATGACCCGCTCGGCGGGCAGGAAGACGTTCGTGGCCACCGTCGTGATGCTGCCCGAGCCGCGCAGCCCGGTGGTGTGCCAGTCGTCGACGAGCTCCATGTCGGACATCGGCACCATGGTCATGACCGGCTCCGGCTCGGCGCCGTCGCGCAGGATCACGGCCGCCGCCTCCATCCAGTGCGCGTGGTGCGCCCCGCTGACGAAGGGCCAACGGCCGTTGAGGAGGTAGCCGCCCTCGACCGGCACCATCGTGCCCTTGGGGGCGTTGGTCCCGCAGACCCGCACGTCGGGGGTCGAGAAGACCTCGTCCTGCACCTGGTCGGGGAACATGCAGACCAGGTAGGTGGGGATCCAGTTCACCATCGCGACCCAGGCCACGGAGGCGTCGATGCGGCCCAGGGCCGCGCCGACCTCGACCAGCGTCGCGCCGTCGCACTCGTAGCCGCCGTAGCGCTTGGGCACCCGCATCCGGAAGATGCCCGCCTCGGCCATCGCCTCGACTGTCGCCTCGTGCAGACGGCGGTTCTCCTCCGACCAGGCCACGTGCTCCCGCAGCACCGGCTCGGCCTTGGCGACGCGGCTGAGGATCTCCTCACGCGTGGGGGTTTCGGTTACAGTCACCAGTCCTCCTTGGGAAGGCTCTCCGGTCTTGTGGACCTTGTCCGTCCCACGGTCGCACCCGTCGCCGTGCGGGCACTTCTTCCGTGTTGCGCCCCGCGCCTCCCGCCGCCGGCCGGCCGTCGTCCGCCGGCACCGCCCCCGTCCGGGGGCCCGGCGAGGGCGGCGCCCCAGGTCAGGACGGCAGGCGCATGGTGCGCAGGAAGACCGGCAGCAGCCAGGGCCGGCGGCCGCCCACCCACAGCTTGCGGGCGAGGACCGCGCGCGGCCGGGACACCCGGCCGAACAGCATCAGGGTGAACACCGCCGGGTCGAAGGAGAGCCGGACGTCCGGACGGGACTCGGTCGGCGCCACCGTCACCCGGCCATCGGCCAGGGCCATCGTCACCTCGGGGCCGAAGCGGTGCCGGAAGTTCACCGAGATCGTCCCCGGATGGGCCGGGCCGTCCCGGTCCAGCAGCCGGCCATAGCCGCGCCTGGTCATGCCCACCATGAACAGGTCCACGAAGAGCGCCGCGTCGGCGGGATCGACGACCCAGCGCCGGCCGACCGCCCGGGCGATGTCCCAGGCGTGCAGGTTCAGCTCGTTGAGCAGGTGGGCCAGCAGGCCCGTGACCGGCAGCCGGGCCCCGCCGAGCCAGGACACCTCGTGCTCCGGCCCGGCCTCGTCGACCGCCCGCAGCACCTCCTCGACGTCGGCGCGCAGCCGGTCGGCCAGCACCGGCAGCCGCCGCTCGGTGAAGTGCCGCAGTACCTCGGCGTTCATCACCGAGATCGTGTCGACCGTGGTGCGCCGGCGCAGTTCGAGCAGGTCGGGCACCGGCAGGTCGGGCGGGCCGCCCCGGACCAGGGCCAGGCCCATCGCGGCGACGCCGCACAGGTGCGCCATGGTGTCCGCCACCGTCCAGTGCGCGGTGGCGGGCCGGTCGGGCGGGGCGTCGTCGACGAGGTCGAGCAGCCGCCCGAGGACGACGGGCACAGAGGTGCGGACGCGACGCCACTGGTGCGGGTTGACCGACATGTGTCCACGATGGAGGATGCGGGTGCGCGAACACTTGTTCGAGGTTGCCGTCCTGCCCGCCGCCCCGCCTCGCCGCCCTGCCCGGCGGAGAGGGCAACACGGAAGAAGTCAACCGGGGGAACCGTCCCCACAATCCATCCATGGCTGTCACCGAAAGAGGACGCGCGGTCCACCTCTCCGCGCACACCCACCCGCGCTCGCGCGGGATCGTCCTGGGCGGCGTCGCGGCGGGAGTCCTGCTGGCGGTGCTGTGGTCGTACGAGTTCGTCGACCACGTGATCGGCGACAACGTCGCCAACACCCTGCTGGGCCACGACGCGAAGAGCACCGCCATCGGTGGCACCGTCGCGGGCCTGGTCTTCGCCTTCGTCTCCGGCCTGGCCGGCACGTTCACGGCGTGCAACATCGCGATGGCCGCCGCCGTCGGCCCGATGAGCCAGGCCGGCGGGGCGGGGGCGACCCGGGCCGGGCTGCGCGTCCTGCTGCGGCCGGTCGGCTGGCTCACCGTCGGGATGGTGGCGGTCGCCGCGACGTACGGCTTCGTCGGCGTGCTGCTCGGCGACCGGCTGCCGCAGCTGTCCACCGGCACCGTCGGCGGGCTGCCCGTGCGCCTGGTCCAGTCGATGGTCGTCTTCGGCGTGATCGGCCTCGCCTTCGTCTACCTCGGCCTGGCCGCCCTCGGCACGCTGCCGGACCCGTTCGCGCACCGCCCGGTCGCCCGGGTCGTGGTGCTCGGCGCGCTCGTCGGCGGGTTCCTCATCGGCCGGCCGTACCCGCTGTTCAACAAGCTGTTCCACTGGGCGGTGGACACCGGCAACCCGCTCTACGGCGCGGGAGCGTTCGTGCTCCAGTCGCTGGGCAACATCGCCATCGTCGCCGCCCTGTTCGCGCTGGTCATCGTGGTCACCCGGGGCCGGTTCGTGCAGTGGCTCGCCGCCAGCCCCTCCCGCACCGCCGCGGTCACCGGGGCGCTGCTGATCGCGCTGGGCGTGTTCATGGTCGTCTACTGGGACGTGCGGTTGCCCGCCATGTTCGGCTACGGCTGGTTCCCCACCATGCCGTACAACGGTTAGGACGGCGGTCGTGCCGGCGGGCGCGGGGCCGCGCCCGCCGGGCCGGGGCCGCTCGGGCCTAGCCGACGTACCCGCCGACCTTGATCCGCTGCGCGGTCTCGGTGTAGGCCGACGGGTCCTCCGGCAGCCGGGTGCCGAGCCCGTCGACGTAGCGGTTGAACATGCAGAACGCGGCCGCGATCAGCACCGTGTCGTGGATCTCCAGGTCGGTCGCGCCCTCGGCGCGGGCCGAGTCGACCAGCGCGGCGCTCACGGTGCGGCCGCCCGCCTGGACGGCGGCGGCGATCCGCAGCAGGCCGCGCAGCTTCGCGGAGACCTCCGCCGTGTCCAGGTCCGCCCGGACCTGGGTCACCAGCGGCATGCCGCCGTCGAGCTGGGCGGCGGCGAACGCCGAGTGCGACGAGCAGCAGAACGTGCACTCGTTGAGCCCGGAGACGTACGCGGCGATCAGCTCCCGCTCGCCGGCGCTGAGGGTGGGGTGCGGGGCGTGCAGCAACGCCTCGGCCAGGGCATTGAGCGCCACGGCGGTCTCCGGCCGGTAACGCATCAGCCCGCTGATGCCCGGGTACTGCGTCTCGTCCAGACCCAGATCGATGTGTGCCACGTGTCTCTCCTCGGCGTGACAGGCCGCGGCCGGCGGCGACGCGGTCCTGCTGCGCATGGTGCCGGCCCCGCCGCCGGTCCGCTTCTTCGACCGTGCTCACTGCGACCGGCGTCCGCGGCCCGCGATCTCTTCGAGAATGCCGTCCGCGGGGCCGGCACCTGCGCCGACACGGAGGGCGACGAGCAGGGCACGGATGCGTATTGCCGCTGCACAGCAGCCGCTGCCACGATCGGCACCATGGTCGACACGACGCACATACGGCAGGGGGCCCGGGCGCAGTCCGGGACCATGGTGGACCGACTTCGCCAACTCGTACACGCCGAATCCCCGCCCGGGGCCGTGCGGCGCCTGCACGCCTGCGCCGACCTGCTGGAGAGCTGGATCAGCCCGCTGCTGGGCCGGCCCGCCGTGCGGGTCACCCGCGACGGGCTGCCGCACCTGCTCTGGCAGGCCGAGGACCAGCGGGTGCTGCTGCTGGGGCACTACGACACGGTGTGGCCGGAGGGCACCACGCGGGACTGGCCCTTCGCGCTCGCCGAGCACATCGCCACCGGGCCCGGGGTGTGCGACATGAAGTCCGGCATCGTGCAGCTGGTCACCGCCCTGTCCCTGCTGCCCGACCCCTCCCGGGTGGGGGTGCTGCTGACCTGCGACGAGGAGAGCGGGTCGCCGACGTCCCGGCCGCTGATCGAGCAGCAGGCCCGCCGGTCGCGGGCCGTGCTGGTGGGCGAGCCGTCCACCGAGACGGGCGCGCTCAAGGTCGCCCGCAAGGGCGGTTCGCGGTACGAGATCACCGTGCGCGGCCGCGCCGCGCACGCGGGCGTGGAGCCGCACCGGGGGGTGAACGCGGCCGTCGAGCTGGCCCACCAGGTCCTCGCCGTGCGGGCGTTCGCCGCCGAGGGCACCAGCGTCACGCCGACGGTGCTCAGCGCCGGCAGCATCAGCAACCAGGTGCCCGAGTCGGCGACGTTCTGCGTCGACGTGCGCGCCTGGACCCGGGAGGAGCTCGACCGGGTGGACCGGCAGATCCACGCGCTGACCCCGCAGCTGGCCGAGGCCGCGCTCGTGGTGGGCGGCGGGATCAACCGCTACCCGCTGCAGGAGGCGGTGGCGATGCCGCTGCTGGAGGTCGCCCGCCGGGCGGGTCGCGAGCTGGGCCTGCCGCCGCTGGAGGCCGCGCACGCCGCCGGCGCCTCCGACGCGAACTTCACCGGGTCGCTGGGCGTGGCCACCCTCGACGGCCTGGGCGGGGTGGGCGGCGGGTCGCACGCCCGCAGCGAGTGGGTGGACGTCAGCCAGATGCCCGACCGGGCCGCCCTGCTCGCCGCGACCGTCGCCGGGGTGCTCACCCGGCAGCGGCGGGGCCCGGCACCCGCGGCCCGGGGTGTGCCCGCGCGCCTGTGAGGCGCGTCGCTGCTGTCCACGGGCCCACACACCGTCCATAATGGTGTGTCATGAGCCGCACCACGCGCCGGTACCCGGCCCCGCCCCGCTTCGGGGTGGAGGAGGAGTTCCTCGTCGTCGACGCCGCCACCCGGGCCCCGGTGCCCCGGGCCGCCGAGGTCGTCGCGGCGGCGTCGGCGTCGCTCGGGGAGCGGGTGTCCGGGGAGATCACCACCCTGCAACTGGAGACCAGGACCCACGCCTGCGGCACCCTCGGCGAGCTGACCGACCAGCTCGGCGAGGCCCGCAAGGTCGTCGCGGACTGCGCCCGGGCGGCGGGCCTGCGGGTGGTGGCCGCCGGCACGGCCCCCGTCGCCGGGGCGGTGCCGCCGCCGATGACCGTCGGCCCGCGCCAGAGCCGGGGCACCGAGACCTTCCGGGGGTTGCACGACGAGCTGGCGCTGTGCGCGCTGCACGTGCACGTGGAGATGCCGGACCGGCAGCGGGCCGTGCTGGTCGGCAACCACCTGCGGCCCTACCTTCCGCTGCTGCTGACCCTCACGGCGAACTCGCCGTACTGGGACGACCGCGACTCCGGCTACGCGAGCTGGCGCACCACGGTCTGGGGCCGGTGGCCGGTGGCCGGTCCGCCGCCGGTGTTCGACTCGGCGGAGCACTACGACGAGGTGGTGGGGCGACTGTTGGACGCCGGCGCCCTCGTCGACCGGGCCACCATCTTCTGGGACGTGCGCCCCTCGGAACGGCACCCGACGCTGGAGGTCCGGGTGGCCGACTCGGCCCTCACCGCCGAGGACGCGGCGCGCTACGCGGCGCTGGTGCGGGCGCTCGTGGCGCACCTGTCGGCGGCGGTGGACGCCGGCGAGCCCGCCCCGCACGTCGCCGGGGAGCTGCTGCGGGTGGCCTACTGGCGGGCCGCCCGCGACGGCCTGGACGGCGCGGGCCTGGACCCGCGCACGGGCCGGCTCCGGCCGGCGGCCGAGCTGGCCCGCGAGTTGCTGGCCACGGTGGAGCCGGCGCTGCGTGCCCACGGCGACCACGACCCCGTCGCGCGGTGGCTGGAGCAGCTCGCCGCCGACGGCACCGGGGCGCGGCGGCAACGGGCGGTCGTGCACGCCGGCGGGACGCTCGCCGACGTCGTCGACCGGCTTTCGGAGTGGACGGCGGGCTGACCTGCCGAGGGCCGGCGGGCGGTCGGTCCCCCCGGCCGGACCCCGCGAATCTGGGCAATCGCGCACAACCGGCGGCGGGTGGCGTGGGTGATGCTGGAAGGGCCCGACCTGCTGATGGAGGCCGTTCATGGACCAGATCGCGACCGTCCCGTTCCACCTGCACCGGCTGGAACCCACGCTGATGAACCGCACCGCCCGGGCGTTCGCCGACCGGATGGCGGCCCGCCGGTCGGTGCGGCACTTCTCCGACGAGCCGGTGCCGCTGGAGGTCGTCGAGGAGGCCGTCCGGGCCGCCGCGACCGCCCCCAGCGGCGCCAACCTGCAACCCTGGCGGTTCGTGGTGGTGACCGACGCCGACCGCAGGCGGCGGCTGCGCGAGGCCGCCGAGGCCGAGGAGATCGAGTTCTACACCCGCCGTGCCTCCCAGGAGTGGCTCGACGCGGTGGCCCCGATGGGCACCGACTGGCAGAAGCCGTTCCTGGAGACCGCCCCGGTGGTCATCGTGGTGTTCGAGGTCCACCAGGGGCCGCAGACCCCGAAGCCCTACTACGTCAAGGAGTCGGTCGGCATCGCCGTCGGCGTGCTGATCACCGCCCTGCACCTGTCCGGGCTGGCCACGCTCACCCACACGCCGAGCCCGATGCGGTTCCTCAACGAGATCTGCGACCGCCCGGCCGAGGAGCGCGCCTGCCTGGTGATGCCGGTCGGCTACCCGGCCGAGGGGGTCACGGTGCCGGAGCTGACCCGCAAGTCGCTGTCGGAGGTCATGGTCCTGCGGTAGGCCTCAGCGCCCCAGGTCCGCGGTGAAGAACTCGCGCAGGGGCTGCACGTGCCGGTCCTGCCGGCGCCACTCGGCCAGCAGGTCCTCCAGCAGGTGCAGCTCCTCGACCAGCTCCCCGCCCCGGTAGCGGCGCACCACCGGGTGGATGAAGGCGCTCTCGGCGGCCCGGTCCGGCTGCGGGTGCCGCTCGATGGCGAACACGTCGCCGTACTCGTCGCGGCCCCAGCGCAGCGAGAACGTGTAGTAGTGGCTCTCGCCGCCGAACCGGGCGACCGCATGGTCCTCGGGCAGGTCGTGGTAGTGGCGCACCACCCCGGCGGCCGCGTCGACGACGAGGACGTCGCAGAGGAACTCGAACTGCGTCCACAGCGCCGAGCTCCAGTTGACCCGGTCCAGCACCACCTCGGTGAGCGCCTCGGCGTCCGCCGCCACCTTCTCGTACGCCAGCGGCGCGCCCTCGTACCGCTCGCGCAGCAGGGCGGTGAGCGTCCGCAGGTTGTAACGGAAGCCGTCGATGAACGCGGACGACGCCTTCTTGAAGTCGCGATCCTGGGCGAGCGTGCCGGCGAAGTAGAGCCCGTCGACGTCGACCGACTGCCAGTCGGGCCGGGTGGCGGGCAGCCGCCCGCTGGGCACCATGCCGGGGCGGCAGTTGTCGGCGAAGGCCGAGGTGTCCATGGCGAAGCCGGTGCAGCGCAGCACCGTCTCGTACTCCATCACGGCCGTCTCGCCGTCGGCGTGCGTGTAGGTCAGGTGCACCTCGTACTTGTCCCCCACCGGGCGGATCTCGTCGATGACGCAGTCGAGCACGGAGTGCAGGGTCTTGAACTGGTAGCTGTCCAGGACCGCGCCGTGGTGGCCGCGTACGTCGCCGGGGTGCTTGGTGTTCCAGGCCAGGCGCAGGGGACGCGGGCTGGCCAGGTGGATCATGGCGGCGTGCCCGAGGATCGCCGAGGCGGTCTCGAACGCCGAGTTGCCCTTGCCGAGGATGAGCACCCGCTGGTCGGCGTAGTCGGCCGGGTCGGTGGACATGTCCTCGTAGCCGATCGCGTGCTCGATGCCGCGTACGTCGGGGATGTTGGGCCGGCCCCAGCCGGCGGCCCACACCACGCAGTCGGCGTGCAGCAGCCGACCGCCGGCGCGCACGAGGAAACCGTCGTCGGTCTTGGTGACCAGCTCGACGGTCGTGTCGTAGCGGACGGCGAGCCCGTGGTGGCGGGCGAAGTCGCCGAGGTAGCGGACCATGTCGTCGGCGGAAGGGAAGTATTCGCGGCTGTAGTCGGCGAACGGCAGGTCGGCCGGGGTGTGCAGCAGCGAGTTCCAGTCCCAGCGCAGCCGGATCTCGGGGTCGGTGCTGGTGGTGTGCACCTTGTTCAGGGAGATCAGCTTGCGGTGGCGGGGGAACCGGCGGAAGAACTCGCCGGGTTCGGCCGCGCGTTCCAGCGTCAGGTAGTCGCTGCCGGCCTGCTGGAGGTAGTAGCTCAGCTGAAGGCCGGCCGGGCCGGCGCCGATGATCAGGTAACGGTGGTGCTCGGTGCCCTCTGGCAAGTCGGTCATGGCTGCTCCCGCGTCGAGTACCCATGACCATTGTGGATAAATGCACTTAAGTCAATACATATCCGGGTTGGATGGTGCGGCCGAAGGACGGAGATCGACGGTCGGCCGCCCCCGCCGCTGCGGCGGGGGCGGCCGGCGCGCGGGCGGTGCGCTCAGGCGGGCTGGGCGGCCGGCTCACGGTGGCCGCTGACCTTCGCCGCCGGCATCGGTCCACCCTTGGCGGTGCCGGTCATCTCGTCGCCGTCGATCGTCACGTCGAAGGCCAGGTCCATCCGCATCGGCTTCTTGATCGACTGGTACCAGGACAGCCGGTTGCCCTCCAGCGTGAGATCGTTCAGGGTGAGCGTCTCCTTCTCGCCGCGGGAGATGCCCTGCAGGACACCATCCTTGCTGAACAGCTCCAACTCGGTGCGGCGGACGCCGAACGGGGTGGCCACGGCCACCTTCCAGAATCCCTCGACAGACACGGCGGCTTCCTCTCTTCCCGGGGTCCCGGGCGGGGGCGGTCCCGCAGGACGACGCCCGGGCGGCGCCTCGGGCAGCGCCGCCACCCACGCTAGCCACCCTGCCGACGACAGTTAGTCGCCATATTGCCGTCTTGGGCCGACGGGTGGACACAGCGGGTCAACGCGGTGAGATCGACCAATAGGGATCCGACGCGTCAAATCGTCCGCTATACGCGAACTAAACCGGCCGCATGCTGCGAAAACGTCGGGAGCAATGTGAAAGAAGCGCGCCCCGGCGCCACCGTCGCACGATGAACCTGGCCTGATCCGGTCGCCGAGCATCCACTTTTCCCGACCGCCGCAGGAGGAAACCAGGCACTCAGAAAGCAGATTCGACGCGCCGACGGAAAATTGCCGGGGAAACTATCTTCCTCCGGCCGGACCGTCGCGCCGCGAAGCCCCCGACGTCAGGCGACACTCCCCCATCCCTTGCCGCGCAGCACCCCGGGACCGCCCGTGGAACACCGTCGCGGTGATGCCGTCTGCCCTGTTCACGCCATCGGCTTTGGCAGAAGCCGATGGCTCTGTTGTAAGGAGACCGTACCGTGCTGGGTCAACGCGCACGCTCGCTCAGTCCCGGAATAGTCGCGATTCTACTCGTGGCCTCGCTCTTTTTCATCATCGACAGCCGCGTGTCGGTCGCCGGCGCCGACGAAGCCGCCACAAAGTACCGCTTCACCGAGCAGTCGATCGCCTACCCGGACGGCTACGACCAGCTACCGAAGAAAACGATTCGCGACGTCAACCGCTCGTACCACAAGATCCGGGCCTGGATCTCGTCGGTCGGGGCGAGCATCGCGATCAACGACCTGACCGGCCACGGCCGCGCCAACAGCCTCTGCTTCGTGGACGTGCGCACCAACAAGGTCGTCGTGACGTACGCGCCCACCGCGCCGAAGGAGGACCAGTTCGCGCCGTTCCTGCTCGACCCGGCGCCGCTGCCCTTCGACGACACGATGGCCCCGATGGGCTGCGTGCCGGGCGACTACAACCTCGACGGCCGGATGGACCTCATGGTCACCTACTGGGGCCGGGTGCCGATCCTGTTCCTGCACAAGGCCAGCGCGACCACGGTGTCCAACGCCACCTACCAGCGCCAGGAGCTGCTGCCGCAGAGCTCGCCCGACGGGATCTACCACGGCCCGAAGTGGCACACCAACGCCTCGCTGGTCAGCGACCTCGACGGCGACGGCCGCCCGGACGTGGTGATCGGCAACTACTTCCCCGAGTCCGACGTGCTCAACACGCGGGGCCAGGACAACGTCGAGATGAACGAGACGCTGTCCAGCGCCACCAACGGCGGCGGCAGCCACGTCCTGCGCTGGGTGTCGGCGACCTCGGGCGACAACCCGTCGGTGACGTTCGTGCCGGAGCGCGCCGCGATCCCGTTCGTCGCGTCGACCGGCTGGACGCTGGGCCTCAACGCCGCCGACCTCACCGGCCGGGGCCTGCCCGACGTCTACGTGGCCAACGACTTCGGCCACGACCACCTGCTGCACAACGTCTCCCGGCCCGGCCGCATCGAGTTCAAGGTCGCCGTCGGCGAGCGCACCCCCACCACGCCCAAGTCGTTCGTGCTCGGCAACGGCTCGTTCAAGGGCATGGGCATCGACTTCGGTGACCTCGACCGCAACGGCAGCTTCGACATGATGGTCTCCAACATCACCACGGCCTGGGGCCTGGAGGAGAGCAACTTCGTCTGGATCAACCGGGCCCGCGACGAGCGCGACATGCTCGCCAAGCTCGACAAGGGCGTCGCCCCGTTCACCCAGGAGGCCCGCCCGCTCGGCCTGGCCTGGAGCGGCTGGGGCTGGGACGTGAAGTTCGGCGACTTCCTCAACAGCGGCGACCTGGAGGTCGTGCAGACCCTCGGCTTCGTCAAGGGCAAGATCGACCGCTGGCCGTGGCTGCAGGAGATGGCCATGATGAACGACGACCTGATGTCCAACCCGGCGATGTGGCCGAACATGCAGCCCGGTGACGACATCGCCGGCAGCCAGCCGCTGGCGTTCTTCGCCCGCACCGAAAGCGGCGAGTTCGCCAACATCACCAAGCAGGTCGGCCTGGACGTGCCGATCCCCACCCGGGGCATCGCCACCGCCGACACCCGCGGCATCGGGGCGCTGGACCTCGCCGTGGCCCGCCAGTGGGGCCCGCCGGCGTTCTACGCCAACGAGGCGCCCGCCAAGGGCAACTACCTGAACCTGCGGCTGTACCGGCCCGCGGTCGGTGCCGCGGAGGGCCAGATGCTCTGCACCCCGGCGTACGGCGCCACCGTCACGGTCACCACGCCGGACGGGCGCAAGCAGATCTCCCAGCTCGACGGCGGCAGCGGCCACGGCGGCAAGCGCAGCTTCGAGGTCCACTTCGGGCTGGGGGCCAGCAGCGGCCCGGTCACCGTCGACATGCGTTGGCGCGACCTCAGCGGCCAGCAGCACAGCACCAGCCAGCAGCTCACCGCCGGCACGCACACCCTCGTGCTGACCGACCGCGTCGAGGAGGTTCCGAACCGATGACCACGATCGCCCCGCCCCCCAGCATCGACACCGCGCCCGCGGCCCCCGTCCGCCCCGCGCCGGCCAAGCCCGAGCCCGACCGCCGCTACCTGGCGCTGCGCAACTTCGCCATCTCGATCAGCGTCTTCAACATCTTCGGCTACACGCTGCTCGGCTTCGAGCAGCCGTGGCTGTGGCCCATCTTCGCGGTGCTCACCGGCTATGCCACCGAGCTGACCTTCGAGCTGATCCGGGCCCGGGCCAAGAAGGAGACCCCCCGGTTCCTCGGCGGCGGCGGCCGCCGGGTGTACGAGTTCCTGCTGCCCTCGCACATCACCGCGCTGGCCTGCAACATGCTCCTGTACGCCAACGACATGTTCCTGCCGATCGCGTTCGCCGTGATCGTCGGCGTGACCGGCAAGTACGTCTTCCAGGCCCCGGTCTACGGCCGGATGCGGCACTACATGAACCCGTCGAACTTCGGCATCACGATGGCGCTGGTCTGCTTCGGCTCCTGGATCTCCATCGCCCCGCCGTACCAGTTCACGGAGAACGCCAACACGTACTTCCGGATCATGATCCCGATCATCATCGTGACCGCCGGCACCGTCATCAACGCGCTGCTGACCCGCAAGGTCCCGCTGATCGTGGGCTGGCTCGGCGGCTTCGCCATCCAGGCGTTCCTGCGGGCCTGGATCTGGGACGTGGCCCTGTTCTCGGCGCTGGCCGTGATGACCGGTGTGGCGTTCGTGCTCTTCACCAACTACATGATCACCGACCCGGGCACCACCCCGGTCAAGCCGATGAACCAGTTCATGTTCGGCTCCGGCGTGGCCATGGCCTACGGCGTGCTGATGCTGTTCAACGTCGTCTACACGCTCTTCTTCGCGGTGGTCGTCGTCTGCGGCATCCGCGGCATCGGCTGGTGGATCGCGGACATGCGCAAGAAGTCCCGGGCCGCCGCCAAGCTGACCCTCGACACCCCCAGGAGCCTCGCGTGAGCGACCGGATAGCCGTCGTCGGGATCGCCTGCCGGTATCCCGACGCGGAGGACCCCAACCAGCTGTGGGAGAACGTGCTCACCGGCCGCCGGGCGTTCCGCCGGCTGCCCGACGAGCGGATGAACGCCGAGGACTACTACTCCCCCGACCCCGCCGCGCCCGACCGGTTCTACTCGGCCAAGGCCGCCGTGATCGAGGGCTTCGAGTTCGACCGGGTCAAGTACAAGATCGCCGGGAGCACCTTCCGGTCCACCGACATGACGCACTGGCTGGCCCTGGACACCGTCGCCCGGGCCCTGGCCGACGCCGGCTTCGCCGACGGCGAGGGGCTGCCGCTGGCCACCACCGGCGTGGTCATCGGCAACACCCTCACCGGCGAGTTCAGCCGGGCCAACCTGCTGCGGCTGCGCTGGCCGTACGTGCGGCGCACGGTCGGAGCGGCGCTGCGCGAGCAGGGCTGGGACGACGCCGCGGTCGGCGCGTTCCTCGACGAGCTGGAGCCGCGCTACAAGGCGCCGTTCCCGCCGATCGACGAGGACACCCTGGCCGGCGGGCTGGCCAACACCATCGCCGGGCGGGTCTGCAACCACTTCGACTTCAAGGGCGGCGGCTACACCGTCGACGGGGCCTGCTCGTCGTCGCTGCTGTCGGTCGCCACCGCCTGCAACGCCCTGGCCCGGGGCGACCTCGACGCCGCCGTCGCCGGCGGCGTGGACCTGAGCATCGACCCGTTCGAGGTGATCGGCTTCGCCAAGACCGGCGCGCTGGCCACCGGCGAGATGCGGGTCTACGACCGCAACTCCAACGGGTTCTGGCCCGGCGAGGGCTGCGGCATGCTGGTGCTGATGCGCGACGAGGACGCCGTCGCGCGCGGCCTGCGCCGGCACGCCGTCATCGCCGGCTGGGGCTACTCCTCCGACGGCAAGGGCGGCATCACCCGGCCGGAGGCCAGCGGCCACCGGCTGGCCATCCGCCGGGCGTACGAGCGGGCCGGCTTCGGCATCGACTCGGTGTCCTACCTGGAGGGCCACGGCACCGGCACCGCCGTCGGCGACGCCACGGAGCTGCGCGCGTTCACCGAGGCCCGGCAGGAGGCCGACGCGGCGGCGGCACCCGCCGCGATCAGCACCGTGAAGGGCAACTTCGGGCACACCAAGGCCGCCGCCGGGGTCGCCGGGCTGCTCAAGGCGATCCTCGCCGTACGCCAGCAGGTCATCCCCCCGGCCACCGGGCACGTGGACCCGCACCCGGTGCTCGACGTGGAGGAGCCCGCCCTGCGGGTGCCCGCCACGGCGGAGCTGTGGCCGGCCGACAAGCCGATCCGCGCGGCCGTGTCGTCGATGGGCTTCGGCGGCATCAACGCGCACGTGGTCGTCGAGAGCGCGGAGAGCGGCCGGCGCACCCGCATCGGGGCGTCGACGACCGCGCTGGTGCGCTCCCGGCAGGACACCGAGCTGCTGATGTTCGACGCGCGTACCCCGGAGGAGCTGGGCTCGCGGCTGTCGGACCTGGCGCCGTGGGTGGGCCGCCTGTCGTACGCGGAGCTGGGCGACCTGGCGGTGGCCCTGGCCGGGAAGCTGGCCGGGCGACCGGTGCGGGCGGCGGTGGTCGTCGCCTCGCCCGAGCAGGCGCGGCAGCGCCTGGAGCGGCTGGTCGAGCTGGTCGACGCGGGCGAGCAGCGGGTGATCGACGCGGCCGGCGGCGTCTTCCTCGGCGCGGCGGGCCCCGCCCCGCGGATCGGGTTCCTCTTCCCCGGTCAGGGCGCGGGACGGCGTGCCGACGGCGGCGCGCTGCGCCGCCGGTTCGAGGAGATCGACGCCCTCTACCAGGCCCACCAGCCGCCGCCCGGCGCGGACCTGGTGGCCACGGCCGTGGCGCAGCCGCGGATCGTGACCGGGTCGGTCGCGGGCCTGCGGGCGCTGTCGATGCTCGGCATCCGGGCCACCGGCGCGACCGGGCACAGCCTCGGCGAGCTGACCGCCCTGCACTGGGCCGGCGCCATGGACGAGCAGACGCTCATCGCGACCGCCGGCGCACGCGGGCGGATCATGGCCGACGCCAGCGCCGGGGACGGCACGATGGCCAGCATCTCCGCCGCCCCCGAGGTGGTGGAGCCGCTGCTGGCCGGCACGCCGGTCGTCATCGCCGGCTACAACAGCCCGCAGCAGACCGTGGTCTCCGGCCCGGTCGACGCGGTGCTGCAGGTCGGCGCGGCGGCCGAGCGGGCCGGGCTGTTCTGGACCCGGATCGCGGTGTCGCACGCCTTCCACTCCGAGGCCGTCGCCCCGGCTGCCGTCGCGTTCGCCGAGCACCTGAGCGGCGAGACCTTCGCGCCGCTGGCGCGGCCGATGGTCTCCACGGTCACCGGGGACGTGCTGCCGGCCGACACCGACGTGCCGGAGCTGCTGCGCCGGCAGGTGCTGGACCCGGTGCGGTTCACCCAGGCGGTGCGCCGCCTCGCCGACGACGCCGACCTGCTGCTGGAGGTCGGCCCGGGTCGGGTGTTGCGTGGGCTGGCCGCCGACATCGCCCCGCAGGTGCCGACGGTCTCGCTGGAGACCGACAGCCTCTCCCTCGCGGGCCTGCTCAACGCCGTCGGCGCGGCGTACGCGGCGGGCGCGGCGGTGAACCACGAGGCGTTGTTCCAGGACCGGTTCGCCCGGCCGCTGGAGCCGGGCCGGCCGCTGCGGTTCTTCGCCAGCCCCGCCGAGTCGGCCCCCGCCGGGGACTTCGCAGTGGCCCGTACCGCCGAGGAACTGGCCGCCGTCGCGGCCACGCCGAACGGCACGTCGGTGGCGGCGTCCGGACCCGGCGCCACCCTCGACAGCCTGGAGCTGCTGCGCCGGCTCGCCGCCGAGCGGGCCGAGCTGCCGCTGGAGGCGGTGCGGCCGGACAGCCGGCCGCTGGACGAGCTGCACCTCAGCTCGATCACCGTCGGGCAGATCGTCAACCAGGCCGCCCGGGAGCTCAACGTGGCCGCGCCGACGCTGACCTCCAGCTACGCCACCGCCACCGTGGCGGAGATCGCGCAGATCCTCGACGACGCCGCCGGCGGTGCGGCCGGCGGCGACGAGCAGGAGGCGTCGATCGCCGGGGTGGCCCCGTGGGTGCGGGCGTTCGCCGTCGACCTGGTGCCCACGGAGGTGGGTCCGCGCGTCGGCGCCCCGGTCGACGGGGGGTGGCAGGTGTTCACCGCCGGGCACAACCCGCTCGCCGAGCCGCTGCGCACGGCGCTGCAACACGCCCGGGTGGGCGACGGGGTGCTGCTGTGCCTGCCGCGCGACGGCCAGCCCGAGCACATCCCGGTGATGCTGCGCGCGGCCCGGTCCGCGCTGGCGCAGGGCGGCGCCGTGCGGTTCGTGGCGGTCGGTGACCGGCGCACCGCCGCCGGCCTGGCCAAGACGCTGCACCAGGAACACCCGGAGATCGTCACCACGGTGGTCGTCCTGCCGCTGGTCGACGAGCCGGCCGAGGAGGCGCTGGCGGCCACGGTGGCCCGGGTGGTCGCCGACGTGGCGGCCACCGCAGGGTTCAGCGAGGTCCACTACGACCGCGACGGCAACCGGCACGTGCCCGTGCTGCGGCCGGCGGCCCTGCCGCCCAACGGCGGGCCGGGGCTGGGCGTGGAGGACGTGCTGCTGGTCACCGGCGGCGGCAAGGGCATCACCGCCGAGTGCGCCCTCGCGCTGGGCCGGGACACCCTCGCGGCGGTCGGCCTGATCGGCCGCTCCGACCCGGCGACCGACGCGGAGCTGGCGGCCAACCTCGACCGGCTCACCGCCGCCGGGGTGCGCTTCCACTACGCCCGCGCGGACATCACCGCGCTGGACGAGGTGAAGGCGGCCGTCAACGACATCGAGCGGGTCCTCGGCCCGGTCACCGGCGTGCTGCACGGCGCCGGCCGCAACGAGCCGACGGCGGTGGCCAACCTCGACGAGGCGACGTTCCGGCGGACCCTCGCCCCGAAGATCGACGGGCTGGAGGCCGTGCTCGCCGCGACCGACCCGCACACGCTGCGGCTGCTGGTCACCTTCGGCAGCATCATCGGCCGGGCCGGGCTGCGCGGCGAGGGGCACTACGCCACGGCCAACGACTGGATGACCGACCTGACCCGCAAGGTCGGCGAGGACTACCCGCACATCCGGTGCCTGGCGCTGGAGTGGTCGGTGTGGTCCGGGGCCGGCATGGGCGAGCGGCTCGGGGTGCTGGAGGCCCTCACCCGCGACGGCATCGCGCCGATCCCCGTGGAGGCCGGCATCGCCACGCTGAAGGAGGTGCTGGCCAGCCCCGTCGCGCCGCAGGCGCTGGTGGTGATGGGCCGCGCCGACGGCCTGGCGACGGTCACGCTGGAGCGGCGCGAGCTGCCGCTGCTGCGCTTCATCGACCGGCCGCAGGTGCACTACCCGGGCGTGGAGCTGGTCGTGGACGCGGACCTCACCGCCGACGACGACCTCTACCTGGCCGACCACCTGCTCGACGGGGACCTGCTCTTCCCCGCCGTGCTGGGCATGGAGGCCATGGCGCAGGCGGCGTCGGCGCTCACCGGGCGCACCGAGGCCCCGGTGCTGGAGGACGTCGAGCTGCTGCGTCCGATCGTGGTGCCGCCCACCGGCAGCAACACGATCCGGATCGCGGTGCTCGCCGCCGCCGACGGCACGGTCGAGGCGGTGGTGCGCAGCAGCGACACCAACTTCGCCGCCGACCACTTCCGGGCCCGGCTGCGCTGGGACCGGCCGCTGCGGGTCGAGGCCCGGGCGGGCACCGCCGCGGCGGGGCTGCTGCCGATCGACCCGGCCCGTGACCTGTACGGCCCGGTGCTGTTCCAGGGACGGCGGTTCCAGCGCCTGCTGGGCTACCTGGACCTGGCGGCGACGAGCTGCACGGCGCGGGTGTCCAACCGGCCGGTCGACGCGTGGTTCGCCCGGTACCGCCCCGGCGACCTGGTCCTCGGCGACCCGGGCACCCGGGACACGGTGATGCACGCGTTGCAGTGCTGCGTGCCGGACGCGACCCTGCTGCCGGGCGCGATCGAGCGGCTGCACCTGGCCGACCCGAAGGTCGCCGCGACCCTGGACACGGTCACCATCCACGCGGTGGAGCGGCTGCGCCAGGGCGACACCTACCACTACGACGTGGACGTCTGCGACGCCGACGGCAACCTCGTCGAGCGGTGGCAGGGGCTGCGCCTGCACGCCGTGCGCAAGCAGGACGGCACGGGGCCGTGGCTGCCGGCGCTGGTCGGCCCGTACCTGGAGCGGCGGGTCGGCGCGTTCCTGCCCGACGAGCTGCGCGTCGTGGTGCGGCCCGACGACTCCGACGCCACCGGCACGCAGGCCCGCCGCCGGCAGACCGCCCGCGCGGTGAGCTGGGCGCTGGGCACGGAGACGACGGTGCGCTACCGGCCGGACGGCAAGCCGGAGGTCGACGCCGACGTCCGGATCTCCGCCTCGCACGGCGCCGGGGTCACCGTCGCCGTCGCCGGCGCCTCCGCGGCGGTGGGCTGCGACGTGGAGCTGGCCGCGGCCCGCTCGGCCGACGAGTGGGCCGGCCTGATCGGCGCCGACGGCCTCGCCCTGGCCACGCTGCTGGCCCGGGAGCAGGGCGAGGACCTGTCGGTCGCCGCCACCCGGGTCTGGGGGGCGGTGGAGTGCCTGCGCAAGAACGGCCACGCCCGGGTCGACCTGGTGGCCGAGCCGAACGGCACGGCCGGCTGGGTGGCCCTGCGGTCGGGGGCGGCGCGCGTCGCCACCTTCGTCACCGCGCTCAACGACGTCGCCGACCCGGTGGTGTTCACGATGCTGGCGGAAGGAAGCAGGTGAAGTCATGGAGTCCTACTACGAGTACCGGCACCTGGTCGGTTTCGAGGAGACCAACCTCGTCGGGAACGTCTACTACGTCAACTACATGCGCTGGCAGGGCCGGTGCCGGGAGATGTTCCTGCGGGACCAGGCGCCGGAGGTCCTGGCGGACATCCGCGACGACCTGAAGCTGTTCACCCTCAAGTGCGAGTGCGAGTTCTTCACCGAGATCACCGCGTTCGACGAGCTGTCGATCCGGATGCGGCTGGAGGACCTCACGCAGACCCAGATCGGCTTCGCCTTCGACTACGTGCGGCTGCGCGACGGGTTCGAGGAGCTGGTGGCCCGGGGGCGGCAGCGGATCGCGTGCATGCGCGGCCCGAACACCGACACCCGGCCGACCCGGGTGCCGGACACGCTGCGGGCGGCGCTGTCGCGGTACGCGGTGGCCCCCGCCGCGGGCGGCCAACGCAAGGTCCTCGAAGGCGTCGGGGAGGGCTGAGCGGTGACCAGAGCGGACCAGCGACCGGTCGCCGGCGCGGTGACGGTGCCCCCGCCGGCGACGGCGGCCAACCACGCCGAGCTGCGGGCGGTGATGGGGATGTTCGCCACCGGCGTGACGGTGGTGACGTCGGGCCGGGACCTGCCGCACGGCATGACCGCGAACGCGTTCACCTCGGTGTCGCTGGACCCGGCGATGGTGCTGGTGTGCGTGAAGCGCAGCTCGGTCATGCACGACACCGTCCTGGCGCAGGGCTCCTTCGCGGTGTCGATCCTGGCCGCCGGCCAGGAGGGGCTGGCGCGCTACTTCGCCAGCTCCAGCCGGCCCCGCGACGAGCGGGAGTTCGAGACGGTGCCGTGCGAGGCGGGACCGCACACCGGGGCGCCGATCGTGTCCGGGAACGTGGCCTGGGTGGAGTGCAAGCTGGCGGCCGTGTACGACGGCGGCGACCACTCCATCTTCCTCGGCTCCGTGCTCGGCACCGGCCGGGGTGACAGCAGCGACGCGCTGCTGTTCCACGGCGGCCGGTTCTGCGAGGTCGGCAAGGGTTGACCGGGTCGGCCCGGCGCCAGCCGGGCCGACCACCCGACGGCCGGGCGGCCACGCACCCCGCGTGGTCGCCCGGCCGTTCGCCGTGTCGCCGTCCACCGCTGCCGCCATCGCCGTTGGTCGTTGGCCGTCACCGACTGCCGTCGCCGGGCGCGCTGCCGGGGCAGCTCCACCGAGGGCGGTGGGGCTGACGGGTGCGCGGTAGAGCCCCTACGAGTGCTGGAGTCCGGCGGGGTCCTGGAGTCCGGCGGGGGCTGGGTCCGGCGGGGTCCTGGGCACACGGCGAGGCGCAACCGGCCGGGGAGCACCGGTTGCGCCAGGTTCGCCGGGCAGGCGGGTCAGGCCTCGTGGACGTGCATCGGCAGGCCGCCGCGGACCCGCAGGGTCAGCATCGGCTCCGGCACCACCGGGTAGCCGGGCTGCAGCGACAGCCGCAGCTGCCGGGTCACGCAGGCGAGGACGAACACCGCCTCCATCAGCCCGAGGTTGTTGCCGACGCAGAAGCGCGGGCCGGCGCCGAACGGGATGTAGGCGTACCGCGGCCGGTCGGCGCGCCGGTCGGGGTCGAAGCGGTCCGGGTCGAAGCGGTCCGGGTCGGGCCAGAACTCCGGGTGCCGGTGCAGGGTGTACGGGCAGAGCACCACGTCCGCGCCGGCGGGCACGTGCCAGCCGCCCACGACGTCGTCGCCCTGGGCGATGCGGGGCAGCAGCCACACCGGCGGGTACAGCCGCATCACCTCGTCGACCACCATCGCGGTGTACCGCAGCCGGTGCAGGTCCTCGTACGTCGGGTTGCGGTCGCCGAGCACCTCGACGGCCTCGGCGTGCATCCGCTCCCACACCTCGTGGTGCCGGTCGAGCAGGTAGAACGTCCAGGTCAGGGTGCTGGCGGTGGTCTCGTGCCCGGCCAGCAGCAGGGTGACCAGCTCGTCGCGCATCCGCTGCCGGGCCACCCGGGGGTCGGTCTCGCGGCTGGTCGACTCGATCAGCCGGGACACCACGTCGTCGCGGCCGGCGATCCCGCCGGGCTGCGCCCGCCGGTGCGCCACCAGCCGGTCGACGATCTCCTGCAGCTCGGCGCGCGCCCGGCGGAAGCGCCGCTGCCGGGGCAACGGCACCCACGGCGGCACGGCGCCCAGCGACATCATCTCGAAGATCGCCTGGTCCTGCACCGCCTCGAACGCCGCGCCGATGCCGCCGAACTCGCCGAGGTCGGCGTCGAGCAGCGTACGGCCCAGCACGCCGAGGGTCAGCTCGGTCATCTCGTGGCGGATGTCGACGGGGCCGGCGCCGACGGCGCGTTGCAGCCGGGCGGCCATCCGCACCGACTCCTCGGCGACCGCGTCGGCCTGGCGGGCGATGCGGCGGGCCTGGAACACCGGCTGGATCACCTTGCGCTGCTTGGTCCACAGCTCGCCCTCGCTGGTGAGCAGGCCGTCGCCGAGGGTGCGGCGGGCGTGCACCAGCCCGATGCCCTTGTGGTAGTTGCCCGGGTTCTCGGCCAGCACGTGCTTGGCGTGGTCGGGGTGGTTGAAGAACCAGAGCGTCTTCGGCCCCAGGGGCAGCCGCACCGCGTCGCCGTGCCGGGCGGCGACCGCCCGCATGACGTCGAGGCGGTTGCGGGCCATCCGCCCGAGCAGCACCGGGGCGGTCCACGGCGAGGGGCCCGGCGGGCGCACCCGGGTGGGGTCGGCGACCGCGGTCACGGCTGCACCCGGGCGTCGGCCCGGAACCGCGCGGCCACGGCGCGCCGCCACACCTCGTACGCGGGCAGGCCGGAGGCGTCCGGGCCGGCGGGGATCAGCTCGTCGGTGACCCGACCCGCGTCGGCGGCCGACGCCCGGCAGAACACCTGCGTGGCGAGTTCCGTGTGCGGCACCAGCAGCCCCGCCCGGATCCGGGCCTGCGCGGCGAACGCGCTGGCCTGGGCGACGAACGGGGCGTGTTCGCCGGAGCGGGCCAGGAACAGCCGCAGCTCGTCGGCCGTGCACCCGCCCGCGTACGTCGCGGCGAGCCCGGCCCCGCTGTAGAGGTCCTCGTGCCGTGCTGCCGGGAACCGGTCGATCAGGTCGGCGGCGACGGTCGGGTCGCAGCCGGCGACGAACCAGGTGGCCCGGCCGATGCCCTGGTCGATGGCGCGGGCGGCGTACGCGGTGGGGCCCTCGGGCGGCCACGGGAAGTCGGTCACCGCGCGCTGGCCGTGCACGTACTCGGCGGTGTGGAAGTACGCCTGGTGGAAGCCGTAGCCGTCGTGCACGAGCCAGCGCAGCAGCGGATCGGTGGCCCCCGCCAGGGCCCGCCGCCACAGGAACTTCGGCAGCCGCGCCAGGGCCCAGCCGATCCCGACGTACGCCATGTAGACGTGCCGGTCGCCGGTGCCGGCGAGGAACTCGGCGCTGCGCCGGGGCGCGCCCGGGGTGAGCGCGTCGACCAGCGCGAAGCCCATGGCCGCGCCCTCGTAGGCGAACCCCTGGAAGCGGGTCGGCAGCGGGGCGAGGTCGGTGTCGACGTCGGTCAACCGGCGGGCGCCGGCGGCCGAGGAGAGCCCGGTCAGGAACGACGAGCCGACCGTCTCCAGGATGGTGCGTGACTCCGGGTTCTTGACGTGGAACCCCCGGGTGGAGACGAGGGTCTCCTTGACGTCGGGGGTGAGGACGCGGCGCCTGAGCGCCCTGATGGTGCCGGCCACCTGCTGCTCCCATTCATCCAGATTCGACGATTCAACTGCCCTATCCTCCCGGCCGCCCGACGCCCGCAGCCACTTCCCGATTGCCCTCTGACCTGCGGCGAAGCGGCCGGGACAACGGCACGCTGGGAGTAGTGCGCCGACGCCACGCGGGACACGATCGAGCCGCCCGCCACCTCGGCGGCGGCGTCGCGCCGCGCGGCACGCGCCGGTCGCGGGCGGAGAGGAGCTCGCGATGTTGGTGCTCGTGACGGGCGGTACGGGCTTCGTCGGCGCGCACACGGTGGCGGCGCTCGTCGCGGCCGGGCACCGGGTGCGGGTGCTGGCCCGCGACCCGCGCCGGGTCGCCCCGGCCCTGTCCCCACTGTCCGTGCCCGACGGCGCGGTGCAGGTCGTCGACGGCGACGTCGTCGACGAGACGGCGGTCGCCCGGGCGGTTCGTGGCGTGGACGCGCTGGTGCACGCCGCGTCGGTCTACTCGTTCGACAGCCGGTCACACGAGGCGACCCGGCGGACCAACGCCCGCGGCACCGAGGTGGTGCTGGCGGCGGCCCGCCGGCTCGGGGTGGGGCGCTCGGTGCACGTGTCGACGTTCGGCGCGCTGGAGCCGTCCCCGGCCGGGACGGTGGGCCCGCAGTCACCGCCGACCACGGCCCGGGAGACGTACCTGGCGAGCAAGGCCGCCGCGGAGCGGGTCGCCCGGGGCCACCAGGCGCACGGCGACCCGGTGGTGATCGCCTATCCGCCCGCCCTGCTCGGGCCGCACGATGCGAAGCTCGGCGACCAGAACGCCCGGCTGCGCAACGTGCTGCGCGGCCTGATGCCGATGTGGCCCACCGGCGGCTTCCCGGTCGGCGACGTCCGGGACACCGCCGCGCTGCTCGCGGAGCTGGCCACCGCGCCCGGCGAGGACGGCGGGCGGCACCTCGGCCCCGGCCGCTACCTGAGCACCCGCGACTACGTGCGGGCCGTCCGCGAGGCGACCGGCCGCCGGCTGCCCACGTTGTTCCTGCCGGCCCGGGCGATGCTGCCCTTCGCCTACGCCACCGACCTGGTGCAGCGGGTCTGGCCGTGGCACATCCCCGCCGAGTACGGGGCCTGCTACGTCTGCGCCACCGACGCCCGCCCACAGGACGTGGCCCGGTCGGCGGGGCCGGCGCCCCGGCCGATCGGCGAGACGCTCGTCGACACCGTGCGTTGGCTGCACCGCACGGGGCGGCTCACCGCCGGCCAGGCCGGCAGGGCCGGCACACCTGTCGTTCCCGCCGCGTCCGCGGCGGGTCCCGTCGAAGCCGCGGCGCCGCCGCGCAGGGAGGCACGATCATGACCATCGTCGAACCGCACCCGTCCCGGCCGTCCGGGACCACCGCCGTGGCGGCCTACCGTCAGGTCCGGGTGGCCACGGCGCAGCTGCTGGCCGAGGCGCCGCCCGGCGCAGCCGCGCTGCCGGTGGCCCACTGTCCGGGATGGACTGTACGGGAGCTCGTCGCGCACCTCGTGGAGGTCTGCGCCCGGGTGCACGGCCGGGTCACCGGCGACGTCCCCGGCCCGGCGCCCGACGGCGGGGTGCCGGAGCTGCTCGCCGAGTGGGAGCGGCTGAGCGGGCCGGTGGAGGGGTTCCTCGCCGGCCCGGGCTCGATGGACGGGCACATCCTGGTGATGGACGCGTTCACCCACGAGCTGGACCTGCGCCAGGCGCTGGGCGTCGCGCCGCCGGTCGCGCACCCGGCGCTGCCGGTGGCCTCCGGCGTCCTGCTGAAGGGGTTGTCCGCCTCGCTCGACGGCCACGGCCTGCCGCCGCTGGCGGTGCGGACCGAGCACGGCGACGCGGTGGCGGGGACGGGCGAGCCGACGGTGACCGTGGCCGGCCCCTGGCACGAGGTCTATCTGTCGCTGGCCGGTCGGCGCAGCGCGGCGCAGATCCGGTCGCTGCGGTGGAGCGCCGATCCGGGGCGCTGGCTGCCGGCGTTCACCTGGGGGCCGTTCCGGGTGCCGGAGTCGCCCGTCGCCGGCTCCGTGGGCTGAGCCTGCCGTACCACTGTCGGCTGCCGGCCGGTGCCCCGGGGCACCGGCCCGCCGCCTTCTTGCAAGGGGGATCGATCTGGGCGCATCGCCGGGTCCCGTTCGGCGCGCGCCCTCATCCCCCGGTGGCGGCCGCGCCGCCCGGTCCGCGGCCCCGTCGCGCCGGGCCGGGGCCCGGGGTCGGGGGTCGCCACCGCCCGGGGGCGGCGGTCACGACTTGGCCCGGTGCAGCACCCGTGACGGCCGGGCGGTACGCCGGTCGTTGCGGGCGAAGCCGCGGCGGTTGCGGGCGGCCGGGTCGGTGCTGTCCAGCTCGGGCAGCGCGATCAGGATGGGCAGGTCGAACACGCCGGTGTGGTGCAGCTCCAGGTCCACCGTGAGGTTGACGCCGGAGCCCACGGTGAGCGCGTCGTACGCGCCGACGGCGAGGGGGCGGCGCATGGACGGCCGGGCCGCGATGTCACCGAGCGCGATCGCCGCGGCGCGCAGGTACCACTCGCCCTCCGGCACGTCGCGCAGCACGTACTCGCCGGAGGCCTCCAGGATGTCGCAGGAGGCGGGCAGGCCCTGCACGATGGGGCTGTCGAAGACACCGACGTACACCTTGACCGGCACGTCGACCGGGGGCAGGACGAGGCGTCCGGAGATGGTGGCCCGGCGGCGCGGGCCGGTCGTGCGGGTGCGGGAGAGCTGCGGGATGCCGTTCTCGGCGAGCCAGCGGTAGCGGGCCGGCGAGATGCCCACGCTGCGGGTGAACCGGCTGATGAAGGTGCCCAGGCTGTTGTAGCCGACGGCGTAGGCGATGTCGGTGACGCTCATGTCGGTCTCGAGCAGCAGGTTCTTGGCCTTGTAGAGCCGGATCGCGGTCAGGAAACGGCCCGGCGAAGTGCCCGTCTTGGACCGGAACAGCCGAGAGAAGTAAAAGCGGCTGAGAAAGGCTGAATCGGCCATTGCATCGAGTGACAGAGGTTCGTGGTAACGATCCCACATGATCGAGATGGCTCTTTCGACGGCGTTGTGCACGGCCAATCACTCCATTCGGTGAACACGTTGGGGACACTCCGGCCACATCCGGGCAAGACCTGCCCGGGTATGGTGCCGCCGGTCGCGGGGGTCCCCCGCGACCGGCGACGTTGCCCTGCCCTGGGTCGCCACGACTTCGTTGTCGCACCGTGACGGAACAGGTGTTCGATCACCCGGCTTGAATTGTGGAGAAATGCCAGTCCACCGGCCTTGCCGGGTGGCGCCAGTGCGGACCGAAACACATCGGGCCGCGCTTACTGTGAGTGTCCTAAGTGGTCCGGATGGAGTAGGACGATACCATGCATGGAGATCAATCAATACGGAACTTTCGAATGTTCCCAGAGGCGGCGAGGCGATTTAATCTGACAGACGCAGCGATTATCCGAATTGGTCGGCGATGCCAGCCCTGTCCGCAGTTGATCACCGCGGGGCCGTGAGCTGGCCGCCCAGCCAACGGGCCGCGGCCATGGCCGACCAGGCGGAAACCTCGACCAGCGCCCGGTCGTCCAGGCCGGCCAGCCGGCAGCCGCGCACGACCGTCGCGTCCACCTGGTAGGACGCGAAGGCGACCAGCAGGGCCAGCCGGGCGACGGGCCGCTGGGGTTCGGGCAGCCCCTCGACCAGCCCCTCCACCCAGGCCCGGCTGATCCCCCGCGGACCGCCGTGCCAGCCGACCAGGTTGACCAGCACCAGGTCGCGGACCGCCTCGGGCACCGAGCGCCGGCCCGCCTCCTCGATCGCGGCGCAGGACCGGCCGAACGCCTCCGCGATCGTCGGGCTGCCGGCCGCCCAGGACAGGTCCGCCGGCAGCGGCGCGGCGGGCAGCAGGTCCAGCGAGAGACCCGGACCGTGCGGGCGTCGCGACGCGCTCATCATGGCCCAGCCGAGCACCCGCAGCACCATGGGCAGCGCCATCTCCGGCACCCCGGGCGGCAGCGGCACGTCGCGCAGGAACACGTTCACCACCCGGTTGAGGTAGTGCAGCAGCACCGCCACCCCGACCAGCTCCGGCGTCTGGGCGGCGGGGAACGGCGGCGGCTGCGGCGGGTTCCCGCCGGCCGGCATCGCCCAGCCGACGATCCCCTCCAGCTCCGCCGCGCCCGCGCCGGACCCCGGGTCGGGCCGGGTACGGCCGTCCACGCCGACGCCCACACCGACGCCGGTGAGCAGACCCAACGCGTTGTTGTGGATGGTCGCGCAGTAGGGGCAGGTGTTGCCCAGGGAGACCGCGGTCGCCACCGCCTCCTTGGCCGCGCGCGAGGCGGCCCCGGGGACGACCATCGTCTCCCGCAGCAGCAGCCACGCGGCGGCCAGCACCTCCGGCGCCGGGGCGTGCAGGGCCATCGGTGGGGCCAGCACACCGAAGTCCCTTTCCACCTGCCTGTACACCTCGGCCACCAGACCGCTGGCCCGCCCCCGCCGCACCGGGTCGACGTAACGGATCTGCGTCAACCCGAGCGCGCCCAGCACCGGTCGTAGAACACTTGCCGGCATCACGTACCTCATCCGTCTCTGTGAATTGAAAACAGGTTATCGGCGAAAAGTGCCTTCAGCCAGTAGGCAGTACGGTCCAACCGCGCCGTCGGTTCAACCGCAGGACAGTTCCCGCAGTAGGCAATCTGGGAGAGCACTCCAGCAGCGACGACGTGCCATCATGGGCCAGCGGAATCGCTGCCCGACCGCCGTCGCCAGCGTTTCCGTGTCGCCCCGCAGCCCCGTCGGAGATTGCTGCGGCC
Source organism: Micromonospora sp. NBRC 110038 (assembly GCF_020884815.1). Classification (NCBI taxonomy): domain Bacteria; kingdom Bacillati; phylum Actinomycetota; class Actinomycetes; order Micromonosporales; family Micromonosporaceae; genus Micromonospora; species Micromonospora sp. NBRC 110038. The sequence continues at coordinate 389,205 of NZ_BBOL01000004.1, read as the reverse complement.
AGCACCGACAGCGGCCCTACTTCGTCGTGGAACGCACCGTCGTCCGCCTGGCCTCAGATCGCCCGAGCAACGAGGAGATGGCTCATGGAAACGACGACGAGACAGCCGGGAATCAGAGTCCCGATGATTGACGAGGATCAGGCGCAGGGCCGCACCGCCGAACTCTACGAAGAAATCAAGGCGGTCACCGGGTTGCCATTCGTGCCCGACATGTTCCGGCTCACCTCCACCAATCCGCGGCTGCTCGCGGTGGTGCTCGCCGGCTACGGCGGCATCTTCGGCGGGGACACCCTGCCCCGGCAGCTCAAGGAGCTGATCTCGGCCTGGACGTCCAAGCTGAACGGCTGCCCGTACTGCGTCGGGACGCACAGCTGGTTCCTGAGCCAGTTCGGCGGCAGCGACGAGCTGCTGGAGGCGGTGTCGGACGCCGACAGCGTCGAGGACCTGCCCGTCGACGAGCGCACCATGCCGCTCATGCGGCTGGTGACGAAGGTGAGCACCGGCGCGTACAAGATCACCGACGCGGACTGGGAGCAGGCCGCCGCCGCCGGCTGGAGCGACGCCGAGATGCTCGAGGCGGTCTTCTGCGCCTGCCTGTTCGCGTTCATCAACCGGCTGGTCGACGCCACCGGACTGGGCTCCTCGGTCGACCGCAGCCGCATCGCGCGGCTGGGCGACGAGTGACCCGCGGCCGGGAAGGGACGCCATCATGACCCAGTCACGCGCCATCCTGCTGACCGGCGCCTCGTCGGGCACCGGCATGTCCTCGGGCAGCGGCAAGGCCACCGCGCTGCGGCTGCACCGGGCCGGCTGGCCGGTCTACGCCACCGGACGCAACGTGGAGGCCCTGGCCGACCTGGCCGACGAGGGCATCACGGTGCTCTACCTCGACGTCAACGACGAGGAGTCGATGACCGCCGCGGTCAAGCGGATCACCGACGAGCACGGCGCGGTCGGCACGCTGATCAACAACGCCGCGTACAGCCTCAACGGCACCATCGGCGAGACCCCGATGGACGAGGTCCGCGCCCAGTTCGAGACGAACGTCTTCGGGCTGTGCCGGCTCACCCAGCTGGTCCTGCCCGGCATGCGGGAGCAGGGCGGCGGCCGGATCATCATGATGTCGTCGATCTTCGGCATGTTCGCCACCCCGGGCCGGGGCTACTACCAGGCCACCAAGCACGCGTTGGAGGCCATCAGCGACTCGCTGCGCCTGGAGGTCGCCCCGTTCGGCATCAAGGTGGTGGTGCTCCAGCCGGCGCCCATCCTGGGCGGCTTCGTCCCCGACAGCGTCGCCGACCTGGGCATGGACACCCACGACAACCCCGCCCTGTACCGGGACTTCTGGGAGCACTTCGTCGACTGGCACCAGGCGTACCGGCTCAGCGACAACCCGCCGCTGCGCGGCAAGATCGCCGTCCGCGCCGAGAACGTCGCCAAGGTCCTGGAGACGGCGGTGTCCACCCCGAACCCGCGCATCCGCTACCGGCTCGGCATGCCGCCGCGCCTGCTGCCGAAGATGCGGGCGATGATCGGTGAGCGCGGGTGGGAGAAGTTCGTCCGCGCGTTCTTCCCCATCCCCTGACCGCCCGCACGAGCGGCGCCGACGGATCTCGTCGGCGCCGCTGCGCGTCGCCCGGGGTGCCGTCACGTGCCTCGCCCGTCAGGCCCGGGACTCGTCGATACGCAGGGACCGCGCCCGCCCGCCGCGCGGGCGCAGCCACAGCAGGGCGACGACCACGACCAGCACCACGCCGTCGACGAACAGCAGGAAGGCGCTGAAGCCGTCGATGCCGTGCCCGTGCGCGTCGACCACCACATTCGTGCTGGCCTGGCGCGCCGCGTCGTCCAGGGGGGCCGGCGCGACGCCGGTGCCCGCGCTGAACCGGTACGCCCCGGTGCTGGTCGTGCCGTCGGCGAAGGTGACGTGGTAGGCCACGGTGTAGTCGCCGGCACCGTCGATGCGCAGCGGCAGCCGCAGCCGGGTGGAGCCGACGCGGGTCGGCTCGGCGTCGGTGAGCCGCCCGCCGGTGGCGTCGAGCACCGCGACGTGCGACTGTCCCTCGTCGACCTCGGCGTCGAAGCCCAGGGTCACCTCGGCCGGCGCGGTGGTGAGCACCGCGCCGGCCGACGGTTCGGCGGAGATTGGGCCATCGGCGGCCCGGGCCGCACCGGGGGTGAGCGCGAGCAGCCCGGCGACCGCCGCCGCCACGGCGGTGGCCGCCGCCCGGCGACGGCCACCGGACGGGCGGCTCAGCTCACGCGGCATGGGGGGCGAGGGACCGGCCGGCGACGCGGTGCCCGACGCAGCTGCACGTCATCAGCTCCTGCTCCTGCCGGTTCGGCCGCAGGTGCAGGTACATCGCGATCACCATGGGGATGAAGACCACGGAGTTGTAGAACAGGTGCAGCTCCACCCGCGGCAGCACGAGCTGCAGGATGCTGGTCGGCACCTTCTGGCCGAAGAACATGGTGCCGGACTGCACCTGCCACAGCAGCAGGAAGTGCTCGATGTGGTGCCAGAACTGGATGGCCAGCGCCACGGTCCACCAGGTGCGGGCGCGGCCGACGAAGCCCCGGCGCAGCGCGAAGAGAAAGACCAGCATCACGATGGCGTAGCCGTAGTGCAGCCACTCGGAGGAGACCAGCCACGGGTAGAACTGCCCGAGCACCCCCCGCGCCTTCGGCCGGGGCATCCCCAGGACCCAGATCTGGTACGCCTGGACCAGGTGCTCGGCCCAGTGCGCCAGCACGACGAAGAGGAAGACGTTGAGGGCGGCCCGGTGGTGGGCTCCGTTGAGCCGGCCGAGCAGCCCCGAGGACGGAGCAGCGGTGGAGAGGGGTTGGGACATCTTTTTGCACCTTCCGTAATGACGCGGGAGAGTGGAAACGCGGGAGAATCGCCATACGGCCCGTGTGAAGCGAGACAGCGGCTGCCGCGAAGCTAACCGCCCGACCCGCGCCGCAGTTCCTCCAGATTGCCCAGGTGCTGTCGGAAACCCGTCCGTTCTCCGGGCGTCGGCTCAGGAGCCGATCCAGTTGGCGTGGAAACCGCTGGGCACCCGACCGGGCAGGTGCACGACGGCCACCGGCTCCCCGGTGAAGTCGCCGGCGTCGAGCACCACCAGGTCGCTCCGGCCGGTGCGCCCGTCGTGGACGTACGTCAACAGCCAGCCGTCGTCCTCGGCCGAGAGCGGCCCGCGCGGGACGAACACCGCCTCCCCCGCCTCCCGGTGCGGCCCGAAATCGTGCACCGCCACTTCCCGGCGCAGCAGGTCGTGACGCAGCAGCGCCGAGCCGCCCAGCACCCCCGCGCCGGACTGCATGGCCACCGTGTAGGCGTACCGGTGCCGCATCGTCTTGCGGCGCTCGTCGATGCGGGGGAACTCCTGGGGGATGTCGTCGAGCTGCTCGGCGGCGACGGTGCCCCGGGTCAGGTCCAGCGTCCAGCGCCACAGCGTCGGCGCGGACTCCCCCGGGGCGTGCAGGTCGCGGTCGAAGACCCGGTCGTGGCGCACCACGTCGACCACGCAGGTGTCGTCGACCTCGTAGGCGTTGACGGGGTGGAAGACGTAGCAGGGGTCGACGTCGAACCAGCGCACGTCGGCGCCGCGCCCCTCGCGGGGCAGCAGCCCGAGCCGCGCCGCACGCCCGCGCTGCCACGCGTACGGGAAGCGGGAGCCCGCCTGGGCCAGCGTCGGCGAGAAGGTGACCGGGAGGTCGAACAGCACCGAGTGCCGGTCGGTCAGCGCCAGCGAGTGCATCAGCGGCGGCCCGGCGACCTCGATGCGCTCGCTGCGGCGCACCCGCCCCTCGGGGGTCAGCACGAGGTGCTCGACGTAGGGCAGCTCGTGGTAGTAGGCCACGGCGAACAGCTCGCCGGTGACCGGGTCGCACTCGGCGTGGGCGGCGAAGCCGTGCGGCAGGGTGGCGTCGAAGTCGATGCGGGCCACGGAGCCCAGCTCGTCGTCCAGCTCGACCGGCAGCACGCCGGCCTCGCCGAGGGCGAGGGTGCGCCCGCCGTGCCGGATGACGTTGGCGTTGGCATTGTCGGACAGCCCGTGCCGCGGGCCGGGAAGGGCGAGCTCGCCCAGGGCTCGGGTGGTGCGGTCGGTGCGGATCCACCGGTTGCGATACCACAGCGCGCGGCCGGAGCGCAGGCGCACGCCGTGCACCATGCCGTCGCCGACGAGGGCGTGGCCGGGCCGGTCGCCGCCCACCGGGTTGGGCCCGATGCGCACGAAGCAGCCGTCCAGCTCGGCGGGCAGCCGCCCGGTGACCGTCAGGTCGAGCTCCGTCGCCTCGGTGGCGACGGGGCGCCGGTTGTCGTTGCGGTAGGGGGTTCTGGGGGCGAGGGCGACGACGCTCATTGCGGCCTCCACGAGCTGGGGCGATCTTTTTGCGTATCGCGGTTACGTAACAGCGTTACTTCATCGAAGGTACGCCGGGCGTGAGATCATGTCAACGTGAGTCCGCGCCGAATCGACCCGACCCTGGCGACCGCCCTGCTGGAGGCCGCGGCCAGACTGCTGGCCGAGGAGGGCGCCGCCGGCCTCACCACGCGTCGCCTCGCCGCCGCCGTGGGCGCCTCGACCACGGCCGTCTACACGCACTTCGGCGGCATGGACAACCTGGTCCGGGCGATGGTGCACGAGGGCTTCGCCCGGCTGCACCGGCGGATGTCGACCGTGCGGGCCACCTCCGACGCGGTCGCCGACGTGATGGCGCTCGGCTACGCGTACCGGGCCAACTCCCTCGACCACCCGCAGCTCTACCAGGTCATGTTCGGCAGCGCCGCGCTCGGCGGGTTCGCTCTGTCCGAAGGCGACCGGCAGCACGGCAAGTACACGCTCCAGCCGCTGGTCGACGCGGTGGCCCGGGCCACCGAGCAGGACCGGTTCCGGGCCGGGGACCCGCTGCTGGTCGCGCAGAACATGTGGATCGCCCTGCACGGACTGGTGAGCCTCGAACTCGGCGGCTACCTGATCGACCCGTACGACGCCGACGTCTGCTTCGAGGCGCAACTGCGCTCGCTGATGGTCGGCGCGGGCGACGACTACGAGGCGACCGCCGCCTCGCTGGCCCGGGCCCGCCGGCGGCGCTCCCCCCGCGCCTGACAGCACGCCGACGGCGACACGGCGCGGCGGAGACCGCGCGGCGACGGCGCACGGCGGTCCTGCGCCCCGCGACGGCGCACGGCAACGGCGGAGAAGCGACGCGCATCCCCCGGTGTGATGCTCAGGACGGGTCCCGAGCACGTCCGCAATGGAAGCGCATCCACTCCTGTCCGCCCACGCCGGCAGGATCGCCCATCCCCCACGCACCGAAGGACGCCGATGATGCACGGAATCGATTATCTGGTGGTCGGATCCGGCTCCGCCGGAGCCGCGCTGGCCGCCCGGCTCAGTGAGGACCCCGCCCGCCGGGTGCTGCTGCTGGAGGCGGGCCCCGACTTCGCGACGGTGGCCGAGACGCCGACCGACCTGCTCGATGGCAGCGCCATGTCGATGGACCGCCACGACTGGCACTTCAAGGCCGAGATCACCGACCGGCGGCGGATCATCTTCCCGCGCGGGAAGGTCACCGGCGGTTCCTCCGCCGTCGGCGCGACCATCGCGCTGCGCGGCACCCCGAACAACTTCGACGAGTGGGCCGAGCTGGGCAACCCGGCCTGGGCCTGGGACGAGGTGCTGCCGTTCTACAAGCGGCTCGAGGACGACCAGGACTTCGACAACGAGTACCACGGCAAGGGCGGCCCCATCCCGATCCACCGGTTCACGCCCGACGAGATGACCCCGGTGCAGCACGTGTTCCGCGACGCCTGCGTCAAGGCCGGCTTCCCCGAGGTCGAGGACCACAACCACCCGGAGGCCACCGGCGTCGGCCCCATCCCGTCCAACCGCCAGGGCAGCCACCGGTTCTCCACCGCGATGGGGTACCTGGCCGAGGCGCGCGGCCGGGAGAACCTGGAGATCCGCTCCGGGGTCCAGGTCAACCGGGTGCTGTTCACCGGCAACCGGGCGCGCGGCGTCGAGGTCGCCAAGGCCGGCGGCGGCACGGAGGTGATCGAGGCCGGCACCGTCGTGCTGGCCGCCGGGGCGGTCAACTCGCCCGCCATCCTCATGCGCTCGGGCATCGGCCCGGCCGGTGACCTGCGGCGGCTGGGCATCGACGTGGTGCTGGACCGGCCCGGGGTGGGCGCGGACCTGATCGACCACCCACGTACCGGCGCGTTCATGGTGCCGCAGGAGGGGAGCTTCAGCCCCGAGGACCCGTTCCTGCAGACGATCCTGCGGACCACCGCGCCGGGGTCGACGGAGTTCAACGACCTCCAGTACTACATGATCAACCACTTCGACCTGACGCTCTTCCCCGAGCTGCAGATGCTGGCCGCCGCGAAGACGATCTTCGGGGTGATGGTCGTGCACCAGCGGCCCGAGTCCCGGGGACGGCTCACCCTCACGTCGGCCGACCCCACCGCCCCGCCGGACGTCGTGCTCAACTTCCTCGACACCGAGCGCGACATCCAGACCCTCGTCGACGCCGTACGCCAGTGCTGGCAGTTCATGCAGACGGCGGGCATCAACGACCAGGGGCAGCGGTTCGTGGTGCTCGGCGAGGACATGGTCGCCGACGACGAGCTGATGCGCCACTACGTCAGGCTCAGCCTCGACAGCGGCTACCACCCCGTGGGCACCGCCCGGATGGGCGCGGCCGGCGACGAGGGCGCGGTCGTCGACGAGCGGCTGCGGGTGCACGGCACCGAGGGCCTCTACGTCTGCGACGCCTCCGTCATGCCGTCGATCGTCAACTGCAACACCAACCTCACCTCCATCATGATCGGTGAGCGGCTCGCCGACTGGCTCCGGCAGTCCTGACCGGTCCCCACCGACACGGGCGTCCCGCGGTGCGAAACCCCGCGGGGCGCCCGTCTCACTGTGGGTCCTGGGGGGCCGGGCCTGGGGTTTCGGGGCCTGCCTGGGGTCTCGTGGCCTGGGGTCTCGCGACCTGGGGCGGTCCGGGAGCGGGCACGGTGGCCGGCGGCGCGGCGCGGCGCGTGCCGCTTCCCGGCACACTCGCGTGCCGACTAGGGAGCTGAGTCAGCTACGACATCACGTCGGATCACGCCGGCCAGCGCGGCGCCCCGGGGGCCGGGCCGGTGCCGCTCGGCTCGCCGACAGGCACTGCGCTGGCCGGTGATGTCGTAGCTGACTCAGCTGCGTAGGCGCCGGCGGGACCAACCTCTACCGACCGCTGCAGGCGGGACCGACCGCCGCGCGCGGGTTCCCCGCGCGCCCTCGCGCCGGCACCGCCGGCAGGCCGGCACCCCAGCCGTCTGAGACAGGCAGCGCCCCGACAGCCGCCGCCCGACGCGACGCGGGCCGCCCGCCGGATGGCGGACGGCCCGCGTCGCGACCACGCGGTGTACGGAGCGCCCAGGGGGGTGTGGGACCGACGCTCCGTACACCGCGGTCGACAGGCGCGCTGGGGGCGCCTAGACCGTGTTCTCGCTGACCTTTCGCGGCACCGGCACCGGCGCGGGCTGCTGCGCCTCGGCCGTGGGCACCGGCTCCTGCCGCTCGGCGGCGGACGACGAGGGCCCGGCCGGGACGCCCCGGTCCCGCAGGCCGATCCAGATCAGCGCCACGGACACCAGGATCACCACGATCTGCACCTGCATGGCGAAGTGGACGCCGTCCAGCACGTCCGTGCGGGCGGCCACGAGCGCCCCGAAGATCGGGATGCCGATGGTGACCGCGATCTGCTGGGCCAGGGTGGCCAGGCCGGTCGCCAGGCCCTGCTGCGAGTCGTCCAGGCCGGAGGTGGCGGTCACCGTGTAGGCGACGACGGCCGTGACGTGCCCGAAGTACATCAGGAACAGCGACGGCACGATCAGGGCCAGGCTCGGCGTGGTCGACGTGCCGGTCAGCAGCAGCGGCACGGTGGTCAGGCCCTGCGCCAGCAGGCCGACGGCGAGGACGTTGCGGTAGCCGTACCTGCCGATCATGCGGCCGGCGATGACGCCGGCGACGACGGCCACCAGGCCCGGCCCGCCGAACACCAGACCGGTGGTGAACGGGGCCATCTTGAGCACGTCCTGCATGTAGAGGGTGAGGCCGAAGTTGACGCCGCTGGCCATCACGAAGGCGACGATGCCGCCGTAGTTGCCCCACTTGATGTTCGGCCGGTTGAGCAGGGTGAGCGACACCAGGGGCGCCTTGGCCTTCAGCTCGACGAACCAGAAGGCCGCGATGAGCACCGCGCCGACGACGAGGGCGATCCAGCTCTGCATGCTCACGCCGTAGACCAGGGCGAGCAGGCCGGCGGTGACCGTGACGGCGCCCGGCACGTCGAGCTTGACGCCGGCGGGACGGACGCTCTCCTTGATCACCAGCGGGGTCAGCACCATGATGGCGACCGCCACCGGCACGTTGATCCAGAACGCCCAACGCCAGTCCAGGGCGCTGACCAGGCTGCCGCCGACCAGGGCGCCGACGGTGAAGCCACCGGAGAGCAGCGCGCCGTTGAGGCCGAGCACCCGGGCCCGGGCCCGCTCGTCGGAGACGGTCGTGATCAGCAGCGCCATCGCGGCCGGGATGGCGATCGCGTTGGCGAAGCCCTGCAGCACGCGGGCGCTGAGCAGCATCGCCGCGTTGGTCGCGAAGCCGCCGAGCAGCGAGGCCACGGTGAGCAGCGCGATGCCGGTCAGGAACAGCCGCCGCCGGCCGAACAGGTCGGCGATCCGGCCGAACAGGAGCGTGAAGCCGGCGGCGGGCAGCGCGTACGCGCTGGCCACCCACGGCAGGTCGGCCAGCGAGAGGCCGACGCCCTCCCCCATGCGGGGCAGCGCCACGTTGAGGATCGAGAAGTCGACCGACAGCATGAACTGCGCGCCGAGCAGGACGAATAGGGCAAGTTTCTGCGCGGAGCTGAGCTGCTCCGACGTGCTCTGGTTCTCCGCCATGACCACGAACCCTAGGTAGCCGCGGCCCTGCTACCCATCTCCCTGCCATGCGTACCACTGGCAGTGGCACCCTCGGCACCCGCCGTGCCGGTCCCGTTCCACGCTACCCGCACGGCGCTCTCTTCGAGCTTGCTCTATTTCCCGCCCGCCGTCGAGAGGCACCGGCTGCCCGGGGACCGCGGCCCCGGGCAGCCGGCGGGCGATCAGTCGACGAGCACTCCGCATCCGACGGTGGTGATCGAGCCGGTGAGGCCGCTGGACAGGTCCGAGGCGAGGTACACGGCGGTGCCGGCCACGTCGGCCAGGGTCACCGCCCGGCCCAGCAGCGGGTTCGGCATGCCCGGCTTGGCGGCGAGCATGTCCTCCAGCGTCGCCCCGTTGGCCTCGGCCGCGCGCCGCCACGTCTCGCGGACGTACGAGCCGTGCTGCACGCTCTCCGGGATCGCATCGGGACGCAGGCAGACCACCCGCACCCCGAACGGGCCCACCTCGCCGGCCAGTTCCCGGGCCAGCGACTCGATGCCGGCGCAGGCCACGCCGAAGCCGCCCGAGGGCATGGGCGCCCGCGCGGCGGACGTCGACAGCACCACGATGACGCCGCTGCGCCGCTCCACCATCCGCCGCGCCGCCGCCGCCGTGGTGAGGAACTGGGTGCGCACGAAGGTGTTCATCGGCAGCAGGAAGTCGTCCAGGGACAGCTCGCGCAGCGGGACGCCCTGCACGTGGTCCAGGCCGACGGCGTTGAACGACACGTCGATGCCCCCGGCCCGCTCGGCGACCAGCTCCGCGTGGGCGTCGACCGCCTCCGCGTCGAGCGCGTCGACCTGGTGGGCGTACGCCCGGCCGCCGTCGGCGGCGATCTCCTTGGCGAGCATCTCGACCCGGTCCAGGTGGTGGCCGGCCAGGTACACGGTGGCGCCCTCCCGGGCGTAGGCGCGCGACACCGCGCTGCCCAGCGCGCCCGCGGCGCCGTAGACGATCGCCGTCCTGTTCTCCAGCAGCATGTCTGATCCCCTCGTCGTGGGCGGGTCCGGCGGCGCCGGACCAGGTTCGTCAGACCGACGGGCGACCCTCGGGGAAATATACATTTGCTGCCGATTTATTTGGCTTGATCCGCAGAGGTGCCGGTCACCTCCGCCAGGCGGTCCCGCAGGTAGCGGCGCTCGACGTCGTTGCCGGCGAGCCCGAGTGCCCGCCGGTACGCCCCGGCCGCGTCGGCCCGCCGGTCCAGCCGGCGCAGCAGGTCGGCGCGGACGGCCGGGACGAGGTGGTGACCGGCCAGCTCGCCGGAGCGCTCCACCTGCTCCAGCAGCTCCAGCCCGCGCAGCGGGCCGTGCGCCATCGCGACCGCCACCGCCCGGTTGAGCAGCACCACGGCCGAGGGCGTCAGCTCGGCCAGCTCGGCGTAGAGCCCGGCGATCTGGGCCCAGTCGGTGCGCGCGGCGTCGGGGGCGCTCGCGTGGCAGGCCGCGATCGCCGCCTGCACCTGGTAGGGGCCCGGCCGCCCGTGGCGCAGCGCCCGCTCCAGCAGGTCCACCCCCTCGGCGATGCGGCCCCGGTCCCACCGCCGGCGGTCCTGCCGCTCCAGCGGCACCAGGTCGCCGTGCGCGTCCGTGCGGGCGTCGCGCCGGGCGTCGTGCAACAGCATCAGCGCGAGCAGCCCGAGGGTCTCCGGATCGTCGGGCAGCAGCCGGGCCAGCAGGCGGGCCAGTCGCACGGCCTCCGCGCACAGCCCGCGCCGCAGCAGGTCCGCGCCGGCCGTGGCGGCGTACCCCTCGGTGAACAGCAGGTACAGCACCGCGCGCACCGCGGCGGCCCGGCCGGGCAGCTCGGCGGCCGGCGGCAACTCGCCGCGCAGGCCGGCCTCGCGGACGCCGCGCCGGGCCCGCACCAGCCGCTGCGCGAGGGTCCCCGGCGTGACCAGGAGGGCGCGGGCGATCTCGGCCGGGCCGAACCCCACGACGGTACGCAGGGTCAGCGCGACCTGCGACGTCAGCGACAGCGCGGGATGGCAGCAGGTGAAGATCAGCCGGAGCTGGGCGTCGCGGATCACCGGCGGCACCGGCGGGGCGTCGTCGTACGCCGACAGGGTGACCGCGGCCTCGCGCAGCCGGGCGGCGGCCATGCTCTCGTGCCGCAGCCGGTCGACGGCCCGGTTGCGCGCCACGGTCGTCAGCCAGGCCCCGGGCCGGCGTGGCACGCCCTCGCCGCGCCAGCGCTGCACCGCGGCGGCGAACGCGTCCTGCACGCAGTCCTCGGCCAGGGCCCGGTCCCCGGTGAGGGCGACCAGTGTGCCGACGAGCTGGCGGTATTCCCGGCGGAACGCCGCGGCCACCGCGGCGTCGACCGTGAAGGTCACCGGCTCCAGACCGGCCTCACCTCGATGGCGCCCAGCTCGGCGAACGGGTGCAGGGCGGCCAGCTCCGTCGCCTCGTCGAGGTCGGCGCAGCGCAGCAGGACGAACCCGCCCACCTGCTCCCGGGCCTCGACGAACGGCCCGTCGGAGACCAGCGTGGCACCGGCCCGGGAGCGCACCGTGCGGCCGGCGCGGCCGGGGCGGAGCCGCTGCCCGCCCGCGAACGCCCCGCGCCGGCGCACCTCGTCGAGCCAGGCCCGGTGCCGGGGGTGGTCGTCGATCTCCGCGGGGCTCAGCTCGCCGGCCTCGTCGTGATAGATCACCAGTGCGTACTCCACCCTCGCCCTCCCAGGTCCGCGCATTACAACGAGGCAGCACGCAGGAAGAAGCGGGGGGTGTTCGGCTCGGCCAGTCTTGGTGCAATCCATGCCCGCCGAGGAGGCATCCCATGCGTCAATCACAGGTCACCGTCAACGGTGTCGACATCGCATACCGTGAGTTCGGCGAGGGCCCCCTGGCCCTGCTGGTGCACGGTTTCCCGTTCACCCCCAACTCGTTCCGGTACCTGGTGCCGGTGCTGGTCGACGCCGGCTACCGGGTGGTGACGCCGTGGACCCGCGGCTTCGCCCCCAGCTCCGTCCCGCCGCCGGGCCGCGAGCACATCCGCGACATGGTGGCCGACGTCAACGCCCTGCACGAGGTGCTCGGCGGCGACGAGCGGGCGGTGCTGATCGGGCACGACTTCGGGGCCGCCGTCTCGTGGGCCGCGGCCGTGCAGGCGCCGGAGCGCTGGTCGCGGCTGGTCGCCTGTGACGTGCCGCCGTTCCAGTTCTTCGGCGAGTACCTGCTCGACCCCCGGGGCATCAACGTCCAGGCCCACTTCTGGTTCTTCCAGATGGCCGCCGCCGACGAGCTGGTCGCCGCCAACGACCTGGCCTTCCTGGAGTTCATGCTGCACAAGTACTCCCGCGACGGCTACGACGTCACGCAGGACCTGGCCGACATCCGGGCCGCCCTGGGTAAGCCGGAGAACCTGCACGCCGCCCTGGGCATGTACCGGACCAACTTCCCGCCGGCGACGTTCGGCACCCCCGAGTGGGGGGCCGAGCAGGGGGCGCTGTGGGGCGCCCTGCCGACGCAGCCGACGCTGAACATCTTCGGCGTGCAGGACGTCGCCTTCGCGATGAACGAGGAGAAGCTCGCCCGGATCGTCGAGGCCCTGCCGAAGGGGTCGGCCGGCGCGCTGGTCCCCGACTCGCGGCACGTCCCGCTCACCGAGCAGCCGGAGATCACCAACGCCCACATCCTGCGCTTCCTGACCGAGACGGCCTGACCGTCCGATCAGGACACTAGTCCGGCTCCGGCCGGGTCCGGCGGACTCCGCCCGCCCGGCCGGAAACCGTTGGTACTCCTACGGTGGGTACCACTGACAGTGTCATGCTCGTCGGTCATACTGAGTCGCATGAATCCGCTGGGCGAGTTCCTCCGATCTCGACGCGGCGTCATCCGCCCGCAGGACGCCGGCCTGACCCGCTACGGCGAGCGCCGGCGGGTCTCCGGGCTGCGCCGCGAGGAGCTGGCCCAGCTCGCCGGGGTCAGCGTCTCCTACTACACCCGGCTGGAGCAGGGCCAAGCGCACAACGTGTCCGACGAGGTGCTCGACGCGGTCGCCCGGGCGCTGCAGCTCGACGGCGACGAGCGGGCCCACCTGTTCGTGCTGGCCCGCCCCGGCCGGGCGACGACCGGCCGGGCCGCCCGGTCCCACACCACGCCGCCGGCCCTGCACCAGATGCTCGCGATGATGCCCGACGTGCCGGCGATGGTGCTCGGCGCCGCGACCGACGTGCACGCCTGGAACCCGCTGGGCCACGCGCTGCTCGCCTGGCACCTCGACGAGGCGCCCAACATGAGCAGGTCGGTCTTCCTCGACCCGCGCATGCGCGAGCTGTACGCCGACTGGCCGGGCAAGGCCCGCTCGGTGGTGGCCTACCTGCGGATGGCCGTGGGGCGCTACCGGGGCGACCGCCGGGTCGTCGGGCTGGTCGAGGAGCTGCTGTCGCGCAGCCCCGAGTTCGCCGGCATGTGGGCCGAGCACCCGGTGAGCACCTGCGAGACGATGACCTACGACATGGCCCACCCGGTCGTCGGGGCGCTGACGGTCAACCAGCACACGCTGCGGCTGGAGGACACCCCCGACCTGATGCTGGTCACCTTCACGGTCGAGGCCGGCTCGCCGTCGGCGGCGGCGCTGCGGATGCTCGGCGGCATCCCCCGCCGCGCCCCCGCCCCGGCGCCCCCGCCCCGGCACAGCGTCACCGTCCCCTGAGTCGTCCGCGCACCCGGGGCCGCCCCCACCCGCGGGAAGTCACCTCCGCGGGGCCGCCCCGCGCACACGGCGGCGGCCGGCTCCCCGGGGACGGCCTGCGCCGCCCGGCCGGGAACCGGCCGCCCCGACGGGTGGAGCGCCGCCGCGCCCCACCACACCGGCGTCACTGCGTCCCGGCCTCCGCCGGCTGCGCGGGCGCGCCGTCCTGGCGCACCCGGAACTTGTTGACCCCGGTCCACCAGTTCTCGCCCGGGTTGACGGCCTCGTCGGAGTCGTAGCGGTCGTGGTGACGCCACCAGTCCCACGGGTGGGCCAGCCCCTCCTCCTGCCGCCCCAGCGGGGTGACGTCGAGGTAGTTGTAGGTGTTGATGAACACCTCGCCGCCCCGGTCGAACACCGAGCTGGCGTGGTAGATCTTCTCGCCGTCGCGGATGAACGAGCTGACCGCCGGCAGCTCGCCCTTCTCCATCGAGACGTTGAAGTCGTAGTTGAAGTCGCTGCCGAACGACGAGACCCACGGGATGTGGCTCCAGCCCATCCGGGCCTTGAACTGCTCGATCTTCTCGATCGGCGCGCGGGCGATCATGACGAACGAGGTGTCCCGCGCGTGCATGTGCGACAGGTTCCCGACGTTGTCAGCCTGCATCGAGCAGCCGACGCAGCCCTCCTTCGCCTCCGGGGCGAACATGAAGTGCCGCACGATGAGCTGGCGGCGGCCCTGGAACAGGTCGAGCAGCGTCACCCGGCCCGAGGGCGAGTCGAACACGTACTCCTTCTCCACCGGCACCACGGGCATGGCCCGACGGGCGGCGCTGAGCTGGTCGCGGGCGCGGGTCAGCGCCTTCTCCTCCTCCAGGAGCTGCTCCCTGGCGGTGGTCCATTCCTCACGCGAGACGATCTGCGGAAAAGCCATCGTTCCTCCCTCAACGGTCGCCGCCGGGCCGGGGGGAGGCCGGGCGACACCTGCGAGCCTGGCACGGGCCCCGCATGCCGACTTCTCCCCTCGTGCCCTTCCCCGCCCGTCCTGTGTGGACGCCGGGCAATGACGCCGGGCAATCCGGAAGAGGTTGCGGCACGCGGAGTGTGACAGCGTCGAGGGCGCCTGGCCGACACGACCCCGGTCGATCCGGTCGCCCCGTTGAGGAGGACACGTGTCCACGACCACCGAAGCACCCACCCGCGAGGAGCTGGTCCAGCGGGCGGCGGGTCTCGTCCCGCTGATCCGCAAGCACGCGGCGTGGCAGGAGGAGAATCGTCGGCTGCACGACGAGACGGTAGCCGCGATCGAGGAGGCGGGGCTGTTCAAGCTCCGCACGCCCCGCCGCTACGGCGGGTACGAGGTGGACACCCGCACGCTCGTGGCGGTCGCCACCGAGCTGGGCCGGGGCGACGCCAGCACCGCCTGGGTCACCTCGGTGCTGTGGATCCCGACCTGGCTCGCCGGCCTGTTCCCCGACGAGGCACAGGACGAGGTGTTCGCCGTCCCCCACGCCCGGGTGTGCGGCACCAACAGCGTCGGCGGCACGGCCGTGCCCACCGACGGGGGCTTCGTCGTCAACGGCAGCTGGCACTTCATCAGCGGGGCCCACCACGCGCAGTGGCAGGAGATCGCGGTGGTCGTGGTGCGCCCGGACGCGGAGCCGGAGCCGATCATGGCGCTGGTGCCGATCGGCAGCCTGGAGATCGTGGACGACTGGTACACCACCGGCCTGACCGCCACCGGCAGCGTCACCACCGTGGCCCGGGACCTGTTCATCCCGAGCAGCCACATCATCCCGATGAGCGCGGCGATGATCCCGCAGGGCCTGTCGCAGGGCAACGCCGACTCCCCCGTCTGGCGTACCCCGGCCGCGCTGAACGCGGCGGCGTCGGGCGTGGGCGCGGCCGTCGGCGTGGCCAAGTCCGCCCGCGACGAGTTCTTCGACCGGCTGCCCGGCCGGAAGATCACCTACACGGAGTACGAGAACCAGAGCGAGGCCCCGGTCACCCACCTGAAGGTCGGCACCGCGCTCATGAAGATCGAGCAGGCCGAGTTCCACGCGTACCACGCCGCCGACCTGGTCGACACCAAGGCGGCCACCGGCGCCGAGTGGACCCTCGAGGAGCGGGCCCGGGTGCGCGCCGACCACGGCTGGGCGACCCGGCTGGCCAAGGAGGCGGTGGACATCTTCGCCTCCGCCAGCGGCGGCACCTCCATCTACCGGGACGTGCCGATCCAGCGGATCGTCCGGGACGTCAACGCGATGAGCCTGCACGGGTTGATCAACCCCGACACCAACACCGAGCTGTACGGGCGGGTCGTCTGCGGCCTCGGCCCGAACACCCTGTTCGTCTGAGCCGTCCCGCGCGGCTCCCCCAGCCCCGCCGCGCTCTGTCCTGAGCGTTCCCCACACGTGGCGGGCCGCCCGGCGCACCCCCTCGCCGGGCGGCCCGTCGCACCATCGGCGCACCACCGTGACGCGGCCCACGACGGCGTCAGCCCAGCGCGGCGACCCGGGGCCGCAGCCCGTCGATCAGCTCCGGCGGGGCGGCAAGCACCCGGCTGCCGCTCACCTCGACGGCCGCGCCGGCCTCGACGGCGATCACCAGCCCGGCCGCCCAGTCCCACCGGAAGGCTCGGTCCTCGACGTACGCGTCGCAGCGGCCCGCCGCGATCCAGGCCAGGGCCAGCGCGGTGGAGCCGAGCATCCGCACCCCGCGCACGTCGCCGGCCAGGTCGGCGACCACGGCCGCCTGCACCCTGCGGTGGGCCACGTCGTAGGCGTACCCGGTGGCGAGGATGACCTCGTCGAGCGCGGCGCCGGCGGGCCGGGCCAGCGGGACGTCGTCGCGGAACGCGCCCCGGCCCCGGACGGCGTGGAACAGCTCGTCGTGCACCGGGTCGAGGACCACCCCGACGACCGGCCGCCAGCCGTCCGGCGTCTCCTCCTCGCAGGCCACGCTCACGCACCAGAACGGCATTCCGGAGACGTAGTTGACGGTGCCGTCGAGGGGGTCCAGCACCCAGCGCAGCCCGGAGCTGCCGGTGTGGCCGCTGCCCTCCTCGGCGAGGATGCCGTCGTCGGGCCGACGGGCGCGCAGCAGCTCGACGATGTGCGCCTCGCTGGCCCGGTCCGCCTCGCTCACCAGGTCGGTGGAGGCCGTCTTGTGGTCGACCCGCCCGTGGTCGCCGAAGCGCCGCAGCAGCTCCCGGCCGCCGAGCCGCGCCGCCTCCTCGGCGACCCGCCGGCAGTCGTCCAACTCGGCACCGCTGACCATCGTGTTCTCCTCGTGTCGGCCGCAGGGACGGTCGCGATCGTCGCACCGGAGGCGGTCCCGGCACCAGCTCACGCGGACGGCCGGCCGCCGCGCCGTCCCTTGGCCGGATGGGGCACACTGGGGTCGGCGCTCGGGACATCGACGCCCGCCGACCTGCCCCGACACCGCCACGGGGAGGCAGTTCGCCATGGGCACGTTGGGCACGTTGGGCGCGTCAAGCACGGCAGACCGGCTGTTGGCCCGGATCCGGGACGGGATCGTCGGCGAGGGCGAGGTGCTGGACGGCCCCTACGGGCCGCGCCGGATCACGTACGCCGACTACACCGCCTCGGGTCGGGCCCTGGACTTCGTGGAGGACGCCGTCCGGGACTGGGTGCTGCCCCGCTACGCCAACACCCACACCGAGAGCTCCGCCACCGGCCTGGCCACGGGGCGGCTGCGCGAGGACGCCCGGCGGATCGTCCACGACGCCGTCGGCGGCACCGACGAGCACGTCGTCGTCTTCTGCGGTTCGGGGGCCACGGCGGCGGTCGACAAGCTGATCGGGATGCTCGAACTGCGGCTGCCGCACGGGCCGACACACCGCCACGGTCTGCTCGACCGCGTCCCGCCGGGGCAGCGTCCGGTGGTGTTCGTAGGCCCCTACGAGCACCATTCCAACGAGCTGCCGTGGCGCGAGACGTACGCCGAGGTGGTCGTCATCGGCGCGGACGCCGAAGGGCACATCGACCGGGCGGAGCTCGCCGCGCAACTGGCCCGGTACGCGGACCGGCCGCTGCGCATCGGCAGCTTCTCCGCCGCCTCCAACGTCACCGGCATCCTCTCCGACACCGACGCGATCGCCGCGCTGCTGCACGCCCACGGCGCCCTGTCGTGCTGGGACTACGCCGCCGCCGGCCCGTACGTGCCGATCCGGATGGGCGAGTCGGCGCCGGGGGCCGCCGACGGCAAGGACGCGGTCTTCCTGTCGCCGCACAAGTTCGTCGGCGGCCCACAGACGCCCGGCGTCCTGGTGGTGCGCCGGGACCTGGCCCGCAACCGGGTGCCGACGACCCCGGGCGGCGGCACGGTGGCGTTCGTCGACCCGGTCGGGCACCGGTACCTCGACGACCCGGTCGCCCGGGAGGAGGGCGGCACGCCGGCGATCGTCGAGTCGATCCGGGCGGGGCTGGTGTTCGCCCTCAAGCAGGCCGTCGGCACCGAGGTCATCCGGGCCCGCGAGGAGCGGCTGTGGGCGCGGGCGCTGCGCCGCTGGTCGGCGAACCCGGGGATCGAGGTCCTGGGCGGCACCCGGGCCCGGCGGCTGCCCATCGTGTCGGTGCAGATCCGCCACGGCGACCGTCACCTGCACCACAACTTCGTCGTCGCGCTGCTCAACGACCTGTTCGGCATCCAGGCGCGCGGGGGCTGCTCCTGCGCGGGGCCCTACGGGCACCGCCTGCTGGCGATCGACGAGGAGCGCTCCCGCGCGTTCCGGGAGGAGATCGCCCTCGGCTGCGAGGGGATCAAGCCCGGCTGGGCGCGGATCACCTTCACCTACTTCATCTCCGACGTGGTCGCCGACTATCTCGTCGACGCGGTCGACCTGATCGCCCGGCACGGGCACCGGCTGCTGACCGACTACCGGTTCGACGTCGGCAGCGGCCTGTGGCGGCACCACCGCGGCCCGGGGCGGCCGCTGCGCCTGACCGACCTGGGACCCCTGCTGACCGGCGGCCCTATGGCCGTCGGCCGGCGGGAACGGGTCGGCGAGGAGGCCCTGGCCGGACACCTGCGCGAGGCGCGGCGGATCCTCGCCGGCCGCGACGACCGCCTCGACGAGGGCTCGACCGGCCTGCCGTCGGGCGTCGAGGCACTGCGCTGGTTCCACCTTCCGCCGGCCTGCACGGCACCCCCGGACGCGCCGTCGTCGCCCTGACCGGGGCGGTTCCGGTGGCGCAGGCCCGGGTGGCCGGGCGCGGCCGGCCGGGCAGTCACGCCCGACCGGCCGCCCGCGTCAGTTGATGGTCACCGAGTAGGTGCTGGTGGTGACCTGGCCGTTGCCGGTGAAGATCTCCGGCCCCGCCTGGACGCTGGTCAGGTACTTGGAGCTGCTCATCCAGCCCCGGGCGACCAGGTCGTTGGTGAAGTCGCGGATGTTGAGGTTCACGTTGGTGGTGTTGCTGGTCCGCACGTACGAGTAGACGTTCCACGTGCCGACGTAGCCGCGCCAGATCTCCCAGGTCGTGCCGGCGATGGTGACCGTGCCCTGGCGGCTGCCGGCGGGGGACGCGTTGGAGCGGTAGAGCCAGATCATCAGCTCGTCCGAGGGCTGGTCGGCGGAGCCCGGGTTGGCGATCGGGTGCAGCCAGCAGTCGTAGGCGACGTTCTGGTTGACGGTGCCGTTCTGCGTGACGGTGAACTGCCAGCTGGTGTTGACGTTGCGGTTGGCGGACAGCTGCACGGGCAGCCCGGTGTTCTGCCGCCGCCAGCCCCAGTGCCAGCCCAGGATCGCCGCCGCGAACGACTTGACGGTGCCGGCCTGGCCGCTCCAGTTGTAGCTGGTGCCCCACGAGATGCGGTCACCGGAGCCGCCGCTGGTCCAGATGCACTGGCTGCCCGAGCCGGTGCCGGCGCCCCACTGGTTGTTGGGGATCCAGTACTTGCCGATGTCGATCGCGTCGGTGCTGTTGCACAGCCGGCCCGACGGCGGGTAGTCGCCGATCGGCGGCGGCGTGGTGGGCGGCGGCGTCGTGGGCGGCGCAGTGGTGGTGGGCGGCGGGGTCGTCGGGGTCGTCGGGCCGTTGCAGGTCACCCCGTTGACCGCGAAGTTGGTGGGCACCGGGTTCGCGCCGCTCCACGAACCGGTGAAGCCGAAACCGACGGTGCCGTTGGTGGCGACCGCGCCGTTGTACGCGACGTTGGTCGCGGTCACCTGGGCGCCGCTCTGGGTCACGGTGGCGTTCCACGCCTGGGTCGCCTGCTGCCCCGCGGCGTAGGTCCAGGTGAGCCGCCAGGAGGTCAGCGGGTCACCGAGATTGGTGACGGTGACGTCGGCGTTGAAGCCGCCCGACCACTGCGACGACACCGCGTAGCGTACGGCGCACCCGGCCGCCGCCGCCTGCGCCACGGCCACCCCGGCGGCCGCGACGGTGACGGTCGCGGCCGTGCTGACGGCCAGCAGGGCCAGCCGCTTTCGATTCCCCATGACTTCTCTCCTTCGGTCCGGCCACCCCCGTGTCCCTCTCCGCTTCCGCCTCACCTCCGCCACGCCCGTCCGCCGATCTTGCACCTGCGGCCCCGACACATGGCGCCGACCGCCCATGCGAGGGGCCCGAACTGCAAGATCGGCGAGCGTGGAGATGGGCGGAGCGGGGTGGCGGCGGGGCAGGGTGGGGCGTGGTGGAGAGGGGCGAGGGGCGGGTGGTGGTGTTAGCGTTAACAGTCCCCGGCGGGCCGGCGGCTTCCCATGGCCCGGTTGCTGACGGACGCGGCGACCCGCATGGCGAACTGCCCGGAATCGCCAGGTGGATGCGGCCTCAGACCCGGACGACCCGACCATCCATCGACATGCGTCGCTATGACGTTACGGCAGCCGTCAGCCACCGTCAACGCCGCCGCCCCGCGTCCCGGCGCACGCCCGCACCAGCACCGGCCAGGGCGACGGGCGCGACCACGGCCGCGCCGGACCCGACCGGGATCGGATCCGGCGCGGCAGCGGCGTCACACCCGGCTCGGGGCCGCCGAGAAGTCGCCGGTGGCGGTGCCCGCGCGCACCCGCCGGGAGACGACGACACCGAAGACGGCGGCGGTGAAGAACATGACGAAGCCGTACGTCACCGACGGCATCGCCATCGTCGAGTTGTCGAGCAGCGTCGGGCTCATCCCGATGGTGATGGCCAGGCTGGCGTTGTGCAGGCCGATCTCGAAGGCCGAGGCGATCGACTCCCGCTCGCCGACGCGCAGCAGCCGGGGGCCGAAGTAGCCGAGGCCCATGCTGATCAGGTTGAACGCCACCACCGCGAGGATGATCTCGCCGAGGATGTCGAACACCTCCGAGCCGAGGCCGGCGATCACACTGGAGATCATCAGGATCAGCACCACCACCGACAGGACCTTGACGGCGCGCTCCAGCCGCAGGGCGGCGTCGGTGAATCTCGCCCGGATGGCCATGCCGATCGCGATCGGGATCAGCACCAGGGCGAACACCTGGATCACCTTGTCGAACTGGAGGCCGATCGAGCTGTCCGAACCGACGAAGCCCGCGACCGACAGGTTCACGATGACCGGCAGGGTGAACAGCGCGAGCACGGAGTTGACGGCGGTCAGCGAGATGTTGAGCGCGAGGTCACCCTTGAACAGGTGACTGTAGAGGCTGGCGGTGCTGCCGCCCGGCGAGGCGGCGAGCAGCATCATGCCGACCGCCAGCTCGGGCCGCAGGTCGAACGCGACGACCAGGCCCAGGCAGATCGCCGGCAGGATCAGCATCTGGGAGACCAGACAGACGACCATCGCCTTGGGGTAGCGCACCACGCGGCGGAAGTCGTCGAGGGTCAGCGTGAGGCCGAGCCCGAGCATGACGATGCCGACAGCGATGGGAAAAAGTATGAGCACGGTGTCGTTACTCATGATGACTCCGCCTTCCGGGAGTAAGAGATCCATGAGTTTCACACCGCCGGCCACCACCCCGGTTCTCGAAGATTGCCCTATGCGCAGCCCTTGTCGGCGTCAGCTGCACAGTGACGCAAGACGTCCTCGGTCAGGCCGAAGGTGGCCGCCGGGCACGGGTGCGGGGCCAGGGGCCAGGAGCCCGGATCAGGCCCGGTCAGCCCCCGACAGGTAATGCTGGAGCCGTGCGTGGCGGAACTGGTAGACAGCTCCGACCTGACGCAGCACACCCCGGTCTCGCGCGTCCGACAGGAAGGCGAACGTGCGCCACGGCAGGCGGCCCCGCAGGGGCAGCCAGAGTCGTATCAGGACCAGCCATTGCCCCCACGCGCTCGTGAGTGCCCACATGAGCCCGGTCGCGAGCCCGACCACGACGCCATACACCGGCCCGGAGATGAACGACGCGAACACGGACACCGCGCAGCCCAGTTGGAGCAGGGTCAGGATCGTGTGCCTCCGATCACCGGACAGGGCGCTCGCGGGGCTGACCTCCGTGTCGATGTCGATCCAGCTGTGCGATGCGGCCGTGACCGCCATCGACAACCCGAGGGCCAATCCGAATGCGATCACGAACGAGGACCCGATCGGGGGCCCGATGAGCCAGGCGAGAATGCTGCCGGCCGTCAGCCCAGCCATGAGCCCGAGCCAGAGCATGCTCACCAGGTGCGGGAGGCGACGGCGGAAGTCGAAACGCGTGCGGGCGGGATCGGGCCCCTCCGCGGGCACGCAGGTGACGTTGGCCAGCACCTGCGCCACGAAGCCCCCCATCAGTGGCCCCACGAAGGAAACCGGCTCGAGATGAAGCGCCCGCGACAACCCGAATCCGCCGAACGTCGCTGCGGGATAGAACGCGACGAGAAACGCCCAGAAGCGGTGCACCTTGGGTATGCCGTTCCGTAGGCGCCACCAGGCGATGTCGCGGCTGTCGGACTGGTCGAGGTGCGAGGCGAGGTGGGCCAACCAACGGTGGGCGCGCTCGGGCGGCCAGTGGCGCCCGTTCCTGCCAGCGTGTTCGTACACGGCGGGCAGGTAGGCGGCGACGAGGTGTCGTTCGATGGCCTCGCAGTCGGGAAACCGGGCCGCGTCGAGCAGCTCAAGCGGATCGTGCTCGGGCGTGTCCCCATAGACGGTGCGGGCCAGGGAGAGCATGAGCGGCGTGGACAACGCCCGCCGTACCGCGCTGTTGGCCGGGTGCGCCGGCTGCTCACGGAGCCTGTCCAGGACCGGATCCCACACTCCGCAGTGGTCACCGTCGCGGAGGACCTCCCGACGGGTGGTGCGGGAGAGGTAGTCCTCGATGTCGTGCAGATCGAGTGCGGCCAACTCGATGCCGGCAGCCCCACTGAGAACACGTCCCCTGCCGATGGCAGCGGTGTACTCGGTGGGCCTGCTGGTGAGGACGAGAGGCATTCTCGGGACGTCGTTGAGCCGCTTCAGCGCCCGGTTGCGCAGACCCCTGGGGATCTCGTCGAATCCGTCGAGGATCGGCAGGATCATGTGGGCCTTGAGCAGTTCGGCGGCCAGGTTCGGGAGCCCGGACCGCGCTGGGGCCAACCCTGGATAGTCGCGTGCCAGCTTCGCGGTCAACCAACCGGCCAGGTCCGTGGTGGTCGGGTCCCAGGCGGCGACGCTGACGATGACCGGCACCCGGTCCCCGGGCTGGCGCACCTGCAGCAGATCCAGCGCCAACCGCGCCGCCAGGACCGTCTTCCCCGACCCGTCGGAACCCAGGACGACCAGCCGCCTGGACGGAATGCTCAGGTACACCTGCGCGATCTCGCTGAGCCGCCCGTCCAACTGGATCGGTCGGCTCTGTGCGCGTGCCGGAGACCGGCCGATGTTCTTCTTGTGGTCGAAGAACGTGTCGACGGCCTTCCAGCGCAGGGACAGGGCGACCGGATCATGGATGCGGCGGCGCTCTTCCTCCCCTTCCCACTGATGCTGCACCGCCTGGCCGAGTTGTTCGGCCACATCGGCCACCGAAGGCACGCTCACGGGCGCCGAACGGGACGCCTGCCGGTGCTGCGACCAGACCGCGATCGTGGACACCAACAGGCTCACCATGGCGACCCAGAGAGAGGCCACGCTGCTCATCTGGTCACGGGTGGGCAGGTCCGCGTCGAGGTAGTCCCCGACGACCGGCCCCGCCAGGTACCACACCAACGCCACCATGCCGACACCGGCGAGCACCCAGGGCCAGCGTCGTGTCGCCGTCCGGCGTGGACCTTCCGTCAGATTCATCGACGCCTCCTCCCCGACCGCGATGGAGATCACGACGAACCATTCGGGGGACGGCAGCCTGAGCAGGCCTACGAACAGGTCGGTCCAGACATCCCGTCCTCCGATGGGGCCCGGGCCGCCGGGCTCCGGTGAGACAACAGTTTATCCCTTGTGGACGAGCCGGTGTGGCCGCGGTTTTCGGAACGGTCGAAAGCCTGCTCGACCAGGGATCATGACCAAGTTCTTGACCGCTCAACTTTCCGCCGTTAATTTGACGTACGTCAATGATTTTTGGGAGGAACGCCGTGCTGCTGAGGTCCCTTGCCCTTGCCGTATCCGCCGCGAGCCTGCTGGCCACCGCGCCCGCCGCGTCGGCGGCGCCTTCCGGGGCGGCAGAAGCATGGCCGCCTGGGAACTGCGCGCAGGGCACGTTCTGCGTCTGGCCCAACTGGGCGTACCCGAACCCCGCCCCCGTGGAGACTCCGTCCCTGGTGAGCGCCGGCGAGTGGTCCGGCAGCGCCCCGGCGAAGACCTACTACAACTACACGCCCCGCAACGTCGACATGAGCTACTCCTACACCTGGCCGGACGGGTCGACGAGCTACTACACGCTCTGCACGCCCCCCGGTGGCAACATCTTCTATCTTCCGGTGACGGTGACGCAGCTCAGCTGGCACGAGGGCTCCTGCTGACACCCGCACCTCCTGCCCACGTCCCCGGGGGTCGCGACTACGTTGACCAGTCGTGCACCCCGTACTCGATCACGACCTGGCCTTGCGCGACTGGGCCGTTGCCCTGGCCGGCGCGGTCGCGCTGCTGGGCGCCTCCTGGGCGCTGCTGATCCTGCTGGCCCGCCGGCTCCCGCCCGGCCTGCTGCGGGACCTCGCCGCCTTCGTCCCGGACTGCGTCACCATGGTCCGGCGGCTGCGCCGGGATCCCCGGGTGCCCCGCCGGGCGAAGCTCGCCATCCTGCTCGCCGGCCTGTGGGTGGCCAGCCCCGTCGACCTGATCCCCGAGTTCCTGCCCGTCATCGGCCCCCTCGACGACATCGTCGTGGTGGCGCTCGCCCTGCGCTACGCCGGCCGGCAGGTGCCCCGGGACGTCCTGTTGGCCGCCTGGCCGGGCGAGACCCGGCTCATCGAGCGGCTCCTCGGCACGCCCTCGGCCAGTCAGGGCACCGCCTGACACCCCCGGGCGGCACCGCTGCGCTGGCGTGCCGACTCGTAGAGCACGACGGTCGCGGCGGCCGCCGCGTTCAGGGAACTGGCGGCCCCGGTCATCGGGATCCGGACGAGCTGGTCGCAGGCCGCCCGCCAGCCGGCGCTGAGACCGGTGGTCTCGTTGCCGATCAGGAGCAGCGTGGGCTGCGTGAAGTCGTACTCGGCGGCCTCCAGTGGGCCGTGCTCGTCGGTGCCCACCACGCCGACGCCGATTCCGTCGGCGCGAAGTCCGGCGACCCAGGACAGGACGGCCTGGGGTGCGGGCGCCCGGACCACGGGCAGCGCGAAGAGCGAGCCGGTGCTCGCCCGCACCGCCTTCGGGTCGTACACGTCGGCGGCGTGGCCGGTGACGATGACGCCGGACGCGCCGAAGGCGTCCGCGGACCGGATGAGGGTGCCGATGTTGCCGGGGCTGGTGGGCCGGTCGAACACGACGGTGAGCGTGGTCGGCCCGGCCGGGATGCGGGACAGGTCGTCCTCCGGCAGCGCGACCACGGCCAGCAGCTCGGGAACCGCGTCCGCCTTGCCGCCCAGTTCGTGCATCAGCTCACCGGAAACGGCGAACCTCTCGGCCCGGACCGCGTCCAGGGTCTCGCGTGCCCAGCCGGACAGCTGGACGTCGGCGTCGTAGAGCAGCTCCCGGATCTGCCAGCCGTGCTCGATGGCCACGGCGATCGGGCGTACGCCCTGCACGAGGAACTCGCCGCGGCGCTGCCGCTTGGTCCGGTTACGCAGCAGCGCCTCCCACTGCTGGAATCGCGCGTTGCGGCCAGTCACCCGCAGACCCACCGTTGTCCCGCCTCCCTCGTCTTCGTCAGCCGCCTATGCCCACCCGAGGCCCTGGCGGATCGCGATCTCCACGGGAGAGTACGCGCCGTCGGCCCGCTCCAGCTCGTACGGCGCGGCCGGCATCAGGGGCGGCTGGGCCAGGAAGCGGGGCCGCGTCCCGTGGTGGGGTTGCGCCGCGTGCACCAGGAACGGGTGGCACAGGAACACGTCGCCCGGGGAGCCGGTGGCCAGGGCGAGGGGCCGGTGGTCGGAGGCGGCCACCAGGTCGGGCGCGATGTCCAGCCCGCTCGCCCCGTCCTCGCCGTACTTCTCGAGCACCCTCGGCACGTCGAGGTGCGAGCCGACCCGGATCCGGGTCGGTGCGTCCTCCTGGCCTACCTCGCTGAACAGGAACAGCATCAGCAGCGCCCGCCCCTGGGAGCGCAGGTTCGTGAAGTACCAGTTCGCCCCCTCCGGCAGGTAGCTGCCCTCGATGTGCCAGCCGGCGTCGTTCGGCTCGTCGGGGTGCGGGAAACGCAGCGGGAACGTGCCCAGCGAGTAACGCGGCTCCCAGCGTCCCGGCCCGACGAGCAGGTCGTACGCGTGGTGGAGGAACGGCGAGTTGGGCGCGGCGGCGAACGGGCCCTGGGCCAGGCCGGGCACCCAGTGCACGGGCTTCGTCCACGTGGCCGGGTCGTCCGGGTCACAGCCCGTCTCCCGCCACAGCAGCCGCGCGCAGTCCGCGGCCACGCGCGGTGCGACGGCGCCCGGCAGCTTCACGAAGCCGTCGCGAAGGAACCGGGATACCAGGGTCGTGTCGTCCATGCCCCCATCGTGCGGCGACACCGGTGCCGGGCACCCGACACTTCGCGCGCCGCTTCTGTCGGGTCTGGCCGCGACAGCGCCGGTCAGTCGGCCTCGACCGGCGCTTCACCGAAGACGGCGAAGCTGACGACCCAGTAGGCGACGTAGGCGGCGAGCAGCACGTACCCGTGCCAGCGCCGCAGCCGGCCGGTGGAGAGGAAGCCGGCGGCGAGGACGGTCATGCCGACGAGCACCGGGAGGTGCCAGGCGAGCACCTCGTCGCCGACGACGACGCTGCCCCCGGCGAGCAGGATGATGCCGAGCTTCCCGGTCACACCGAACACGACGCTGCCGACGACGTTCGCGATGCCGATGTCGGCGGCGCCCCTGCGGGTGGGTTCGACGGTCAGGAGCACGTCCTCGAGGGTGAGGACGAGGGTGGCGATGGTGGCACCGAACAGGGCCCCCTGGATCCGGAACTCCTCCAGCAGGCCCTCGGTGCCGATGCTGGTCATGGCCGCACCGACGACGAGGCCGACGAGCGCGACGACGGCCAGCCCGATCGCCGCCCAGCCGGGAAGCGGCCGGGCCCGGTCGAACGGCATCGGCACGACGAAGGGTGCCCTGCCGGCGGCCGGTGTGCCCCGCCGAAGCTCCCGCCTGGCCACGTAGCCGAGGAAGAGCGCGAACAGCAGCAGGAGCAGCACGCCGTAGAGCGGGGTGAGGGGCCCGAACACGAGGAAGGGGATCAGCACCAGCGGCGCGACGGCGAACAGGGCGAGGTAGCGGCCCGGGACGGCGACCCGGGTGGGCGAGATGATCGCGGCGAGGGCGAGCACCACCCCGATCATCGAGATCGCCGTGCCGAAGACGGTGCCGAGCGCGACGCCGCTGAGATCCTCCATGTTGAGCGCCACCCCGAAGGCGACGTCGTCGAACTCTATTCCGGTGAAGATGATCGCGAGCAGAAAGACCGAGACGCGCAGGCCCGACGCGGCACCGACGAGATAGGAGATCAGCTTTTCCGCACTGTAGACCAGCAGTGCGGCACCGACGACGAAGAGAAGTATCGACGACAAGAGCCGGGCGCCCCCTTTCCACGACGATCGGCCGGGTCGGCGCATTGCGCCACCGGTCGACAACAGCCATTCGGCACTTCGAGGCGTCATCGTTGCACATCGATGCCGCGCAGGCCAGGGGTAAGATCCCGGCCCGATCGGCTCTACCCGGCACCGCGTGGGAATTGCACGGTGACAGCTCTCGTCGGAGGCGTCTTGTAGGGTCGGAAGCGCAGACCGATCGATTGGTCGCCCACCTCCCGAATCACTCCCAGGGCACCATTCCGATGTTTCACCGAAGCCAAGATGCAGGTAACAAAATGCAACACCGAGAGAAGCCGGGAATCGAGAGCGGCCTGGGCGCCGTCCGGCCCATCGACGTCCAGGGCATGTGCCAGGTGTACGGAGCGACGCGCGAGCTGACCAAGGCCCTGACCGCCCTGGCGGCCGAGACCAGGGCCAAGGGCTGGTGGCACTCGTACGGCGACGCCATCCCCGACTGGTTCGAGATGTACGTGGGGCTGGAGTCCGCCGCATCCCGGCTACGCGGCCATGACGACTCGCTGATCCCGGGCCTGCTCCAAACCGAGGCATACGCCCGAGGCGTCTTCCAGCATCGCACCGACATGAGCGAAGAGGAGTTGGATCAGTTCATCAGCGTTCGGCTTCAGCGGCAAGGGATCCTGCGGCGACGGCTACCGAAGGCCCCTGTGGTCAGTTCGGTGCCCGCCTAGGCGCTGCTGCTCAAGCAGATCGGCAGTTCAGCTACGGCGCACTCGCCGGAACCTTCATGATGCTCGACTTTCCCCTCCGCAACAGGG
Organism: Micromonospora sp. NBRC 110038; assembly: GCF_020884815.1. NCBI lineage: Bacteria > Bacillati > Actinomycetota > Actinomycetes > Micromonosporales > Micromonosporaceae > Micromonospora > Micromonospora sp. NBRC 110038. Next base: position 360,762 of record NZ_BBOL01000004.1, on the reverse strand, counting down.
CCGAGCCCGATCCCTCCGACATCTACAGCGAGTCACTGACCGGCGCTCTCTACCTGGACAGGCCAGACGAGATCGCCGCATACGAGAAGGTGTGGGCGAGCTTGGGTCGACTGGCTCTCGATGAGCAAATCGAGAGAGCTGATCAACAAGATCATTGGAGAGGTCCACCATGGCTGAACTGGCCCGCGCCCAATGGCGTAAGAGCACCCGCAGCGGCGACAACGGCGGAGCGTGCGTGGAAGTCGCCGACAATCTGCCCGGCCACGTATGCCGGGTGCGCGGCCGGCGGAGCAGACGATTCTATTGATCGGCCGGTCACCACGGTCTTCGATCCGACGGCGGGATACCCTGCCTGCGGTGTTTCACACCGCATGACCGGAGGAGCGATGCTGGGATGACGGCAGGGCGAGCGATACCGACACAGGACGACGTGCTCGGGTATTTCAACCTGCTGTCGAACTGGGGACGGTGGGGCGACGAAGACCAGCTCGGCACCCTGAACCACATCACCGACGACGTCCGGCTGGCGGCGGCGCGGGCCGTCCGCCACGGTAGGAGCGTGTCGTGCGCGTGGGAGGTTGCCGCACCGGAAGAGATGGAACGGGCGACGACGTCGTGCCCGTGCGCCGCCGACATGCCGGGTGCCGAGAACATGCCCGTGCCCGGCTTCCACGCCGACCGGCGCTGGGGCTTCTCGTCCGAGCGGATCGGCATCACGTTCCACGGCAACACGCTCACCCACGTCGACTCGCCGTGCCACGTCTTCTGGGACGGCACGATGTACAACGGACGGTCGCACTCGTTGGTCGACCCCGCGACGGGATCGGCGTGGGCGGCCGTCACGGCGGCGGCGAACGGCATCATCACGCGTGGCGTCCTGCTGGACGTCGCGAGGGCCCGGGGTGTGCCGTGGTTGGCACCGGGGCAGGGTGTGTTTCCCGACGATCTCGAGGAGGCCGAGCGCCGCCAGGGTGTGCGGGTGCGCTCCGGCGATGCGGTGCTCCTACGGACCGGCTATGGCCGCGCCCGACACGAGGCCGGCGAGTCCATCGGTTTCACGCAGGCCGGCTGGCACGCGTCCTGCCTGCCGTGGCTGCACGAACGCGGCGTCGCGCTGATCGCCGCCGACACCCCGCAGGACGTTCAGCCGTCGGGGTACGACGACGTGTTGATGCCGGTTCACGCTGTTGGCCTTGTCGCGATGGGTCTGTGGCTGCTCGACAACTGCGACCTGGAGGCGTGCGCGGCGACGGCCGCCGAGCTCGGCCAGTGGGACTTCCACCTCGCAGTCGCACCGGTCCGCTTCGCCGGCACCTCCGGCAGCCCGGTCAACCCGATCGCCACGTTCTGACCGCAGTTCACGCCTGTCGTCGTCGGTGACTCACTCACCTCGCCGGTCGTCCTCCAGCCGGTCCAGGTGGAGCAAAGGCGCCTCGATCTCCTCGGCGGCCGGGGATCCGCTGCCGTGCGCGCGTGCCACGTCGCCCAGCGGGGCCCGGAGCTGCCGCCTGGCGTCGGCCACCTCGCCCAACCCGGCGGCGAGCATGGCGATGTGTTGCCGCAGGGCGAACAGTTCGCCGGCCCCAGCCGGCAGCGCCCGCAGCTCGGCCAGGGCCGCCGCGCCCTCGCCAGCTCAACCTGACACACGGCTGCCTGCTGGCGGCAGTTCCAGATGAGTTCCCGGTCGGGTCTCGGCCGCCCGGCGAGGTCGGCGGCGAGCCGCAGGAACTCGGGCAGCGCCCGGCGGGACGCGCTCCTGGAGCTGCGCCAACTCGTCGAGCGAAGGCGGCTCGACGACCTCCGGCACGGCGCGCGGCCGGACGACCCCCGCGCCGCCCGGGGCAGCGGGTTCCCTCGGCGGCAGCGGGCCGAACGGGTGACGGCAGGGCATCGTCGGGTCGACCTGCCGGCCGTCGGCCATCGTCATCGGGACGTCGGAGGCGATGCCGGCCTCGACCGCCCTGAAGGGGGCCAGCACCTCGTACACCTCGATGGCCGACGCCGGTCGGTCCTGCGGGTCCTTCGCGAGCAGCCGCGCGACGAGCCGGACCCGGTCGTCGGGCACGCCGGCCCGGTGGTCGGCGACCGACGGTACGGATCGCTCAGGTGCCGGTGCAGGACGCCGAGCACGCTCTCCGCCCGGTACAGCGGTCGGCCGGTCAACAGTTCGAACAGGACGCAGCCGAGCGCGTACAGGTCGGCGCGCGGACCACGCGTTCCTGCGCCCGCATCAAGCCCCCAGTGTGCGTCGCGGTCGATTCGGTTGTCGGTGCTGCTAGGACTTTCCGCCGTACAGGTCGTTCAGCTCGCGGTAGGCCGTCAACACGGCCGTCGTCTCGTCGGCGAGCTGCTCGCCCGCGTAGGCCCCGGCGTGGGAGCCGTCGAGCGACAGCTTGTCGAGGGCCGCCCCCGTGCGCTGCAACGTGTCATCAAGATCCTGGTCGCGGACGAACATCTCCCCCGCCGCTGCGGTCGCCATCAGATGGGACGTCAGCCTCGCGAGGTCCGCATTGACCTCTTCCCACAGGTCGCCGGCCCGCTGCTGCTGACTCTGAAGGTCGAGGCGGGCGCGGTTCGTCTCGACGGTGCCGTCCGACGCGTGCCGGCCCAGTTCGTCGCGCACCTCGCGGATCTCCTGCCTGCGCGCCAGAACCGCCGCGCCCTCCCAGAGGCTCTCCGCCACCAACTCGGCGGCGTCGCTCGGGTCGACCAGACTGTCCAGAGCGGGGAGGGTTCTGCCGATCCGCTCCGCCAGGGCCTGGAGATCCCGGAACGACAGCCGTTCCTCGTGCGTGGTGAGCAGGCGGTGGATGCCTGGGTAGAGGTCGATGTCGGGGGCGACCACGGTGCTCCGCCTGGCCGCCTTGAACCCGGCGGCAACCGCCAGCAGAACGAGGGCCAGGTCCACGATCAGGAGCAACCACCAGTAGGCGGCGGACGCCAGGCCGCAGACGTACAGGGAGACGATGGCCACCGCGATGAGCTGGATGGTGGCGCGCTTGCTAGCCGCGCTCCCGGTGATCTGTTTGCCGGGGGTCACCTCCGTGATGCTGCCCCACTCATGCACGTTCGCCCTGCCGCTCATCCGCATCTCGGTCAGGGCGACAGCGGTCACCTGCGCATCGCGGGCGATCCAGAGGTGGAAGGGGTGGTCGGACGGGGACAACCGTCCTCCTCTCCAAGCTTGAAGTTAGGCGATGCCCTTGCGGCGGCGGATCATCTGGTACGCCGCTTGCGGGCGAACTGGTTGCCTGCGGACAAAGGATTATGTCCGCCGCTCCGCGCCGGGCGAGCTCGTCGACCAGCGGGATGCTGGTCCGTTTCGTCGGCGGCGATGGACTTTCGGGCCGTTGCCGGCCAATTCGTACGGTGCTGCCCCGGCTGGTCAGAGCAAACAACGCCGCTGGCCACGCCGCCGACGGCCAATTTCACCAGCTCTGCTCCAGCTCGGCGGCCTGTCGGATTGCCGACTCGAAAGCGCCGAGCCGCCGGAACGCCTTCCCCAGCGCTCGCCGCTCCGCCACCGGCAGCCGCCGCACGTACGCCCGCCGCATGTCGAAGCGCAGCATTCCCGACAGGCTGGAGGCCCGCCGCTCATTGGCGGAGGTGCGCGGTGGGTGGGGACGCAGCAGGTGGTGGTAGCGCGAGCAGTTCCCTGTGACGGTGACGGACCGGGACGTGAGCTGCCGAGCGACCATCGGCACCACCACGTCGCCGAGGGCGAGCGGCATCCCCTGCACGCAGGTGGCCCGGAACGGCCCGATGAGTTCGAGTACGCCGGTGCGGGCCAGTTCCCCGGCGGTGATCTCTTCGTCCAGGTAACGCTCTACCAGGCCATGGGTCGCTGCACAACGACGGCGTGGCATCCCGACCGACTGACGGCCCCTGGGTACCCACCGATCGGAGACAAGGAGGAATGCTGTGAACGATCGCCCGCTCGACCCAACCGCGTCCCTTACAGGCTCGACCGCCCCCGACCGCTTCGCCTGCGGTGACAGCGGATCCGGCCCCAGCGCCGTCAGTGGGATGACCTGAGCAACCGCCGCGCCTCACCTCGCCTCTTTCCGCGAGGCAGGGCGAGGCCAGCAGCCGATGACGTTCCGTGACTAGCTCCGGCGGGCGCTTCCCCGTGCCGGTCGGCGTGACTCTGCGTCATGTCCCGTCGACCTGGCAGGGCATCCCGCATCCCCTTTGCTCTGCACCTATATCCGCAACACTGCCGCCTACCTGTGCACATGCGAGATCGCGGATGGCCGAGGGCCACGTCGGACCGTCGCGCTGCGTGGAGCGTTGCGTCCGTGGGTGCAGAGCAAAGGGACCATGGCGGGGGGTGCCGCCGGGGCGGACCATCGCGTTGTGTCACGTACAACGGGCGGGTTCACGCGCGGGACGCGGCGGCCCGGCCTGGCGGCGGACCCGGCGGGGGCAGCCGGCCCCGGCCAGGGCCGTCGCGGCCGGCCGCGACACCGGGTCCGGGCGGGGTGGGGTGTGCGGCGAGCGGCGACGCCGGTAACGTTGCGCCCCATCACGCCCGGCGGCCGCACCGCCGGCTCTCGGATAGGTCCGACTCTACGGAGGATGCCGGATGTCCCACGGCGGGGAAACCTTCGCGGTACGCAACGAGCCGAACGGGCGGCCGAGCTTCGAGCAGGCGTTGCGTGGCTACGACAAGCGCCAGGTCGACCGGTACGTCGAGCAGGTCGAGGCCGCGGCCTCGGCACTGACCGCCGACCGGGACCGGGCGCAGCACCAGTTGCGCAACCTGACCCTCCAGTTCCAGGCGCTGCAGGCGGAGGTGTCCGAGCTGCGCCAGCGGCCGGCGCAGGTGGACAAGGCGTCGTTCCGGGACCTGGGGCCGATGGTCGACCAGATCCTCGCGCTCGCCGAGAAGCAGGCCGCAGCGATCACGGACACCGCCGCGCAGCGGGCCGGCGACCTGCAGGCCGAGGCGGAGCGGATCCTGGTGGAGGCGCGGGAGCACGCCGCCCAGGCGCTGCACGACCTGGAGGCGGAGCTGTCGGCGCGGCGCGCCGAGCAGGAGAAGGCGTACGAGGAGCGGCGTTCGGCGGCAGAGGCGCAGCTCGCGGACGTGCAGGAGCTGGTGGAGCAGCTCCGGACCGACGGTGAGGCCGCGCACGAGCAGGCCCAGCAGGAGGCGAAGCGGATCAACGAGCTGACCGCCCAGCAGGTGGAGCAGGCGCGGGCGGCGGCTGAGGCGCTGACCAAGGCGGCCCGCACCCAGATCCAGCAGGAGGTGCAGGCGGCGCGGGCGCAGAGCCAGCAGGAGCTGGCCCAGTGGCGGGTCAACGTGGAGCGGGAGATCAACGAGCGGCGGGCGGCGGCCGAGCAGGAGCTGGCCGAGCACCGGGCGGCGGCCGAGCGGGACGTGGCCGGGCAGCTCACCGCCGCCGAGGAGAAGATCGCCACGCTGATCGCCGAGGCGCAGCAGTACTCGACGGAGGTGCGCAAGCGCGCCGACGAGCAGGCGACCGCGCACCAGGAGCAGCTCACCGCCGTGCAGCAGGAGGTGGGCAGCCAGCGGCAGGCGTTGACGCAGCTGCACGCCGAGCTGGACACCGCCCAGCAGCAGCTCGCGCAGATCCGCCAGGAGGGCGCGGCGCTGGAGAACGAGGTCAACCAGTTGCAGCAGCACCTCGCCCAGGTCCGCCAGGAACTCACGGCGGAGGCGAACCGGCTGGAGGAGGCGCGCAACGCCGCCGACTCGGCCGAGCGGCACGCCAAGGACGTGCGGGCCCGGGTGCAGCGGGAGGCGAAGCGGGTGGCCGACCTGGCCGCCGCCGCCGTGATGGCCGCCGCGGCCGGTGGCGGGGAGACCGCCGAGTTTCCGACGGTGAAGCCGCGGCAGCAGGTCGGCGTGGACCGCCTCGCCGCCGAGATCGGCGAGCTGAACGAGCTGGCCGGGGCAGCCGAGCAGCCCGCCGAGGACGTCGCGGCGGCGGCCCCGGAGACGGCCGTCAGGTGAGGTGCCCGGCGGCGCGGGCGTCGTAGCCGGACAGCCGCCGCCCGGCGGGACGTCGTGCCGGGCGGCGGCTGTCGGCCTACGAGGTCAGCAGCCGCAGGTGTAGTACAGGATGTCCCAGTGGTTGCCTTCCTTGGTGTACAGGTTCCCGGAGGCGGACCGGTACTGGTAGCCGAAGCCGGCGATGTAGCCGACGTAGGCGAAGTGCGCCGAGATGTAGTTCTGCACGCAGGTGGTCAGGCCGATGTCGAGCTTGTAGCCGGTCCAGTGGCTGTAGGCGCCGTCGGCGTGGCCGACCTCGGTGCCGGCGGTGATGGTGATCGCGCAGCCGCTGACCCGCTTGAACGTGATGATCCCGTCGATGGTGGCCTGCCGGATGCCGTCGAACGACGTGCAGGTGGCGGTGTAGCGGTCGCTGCAGTTGCCGCTGGAGGTCCAGGAGATGCCGGCGGCCGACAGCTGGGACGCGGCGCTGGAGTGGGTGATCGCCAGGGCGGGGCTGGCGAAGCCGAGCGTGACGCCGAGGGCCGCGAGCGCGGCGACGAGCAGGGTCACCGCTCGGCGGCGCAGCGTGGGGCGGGTCGTGGACATGGTTCTCCCGTATCGCCGTTGGGGGTTGGATTTTTGCGATTCAGGGGGCCGGCCTTGCAGGATTTCTACCAGACATTGACGCTCATGACTAGATGCGGGCCTCGGCGGGCCGGTCGGTGATCAGCTTGTCGGTACGGCCTGTTACGGTCGCGCCGCCGCTGCACCAGTCGAGCCGGAGGTTGGCGTGTTCCGCTCCCACTTGTCGTCGTTCGCCGGGCTGCCCGTGCTGCCCTTCACCCCGGGGATGAAACTGCCCGACGATCCGTCGGCCGTCGCCTGGCGGCTGGAGGTCGAGGACTTCGAGGCCGACCCCGAGGAGTTCGCGGCCCTGGTCACGGCCCTGCGCGACGAGGTGCCCGCCGACTCGGTCCGGGCCCTGGTGATCGGCGAGTGGGGCTCGGCGTACGAGCGGGCACTGCCCGTGGAGCTGCTGGTCGACGCGGCGCAGCGGTGGACGTCCCTGCGGGCGGTCTTCCTCGCCGACCTGACCGTCGAACAGTGCGAGGTCTCCTGGCTCACGCACGGTGACGTCACCGGGCTGCTGACGGCGTACCCGTCGCTGGAGGTGCTGTGGGTGCGCGGGGCCAACGAGCTGCACCTGACCCCGGTGCGCCACACCGGCCTGCGGGAGCTGGCCTTCCAGACCGGCGGGCTGCCCGGTGCGGTGGTCCGCGCGGTCGGCGGCTGCGACCTGCCCGCGCTGGAGCGCCTGGAGCTGTGGCTCGGCCGGTCCGACTACGGCGGCGACACGACCACCGACGACCTCGCCGACGTGCTCGCCGGCACCCGGCTGCCGGCGCTGCGCCACCTCGCGGTCTGCAACGCCGAGGGCGCCGACCGGGTCGCCGCGGCCGTCGCCGCCGCGCCGGTGGTCGACCGGCTGGAGGTGCTCGACCTGTCCAAGGGGGTGCTCACCGACGCCGGGGCCGAGGCGCTGCTGGCCGGTCGGCCGCTGGCCCACCTGCGCCGCCTCGACCTGCACCACCACTTCCTGTCCGAGGCCGCCGCCGAGCGGGTCGTCGCCGCCCTGCCCGGCGTCGAGGTCGACCTGTCGGAGCCGCAGAAGGCCGACGTCTACAACGGCCGCGAATACCGCTTCACCGCGGTCGGGGAGTGAGCCTGCGATGAGCGTCCTGTCGCACGCCGAGTCCTTCGCCGGACTCCGGGTCGTCCAGGTCCCCGCCGACGGCCCGCTGCCCGCCATCGACGGGCCCGTCGCCTGGCGCATCGACCACCCCGACTGGGACAGCAGCACCGAACACCAGCCCTGCCTCGGCTTCCGCGACGCGTTCGACCGGTTCGTCGACGCCGCCGGCGAGTCGGTGCAGGCCCTCGTCGTCGGCGCCTGGGGGTACGCGGCGTTCAACGTCGCCCCGATCGACCAGCTCTGCGCCGCCGCGCCGCGCCTGCCGAACCTGACGGCGCTGTTCCTCGGCGACATCGTCAGCGAGGAGTGCGAGATCTCCTGGATGCGGGTCGGCGACGTCAGCCGGCTGCTGACCGCGTACCCGAAGCTGGAGGTGCTGCGGGTGCGCGGCGGCGAGGACTTCCGGTTCTCGCCGGTGCGCCACGAGCGGCTGCGCCGCCTTGAGGTGGAGAGCGGCGGCCTGAGCGGGGACTTCGTCCGCGCGGTGCTCGACTCCGAGCTGCCCGCGCTGACCGACCTGGAGCTGTGGCTCGGAGTCGAGGAATACTGCGGCGACACGACCGTCGACGATCTGGCCCCGCTGCTGGCCGGGCAGCGGTTTCCCGCGCTGCGCCGGCTCGGGCTGTGCAACGCCGAGCACGCCGACGAGATCGCCGAGGCCCTGGCCGCCGCGCCGGTGGTGCGGCGGCTGGAGCTGCTGGACCTGTCGCTGGGCACGCTGTCCGACCGGGGCGCGCTCGCCCTGGCCGGCGGGCAGCCGCTGACCCACCTCACGAAGCTGGACCTGAGCCACCACTACGTCTCCGACGAGGTCGTCGCGGCGGTCCGGGCCGCCCTGCCCGGCGTGACGGTGGACCTGTCCGACCCGCAGGAGCCCGACATCGACGACGACGAGGAGTACCGGTACACGGCGGTGTCGGAGTGACATGCGCCTGACCGTCGTCGGCAACCCCTACAACCGTCGCGTCGGCCTGTTCACCGCCGCCGTGCTCGCCGCCGGGCTGCCCCGCCCGGCGGTGCTGCCCTGGGCCGACGTGCTCACCGGGGCGGCCCCGCCGCCGGCCGGCGCGCTGGTGCGCGTCGACTCCCCCGGCGAGGACCCGCAGGTGGACCGGCTGCTGCGGCGGGCGGCCGCCCCGGCGCGGCACGGCGAGCTGATCGGCCTCGCCGACACGTACACCGGATTGGTCGACGGCCTGGCCCGGGTCGCCGCCGGCGGCGCGGAGCTGCTCAACGACCCCGGCGACGTGGCGGCGCTGTGCGACAAGCGCCGCTGCCACGCGCGGCTGTCCGCCGCCGGGGTCGCGGTCCCGGCGGCGCTGCCCGCAGTCGACGGGTACGCGTCCCTGCGGGCCGCGATGGCCGCCGCCGGGTGGGCGCGGGTGTTCGTCAAGCCGGCGCACGGCTCGTCGGCGGCCGGGGTGCTGGCCCTGGCCGTCGGCCCGCGCGGCGTGCGGGCGGTCACCCCGATCGAGGTCGCCCCGGACGGGCTGTTCAACTCGCTGCGGGTGCGCACCTACGACGACGAGGCGACCGTGGCCGCGCTCGTCGACCGGCTCGCCGTCGAGGGGCTGCACGTGGAGCGGTGGCTGCCCAAGGCGGGTCTCGGCGACCGGGTCGTCGACGTGCGGGTGGTGGTCGTCGCCGGGCGGCCCACCCACGCGGTGGTGCGGGCCGCCGCCGGGCCGCTGACCAACCTGCACCTGGGCAACGCGCGCGGCGACCTGGCCGAGCTGCGGGCCGCCGCCGGCCCGGCGGCGTGGTCGGCGGCGATGGAGACCTGCGTACGGGCCGCCGCGTGCTTCCCGCGCAGCCTGCACGTCGGGGTGGACCTGATGTTCCTGCTCGGCTGGCGGCGGCACGCGGTGGCGGAGGTCAACGCGTTCGGGGACCTGCTGCCCGGGGTGCTGGCCGACGGCCGGGACACCTACGCCGAGCAGGTGCACGCGCTGACCAGCGGCCGGTGGGAACGCTGGCGGGCCACCGCCACGGCAGCGACGGCCACCGGCACGCGGGCGGCGGAGGTGGTGGCGTGCGGGAGCTGATCGGAAGTCACGACGTCTGCCTGGTCACCCTGGACACGCTGCGCTTCGACGTGGCCGACGACCTGGCCGCCGCCGGGCGTACCCCCGCCCTCGCCCGGGTGCTGCCTGGCGGCCGGTGGGAGCGGCGGCACTCCCCCGCCAGCTTCACCTACGCCGCGCACCACGCCTTCTTCGCCGGTTTCCTGCCCACCCCGGCCGCGCCGGGGCGGCACGAGCGGCTGTACGCGGCGGCGTTCCCCGGCAGCGAGACCTCCGGCGAGCGGACGTGGGTGTTCGACGCGGCGGACCTGCCGACCGCCCTCGCGCAGGAGGGCTACCACACGCTCTGCGTGGGCGGGGTCGGCTTCTTCAACCGGCGCGGCGCGCTCGGGTCGGTGCTGCCCGGCCTGTTCGCCGAGGCGCACTGGGAGCCGGAGTTCGGCGTCACCGCCCCCGGCTGCCTGGACGCGCAGCTCGACCGGCTCGCCGAGACGCTGCCCCGGGTCCCGGCGCGGCAGCCGCTGTTCACGTTCCTCAACGTCGCGGCGCTGCACCAGCCCAACCGGCACTACCTGCCCGGCGCCGACGCCGACGACCTGGCCAGCCACGCCGCCGCTTTGGAGTACGTCGACAGCCGCGTCGGACGACTGTTCGCCCTGCTCACCGGGCGGGGGCGACCGGTGTTCACGATCGTGTGCTCCGACCACGGCACCGCGTACGGGGAGGACGGCCACACCGGCCACCGGATCGGCCACGACGTGGTGTGGACCGTCCCGTACGCCCACTTCACGCTGCGACCGGGAGAATGGTGACCAGCAACCTCGCGGGCCTCGACGGCTCGCCGTACCAGCAGTACCTGTACGCGTACCCGCACAAGACGTCGTACCGGGCGCTGCGGCCCCGGCCGCTGCTCGCCGACGTGTGGCGGGCCGAGCCCCGCGACGCGCTGTTCCTCTACGCGCACGTGCCGTTCTGCGAGATGCGCTGCGGCTTCTGCAACCTGTTCACCCGCACCGGCGCGCCCGCCGAGCAGGTCACCGCTTACCTGCGGCAGCTGCGCCGGCAGGCCGAGCGGGTCGCCGACGCCCTCGGCGGCGACGCCGGGTACGCCCGCGTGGCGTTCGGCGGCGGCACGCCGACGTACCTGACGGCCGGCGAGCTGACCGAGCTGTTCGACATCGCCACGTCGACGCTGGGCGCGCGGCTGCCCGGCGTACCGCTGTCGGTGGAGACGTCGCCGGCCACCGCGACGCCGGAGCGGCTCGCGGTGCTCGCCGCGCACGGCACGACGCGGGTGAGCATCGGCGTGCAGAGCTTCCTCGACGCCGAGGCCCGCGCCGCCGGCCGCCCGCAGCGGCGGGCGGAGGTGGAGGCGGCGCTCGGCGCGATCCGCGACGCGGCGATCCCGCTGCTCAACGTCGACCTGATCTACGGCATCGACGGGCAGACCGCCGACACGTGGCGGCAGAGCCTGGAGGCGGCCCTGGTCTGGCGGCCGGAGGAGCTGTACCTCTACCCGCTGTACGTGCGCCCGCTGACCGGGCTGGGCCGGCGGGCGCACGCCCGCGCCGACTGGGACGCCCAGCGTCTCGCCCTGTACGCGCAGGCGGTGGAGGTGCTCGGCGCGGCCGGGTACCGGCAGGAGTCGATGCGGCAGTTCCGCCGCGCCGACGTGCCCGCGCCGGACGGGCCGGACTACTGCTGCCAGGACGACGGGATGGTGGGGCTGGGCTGCGGCGCGCGGTCGTACACGACGGGCCTGCACTACTCGTTCGACTACGCGGTCAGCGTGTCCGAGGTGCGGGCGGTGCTGGACGACTACCTGGCGCGTCCGGCCGGCGACTTCGCGTACGCCGAGTTCGGCTTCGCCCTCGACGGCACGGAGCAGCGCCGCCGGTGGCTGCTGAAGTCGCTGCTGCGCGCCGAGGGCGTCGACGCCGCCGCCTACGCGGCCCGGTTCGGCGCCGCGCCGGGCGACGACTTCCCCGAGCTGGGGCGGCTGGTCGAGCGGGGCTGGGCCACCGACGGCGGGCTGCGGCTCACCCCGGCCGGGCTGGCCCGCTCCGACGCCGTCGGCCCGTGGCTGACCTCCGCCCGGGTGCGCCGCGCGATGACCGGGTACGTGCCCCGGTGAGCACGGCCGACCGGTGTGGCGGAGGCGGCGGCAGCAGCGGCCTGGCGATCCTCTACCGGGGTCCCCTCGCCAGCTGCAACTACGACTGCCCGTACTGCCCGTTCGCGAAGCGGCGCGACCCGCCGGACGTGCTGGCCGCCGACCGGGCGGCCCTGGAGCGGTTCACCGGCTGGGTGGCCGCGACCACCGACCTGCGGCTGTCGGTGCTGTTCACCCCGTGGGGCGAGGGGCTGACCCGGCGCTGGTACCGGGAGGCGATGGTGGGGCTGTCGCACCTGCCGCACGTCGACCGGGTGGTCATCCAGACCAACCTGGCCGCCCGGGTGGACTGGCTGGCCGAGGCCGACCCGGCACGGGCGGCGCTGTGGACGACGTACCACCCGGCGCAGGTCACCCGGGAGCGGTTCCTGGCCCGCTGCGCCCGCCTGACGGAGCTGGGCGTGCGGTTCTCCGTCGGCGTGGTGGGGCTGCCGGAGCACCTCGACGAGGCGCGGGCGCTGCGCGCGGCGCTGCCGCCGCACGTCTACCTGTGGGTCAACGCCGCCGAGGGCCACCGCTACGACGCCGCGCAGGAGGCGACCTGGACGGCGCTGGACCCGCTGTTCGGCTACAGCGTGCGCCCGCACCTGTCGCTGGACCGGCCCTGCCACGCCGGGGAGACGGCGATCTCGGTGCGGGGCGACGGCACGGTGCGCCGCTGCCACTTCGTCGACGAGCCCATCGGCAACCTGTACGACGGTTCGTGGCGGGCCGCGCTGCGGCCCCGCACCTGCGTGAACGGAGCCTGCGACTGCCACATCGGGTATGTCCACCTCAAGCCGCTCGGGCTGCGCGACGTGTTCGCCGGTGGGCTGCTGGAACGCATCCCCGCCGGCTGGCCGCCCGGCTGACCGGGCCGGGCCGGGGCGACCGCCCAGCGCAGCCGGCCCGGCCGGCGGTCAGGCCCGCAGGGTGTGGCTGGGTGGCCGGCCGTAGGCCCGCCGGTACGCCTCGGCGAAGCGGCCCGGGTTGCCCCAGCCCCACCGGCGGGCGATCGCCGCGACCGACGCGCCCCCGGTCGGGTCGGCGTCGACGAGGTCCCGGTGCGCGCGGTCCAGCCGGACCCGGCGCAGGTGGGTCGTGGGGCTGACGCCGAGGTGCCGCGCGAACGCGGCCTGGAGCCCGCGCGGGCCGACCCCGCAGACCTGCGCGATCTGCGCCACGGTGATCGGCTCGGCAGCGTGGGCCTCGATGTAGGCCACGGCCCGCCGGACCACGGCCGGCTCCACCCGGCGCGGCCCCGGCACGTAGCCGGCCGTCATGATGGTGTTGGGGAACACGGCCAGCGCGGTCGTCGCCACATGCTCGGCGAGGCTGGCCCGGATCAGCGGGTGCGCCAGCGTATCGCCCGCCGCCGCGGCCTGCGCGTCGAGGAACGCCGACAGCCCCGCCCAGGCGCGCGCCATGGCGGCGGAGACGGGGGCCATCCCCTCGAACCGGAAGTCGGCCGCGGCGACGTCGGTGCGGGTGGCGGCGACGCGGGCGACGTGCGCGGTCGACAGCCGCACCACGCTGGCGGTGACGTCGCTCCACTGCACGATCATGGGCGAGTTGTGGAACCGGCCCACCGCGCCCGGCGGCAGGGCCAGCTCGTCGCGGCCGACCCGCCAGTGGTACCACCCGCGCCGCACGTGCACCGCCAGGAAGCCCGAGTAGGGCTCCGTCCAGGACCGGGCGTCCATCGAGTGCACGATCTGGTCGACACCGAGCTCTCCCGCCTGGGTGGTGGCGAGCCGGAACCGGAAGCCGAGGGCGCTGCCGGCGAACCGGGGGCGGTGGGCGGAGTACTGCGCGGCGATGGTGTGGTGGGCGAGGTCGGGATCCCGGGTCGCGACCTCGTCGCGGATCACCGGCGCCCGCCCCGTGGTCGCGGCGCCCGCGCCGTCACCTGTGCGCACGTAGCCTCCCCCGTCGCCGCAGTCGGAGGGTCAACGCCCCGGGCCCTGGTGGCGTTACGGGCGGCCGGGCGCTGGCCCCGGCAGGGGCGGGATCCGTCCACCGGCCGGGACGGCGACCCGCCGCCGGCCGGTGCCGCAGGCAGGCCGGCTAGCTTGGGCGGCCGGTGCGGACGCCGGCCGGCGTCGCCGGGGGCCGGCAGGTCGGGAAGGGGTAACACGTGCGAGACGACTTCCCGCGCCACCTGGCCAAGGAGCTGGACGCCGCGGACCCGCTCGCGGACCTGCGCGACCGGTTCGTGATCGCCGACGACGACCTGATCTACCTCGACGGCAACTCCCTGGGTCGGCTGCCGGCGGCCACCCCGGCGCACCTGGACCGGCTGGTCCGCCAGGGCTGGGGCGACGGGCTCGTCCGGTCCTGGCCCACCTGGATCGAGTGGGGCCGGCGCATCGGCGACCGGCTCGCCGCGCACGCCCTCGGCGCGCGTCCCGGCGAGGTGGTCGTCTCCGACTCCACGTCGGTGAACCTCTACAAGCTCGCCGCCGCCGCGCTGGACGCCGCCGGCGACCGCCGCACGGTGCTGGTGGACGCCGAGGACTTCCCCACCGACCGGTACGTCCTGGAGGGGCTGGCCGCCGCGCGCGGGCTGACGCTGCGGCTGCTCCCCTCCGACCTCGACGAGGGGCTGCGGCTCGACGAGCTGCGCGCCGCGCTCGACGGGGACGTCGCGCTGGTGGTGCTGTCGGCGGTGGCCTACCGGTCGGGGGCGCTGCTGGACATGGCGGCCGTCAACGCCGCCGCCCGCCAGGTCGGCGCGACGGTGCTGTGGGACCTGTCGCACGCCGTCGGGGCGGTGCCGATCGAGCTGGCCGCCACCGGCGCGGACCTCGCGGTCGGCTGCACGTACAAGTACCTCAACGGCGGCCCGGGCGCGCCGGCCTTCCTGTACGTCCGCCGCGAGCTGCAGTCCCGGCTGCGCCAGCCGATCCAGGGCTGGTTCGGCCGGCGCGACCAGTTCGGCATGGGTCCCGGCTACGACCCGGCCACCGACCTGGACCGGTTCCTGGTCGGCACCCCGTCGATCCTCGCCCTCGCGCCGCTCGACCCTGCGCTGGACGTGCTCGCCGAGGCCGGCATCGAGCGGGTACGCGCCAAGGGCCGCCGCCTCGGCGAGCTGATCGTGACGCTGGCCGACGCGTGGCTGACCCCGTACGGCTTCCGGGTGGCCTCCCCGCGCGGGGCCGACCGGCGCGGCAGCCACGTCTGCCTGCACCACCCGGAGGCGCTGCGGATCTCCCGCGCCCTGGCCGAGGCGGGCGTGGTGGGCGACTACCGGGCCCCCGACCGGCTGCGGCTGGGGCCCGCGCCGCTCTACACCCGCTATGTCGACGTGTGGGATGCCCTGGACCGGCTGCGGGACCTGGCCGAGCGGCGCGGCTGGGAACGGGTGCCGGGCGGGCCGTCGCGGGTCACCTGAGCGCGTCGGTGGCACGGGGCAGGGCGAACCAGACCTCGGTCCCGCCGCCCGGCGGGGACTCGATGCCGACCCTGCCGCCGTGGGCGGCGACGATGCCGGCGACGATGGCCAGGCCCAGCCCGCTGCCGCCGCCGCGCCCCGGCTCGGCCTGGGTGAACCGGTCGAACGCCCGCTCGGCGAGCGCGGCGTCGACGCCCGGCCCGCCGTCGGTGACCCGGACCGTGACGCCGTCGGCGTCGGGCTCGACGGCGACGGTGACGGGGGCGTCGGCCGGGGTGTGGGCGCGCACGTTGGCCAGCAGGTTGGCCAGCACCTGCCGCAGGGCGTGCTCGTCGCCGGTGACCGGCACGGGCGTGGGCGCCAGCAGCCGGGCGGGCCGGCCGGGCTGGGCGGCGAGCAGGTCGGCGACGGAGTCGCGGGCCAGCACCGCCAGGTCCACCCGGTCGTGCCGCAGCTGCGGCTCGGCGTCGAGGCGGGCCAGGTAGAACAGGTCGTCGAGGATGCGGCCCATCCGGACGGCCTCGTCCTCGCTGCGGGCCAGCACCTCCGCCCGGCGGCCGGGCTCGACCATGTCGTGCCGCAGGATCTGCAGGTAGCCGCGGATCGAGGTCAGCGGGGTGCGCAGCTCGTGGGAGGCGTCGGCGGCGAAGTCCCGCAGCCGCTGCTCCGAGCGGGTGCGGGCGGCGATCGCCGCCTGGAGCCGGGTGAGCATGCCGTTGACCGCGAGGGTGAGCCGGTCCACCTCCGTGCGCGGATCGGCGACCCGCACGCCGTCCAGGGGGACCCGGCGGTCGAGGTCGCCGTCGGAGATGGCGGTCGCGGTGGCGGTGATCCGGTCCAGCGGGCGCAGCCCCCGCACCAGCAGCAGCCGCGCGGAGCCGGCCAGCAGGAGCAGCACGGCCGCGCCGCCGGCCAGCTCCACCAGCACCAGCCGGCGCACGGTCTGCGTCACCGGGGCCAGCGGCAGCGCGATGAGCACGACGGCCTCGCCGGCGCGTACGGTGACCACCCGCCACCGGCCGGCCAGGGTGACCGGCGCCGACGGGCCGTCGGCGGGCGGTGCCGGCGACAGGTCGAGCAGCGGGGTGGCCGGCGGGGTGGCCGCCGAGAACCGGGTGAGCGTGCCGCGGTGGCGGATCTCCACCAGGTAGTCCGACGGCGCGACGGCGGCCCGGACCGTGCCGGGGGGCTGGCCGGCGAGCTGCTTCACCCGGGTGGCGACGACGGCGGCGGCGGAGCGCAGCTGGTCGTCGGTGCGCTGCATCAGGTACGCCTGCAGCGCCAGCGCGCTGACCAGCCCGGCGGACACCAACGCGGTCGCGGTGAGCCCGACCAGGCCGAGCAGCAGGCTGCGGCGCAGTGGCAGCCGGTTCACCCCGGCGCACGCAGGGCGTAGCCGAAGCCGCGCCGGGTCTCGATCAGGGGCGGCCCGAGCGGGTCCAGCTTGCGCCGCAGGTAGCCGATGTAGGTGTCGACGACGTTCGACGCGCCGTCGAAGTCGTAGCGCCACACGGCGTCGAGGATCTGGGCGCGGGAGAGCACCCGGCCGGGGTTGAGCATGAGGTGGCGCAGCAGTTTGAACTCCGTCGGCGACAGCGACAGCAGCCGGCCACCCCGGCGGACCTCGCAGGTCTCCTCGTCGAGTTCGAGGTCGGCGTAGCGGAGCACGCCGGTGGCGGGCACGGGGGCGGAGCCGATGCGGCGCAGCACCGCCCGCACCCGCGCGACCAGTTCCTCGACCGAGAACGGCTTGGTGACGTAGTCGTCGCCGCCGTAGGTGAGGCCGGCGATCCGGTCGCGCGGGGCGTCGCGGGCGGTGAGGAAGACGATGCCGATCTCGTGGCCGGCGGCCCGCAGCGACCGGCACACCTCGAACCCGTCGCCGTCGGGCAGCAGCACGTCGAGGACGACGAGCCGGGGGCGGCTCTCCCCGGCGCGGCGCAGCGCCTCGGCCGCGGTGGTCGCGGTCACCACGTCGAAGCCGTGGAACCGCAGCACGGTGGCGAGCATGTCGACGATGTTGGGCTGGTCGTCGACGACCAGGACCCGGACGGCGGCGGCGTTCATCTCGACGGATCAGACCACGGGCGGCTGGGAATTCGATGAGAGTCCGGCGAGAGCCTCCGCCTTCCCCGACTCGGGGGCGGGCCGGCGCCGGCGGCCCGGGTGCCACCAGTTGGCCCGGCCGAGCAGCGCCATCGTCGCCGGCACCAGCAGCCCCCGGACCACGGTGGCGTCCACCGCCACGGCGACCGCCATGCCGAGGCCGAACATCTTGATCACCGGGTCGGTGTGCAGGACGAAGCCGGCGAAGACGGTCACCATGATCAGCGCGGCGGAGGTGATCACGCGGCCCGTGCCGGCGAGCCCGTCGCGGACGGCGACCCGGTTGTCGCCGGTCGCCCGCCACGCCTCCTGCACGGCGCTGAGCAGGAACACCTCGTAGTCCATGGAGAGGCCGAACAGCAGGGCGAACAGCATCATCGGCACGTAGCTCTCCACGGGCACCGGCCCGGACAGGCCGGTCAGCTCCACCCCCCAGCCCCAGGAGAAGACGGCCGTCAGCACCCCGTACGCGGCGCCGATCGAGACCAGGTTCATCACGGCGGCCTTGACCGCCACCACGGGGGCGCGGAACGCCACGTACAGCAGGACGGTGGACAGCCCGACGACCACGGCGATCACCCACGGCATCCGGTCCCGGACGCGGTCGGCCAGGTCGGCGCGGGTGGCGGTGGCCCCGCCGACGTGCACCTGCACGCCGTCGACCCGCACGTCGCGCAGGTCGGCGACCAGGGCGGCGGTGGCGGGGTCGCTGGGTCCGCTGTCCGGTTGCACGCTGGCCGTGGCGACCCGGCCGCCGTCGGCGAGACGCACTGGGGCCACCGACGCGACGCCGGGCGTGGCGGCCAGCTCGCGGGTCAGCTCGACGAGCCGGGGGTCGGCGGTGCCGGCGGCCGGCGGGTCGACGGCGGCGACCACGTTGAGCGGGCCGTTGACGCCGGGGCCGAACCCCTCGGCGAGCAGGTCGAAGCTGGTGCGGGTGGCGCTGCCCGGCGGGTCGTCGCCGGCGTCGAGCTGGCCGAGGGTGAGCGTGGCGGCGGGTGCGGCGAGCACGGCGAGCAGCGCGGCGGCGAGCAGGGCCCACCGCCAGGGGCGGCGGGTCACCCGCTCGGCCTGCCGGGCCCAGCCGGAGCCGCCGTCGGCGGCGCGGCGGCGCAGGCGCAGCGGCAGCGCGTCGAGGCGGGGGCCGAGGACGGCCAGCAGGGCCGGCAGGAGGGTCACCGCGCCGAGCACGGCCACCACGACCACCAGGCCGGCGGTCCAGCCCAGCGTGCCGAGGATGGGCACGCCGGCCACGGCGAGGCCGCCGAGGGCGATGACCACCGTGCCGCCGGCGAACACGACCGCCGCGCCGGCGGTGCCCATGGCGGCCACCAGCGCCTCGTCGGCCGGCGTGCCGGCGGCCCGCAGCGCCCGGTAGCGGGTGATCAGGAACAGGGCGTAGTCGATGCCGACGCCCAGCCCGATCATCGTGGCCAGGTTGCCGGCCACCGACGGCACGGACACCAGGTGGCCGGCGAGCCCGACCGTGGCGAGCGCGCAACCCAGGGTGAACAGCGCGGTGACCAACGGGACGGCCGCGGCGACCAGGCCGCCGAAGGCGAACAGCAGCACCACGGCGGCGACGAGCAGCCCGACGGCCTCGGCGGTGTGCGAGCCGCCCCGCTCGGCCGCCGTGGCGAGCACCCCGCCCGGCACCGTCTCGACGCCCGCGTCGCGGGCCGGCTGCGCCGCGTCCAGCACCGCCCGGCTGAGCTCCTTGTCCACCTCGCGTGCGGGCACGTCGAGGCGGACGGTGAGGTAGCCGGTGCGGCCGTCGGGGCTGAGGGTGCCGGCGCGGGCGTCGACGCCGTCGACCCGGGTCACGTGCTCCACGGCGGCGAGCGCGGCGGCGCTGCGCTCCAGCGCCGCCCGGCGGTCCGGCTCGTCGAGGCGGCCGGTGTCGACGTGCACCACGACCTGGCCGCTGCTGGCGGGACCGCCGCCGCGTTCACTCAGCTCGCGGGCGAGCTGGGCGTCGCTGCCGGGCAGGGCCACGTCGTTGTCGACCGGCCGGCCGAAGGCGGCGACGCCGCCGACCAGGGCGACCGCGAGCAGCAGCCAGGCGGCGAGGACCCGCCACGGCCGGCGTACGCACCAGCCGCCCAGCCGCTCCAGCGTCCGGTGGGTCCAACCGTCGGTACGGGCGTGCATCAGTTTCCTCCGCAGGTGCCGGCGCGGCGGCCGTCGCCGCCCCCGGGCAGGGTCAGGTCGTGTCCGGTCAGGCGCAGCCGCAGGCCGTCGTCGGCGACGTCGACGCCCTGCCAGCTCAGGCCGGCGGGCAGCGCGGGCAGCGGCCGGGACAGGTCGCGGCCACCGGTGAGCCGCTCCACCAGCTTGGCACCCGCGGGCCGCCGCATGCCCAACACCTCGATCTCGGTGGGGGTGACGGTCAGTCGGCCGGCGTCGATCGCGGGCCGGGCGAGCACGGTGACCGGGAGCTGCTGCCCGGCCATCGGCGCGGTGGTCTCGACGGCGAGCAGCCCGCCGACGCCCCGGTAGTGCACCGGGCGCTCGCCGACCGTGCCGGGCAGCGCGTCGAAGCCGACGCGGATCCGCAGGTCCAGCGCGCCGACGCGGGCCGGCTGCTCGCCGGGCAGCCGCACCTGGGACAGCTCGGCGTCCACCTCGGCGGCCCGCACGTCGCCGCGCGTGACGTCGGCGGCCCGCACGCTCACCCGGCCGAGCTCACCGGTGAGCACGCCGGGCAGCACGGGGAACCCGCCGAGGTCGACCGTGGGCGACCGGTCGAGGCCGGCGGCGCAGGCCAGCCGGTCGGACAGCCGCTGCGCCGCCGTCCGCGCGACCCACCGGTCGGCCACCACCGCGACCGTCGCAAGGACCGCCACGCAGGCGGCGGCCAGCAGGGCGGCTCGTCGCCGCCGGATGATTCGCAATCGCACCGGTAGAGCAGAACAGGCCGGTCTGGACCCACCACCCGAGGACGATGAGAGAAACGTGGGAGTTCGGGGTGGCCCACCTGCGGGGGCGCCCCGGTGGGGGCTGACCGCCGGGGGTGGGGAGGCTACCAGTCGATGCCGAGGGTGGCGACGTAGTCGCCGAGCCGGTCGGCGATGAGCCGGTCGTCGGCGACCGAGTAGTGCCAGTGGCAGCCCAGGAGGTCCAGGCCGGCGTCGTCGAGGTGCCAGTAGCGGACCTTGGCGTCGCCGGCGGCGTTGCGGTCACTGACGACCTGCCGGGCCTTGTCCCCGAAGAGGCTCGTGCCGACGACCACGATCGTCGTGCCCGCGCCGTAGCGGGCCCGCAGCTTCTCCAGGAACGCCACGTACGTGGCGCGGTAGGCGGCGGCCAGGCTCGTGTCCGTCCACGGCTCGCCGCTGTTGATCGGGGTGGAGAAGTCGTTGGTGCCGAGGTCGACCACGACAAGCTGCGGACGCCACGTGGCGGGCCGGTCCCAGACGTCGCCGTCGACGTGCAGCAGCGCCCGGTCGTAGTAGGTGCCGTAGCTGACGCCCGGCGAACCGCCGTTGTAGTTACGCACCATGCCGATGCCGGAGTAGGCGTTGACCTGGTAGTCGGCGTCGAGCTCGCGGGCGGTGAGCGCGCCGAAGCTGAGGTCGGTGTTGGTGGTGCGGGTGACCTGGTCGCCGGTGCAGTCGCGGGTGCCGGCGGTGTTGCCGTAGCCGACGGTCAGCGAGTCGCCGATGAACTCGACCTGCCGGGTGCGGGCGGCGGGCCGGTCGAGGATCGCCCCGCCTCCGGCGGCGACGAGGCCGCCGAACGCGCTGGCGCTCCACGGGCTCTCGGTGCGCTTGACGAGCCGTACGCTGTGCTCGCCGGCGGCGAGCCCGTCGATCCAGCGGGTGGTCGTGCCGGGCTTGACCAGGGTGGCGACGACCTGCCCGTCGACCGCCACGTCGTAGTCGTTGGCGGCGTCGTCGAAGACGAGCCCGACGCCGGTGCCCCGGAAGCGGCCCTCGAAGTAGATGCCGGGCCAGCTGTACTGCACGGTCTGCCCGGCGGTCACGACCCGGCCGGCGGTGTGGGTCTGCGCCAGCACGCCGGACGGCCCACCCGGGTCGCCCGGGTCGTCGCCGCCGCAGGTGGTGCCGTTGAGGGCGAAGCCGGTCGGGGCGGGGTTACCGGCGGTGAACGAGCCCATCACCCCGAAGGTGGTGCTGCCGCCGGTGGCCAGGCCGCCGTTCCACGCCGCGTTGCGGGCCGTCACCTGCGCGCCGGCCTGGGTGACGGTGGCGTTCCACGCCTGCGTCACCCGCTGGCCCGAGGGGTAGGACCAGGTCAGCGTCCAGGCGGTGACCGGGGCGCCCAGGTTGGTGACGGTGACGTCGGCGGTGAAACCCCCGGACCACTGCCCGCCGACGCGGTAGGTGACGGCGCAGCCGGCCGCCGCGGCCTGCGCGGGCACGGCGGCGGTGACGGCGGCGGTCGCGCCGAGCATCAACGCGGTCAGCACCGCGGTCGCTCCCCTGGTTCCCACGCGTTTCCCCTCGCTGGTCCGACGGCGGTCGAGTCGACCGTTAGTCTGATATCCAAACAAACTAATCGACGGTCGTGAGTACGCGCAAGGATGCCGACGGTCAGCGGGCGGCGGGGGCCTCCCGGACCACGGCGACGCCCCCGGCGGGCAGCTCCACGGCGGTGTCGACGAGCGCGCCGGTGAGCAGCTCCACGCCGGCGGCCGGCACCCGGTGCGCCCGGTCGGTGTGGTTGAGCAGGAACAGCCAGCTCGCCGCCGCACCCCGGCGGCGCACCGCCTCCACCCCGGCCGGCGCGGCGGGGCAGGTCGGCGCCGCGCCGGCCGCGAGGGCCGCGTCGGTCAGCAGCCGCCGGTACGTCTCGTCGTCGGGTCGCGTGGAGACGTACCAGGCGGTGCCCGCGCCGTGGCGGTGGCGGGTCACCGCCGGCTGCCCGGCGAGCACCCCGGCGGCGTACGCGCGGACGACCTCCGCCCCGGCGAGCCCGACGCTCTCGGCCCAGATCCGCCCGGTGCCGCCCCCGGCGAGGGGGACCTCGTCGCCGTCGGCGAGCGGGTGGAACTCCTCCACCCGGACGCCGAGCACGTCGCGGAACGCGCCGGGGTAGCCGCCGGCGCGCACCCGGGCGTGCTCGTCGGCGACGCCGCTGAGCCAGGTCACCACGAGGTGGCCGCCGCCGGCGACGTAGGCGCGGGCCCACGCGGCGGCGGCGTCGGAGGCGAGGTAGAGGGCCGGGAGCACCAGCAGCGCGTACCGGTCGACGGGGTCGCCGGGCAGCACCACGTCGCAGCCGAAGCCGGCCCGCCACAGCGCGCGGTGCGCCGCCGCGACCTCCCCGTGGTGGTGCAGCCGCTGCGAGGGCAGGCCGGGGTGCTGCAGGGCCCACCCGCTGGCGGCGTCCCAGCCGATCGCCACGGACGCCTCGACCCTCGCGCCGTCGGTCTCGGCGATCCGGTCCAGGATCGCGCCCAGCTCCACCGTCTCGCGGAAGACCCGGCTGTCGGGGCCGGCGTGCGGCACGAGCGCGGAGTGGAAGCGTTCCGCCCCGCCGACGGGGGCGCGCCACTGGAAGTACATCGCCCCGCGCGAGCCCCGGGCGACGTGGGCCAGGCTGTGCCGGGCCATCCGGCCGGGCTCCTTGGTGTGCATCCGTCCGGCCGTGTAGATCAGGTTCGGGGCGCTCTCCATGAGCAGCCACGCGCCGCCGTCGGCGGCGTCGCCGGGCACCGGCCGCCGTCCGTCGCCGTCGGCGCGAGCGCGGTGGGCGGAGGCGTCCGCCGTCGGGTCGGCGGCGGCCCGGGCGCGCGCGCCGTGGCGGGCCCAGCCCCGGGCCAGGTCCGCGGCCAGCGCCGTCTGCTCCTCGGCTGCCCCGTCGACAGCCGACGGGTAGTGGTCGATGGCCACCAGGTCGACCTCGGCGGCCCAGCGGGCGTGGTCGACGGGCACCCAGTCGCCGAGGACGTAGTTGGTGGTGACGGGCACCGCCGGGTTCGCCGCCCGCAGCAGGTCCCGCTGCTCGGCGTACGCGGCGAGCAGGGTGTCGGACCAGAACCGGCGGAAGTCGAGCAGCTGGCCGGGGTTGGCCAGGTACTGCGTCGCCCGGGGGGTGCTGATCTGCGCCCAGTCGGAGTAGTGCTGGCTCCAGAAGCTGGTGGTCCAGGCGTCGTTGAGGGCGTCCAGGCTGCCGTGCCGCCCGGCCAGCCACGCCCGGAACGCCACCGCCGCGTGCTCGCAGTGGCAGACGGTGCCGTACTCGTTGTGCACGTGCCACAGCGCCACCGCCGGGTGGTGCGCGTAGCGGTCGGCGAGGACCCCGGCGATCCGCCGGGCGGCGGCCCGGTACGCCGGCGCGGCGGCGCAGTAGGTGTCCCGGCTGCCGTGGTGCAGCCGTACCCCGTCGGCGGTCACCGGCAGCGCGCCCGGGTGGGCCAGGGAGAACCAGGGCGGCGGCGACGCGGTCGGGGTGGCCAGCGCCGCGCCGACGCCGTTGTCGGCGAGCAGGTCCAGCACCCGGTCGAGCCAGCCGAAGTCGTACCGGCCGGGCGCGGGTTCGAGGCGGGACCAGGCGAACACGCCGACGGTGACGAGGTTGACCCGCGCCCGGCGCATCAGGGCCACGTCCTCGGCCCAGACCCGCTCGGGCCACTGCTCGGGGTTCCAGTCGCCGCCGAAGCGGAGCCGGGCCTCGTCCCACATGCCGCACCGTCCGTTCGTCGAGGTGGTGATGTTCCCGTACGCGCCGGTGGGCGCCCCGCGCGGGACGCCCACCGGTCGACGTCAGCCCTTCACCGCGCCGGTGATGACACCCTTGGTGAAGTGCCGCTGCACGAACGGGTAGACGATGATCGCCGGGACGACGGTCACCACCACCACGGCCATCTTCACCGCCAGCGTCGGCGGGTACGCGGTGATCCCGGGCAGGCTGACCGCGGCGCCGGAGACGTTCGGCGACTGGCCGGCCAGGATGTAGCTCTGCAGCACCCGCTGGATGGGGAACTTGTCGTTGTCGTCGATGTAGAGCACCGAGTTGAAGTAGGCGTTCCAGTAGCCGACGGCGTAGAACAGGCCGACCACCGCGATCACCGCCTTCGACAGCGGCAGCATGATCCGGGTGAGGATGCGGAACTCGCCCGCCCCGTCGATGCGGGCGCTGTCGAGCAGCTCACCGGGCACGCCCATGAAGAACGCCCGGATGACCACGAGGTTGAACACGCTGATCGCGCTGGGCAGGATCAGCGACCAGATGCTGTCCTTGAGCCCCAGCCCGGTGACCACGAGATAGCTGGGCACCAGCCCCGGGAAGATCAGGAAGGTCAGCAGGAAGAAGAACAGCAGGCCCCGGTGCCCCACCGAGCCCGGCCGGGACAGCCCGTACGCGGCCAGCACGGTGAGCACCAGGCTCACCGTCGTGCCGAGGACGGTGACCAGGGTGCTGATCCAGACGGCCCGGGTGATCTGCCCGCCGTTGAAGATCGTGATGTACGCCGACGGGTCGAACTCCCGGGGCACCATCACCATGCCGCCGGCCGCGTCGATCGTCTCCCGGGAGGCGAGGCTGGTCACCAGCACCGCCCACAGGGGCACGAGCACCGCCGCGACGAGCAGGACGAGCACGACGCCCTTGCCGAACAGGCCGACCGGCGAGGGCGGCTCCTCCCACGGGGGTCGCGGGCTGCCGCGCCGCCGCCTCGGCTTGCCGGCCGTCGCGGGGGCGGCCGGCACCGGTGAAATGCCACTGAGCTGTGCGGTCATGACTTGGAGTACACCCCCTGCTCGCCGAGCCGGTGCGCGAGCTTGTTGGCCGCGAGGATGAGGATCAGGCCCACCACCGCCTTGAACAGCCCGGCCGCCGCGCCCAGGCCCCACTGCTGGGTGGCGATGGCCTGGTAGTAGACGAAGGTGTCGAGGACCTCGGCGGCGTCGCGGCCGACCGCCTCCCGTT
Source organism: Micromonospora sp. NBRC 110038 (assembly GCF_020884815.1). Taxonomy (NCBI): domain Bacteria; kingdom Bacillati; phylum Actinomycetota; class Actinomycetes; order Micromonosporales; family Micromonosporaceae; genus Micromonospora; species Micromonospora sp. NBRC 110038. The sequence goes on along the minus strand of NZ_BBOL01000004.1, from coordinate 335,469 downwards.
GCAGGATGAACTGCTCGAAACCGACCGACAGCGCGTCGCCCAGCCGCATGATGAGCAGCAGCACGATCACGGGCCGCAGCCCGGGCAGCGTGATGTGCCACATGCGCCGCCACCGCCCGGCGCCGTCGGCCGCCGCCGCCTCGTACAGGTTGGGGTCGATCGCGGCCAGCGCGGCCAGGAAGACGATCGCGCCCCAGCCGATGTCCTTCCACACCGCCTCGGCGGTGACCAGCACGATGAACGTGTCCGGGTTGGTCATGATGTTCCACGGCTGCATCCCGGCCTCGCGCATTTCCTGGGCGAGCAGTCCGGCCCCGCCGAGCATCTGCACGAAGAACGTGACCACCAGCACCCAGCTGAAGAAGTGCGGCAGGTAGACCACGCTCTGCACGAAGCCGCGCACCCGCCCGGAGACCAGGCTGTTGAGCAGGATCGCCAGCAGGATCGGCAGCGGGAAGAAGAACACCAGTTGGAACGCGGTGATGGTGAGGGTGTTGCGCACCGCGTCCCAGAACAGGGGGTCGGCGAAGAGCGCCTCGAAGTTGCCGAAGCCGATCCACTCGCTGTAGAGGAACGCCTCCACCGGGTCGTCGCCGACGAAGGGGTTGTAGTCCTGGAAGGCGATGACGTTGCCGAGGGTCGGCAGGTAGTGGAAGACCAGCAGCAGCGCGGCGGCCGGCGCGGTCATCGCCAGCAGCGGCCAGTCCCGGCGCAGCCGCGCCGCCAGGCTGGCCCGGGGCCGGCGCCGGCCGGCGCCCCGGGGCTTTCGGGTCGGCGGCGGGGCCTGCCCGGCCGCCGCCGGCGCGTCCACCGCGCCGGCGGTGCCCGGGCCGCTCATCGGCCGTTGTCGGCGAGCGCCTTCTCGTGGAAGGCGCGCCCCTCTTCGCCGCCGGAGGCGAGGAATTCCTTCGTCACCTGGTCGAGGTCGCTGATCGGGCGGCGGCCGCGCAGGATGTCGCGGATCTTGTCGTCGGTCGGCTGGATGATCTTCGACCAGTTGGCGGGCAGCTCCAGCTTGATCCCGGCGAACAGGTCCTTCTCCAGCAGGGCGACGTTCTTCTTCAGGTAGTCCAGGTACTGCTGGACGTAGTCCGGGGTGTCGCCGCTCTTGACCTTCACCGCGACCCGGCAGAAGTTGTACTGGCCGCCCAGCTCCTTGCGGCCCAGCTCGGTCGGGATCGGGCTGCCGTCGGCCGCGCGGGTGAAGTGCTTGCCCTCCACGCCGTACTCGCGCAGCTCGAACTCGCGGCTGCCGAATGGCGCGGCGCACCAGTTGAGCACCCGCAGGATCTCGTCGACCCGGTCGGCGCCGAGGCCCTTCTTGACGAACGTGAAGAAGATCGGCTTCTCGCTGCCCCAGATGACCGGCTGGGCGCCGGCCGCGCCGAACACCGGCAGCGGCTGCATGTTGAAGCTCGCCAGCACCTTGGACTGCTCGCCCTGCAGGCCCTGCCACGCGCCGAGCCCGTCCTGGAACATCAGGATCTTGCCGGCCTTGAACAGCTGCTTCTCGTCGGCGCCCTTGCTGGACACCGTGTCCGGGTGGACCAGCCCCTCCTTGAACAGCTTCGCCGTGAACTCCAGGGCGGCCTTGAAGGCGGGGTTCTCGAACTTGTGCTCCAGGCCGCCGCCGGGCTTCTTGCGCCAGGTCTGCTGGCAGCCGTAGAACTGCTGCACCATGTCGAAGATGGTGCCGAAGGCCCAGACGCCCTTGGCCGGGTCGGTCGCCTTCTTGCCCAGCTCGTAGAGCTCCTCGGGCGAGGTCGGCGCGGCCAGGCCGGCCTTGTCGAACAGGTCCTTGCGGTGGAACAGGGCCCACGCGAAGGGGCCGTCGGTGGGGTACGGCACGGCGGCCAGCCGCCCGCCCCAGACCGAGTACTCCCAGGACCCGGTGGGCAGCGCGGCCAGGTACGGGTACTTCGCGGCGGCGTCGCCCTTGAGGTGGTCGGTGAGGTCCTCGAAGAGTGCCTTGACCGCGTCGGAGAACCGGGCGACCTTGTCGACCTCCCAGTTGGGCGCCATGAGCAGGTCGGGCACGTCGCGGGCGCCGAGCATGGCGTTGAGCTTGTCGGCGAACGTGGTGCCGTCCTGGAGGCTGGGGTTGATCTCGACGCCCAGCTTGGTGTTGATCGCGGCGAGGTAGGAGTTGCTGCCCAGCGTCGGCGGGGTCGGCCCCCACCAGGGGCTCATGGTGCGGATCGCCGCGCCGCCCTTGCCTGGCTGTTCGGTGACCGCGTCGACGAGGTCCTTGGGGTAGCTGAGGTAGCCGTCCGGGATCGGCCCCTCCCCCGGGATGTCCGGCTTGCCGACCGCGGCCGGCTTGTAGTTGGGCAGGACGGCCCGGACCGCGTCGGCCTGGGTGGCGCTGCCCTTGCTTCCGGCCTCCTTGCTGCAGCCGGCGAGGGTGGCGCCACCCATCGTCGCGGCGGCGCCGAGACCGGCGAGACGCAGCAGGGTTCGGCGATCGGTGGATACGCCTGGCAGGGACGGCTTCACGGCGTTCCCTTCATCTGACACGCGGGGCTTGCGGAGCACGCGCGCCCGGCTAGGATTAGTTGGGTTACTAGCCGAATAAACTAATCGACGGTGATCCGACCCACAAGGGAGCGGCGACCGCGAGGCGACGTGCCGCGCGCGGTGGTCCGCTGGGGTGCCGCGGTGCGCGATGATGGACGCGCGGACCGACCGGGGATCGCGCACCGGCAGCGCAGGGAGCGGGCACATCTTGATCAGCATGCAGAACGACCCGCAGCCGACGGACCTCGGCGACGTGCGGGTCGCCAACCGGGCCGTGGTGCTGCGGCACGTCCGGGTGCACGCCCCCTGCTCCCGGGCCGACATCGCGGCCCGCACCGGGCTCAACAAGGCCACCGTCTCCAGCCTCGTCGGCGAGCTGATCGAGCGCCGGCTGGTACGCGAGACCGGGCTGACCGAGAACCGGATCGGCCGCCCCGCCACCATGCTCGTCCTCGACGGCGAGCCGTACGCCGCCCTCGGCCTCCAGGTCGGCGCCGACGAGCTCGCGGCGGTCGCGGTCGACCTCGGCGGCAACCGGCTGCTCACCTGGCGGCGCGCCTTCGCCGCGCCGGCCGCGACCCCGGCCGAGACGGTCCGCGCCCTCGCCGCGTTGGCCCGTCGGGCCACCGCCCGCGTCGCCGGCGAGGGGCGGGCCGTGCTCGGCCTGACCGTCGGGGTGCCGGGCCTGGTCGACGCGGCCGGCTGCGTGCCCCTGTCCCCCGCGCTCGGCTGGCGCGACGTGCCCCTCGCCGACCAGTTGCGCGCCGCGCTGCGTGACCCGGACTTCACCGTCGCCGTGGACAACGAGGCCAACCTCGCCGCCCTGGCCGAGCAGCGGCACGGCGCCCAGGCCGGGGCCACCGACCTGGTCCACCTCACCGGCGGCGCGGGGATCGGCGCCGGGGCGATCGTCGACGGCCGGCTGCTGCGCGGCAGCCGGGGCTTCGCCGGCGAGATCGGGCACCTGTGCCTCGACCCGACCGGCCCCGCCTGCGCCTGCGGGCGCTCCGGCTGCCTGGAGGCGCTGGTCGGCCTGCCGGCCGTGGTGCGCCGGCTGCTGCCCGACACCGCCGAGGACGGCCCCGTCACCGACTTCCTGCCCGAGCTCGACCGGCTGAAGGCCCTGGCCGGGCAGGACGACCCGACCGTACGCGCCGGGCTGGCCGAGACCGGCCGCCACCTCGGCCACGCCGTCGCCGTGCTGGCCGACCTGCTCAACCCCGAGGCGGTGCTGGTCGGAGGCCATCTCGCGACGCTGGGGCCGTGGCTGCTGCCGGCGGCCCGGGCCGAGCTGGCCGCCCGCACGCTCGCCCCGGAGGCCGGCGGGTGCCGGCTGGAGGCGTCCACGCTGGGGGGCACCGCCGCCGCGCTCGGCGGCGCCACCGCCGCCCTGGCCACCGTCGAGAGTGGCCGCCTGCCCGCCCGCTGACGCCGGAACCCGTCACCGTCAGGCCTTGACCGCATCGGCCCGGTGGTGCCAACCTCGGAGCAGCCGTCCCGTCCGGGCAGACGAGGCGGCCTGGTTCCTCGTCGGTTGTCGAAGCGCTTCACCGCGTCCGGGTCGACACCCGCACACCACCACCCCGCGATGCCACCCGTCACGACGGTCGTCGAAGCGCTTCGACCTGCCGCCCGGGCATCGCTAGCCCATGGAAGGTAACCGATCCACCATGACCGACAGCACCGGCCGGACGCCCGGCCCGTCCCCCGCCGCCCGCGTCGACGACCTGCTGGCCCGCCTCACCCTGACCGAGAAGATCGGGCTGCTGCACCAGTGGCAGGCCCCGGTCGACCGGCTCGGGCTGCCGCCGTTCCGCACCGGCACCGAGGCGCTGCACGGGGTGGCCTGGCTCGGCACGGCCACGGTCTTCCCGCAGGTGATCGGGCTGGCCAGCAGCTGGAACGCCGAGCTGGTGCGGTCGGTGGGCGCCGCCGTCGGCGCCGAGGTGCGCGCCAAGCACCACGCCGACCCCGAACGGGTCGGGCTGAACGTCTGGGCGCCCGTGGTCAACCCGCTGCGCGACCCCCGCTGGGGGCGCAATGAGGAGGGCTGGTCCGAGGACCCGTGGCTCACCGGGCACCTCGCCACCGCGTACGCCCGGGGTCTGCGCGGCGACCACCCCGACCGGCTGCGGACCGCGCCGACGCTCAAGCACTTCCTGGGCTACAACAACGAGACCGACCGCGCCACCACCTCCAGCGACCTGCCCCCACGGGTGCTGCACGAATACGAGCTGCCGGCGTTCCGGGCGCCCCTGGCCGCCGGGGCGGCGGTGGCCGTGATGGCCTCGTACAACCTGGTCAACGGCACTCCGGCGCACCTGAGCCCGCTGATCGAGGGCGAGCTGCGCCCGATGGCCGCCGACGAGATCATGGTCGTCGGCGACGCCGGGGCGGCCACCAACATCGCCGGGGTGCAGGGCCGCGAGCCCGACCACGTCCACGGCTTCGCCGCCGCGCTACGCGCCGGCATCGACAACTTCACCGAGGACGACACGAACAGCGCCCTGACCACCGGCCGGATCGCCGAGGCGCTGGAGCGGGGCCTGATCACCACCGCCCACGTGGACCGGGCGGTCCGGCGGATCCTCGGCGTCCGGCTGCGCCTCGGCGACCTCGACCCGGCGCACGAGGACCCGTGGGCCGGGGTGACGCCCGACGTCGTCGACTGCCCCGCGCACCGGGAACTGGCCCGCGAGGCCGCCCGGCAGTGCGTCGTGCTGCTGCGCAACGACGGCCTGCTGCCCCTGACCCCGCGGCCGGGGCTGCGGGTCGCCGTGCTCGGCCCGCTCGCCGACGCGGTGCACACCGACTGGTACAGCGGCACGTTGCCGTACGCGGTCAGCACCCTCGACGCCCTGACCGCGCGGGTCGACACCGTCACCACCCACAGCGGCGCCGACCGGATCGCCCTGCGCGCCGGGGACCGGTACGTGCGCTGCGCGACCGACCCCGACGGCGGCCCGCTCGCCCTCGACGCCACCGCCGCCACCGAGGCGACCTGGTTCGACGTGTTCGACTGGGGCGGGGACGCGGTGGCGCTGCGCGCCGTCGCCAACGGCCGGCACGTCGGGGGCGACGACGACGCCGGTCTGGTCAACGACCGCACCGGCCCCGGCGGCTGGATCGTCCGGGAGACCTTCCGGTTCCGGCCCGGCCCCGACGGCACGGTGCTCCTGCACCACCTCGCCACCGGCCGGTACGTCGCCGTCGGCCCCGACGGGCGGCTGCGCGCCGACGCCGCCGAGCCGGGCGCGGCCACCCCGTTCGCCGTGGAGCTGATCGCCGACGGCGCCGCCGAGGCGGCCGCCCTGGCCGCCGACGCCGACGTCGTGGTGGTGACCCTCGGCAACCACCCGATGGTCAACGGGCGGGAGACCGAGGACCGGGTGGACCTGGCGCTGCCGGCCGGGCAGGAGGCGCTGCTGCGCGCCGCCTACGCCGCCAACCCCCGCACCGTCCTCGCGCTGATTAGCAGCTACCCGTACGCGATCGGGTGGGCCGACGCCCACCTGCCGGCGGTGCTGTGGTCGGCGCACGGCGGCCAGGAGCACGGCGCGGCGCTGGCCGCCGTGCTCCTCGGCGACGCCGAGCCGGGCGGCCGGCTCACCCAGACCTGGTACGCCGACGCCACCGAGCTGCCCGACCTGCTCGACTACGACATCATCGACGCCGACGCCACCTACCTCTACCACCGGGGCGACCCCCTGTACCCGCTCGGCCACGGGCTCGGCTACACCCGCTTCGACTACGCTGACCTGCGACTCAGCGCGGCGTCGGTGGCCGCCGACGGGGAGGTCGAGGTGCGCGTCGAGGTCACCAACAGCGGCGACCGGCCGGGGGAGGACGTCGTGCAGCTCTACACCCGGCAGCGGCGCTCCCGGGTCAAGCAGCCCCTGCGCCAGCTGCGGGGCTTCGCGCGGGTCGCCCTCGCCCCCGGCGAGCGCCGGGTGGTCCGGCTGCGGCTGCGCGCCGCCGACCTGGGCTGGTGGGACGAGACCCGGGGCGCCCGGGTCGTGGAGGACGCCGCGCACACCGTGCTGGTCGGCCGGTCCGCCACCGACATCCGGCTCGTCGGCACGCTCCGCGTCCGGGCGGCGTCCGCCGCCGACGCCCCGGCGCGGGAGGCCACGGGTGCCGGCCGGTCCCGGTGACCACGGCCCGCGCCTGCCCACGGCGGCGCGGCCGGCGAAGTCACCCGACCTGGTCACCATCTCCGACGTCGCCCGGCACGCCGGGGTCGCCGTCAGCACCGTGTCGTACGTGCTCAGCGGCAAGCGGGCGATCTCCGAGGTGACCCGCAACCGGGTGCTGGCCAGCATCCGGATGCTCGGCTACCACCCGAACGCCGGCGCACGCGCCCTGGCCAGCCGGCGGGCCAACGTCGTCGCGCTGGTGCTGCCGCTGCGCTCCGGGATGCAGGTGCCGGTGGTGATGCAGTTCGCGATGGCGGTGGTGACCACCGCCCGCACCGTCGAGCACGACGTGCTGCTGGTCACCTCCGACGAGGGGCCGGCGGGGCTGCGCCGCATCGCGGCCAGCGCCATGGTGGACGGTCTCCTGCTGATGGACGTGGAGATGCACGACTCGCGGGTGCCGCTGCTGCGGGAGCTGGGCCGGCCCAGCGTGCTGATCGGCTTCCCGGCCGACCCCACCGGCCTGACCTGCGTCGACCTGGACTTCCACCGGGCCGGCGTGGTCTGCGTCGAGCACCTGGCCGGGTTGGGCCACCGGCGGATCGCCCTGCTCGGCGCCCCGGCCGCCGTCTACGACCGGGGCACCGGATTCGCGCACCGCACCCGCAACGGCATCCTCGACGCCGCCGCGCGGCTCGGCGTCGACACCGTGGTCCGGCCCTGCGAGGAGGGCACGGCGGCCGTACGTCGGGAGCTGGTGGAGCTGTTCGAGCGGTGGCCGGACCTGTCGGGGCTGATCGTGCAGAACGAGTCGGCCGTCGGTCCCGTGCTGGCGACGCTGCCCACCCTCGGCCGGCGCGTGCCGGAAGACGTGTCGGTGGTCGGCATCTGCCCCGACCAGTTCGCCGAGCAGGCCAGTCCCCGGCTCACGTCGGTGCCCCTGCCGGCCGAGGAGGTCGGCCAGCAGGCGGTGTCGCTGCTCATGCGCAAGGTGCACGGCGAGCCGGTGCCCGACGCGACGCTACTCGAACCCCGGTTGACGATCCGGGACAGCACGGCCGCCGCGCCCCGCTGACCGCTGCCCACCCCACCCCTCCCCAGAGAGGACCGTCGATGACGGCTGCCCTGCCCGCGTCCGCCCACGGGATCTGGGACGACGCCCCCGCCGCCGGCTGGGAGGACGCCTTCCTGTCCGGCAACGGCGAGTACGGGATCATGGTGCTCGGCGATCCGCACGCCGAGCGGGTCGTCGTCAACCACCACCGGTTCGTGCTGCCCAACGGCACCCACGACGCCCGGCCGCCCCGGCTGGCCCACCTGCTGCCCCGGGTCCGCGAGCTGGCGCTCGCCGGCCGGCGGGCGGAGGCGAGCCGGCTGCTCGGCGGCGGCCGGGAGCTGCGCTGGACCCAGTCGTTCCACCCGGGCTTCGCGGTGACGATCGACGCGGCGGGGCCGGGCGGAGCAGCGGGGGCGGGCGGAGCAGCGGGGGCGGGCGCGGCGGCGCTGCCGGCCGGGTACCGGCGGAGCACCGACTTCCGCACCGGGGAGGTCGTCGTCGAGTGGGCCGGCGGCGAGCGGCGCGGCTTCGTCTCCCGCGCCGACGGCCTGGTGGTGCTGCGGCTGGAGGCGGGCGACTGCGTGGTGGGGCTCACCGGCGACCTGCCCGGCCGCCCGGCGGACGTCCGCTACGAGACCGCGGCGTACCAGCGCGGCCAGGACGCCTTCCTGCGCATCCGCGGCCACTACCCGCCGGTGGGCGGTGCGTACGGCTTCGAGGGCCTGGCCCTGCTCACCGGCGACGTGCGGGTGCTCGGCGACCGGGTGGCGGTGCGCGGGCCGGCGCTGCTCACCATGGTGCTCGACCGGCCCGGCACGCCGCCGTGGCGCACCGCCGAGCTGGAGGAGACGCTGCGCGTCCGCTCCCCCGCCGGGTACGCCGACCTCCTCGCCCGGCACGCCGCCCGGCACTCCCCCGCCTACGACCGGGCCAGCCTGGACCTGGCCGTGCCGGCCGCCGAGCGGGAGCTGCCCGTCGGCGAGCTGCTCGCCCGGCAGGCCGCCGACCCGCAGCGGCCCTACCCGGCGCTGGTGGAGCGGCTGTTCCACGCGGGGCGGTACCTGCTGCTGAGTGCCAGCGGCGTCCTGCCGCCCCGGCTGACCGGGCTGTGGCTCGGCTCGTGGGACGCGGCCTGGGCGGGCGACTTCACCACCGACGCCAACCTCAACCTGCAACTGGCGGGGGCCAACATCGGGGGCCTGCCCGAGGTGAGCGAGGCGTACGCGCGGCTGATCGGGTCGCAGGTCGACGACTGGCGGCGCAACGCCGAGGCGATCTACGGCGCGCGGGGCCTGCTCGCGCCGAGCCGCACCGACGGGGAGCACGGGCACCTGTTCCACATGCACGACGACTGGCCGTTCGCCGCGTGGCTGCCCGGCGCGGACTGGCTGCTCTTCCCGCTGTACGAGCACCACCTGGTGACCGGGGAGCCGCTCGGCGAGCTGGCCGGCTGGCTGACGGAGGCCGCCGCGTTCTTCGCCGACGTGCTCACCGTATCCGCCGCCGACGGCACGGTGGTCGTGGTGCCGTCGTACTCGGCCGAGACCGGCCCGCTGGACGACGACGGCCGGCCGGTGCACCTGGCGGTCAACGCCACGATGGACATCGCCGCCGCCCGGCACGCCCTGGCCACCGCCGACGCCGTCACCGGCACCGACCGGTGGGCGGCGCTGCGGGGGCGGCTGCCCGCGTACCGGGTCGACGAGCGCGGCGCGCTGGCGGAGTGGGCCTGGCCGGGCTACCGCAGCGACGAGGACCACCGGCACGTCAGCCACCTCTACCCTGTGTGGCCGTTGGACGAGATCAACCCGGACGACACCCCCGAGCTGGCCGCCGCCGCGCGCCGCGCGCTGGTCCTGCGCGGCGACGAGAACCTCTCCGCCCACGGCAGCCTGCACCGGGCGCTCGTCGCGGCACGCCTGCGCGACGGCGCGCTGGCCGGGGAGAACGTGGCCAAGATCCTCGGCAACGACATGTTCTTCCGGTCGCTGATGAGCTCGCACAACCCGGGCCGGGAGACCTACAACGCCGACGCCGCGCACGCCCTGCCCGGCGTGTTGATCGAGTCGCTGGTGCACTCCCGGCCCGGCCGCGTACGGCTGCTCCCGGCCCCGCTGCCCGGCCTGGACCGGGGGGTGCTGCGCGGGGCGACCTGCCGGGGCCGGGTCACCGTCGAGGAGCTGGCCTGGGACGCCTCGTCGGTGCGGGCCCGGCTGCTCTCCCCCGTCGACCAGCGGCTCACGGTGTCCAGCCCGTACGGGGACGTGGCGGTCGAGCTGCCCGCCGGCCGACCGGTGGAACTGGTCTTCGGTCCCCGCACCGACGGCACGTGACGCAACGCGGTTGCGCCGGGCCTGCCCCCACCACTCCCACCGCCTCCTTTGCTCTGCACCCACGGACGCAACGCTTCACGCAGCGTAACCCAATGCCGCGCCCCGGACCCCGCGCCGTCCCCGGTAGGAGCAGATCGGGCGCGGTGTTGCGCGGGTGGGTGCAGAGCAAAGGGCCGACAAGCGGTGCGCTGGGGTCGGCAGTTCGTCACCCAGAGCAACATCGAGCGTTCCTCCCGACCGACCCCGCACCGTCACGGAATGCGATCGACCGCACGGGCACAGACCTGAGCACCACCCCCTGAGGCACCACGCGCGGCTCGCCGCGGGAGCCATCGGACGCGACAGCGGCGGCCCGCTCCCGGCGTGCGAGCATGGGGCGGTGACCGCAGTTCCTCGGGAAGACCCGCCGGTGGAGGGCCTTGCCTTCGGGCCGCTGCTGCGCACGCTGCGACTCGCCGCGGATTTGACCCTGGAGCAGCTCGCCGAGCGGTCCGGCGTCAGCGACCGGGCGATCAGCGACATGGAGCGCGGCGTCAGCCAGGGCCCGCAGGCCCGCACCGTCACGGCGATCGCCGACGCCCTGGCCCTCAGCCCCGAACAGCACGCGGCGCTGACCGGCGCGGCCCGGGCCGGGCGACGCCGCGGGCAGCCGGCCGCCCAGGGGCGGTGTCCGCTGCCCCGGCGGGTCGCGGACTTCACCGGCCGCCGCGCGGAACTCGACAGCGTCCGGGCCCTGGTCGAGGCGGCCCGCGCCGGGCTGCCGGCCCCGGTGGTGCTGGTCAGCGGGGCGCCCGGGCTCGGCAAGACGTCCCTGGCCGTGCAGGCCGCCGCCCAGACCGCCGACGCCTTCCCCGACGGCCAGTTCTTCCTCGACCTGCGGGGCCTCGACGCCCGGCCACTGACCCCCACGGCCGTGCTCGACCGGCTCGTGCACGCCGTCGAGCCGGGCGCCGGCCCGACCCCCCGGGACGTCGACGACGCCGCCGCGCTGTGGCGTACCGTCGTCGGGGGGCGGCGGATCCTGGTGCTGCTGGACAACGCCGCGCACGAGGGGCAGGTGCGCCCGGCCCTGCCGGCGGAGGGACCGGCGGCGGTCGTGGTGACCAGCCGTCGCACCCTCGGCGGACTGGAGGGCGTGCACCGGCTGCCGCTGGAGCCGCTGCCGGAGGCCGCCTCCGTCGCGCTGCTCGCCGGGATCGTCACCCACCGGACCGCCGACGCCGACGGGCTGCGGCAGCTCGCCCGCCTGTGCGCCCACGTGCCGCTGGCGTTGCGGATCGCCGGCAACCGGCTGGCCAGCCGCCCCGCCTGGACGGCCGGTGACCTGGTCACCCGGCTGTCCGCGCACGAGCACCGGCTCGACGCGCTCGCCGTCGGCGACCTCCAGGTGAAGGCGGCGTTCGCGCTGTCGTACCAGCAGCTTTCGGGCATCGGCCGACGGCTGTTCCGGCGGCTCGCGGCCGTGCCCGGCCCCAGCACGGCGGTGGAGCTGGCCGCCGTGCTGGTGGAGGAGACGCCGACGCGCACCGAGGACGCGCTCGACGAGCTGATCGACCTGGGCCTGCTCCAGCAGAGCGGCGACGGGCGGTTCTTCCTGCACGACCTGCTGCGCCTCTACGCCCAGGGGGAACTGGAGCGGGAGGAGTCCGCCCAGGACCGGGCGAACGCGGACCGGCGCGCGGCGGACTGGCTGCTCGACACGACGATCGTCGCCGGCCGGTGGTTCGAGCCCGCGTACGGCGCTCCCGCGCCCGGCGCGACCCGGTACGTCGAGCTGGACTCGGCCGACACCGCCCGCGAGTGGCTCCAGGCCGAGGGCGACAACTGGCTGCCCGCCCTGCGCCGGGCCGCCGCCGAGGGCGCCCACCAGCGGGTCGTCGACGTCGCCGAGTCCCTGCACTGGTTCTCCGACCTGTGGGCGCACTGGGAGCACTGGGCGGAGGTGTTCGCGCTGTCCAGCGCCGCCGCCGACGGGCTCGACGACGACCACCTGCGGGCGGTGCACCGGGGCTACCTGGCCTGGGCGTACATCTACCCGCGCAGCGAGCCGGAGGAGGGGCTGCGCCAGGCCGAACTGGCGTACGAGCACGCCCGCCGGGCTGGCGATGAGGACCAGCAGGGCTGGGCGCGGTTCTACTGCTCGTACGCGAGCGCCCGGCTGGGCCGGTTCGACGTCGCGATGCGGCACGCGCAGGAGTCGGTCGCCCTGTTCCGGTCGGTGCGGGACTGGCAGGGCCTGCCGCAGTCGCTGGTGATACTCGGCCGGACGCTACGCGACGCCGGCCGGTACGAGGAGGCCCTCGCCGCGTACGCCGAGGTGATCGAGATCGTCACCACGCCGGAGACCGCCCTGCCCCGGCACATCGTGCTGATCAGCCAGCTGTCGGCGATGCAGGCGATGATCGAGCTGCACGGCGGGCTGGACCAGTGGCAACGCATGGTCGAGCTGGCCGACGAGGCGCTGCGCCTCAACGAGGAGCTGCGGCACCAGAAGTTCACCGTCGCCGTCCTGCGGTTGCGGGCCACCGCCCACGAGGGGCTGGGCGACCGGCCGGCCGCGGCGGCCGACCTGCGCGCGACGATGCGGTTGCAGCGGGAGCTCGGCGACGAGGCGGGCCAGCGGGAGACGGCGCAGCAGCTCGACGCGCTGGGCGCTTCGGCACGTTAGCGACACCCCGCGACCCGCCGTCGGCGGGTCGCAGGGCCCGGACCAGGGTCAGACGATGTACCCGTTGATCTCCACCCACTTGAGCCAGCTGATCAGCCCGGCGAGGGTGGTGATGACGATCCGTCCGTAGAGCACGATCATCTGCCCGGACGGGTTCATCAGCACCCGGTGGACGAACGCGGACACCGTCCCCCAGTGCGTCGTCAGCCAGACGTTGTCGTCGTTGAGCGGCAGGGACTGCAGCCGGTTGGCGTAACGGATGTTGTACCGGATGGTGTCCAGGATCGGGGAGTACCGCGCCGCCTCGGAGGTCATCGTGATCGCCTGGACCAGCGCCGCGCTGACGTCGTTGTTGAGCGTGGTGGTCCGCCCGAGGGTGCGCAGGCTGTCGTACATCCGCTGCGGGTTCGTCACCAGCGTGCTGCGGGAGTTGCCACCCACCAGCTCGTTGTAGTTGCCGTCCATGTTGTACACCGTGATCCGGCTGACGTCGAGGCCGAGGACGCTGACGACGTTTCGCCACCGGTCGCCCTGGCTGAACAGGTAGTGCCGGTTGTTCGTCGGGGAGTACCACGCCGCCAGGTACAGGTTGTCGACCCAGAAGTAGAGCGAGACCAGGTGGGCGTTGTTGGTGTCGAGCACCCGCACCTGGATCATGCCGCGGTAGTTGCCGTTGGTCTGCATCACCTCGTTGGCGATGTAGTTGCCGCTGTAGGTGTGGATGGCGGCGATCATGTTGAAGTAGCGGCTCTCGTGGACGTCGCCGCCGTCGGTGATCCTGGAGATGTTCCAGTCGATGATCGACAGACTGTCGCCGGGTTGGGCGTGGGCGGGCGACTGCGGCACCGTGGCGATGCCGAGCATCATGACGAGGGCGACGAACAGGGCGCTGATCCGCCGTCCGCTTCCTCTGCACGCATGGAGCAGTGACACGATCGTGGTCCTTTCGCAGGTGCGGTCGGCGGCCGACGCCGCGACGCTGTCTGGCGGGCAACGTCGATCCAACCGGCGCGCCGGGCGGGGCACCACGCAGAAGACACGCAGAACTCGGCGACAGTGACCGTCCACACTCCGCCGTCCACATGCGACGGCCATCGGGGCCGACGGTCAGCGGGTCGCGGTCAGCGCGGCGTAGTCGGCGGGGGTCAGCGGCTGGGCCGACAGCGAGCCGTCCGCGCGCGGCACCCCGAGGGGGCGGCCGTCACGCAGGAACGCCACGGCGTCGACGTCGTCGCGGGCGGCCAGCGTGCAGACGATCTGACCGAACGCGAGCACCTCGTCGCTGCGGCCGGTGTCGTCGCCGGTCCCGTCGACCCGTACGCGTGCCTGGCCGTCGGCGACGCCCACCACGCCGGCACCGATCGCCCCCGGCAACGCGCTGGTCAGACCGCTGTCCCGCTCGACGGCGCTGGGTCCGGCGAGCAGGTCCCGCAGCTGGGCCTCGGCGTCGAGGGGGCGGCCCACCCGCCGGTCCACCGGGACCAGCCGGTCGTCCCGCACGAAGCACAGCGTCACGGTGACCGGGCCGACCGTCGCGGGGCCGTCGACGGTCGCGGGGGACGGGAACGGCCCGGGTGGGGCCTCGACGGCCCGGGGCGTGTCCTCGGCCGGCACCCCGCAGGCCGCCACCGTGCAGGCCACCACGAGGGCCGACAGCAGCGCCCGCGCCGCACGGCGACTCACGCGAGGCTCCCCGGCAGGGCCACCCGGAACCGCGCTCCCCCGCCGGGGCGGTCGTCGACGCCGGCCGTGCCGCCGTGGGCGGCGGCGTGCTGGGCGACCAGCGCCAGGCCGAGGCCGGTCCCGTCGCCGGCGCCCCGGGCGTGGGCGGCCCGGCCCCGGACGAACCGGTCGAAGATGGCGGCCCGGTCCTCGACCGGCACGCCGGGGCCGTCGTCGTCCACCTCGATGACGCCGGTGTCGCCGTCGCGTGACAGCCGCACCGCCACCGGGCCCGCCCCGTAGCGCACCGCGTTGTCGAGCAGGTTGGCCAGCACCTGCGCGACGCGACGCCGCTCCACCCGCCAGGTGGCCGGGGTGCCGGCCGCGAGGCGGACCAGCGTGGGCGGCAGGTCGTGGCCGGCGCAGGCGCGCCGGGCAAGGTCGGCCACGTCGACCGGGGCGCGGTGGGCGGGCTGGTCGCTGCGGGCCAGGTCGATGAGGTCGTTGACCAGCCGCTGGAAGCGGTCGATCTCGTCGGCGACGAGGCCGGCGGCCACGGCGGTGCGCTCGTCGTGGTGTTCCCGCCGCCGCTGCAGGACGCTGGCCGCCGCGGCGAGGGTCTGCAGCGGCGAGCGCAGCTCGTGGCTGACGTCGGCGGCGAAGCGGCGGTCCCGCTCGATCCGGCGGGCCAGTTGGTCGACCATGTGGTTGAACGAGGTGGACAGCCGGGTCAGGTCCGGGTCGGTGGCCGGGTCGAGGCGGGCGGTGACGTCACCGGCGGCGATCTTCTCCGCGGCGTCCGCGACCGCCGTGAGGGGGCGCAGCCCGTGCCGCGTCGCATACCAGCCCAGGGCCGCCCCGGAGCCGGCCACGAGGATGGCCACCGCCGTCAGAGCCAGGGCCAGCGCCTGGAAGGTCCGTTCCAGCTCCCACAGCGAGTTGACCTCGTAGTACGTCGCCGAGCCGGACAGCGGCACCCCGACCAGCAGGGCGGTCTGGCCGTCGACGCGGACCCGCTGCACGGCCGGCTGCCCCGAGCCGACGAGCTGTTGCAGCTCCGGCGGGACGGCGGCGGTGAGGCCCGAGTCGGCGATGCGGGCGTGCCACCTGCCGTCCAGGTGCAGCAGGGCCCGCCTGCTGCTGCCGGTGTCCAGCGACCGCAGCACCTCCACCACGTCGGGGGCGTCGGTGTCCAGGCCGCTGCGCACCACGGCGGCGTCGAAGTACGCGGCCCGCACGGCGGTGCGTTCCCGCTCGTCGATCAGCGACTGGCGGGTCAGCTCGTAGGAGATCAGGGCCATCGACGCGGCCAGCAGCAGCGCGCCCAGGGCGAACGCGGCCATGACCCGGGCGCGCAGGCCGAGGCGGAGCCGGGGCGGGCGGCGCAGCGGGCTCATCGGCGCAGCTTGTAGCCGAGCCCGCGCAGGGTCACCAGGTGTTCGGGATTGGCCGGATCCGACTCGATCTTCTGCCGCAGCCGGCCGACGTGCACGTCGACCAGCCGCTCGTCGCCGGTGTCGTAGCCCCAGACCCGTTGCAGCAGTTGCTGGCGCGACAGCACCCGGCCGGCGTGCTCGGCCAGCTCGCACAGCAGCCGGAACTCGGTGCGGGTCACCGGCACCCGCTGCCCGGCGCGGCGTACCTCGCCCGCCTCGGGGCTGACCTCCAGGTCGCCGAACGCCAGGACCGGCACCGGCTCGGCGGGGACCGGGGCGGCGGCGCGGGCGCGGCGGCGCAGGGCCCGCAGCCGGGCGGTGAGTTCCTTGATCGCCACCGGTTTGACCAGGTAGTCGTCCGCGCCGGCCTCCAGGGCGGCGACGATGTCGTGGGTGTCGTCGCGGGCGCTCACCACCACGATCGGCACGTCGTCGTCGCGGCGCAGTTGGCGGATGCACTCGAAACCGTCGAGGCCGGGCAGCATCAGGTCGACCAGGACGTAGTCGGCCGGGTCACGGCGCTGGGCGCGCAGCCCCTCCTCGGCGGTCGCCGCGCCCCGGGCGTCGTAACCCTCGTCCTCCAGGGCGAGCAGCAGCGCCAGCCGGATGCGGTCGTCGTCCTCGATCACCAGTACGGCCGTCATGACGGCATCATCCCCAAGGCCGTCGCCCGGCGGCCAATCGTGTCCCGCGTACGACGGATTTGTCACGCAACTGTCACACGTCCGCGCGGTGCCCGCCAACCCCGACCGGCACGGTGGCGGGGACCGGTCGGGCGAGAGGAAGGGGTACGGCCGTGACGACGCCGCTGGCACGCCGGGAGTGCACGATCCCCCTGGTCGAGGTGGCCGTGACCGAGTTCGATCTGGCCTGCCTGCCGGAGACCGGCGCCGTGTTCGACCGGCTGCTCGCGCTGCGTCCCGCCCAGATCGTGGTGGACCTGTCCGCCTGCCGGCACATCGACGCCGCCGCCATCGGGTTCCTGCTGGACGTGCACCGGCGGCTGACCCGCGCCGACGGGGTGCTCACCGTCCGCGAACCGAACCCCCGGATCCGGCGCATCCTGCAGTCGGCCCGGCTGGACCAGGTGCTGCCGGTCGTCGTCGGCGACGCGGCGACCGGGTCCCCCGAACGGCCCGGTCCGGTGGCACCGCCGGTCGGCCGGGCGGTCGTGCCGGGCGGCGGGGGTGGCAGCCGTCGCCCGGCACCGGCCGGCCAGGGGCGCGCCCGCCGGTCGGCGGAGTGGGCGTGACCGTCGCCGCGCTGGTCAGCGCCGTCGTGGTCGGGCTCGTCGTGGGGGCGCTCGGCCGGCTCGCCGTGCCGGGCCGACCGACCGCGCCGCTGTGGCTCACCCTCGTCGTCGGTGTGGTCGCCGCCCTGGCCGGCAGCGTCGTCGCTCGTCTCGCCGGCGCGAACGGGCAGGGGTTCCGCCTGGTCGACGTGGTCGTGCAGGCGGGGATGGCCGGGGTCGGTGTCGTCCTCGTCGCGGCCACCGCCGGCCGTTCCGACTCCGCCTGACGGGTCGGTCCGCGTCGGCCCGGGCCGGACCGGGAAACGCGGCCGCCTCCCGTACTCGACACGCCGACGCGATTCCACCGCAACCGGCCACGAACCGCCCGCCACCGTTCGACGCGCGTCGATCACGGCCGCGGGCCGGTCCCGGTCTCCGACGGGTGCAGCAGCGCCCGGGTCAGCGGGTGCCGGGCGGCGGTGAGCAGGGCGGACGCGGGCCCGGCCTCGACGACCTGCCCCGAGTCCAGGACGACGACGTGGTCGGCGAGGCGGGCGACGACGTCGCGGTCGTGGCTGATCACCACGAGGGCCAGCCCGTGGGCGCGGCGCAGCCGGTCGACGAGGGCCACGATCCGGTCCCGGCTGACCGTGTCCAGTCCTGAGGTGATCTCGTCGCAGATCACCACGCGGGGTTCGGCCAGCAGCGCCCGGGCCAGGGCGGCGCGTTGCAGCTCGCCGCCGGAGAGCCGGTCGGGACGACGCGCGACGACGTCCGCCGCGAGGCCGACCTCCCCGAGGACGCGGCGCGCGGCGTCGCGGGCCCGGGTCGGCGGCAGGGCGCGCAGCCGCACGGCGGCCCTCGACACCTGCTCCAGGACCGACCGGTGGGGGTGGAAGCTGGCCCGGGCGTCCTGGAAGACGTACTGGACGGCGGCGAGGTCCGCGCGGGTTCGCCGGTCCAGGGTCCCGGCCAGCGGCCGGCCGCCGAGGCCGACGGTTCCGCCGCGCGGCGGGTGCAGCCCGGCGACGCAGCGGGCGAGCGTCGTCTTGCCGCTGCCGGAGCGGCCGACCACGGCGAGGCATCCGCCGGGGGCGACGGTGGCGGTGACGCCGCGCAGCACGGTACGGCGGCGGGCGCCGGCGCGGTGGATGGCGGCCAGGTCGCCCACGCGCAGCGCCGGTGCGGCGGCGGGGGCGGCGGCGCGCGGCGCGGCCGGGGCGCCAGCGAGCAGGCGGCGCGTGCGTTCGTCCCGAGGCTCGGCGAGCACGTCGGCCGCCGGGCCTGCCTCGACGACCGCGCCGGCGTCGAGGACGACCAGCCGGTCGGCCACGGCGCGCACCAGGTGCAGGTCGTGGCTGAGCAGCACCACCGCCATCCCGGCGTCGGCGAGGGTCCGCAGCTCGTGGGCGACGTCGCGGCGGGTGAGGCTGTCCTGCCCGGTGGTCGGCTCGTCGGCGACCAGGACGCGTGCCCTGGCCAGCAGCGCGTGGGCGACGACGAGGCGCTGCTGCTGGCCGCCGGAGAGCTGGTGCGGGAAGCGCCGCAGGAACTCCCGGTCGGCGGGCAGGTCGACGCGGGCCAGCACGTCGGCCACCGCCCGGCGCACCGCCGACCGCCGATTCACCGTCGCGCGGGCCGTCGCGTCGCCCGGGGGGCCGCCGGGCGTCCGCTGCTCCGGCCGGGTGTGGCGCAGCGCGACCTCGCGCAGCACCGCGCCGATCCGGCGGACGGGGTTGAGTGCCGCCGACGGCTGCTGCGGGACGTAGCCGACGACGCCCGGGGGCGGTGGGGTCGCCGGGGACACGGGACGGCCGGCCACCTCCACCCGGCCGGCGAGCCGTACGCCGGGGCCGGCCTCCCCCAGCAGCGCCCGGCCGGCGGTGGTCTTGCCGCTGCCGGAGCGGCCGACGAGGGCCAGCACCTCGCCCGCCGCCACCGTGAACGAGACCCCGGCGAGCAGGCGACGCCCGGCGACCTCGGCGTCGAGGCCGACCACCCGGACCGCGCAGGCGTCCACCGGCGGCGTCGGCGTGCCGGCGGCGACGGCCGGCCCGGCGGCGGCGTCGTCGAGCGGCGCCCGGGCGGCGGGGACGCGTGCCCCGGGCGCGACCCGGTGGGCGGCCCCGCACCGGGATGCCGCGTCCCGGGCGGCCCCGGAACGGGATCCCGCGTCCCCGGCCGCCCCCGCGCCGGCCGCCGCGTCGCGGTCGGCGAGCAGCCGGTCGGCGACGAGGTTGACGCCGACGGCGAGGGCGACGAGGAGCGCGGCGGGCACCAGCACCGACCAGGGTTGCAGCAGCAGCCCGGCGCGGTTGCGGTCCACCATGACCGCCCAGTCGGCGGCGTCGGGGGCGACGCCGACGCCGAGGAAGCTGGCCGTGGCGACGAGGTACAGCGCGCCGATGAACCGCACGCCCGCGTCGGCGAGCAGCACCCGGCGGCTGCCGGTCACGACGTGGCCGACGGCGCGCCGCCACCACGTCTCCCGGTACAGCCGCATCGCCTCCATGGCGGGGCCGTGCGCCAGCGGAAGCGCCGCGGCGCGGCTGATCCGGGCGACCTCGGGCAGGCCGATCACCGCGACGATGCCGACGAGGGTGGCCGGCCCGCGCGGCGCGGCGGCCGCCAGCAGGATCAGCAGGATCAGCGACGGCACGGCGAGCAGCAGGTCCAGCGGGCGCATGACCAGCTCGTCGACCCACCGGCGGCGGGTCAGCGCGGCGAGCAGCCCCAGCGGCACCCCCACCAGGTACGCCAGGGCGGTCGCGGCGAGCGCGACGCCGACCACGGAGCGCCCGCCGAGCAGCACCTGGCGCAGCACGTCGCGCCCGACGAAGTCGGTGCCGAACGCGCCGCCCGGGTCGAACGGCCGTCCGCGCGGTGCCGCGTCGCCGACCAGGGCCGGCCCCACCACGGCGACCAGCAGGGGTACGGCGAGCAGCGCGACGCCGACGGCGAGGCGCAGCCGCGACCGCGCCGGGCGGCGGGCACCCGCGAGCCGCCCGGGGCCCACGGCGCGGCCCCGGCGCAGGGGGCTCACGCGGCGGCCCCGGCGCGCGGGGCGAGCCGGAACGCCACCAGGTCGGCGGCGAGGTTCACCGTCACCGTGGTCACGGCGACCAGCACGCACAGCCCCTGCACGGTGGGCACGTCGCGGGCGGTCACCGCGTCGACCAGGGCGGTGCCCAGGCCGGGGACGACGAACACCGCCTCGACGACGATCACCCCGCCGAGCAGCCAGTCGGTGGTGCGGGCGAGCTGCTGGGCGACGGGCGCGAGGGCGTTGGGCAGCGCGTGGACCAGCCGCAGCCGGCGCTCGGGCACGCCGAGCCGCCGGGCGTGCGCGACGTGTTCCGCCCGCATCGCCTCGATCATGCCGGCGCGGGTCAGCCGGCTCAGCGAGCAGAACGGCCGGGCCAGCAGCACCACCAGGGGCAGCACCAGCACGGCGGGCCGGGACAGCAGGTCGCCGCCGGTGCCCACGGCGGTGGGCGGGAGCCAGGCCAGCCGTACGCCGAACACGGCGACGAGCAGCAGGGCCAGGGCGAACTCGGGCACCGCGTACAGGCCGACGGCGGTGGCGGACAGCGCCCGGTCGAGGCGGCCGCCCTCCCGCCGGGCCGCGAGCATCCCCAGCCCGACGGAGAGCGGGACGAGCAGCAGCAGGGTCGCGGCGGCGAGCAGCACGGTGGGCGCGGTCCCGGCGGCGAGGACCCCGGCGACCGGCCGCTGGGAGACCAGCGAGACGCCGAGGTCGCCGACGGCGAGGTCGGCGAGCCAGTCGAGGTAGCGCTGCCAGGCGGGCCGGTCCAGGTCGAGCTGGTCGCGCAGGAGTGCGATGCGCGCGGGGTCGGGCTGGTCGCCGGCGATCACCACGGCGGCGTCCCCGGGCAGCGCCTCGGTCAGGACGAACACGACGGTGGCGACGCCGACGACCTGCCCGGCCCCGACCAGGGCCCGCCGGACGGCGTAGCGGGGCAGGCTCAACCCAGCCAGACCTTGTCGAAGCGCGCCCAGTCGAGGGTGTTGGCCGGCGCGGCGGCGGACACCCCGCCGACGCGGGGGCTGGTCGCGACGAGGAAGTCGGCGAAGCCCCAGACCAGGAAGCCGCCCTCGGCGTGCAGGACGCGCTGCATGTCGCCGTACGCCTGCCGGCGGGTCTGCTCGTCGGGGCTGGACACGGCGCGGGCGTAGAGCGCGTCGAAGTCGGGCCGCCGCCACCGGGTGGCGTTGGTGGTGGACGTGCTCAGCAGCCGCTGAGATATATGAGTCTCGATGGGCATGGCTCCCGAACGGTAGCAGGCGAGCACCCCGCCCGTCAGGATGTCCTTCCAGTAGGTGTCCTTGTTGCCGCTGCGCGCCTCGACGGTCAACCCGACCTGCCGGGCCTGCTCGGCGAAGACGCTCGCGGTCTCCACGAAGCCGCTGGCCACGGGGGCGGTGTCCAGCGGGATGCGCAGCCCCCGGGCGCCGGCCCGATCGACGAGGAAGCGGGCCCGGTCGAGGTCGGGCACGCGCTGGGCGATGTCGTCGGCGTAGTGCTCGTAGCCCTTGCCGAACAGGTCGTTGCCGACCTGGCCGGCGCCGGACAGCACGGTGTCGACGAGCTGCTGGCGGTCGGTGAGCAGGAACATCGCCTCGCGCAGGTCCCGGTTGTCGAACGGCGGCCGGTCGACCTTCATGGCGAGGGCCTGCATGGTGCTGTTGGCCATCCGGGTGATCCGCACCCGCGCGTCGCCCGCGTAGGTGCGGGCGGTGGTGGGCGTGACGTCGTGGGCGTAGTCGGCCTGCCCGCCGAGCAGCGCGTTGATCCGGGCGGACTCCTCGTTGGCCACGAGATATTCCAGCTCGTCCAGGTGCGGCGCGCCGTCCCAGTGGTCGGCGTACCGCTTGAGCAGCAGGGACCGGCCCGGCTGGAACGCGCCGAAGGCGAACGGGCCGGAGCCGACGGGCCGGTCGAAGGCGTCGGCGCCCTCGGGCACCACGTACGCGCCGAAGGCCGCCAGGACGTTGGGGAACTCGGCGAACGGCCGGCGCAGCGCGAGTTCGACGGTCCGGTCGTCGACCGCCCGGCTGGCGCGCAGGTCGATCAGCTCCAGGCTGGCCCTGGCCCGGAAGGCGCGCTTGGGGTCGGTGATCCGGGCGTAGCTGTACAGCACGTCGGCGGCGCGCACGGGGCGGCCGTCGTGGAAGGTGGCCTCGCGCAGGGTGATCCGCCACCGGGTGAGGCCGGCGTCGGGCTCCCACCCGCTGGCCAGGCGGGGCCGGATCGACACGTCGGGGCCGTAGTCGGCGAGCTTGTCGAACATCGCCTTGGCCCGGGACGCCTCGTTGAACAGGTTCGCCAGGTGCGGGTCGAGGGTCTCCTGCGCGCCGCCGCCAGCGAACACGGCCCGCAGCCGGCCGCCCCGGCGCGGCTGGTCGGAGGCGGTGTCGGCGGGGCTGTCGCCGCACCCGGCCAGCAGGGTGGCCGACACGGCGGCGGCTGCGCCGCCGAGCAGGCCGCGCCGGGTCAGCCGGGCGGCGGGCATGGGGATGACGGATGTCACGGGGTCCCTCCAGGGAAGCGGGTCGGTCGGGGTGCGGCCGGTCCGGCGGCGACGCCGGACAACGGGTGGGGTCGGGCCGGGCCCGAGCTGCGCAGGGCGGGCCGGGTCGGATCGGTGCAGGTCAGGCCGGATCGGGGCGGCGGCGGGCCAGCAGGTGCAGCCGGTCGCCGCGCAGGGCGGTGGACAGCGCCGCGCCGGGCCGCCACGGCGGCGCGGTACGCGGACCCGATCCATCGAACAACGTCAACACGTCGAAGCCGGCGGTGTCGAGCAGGTGCCGCAGTTCCTGGGGGAACAGCAGCCGCCAGGCCGAGGTCTGCACCAGCGGCTCGGGCGCGCCCGGCCAGCTCCAGGCGCGTTCCCGGCGCAGCAGCTGCTCCGCGTGGTCGATCCACAGCCGGGTCCGCGACGTGTACGCGACGCCCCGCCACGGCACGGTGCGCACCGACGTGCCGTCGAGCAGCTCGGTGTTGCCGAGGAAGAACGCGCCGTTGCGCATCTCGGCCAGCAGCAGCCCGCTCGGGGCCAGGTGCGCGTGGCACCGGGCCAGGAACGCGGTGAGGTCGGCGTTGGTGTGGCAGTAGAGCATGGCGCTGTCCAGGCAGGTCACCGCGTCGAACCGGTCCCCGAGGTCGAAGCCGCGCATGTCGGCGGCCACGAACCGGACGTGCGGGTGCCGACGGCGGGCATGGGCGAGCATCGCCGCCGACGTGTCGATGCCCGTGGCGGCCCAGCCGAGCTGCGCGAGCCGCCCGGCGTCGCGGCCCGTGCCGCAGCCGACGTCGAGCAGCCGGCGGCCGGGGGGCCCGTGGCGGCGCAGCAGGTCGTCGACGAAGCCGGCGGCGGCGTGCTGCGGGTCGGGGAACTGCGCCTCGTACAGCTCGGGGTTGTCGGTGAGCAGGTTGGCTCCGGCGGCGGCCGGTCCGGTGCCGCCGGCTCCCCCGCTCATGCGGGCACCGCCGACGGGGCGGGCGCGGGCGTCGGGTCGAGCGCGCCCCGGCGGTGCAGCACCCACACGGCCGCCGCGGAGGCCAGCCCGAGCGCGGCGCAGAGCAGCCACGCCACCGCCGGCACCCCGGAGCCGGACCCGTCGTCCATGGCGCGGCCGACGGCGGTCGTGCCGGCCGCCGCGACCACCCCGGAGACCAGGTAGAACAGCCCGAAGTAGGTGCCGGTGAGCCCGTCGCGGGCGAACGCCGGGATCAGCTCCAGCACGAACGGCTGGGCGACCAGCACCCCGACGGCGAGCAGCACGGCCGCGCCGAGCACCGGCGCGAGCCGGACGGGGCCGGCGGGGCCGCCGACCGGCGCGAGCGGCAGCACGAAGCCCCCGCCCATCACCGCCAGCCCGAGCGCGATGGCCGGGCCCCGGGCGAGGCGGCGGTGCAGCCAGCGGGTCACCGGCACCTGCCACGCGAGGGTCACCACCGTGGACACGACGAACAGCGACGCCACGGCCAGCGGATGCCCGCCGGCCTCCTCCGCCCGCACGGGCAACACCAGGTAGAGCTGGTTCTGCAGGGCGAACATCGCGCTGAGCGCGAGCGTGAAGGCGAGGAAGCGGCGGTCGGTGACGGCCTCGCGCCAGTCCCCCAGCACGCCCTGCCCGCTGCTGCGGGCCGGCTGCGGCGGCAGCACCAGGGCCTGGGCCACGGTCAGCGCCGCGAACACGCCGGCCGCGGCGAGGGCGGCGGCCCGGAAGTCGACCAGCAGCAGCGCGCTGCCGATCAGCGGCCCGAGCAGGGACCCGGCGCTGGCGAACACGTTGAACAGCGCGAACGCCTCGGCCCGCCGGTCCGGGGCGGCCTGGGCGAGGTAGGCCCGCACCGCCGGGTTGAACAGCGCACCGGCCAGGCCGGAGAGCACGGAGGCGGCCAGCAACGCCGGCAGCGACACCCCGACCGCGAAGACGCCGAAGCCGACGGCGCGCAGCGCGCACCCGACGATGATCACCCCGCGCGCGCCGAGCCGGTCGGAGGCGGAGCCGCCGAGCAGGAACATTCCCTGCTGGCTGAGGTTGCGCACGCCCAGGACCAGGCCGATCACGGCGGCGGACAGCCCGAGGTCGTCGGCGAGGTAGCCGGCGAGGTAGGGCAGCAGCATGTAGAAGCCGACGTTCACGCCGAGCTGGTTGACCACCAGCAACCGGATCGCCGGGGGGAAGCCGCGCAGCGTCGTCCAGGTCGCGATCATCGGGCCACCGCCTGCCGGTCGGCCCACGCCGGGCGCACGCCGAGACCGGGCCCGCCGGGCGTACGCAGGGTGCCGTCGGCGCCGCCGATGCCGGTCCAGGGGTCGTCGGCGAGCAGCAGGTGCCCGTCGAGGTCCACCCAGCGGGCGTGCCCGGCCAGGTGCAGCGCCGGGGCGATGCCGAGCGTGCTGGCGACCAGGCAGCCGAGCATGACGTCCATGCCGTACCCGGTCGCGGTGTCGATCAGCCGGCGCGCGGCGTCGATCCCGCCGCAGCGGGCGAGCTTGACGTTGATGCCGGCGACGGCCCCGGCGAGGCGGTGCACGTCGGCGACGGTGGCGACGTCCTCGTCGGCGACGACGGGCACCACGACCCGCGCGCCGATCCAGGCCAGCGCGTCCGGGTCGCCGGGCGGGACGGGCTGCTCGACGGCGTCCACGGCGCAGGCGGCGACTGCGTCGAGGACCCGGACGGTCCGCTCGGGCGTCCACGCCCCGTTGGGGTCGAGCAGCAGCCGGGCCGCCGGGGCGGCGGTCCGCACGGCGGCGACCCGGGCGACGTCGTCGTCCGCCCCGGCCTTGACCTTCAGCACCGTGAAGCCGGCCGCCACGAGCCGCCGCGCGGTGGCGGCGGCGTCGGCGGGCGGCACCAGCCCGATCGTGTACGCGGTCGAGGCCGCCTCCCGCGCGGGGGCGTCGACGAGCCGCCACACGGGCACCCCGGCGCGCCGCCCGACGAGGTCGTGCACGGCCGCGTCGAGCGCGCCCAGCACCCCCGGCGCGTCGGCCAGGTCGGCGGCGAGGGCCGGTAGGTCGGCGCGCAGCGCCTCCGGGTCGGCGTACCCGGTGACCCGGGGACGCAGGGCGGTCAGCAGCGCGTCGATGCGGCCCAGGTCGAGACGCTGGTACGCGCTGGTGACGACCTCGCCGTGGCCGGTGCCGCCGTCGTGGGTCAGCCGCACGGCCACCGCGTCGCGACGGGCCATGACCGACCGGGAGATGCGCAGCGGCTCGGCGAGCGGCAGCGGGTAGGCCCGCCAGTCGAGGTTCACGCCGGCACCCGCTGCCCTCGGGCCGGCTCGGCGGGCCGGCGGCGGGGGTCGACGACGGTGCGGCACCGGCTCCACCGGGTGACCTCCACCGCCCGGGGGTGGGGGATCTCGACGGGGTGGCCCCGGGTGGGGCCGAGCAGCCCCCGCAGGGCGCAGTAGTCGTCGTCGAAGATGGAGTCGAGGTAGCGGTGCGGCCCGTCGGGGAACACGGCGAGGACCCGGTCCCCGGGCCGGGTCCGCGCCGCCCAGGCGGCGACCCGGGCGGTCGCGCCGGTGCTCCACCCGCCGGTGACGAATGCGTGCCGGGCCAGCCGCCGGCAGGTCTGGACGGCCTCGGCCGGGCCGACCCAGTGCACCTCGTCGAAGGCGGCGTAGTCGACGTTGCGGGGGTGGATGCTGCTGCCGAGGCCGCGCATCAGCCGGGCGCGGGCGGGCTGGCCGAAGATGGTGGAGCCGACGGTGTCCACCCCGATCAGGCGCAGCCGGGGCCAGTGCCGGCGCAGCGCGCGGGCCAGGCCGGCGCTGTGCCCGCCGGTGCCGACGCTGCACACCAGCGTGTCCACGGCGTCGACCTGGGCGACGATCTCGTCGGCGAGCCCGGCGTAGCCGGCCGCGTTGTCGGGGTTGCGGTACTGGTCGGGCCAGTACGCCCCGGGCAGCGCGGCCCGCACGCGGAGCAGCCGGTCGAGGCGGGCCTGCTGCCAGCCGCCGGCGGGGTGCGGGGCGTCCACCACCTCCAGCCGGGCCCCGTGGGCGCGCAGCAGCGCCCGCATGGACGGCTCCAGCTCCCGGTCGACGACCAGCACCACCGGGTGGCCGAGGGCCTGCCCGGCGAAGGCGAGGCCGACGCCCATGGTGCCGCTGGTCGACTCCACCACCGGGGCCCCCGGGACCAGCTCGCCGCGCGAGCGCGCGCCGGCCAGCATGGACACCGCCGCGCGGGCCTTCATTCCGCCGGGGCTCAGGCACTCCACCTTGGCCAGGAAGCCGGGGTGCGGGTGCGGCAGCGGGGCGTCCACGAGCACCACCGGCGTGCCGCCGACGAGGTCGAGCAGCTGCGGCGCGGTCATCGGCCCTCCCGGTCGGCGCGGTAGCGGTAGAGCGGCGTGGGGCCGCCGTCGAGCCAGAAGAACGGGTACGGCTCCGCCGACACGGCGGTCAGCCCGGCCCCGAGGAAGCACGGCAGGACCGCGCTGCCGGACTGGGCGAACGCCACCAGCGGGACCCCGGTGGCCCGGGCGTGGCGCAGCAGCGGCGCGAAGGTGCCGTTGCCGAGGGTCATGCCAGAGGCGAGGATCGCGTCGCAGCGCTCCAGCAGCGCCGCCGCGTCGGGCAGGCACGGCTCGTCCCACTCGGTGCGCCCGCCGGCCAGGTCGCACGGCAGGTAGCGCAGGCCGCGCCGGCGCAGCTGGTCGAGCAGGGAGTTGACCACGCCGACGACGAGCACGGTCCGCCCGGGTTCGGCGGGGAGCAGGTCGACCACGGCGGCGGCGCGGGCGGCCGACTTGGCCAGCGACGTGCCGGCGGGAACGGTCACCACGTCCGTCGCCGCGCCCGCGTGCGGGCGCACCCCCATCAGGTACGCGTCGAGCGCGGCGACGCGCACCGGCAGGCTCGGGTGGGCCAGCAACTCCGCCACGCTGGCGCCCACGCAGTCGTACGCGACGTCGTCGGGCAGCTCGTCGGGCTCGACTGCGCAGGAGCCGACGGCGGCGTCGACCCGCAGGCCGAGCACGTGGTTGCGGTAGCCCCGGGCGCGACCGGGGTGGCGGGCGCCCTGCCGGGTGACGAACCCGACGCTGACCCGCTCCCCCGCCGGGTCGGGGCCGAGGCGACCGGCGAGCACCGCCGCCACCAGGTCGTCGAGGCTGTCGTGGGCCGGGACGGCGACGGTGGGGCCGGCGGCCGGGGCGGTCACGCGGCGGCCCCGGCGAGCTGGTCGGCGTACCGGACGTCGAGGGCGGCGACGTGCGCCTCGGCGCGGGCCCGCGCGCCCGGCCCGTCGGTGTCGACGGTCATGACGTGGCCGAGGTAGCTGTTGTTGCTGCTGGCGTCGCCGGTGCGGTGCCCGGCGGGCCTGACCGCCCAGTCCACGACGCCACCGTCGTCGGCGAGCCGGTCGGTGCCGGTGATCGTGTCGACGGTGCCGGCCCGGGGCGGCAGCAGGAACGCGATGGCGGCGCTGCGTACCCCGGTGTCGACCGGCGTGGTGTCGGGGCGCTCGCCGAGGGCGAGGCGCGCGTACGCCATCGGCAGGTCGATGCCGGTGACCCGGCGGACGAGTTCGGTGATCTGGTTGCCGGCGGGCCGGGGGTTGACCTCGACCACCCGGGGCCCGGCCGGGGTCAGGCGCAGCTCGGTGTGGGCGACGCCGTGGGTGAGGCCGACGGCGGCGAGCGCGGCGACGGCCGCGTCGGCGGCGGCGCGGGCGTCGCCGGCGGGCAGGTCGGCGGGGAACATGTGCCCGCTCTCGACGAACGCGGGCGCGCCGGCGAGGCTCTTGTCGGTGACCCCGACGACCGTGGTGACGCCGTCGCAGGTGACCGTCTCGACGCTCACCTCCGGGCCGGTGAGCAGCTCCTCCAGCAGCACCAGCGGCACCCGGGGCTGCCGGCGGGCGTTGACGCCGAAGCCGGCCAGCGCGTCGTACGCCGAGCGCAGCTGCGTCGGGTCGGCGACGGCGCGCACGTACATGCCGGCGCACAGGTCGACGGGCTTGGCCACCAGCGGGAAGCCGAGCCGCTCGGCGGCGGCGAGGGTGTCCGCCCAGCCGTCGGTGACCGCGAACGCCGGCCCGGGCAGGCCCGCCCGGCGCATCGCCTCTCGGGCCAGGTCCTTGCGGTACGCGCGGCGCACCGCCGCCGGGTCGGGGCCGGGCAGCCCGAGGTGGGCGGCGACCTCGGCGGCGGTGTGCAGGTAGTAGTCGCAGGAGGTGAGCACCCCGTCGAAGCGCAGGGCGGTGTGCAGCCGGGCGACGTGTGCGGCGAGCGCCGCCGGGTCGTTGGTCTCGGCGGTGACCACGTTGTCGGCGGCAAGCAGCGGGTGGACCTCGCCGGGCGGCGTCGCCCGCAGATAGTGGTGCAGGTCGCGGGTGAGGAACGTGAACCGGTGACCGTCCTCCCGGATCGCCCTCGGCAGCAGGGCGCTCATCGCGCCCACCCAGCTCTCGATGACCAGCAGGTGACCCATCAACGACTCCCGTCCTGTTGCGGTGGCGTCCCGCGTACATCTTGTTGGAAACGGTTTTCGTTGTAAAGTCCGCCGCGCCGCCGCCCGCCCGTCCGTCGCCGCGCATCCGTCGCCGCGCGGACAGCCGGGAGCCCGCGAGAATGAGAAACTCCGGAGCAGGCTTCCCCCGTCACGCGCCGTCGCCGACGGCGGGGAACGTGCCCGATCGGCCCGCGCACCAGGACAGGAGTCGCCCCTCACCATGTCGGAGAACGACAACGGCACCCCGGACACCGGCCGACGGAGCCGGCCGCCGTGGGAGTGGATCGCCGCGGCGGTCAGCGTCACCGCCCTGCTCGTCTCGGTCGGGGCCTGGCTGATGCCGGACTCGGGCGACTGGATCTGCGACAAGACGGACCGGCGGTTCGTCCGCTGCAACGACGTCCCCGCCGACTTCCTCGGCACCTGGACCGGCGAGGAGACCTGCTCAGGCACGATCCTCGCCGCGTGCGTGCACCCGAAGCACACGCTCACCCTGACGATCAGGCGCGCGAAGCAGGGCCAACAGGCCGTCGAGACGTCATCGGAGCTGGACGGCCGGCTCCTGTGCCGATCCTCGTGGACCCTCACCGAGGTCGGCGACGGCGACGGCGAGCTCTACCTCCACAAGCACCACACCATCGACGAGGGGCAGGGGGCCAACGGCGAGCCGATCACCTGCTCGGAAGGATTGACCGCCACGGTGACGGCGACGGGCCCGAACGCCCTGCGCGTCGCCACCAAGGGCACCGCGATCACGGACACCGGCGTCCACTTCGACGCCGACCTCACCAGGAGATAGCGACCGGCGGCGCTGGCTGCCTCCGGTGCACGACACGCCGACGCGATTCCACCACAACCGGCCACCGAACCCTGCGCTCCACAGGCGTCAGCCCGCGTACGCGCGGACCTCGCCGCGCACCGTCACCGCGACCTGCGCGCCGGGGGCGAGCGTGACCCCCTCGTCGAGGGTCCGCGCGGTGAGCACCGTGCCGTCGTCGAGCCGCAGGGTGGTCAGCGCGTCGTGGCCGTGGAAGTCCTGCCGGACCACGGTGGCCAGCGGCCCGCCGCTGGCGGCGAGCCGGATCTGCTCCGGCCGGATGAGCACCGTCACCGCGCGACCGCCCCCCGCCCCGCTCGCCGAGGCGCTGCGGGCCGCCGCGCCGGCCGTGGCTCCGCCCGGCACCGGGCCGCGCAGCGGCAGCCGGCCCAGCGGGGTGAGCGCGACCGCGTCGTCCACGGTGGCCGGCAGCAGCACGGCGTCGCCCACGAACCGGGCCACCCAGGGCGTCGCCGGGTCGCGGTAGACCTCGGCGGGCGGCGCGCACTGCACGATGCGCCCCGCGTCCATCACGGCGACCGCGTCGGCCATGGACAGCGCCTCGCCCTGGTCGTGGGTGACCAGGACGGCCGTGGCCCCGTCGGCGCGCAGCGCCTGCCGCACGTCGGCGCGCAGCTCGGTGCGCAGCTGCGCGTCGAGGGCGCTGAACGGCTCGTCGAGCAGCACCAGCGGCGGCCGGGGCGCGAGCGCCCGGGCCACCGCGACCCGCTGCTGCTGGCCGCCGGAGAGCTGGTGCGGCATCCGGGGGCCGTAGCCGGCGAGCCCGACCAGCGCGAGGACCTCCTCGACCCGGCCGCTGCGGCGGGCCGCCCGGTCCAGCCCGTAGCCGACGTTGTCGGCCACCGACAGGTGCGGGAACAGCGCCCCCTCCTGGGGCACGACGGCGACCCGGCGGCGGTGCGGCGGCACGTGCACCCGGTCGGCGGCGACCGGTCGGCCGGCGACGGCGACGGCGCCCGAGTCGGCCCGCTCGAACCCGGCGACGCAGCGCAGCAGCGTGGTCTTGCCGCAGCCGGACGGGCCGAGCACGGCCAGCAGGGTGCCCGAGGGCACGGCGAGGTCGACGCCGGCCAGCGCGGGCACCGTCCCGTACGACTTGGTCAGCCCGGCCACGGCCAGCATCGTCTCGGTCATCGGGTGCCTCCGGGGGCGGTCGGGCCGGCGTCGGTCAGTCCGGTGCGCGCCGCGAGCAGCCAGGTCGGCACGGCCGCGAGCGCGACGAGCAGCGCCGCGTACGGTGCGGCGGCGGCGTACGCGGCGGTCGAGGTGTGCGTCCACAGCTCGGTGGCCAGGGTGTCCATCCCGGTCGGCCGCAGCAGCAGCGTGGCGGGCAGTTCCTTCATGCAGGTGAGGAACGTCAGGGCCGCCCCGGCGCCGATGCCGGGCAGGGTCAGTGGCAGCGTGACCGTGCGGAACACGGCGAACGGGCCCCGGCCCAGCGACCGGGCGGCCTCCTCCACGGCGGGCGGGCTCTGCGCGGCGGCGGACGCCACCGCCCCGACGGCCAGCGGCAGGAACAACGTCGCGTACGCCAGCGCGAGCAGCCAGACGCTCTGGTAGAGCGGGTACGCCACGTTCACGGCGAAGAACACCAGGGACAGCCCGATCACCACGCCGGGCAGGGCGTGCGCGACGTAGGTGAGCCGCTCCAGCACGGTGGTCACCGGGCCGGGCGCCCGGGCGGCGAGCAGCCCCAGCGGCAGGGCGAGCAGCATGGTGAACGCCGCGCCGGCCAGTGACACCGACAGCGACCCGCCGGCGGCGGCCGCGACCTCGGCGAGGGAGCCGGGGCGGGACACGCCCGCGCCGAGCCAGCGGGCCAGCCCGTACGCCGGCACGCCGAGGGCCAGCGCGTCGACGGCGAGCAGGGCGGCCAGGGCCGGCCACCGCCAGCGGCGCAGCGCCAGCCGCGCGGGCGGGCGTACGGCGGTGCTGGCGTAGCGGGCGTCGCGGGTGCGGGTGCCCAGCTCCGCGCCGATCAGCAGCACAGTGAGCACCACCAGCACGGTGGAGAGCACCAGCGCGCCGGTGCGGTCGAAGCCCAGGTTGAACGCGGTGAAGATGGCCCGGGTGAAGGTGTCCACCCGCACGATCGACACCGCGCCGAAGTCGGACAGGACGTAGAGGGCGACGAGCAGCGCGCCGGCGGCCACGGCGGGCCGGATCTGGCGCAGCGTCACCCCGGCCAGGGTCGCCCAGGGGCCCCGGCCCAGCGAGCGGGACACCTCCTCCTGCCCGGGGTCGGCCCGGCGCAGCGCCGCGACGGCCGGCAGGTAGACGTACGGGTAGGAGCAGACGGTCAGCAGCAGCGCCGCAGCCCAGAAGCCCTCGAACCCGTCCACGGTGGCCGTCCAGGCGAACCCGGCGACGTACGTGGGCACGGCCAGCGGCAGCGCCGCCACGACGCCGAGGGCGCGACGGCCCGGCAGGTCGGTGCGGGCGACCAGGAACGCGGCGGCGACGCCGACGACGACGCAGGCGGCGGTGACCACGGCCGCCAGGGCCAGGCTGCGCCCGGCGAGCACGGCGACCCGGTGGGTGAACAGCTCGGCGGCGATCCGGTCGCCGCCCGCCTCGCCGGCCCGCACGGCGAGGTAGACCAGGGGCAGCAGGGCGACCGCGACGGCGGCGGCCGACGCGGCGGTCAGCCCCGGCCGGGGCAGGACACGACGCGCCGACCGCCCGGACCCGGCGGGGGCCCGGCGGTCGGCGGTGGCCACGCCGTTCAGGCCAGCCCCGTTTCCTTGATCATGGTGACGGTGGCGTCGAGCGTGTCGAGGTCGTTGAGGTCGATCTTCGGGGCGGCGAGGTCGGCGAGCTGCGGCAGGCCCGGCGCGGCCGGCACCCCGGCGGTCAGCGGATACTCGAACGTCTGGGTGGCGAAGTGGGTCTGCGCCTCGGTGCCGAGCAGGTAGTCGACCAGCGCCCGGGCGTCGGGGTCGGTGCCGGCGCGGGTGAGCAGGCCGACGCCGGCGGCGTTGACCAGCCCGCCGGTGTCACCGTCGGGGAAGAAGTGCAGCTGCGCCTTGAGGGTGGCCGGGTCGCCGCCGCGCTCCTTGGCCAGCTCGTAGACGTAGTAGTGGTTGACCAGGCCGGCCGCCAGCTTTCCGGCGTCGATGTCGGCGACGATCTGCACGTTGCCCTCGCGGATCTGCGGCTCGTTGGCCTTCAGCCCGGTCAGGAACTCCTTGGCCTTCGCGTCGCCGTGCTGCACCCGCAGGGCGGTGACGAACGCCTGGAAGGAGCCGTTGGTCGGGGCGACGCCGACCTTGCCCTTCCACGTCGGGTCGGTCAGTTCGAACACCGACTTCGGGAGCTGGCCCTTCGTCACCTGGTCGGCGTTGTAGGCCAGCACCCGGGACCGGCCGCTGACGCCGACCCACTGGCCGCCGGCGGCCCGGTAGGCGGCCGGCACCCGGTCGAGCAGGTCCTGCGGCAGGGCCGCGAACAGGCCGGCCTTGGTGACCGCGCCGAGCGCGCCCGCGTCCTGGGCGAAGAAGACGTCAGCGGGGCTGCGCCCGCCCTCCTCGAGGAGCTGGGCCGCCATCTGGGCGGTGCTGCCGTAGCGGACGTCCACGGTGATGCCGGAGGACTTCTCGAACTTCTCCAGCACCGGCTTGACGAGGGTCTCGCTGCGGCCGCTGTAGATGGTCAGCCGCTTGTCGCCCGGTTTGCCCGGGTCGCCCTCGTCGCCGCCGCAGGCGGCAAGGGAGAGCAGACCCGCCAGGGCGGTGGCCAGTACGACGCTCAGACGCTTTTGCACAGGCAAGGATTACCTTACTTGGCAGTCGTGAGGCAAATCCATCTTCGCCGTGACCAGGAGTGATGTCCACCTCCCCCGATTTTCACTGAGGTTTGGCTGCCCTAACCTGGCCGCCATGCGTGCCTCCCCCGCCGTCGAGCCGGTGCCCTTCGCCGCCGCCCTGGCCGACCACGGCGACCGCCCCGCGGTGCTCACCGCCGACGGTCGGCTCAGCTACCGGGAGCTGGCCGACCGGGTCGCCGCGCTCGCCGCCCGCCTCGGCACCGCCCGGCGGCTGGTGCTGCTCGCCGGGGCCAACCGGGTCGACGAGCTGGTCGCGTACCTCGCCGCGCTCACCGCCGGGCACCCGCTGCTGCTGACGCCCGGCGACAACGACGCGGCGACGGCCGCGCTGGAGCGGGCGTACGACCCGGACGTGGTGCTGCGCCGCGTCGGCGGGACGCTCACGGTCGACGAGCGGCGGCCCGTCAGCCGGCACGAGCTGCACCCGGACCTGGCACTGCTGCTGAGCACCTCCGGCTCGACCGGGTCACCGAAGCTGGTCCGGCTGTCCCGGGCCAACCTCCAGGCCAACGCGGAGGCCATCGCCGGCTACCTGGGCATCCGGGACACCGACCGGGCGGCCACCACCCTGCCGCTGCACTACTGCTACGGCCTGTCCGTGGTCAACAGCCACCTGCTGCGCGGCGCGGCGCTGATCCTCACCGACCGGTCGGTGGCCGACGCGTCCTTCTGGGAGCTGTTCCGCGCCGCCCGGGGCACCGCCCTGGCCGGCGTGCCGTACACGTTCGAGCTGCTGGACCGGGTCGGCTTCGCGCAGATGCGCCTGCCCCACCTGCGCTACGTCACCCAGGCCGGCGGGCGGCTCGATCCCGAGCGGGTGACCCGGTACGCGGAACTCGGCCGGCGCCGGGGCTTCGACCTGTTCGTCATGTACGGGCAGACCGAGGCGACGGCGCGGATGGCGTACCTGCCGCCGCGCCTGGCCGCGACCCGGCCCGAGGCGATCGGCGTGCCGGTGCCCGGCGGCGCGTTCCGGTTGCGCCCGCTGCCCGACCGGCCGGAGCCCGACACCGGCGAGCTGGTCTACACGGGCCCCAACGTGATGCTCGGCTACGCGCGGACCCCGGCCGACCTGGCGCTGGGTCGCACCGTCGAGGAGCTGCGCACCGGCGACGTGGCCCGCCGGGCCCCCGACGGACTCTACGAGATCGTGGGCCGGGTCGGCGGGTACGCGAAGGTCTTCGGGCTGCGCATCGACCTGGCGCGGGTGGAGGAGCGGCTGGCCGCGCGGGGCGTCGCCGCGTACTGCGTGGGCACGGACCGCGAGCTGGTCGTGGCGACCACCGACGGCGCCGACCCGCAGCGGGTACGCCGGCTCGCCGCCGCGGCGGCCGGGCTGCCGGCGCGGGCCGTACGGGTGCACCCGGTCGCCGAGCTGCCCCGGCTGGGCAACGGCAAGCCGGACCGCGGCGCGCTGCGCGCCCTGGCCGCCGCCCCCGCGCCCGCCGCGCCGTCCGGCGACGACGGCACCGACCTGTGCCGGCTGTACGCGCGGGTGCTGGGCACCGACGACGTCACCCCGGACGACAGCTTCGTCTCCCTCGGCGGCGACTCGCTGTCATACGTGGAGATGTCGGTGCGGCTGGAGGAGGCCCTCGGCGACCTGCCCGCCGGCTGGCACACCACCGCGATCCGGGACCTGCCCCGGCCGACCGCCGCGCCCCGGCCCGGCCGGCGGGCCGTGCTGGAGACCAGCGTGGCACTGCGCGCGGCGGCGATCGTCGTGATCGTCGGGTCGCACATCCCGCTGTTCACCGTCAAGGGCGGCGCGCACCTGCTGCTGGCGGTCGCCGGGTTCAACTTCGCCCGGTTCCAGCTCACCGACGTCCCGCGGGCCCGGCGGCTGCGCGCCGTCGGGCGCGGCATCGGCCGGGTCGTGCTGCCGTCGGCGCTGTGGATCGCCGCGGCGGGCGCGGTCACCGGCGACTACACGCTGACCAACGTGCTGCTGCTCAACAGCGTCCTCGGGCCGCACGACGGGGCCACGCAGTGGCACTTCTGGTTCGTCGAGGCGCTGGTGTTCATCCTGCTCGGCGCGGTCGTGCTGCTGGCCGTGCCGGCCGTCGACCGCGTCGAGCGGCGGTACCCGTTCGGGCTGCCGCTCGCCGTCGCCGCGCTCGGCCTGGCCTTCCGGTACGACCTGCCCGGCCTGGCGACGCACGGCCACGTCCCGTCCGCCGTCGTGGTGTTCTGGCTGTTCGCGCTCGGCTGGGCGGCGGCGCGGGCCCGCGGGACGGGTCAGCGGCTCGTGTTGACCGGGGCCGCCCTGCTCGCGCTGCCCGGCTTCTTCGGCGAGCCGTGGCGGGAGGCGTTGATCGCGGCCGGCTTCGGACTGCTGGTCTGGGTGCCCCGGCTGCCCAGCCGGGGCACGCTCAACCGGGTCGCCGGAGTGCTGGCCACCAGCTCGCTCGCCATCTACCTGATCCACTGGCAGGTGCTGGCGGTGGTCGGGCCGGTCTCGCGCGGTGCCGCCCTGGTGGTGTCGCTCGTCGCCGGCGTCGGCGTCGCGGCGCTGGCCCGGGTGGCGGCCCGGCGGTTGCCGCACGTCGCGCGGTCGTGGGGCCGGGCGGCAACACGCGACGCGCCCGTCGGCCGGGTGCCGCCGCTCGACGGGGCCGTTCAGGCCACGGCGGCCCGGTCTGCCGGGTCGACGCCGGCGTAGCCGCCCCGGTGGTAGAGCAGCGGCGAGCCGACCTCGGCGTGCCGCAGCAGTTCGGGCTCGGCGAGCACGATCGCGTGGTCGCCGACGACCACCCGGTCCACCACGCGGCAGAGCAGCCACGCCGGGGCGTCGTCGAGGATCGGCACCGCCTCGGGGCCGACCCGCCACCGGGTCGGGTGGGCGAAGCGGTCGATCCCGGTGGCGGCGAACGTGCGCGCCAAATCCCGTTGGTGCTGGGCGAGCAGGTGCACCGCGACGTGCCGGGCGCGCGCCACCGTGGGCCACGCCGACGAGGCGAGACCGAGGCAGAAGGACACCACGGGCGGCTCCAGCGACACCGACGTGAACGACGTCGCGGTGAAGCCGACCGGCGTGGCCCCGGGGGCCGTCACCACGGTGACGGTGCTGGCCTGCTGGCGCAGGACGCTCCGCAGCGAGGTCGTGTCGGCATCGACGATGGGTCCCTGCTGCGGGTCGGCGGTCATCGGAGGCTCCCAGGATCGCACGGTGCAGCCCGGGGTGGGCCGCCCCGGATCGGCCGGGACGCACATCGATGCGGCGTCCGGTGCCTCCGACGCTAACCGACCACCCCCACCACCCGCAAACCCTACTTGAAAAGTAGGGATTTCGGCACCGCCGCGTCGACGCCGGCCAGGACGCCCCCGAGCCGGCCGGGTCGCCCGGCCACGGGCCGCCGCGCGCCGGCTCCGGAGCGGACCCCACGCGGGCAGTCGATCAGGCCGGGCCGGTCGGCACCCGGGCGGGCACGGGCCGCCCGGTGAGCCGACGCAGCGCGAGGTACGCCTCGCAGCCGAGGCAGAAGTCGAACGCCGCGTTGAGGAAGGCCGCGGCCAGGGCCGCCG
This sequence comes from Micromonospora sp. NBRC 110038, assembly GCF_020884815.1. Taxonomy (NCBI): domain Bacteria; kingdom Bacillati; phylum Actinomycetota; class Actinomycetes; order Micromonosporales; family Micromonosporaceae; genus Micromonospora; species Micromonospora sp. NBRC 110038. Next base: position 298,236 of record NZ_BBOL01000004.1, on the reverse strand, counting down.
CCGTGGCGGTCAGGGCGAGCGCCGGCAGGCCGGCGAGGTGCCCGACGGCCGCCAGCAGCATGAACGCCAACCCGACGAGCTGGGCGAACCGCACCGGGGCGGCCGGCTCCCGCTCGGCGGGCGGGTCGAGCCGGGGCGCGACCAGCGCCCGGTAGGCCAGGGCGTACGGCCCGAGGCGCGGGCTCGCCGCCGTGACGGCGAAGACCACCGCCTGGGTGAGCACCAGGGCGAGTGAGCCGGTGATCAGCGCGGCGGCGAGGACGACGGTGGTGACGGCGGCGGCGAACCGAGGGCCGCGAGGGTCGAGCAGCATGGCGTAAGGGTCCGTTCGGCGAGGGGGCGCGCCGTGGCGCGCGGGCGACTGTCAGGCGGCGTGGCACGCCGGACAGAGGCTCGCCGCGAGCCGCCCGTGGTCCACCGCCCGCCGTCGGGTCAGTCGCGCCCCGCGCGCGGAACCGGCCCCCGACGGCGGCACGGACCCCGACGGCGGCCCGGACGACCGGCGCGCGGAAGACCGCGTGATCGTCACCGGTCGGCCCCGGCCAGCAGCGGCGCGACGGCCGCCACCAGGTCGTCCCGGACGGGCACCCCGGACGCCCGGAGCACCACGTGCCCGGCCGGGTCGACCACCAGCACCGTCGGCGTCCGCCAGACGTCCAGCTCACGGACGGCGTCGAGGTGCTGCTCGGCGTCGACCTCGACCAGCACGACGCCCGGGACGGCCGCCTCGACCTGCTCGAGGACCCGGCGGGTCGCGCGGCACGGGGCGCACACGGCCGAGGAGAACTGGACCATCGTCACCGCGCCGGGGCGCGCGCCCAGCCGCGCGAGCAGGGCCCGGTGCGCGTCCTGTGGCGCGCCGGGGCCGGTGCCGGCCCCGGGGGCGGGGGCGACCGACCGGAGGCGGCCGTCGCGGCGGCGTCGCCACCAGCCGAAGCAGGTGGCGAGGCCGAGCACGCCGACGACCAGCAGCACGCCGGTCAGAGTCTGGTCCCGCACCGGTCCAGAGTGCCACAGGCCCAGGTCAGCGCCCATCGGCGGTCCGGATGGCGGAACGCCGGCACCGCCGCCCGGCCCGTTCCGCCGCCGCGTCGGCCACGGCGGGCTTAGCAGGGGCAGCCATGATCACTCTGTGTGACATCCACCCGACCCCGCCTGACGCCTCGCATCCCCTTTGCTCTGCACCCATCCGCGCAGCAGGCAGCCTGAGCTGTGCGTACGCGAGAAGCGAGGGGTGGCGGGGGTCGACGCGCGGCTGCGCTGCGTGAAGCGTTGCGCCCTTGGGTGCAGAGCAAAGGGGTGGGCGGATGCCGGCCCCACCCGGCCAGAGCCAACCCCGCCCGGCCAGAGCCGGCCGGATGGCGCATCGCCCTCGCCGGGCGCCGGACCGCCGCCGGCCGTCCTCTGATTCTTGGACAGTTCCTGTCCGTCCCGGACGGGACTGTCCAAGATTCGCACGCCGTCCGGGGCGACGGTGCCGCCGAAGGCGAGTTCCGGGTGGCGTCAAGCGCCCGCAGCTCAGAATTCCGTCAGCGTTTGCTGTCAGCCACCTGTCATTCGGGGCGACGGCCCGCTTTTCCGCCGCGAGACCTATTGCCCCACCGAACACCTATTTATGATTCTCGATGCCATGGCGCATTCACCGGCCGTTCACCTACCGAACAGCCGGCGTTCAGGACCGCATCCACCTGCCCTCGAAGAACGGGATCACCATGACCTCGACCACCCGCAGAACCGCCGTCCTCGCCGGGCTCACGGCCACCCTGCTGGCCGGCCCGCTCGCCGGTGCCGCCATCGCCGCCCCGACCGCCACGATCACCCTCAACGGATCCAGCGCGAGCGTATCGGGCAGCAACGTCACCGTCTCCGGCAGCGCCATCACCATCACGGCACCCGGCTCGTACCAGATCAGCGGCACGCTGAACAACGGCTACGTCAAGGTGGACACCGCCGCCGCCGGAACGGTCGAGCTCATTCTCAGCGGCGCCTCGATCACGAACTCGACGTCCTCGCCGCTGTACGTGACCAACGCCGACGCCGTCACCGTCACGTTGGCCGCCGGGACCACCAACAGGCTCACCGACGCGACCGCCTACACCAACACCGGCGAGCCGGACGCCGCGCTGTTCAGCGCCGCCGACCTGACCATCGGCGGCACCGGGGCGCTGACCGTGCAGGCCCGCTACCAGGACGGCATCGTCAGCAAGGACGACCTGGTCATCCAGTCCGGCACGATCACCGTGAACGCGGTGGACGACGCCATCCGGGGCAAGGACTCGCTCACCGTCAACGGCGGCGCCATCACCGTCACCTCGACCGCCGGCGACGGGCTCAAGTCCAACGACACGGAGGCCGGGAAGGGCGTCGTCAACATCACCAACGGCACGATCTCGGTCTCCGTCGCCGACGACGGCATCAAGGGCGAGAACGCGCTGAACATCTCCGGCGGCACCATCAACGTGACCCGGTCGTACGAGGCGCTGGAGGCGCTGAAGCTGACGATCAGCGGCGGTAACTCCACCGTCGTGGCCAGCGACGACGCCGTCAACGCCGCCGAGGAGGGCCTCGGCCACATGGAGCCCTCCCCGAACGCGTTCATCCGGGTCACCGGGGGCACGGTCGTGGCCACCGGCGGCACCGACGGATTCGACTCCAACGGCGAACTCACCTTCGCCGGCGGCACGGTGGTCGCCAACGGCTCCAGCACCCGGGGCGGCGGCGAGGGCGCGCTCGACACCGACGCGACGCTCACCTTCACCGGCGGCACGGTGGTGGGTGCCGGCCTGACCTCGATGGCCGTGTTCAAGGCGGTGCCGAACACCGGCCAGGGCTGGGTCGCCCCCCGGTTCAGCACCACCTACGCCGCCAACACGATCGTGCACGTCGTCTCCGGCAGCACCGTGCTGGCCTCGTTCCGGGCGTCGAAGAGCTTCCGGGAGGTCGTCATCTCGTCGAACCGCATCGCCAACGGCCAGCGGTACGACGTCTACACCGGCGGCAGCGTCAGCGGCACGAACGTCGGCGGCCTGTACACCAGCGGCAGCATCTCGGGCGCGACCCGGGTGTTGACCGGGGTGACCGCCGGCCAGTACAGCGGCGGCATGATCCGCTCCTGATCTCCGGTGCGCCCGGCCAGGACCGCGCGGTCCTGGCCGGGCGGCCCTGGCCCGCCCCCTCGCCGGCAGCCCTCCCCACCTCGCCCCGCACCGATCCGCAGCCCGCGCGTCGACCCCGTACCCCGCGACGCCGGGTAAACCTCAGAGGAGCATCAATGTCACGGTTGGTCCTGACCGGGATGAACCTGGTCGCCGTGGGCCTGCTCGTCTTCGCCCTGTACTTCCCCCGTCATCGGCGGCGGGACCTGGTGGTCGCCTACCTCGGCGTCAACGTCGGCGTCTTCGCCGTGGCCAGCTCGCTCAGCAGCGGCACCGTCGGGGCCGGCCTCGGGCTGGGCCTGTTCGGCGTACTCTCGATCATCCGGCTCCGCTCGACCGAGCTCGACCAGCACGAGGTGGCGTACTATTTCTCCGCCCTCGCGCTCGGCATCCTCGGCCCGCTCTCCGGCACCTCGATCTGGACGGTCGCCGGCCTGACGGGGCTGATCCTCGCGGTGATGTACGTCGGCGACCACCCCCGGCTGCTGCGCCGCTACCGGCGACACGTCATGGTGCTCGACACCGTGCTGACCGACCCGGTCGCCCTCACCGCCCACCTCGAACAACAGCTCGGCGCGCGGGTGCACGCCGCCAACGTGGAACGGATCGACCTGGTCAACGACACCACCGTCGTCGACGTCCGCTACTCCCGGCCGAAGGCCACCACGGGCGCCGCCCGGCGACCCGTCGAGACGGGCGCGACGCGATGATCCCCCTCGCCACGCCCACCACGGCGCTGGCCGACCTCGCGCCGATCGACCTCACGGAGCTGACCGGACGCGCCGCCCTGCAGACCCGGTTCGACCGCAAGTACCTGCTCCCGGCCGCCGAGGTGCCGGGCCTGCTCGCCGGGCTCGACCCCGGCACGCAGGTGCTGGAGATCGACGGCCGGCGGTCGTTCCGGTACGAGTCGGTGTACTTCGACACCCCCGACCTCGTCAGCTACCGGCTCACCGCCCACCGACGCCGCCGCCGTTTCAAGATCAGAACCCGGACGTACGTCGACTCGGACCTGTGCTGGCTGGAGGTGAAGACCGAGGGCACGCGCGGCGGCACGGTCAAGCACCGGCTGCCCTACCACCCCGGCGACAGCGGCACCCTGTCGCCCGGTCGGACGTTCGTCGACGGGATCCTCGCGACGCTCGGCACCGGCGGCGGGACCGACCTGGCGTTCGCCTCGACGCTCACCACCAGATACCTGCGCAGCACGCTGTTCCTGCCGACGACCGCGAGCCGGGCGACCATCGACCTCGGACTGTGCTGGGAAGGCGGCCACGGCGCGCGGCTGGAGCTGCCCGGGCTGGCCATCGTCGAAACGAAGACCGGGTCGACCGCCTCGCACGTCGACCGCCTGCTGTGGAGCCACGGCCACCGCCCGGTGGCCGTCTCCAAGTACGCGACCGGACTGGCCGCCCTGCGCCCCGAGCTGCCCTGCGCCCGCTGGCGACGCACCCTGCGGCGACACTTCGCGCCGGACGCGGGCACGGAGGCACCGCCGTCGGTCTGAGCCCCCGCGACGTCCGGCGGCGCGGCTGCCGTGCCGCCGGACGGGTCACTCGTCGGGCTCCCAGGGCAGCCGCAGCGTCGCCGACAGCACCGCTCGGCCCGCACCGCACGTGCCGACGCCGGGGGCTATCGTCGCCCCATGGCCGAGCTGATCGCGCCCACCGTCCGCCTGCACGACGCCTGGCTCGACGCCCATCGCGAGTGGGGCCCCGGCCTCCACGAGGACGGCTTCGGGCTGCGGCCGAACGACGACGTGGACTCCCCCGCCGGGTTCGCGGCCTGGGTGGCCCGGTTGGTCGAGGCCCCGGCCCCCGACAAGCCGCCGGCCGCCGAACGGGTGCGGTGCACGTACCGGTGGATCGTCGAGGACGACCGGGTGCTCGGTGGGATCGCGCTGCAGCACGAGCTCACCGGCTTCCTGCTGCGTGTCGCCGGCCAGATCGGCTACGGCATCCGGCCGTCGGCGCGCCGTCGCGGCCTGGCAACGTGGGCGTTGGGCCGGATGCTCGACGAGGCACGGACGCTCGGCCTGGACCGGGTGCTGATCACGTGCCAGCCGGACAACGTGGCCTCGGCGAGGACCATCGAACGCCACGGCGGCGTCCTCGACGACGTGCGGGACACCGAGCTGGGCCCCGTGCGACGGTACTGGGTGACGCTGTAGCACCGCCGCACGGGGCCTCGCGCCGTCAGAGGGTACGGGCCAGCCGGTCGGCGAGGACGCGGGTGAACCGGGACGGGTCGGCCAGTTCCCCGCCCTCGGCCAGCAGCGCCATGCCGTACAGCAGCTCGGCGGTGTCGGCGAGCCCGTCGGCGGTGGCGTCCTGCTCGTGGGCCTTGCGCAGCCCCTCCACCAGCGGGTGCCCCGGGTTGAGCTCCAGGATCCGCTTGACCTGCGGCACCTCGTGCCCCATCGCCCGGTACATCTTCTCCAGCGTCGGGGTGATGTCGTGGGCGTCGCCGACGACGCACGCCGGGGAGGTGGTCAGGCGGGTGGAGAGCCGGACCTCCTTGACGCTGTCGGCGAGCTTCTCCGACATCCAGGTCAGCAGGTCGGCGTACTCCTGGCGCTGCTGCTCGCGGGCGGACTCGGCCTCCTTCTTCTCCTCCTCGGTGTCCAGGTCGACCTGGCCCTTGGCGATGGAACGCAGCGGCTTGCCGTCGAACTGGCCGACCCGCTCGACCCAGACCTCGTCGACCGGGTCGGTGAGGATCAGCACCTCGTAGCCCTTGGCGCGGAACGCCTCCATGTGCGGCGAGTTCTCGATCATCGACCGGGACTCGCCGGTCATGTAGTAGATGTCGGACTGGCCGTCCTTCATCCGCTCCACGTAGTCGCGCAGGCCGGTCAGCTCGGCCGGGTCGTGGGTGGAGGCGACCGAGACGACGTCGAGGATCGCGTCGGTGTTGTCCGGGTCGTCGAGCAGGCCCTCCTTCAGCGCCGGGCCGAACTCCGACCAGAAGGTGCGGTACTTCTCGGCCTCGTTGGCCTTCAGCTCCTTGACGGTGGCGAGGATCTTCTTCACCAGCCGCCGGCGCACCGCCTGGATCTGGCGGTCCTGCTGGAGGATCTCCCGGGAGATGTTGAGCGACAGGTCGTGCGCGTCGACGACGCCCTTGACGAAGCGCAGGTAGTTGGGCATCAGCGCTTCGCAGTCGTCCATGATGAACACGCGCTTGACGTAGAGCTGCACGCCCCGGCGGGCCTGCGGGGCGAACAGGTCCACGGGCGCGTGCGACGGCAGGAACAGCAGCGCCTCGTACTCGAAGGTGCCCTCGCCCCGCATGTGGATGGTCTCCAGCGGGTCGGCCCAGTCGTGGCTGACGTGCTTGTAGAACTCCTTGTACTCGGCCTCGTCGACCTCGCTGCGCGGCCGGGCCCACAGCGCCTTCATCGAGTTGAGGGTCTGCGCCTCGCGGGTGGTCTCGTCGCCCTCGCCCTTGCGCTCGACCGTCATCCGGATCGGCCAGGCGATGAAGTCGGAGTATCGCTTGACGATCTCGCGGATCTTCCACTCGGCGGTGTAGTCGTAGAGGTGGTCGTCGCTGTCCTCGGGCTTGAGGTGCACGGTGACGGCGGTGCCCTGCGGCGCGTCGTCGACGGTCTCCACGCTGTAGGTGCCCTCGCCGGTCGACTCCCAGCGGGTGCCCTCGCTCTCCCCGGCGCGGCGGGTGAGCAGGGTGACCCGGTCGGCGACCATGAACGTGGCGTAGAACCCGACGCCGAACTGCCCGATCAGGTCCGCCGACGCCGCCGAGTCCTTCGACTCGCGCAGCTTCGCCAGCAGCTCGGCGGTGCCCGACTTGGCGATCGTGCCGATCAGGCGGACGACGTCCTCGCGGGACATGCCGATGCCGTTGTCCCGGACGGTGAGGGTGCGCGCGTCGCGGTCGACCTCGATCTCGATGTGCAGGTCGGAGACGTCGGCTGCGAGATCCTTGTCGACCAGGGACTCCAGGCGGAGCTTGTCCAACGCGTCGGAGGCGTTGGAGATCAGCTCCCGCAGGAAGACGTCCTTGTTCGAGTAGATCGAATGGACCATCAGCTGGAGCAGTTGGCGCGCCTCCGCCTGGAACTCCAGCGTCTCGATCCGGTTGCTCACACCGACCCCCTTCAGTGACTTCACATGCCTTGTGGTGCCTTCGCGCACAGGATACGAGCCGTCGCTGCCCGTCGCGACACCCGCCCGCTCACGTGACGCCGAGGGCGAGCGCGAGCTGCACGATCGTGGCCGGGGCGTGCGGGTCGCGTACCACCTGGGCCAGCACCGACCGGGCGGCCGGGCGGTGGCGCACCTCGGCCGGTGCCGTGCGTTCGGCGTCGACCAGGGCCCGGCCGGCACTGGCCGGGTCGTCGGCCTGGAGGTACGCGCGGGCGGCGTCGAGCAGGTGCGCCGCCCGGTGCTCGGCGGGCAGCCACCGCCAGGCGTCCCGCCGGGTCGTCCGCTCGTGCCAGGTCACGGCCGCGCGGGCCGCGCCCAGCTCCACGGCCACCGCGACCCGCGCCGAGCCGACCGTCGTCGGCCCGAATCCCGTCCGGTGGTGGTCGTGCCCCTCCCCCACCCGGTCCGCCATCGCGGCGGCCTCGCCGAGCAGTTCGGTGGCGGAAGCCTCGTCACCGTGGCGGGCGGCGGCCAGGGCCGCCTGGACCAGCAGCGCCCCGCACAGCGACAGCTCCTGCGGCGTACCGTCGTCGGGGTCGGCCGGGGCGATCCGGTACGCGGCGGCCAGCGCCGCCGACCTCGCCGCCCGCGCCCGGCCGGACGCGCGCAGCGCCTGGCCGAGTTGCACCACGGCGGCGGCCACCAGCGCCCGGTCGCCGGTCGCGACGGCCACCGCCCCGGTCGGTGGCCAGCCAGGCCAGGTCGGCCTCGCCGACCTTGACCAGCAGCGCGGCGGTGATCCGGTACGCCTCGACCAGCGGCCCGCGCCCCGTCGCGGGATCGCGGGCGTGGGTGCGCTGCGCGTCGGCCAGCAGCGGCGGGAGCAGGTCGACGAGCTGCGGGTACCGGGCATGCTGGTAGGTGACCCACCCGTGCCCCACCTGCCGCGCCAGCCAATCGGCGAGCACGGCGGGCCGCTGGGTGGCGCGGCCGAGCGTGATCTCGTACGCCGACAGGGCCGCGCGGATCCGCTCGACGCCCTCGGTGCGTTCGGTCGCCTCGGCGGGCCGGGCGTCGCGGCCGAGCAGCACCGCCGCGTCGATGCGCAGCACGGCGGCGATGTCGTGCAGGGTGGAGACCCGGTCGAGGGCGCGAACGCCCCGCTCGACCTTGTCGACCCAGCTCTTGGACTTGCCCAGCCGGTCGGCCAGCATCTGCTGCGACAGTCTCCGCCGCCCCCGCCAGTACGCGACCCGCCGGCCGACGGGCAGGAGATCACCGCTGTCCACGCCGCCACCGCCGGTCCGGCACCGCCCGCGTCGTCTCCTCGGCCGGTATCCGCTCCGCCTCGGCCTGCGCGAGCAGCCGTTGCCGGGCCACCTCCCGCTCCGCCTGTTGGATCTGCTCGCCCCGGCCCTCGACCGGCCTGTCGTCGCTCATCGTCCCGCCTCCGTTGCCAGGGGCGCGGCGCAGGGGTCCAGGGAAGGACCGCCACCGCCACACCCGGTTGATCAGGGCGCAACGGCAGTGCCAGTGGGAGATCTTGGAATGAAACGGCCCCTGGAGGGGCCACCATCTTCCAAGATCTCCAGCGCGTCCCTGTCCGAACGGTAGAGCAGGCGGAGTGACGGCAAGATAACCGAAAGTTAGATTGCGTGGGGTTCCGGGTCGAGCGGGTCGACGCCGATCCGGGTTGCGAGATCCCGCAGCTCGGGTGTGCCCCGCCTGCGGGCGTCCCGGACCATCTGTCCGACGATCTCCCGCACGCTCGGCCGTGACCGCAGTTCCGCGGGCGACGCGTTGTCCGCCTCCAGGAACGCCAGGATCGCCCGATCCTGGTCGCCAGCCGCATACCACCCGCGCCCCGCGTCCAGGTGCAAGCGGCATCGACGGTTCGCACTGCGGATCTGAGACCGGTCGACGCGCCGAGCCCGCTCCGGCGCACGCTCAGGGGTGCCGTTCTCGACGGCCACGCCCACCCGCCAGATGCCGCAGTTCGCCGGAGTGAACTCCATTCGCCAGGGGTCGGACCCGGCCCGACGCGCGGCGTTCTCGGCCTCCGCCAGGTGCCCGTCCGGGTCACCGGTGCCCAACGATGCCGCCGACATCGCAGAGTGCAGGTGGAGCATCCCGTACCAGGTCAACGCCGCGTCGTCGCCCGTGTCGCCCAGCCGTTCCGCCGCGCGCGTCGCCACCGCCAGCGACCGCCGCCGGCCGCCGTGGGTGCCCGACGACAGGGCACTCTGCGCGGCGGCGAACGCGGCGGCTGCGACCTCCGCCGGCCCGGCCAGCGCGGCGACCAGCTCCGCGCGCTCGGCGTACCGCGCCGCCAGGTCGATGTAGCCGAACGGCTTGATGGCGAGCACAGTGGTCACCGCCGCCCGGACGAACAGTCGCGGTCCCTCCGGGTGCCCGGAGTCGGCGAGCTGCCGCGTGGCGGCGACCAGATCGGGCAGCAGTCGAGCCAATGCCTTGTAGTCGCAGGCCATCCGGGCCGCCATCGCCTGATCCACGGACGCCCGCAGGCCGGCTGGGTCCAGCGGCCGTCCCGGTCCCTCGGGGTCGTCGTCGAGAGCGCCGCGCAGCGCCGGAACGGTGGTGTAGATGGCGAGGTCGTCCTCGCTGCGCGGCGCGTGCGGCTGCCCGGTGAGGTCGGTGACGCTGACGCCGAGAGCACTCGCCAGGGCGATGAGCCGTGACCGCTTCGTCACCGGCCGCCGACCTGACTCGATCATCGAGATGTAGGAGGCGGTCACACCGACCCGATCGGCCAGTTGCTGCTGCGTCATCCCGGCGACGTCCCGCCACCTGGCGACGCGCAGCCCGATGTAGTCGGCCATGACTCCTCCTGCACGAGATCGACGACGTTCGGCGTTGAGTTGCACACCGGACGGTACGTGCAGTCACGCTTCGCGGCCAGTCCAACACAGGGCGCAGGCGAACGTGTTGGTGCAGGGCCGTGTGGTCAGCTTTCGAACGCCTTCAACAAGGCGCGGACGTCGCCGGCCGGCTGGCTCGCACCGGGCCGCTGGGGATTCGTCGGCATTCCCAGCGCCTCCCAGTTCGTGCGCGCGTCGCCCAGTTCGGGCGCGAGGGCGTGCAGCTCGACGACGAACTCGACCAGCCGGCCCTGGTCGTCGACGGTCGCGGTGAACGGGACCGCCCGGACCTTGTCGCCGAACTTCCGGCACAGTTCCTCGTTCGCATACCAGGTGGCCGTCAGGTCGACGGCACCGGCGAGCCGGCGCTTGCCCGTGGCCGCCTGCTCGCCTCCGCTCTGCACACTCACCGCCGCGTCGACCAACCGGCGCGCGCCGCCCAGGTCGGTGGGGTCGACGTCCAGGTAGCTGCCTGCGGGCACCTCGGTCCTGGACAGCGAGTACATCGTCCCGAAGCTGATCCCCGGCACGTTGAGCATGGCGAAGTACACGTCGTCCTCTTCTAGCGTCACGATGATCATCCGGTCGTTCTTCTTGAGGGTGTAGGACATCGTTGCGGTCCGCGCGTCCATCACCCCCTGACCGGTGGCCTCCGCCGAGTCGGTGGTGACCCGGACCGGCTCCCGCGAGATCCAACCGACGGCGGCAGCCAGTTCCTCGCTCTCGCCCTGCCACCCGACCGGGGAGGCATCGGATCGGCCGCACGACGCCTCCGTCGTCGAGGCCGAATCCTGTTCGGAGTCGCCCGGACCACAACCGGTGGCAGCGAGAACGGCGGTCAGGGTCGCCACGACGGCGACCAGACGTCGAGCATGCATGAAGGGGGTCACCTCACGGTGGAAGGACGAAGCCGCCACCACGGGTCACGGCACTGTGGATCATAGGCGGTGGCCGACGCCGCTCACCCGGCCCGTGGCACCGGGGCGAACCGGTCGAGCGCGGCGCGCAGGTGCCCACGCAGGGTCTCGCTGCCGGTGTGCCCGGAGTCGTCGACCACGATCAGCTCCGCGTCGGGCCAGGCGCGGGCCAGCGACCACGGCGTCTCCAGCGGCGCGCCGAGGTCGAAACGCCCGTGCACGAGCACCCCGGGGATGCCGGCGAGCCGGTGGGCGTCGCGCAGCAGGGCGTCGTCGGCGAGCCACATGCCGTGGGAGAAGTAGTGCGCGCAGAGCCGGACGAACGCGACCTGGTCGTCCGGCGGCTGGTCGCGGTAGACGTCGGGCGTGCCGTTCGGTTCGAGGGAGACGACGGTGTCCTCCCAGGTGAGCCAGGCGATCGCCGCCCGCTGGCGGACCTGGGCGTCCGGGTGTTCCAACAACCGGGCGTACGCGGCGAGCAGCTCGGCGGCCGAGCCCCGGCCCGGTGCGATCGCCGGGCGGTCGGCGGCGGGCACGGCGTCGACGAACCGCCGCCACTGCTCGGGGAAGAACCGGCCGACGCCCCGGTACAGCCAGTCGATCTCCGACCGGCGGCTCATGGTGACCCCGACGAGGACGATCGCGCTGACCCGCTGCGGGTGACGCTGGGCGTACGCGAGGCCCAGGGTGGAGCCCCACGAGTTGCCGAACAGCAGCCACCGGTCGACGCCGAGGTGCTCGCGCAGCCGTTCCATGTCGGCCAGCAGGTGGTCGGTGGTGTTGTGCCGCAGGTCGGCGGCCGGGTCGCTGGCGTGCGGGGTGCTGCGCCCGCAGCCGCGCTGGTCGAACTGGACGATGCGGTAGCGGGACGGGTCGAACAGGCGGCGCGTGCCGGGCGACGAGCTGCCGCCGGGGCCGCCGTGCACGGTCACGGCCGGCATGCCGTCCGGGTTGCCGGACACCTCCCAGTAGACGCGGTGGCCGTCGCCCACGTCGAGCATCCCCTGGTCGTACGGCTCCACCAGCGGGTGCGCCATCAGGCCGCCCGCCCGGTCACGGCGTCGAGGGCGCGGGTGAAGTCGGCGAGCAGGTCGGCGGTGTCCTCGATGCCGGTGGAGACCCGCACGAGGCCCTCCCCGATGCCGGTGGCGGCGAGCTGCGCGGTGTCGACGATCCCCGCCCACATGGAACGCGGGTGCACCACGAGGGTGCTCACGCTGCCGAGGCTGGCGGCCCGCTTGGCCAGCCGCAGCTCGGCGAGGAGGGTGGCCGCCGCCGGCTGGCCGCCGGCCAGGTCGAGGCTGAAGACGCCGCCGTACCCGCTCATCTGCTTGGTGGCCAGGTCGTGCTGGGGGTGGCTGGGCAGCCCCGGGTAGCGGACCCGGGCGACCGCCGGGTGCGCCTCCAGCTCCCGGGCCAGGGCGAGGGCGTTGTCGTTGTGCCGGGCCATCCGCAGCGGCAGCGTGCGGATGCCGCGCAGCAGCAGCCAGGAGTCGATCGGGCCCAGCGTCGCGCCGGTGACGATGGCGGTCTGCCAGACCCGGTCGACCAGCTCGGCGGAGCCGACGACCACCCCGGCGGTGACGTCGGAGTGGCCGCCGAGGAACTTCGTGGCGCTGTGCCAGACCAGGTCCGCGCCGAGGGCCGCCGGCCGCTGGTTGACCGGGGTGGCGAACGTGTTGTCCACGACGGCGTACGCGCCGTGGGCGTGGGCCAGCTCGATCACGGCGGTCAGGTCGGTCAGCTCCAGCAGCGGGTTGCTGGGGGTCTCCACGAGCAGCAGCCGGGTGCGCGGGGTCAGGGCGCGGGCGAACGCGTCGACGTCGGTCTGGTCGACCTGGGTGCAGGTCACCCCGAACCGGGTGAGCAGCCCGGTGGCCAGCGAGGTGGTGCCGCCGTACGTGCTGCGCTGCACGATCACGTGGTCCCCGGCGCTGAGCAGGGCCAGCGCGATCGTGGTGACCGCGCCCATGCCGGAGGCGGTGACCAGGCCCGTCTCGACGCCCTCCAGCTCGGCGACCACGGCGGCCACCTGGGCGTGGTTGGGGTTGCCGTAGCGGGTGTAGAAGGCGTCGGGGCGCACCTGCGTGGCGACCTCGGTGAACCGCTCGTCGCTCTCGGCGCCGAACGTGGCGCTCTGCACGATCGGGGGCGACACCGCGCCCGGCGGGTGCAGGTCGTCGTCGCCGTGGATCGCGGTCGTGCCGATGCCGGTCACCGGTGCTCCTCACGCTGGTCGGATCGTTGCCCGGGGTCGGGCGGGGGGATGACGGCGGGGCTCGGCGCGGGCGCGGGGGCGGCCCGGTCGCGCAGCATCCGCTGGCTGTCGCGCTGGCGGCGCAGCACCGCGTCGTCGAGGTCGGCGACGGCGAGTCCGGCGGCGGTGCCGGCGGCGGCCAGGGCCCGGCCGTCGGGGCCGTACACGGCGCTGTGGCCGGCGAAGCGCCAGCCGCCGTGCGCGCCCGCGTAGTTGGCGAACAGCACGTAGCTGGTGTTCTCCAGGGCGCGGGCCGGGAAGTAGACGCCGCGCCGGTGGTCGGAGTCGCCGACGGTGAACGCGCCGGGCACCAGGTAGGCGTCCGCGCCGGCCAGGGCCAGGCCCCGGGCGTGCTCGGGGAAGCTCGCGTCGTAGCAGACGCCGAGGCCGAGCCGCCAGCCGCCGATCTGCACCATGGTGTCGGTGTGGCCGGCGACGAACACCGCGCGCTCGTCGGCGTCGAGGTGCCGCTTGTGGTAGGTGGCGGCCACCGCGCCGTCGGGGCCGACGACGAACGCGGCGATGGCCCAGCCGTCGGCGCGTCGGGCGCAGCCGCCGACCACGGCGGTCACCCGGTGCGCCCGGCAGGCCCCGCCCACCGTCCGCAGGACCGCGTCGCCCACCTCGACCTCGCAGCGGGCGACGTCGGCGGCGAGCAGCGGGTAGTCGTACCCGCACAGCGACAGCTCGGGGAAGACGACCACGCGGGCGCCGAGGGCGGCGGCCTCGGCGACGGCCGCGACGTGGGCCGCCGCGTTGCCGGCCAGGTCGCCGCCGACCGCCTCGATCTGCGCGGCGGCGACCCGCAGCGGCTCCCGCACCGGGTCGTCGTCGCCCGTCACATCGCCCCCAACCACCAGCGCAGCCCGAAGAAGACCGCCAGCCCGACCGTCCACACGATCATGAACCGTTCGACGAACAGACCGGTCACCAGGGTGACCAAACCGGCCACCAGGTAGGGGATCGTGACCACGGTGATCTCGACCCGGTTGTCGACCGGGGCGAGCACGGACGGCACGGCGATGGCGGCGAGCAGGGCCGCCGGCAGGTAGCCGAGGAACGTCTTGACGTCGGCGGGCAGCTCCCGGTCGCGGAAGACCAGCAGCGGGACGTAGCGGGGGGCGAAGGTCGCCAGCCCCATGCCGAGGATGAGCAGCAGCATGGACATCGTGGTCACCTTCCGTCGCCGTCGGTGGCGGGCGCGACCGCCGGGTCGTCGTCGCGCGCCGGCTCCTCGGCGGGCGTCGGCTCCTGCGGCTTCGGCGGGAACCAGCGGCGTTCGATCCGCTCGCAGGCCATCCCCACGCACGCGCCGCCGAGGGCGGCCACGATCAACCCCAGGTTGTACGGCAGCCCGAGGAACAACATCGCCAGCGCGCCGGCCGACACGGCGGCGCTCCAGATCTTCCAGCCGGCCAGCGCCCCGGCGAGCACGACGAGGAAGACGGCGGTCATCGGGAAGTCGAGGCCGGCGCGCCACCGTTCGGGCAGCAGGTGCCCGGCGACCATGCCGACGACGGTGGCGACGGCCCAGTTGACGTACATGACGGCGGACGCGCCGAAGTAGAACATGCTCTTGCGGCGGGCCGGCTCGCCGCCCTTCATCCGGTCGAACGCGACGAAGAAGACCGCGTCGATCAGCCCGAAGCCGAGCAGCAGCCGCCACCGTTGCGGCAGCTCCCGCACGTGCGGGGCGAGCAGCGTGGAGTAGATCAGCATGCGCAGGCTGAGGATCAGTGTGGTCAGGACGATCACCGGCCATGCCGCGCCCTCGGCGATCAGCTTGAAGCCGATGAACTGGGCGGTGCCGGAGTTGACCACCATGGCCAGCCCGAACGTCTCCAGGTAGGACAGCCCGCTGGCCAGGCCGAGTGTCCCGCCGATCACGCCGAGGGGGAACGCGGACAGCAGGAACGGCACCATCGAGCGGGCCCCGGCGACGAACTCGCCGCGCGGCGTGGCGGGGCGCTCGGGGGCGCTGGTGGGCGTGCGGTCAGACATGGTCCTCCCCGGGGCGGCTGTCGCGCGGCATGGCCGGACCGGCGCCGGCGACGAGGTCGGCCACCTCCCCGGCGCGGGTGCGGCAGAAGTAGTGTCCCCCACCGTCGATCTCCGCGAGGGTCACGTCGGTGGCGATGCGCCGCCACGCGGCGGGCGCGTCGCCCGGCTCGGCGGTGAGCGGGTCGTCGGCGGCGAGCACCACCGTCACCGGCACGGTCAGCGGGCGGTCGGCCAGGGGGTCGAGCCGGTCCCGCAGGTAGGTGTGCGAGCCGAGGGCGTCGTGCCGGAACGCGGCGACCAGCGCCGAGGTGTGCCCGGCGTCGAGGCCGTCGAGGTCGGTGAAGCCGGTCTGCCCGACGAGCCAGTCCACGACCCCGGCCTCGTCGAGGGCGCGTACCTCGGCGATGCTGGCGTCGATGTCGGCGGCGTCGCGCAGCAGCTTGCCGCCGAGAAACAGCCGCGCGGGCGGGGACCCGGCGGCGGCGAGCAGCCGGGTGACCTCCACGGCGAGGGCCGCGCCGACGCAGTGCCCCCACAGCAGCACCTCGCCCCCGGCGGCGGCGCGCAGCTCGGCGACGACCCGGCGGGCCACCTCGTCGAGGTCGGCCAGCGGCTCGGGGCGGCCGGGGTCGTGCCCCGGCAGGGCCACCGCGAGCACGGCCACGCCGCGTGCGGCGAGCGCCTCGGCCAGGGGCCGGAAGGCGAGCGGGTTGCCGGCGGCGTACGGGAAGCAGACCAGGACCCGGTCGGCGGCGACGCCGGGCGGCGACAGCGGCTGCAGCAGCGGCGGCGGCGGCGCGGCGGTGTCGGTGACGGCGGCGGCCGGGGTGGCGGCGGCGTCGACGGCGCGGGCCAGGGGGCCCAGGTCGGAGTGGGTCATGAGCTGCCGGAGGGTGACCAGCGGGCGCAGCGCGGCGACGACCCGCATCGCGGCCAGGGAGTTCCCGCCGAGGTCGAAGAAGTTGTCCTCCTCGGCGATGTCGGCCACCGGCACGTCGAGGGTGTCGGCCCACGCGCGGGCGATGCGGCGGGCCGTGTCGGTGCCGGGCGGGGTGCGCCCGGCCGGGGCGGCGGGCGCGGCCGGCGCGGGGCGGGCGAACGCCCGGCGGGCGGGGACGAGGCGGGGCGGCGGCAGGCCCGGATCGTAGCCGCCGTGCGGGGCGTCCGGGTCGTCGGCCAGGGCCACCAGGGCCCGCCGGTACGCCGCGCCGAGGCCGGCGGCCTGCCCGGCGGTGAACTCGGCGCTGTGGTAGTGCAGGCTGAGCCGGACCTGGTCGGTGAAGAAGTCCCGCATGAACTCGGCGCGCAGTGCGAACTCGGTCTCCGTGCTGACCCGCACGTCGAGCAGGTCGAAGCCGGGCAGCTCGCGCAGCTGCTTGAGCAGGTAGAAGTGGGTGTAGTTGAAGACCGTCTCGAACAGCGTGTCGGTGGTGGCGGCGTCGGCCTTCATCTGCGCCATCGGGTAGCGGCGGTGCGGCAGCAGGTCCGCCTCGGCCCGGTAGACCCGGCCCACCAGGTCGGCCCAGCTCCCGTCGCCGGTGTCGACGCGCAGCGGCACGGTGTTGAGGAACAGGCCCAGCGCGGCGGTGGCGCCCTCGGCCTCGGGCCGGCCGCTCTGCTCGTACCCGGTGATCACGGCCGGGTCGGCGGCGAGCGCGCCGACCACCTTGACGTGCGCGGCGAGCAGCAGGGTCTTCAGCGGCACGGCGAGCCGGTCGGCCAGCCGCAGCAGCCGCTCGGACAGCGCGGCGGGGATGTCCACCTCGTGGAACACCACCGGGTGGGCGGCGGGCTCGGCGGGCGGCTCCCAGCGGGGCAGCTCGGTGACCCCGCCGGCGGCCAGGACGCCGCGCCAGAACTCCCGGTCCCCGGCCGAGGCGACGGCCCGCCGTTCCAGGCCGATGTAGTCGCGGAAGTGGTTGCCGGCCGGCGGCTCGGGCAGCGGGCGGCCGGCGCGCAGCCGGTGGTACGTGTCGAACAGCCGGGTGTGCAGCAGGGTGATGCTCCACCCGTCGAGGGCCGAGTTGTGCTGGCTGAGGCTGTAGCGGTACAGGTCGTCGGCGAGCACGTGCACGTGGATGCGGACCAGCCCCGGCTCCTGCCAGACGAACCGGTACGACTGCTCCCGGTCGTGCCATTCGGCGTACCGGCGCTCCTGCTCGGCGGGGGTGAGCCCGCGCAGGTCGGTCACCCACAGCGGGGTGGGCGCGTCGGCGTGCACGAGCTGGAGCTGCTCCGAGTAGCCGGTGAGGTGGTAGCTGGTGCGGAAGATCGGGTGGTCGGCGACCAGCCGGCGCACGGCCGCCGCGAACGCGGCCTCGTCGAACGGGGCGCTGATCAGGAAGCTGATGATGTCGTGGTACTGGGCCGCGCCCCGGGCCAGCTCGTTCTGGAAGATCAGCCCGGCCTGGAGCTGACCCAGCGGGTACGCGTCGACCACCGTGTCGGGCAGCAGCGCCCGGTCGGCCGGCGACACCAGGTCGAACGGCGCGTACGCCGGGGGTCGCTGCCCGTCGGCGGGGGCGGCGGCGAGCGCGGCGATCGTGGGGTGCCGGAACATCTGCTGGAAGCTGAGGTCCAGGCCGGCGGCGTGCGCCCGGGCCAGGACGGTGACGAAGTGGATGGAGTTGCCGCCGAGGGCGAACAGGTTGTCCTCCACCCCCACCCGGTCGACGCCGAGCACGTCGGCCCACACCTGGGCGAGGATCCGCTCGGCGTCGGTGCGCGGCGGCACGTACGGCCGGTCGTCGGCGGGCGGGTCGGGCAGCGCCCGCCGGTCCAGCTTGCCGTTGGCCGACAGCGGGAACTCGGCCAGCTCCACCACCCGGGCGGGCACCAGATAGCCGGGCAGCACCCCGGCCAGGTGGTCGGTGAGCGCCCGTTCGGCCACCGGGGAGGCGGTGCGCACGTAGCCGAGCAGGTTGCCGTCGCGGGCGACGACCACGGCGTCCTTGACGGCCGGGTGGCCGCGCAGCGCCTCCTCCACCTCGCCCAGCTCGACCCGGTAGCCGCGCACCTTCACCTGGTGGTCGAGGCGGCCCAGGTAGTCGATGGTGCCGTCGGGCAGCACCCGGGCGAGGTCGCCGGTGCGGTAGACGCGGTCCTCCCCGACGGCGGGGGCGGCGACGAACCGGTCCCGGGTCAGCTCGGGCCGGTTGAGGTAGCCCCGGGCCAGTTGCACCCCGGCGATGCACAGCTCGCCGGGCACGCCGACGGGCTGCGCCCGCAGCCGCCCGTCGAGCACGTGCAGCCGGGTGTTGTCCACCGGGCGGCCGATCGGCACCCGCGCCGCGCCGGGCGCGCACGGGTGGTGGGTGACGTCGACGGTCGCCTCGGTCGGCCCGTACAGGTTGACCAGCTCGACGTGGGGCAGCAGCGCGGCGAGCCGGTCGACGTGGTGGGTGCCGAGGGCCTCGCCGCTGGCGAAGATCCGCCGCAGCCCGGCCAGGCCGGCGGTGTCGGCGGTGGCCAGCCAGTCGAGGAACGCGCCCAGCATCGACGGCACGAAGTGCAGGACGGTCACGCCGTGGGCGGCGACGGCGGCGACGATGGCGCGCGGGTCGCGTTCCGCGCCCGGCGGCAGCAGGCACACCGACGCGCCCTCGCGGGCCCACCAGAACAGCTCCCACACCGACACGTCGAACGTGGTGGGGGTCTTGTGCAGCACGACGTCGTCCGGGCCGATCGGGTAGTGCCGCTGCATCCAGGCCAGCCGGTTGGCCAGGGCCCGGTGCGCGATCATCGCCCCCTTCGGCTCGCCGGTGGAGCCGGAGGTGTAGATGACGTAGGCGAGGTCGTCGCCGTCGCCGGGCGGGGCGGGTTCGCCGGCCGGGGTCGCCGCCGGCGCGGGCGCGGCGTCGGCGTCGGCCGGGGGCAGCGCGACCACCGGCACGCCGTCGGGCACCGCCGTGGCGTCGGCGGCCACCACCAGGGCCGCGCCGCTGTCGCGCAGCAGGTAGCCGACGCGGGCCGGCGGGTAGCCGGGGTCCACCGGCAGGTAGGCCGCGCCGGCCCGGTGCACGGCCAGGATCGCCGCGAGCTGCGCGGGCGACCGCGCGGCCAGGACCGCGACGACCGTCTCCGGGCCCGCGCCGGCCGCGCGCAGGTCCGCCGCCAGCGCCGCGACCCGCCGCTCCAGCTCCGCCCAGGTCCAGGTGCCGCCGTCGGTACGCACGGCGACGCCGTCGGGCGTGTCGGCGGCCCGCCGCGCCACCCACGCGTCGGGGCGCGGGCCGGCGGCGACGTCCACGGCCGTGTCGTTCATGGCGGCGAGCACCGCCCGGTCGGCCGGGGTCACCAGGTCGACGTCGTCGACGGGGCCGTCCGGGGCGGCGAGCGCAGCGGCGAGCAGGAGCAGCAGGTGGGCGGCGATCCGCTCGGCGGTGCCCCGGTCGTGGCGGGCGGCGTCGTGGTGCACGGTCAGGTCGCCGTCGGCGACGGCCACGGTGATCCCGACGCGGGGGTCGACGGCCGCGTCGGCGGTGTGCACGGCGACGTCGAGGAACGGGTGCCGGCCCTGTTCGGCGTGCGGGGCGAGGTCCTCGGCGAGCAGCTCGACGGGGTAGTCGGCGTACCGTTCGGCCTCGGGCAGCGCGGCGCGCACCTGCCCGACGAGGTCCCGGTAGCTGCGGTCCGGGCCGGCGGCCACCCGCAGCGGCAGCAGCCCGGCCAGCGCGTCTGCGCCGGCGGGGCGGCCGACCAGCACCTCGGTCGCGCCGGTCCAGCGGCGCAGCAGGGCCGCCACGGCGGCGGCGACCAGCACGAACCGGGCCGCCTCGGCGCCCCGGCTGGCGGCGGCGAGCCGGTCGGCCAGCGCGTCGCCCAGCGGGACGGTGACCGCCTCCGGGCGCGGCGGGGTGCCCGGTGCGGCGGCGTGGTCGTCGGGAAAGCCCACCCGCTCCGCCCCGGCGGCGAGCACGCCGTGCCAGTGCCGGGCGTGGTCGGGCCGCCGCGCGGCGGCGATCCTGAGCTGGCCCCGGGTCATCAGCGACTGCATGAGCTCTCCCGGCTACAGGTCGATGTCGATGGTGGTCGGGGCGGCGGCCACGGGGGCCGGCGCGCCGGTCAGCTCGCCGACCGGGCGGCCCGGGTCGGCGAGCACGGCGTCGAGCAGGTCGAGGTACAGGTCGGCGAACGCGCGCACGGTCTGCGGCAGGAACAACCCGGCGTGGTACGCCCAGTGCACGGTGAGCCCGTCGGGCCGCTCGTAGACCTGCATGTCCAGGTCGAACATGGCCTGCCCGGTCGGGGCGACGGCCAGCTCCACCGGCCGGCCGAGGAACTCGACCCGGGCCACCTCGGCGTGCTGCATCGCGAACAGGGTGTCGAACAGCGGGTGCCGGTGCGGGTCGCGCACCGGCAGCACCGCCTCGACCAGGCTGTCGAACGGGAAGTCCTGGTGGGCGAAGGCGTCCACCGCGTCCCGGGCCACCTCGGCCAGCAGCGCCCGGAACGGCACGTCGGGGCGGACCCGGTGGCGCAGGCAGACGGTGTTGACGAACATGCCCATGGTGGCATCCAGCCCGGGTGCGCCCCGCCCGGCCACCGGCGTGCCGACGGTCACGTCGACGCCGTCGGCCCCGCCGGGGCCGCCCGTGGCGGCGGCGAGGAACGTCGTGTAGCCGGCGAGCAGGAGGTGGAACAGGGTGACGCCCTCGCGGCGGGCCAGCGCGCGCAGCGCGGCGGTGCGGGCGGCGTCCACGGCGAACTCCACGACACCGGCGGCGGCGGTCGACGGGTCGCCCGCGTCGGGCCCCGTGACGCGGTCGGCGTCGGTGGGCAGGCGCGGCGGCGCGGGCGGGTCGGCGAACCGGGCCAGCCACCAGTCGCGCCCCGGCGGCTCCTGCGCGTGCGTCCACACCGCGTAGTCGGCGTACTGGGCGGGCACGGGCGGCAGGTCGCGGCCGGCGTAGCGGGCGTCGACCTCGCGCAGCAGCAGGGCCAGGGAGAGCCCGTCGGTGACGATGTGGTGCAGCTCCAGGGCCAGCGCCGCCCCGGTCGGGGTGCGCCGCAGCTCGGCGCGCAGCAGCGGCGGGGCGGCCAGGTCGAACGGGGTCACCGCGACCGGCTCGTCGGCGGCGCGGGCCACCTCGGGCAGCTCGCACACCACGCCGGGCAGCACCCGCTGCACCGGCCGGCCCGCCTCGGTGCCGAACGCGGTGCGCAGGATGTCGTGCCGGGCCACCACGTGCCGCAGCGCCTGGCCCAGCCGGGCGGCGTCGGTGTCGGCGGGCAGCGGCAGCAGCAGCGGCAGGTGGTAGGCCACCGAGGCGGGGTCGCGGGACTGGGCCAGGAACACCCGCCGCTGCTGCGGCGACAGCGGGTACGCCCGCGCGGCGGCGGCCCGGGGCAGCGGCGTGGCGGCGCGGGCCTGGCGTACCTCGGCGGCGAGGGCGGCCACGGTCGGGTGGCGCAGCACGGCGGCCGGCGACAGGGCCGTGCCGAAGACCCGCTGGGCCTCCACGGCCAGCGCGACGGCGGCCAGGGAGTCCCCGCCGGCGGCGTAGAAGTCGTCGAGCACGCCGAGCTTGGGCACCCCCAGCACCCCCTCCCACACCCGCACGAGCTGCCGTTCGGTGTCGTCGCGCGGCGGCTGGTACGCCCCGTACCGGTCGTCGGGGGCGATCAGGTCGGCCGGGTCGAGCGAGTCGACCTGGACGATGTGCCGGGGCAGCTCCCCGTCGGGCAGTTCCCGGGCGAGCTGCCCGCGCAGCGCCAGCGGGTCGAGGTGGTCGTCGGCGACGACGTACACGCAGCCGTCCTTGACGGCGACCCGGTCGACCTGCGGCCAGAGCCGGGCGAGGGTGTCCACGTCGGGGGTCATCGGGCGGCTCCGATCGCCTCGGCCAGCCCGCGCACGGTCTGGTGCACGTACAGGTGGCGGGGGGTGAGGTCGGCGAGGCCCTGGTCGCGCAGCTCGTTGAGCAGCCGCAGGGCCAGCAGCGAGTTGCCGCCCAGGTCGAAGAAGTTGTCCTCCGGCCCGACCTCCGCGCCGAGGACCCGCTGCCACACCGCCCGGATCCGCTCGTCCAACGCCGCGTCGGCGGCGGGCGCGGGGGCCGGCGCGGGCGGCTCGGCCGGGGCGGGCAGCCGGGCGGTGTCGAGCTTGCCGTTGCCGGTCAGCGGCAGGGCGGGCAGCGCGGTGACCGTCGCCGGGACCATGTAGTCGGGCAGCATCCGGGCCGCGCGGCGGCGCACCTCGGCGAGCGCGCCGGTGGCGGCACGGGCCCCGACGGCGGTGGCGGTCCCGGCGGCCGTTTCGGCGTCGGCGGCCGTTTCGGCGTCGGCGGCGGGGTCGGCGAGCACGACGTAGGCGTGCAGCCGGGTGTCGGCCGACTCCACGCCGGTCTGCACCACCACGGCCACGGCCAGCACCCCCGGGTCGTCCAGCAGCACCTGGCGGATCTCGTCCAGCTCGATGCGGTAGCCGCGCACCTTCACCTGGTCGTCGAGGCGGCCCAGGTGCTCCAGCCGCCCGTCGGGCAGCAGCCGGCCCCGGTCGCCGCTGCGGTACATCCGCCCGCCCGCCCACGGGTCGGGCCGGAACCGCTGCGCGGTCAGCTCGGGGCGGTGCAGGTAGCCGTCGGCCACCCCCGCGCCGCCGACGTGGATCTCCCCCGCCGCGCCGGGCGGCAGCAGCCGGCCGTCCGGGTCGAGCACGTACACCCGCCAGCCGGGCAGGGCACGCCCCACCGACCGGCTGCCGGCCAGCGCCAGCCCCCGGTCGAGGGTCTGCGCGGTGACGTGCACCGTGGTCTCGGTGATGCCGAACATGTTCACCACCCGGCACTCCCGCTCCGGGTGCCGGTCGAACCAGCCGGTGAGCATCCGGGCGTCCAGCGGCTCGCCGCCGAAGACGACCAGCCGCACGGCGAGCCGGTCGGCGGCCCGCCGGTCGACGTCGAGGAGCTGCGCGAACGCCGACGGGGTCTGGTTGAGCACGGTCACCCGCTCGGCGGCCAGCAGGGCGTGGAACTCCTGCGGGGACCGGGTGACCAGGTGCGGGACGACCACCAGGTGCCCGCCGGTGAGCAGGCAGCCCCAGATCTCCCACACGGAGAAGTCGAAGGCGCTGGAGTGGAACATCGTCCACACGTCGGCCGGGCCGAGCCCGAAGTCCCCGGCGGTGGCGTCCACGAGGGCGAGCACGTTGCGGTGCGGGACGCACACCCCCTTGGGCCGGCCCGTGGAGCCGGAGGTGTAGATGACGTACGCGGTGTCGTCGGGCCCGCCCGCCGCCGGCTCCTCCCCCGCCGCGTCGTCCGGCCCGGCGGTCAGCCCGGCCGGGTCGATCCCGCCACCGCCGACGAGCAGGGCGACGCCGGAGTCCTCGACGGTGTAGCGGATCCGCTCGGCCGGGTACGCCGGGTCGACCGGCACGTACGCGGCCCCCGCCCGCAGCACGCCGAGCAGCACCGCGATCAGGTCGACCGACCGGTCCAGGCAGACGCCCACCCGGTCGCCGGGGGCCACCCCGTGCGCGGCGAGGGCGCGGGCCACCCGGGTGGCGCGGGCGTCCAGTTGCGCGTACGTCAGCCGTTGGCCGGCGCAGGACACGGCCGGCGCGTCAGGTCGCCGCCTGGCGTGCCGGGCGACGCGGTGGGCGATCGTGTCGACCGCCGGGGGCGGCCCGCCGGGGCCCCGGCCGAGGGCGACGATCGCGGCCCGCTCGGCGTCGTCGAACAGGTCGTGACCGGCCAGCGGTCGGTCCGGGTCGGCGAGGACCTGCCCGAGCACCCGGACGACCTGGCGGGCGAACGCCGCGACCAGGTCGCCGGACCACCCGGCGGTGCGGTGGTGGCAGGTCAGCGTGGTGCCGGCCAGCGCCAGGGTCAGCGGCCACAGGGGGGCCAGGCAGGGCCGGTACGCGTCGGCGGGGCTGGTCGCGTCGAGCACGCCGGCCTCGACGTCGAGGAGCCCGGCGGGCGGCGCGCCGCCGGGGGCCGGCCAGGGCGACCCGGTCGCGGCGGCGGTGGCGAGCAGGTCGCGGGCCCCGCCGTCGACCGGCACCCCGACGACGGCCAGCCGCTCGTCGACGACCGCGCCGACCCGGGCCCGGCGCACGCCCCGGTACCGGGCCAGCACCGCGCCGACCGCCGCGACGAGGGCGGCCAGGTCGGTCCCGGCCGGCACGGCGACGGTGTGCGCGGCGGGGCGGTCCGGCCCGGGGTCGCCGCGCAGCCAGCCGGTGTCCCCGGCGTCCACGTCGGCGTCGGCAACGTCGGCGTCGGCAACGTCGGCGTCGGCAACGTCGTCGGAGGCGGCGGAGCCGGAGGCGGCGTCTGCGGCGGCAGCGTTCGGTGCGGCGTCGGCCTCCGACCCGTCGCTCCCGGCGGCGGCCGGGTGCGCGGCGGTCGTGGTGGCGGGCACGGGTCGACCCGGCGCGACGAGCCGACCCGGGACGACGACCGGGACCGCCGGGGCGGCCGGGTCGGTCAGCTCGGCCAGCAGGGTGCCGAGGCGGTGCCGGCCCACGGCGTGCCGGCGGGCGACCAGCACCAGGTCGGCCCCGTCCTCGTGGCGCAGCAGCACCGCCCGCAGGTCCGGGCCGCCGACCGGCAGCGGCCGGGCCAGTTCGGCGTCGCGGCGGCGCACGGCCAGCCCGGCCGGCATCCGCTCCACCCACAGCCGCCCGCCGGCCAGGCCGTGCCGGCGGGTGAGCACGGCGTACGCCTCGGCGAGGCCGTCGGCGTCGGCGTCGGGGGCGACGCGGGCGCTCGCGGCGTGACAGAACCGGGCCGCCTCGGTCAGGTGGGGGGTGTGCGGGGCGCTCATCGGGTGGTGAACCCTCCGTCGACGGTGATGACCGAGCCGGTGACCTGCGCGGACTCGTCCGAGGCGAGCCAGAGCGCCGCCTGGGCCACCGCGCCGGGCTCGATCAGCGCGTTCATCGGCTGGGCCTGCACGAACGTCTCCTCGTGCTCGGCGACCGGCACCTCCAGCGACCGGGCGATCTCGGCGAGCATCCGGCCCTCGACGTGCGGGTCGTCGCGCACCGAGCCGGGGCACAGCGCGTTGACCCGCACCCGCAGCGGGGCGTAGTCGAGCGCGGCGGCCCGGGTCAGCCCGACCAGGCCGTGCTTGGCGGCGACATACCCGGCGAAGTGCCGGTAGCCGACCAGCCCGGCGGTGGACGCGACGTTGACGATGCTGCCGGCGCGCTGGCGGCACATCACCTCGCCGACCGCGCTGATCATCCGCCACGGCCCGGACAGGTCGACGTCCAGCATGAGCTGCCACTCGGCCTCGGTGATCTCGTGCGTCGGCTTGCCCGACGGCGCGGCGATGCCGGCGTTGTTGACCAGCACGTCGACCCGGCCGAAGCGCGCCACCGCCAGCGCGACGGCGGCCCGGACGGCGGCCAGGTCCCGCACGTCGGCCTCGACCGGGTACGCGGCCACCCCGTACCCGGCGCACAGGTCGGCGGTGTGCGCGAGCTGGCTCGCCGAGCCCAGCGGGTACGGCACGCCGGGCAGGTCCCCGGCCAGGTCGACGAGGACCACGTCGGCCCCCTGGGCGGCGAACGTCACCGCGCAGGACCGGCCCAGCCCCCGGGCGGCACCGGTGACGATGGCGGTCTTGCCGGCCAGCCGGTCGCCGGTGACCACCGGTGCGGGGCGGGTCGGCGCGTCGGTCATCGCGCCAGCTCCGCGCCGACCAGGTCGAGCACGGCCGCCGGGGAGTCGGTCAGGTACATGTGGCCGCCGGGCAGCCGCCGCACGGCGAAGGTGGCCGAGGTGACCCGCCCCCAGCCGGCGAGCGCCTCGTCGGCGACGAGCGTGTCGTCCGCCCCGCGCAGGGCGGTGACCGGCACGTCGACGCGCTTCTCCCCCGCCGGCCGGTACGCCTCGTGCAGCTCCACGTCGGCGCGCAGCACCGGCAGCAGCAGCTCCCGCATGTCGGGGTCGGCCAGCGCCGGGTGGGTGTACCCGGCGAACTCCTCCACCCGGGCGACGAACTCGTCGTCGGGCAGCCCGGCGGCGGTGCGCTCGCGCCCGGACCACGGGTCCGGGGAGCCGCTGACGAACAGGTGGGACACGGCCACCCCGGCGGCCCCGGTGAGCCGGCGGGTCATCTCGTAGGCGAGCACCGCGCCCATGCTGTGCCCGAACAGGGCGACCCGGTCGCGGCCCGCGACCAGTTCGAGGACCTCGTCGAGCAGCCCGTCGACCGCCTGCTCCAGGCGGCGGTACGGCTCCTCGACGAACCGCTTCTCCCGCCCCGGCAGCGACACCGGGACGACGTCCAGCTCGGGCGGGGCGACGCGCCGCCACGGTTGGTACACCGACGGGCCCGCGCCGGCGTACGGGAAGCAGAGCAGTGTCGTGCGGGTCAAGACGGCTCCTTGCCGGTCAGGGCGGTCCGGACGGCGCGCAGCAGCCCGGCGTCGGCCCGGGCGAGCAGGTCGTGCCCGCCGGGAACGGTCAACGTGGTGCAGCCGGCGGTGGTCAGGTCGGCCCAGGCCGCCGCGTCCACCGCCGACACGTGCGGGTCGGCGTCGCCGACGACGACGGTGACCGGGGTGGCCACCGGGTCGGCGTCGCGCAGCCGGTAGCTGCGGCCCAGCTCGAAGTCGGCGCGGGCCGCCGGCAGGGCCGCCGCCGCCAGGTCCGGGTGCCCGGCCACCGCCGGGGGCAGGGTGCCCAGCGCGACCAGCTCGGCGAGGAACGCGGCATCGTCCAGGGTGGAGTAGTCCGGCTCGACAGTGGACCGGTGCGGCGGCACCGCCGAGGAGACCACCAGCGCGTCGGCGGGCCGGTGGCCGCGCCGGGCCAACCGCCGGACCAGCTCGAACGCCACGTACGCGCCGAGGCAGTCGCCGTAGACGGCGTACGGGCGGTCGAGGTGGGGCGCGAGCGCCGCCTCCAGGGCCTGCACCAGCGGGGTCATCCGGCGCGGGGCGGCCTCGGCGGCGCGTTCCCGCCGGCCCGGGTACTGCACGGCGTTGACCTCGACCGACCGGGGCAGCCCGGTGCGCCAGCTCTCGAACGCGCCCGCGTTGCCGCCGGCGTAGGGCAGGCAGAACAGCCGCAGCGCGGGGCGGGGCACCGGCGCGCGGACCACCAGCCACGGGTCGCGGTCAGCCATCGCGGGCCACCCGCTCCACCAGCGCCCCGAAGTCGGCCAGGTCGGCGAACTCGGCCAGGGTCAGCCCGGTGCCGTACCGCTGGCGCAGCGTGCGGACCAGACGCAGCGCCCGCAGCGAGTCCCCGCCGGCGGCGGCGAACGTGGTGGCGGCCGAACGCGGCGTCACCCCGAGGACGTCCCGCCACGCCCCGGCGACCCGCGCCGACCAGCGGGAGCGGGCGTCGGTGGGCGGGTCCGCCGGCGGCCCGGCCGGCGACAGCGCGGCGGTCGGCTCGGTGGCCAGCAGCCGGGTGAAGGTCGCGGCGAGCCGGTCGGCCCAGTCCGCGTCGAAGCGGCGGCCGTCGTACTGCAGGGCGAGGGCGAGCCGACCGGTGTCGGGAGCCACCGCCACGTCGACGGCGAGGCTGAACCCGACGTCGACCGTGGTCACCCGGCTGGTCACGACGCGGGGGCCGGCGCGGTCGTCGGCGTGGAAGTGGGTGTAGTTGAAGAAGCTGTCGAAGCGGGGGCCCGCCCCGCCGGCCCGGACGATCTCGGCCAGCGGGAACCGGTGGTGGCCCATCAGGGACCGCTCGGCGTGCCAGGCGTCCCCGGCCAGCTCGGC
Source organism: Micromonospora sp. NBRC 110038 (assembly GCF_020884815.1). NCBI lineage: Bacteria > Bacillati > Actinomycetota > Actinomycetes > Micromonosporales > Micromonosporaceae > Micromonospora > Micromonospora sp. NBRC 110038. The sequence continues at coordinate 270,227 of NZ_BBOL01000004.1, read as the reverse complement.
CAGCGGCCGGCCGCGCAGGGTCGCCGTGACCGGCAGGGTGTTGAGGAACAGCCCGAGGGTGGCGTCGCTGCCCGCGCCCTCGGGCCGACCGCCGACGACCAGACCGGAGACCACGTCGTCGCGGCCGGCGGTCTCGCCGAGCGCCCGCAGGTGCACCGCCAGCAGGTACGACTTCACCGGCACCCCGGCCGCGCGCGCCGCCTCGGCGACCCGGTCGGTGACGTCGTCGTCCAGCGGCACCGGCCGGGTGACGGTGATCCGGGGGCCGGGCCCGCCGAGCAGCAGCGGCGGCGCGGCGCCGGGGCCGTCGAGCCAGAACCGGCGGGTGGCCGGGTCGGCGAGGGCGGCCCGCTCGGCGGCGACGTGGTGGTGCGGCGGCAGGGCCGCCGGGGCGGGCGGGGCGGGCCGGCCCGCGCGCCGCCGCTCGTGGTCGGCCAGCAGGGCGCGCAGGAACAGGTCCAGGCTCCAGCCGTCGAGGACGGCGTGGTGCTCGGCGACGACGAGGGTGAACCCGTCGGCGCCCTCGTCGACGGCGTGCAGCCGGACCAGCGGCGGGCGTTCCCAGTCGAACGGGCGGGCCCGTTCGGCGGCGATCAGCGCGTCGACGTGGGCCGCGCGGGCGGCCGGGTCGGCGGCGGCCAGCGCGTCGACCGGCACGTCGGCGGGCGCGTCGGCGTGCACCAGCTGCAGCGGCTCGGCGTACCCGTCGAGGGCGAAGCCGGTGCGCAGCACCGGGTGCGCGGCCACCAGCGCGGCGAACGCGGCCCGCAGCGCGGCCGGGTCCAGCGGCGCGTCGACGCGGTGCGCGGTGACGTTGTGGTACATCGCCGGGTCGCCGGTCAGCTCGCAGTGGTAGACCATGCCCTGTTGCAGGGCGGTCATCGGGTACGCGTCGACCACCGACGCGGGCAGCCGGTCCCGGTCGGCGGCGGCCAGGAGCGTGTCCGCGCCCCGCTCGGGCCGAGCGGCGGCGGGCCCGGTGGACCGGTCGCCGTCGACCGGCCGCGCCCCGTCGACCGGCGACGCGGCGGCCGGCGCCGCCCCGGCCGTCGGCTCGCCGGCGTCCGGGTCGGCGAGGGTGATCTCGCCGTGGTCGACCAGCTCCCGGATCGACTGGTGGGCGAAGATGTCGCGCAGCCGGAACGACAGGCCCCGCCGGGCGGCGGCGACCTGCATCTGGATGCTGCGGATCGAGTCGCCGCCGAGGGCGAAGAAGCTGTCGGTCACGCCGACGGTCTCCAGGCCGAGCACCTCCCGCCACGCCTCGGCGAGGATCTCCTCGGCCCGGTTGGCGGGGGCGACGCCAGGGCCGGCGGCGCGGCGGCCCCGCTCGGGGGCGGGCAGGGCGGCGCGGTCCAGCTTGCCGTTGCCGGTCAGCGGCAGCGCGTCGAGCACCACCACGGCTGCGGGGACCAGGTGCGCCGGCAGCCGCTCGGGCAGCCAGGCGGCGAGGCGGGCGTCCAGCGGCTCGCCGTCGGCCGGGGCGGCGGTCACCGCGGGGCGGGGGTCGTCGGCGTACTCGGGGCGCACCGCGTGCAGGGTGTACCGGTCGGTGCCCTCGAGCAGGTCGTCCTGGCGGGTGAGGACGGTGAAGCCGCGTTCCTCGAAGAACGCGATCAGCTCGTCGAGGCGGCCCTCGGTGGCGGTGCCGACGCCGTCGTGCACCTCCATCGCCACCTGCGCGACCAGCGGCCAGTGCGCCTCCCGGATTCCGGCGAGGACGTCGGCCTCGGCCCGCTGCACGTCGATCTTGAGCAGGTCGATGCGCTCGGGGGCCACCTCGTCGATGACGTCGGACAGCGGCCGGACGGCCACGCTGAGCCGGTCCGGCGCGAAGCGCTCCGTCAGCAGCTCGTCGACCCGGTCGAGCAGGGCGTCCCGGTCGGCCTCGCCCCGGTCCCGCTCGTTGGCCAGGAAGCGGCGGATGACGGCCTGTTCGGCGGCCGGGTCGGCGTACTCGGCGTGGCCGGACATCATGGCGTAGCCGGGATAGTAGGTGAAGTCCACCTCGCCGGGGGTCGCCGCGAGCCCGTGCGGGTGCACGGTGGCGGGCACCCCGAAGGTGGCCACGTTGCGGCGCAACGCCTCGACCACCGACGGCACCGGCTCGAACGCGTGGATCGTGGCGTCCGGGCACACGGCGTGCACGAACAGCGAGAACATGCCGATGTTCGCGCCGACGTCGAACACCGTCGCCCCGGCCCGCAGCACCACCCCGTCGCGCAGGTAGACCTGCTGGCGGAAGATCTCGTCGTACAGGTAGCGGGTCTCGTGGGGGTTGATGCCCACGACCCGGTCCACGTCGACCGCCGGCGGACCCCCGGCGGGCGTCACGTACGCGACGAGCCGCGCGCCGTGCCCGTCGTCGTCGCGGGCCACCACCGCCGCGTCGGCCACCCCGGGGTGCTCGCGCAGGACGGCGGCGACCTCCCCCGGCTCGATCCGGAAGCCGTTGACCTTGACCTGGTCGTCGAGGCGGCCCAGGTAGGTCAGCCGGCCCCGCGCGTCGAAGCGCACCCGGTCGCCGGTGCGGTACACCCGCTCGACGCGGCCCGACGGCAGCGCCGCCGGCACGAACCGGCGGGCGGTGGCCTCCGGGTCGCCGAGGTAGCCGTCGGCGAGCTGGGGGCCGGTCAGGCACAGCTCCCCGGCCGCCCCGGGCGGCACCGGGCGGAGCTGGCCGTCGAGCACCCACGCCCCCGTCCCCGGCAGCGGCCGGCCGATCGTCGGCGGGTCACCGGCGGTGATCTCGGCGCTGGTGGCGTCCACGGTGGCCTCGGTCGGGCCGTACAGGTTGACCGCGCGCACCCCGGGCAGGGCCGCCACGGCGTCCCACAGGTCCGCCGGCACCGGCTCGCCGCCGAGCAGCAGCACCCCCGGCAGCGCGGCCCGGCCGGCGGCCACCCCGTCGGCGGCGAGCAGGATGCGCAGCTGCGACGGGGTCAGGTCCAGCACGTCGACGCGGTGCGCGGCGAGCAGGGCGGCCAGCTCGACGCCGTCGCGGCGGGCCTCCTCCGGCACCAGGTAGAGGCTGCGGCCGTGCCCGAGCTGGACGAGCTGCTTGACGGAGGCGTCGAAGGTCAGCGGGGCGTTGACCGCCACCCGCGCCCCGGCCGGGGCGTTGGGGTAGACGACGCGCTCCAGGGCGTGCGCCAGGTGCGCGGCGCTGCCGTGCGAGACCAGCACCGGGCGCGGCGTGCCGGTCGACCCCGAGGTGAAGATCACGTACGCCGGGTCGGTCGGCCGCGTCTCGGGCAGCGCGGCGGTGGCGGCGGTGGCGGCCAGCTCGGCGACGCCCGCGTGCGGCACGCCCGCCACGGGCCGGTCGCCGAGGACCAGGCCGGCGTCGACCGCGCGGGCCAGCTCGGCGAGGCGACGCGGGGGCGCGGCCGGGTCCAGCGGAACGAACACCGCGCCGGCGCGCAGCACGCCGAGGAACGCCACCACCGTGTCCCGGGAGCGGGTGGCCAGCACCCCGACCCGCCGGCCGCCGTGCAGGCCGCGCTCGACCAGGCCGGCGGCCACCCCGTCGGCGAGCCGGCGCAGCTCGCCGAAGGTGTACGCCCCGTCGGCGGCGACCACCGCCTCGGCGTCCGGGTCGGCGGCGGCCAGCCCGCCGTGGAGCAGGTCGGCGAGGGTACGCGTCGGCGCGTCGGACGCCGGCCCGGCGGCCTCGACCAGCCAGCGCGTCTCCGCCGCGCCGAGCAGGGCCAGCGGGGCCCCGTCGGTCAGCGCGGCGGGCAGGGTGCCGAGCACGGCGAGCAGCCCCTCGCGCAGCTGCCGCCCGCCGGTGACCCGCAGGGTCGCCGTGCCGGCGTCGAGCACGGCGGTCAGGTGCGGCCCGCCCACCGGCGGTGGGGCGCTCACCCGCACGTCGGTGGCCCCGAGGGCGGCCAGGGTCGCCGGGTCGACGGCCGGCACGGCGGCGAAGCCGGCCACCGCCGCGGAGTCGACGCCCACCGGCTCCAGCAGGTGGAACGTCTCCTCGGCGGGGCGCTCCGCGCCGCGTACCTCGTCGAGGAGCTGTTTCGGCGCGGCCGGCAGCGGCAGGCGCAGCCGCAGCGGCGCGTAGCCGCCCAGCGGTCCGACCACGGCGACGGTGCCGTCGGCGTGCCGGCCGTCGCTCCAGCGGGCCAGCACCAGCTCGGCGTCGTCGGCACCGGCGGGCGGCTCGGCCCGGCGGGACAGGGTCAGCGCCCAGGCGGCCAGCAGCAGGCTGGGCACCGTCACCCCGGCCGCGTCGGCGGCGGCGGTCAGCGGGCCCAGCGGCACCTCGGCCACCGACTCCTCGGCCGCGTCGTCGCCGTGCGGGGTGACCAGCCGGGCGGCCGGGACGTCGGGGGTCGCCGGCAGGCCCGCCTGCTGCCGCTCGTCGAACTGCCACTCCGAGACGTCGAGGAACTGCAGGGCGTCCGGGTCGTCGGCGAGGGACCCGCCGGCGTACGCGGTCGCCAGGTCGGCCAGCACCAGCCGCAGGCTCGCCGGGTCGGCGACCAGCGGGGCGGCGGCCAGCTCCAGGGCGTCGTCGGTGAGGGTCACGGACAGCTCGCCGGCCGCGCCGACGGTCACCGAGCGGGCGTCGTCGACGTCCTGCAGCGGCACCCGCAGGCCGGGATGGTGCACCAGGGTCAGCCGCAGCGCCTCGTGCCGGGCGACCACCGCATCGACGGCGGCCTGGAGGCGGGCGGCGTCCAGCGGGCGGTCGAGCCGGACCCGGGCCCGCACGAGTTCCCGCGCCCCGGTGTAGGCGAGCCGCTGGACCGGGGAGAGTCGGTAGCCGTTCACACCACGCTCCGGTTGACGTAGAGGTCGGACATGGCGACGAGGATCTGCCGGTCGCCGGAGAAGGGCTCCCGCCCGTGGGTGGCGAGGAAGTTGTCCACCACCAGCACGTCGCCGCGCTGCCACGGCACCGACACGGCGTGCTCCCGGTAGAGGTCCCGGATGCCGGCGACCACCTCGTCGTCGATCGGGCTGCCGTCGCCGTGGTACGCGTTGCGTGGCAGCCCCTCGGGGCCGTACTCGCGCAGCAGCGCGGCGGACACCTCGGCCGGCAGGTTGGAGCTGTGGAACAGGTGGGCGTGGTTGAACCAGAACGTCTCGCCGGTGCGCGGGTGGGTGGCCACGGCCTGCCGCCGGGCCCGGGTGCGCAGCCCGTCGCCGCCGAGCCAGGTGAACTCGGTCGCCGACGCCGCGCAGTAGGCCTCCACCTCCGCCCGGTCGGTCGTCTGGAACGCCTCCTGCCACGGCAGGTCCAGGTGCGGGCCGTAGTTGCGCACGTAGCACACCCCGTCGCGGGTGAACCGCTCGCGCACCTGCGCCGGGATCCGGGGGGTCACCACCCGCTCGCTGGCCAGCGGGGTGGCCCCGCCGCTGCCGGTAGCCGGCTGGGCGCACCAGAAGTAGAGGTGGGTCGGCCAGTTGTGCGAGTACGACATCTCGTGGTGCAGCGGGATCCACTGCTCGGCGTTGAACTCGGTGGAGGTGAACACCCGGTCGGCGACCTCGGTGCGCGGCGCGGCCCGCTCCAGGTAACCGAGCAGGTCCGGGGTGACCGCGCGGGCCGCCCGGCTGAAGTCGTCGGCGGTGGCCACCTCGAAGCCGCGGAACAGCACCGCGCCGTGGGCGTCCAGGTCGCGCAGCAGCTCGTCGCGGCGGCCGGCGAGCCAACCGGCGAGGTCGAGGTCGGCCACCGCGGCCTCGACCAGCAGCACGAAGGAGTCGTCGACCAGCACCCTGCGGGTGACCGGCGCGGCGGCCGGCGCGGCCCCGCGCCGACGCGGCCCCGGCCCGCTCACGACCGGCCCCCGGCGGTCGCCGCCCCCGCCGTCGCGCCGTCGCCCGCCCGCGCCCCGTCGGGCGGTGCCGCCGCCAGCTCGGGCGCGGTGACCGGGTCGGACATGGCGGTGAGGATGCGCCGGGGCGGGGTGAACGGCTCCCGGGCGTGCGCGGCCAGCATGTTCTCCACCAGCAGCACGTCGCCGCGCCGCCACGGGAACGACCGGGTCTCCGCCGCGTACGCGGCCCGCAGCTCGGCGAGCACGTCCGCGCCGATCGGCGTGCCGTCGCCGTACGCGGTCTGGTAGGGCAGGTCCTCCTCGGCCAGCGCCCGGCGCAGTCCCGCGCTGACCTCGTCGGGCAGGGAGGTGACGTGGAAGAACAGGGCGTGGTTGAACCAGGTGCGCTCCCCCGTCACCGGGTGCTCGCGCACGGCGGGCCGGACCTGCCGGGTGCGCAGCTGCTCCTCGCCCACCCACTGCGCCTCGATGCGGGCGCGGGCGCAGTATGCCTCGACCTCGGCGCGGCTGTCGGTCTGGAACGCCGTCTGCCAGGACAGGCTGATCCCGGGCAGGTAGTTGCGCTGGTAGCACACGCCGCCACGGCGTTCGAACCCGGCGACGGTCTCGGGGCGCAGCCGGGCCAGCACCCGCCGGCTGTCGGCCAGCGGCGTCCGCCCGCCCGCGGCGGGCTCGGTCTCGCAGAAGAACACGATCCGCAGCGGCCAGTTCAGCGTGTACGACTGCTCGTTGTGCAGCACGATCGGCTGGTCGGCGGGGTGTTCGGTGGAGGTGTAGACGCCCTCGGTGACCTCGCTGCGCGGCGAGGACCGCTCGCCGTAGCTGAGCACGTCGTCGGAGAGGGCGGCCATCGCGGCCCGGAAGTCGGCGGGACCGGCCACGGCGAAGCCCCGCAGCAGCACGGCGGCGTGCCGGCGGGCCAGCTCGTCGACGGTGTCCCGGTTGCCGGCCAGCCAAGCCGCCAGGTCCAGGTCGGGCACGGTGGCCTCGACCAGGGCGGGCAGCGGACCGCCCGGCCAGTCGGGGCGTACGTCGACCAGGGAGCGGTCCCGTCGGCGGCGTCCGATGGCCGGCGCCACCCGGCTCTGCTCAGTCATCTCTCGTCCCCCAGGAGTCGTCGACACACTCGGCGAGGCTGCGCGCGGGGTCGGCCGCCGCCCGGCGGAGGACCCCGACGAAGTCGTGGTGCCACGCCTGCGCGCGTGGACCGTCGAACAGGTCGGTGCGGTAGGTCCAGAGCGCCTCCAGGCCACCCCGGCGCTCGTCGAGCCAGCAGGTGAGGTCGAGCCGGGCGGCGTCCGGCGCGAGTTCCACCCCCGCGAGGTCCAGCCCCTGGGCCCCCCGCCAGGTGGCCGCCGGGGCGTTCTGCACGCCGAAGGCGACCTGCACCAGCGGGTTGCGGTGCGGGTGGCGGGCCGGACGCAGCCGCTCCACCACCGCGTCGAACGGCACGCCCTGCCGTTCGCCGGCGAACAGCGCGGCGGCGCGGGCCTCGGCGAGCAGGTCGGCGAAGCCGCGCCGCGGCGCGGGGCGCAGCCGCAGCGGCATCGTGTTGACGAAGCAGCCGACGCTCTCCTCGGCCGCGACGCTGGTGCGCCCGGCGAACGCGGTGCCGACGAGCAGGTCGGTGCGCCCCGTACGGGCGCCGAGCAGGGCGGCGAACGCGGCCAGCCCGACCATGTAGAGGCTGGCCCGGTGGGCGCGGGCGAGCCGCCGCACGGCCTCGGCGTCAGCGGCGTCCACGGTCACCCGCAGGCTGGCCCCCTGCGGGCGGTCGGCGGCGCGCGGGGCACGCGTGGGCGAGCCGGCGGGGCCGGGCGGAGGCGACGCGAGGGCCGGGGCGGCCAGGTCGAGCAGGGTGGGCGCGTCACGCAACCCGGCGACCACCTCGTCCAGGGCGCGGCGGCCGGCGGGGCCGGCCAGCCACTCCCGCTGGGCCAGCGCGAACGCCGCCGGCCCCGGCACGGGCCGCGCCGGCCACGGCGGGCGGGGCCGGGTGACCCGCACGGCGGCCTCCCGTTCGCTGTCGTAGCAGCGGCCGAGGTCGCGCACGAGCACGCTGAACGACCAGTCGTCGCAGACGATGTGGTGGGCCACCAGCAGCAGCGCGTGGCGCCGGCGGTCGTCGGCGACGAGGTGCGCGCGCAGCAGCGGCCCGGCGGCCAGGTCCATCGGGGTACGGGCACTCGCGGCGGCCACCCGGGCGACCCGCTCCGCCAGCGGCTCCCCCGGCACGGGCCGCTCCAGGACCAGCTCGACCTGCGGGTCGTCGTGCACCCGCTGGACCGGGCCGGCGTCGGAGCTGGGAAACACGGTGCGCAGCGCGGGGTGCCGGGCGACGACCCGGCGCAGCGCCCGGGCCAGCGCCGCCCGGTCCACGGCGCCGTCCAGCTCGACCACGTAGGACACCAGGTAGGAGGTGTCGGTCGGGTCGAGCTGGTGCAGGAACCACAGCCGGCGCTGCGCCGCCGACAGCGGCGCGGCTCCGTCGGCGACGGCGGGCGGGGCGGCGTCGGCGCGGGAAGGGCCGGTGGCGGGCGGGGTGGCGGCGGGCGGGGCCGGTGGGGCGGCGACCGCGGCGGCCCGCAGGTGGGCGGCGAGGGCGGCCAGGGTGGGATGGTCGAAGAGCGCGGCCGGCGGCACGGGCACGCCGGTGGCCGCCGCGAGCCGGGCCGCGCAGCGCAGGGCGAGCAGGGAGTCGCCGCCGAGGTCGAAGAAGTCGGCCTGCGGCCCGGCGACCGGCACGCCGAGCACGTCCCGCCAGACGGCGGCGACCTCCCGGGCGAGCCCGGCGTCGGCGGGGTCGAACGCGTCGGCGGCAGGTGCGGCACCGGCAGCGGGAGTGGCGTCGGCGGCGTGGGTCGCGTCGAGGGCGGCGGTCGGGTACGGCGCGTCGGCCGCCTCCCACTCGGGGTCCGGCAGGGCCGCCCGGTCCACCTTGCCGCTCGGGGTGGTCGGCATCCGGTCCAGCCACACCACCGTCGCCGGCACCAGCGGGGCGGGCAGCCGCTCGCGCAGCCGGGCCGGCACGTCGTCGCGGCGCGCGCCGACCAGGTAGCCGACCAGGAGCGGGTCGCCGCTGGGCCCGGTACGCACGGCGGCGGCGGCCTCCCGCACGCCGGGCAGGTCGGCCAGGGCCGCCGCGACCTCGCCCAGTTCGATGCGGTAGCCGCGCAGCTTCACCTGGTCGTCGAGGCGGCCCAGGAACTCCAGTTGACCGTCGGGGCGCAGCCGGACCCGGTCCCCGGTGCGGTACATCCGCTCGCCGGGGCGGAACGGGTCGCGCAGGAACCGGGCGGCGGTCTCCTCCGGCCGGTCGAGGTAGCCCCGGGCCAGGCCCGCGCCCGCCAGGTACAGCTCCCCCGGGGTGCCGGGCGGCACCGGCATGCCGTCGGTGGCCAGCACGTACGCCCGGGTGTGCGGCAGCGGCCGGCCGATCGGCGGTACGCCCCCGTCGGCGGTGATCTCCGCCCAGGTCGAGTAGGTGGTGTCCTCGGACGGGCCGTAGAGGTTGAGCAGCCGGCGCACCCCGGGGCGGGCCAGGACGCGGGCGGCGAGGGCCGCGGTCAGCGGTTCGCCGGCCAGGCACACGGTGCGTACGCCGGCCGGCAGGGCGTCGGCGGCGAGCAGCTCGCTCATCGCCGAGGGGACGGTGTTGACCAGCGTGACCGGCAGCGCGGCGGCGTCGGGGCCGGCGAGGGCGAGGACGTTGTCGACCAGCAGCACCCGCCCGCCCCAGCACAGCGGGCCGAAGATCTCGAACACCGACAGGTCGAAGCAGACGCTGGTGGCGGCCAGCACGCCGCCCAGCTCCTGCGCGCAGAAGGCGGACCGGGTCCAGCCCATCAGCACCGAGGCGGAGCGGTGCTCGATGGCCACGCCCTTCGGCCGGCCGGTGGAGCCGGAGGTGTAGATGACGTAGGCGAGGCCGGCGGGATCGGCGTCGGTGTCGGGGCGGTCGGCGGGTGCCGCGGCCACGTCGAGGGTGTCCAGGGGCAACGCGGCGCGGCCGAAGCGGTCGGCCAGGCCGGTGCGGGTGAGCACCAGCCGGGCGCCGGAGTCCTCGGTCATGAACGCCACCCGCGCCGGTGGGTACGCCGGGTCGAGGGGCACGTACGCCGCGCCGGCCTTGAGCACCGCCAGCAGGGCGACCACCAGGTCGACGTCGCGGGGCAGGCAGACGCCGACCCGGTCCTGGCCGGTGACGCCGTGCGCCAGCAGGACCCGGGCGAGCCGGTTGGCCGCCTCGTCGAGTTGCCGGTATGTCAGCGCCCGGTCGCCGGCGCGCACCGCCTCGGCGTCGGGCGTCCGCTCCACCTGGGCTTCGACCAGGCGGTGCAGGCAGACGCCGGTGAGCGGGACGTCGGGGACGCGGGGTGCGCCGGCCCGGCGCACCGGTCCGGCGGGCCGGGCGGAGATGGTCACTTCCGCCCGCGATTCGTCGTGCGCGTGCAGCCAGACACCGAACGGCCCCCAAGATCGTAACGGTACGTGTGCCCTAAATGACCCTTCGGCAGGTCAGCGCCCCGAGCCCCTCACGCTGTGCTACTTACAGCGATCGATTGCTTGCTCTCCGCTGAGAGATTCCACGAGCGCCGATGGGAATGCCAAGGGCCCTCCCAAGATGCGGGACACCAGTGGCGAAACTCGGACCGGCCACTCCCGCCCGTTATGTGACCTGCGCATCGGGCGGCGCGGCACTGAACAGGGCCGATGCCCCGGGCGCGACCGCCAGCCGCCGGCCCCGCCGGCCCGTGGCTGTCGGGAAGCCGCCACGCCCTCCGAAGGAGCCCGGCCGCGCCGCCCGTTGACGGGCGCTGCAGGCCGTCGACGGGCGTGGCCGGGCCTCTGAACGGGCGTGGCCGGGCCGTCGACCGGCGCCTCGGGCTCCGGGCCGTCGGCGGTCACGCGGCCGGTCCGCCGGGCAGCGCCGGCGGGCATCCGTCAGGCCGTCAGGCCGGCCGCCGCCACTCGTCGGCGAGGACCGACCAGATGTCGATGTCGACGCGCCCGCCCGGCCCGGGGACCGCCTGGCGCAGCGTGCCGTCGCGGCGCATGCCCAGGCGGCGGGCGACGGCGATGCTGCGGGCGTTGCGCGGGTTCGTGCGCCACTCGACCCGGTGGATGCCCCGCTCCCGCACCGCCCAGTCGACGATCAGGCCGGCGGCACGGGTGATCAGGCCCCGCCCCTGCGCGGCCGGCTCCAGCCAGCAGCCCGCCTCGCACACACCGAGCGCGGTGTCGAACGAGACGAACATGACCCCGCCGACCAGCGTCGGCTGCTGCGGGGCCGGCCCCGTGAGCCAGATCCCCCAGATCCCGCCGGCGTCGCGGGCCCGCGCGTCGGCGTAACGCTGCAGGACGGCCCGCGCGGACGCGAGGTCGGTGGCCACGAACGACGGTCCCACCCAGGGCGCGATGTGCTCCCGGGCCCGGTCGAGGTGGCCGAGGAACTCCTCGGCGCGCCACGGCTCCAGCGGACGCAGCTCGGCGTCGGCGGTCAGGGGGCGAGCGAACACCGAACCTCCGGGGGGCGCGGGGCGGACCGGTCCAGCAGACCATACCCGGGCGCGCGGCCACACCCGGCCCACCCGGAACGGCCGGAACAGCAGGAACGGCCGGAGCAGCCGGCAGCGGGGGGCAACGCCGCCCCGGCGCTCGCGCCTCGGAGACGACCACCGGCCCGACGCCTCGGCCGCGGGAACGACCGCCGGTGCCGGCCCCCGGGCCGCCGAGGGCCGGGCACACCACGCAGCGTCAGTCGTGCAGCGGGTCAGTCGCGCAGCAGGTCGGCGTGGGCGGCGCGGAGCCGGGCCAGCGCCGGGTCGCTGCCGGGGGCGACCCGGCGGTCGAGCTCGGCCCAGACCTCGGCGAGCGCCTCGGTGACGGCCCGCAGCTCGGCGGCGTGCCGCCGGCTGCTCTGCCGGTGCGACTCCTCCAGGCGGCGGGCCCAGCCCGCCGTCACCGTGGCGAGCCGGTCGGCGTCGGCCCGCGCCTGGGCCGCGCTGCGGGCGGCGGAGGCGGGCACGATCGCGGCGATCGGGCGGGGGTCGCCGTCGCGGGTGACCAGGGTGACCGTGTCGGTCAGCTCGGCCATCGCGACGAGCTGGGTCAGCCGGGTGCGGGTCTCGCGCAGCGACAGGGCACGCGGCGGGGTGGGCTCGTGAGCCAGTGCGGGAGCAGCCATGACTCCATACTGCGACCGGGGTATGACAAGAACCGTCCACGGTGGCCGGTGAAGGGCTACCCGGCCGCCCGGACGAGGATGTCGACGTACCGGCGGCACCGCTCGGCGACGGTCGACTCGTCGTACAGGTCCGTCGAGTACTCGACGACGCCGAGCAGGCCGCCGCCGGCGGGGGTGAGCATGATCGACCAGTCCCGCCGGGCGCAGTCCAGCCCCTGGTCGGTGACCTCCGCCGCCAGCCCCGGCAGGCGCAGCGACGGCATCCCCGGGTTCCAGGTGAACAGCGCACCGGCGAACGGCGGCGGGTCACCCATCCGCCAGCCGGCGTCCACGGCGGCGTAGAGGGCCGGCAACGGGGCCGGTTGGTGCCGCACGGCGGCCAGGAACACCGCGTCGAACCGGGCCGCCAGCTCGGTCAGGGGCTCGCCGTCGCGCAGCACCAACCGCACCGGCAGGGTGCCGGTGAACAGGCCGACCACCGCCTCCAACTCCCGGCGGTCCCGGTGCGCGTACGGGCAGGTCAGCAGGACGTCACTGGTGCCGGTCAGCGCGCCGACGAACCGCGCGTAGGCGGCGGCGAGCAGCGGGAACAGCGTCAGGCCCGCGTCGGCGGCGAGCCGGGTGAGCCGGCCGGTCAGCGCAGCCGGCAGCGTGAAGGCGTGCTCCGCGCCGACGCCCGAGGGCACGGCCGGGCGGGGCCTGTCGGTGGGCAGCGCGGCGGCCGGGGGCAGGTCGGCTAGCGTCTCCCGCCAGTGCCGCAGCACCTCCGGCGGCACCTCGGCCCGGCGCTGCCGGCGCGCGTGCTCGACGTAGCGCAGGGCAGGGACACGCCCGGGCGGCGCACCCGCGCAGGCCCGCGCCAGCTCGTCGAGGAGCTGGAGCATGGACCAGCCGTCCCCGCACAGGTGGTGCACGACCATCGCCAGCACCCACCGGTCGTCGGCCAGCCGGGCGAGCCGGGCCCGCAGCCACGGCCCGTCGGGCGGGAACGACTCCCGGCCGACCGCCACGCACCAGGCCCGCACCGCGTCGGCGTCGGTGGCCGCGAGGTCGACCACGGGCACCGCGACCGGGCGGTGCGCCAGCACCTCCTGCACCGCCCCGCCGTCGCCGGCCACGACCCGGGTACGCAGCGCCTCGTGCCGGGCCACCAGGGCGTCGACCGCCGCCGTGAGGGCGGGGACGTCGAGCGGGCCGGTGAGGTCGACGCGTACGGCCATGTGCACGGCCGCCGGGTTCGGGGCCTGGCGCTGGCGGTGCCACATCAGCTCCTGCTGGTACGTCGCCGGCGCCCGGCCGGCCGGGTCGAGGGCCGCGGCCATCGCCCGCACCCCCGGGCTGCGCAGCACCCGGTCCACGCCGACGTCGACGCCGAGCGTCTCGCGCAGCCGGTTGGCCAGCCGCACCGCGCCCAGGGAGTCGCCTCCGGCGGCGAAGTACGAGACGTCCAGCGGCACCCGGGACACGCCCAGCTCCGCGCACCACGCGTCGTGGACGAGCCGTTCCACGCCCGGCTGCGGCTCCTGGCCGGCGGGCGGCGCGGCGGGCGGGGGCAGCCGGGACACGTCGACCTTGCCGGTGTCGCCGACGGGCAGCGCGTCCAGTACCACCCAGGCGCGGGGCACCAGGTGCTCCGGCAGCCGCTCCCCCAGCTCGGCGGCCAGCCGAGCGGTGCGGGCGGCCGGCGGTCCGGTGCCGTCAGCGGTGCCGGTGCCAGCGGTGTCGGGGACGACGTACCCGACGAGGTACGGCTCGGCCCGGTCGTGCCGGGCGACGACGGCGGCCTGCCGTACCCCCGGCAGCAGGGCCAGCGCGGCGGCCGCCTCGCCCGGCTCCACCCGGTGCCCGGCGATCTTCACCTGGTCGTCGACCCGGCCGCGGAACTCGACCGTGCCGTCGCCGCGCAGCCGCACCAGGTCGCCGGTCCGGTACATCCGGGCCCCCGGCTCGGCGGCGTTCGGGTCCGGCAGGAACGCCGCCGCCGTCGCGCCGGGCCGCCCCAGGTAGCCCCGGGCGAGGCCGGTGCCGCCGACGTGCAGCTCGCCGACCGCGCCGGCCGGCACCGGCGTCCCGTCACGGCCCAGCACGTAGAGGCGGCGGTGGTCCACGGGACGGCCGATGTCGATGGGGCCGGTCCCGGCGGACGGCACCGGGCCGGCGGTGGTGACGATCGCGGCCTCGGTCGGGCCGTAGGCGTTGAGGACCTCCGCCGGGTACCCGGCGGGCGGCCGGCGGCGCAGCTGGCTGCCCCCGACCACCAGGGCCCGGACGGCCGGGGCCGGCGGCACCGCGAGCACCAGCTCCGCCAGGGGCGCCGGCAGGTAGGCGACGGTCACCCCGGCCCGCCGCCACCAGTCGACGAACCGCGCCGGGTCCGCGCGCATTCGCGACGGTACGAGGTGCAGGGTCGCCCCGGCGGCCAGCGTCGGATGGATCTCGGCGAGGTTCGCGTCGAACCCGAGGCCGAGCGCGTGCGCCACGGTGTCGGCGCCGGTGAGGGCCAGGGCGCGGACGTGCCAGTCCACGACGTCCACGGCGGCGCGGTGCGGCACGCCGACCAGCCGGGGGCGGCCGGTGGAGCCGGAGGTGTACACGCACCAGGCGAGGTGGCCGGGACCGGCGGCGTCAGCGGGGTCGGGCAGGCCGGGATCGGGGTCGGGCGGGCCGGGGTCGCCGGGCCGGTCCACCAGCAGCCGCGCCACCAGGGCGGCCCCGGCGTCGGCGGCCCCCGGGGCGGGTTCGCCGGCGCCGGTCTCCGCGAACGGGTCGGCGACGTCGGCGGCGGTCAGCAGCAGGCGGGCACCGCTGTCGGCGAGCAGGTCGCGCAGCCGGGCCGCCGGCAGGTCCGGGTCCAGCGGCAGGAACGCCGCTCCGGCCAGCAGCGCGCCGAGCTGCGCCGCGACCAGCTCCGCCCGGCGCGGCAGCAGCACCGCCACCAGGTCGTCCGGGCCGACGCCGTGCGCCGCGACCCGGCGGGCCAGCTCCCGCGCACGCTCCCGCAGTTCCCGGTACGTCCACCGCCGCGGCCCGTCGACCACGGCCACCGCGTCGGGGGTCCGGTCGGCCTGCCGGAGGAACAGGTCGTGCAGCCGGTCGGCGGCGGGGGCGGGACACGGGCCGACCGGCCGGGCGGCGGGGTCGTCGAGCCGGGCGGCCAGCCGGGACAGGGGCTCGCCCGGCGCGCGGGTCGACACGTCGAGCAGCCGGTGCAGGTGGTCGAGCAGCCGGTCCACGGTCGCCCGGTCGAGCACGTCGGTGCGGTACTCCACGTGGCAGCGCAGCGTCTCGCCGTGCGACACGTAGACCATCAGGTCGACGGGGGCCTTGGCCAGGCCCAGCGGCAGCGGCTCGGCGGTGACGCCCGGCAGGTCGAAGGCGAACGCCCCGGGGCCGCTCTCGTACTCGACCACCACGTCGAACAGGGGGTGCCGGCCGGCCTCCCGGTGCGGGGCCACCGCCTCGACCAGCGCGTCGAACGGGACGCCGTCGTGCTCGTACCCCTCGGCGGCGGTGACCCGCACCCGGGCCAGCAGCTCGCGGAAGCTCGGGTCGCCGGTGAGGTCCAGCCGCAGCGGGAGGGTCCGCACGAAGAACCCGACCAGGCCGGCGGTCCGCTCGTCCCGGCCGCTCGTGCCGGTGCCGATCACCAGGTCGTGCTGGCCGGTGAACCGGGACAGCAGCACCCCGAACGCGCCCAGCAGGGTGGTGAACGGGGTGACCCCCTCGGCGCGGCCGAACCGCCGGACCCGCTGCGCCAGCTCGGCGGGCAGCTCGCGGAAGACGCTCTCGCCGGCCGCCGACGGCAGCGCCGGGCGGGTCAGGTCGGAGGGCAGGACGAGGGTGGGCGGGGCCGGGTCGAGCTGGGCCCGCCAGTAGGCCAGGTCCCTGTCGTCGGGTCCGCCGTCGCCGGCCGCCGCCAGCTCCGGGTAGGTCACCGGCAGCGGGGGCAGCTCCGCCGCGACGCCGGTCAGCCGGGCCCGGTAGCGGGCCGAGACCTCGTCCGTCAGCACGGCGTACGAGCCGCCGTCGGTGGCCAGGTGGTGGAAGGCCAGCACCAACACGTGCCGGGTGGCGGAGAAGCGCAGCAGGGTGAAGGCGAACACCGGCCCGGCCGCCAGGTCGAACACCCGGCGGCTCTCGGCGGCCAGCGCGGCGCGGACCGCCTCGTCCTCGGCCCCGCCGGTGTGCTCGCGCACCGGCAGTTCGACCGGCACCCGGTCGCGGACGACCTGCCGGGGCTCCCCGTCGACCTGCGCGTAGTGGGTGCGCAGCGGGGCGTGCCGGTCGACCACGTCGCGCAGCGCGCCCCGCAGCGCGGCGTGGTCGAGCGGGCCGACGAGCCGCACGGCCGCCGCCTCGTTGTAGGCGGGGGTGCCCGGGTGCAGCCGCTCCATCAGCCACAGCCGGCGCTGCGCCGACGACAGCGGCGCGGTCCGCTCGCCGCCCCGGTGCGGTGGGTCGGCGGGCCGCCACGCCCGTGCGGCGGCGGGCTCCCGCGCCGGGTCGGCGGCGGTCGGCCCGGCGGCGGGCCGGCGCGGGGTGGCCCGGCGCAGCGCGTCGAGCACGGGCAGGCCGGCGCGGACGGCGTCGGCGGGCAGTCCGAAGTCGACGAAGCAGGCGATCTCGTCGGCCCCCGCGTCGAGCACCGCCTCCACCACGGACCGGCAGCTCTCCGGTGAGCCGATGAGGGCCCGCTGCGCGCAGTAGCGCTCGTACGCCCGCGACAGCACGAACCGCACGTCCTCGTCGGGGGTGCCGGCCAGGTCGATGTTCATGCCGAGGCTGTTGACCACCTGCCCGAGCAGGCTGAACGAGGAGCGCAGGTACGCGCAGAACGGTTCGAACGCCTCGTCGCGGGCCCGCTCGGCGTCCTCCCCGAGGTAGGTGTGCAGCAGCACCACCACGCGCCCGCCGGCCGGGTCGAGGCCGTGCTCGGCGCGGGTACGCCGGTAGAGCGCCACGTTCTCGGCCAGGCTCGCCACGTCCTGCGTCATCAGGTTCGTCACCACGCCGACGTCGCGGCGGGCGGCCTCCCGGTAGCTGTCGGGGTTGCCGACGATCGCGGTGAACACCGGCGGCTCGGGCTGCACCGGGCGGGGGAACAGGCGCACGTCGAGCGCCTCGCCGCTGCCGGAGCGCGCCGGCACCGCCTCCCCCCGCCACAACCGCCGGACGGTCTCCAGGTGCTCGTACATCACCTGCTTGTGCCGGCCGAAGTGCTCGGGGTGGAAGACGAAGTCGTTGGCGTGCCAGCCCGGCGCGCAGCCGAGCCCGATCCGGCCGCCGGAGAGGTTGTCCACCATGGACCACTCCTCGGCGACCCGGACGGGGTGGTGCAGCGGCAGCACGACCGAGCCGGCGTTGAGCCGTACCCGCCGGGTACGGGTCGCGAGGGCGGCGGCGAGGACGGACGGGTTGGGGAAGAGGCCGCCGAAGGAGTGGAAGTGCCGCTCGGGCAGCCACACGGCGTGGAAGCCGTGCGCGTCGGCGAACTCCGCCGCGTCGACGATGACGGCGTACTTGTCGTCGCGGTCCTGGTCGGGGTAGTCGCCGAAGAAGTAGAGGCTGAAGTCGACGGTGTCGGGCACCGTCGCCGCCGCGACGGCGGCGGGACGCGGGCGCGCGGCGACCGGCGCGGGCGCGGGGGGCGGCGGTGCAGGGGCCGGAGCCGGGGGCGCGGGTGCCGGAGCCGGTGGCTCGGGGGCCGGTGGCGGCGTGGCGGCGGGCGGGTTCGCCGGCAGGCCGGCGGCGACGCCGAGCAGGGCGAGCTGCTGCCGCATCAGGTCGAGCTGCTGCCGGACGACGCCGACCAGCTCGCCCGGCGCCGGCCGGTCGCCGTCCCCGGCCGGTCCGCCCTCGGCGGCGGGTGGGGACGCCGCCGGCCCCGTGGCGTCCGGGCGGGTCGGCGGCGCGGCGGCGGCGGTGATCGCCGTGGCCAGCCGGCGTGGCGTGTCGACGGTGGTGAACAGGTCCCGCACCGGCACCCGGACGGCGAAGTCGCGCTCGATCTCCCGGGACATGGTGATCAGCAGGAGCGAGTCGGCGCCCAGGGCGAAGAAGCCGGTGTCCGGATCGACCTCGGCGGCAGCCAGGCCGAGCCGCTCGGCCGTCAGCGCCCGGACCCGCTCCAGCACCGCGCCGTCCGCCGACCCCGCCGGGGACGCCGGAGATACCGGAGATGCCGCCACCGCCGCGTCCGCGCTCGGGTCACCGACGAATGCCGGGGCGGCGGCAGGAACCGGGGCGGTGGCGGGGGCCGGGGCGGCGGTGACCTCCGGGGTGGCCCAGAAGCGGCGGCGCTGGAAGGGGTAGCTGGGCAGCGTCACCCGGCGTCCGCCGTGGCCGTCCGCGAGCGCCGACCAGTCCAGCGGCACGCCCGCGACGTGCAGCTCCGCCACGGCCCGCCACAGCCCGGCCGCCGGGTCGAGCCCCCGCCGTTGCGACGGCACCCAGCGCGGCCCCGCGCCGCTCGTGCCGGCGACGGCTCCGGTCGTGCCGGCGAGGGCGGTGAGCACGCCGTCCGCGCCCGCCTCGACCACCGTCGCGACACCCTCGACAGCCAGGGTGGACACCGCGTCGTGCCAGCGCACCGGCTCGCGGGCGTGCCGGCACAGGTGCTCGGCGTCGGGTCGCCAGCCGGGCGGGCGGACCCGGCCGTCCAGGGCGCTGACCAGCGGCAGCCGGGTCGGCCGGAACTCGACCGCGGCGGCCAGCTGGCGCAGCGGGCCCAGCACCGGCGCGACCGCCGCCGAGTGGAACGCCCGGTCGACGGATAGCCGCCGGGTCGCCACCCCGAGCCGGGCGGCCCGGTCGGCGGCGGCGGCGACGGCGTCGGGCGGGCCGGCGAGGACGTGCTGCGTCGGCCCGTTGACCGCCGCCAGCTCCAGCGGCGACCCGGTGGCCAGCGCGTCCACGGTCGGCCGGTCGGCCAGCACCGCCAGCATCGCGCCGGGCGGCAGGTGGTCGGCCATCAGGCGGCCCCGGTGGGCGGCGAGCCGCACGGCGTCGGCGAGGGAGAGCGCGCCCGCGACGACCAGGGCGGCGTACTCGCCGACGCTGTGGCCGAGGACGTGGTCCACGGGCAGCCCCCACGAGCGCCACAGCTCGGCCAGCGCCACCCCGGCGACGACCAGCGCCGGCTGGGCGACGTCGGTGGGCCGGCCGGTCGCCGGGCGGTCCGCGCGCAGCAGGGCGACGAGGTCGCCGCCGACCGCCTCCCGGTACGCGTCGGCGGCCTCGTCGAGCACCGCCCGGACGACCGGGAAGCGGGCGGCCAGCGGGAGCAGCGCGTCGCGGACGTCGCCCTGGCCAGGGAAGGCGAGGGCGACCGGTCCGGCGGCGTCCCCGCCGACCTCGCCCGTCACCACGTCGGCGGGCAGGCCGGCGGCGTGCCGGTCCAGGGCGTCGGCGAGCGCGGCGGTCGAGCCGCCGAGGGCGACGAGCCGGTGGCGCAGGTGCCGGCGGCCGGTGCCGGCGGTGCGCACCACGTCGGCCAGGGCCGGCTCGGGGTCGGCGCGCAGCCGGTCCCGGTGGCGCAGGGCGAGCGCGGCCAGCGCGGCGGGGTCGGCGGCGGAGATCGGGAGCAGCCCGGGGACCCGGTCCGACCGGTCGGCGGCGCGCGGCGACGGGGGCGGCGGCTGCTCGACGATGACGTGGGCGTTGGTGCCGCCGACGCCGAGGGCGCTGACGGCGGCGCGCCGGGGCACCCCGCTCGCTGGCCAGTCGACGGCGGCGGTGGTCACCGTGAACGGCCCGTCGGCCAGGCCCAGCGCGGGGTTCGGCCGGGCGAAGTTGATCTGCGGCGGCACCCGGCCGGAGCGGACGGCGAGCACGGCCTTGATCAGCCCGGCCATGCCGGCGCAGCTGTCCAGGTGACCGATGTTGGCCTTCACCGAGCCGAGGAACGCCCGCGCGGACGCGTACGCCTCGGCCAGCGCGTGGTGCTCGACGGGGTCGCCGAGGGTGGTGCCGGTGCCGTGCGCCTCGACGTACCCGATGGAGGCGGCCGGCACCCCGGCGTCGCGCAACGCCCGCCGGACGACGTCGACCTGCCCCGGCACCCCGGGTGCGGTCCAGCCGACCTTGCCCGCCCCGTCGTTGTTGACGGCCGAGCCGAGCAGCACCGCGTGGATGCGGTCGCCGTCGGCGAGCGCCCGGTCCAGCGGCTTGAGCACCACCGCGGCGACCCCGTTGCCGCCGACCGTGCCGTCGGCGTCGGCGTCGAAGGGCCGGCACCGGCCGGACGCCGACAGGATCGACCCGGGGGTGTGCCGGTAGCCGGTGACCTGCGGGACGTGCACCGCCACCGCGCCCGCGACGGCGACGTCGGCGTCACCGGCGAGCAGGGCGCGGGCGGCCAGGTGCACCGCGACCAGCGAGGTGGAGCAGGCGGTCTGCACGGTCACGGCGGGTCCGGTCAGCCCCAGCCGGTACGCGACCCGGGTGGCCAGGAAGTCGGGCTGGTTGCCCAGGGCCGCGCCGATGGCGGTGGCCGGGTCGGCGGAGGCGACGGCCTGCGGGAGCTGGTGGCGCAGGTAGGTGTGGTGCGGGTACAGGTTCATCCCGCCCCCGGCGAAGACACCGATCCGCCGGCCGGCGGCCTCGCCGGGGCAGCCGGCGTCCTCCAGGGCGTGCTGGCAGGTCTCCAGGAACAGCCGGTGCTGCGGGTCCAGCAGCTCGGCCTCGCGGGGGCTGACGCCGAAGAAGCCGGCGTCGAAGCCGGCGACGTCGTCCAGCACGCCGCTGGCCGCGACGTATC
Source organism: Micromonospora sp. NBRC 110038 (assembly GCF_020884815.1). Classification (NCBI taxonomy): domain Bacteria; kingdom Bacillati; phylum Actinomycetota; class Actinomycetes; order Micromonosporales; family Micromonosporaceae; genus Micromonospora; species Micromonospora sp. NBRC 110038. Next base: position 249,484 of record NZ_BBOL01000004.1, on the reverse strand, counting down.
CCGGGTCCCGCGCGAGGTGTTCGGGCACCCCGGCGGCGGCCAGCTCCGCCGGGGTGAACGTGCGGACGCTCTCCACCCCGGCCAGCAGCGCCGCCCAGAACTCGTCGACGTCCGCCGCGCCGGGGAAGCGGGCGGCCATCCCGACGACGGCGACCCGCCGGTCCGCCGGTCGCCGCGCCGCCTCGGGGGCGGGGGCGGGGGCCGGGCCGGCGGCGGAGAGGTGCGCGGCGAGGGCGTCGACGGTCGGGTGGGCGAACAGCACGGGCTGCGGCACCGGGCGGCCCAGCGCCTCCTCCAGCCTGGCCCGCAGCGCGACGATCTCGACCGAGCCGACGCCCAGCTCGTAGAAGGGCCGGTCGGCCTCGACCGGTCGGCCGAGGACGTCGGCGAGCGCGGCGTGCACGACGGCGCGGACCGCCGCCCGGCCGGGGGCCGCCGGGTCCGCCTCCCCCGCCGGGGCCGCCGCCGGCCCGTCGGCGGCGGCGTCGCCCGGCCGGCCCGGCGCGGGGAAGGCGTCGGCGAGGAACCGGCGGCGCAGCTCCGCGCGCCGGATCTTGCCCCCGGTGGTACGGGGAAGGTCGGCCTCGCCGACGATCACCACCCGTCGCGGGGTGAGCTGCCAGCGCCGGGCCACCGCCGCCGCCACTGCCCCGGCCACCCGCCCCGCCGCCGGCCCGGTCGCCGCGTGCGGATCAGCGGGAGCGACGGCGTCGTCCCCCTCGGGGTCGGTGACGGCGAAGACCACGAGGGCCTCGGTGCCGGTACGGGCGTCGGGCACCCCGACGGCGGCGACGAGCCCGGCGCGCACCCCCGCGACGGTGGCGGCGACGCGCTCGATCTCGTGGCAGGGGATGTTCTGCCCGTTGAGGATGAGCAGGTCCTTGGCGCGGCCGGTGACGGTCAGCGCGCCGTCGCGCAGGTAGCCCAGGTCCCCGGTGTCCAGCCAGTCCCCGTCGGGGAACGCGGCGCGGTCGGCCTCGGGGTCGCCGAGGTAGCCGGGGGTGACCCGGGCCGAGCGCACCTGCACCCGGCCGACGCGGCCCTCGGGCTGCACCACACCGTCCGTGTCGACGATCCGCAGGGTCGCCCCGGGCGCGGGCCGGCCGACGGAGAGCAGTTCGGTGACGTCCTCCCCCTCGCCGGCCCCGTCCTCGACCCATTCGACGTCGCCGTCCAGGCTGGCGGTGCGGACCACCTGCCGGCAGCCCGGCTCGGTGAACGACGCGAAGGTGATCCCCGTGGACGTCTCCGACATCCCCCAGGCCGGGGTCATCGCCGCCGCCGGCACCCCGGTCGCGGCGACGAACGCGCGGAAGGTCTCCGGCAGGCACTGCTCGCCGCCGCTGACCATGCGCCGGATCCCGCCCAGCTCCCAGCGCCGGCCGCCCGGGGCGCGGGCCACCGCGTCGGCCACCAGCCGCAGGCCGAAGTTGGGCGACCAGCCGTGGGTTACCTCGTGGCGGGCCATGAGGTCGAGCCAGCGCGTCGGGTCCGCCAGGACCAGCCCGGTGGCGACGTGCACGGAGGACGCGCCGAGGAACACCCCGCCGAGGTGATAGAGGAGCAGGCCGGCGACGTGGTCCAGGGGCAGCCAGTTGAGCAGCACGTCGCCGGGGCGCACGTCGAGCAGCGCGCGGGCGCCGACGGCGTACTCGGACAGGCCCCGGTGGGTCAGCGGGATGATCTTCGGGGTGCCGGTGCTGCCCGACGACAGTTGCAGCAGCGCCACCGCGTCGGGCCCGGGCTCGGCGTCGGCGGCGGGCGGCTCCCCCGCCGGATCCGCCGCCGGGTGACCCGCCGCAGGACCCACCGGGGTGGCCGCCGCCAGCTCCGCGACGTCGATCACCCGGCCGGCCAGCGGCAGCCCGGCCAGCCCCGCCGCGTCCGTCGCCCCGGCGAGCACCACCGGGGCGTCGAGGGCCCGCCAGGCGTGCAGCAGCGCGGCGACGGCCGGGCCGTCCGCGTCGTACCCGGTCGGCGCGCCGACGGTCAGCGGCACGACGCCGCCGAGCACGCAGCCCCAGAACGCCGGCCAGTAGTCCACGCCCGCGTCGACCCGCAGGATCGCCGGCGAGCCGGGGGCCACCCCCCGCGCCCGCAGGCCGGCCCGCACGGCGCGGGCCCGGGCGAGCAGCGTCGCGTGGTCGAGCAGGGTGTCGGTGCTGTCCTCGGCCACCACGCGGATGCCGGCGTCGGGGAAGTCCCGCGCCGCGCGCCGCAGGGCCGCGCCCAGCGTCCGGGGGTGCTCCGGGTCGACGGGCAGCTCGCCGCCGTGACTGACGGCGGGGCGGCGGGGCGGGCTGGCGGTCGTCACGGCGTCACCTCGGCGGTTCGGGGGGTCGACGGGCCGTCGTGCCGGTCGGCGCGGTCGGCCGGCGGGTCGCGCCGGTCGGAGGGGCGCACCGTCTGGGCGAGCAGGAAGGCGAGGGCCACAGCGCAGGCCACCCCGTGGGCGACGGCGACGACCGTGAACGGGGCCGCCCGGTCGAGCGCGGCCGAGCAGCCGATCATGCCGAGGCCGAAGCCGGCGTTCTGCGCCGCGCTGGCGAACCCGAACAGCCGGGCCCGCCGGGACTCGTCGACGCCCTGCAGCCGCGTGGTGTAGCTGATCTCGGCGTAGCCGTCGGCCGCCCCCGCCGCGAGTGTCAGGGGGATCAGCAGCCACAGCGGCGGATCGGTGAAGGCGAGCACGAAGAACAGCGACATGAGGCAGGTGGCCACGCCGAAGGCGCGCGGCGAGCCCACCTGACCGGTGCGGGCGGCCAGCCGGGCGCACCACCGGCCGGCGGCGAGGCTGCCCACCGCCCACGAGGTCAGGAACACGGCGGCGTACGCGGCCGGCGAGTCGGGGCGGACCAGGCTGGCCTGCACCGGGATGCCGACGTTGTGGGCCGCCGAGCCGAACGCGTCGGCGGCGCGTACCCCGATCATCGCCACCACGACCGGCGCGACCGACCGCAGCACCCCGACGCTCGCCCAGGCCCGGGGCCCGGTGGGCGCGGCGGGCCCGGCGGCCTCCGGCGCGGCGGCGACCGGCCGGCGGGCCGGCACCCGGGCCAGCAGCCCGGCGGAGAGGGCGTAGGTGCCCGCGTCGAGCAGGAACGCCACCTCGTAGCCGAGCCCTGCGACCAGGACGCCGGCCGAGGCGAAGCCGAGCAGCATCGCCACCGACCGGGCCGCGACGAGCCGGGCGTTCGCGCGGGCCCGCCGCCGTGGCCCGGCCAGGTCGGGCAGCTCGCTGCGCAGCGCGACCCCCCACAGGGTCTGCCCGCAGCCGAGCACGACCGCGAGCGCGTAGAGCGCCGCCAGGCGGGCCCCGGCGGGGGCGGCCACCAGCAGCGCCAGGGTCGCCGCCGAGAGCACGTCCGCGCCGATCATCAGGCGGGTGCGGCGGTAGCGGCCGGCGAGCAGCCCGCTGACCGGCCCCATGAGGAACCCGGCGGCCAGCCGGACGGCCATGAACAGGCCGGTCTGCGCGGCGGAGCCGGTGAGCTCCAGGGTGAACAGGCCCAGCGCCACCAGGTTCAGGTAGCTGCCGTAGGTGGAGACCGCGTGGGCGGCCACCACCAGCCGCAGGTCACGCGCCGCGCGCCCCGCGTCGGCCGCCTTCGCCACTGAGTGTCCCCGTCACTGTCGTCTCCCCCGGTGCCGACGATCTTGCCGGGCGGAGCAACGAGTTTCAATGGCGCGCCGGGGTTTGCGGGGTGCCCCTACCCGCCCGGGCTCAGGTACCGGGCCGGGACCGCGTCGGTCAGCCACACGCCGTTGGTGCTGCGGTGGAACGCGTGCCCGTCGCGGGCCATCGCCGCCGCGTCCACGGTGAGCACCACGACCGGGCCGCCGCGTCGGGCACCGACCCGGCGGGCCGTCTCGACGTCGGCCGACAGGTGTACGTGGTGCCGGCCGCCCCGGTGCAGCCCGGTGGCCCGGATCGAGTCGAGGACAGCGGCGGCGGTGCCGTGGTAGAGCAGCGGGGGCGGCTCGACCGTCGGCAGCCCCAGCTCGACGGGGATCGAGTGGCCCTGGTTGGCGCGGATCCGCTCGACCCCGTCGGGGCCGCGTTCCACCGCGAAGCGCTGCTTGTCGTTGCCGGCCACGACCGCGTCGAGGTCGGGCCGCCCCACCCGCAGGGCGGCGAGGAGGTCGTCGACCGGCACCCAGCCGGCCCCGTCCGGGGTGAGGCCGAGGCGGTACGGCTCGTGCCGCAGCGCCTTCGACATCCGCTTGCTCAACTTGACCATGGTGCGGTGGTCCATGGCGGCATTGTGGTCGTCGCCGCCGCGCGGCTCCACCCGATTACCGGGCGGGCGGCTGCTAGCCTCTCGCCGTCGGGGCGCAACCAGCAGCGGGAGGCCGACCGTGCCCAGGGAGACCGGACGCACCCTCGTCGCGTCGAACAAGAAGGCCCGCCACGACTACGACATCCTCAAGACGTACGAGGCGGGGCTGGTGCTCGCCGGCACGGAGGTGAAGTCGCTGCGCGCCGGGTACGTGTCCCTGGTCGACGCCTTCGCCCAGGAGCACGACGGCGAGCTGATGCTGCACGGCCTGCACATCGCCGAGTACGGCTTCGGCAGCTGGACCAACCACCAGCCCCGGCGCACCCGCAAGCTGCTGCTGCGCCGCATCGAGATCGACCGGATCCTCGACCGGGTACGCGAGGGCGGGCTGACGCTCGTGCCGCTGTCGCTGTACTTCTCCAACGGCTGGGCGAAGGTGGAGCTGGGGCTGGCCCGGGGCCGGCGGTCGTACGACAAGCGGCAGGCCCTCGCCGAGCGCGACGCCAAGCGGGAGATCGCCCGGGAGCTGGGCCGCCGCCTCAAGGGCGCCCAGGCTCGCCGCCGGTAGGCACGGACAGCCCCCGGCGGCGAGCCCGGTCAGCCCTTCACGCAGACCACCTGCCTGAGGTGGGCGACGACCTCGACCAGGTCCTCCTGCTGCGCCATCACCTGCGTGATGTCCTTGTACGCGGCCGGGATCTCGTCGACCACCCCGGCGTCCTTGCGGCACTCCACCCCGGCGGTCTGCGCCGCCAGGTCGGCGGTGCTGTACGTCCGCTTCGCCTGCCCGCGCGACATCCGCCGCCCCGCCCCGTGCGAGGCGGAGCAGTATGCGTCGGGGTTGCCCTTGCCGCGCACGATGTACGACCCGGTGCCCATCGACCCGGGGATGATGCCCAGGTCCCCCGCGCCGGCCCGGATCGCGCCCTTGCGGGTGACCAGCACGTCCACCCCGCCGTAGGTCTCCTCGGCGACGTAGTTGTGGTGGCAGCTGATCGGCTCGTCGAAGCCGACGTGGCCGACCGCGTCGCGGACCACCCCGCAGAGCAGGGCCAGCATCAGCGCACGGTTGCGCCGGGCGTACTCCTGCGCCCACCACAGGTCCCGCCGGTACGCCGCCATCTCGGGGGTGCCGGCGAGGAAGACCGCGAGGTCCCGGTCGGGCAGCCCGGCGTTGTGCGGCAGCCGCCGCGCGATGCCCATGTGCCGCTCCGCCAGCTCCTTGCCGATGTTGCGGGAGCCGGAGTGCAGCATCAGCCAGACCCGGCCGGCGTCGGGCCCGCCGGACTCGAGGCAGACCTCGATGAAGTGGTTGCCGCCGCCGAGGGTGCCCAGCTGCTGCCGGGCGCGGCCCTCCAGCGGGGCCACCCGCTCGTCGAGGGTGGCGAAGCGCGCCCAGAAGTCGGCCCAGCCGCGCTGCTCCAGCCCCCGCACCCGGCGCGGGTCGACCGGGTCGTCGTGCCGGGCGAAGCCGACCGGGATCGCGGCCTCGATCGCCGAGCGCAGGCCGGCGAGGTCGTCGGGCAGGTCGGCGGCGGTCAGTGAGGTGCGCACGGCCGACATGCCGCAGCCGATGTCCACGCCGACGGCGGCCGGGGAGACCGCCTGCCGCATCGCGATCACCGAGCCGACCGTCGCGCCCTTGCCGAAGTGGACGTCGGGCATGACGGCGACGCCCTCGACCCACGGCAGCGCGCCGATGTTGCGCAGCTGCTGGGCGGCCTGCGGCTCGATCGCGTACGGGTCGGTCCAGACCCGGACGGGTGCGCGGGTGCCGTGCAGCGGGGTGAAGGCCATCGTGTCTCTCCTCGTCGGACGAGGAGTCCCTCCCCGTCGGATGAGGAAAGGTAGGCCGGGGGCGGGACGACCGGCAACGGATAATCGGCGACCGACGCCCGGCGTCAGGCGTGGGTCGGGTGCTCGCCGACCGGCTCGGAGACGTGGTCGAGGAACGGGAAGCGGGCCCGCAGCTCGCCGAGGCTCGCCCCGCCGCGCCAGGCGTCGGCGATCCGCACGACCTGGTCCAGGTCGGTGGTGTCGCCGTCGGCCCGGCAGCCGTCCGCGCCCGCGATGTCGACCATGAAGTAGCGGGCCTGCGAGCCCAGGCCCACGCAGATGGTGCCCCGCTCGGAGCGCAGCTCGGCGCACGTGAACCGGCCCCGCCCCTGCTCGGGGGCGCTGATGCGGCCCACGTCGGCCTGGCACCGGGTCGCGGCCAGGGCCAGCGCGGACGCGAGTCCGCCCAGCTCGACCAGGTCGGGGTAGAGGCGCACACCCAGCGCCGTCGACACGTCGGTCACCACTGACTCCCACTTCTCTGTGACGGATCCAGCAGCGCGGACGTTACAGCCTGGTAAACCCGGCAGCTACCCTCGCGGACGACTCGGGACGAAATTCCTGCGCCGACCGGACCAAGGTCCCGCCCCCGGCCGGCGGGCTCCGCCCGCGTCGCCGCGGCCTTCCGGCGCGTAGCATCCACGCCCATGGCATTGATCCGGTGCAACTTCCACTCCGAGGCGCTGGGCATGGGCACCTCGATGACGGTGCTCCTGCCGGACCCGGCCGGTGCCGGGATCGGGCTGGCCGGCGGCGCGCCGGCCGGCGACCCGCCCGTGCTGTACCTGCTGCACGGCCTCAGCGACGACGACACGATCTGGACCCGGCGCACCTCCGTCGAGCGGTACGTCGCGCCGCTCGGCCTGGCCGTGGTGATGCCGCAGGTGGGGCGGAGCTTCTACACCGACGAGGAGAACGGCAACCGGTACTGGACGTTCCTCAGCGAGGAGCTGCCCGAGGTCTGCCGCTCGTTCTTCCGGCTGTCCGACCGGCGGGAGGACACCTTCGTCGCCGGCCTGTCGATGGGCGGCTACGGCGCGGTGAAGTGGGCGCTGCGCGAGCCGGGGCGGTTCGCGGCGGCGGCGAGCCTGTCGGGGGCGCTGAACGTCGCCCATCGGCAGCACCACCCGGCCCACCCGATGGACCCGACGGTGTGGCACACCGTCTTCGGCGACCGGGCGGTGCCCAGCAGCGACGACGACACGGTGGCGCTGCTGGAACGCGCCGGCGACGACCTGCCGGCCCTCTACGTCGCCTGCGGCACCGAGGACTTCCTGTTCGACGACAACACCCGGTTCGTCGAGACGGCCCGGCGGCGGGGCGTGCCGCTGACCGTGGACTTCTCCCCCGGCGACCACGACTGGGCGTACTGGGACGCGAAGATTCAGGACGTCCTGGCCTGGCTGCCGCTGCGCGCCCCCGCCACCCGGTCACAGTGACGAGCGGGCCACCGGGAAGTCGAAGTACGTGTCGGGGTACGGCTCGTCGGCGTACCGGTAGTGCCACCATTCGCGCGGATAGTTGGTGAAGCCGGCGTCGGCCATCAGCCGCACCAGCAGCCCTCGGTTGTCCCGGGCGACGCCGGTAATCCGGCGGTCGGCGGTGTGGGCGCGCGGGTCGAAGCAGTCGAAGCCGGTGCCCATGTCGACGCTGTTGTCCGCGAAGCGCTCCCCCGCCGGGGCGGTGCACGCGACCAGCGGCGCGTCGGGCGCGTACGGGGGCTGCTCGGGCGGCGGGTCGGGCACGAGCGTCACGTCGACCGTGCTGCCCCGGCTGTGTGCGGTGGGCGCGCCGAGGTAGCCGTCGGCGAACAGCCGCGACTTGGCCACGTCGGGATAGAACTCGGCCTTCATCTTCTGCTCGCCGGGCCGCCCCGCCCAGTCGACGAAGTCGTCGACGGCGCGTTGGGGCCGGTAGCAGTCGTACACCTTCAGCCGGTGACCGGTGGCGCGGGCGGCCTGCTGCACCCGGCGCAGCGCCTCGGCGGCGGGCCGGGTGAGCAGGCACAGCGGCTCCCGGTAGCCGGCGATCGGCCGGCCGACGAAGTTGTGGGCGGTCGCGTACCGGATGTCGGTGACGACGGTCGGGTCCACGTCGGACAGGTCGACGAACCCGGCCGGGGCGCGTGGCTCGGTGGCCGTCGGGGTGACCGGGGCGGACGGGGTCGGCTCCGGGCGCTGCGGCGCGGGGCAGCCGGGCAGCAGCGCGGCGACGGCCACGACGACCGCGGCCGGGGCGGCGGCGCGGAGGGACCGGATGGACCGATCCGCCCCGCGCCGCCGCCCCATACCCACCGTTCTAGCAGCAGCTACGCCCGGTTCGCGGCAACCTGCCGGATCCGCGCCCGGCGCGGGGGTCAGCGCCCGCGCACCGCCCGACGGATCTCCACCGGCAGCGCGGGCGCGCCGTCGACCGGGGCCGGGTCCTCGGGCGTGGGGGCGATCCCGCCGGCGGCGATCCGGTCCAGGGTGGCCAGGCCGGCGGCGTCCACCTCGCCGAAGACGGTGTAGTTCGGGCGCAGCGCCGAGTCCGCGTACACCAGGAAGAACTGGCTGCCGTTGGTGTCGGGGCCGGCGTTGGCCATGGCGAGCAGGCCCCGGGCGTAGACGCGGCGCGCGCCCGTCGGGTCCGTCGGCGCGGGCGGCAGGTCGGTGGGCAGCTCGTCGGCGTACCGGTAGCCCGGCCCGCCCTCGCCGGTGCCCGACGGGTCGCCGCACTGCAGCACGCTCAGCGTCGGGTACGCGGTGAGCCGGTGGCACGGCGTGCGGTCGTAGAACCGGTGCCGGGCCAGGTGCAGGAAGCTCTGCACGGTGCAGGGGGCCTGCCCGCGGTCGAGGGTCAGCCCGATCGGGCCGTGGTTGGTGCGCAGCGTGACCCGCACGGTGCCGTGGTCGGGCGTCCGGCGGGGGTCGGGCGGCAGCGGGACGGGCCGGGCCGGCGGCTCGTCGGGGGTCTCGGTGTACGCGCACGGCCCGGGGGTCGTCTGCGGCGGCACCTCGGCGACGGTGCTCCCGGTGGCCGACCGCGGCGCGGCGACGGCGACGGCGGCGCTGCCGCCGACCAGGCCCGTGGCGAGCAGCGCGACCCCGGCGAGCCGGGGCAACGCCCGTGGCCTGCGGGGACGGGCCGGGGGCGGCGGGACCGGCTGCCGGCGGGATGACCTCGACACGTGGCGTCCTCCTGGGCTCGTGACTCCAGAAAGATCGCAGTCTATGGATCGGGTCGCCCTCCTGTCGACGGCGACACGCGCCCGGTGCCCGACGACGACGGCGAGGCGGTGCCGGCGAGCCAGACCCCGACCACGATGGCCACCACCGCCAGGGCCAGCACGGCGACCCGGGGCCCGCCCAGGGTGATCGTCTCCCGGAACGCGGTCACCCCGAGCACCACGCTCACCACCGGGTCGGCGAGGGTGAGCGCGGTGAGCGGGGCGGCGATCCGGCCGCTCTGGAAGGCGCTCTGGTTGATCACCAGGCCCGTCACGGCGACCACGGCCGAGGCGGGCAGCAGCGGGTCGACCACGAGGGCGCGCAGATCGCCGTGGAAGCCGCCGGTCAGCGCCTTGACCAGGGCCGCGGCGACGCCGTAGAGGGTGCCGGCGGCGAAGCCGAGCAGCGCACCCCGGGCCGCCCCGGTGACCAGCGCCGACAGCGCCAGCGCGACCGCGACGACCCCGCCCACGCCCAGCGCCACCCGCCACCAGGCGCCCGCCGTCGGCGCCGGGATGCCGGCCTGCGGCTCGGCGGCCGTCAGGAAGGCCGCCAGGCCGACCAGGCCCACCGTCGCGCCGAGCAGGTCCCGCGCCCCCGCCCGGCGCCGGTTCCAGCCGGCCTCGATCAGGATCGCCATGAACAGGCCGCTGGCCATCAGCGGCTGGACGAGCGCCAGCGGCCCGAACCGCAGCGCCACCGTCTGCAGGCCGACGCCGGCGACGTCGGGTGCCCAGCCGAGCCGCCACAGGCGCGTGCGCAGCAGCCGCAGCAGCAGCCGGGGGTCGAGCGGGTGGTGCCGCCGCTGGCGCTTCGCGGCCCGCTGGTGCATGGTCGTGGACACCGCGAAGCAGAACGCGGCGCCCAGGGCGCACGCCACCGCCAGGGTCACGGCCCCGGCACCCGGTGCTCGCCGAGCGGGCCCACGGTCCAGCCCCGGCGGCGGCACTCCGCCAGCAGCCGGGGCAGGGCGGCGAGGGTGGCCCGCCACGCGCCGGGGGCCGCGGCGCAGTCCGCGTCGTGCAGCAGGACGGTGTCGCCGCCGGCCAGCCGGGCGGTGACGGTGTCGAAGACCGAGTCGGGGGTCGCCGACGCCGTCCAGTCGCGGCCCCAGCGGGCCCACAGCACGGGCGTCAGCCCGAGCCGCGCGCTCGCCAGCAGCGCCGGGCCGGTCAGCACCCCGTACGGTGGGCGGAAGAAGCGGGGGGCCCGGCCGGTGGTGGCCTCGACCAGCGCCCGGGCCCGGGCCAGGTCCCGGTAGGTGGCCAGCGGGCCCCGGCCCAGCAGGTTGCGGTGGTCCCAGCCGTGCACGGCGACCTCGTGCCCGGCGGCGACGAGGTCCGCCGCCAGCCAGGGCGACCGCACGAGCATCGTGCCCAGCACGAAGAACGTGGCCCGCGTCCGATGCTCGGCGAGCACGTCGAGGAACCGGGGGGTGGACTCGGGGTCGGGCCCGTCGTCGAAGGTCAGGGCGATCCGTCCGGGCCGGCCCGCGCCGCCGAGCCGGGGGAAGAGCCGGCGGCGCACCGGCCCCACGGCGGTGGTCGTGGGGCCGAGGTGGGCGGCGAGCGCGACCGCCGCGGCACCGGCGAGCGCGAGGGCGGGCCGGCGAGGCCCGCGCGGCGCGGTCACCGTCCGCCCGTCCACCGGATCGAGGGCAGCACCGTGGCCAGCACGCCGACCGCCTCGTCCACCGCGTCGAGCACGGCCCTCCTCCTGCGGTACGCGGCGCAGCCGGTGCCGGCCTGCCGCCCCACCTCGTCGGCGACCAGGCCGGCGGGGTCCGCCCAGCCGCCCGTCCACCCGTCGGGGGCCGGCGGCTGCGACGCGGCCAGCGCGGCCACCGCCCGCCGCAGCTGCTCGGCGGACGGGGCCCAGTGGGTCAGCCCGGCGGCGGCGAGGACCGTGGCGTTGGCCCGGCCGTGTCCCGGCAGGGGGCGGTAGGTGATCACCGGCACCCCGCAGCTCAGCGCCTCCTGGCAAGTCAGCCCGCCCGCGTTCTCCACCACCACGTCCACGGCCCGCATCAGCGTGGGCATGTCGTCGACCCAGCCGAGGACGTGCGGGGTGAGCCCCCGCAGCCGCTGGCGCAGGGTGGCGTTGCGGCCGCAGACGACCACGGTGCGCACTCCGTCGGCCGCGGCCACGTCGGCGACGGTCGCCTCGATGTCGCCCGTCCCCCACGCCCCGGCCACGATCAGCACGAGCCGTTCCCGCTCCGGCAGCCCGAAGCGCCGCCGCGCCGCGCGGCGACTCGTCCCCGTCGCCGCCGGGAAGTCGACCGAGACCAGTGGGGCGACCGTGCGCACGTCGAGCGGCCCGCCGGCTCCCGACGCGTGGTGGCGGGCGTGCCGCAGGGTGCAGTAGATGTCGACGCCGGGCGCGACCCAGGTGGGGTGCACGACGAAGTCGGTGACGTAGGTGACCAGTGGGACGGGGAGCAGCCCGCTGCGGCGCAGCGGCCCCAGCAGCTGGTTCGCGAACGGGTACGTGGTGACGACCGCGCGGGTGCCGGGTGGGACGGCGCGCCGCGCGCGCCCGCGCAGCGGCGCGAGCGCGCCCCGCAGGACGGCCACCACGAGCCGGGACCGGCCGGTGATGGTGAACAGCGCGTCGTATCCCCACGGCGCCCAGCGCAGCACGCCCCGGTACGCCTCGCGGAACATCCACCGCGCCGGGCGCGGCAGGAGGTCGAGGAAGTTCACCCGGTGCACCGCGAAGCCCCGGTCGGCGAGCCGACGGGTCAGCTCGGCGGCGGCCGAGTCGTGCCCGGCCCCCACGTCCGCCGACACGACGACGATCGTCCCCCGGTGCTGCGCGTTCACCGCGCGCGCTTACCCGTTCGGCGCGGCTTGACTCCCGTCCGGCGTCCCGAGTCGGCGCGGGAGCGTCAGGCCCGGCGTCGGCGGCGATGCAGGAGAACGGCGGCGAGCAGACCGGCCAGCACGGCAGCCGCAGCGACGAACGGCCAGGACGCCGCCCAGCCCGGCGGGGCGACCCGGTGGGCGGCCACCGCGCGGGGCTCGGGGGTGATCGCCGCGCCGACCGTCGGGGACGCCACGGGCGCACCGTTGGCGGCCGTCTCCCCCGGCGCGACGAGGCGACCCACCGAGGCGTCGCGGGGCAGCGAGAAACCCCAGTCCAGCAGCGTGGCGCCCTGTTCCCAGCCGCGCATCGGCCGGGGCTCGGCGCCGAGCAGGGTGACCACGAGCCGCCGGCCGCCACGCTGCGCCGCGCCCACGTAGGTGTGCCGGGCGTAGTCGGTGAAGCCGGTCTTGCCGCCCAGCGCCCCGGGGTAGCGGTAGATGAGCTGGTTCTCGTTCTGGATCTGGAAGCCCTTCTGGCGCAGCGCGGGCTGGTCGGGGATCCGGGCCTGCTCGGTCAGCGCGTACCGGCGGAAGGTGGGGTCGGCGAAGCAGGCCCGGGCGATCAGCGCCAGGTCGTACGCGCTGGTGAACTGGCCGGGCCCGTCCAGGCCGGACGGGGTCACCGCGTGGGTCTGCAGGGCGCCGAGGTGGCGGGCCTCCGCGTTCATCGCCCGCACCCCGCCGGCCGCGCCGTCGGGGCCACCGATCAACCGGGCCAGCACGTTCGCCGCTTCGTTCCCCGACTGCAGCAGCAGCCCCAGGAAGACGGTCTCGACGGTGTAGCGGCCACCCTCCAGCAGGCCCACCGCCGAGCTGCCGGGGGCGATGTCCAGGTCCTCGTGGGTCACCGTGACGACCCGCTTCGGGTCGAGCTTCGGCAGCGCGGTGGCGGTCAGCAGGAGCTTCTGCACGCTGGCCGGCGTGGCGTACTCGTGTGGGCCACAACCGCCGAGCACCGCCCCGGTGTCCAGGTCGGCGACCAGCCAGGAGGTGGCGGTGACCGCCGGCGGCTTGGGCGCGTCGGCCGGCACGACGAGGGCCGGCGTCGCCAGCGCCTGCCCGCCCACCGCCTGGTGCAGCGGCACCGACGGCGGGGGCGTGGGCCGTGGGGAGCGCTCCACCTGCGGCGCCTGCGCCCTGGGGCACGGCACCGGGGCGGCGAGTGCGGCGGCCTGCGGCGGCGGGTCGGCGCGGGCCGGCGCGGGTGCCCCGGCCGTGCCGAGGACGACGGCGGCGGCGAGGGCCAGCACCGGAGCTCTCATGCCCTGCACCCTAACGGTGCGGCCAGTCGCTGTCCGGCGGACGCGCGCCAGAGTCGGGGCGCTCTCGCGTTCGGCGCGGGCGGGCCGACGGTCGTCGAAAAAATCGCCGGGGAAAGGGTTGAACGATCGCCGCCGAAGATCCGTACTCACCGGCGAAGGAAAACGGGTCGTCCACGATCGCCATGCCGGGGCGGTCACGACGTGTCCGCTTGTCCGTGGAACCGTCCGGAACCATTCCGGGAACGGGCGTGACGCCGTTCCCACCGGCCGGTCTCCGGTTTCTTTCAATCGTCACGGCACACCGCCGACGACGCGTTCGGTAATTGACGCCGGACGCTGCGGCGGTCAGGACAAGGAGAGGTGCATGGTCAGGCGCACGCGAAAGAATGCCGTCCTGAAGCTCGGCGGGGTCGGTGCCTTCGCGGCACTGGTGCTCGGTGCCGGGCTGTCGCTGGCCTCCGCCGGCGAGAACACGGCGACGGCGGTGTCGGTCACCTGTCCGACCGTGGCCGACAAGCTGGGCGCGGTGCCGGCGGCCGCGAAGGCGGGGGTGGACCAGGAGCTGCGCAACCTGGAGACCCAGATCGCCAACGTCAACGCCCGGCTGGCCCGGGAGCCGGGGGCCGCGGCCGGCCAGCTCAACGACATCGCCGGCAAGCGCCGGGCCGTGCTCGACCGGATCCGGCTGAACATCACCCGGGTCGGCGGCACCGCCCCCGCCGGCCTCGACCAGCTCGCCACCTGCACGCTGCGCAACGGCGCGGCCCCGGCCAACGCGGGCGCCAACAACGGCAACTCCGGCAACAACGGCGCGGTCGCGGCCGCTGGCGCGCAGACCGTGAACTGCCCGGACGTGCGCGGCCAGCTGCCCGCCGTGCCGGCCGGCGCGGCGGCGGGAGTCCAGCAGGAGCTGGCCAACCTGGACCGGGAGATCGCCGCCGCGAACGCCCGCCTCGCCCAGCTCGCCGTGAAGCCCGAGGGCGGCCCGAACTTCGTCAACAACGCCATCCTCGGCCCGCTGAAGAGCAAGCGGATCGCCGTGCTCGACCGGATCGCGCTCAACATCGCGCGGGCCGGCGGGCAGCGCCCCGACCTGTCCAGCCTCGCCACCTGCGGCCTCAACGCCGCCGGAGCGGGCAACGCGGCCGGCGGCAACAACGCGGGCAACGGCAACGCGGGCAACAACGGCGGCAACGCGGGGGCCGGCAACAACGCGGGCAACAACGGTGGCAACGCGGGCAACGGCAACAACGGCGGCAACGCCGGCGTGGCGCAGACGGTGAACTGCCCGAACGTGCGCAACCAGCTCGGCGCCGTGCCCGCTGCCGCCGCCGGCCAGGTGCAGAACGAGCTGAACCAGCTCGACCAGCAGATCGCCGAGGCCAACGCCCGCCTCGCCCAGCTCGCGGTCCGGCCGGAGGGCGGCCCGAACTTCGTCAACAACGCCATCCTCGGCCCGCTGAAGGACAAGCGGGTGGCGGTGCTCAACCGGATCGCCACCGACATCGGCCGCGTCACCGGCCAGCGCCCCGACCCGCGCCTGGACCTGGCCACCTGCGGCCTGAACTGACCGACGGGCAGGCGCACTTCCGCGGGCCCCGCCCGGTGGACCCCCACCGGGCGGGGCCCGCCGCGTCCGCCGGGTGCCGGGCCTCCCGGCCGGATGTCTGCGCTTTGAGACCTTTCCACCCTCGAAAGCCGCCGAACGGGAACAGCGTCGAGAAAAGTCTTCACGGACGGTCGAATGAGACAATTGAAGCGACCAGGCCACGGGGCGACCGCCGGTCGGATTCGCCCCGCCCGTCGCTCGCGTGAAGGGTTCGCATGACGCAGCCAGCACGGTCCATCGCCGACAGCCACGACATGATCGAGGTACGCGGCGCCCGGGAGAACAACCTCGCCGCCGTCTCGGTGGACATCCCCAAGCGCCGCCTGACCGTCTTCACGGGCGTCTCCGGCTCGGGGAAGTCCTCGCTCGTGTTCGGCACCATCGCCGCCGAGTCGCAGCGGATGATCAACGAGACGTACAGCGCCTTCCTCCAGTCGTTCATGCCCAGCCTGTCCCGGCCCGACGTCGACTCGCTGCGCAACCTCAGCGCCGCGATCGTCGTCGACCAGGAGCGGATGGGGGCGAACTCGCGGTCCACCGTCGGCACCGCGACCGACGCGTACGCGATGCTGCGCATCGTCTTCAGCCGGCTGGGGCAGCCGCACGTCGGCCCGGCCGGCGCGTTCAGCTTCAACCTGGCCGAGGGAATGTGCCCCACCTGCGAGGGGCTCGGCCGGGTCTCCGACCTCGCCGTCGACCAGCTCGTCGACGTGGAGCGCTCGCTCAACGACGGGGCGATCACCGTGCCGAACTTCGCGGTCGACTCCTGGTACTGGCAGAGCATCGTCGGCTCCGGCCTGTTCGACCCCGACGTCAAGCTCCAGGACTTCACCGCCCAGCAGTGGCAGGACTTCCTGCACAAGCCGGCCACCAAGATGAAGGTCGGCAACCACACCATCACCTACGAGGGCCTGGCGGTGAAGGTCCGCCGGCTCTACCTGAGCAAGGACAAGGAGCCGACGCAGCCGCACATCAAGGCGTTCGTCGAGCGGGCGGTGACGTTCGCGACCTGCGGCGACTGCGCCGGCACCCGGCTCAACCGGGCCGCCCTGTCCGCGCGGATCGCCGGCCGCAACATCGCCGAGTGCAGCGCGATGCAGATCAGCGACCTCGCCGCGTTCGTGCGCGGCATCGACGACCCGTCGGTGGCGCCGCTGGTGGGCAACCTGCGGGAACTGCTCGACTCGCTGGTCGAGATCGGCCTGGGATACCTCAGCCTCGACCGCGAGTCGGGCAGTCTCTCCGGTGGTGAGGCCCAGCGGGTCAAGATGGTCCGGCACCTCGGCTCCAGCCTCACCGACGTCACGTACGTCTTCGACGAGCCGACGGTCGGGCTGCACCCGCACGACATCGCCCGGATGAACGACCTGCTGCTGCGCCTGCGGGACAAGGGCAACACGGTGCTGGTGGTCGAGCACAAGCCGGAGACGATCGCGATCGCCGACCACGTGGTCGACCTCGGCCCGGGGGCCGGCCCGGACGGCGGCCGGATCTGCTACGCCGGAGACGTCGCCGGCCTACGCCGCGCCGACTGCCTGACCGGCCGGCACCTCGACCACCGGGCGCGCCTGCGGGAGCGCGTCCGCACGCCCACCGGGCACCTGCCGATCCGCGGCGCCGACCTGCACAACCTGCGCGACGTCGACGTCGACGTGCCGCTCGGCGTGCTGACCGTCGTCACCGGCGTGGCCGGCTCCGGCAAGAGTTCGCTGATCCACGGCTCGCTGCCCCGCCGGGAGGGGGTGGTCGTCGTCGACCAGTCCCCCATCCGCGGCTCCCGGCGCAGCAACCCGGCCACCTACACCGGCCTGCTCGACCCGGTCCGGGCCGCCTTCGCCAAGGCCAACAAGGTCAGGCCGGCCCTGTTCAGCGCCAACTCCGAGGGCGCCTGCCCGAAGTGCCGGGGCATCGGCGTCGTCTACACCGACCTCGCGATGATGGCCGGGGTCGCCTCGGTGTGCGAGGAGTGCGAGGGCCGCCGGTTCACCCCGCAGGTGCTCGCGTACACGCTGCGCGGCAAGAACATCAGCGAGGTGCTCGGCATGTCGGTGACCGAGGCGCGCGACTTCTTCCCGAGCGGGCCGGCCCGGTCGGTGCTGGACCGCCTGACCGACGTGGGCCTGGGCTACCTGAGTCTCGGCCAGCCGCTGACCACCCTCTCCGGCGGCGAACGGCAGCGACTCAAGCTGGCCATCCACATGGGCGAGAAGGCGCACACCTACGTGCTGGACGAGCCCACCACCGGCCTGCACCTGGCCGACGTCGACAAGCTGCTGGCCCTGCTGGACCGGCTGGTCGACGCCGGCAACACCGTGGTCGTCATCGAGCACCACCAGGCGGTGATGGCGCACGCGGACTGGATCGTCGACCTCGGCCCGGGTGCCGGGCACGACGGCGGCCGGATCGTGTTCACCGGCACCCCGGCCGACCTGGTCGCCCACGGGGACACGCTCACCGCCACCCACCTGCGCGAGTACGTCGGCCGGTGAGGCCGGGTCGGGTCCACCGCCGCCGTCGACCCCGGTGGACCCGACCCGCCCCTGGGCCGGCGTGCGGGGCTACCGGTAGACCGTCGCCGTCCCGGCGTCGCGGATGGCGCCGGACAGGTTACCGGTGAGGTTGTTGCCCGGCCCCACGACCGTCGCCACGCAGCCCGGGGAGGCGATGTTCAGGCCGTACCGCTGGGTCCTGACGTCCTGGGAGTCGGTCGCCACGTTGCCGGTGACCACGTTGCCGGCGCAGGGCACCGACGTCGCCGTGGTGATCCGGATGCCGTCGCGGCCGGCGGTGTCGTCGGCGCTGTTGGTGACCTGGTTGTCGACGAGGTGGTTGTCGTTGCCGCCGTCGACGTTGATGCCGTCCTGGCCGGCCTGGTCGATCCGGTTGCCGCTGACGACGTTGTGGTCGGCGGTCTTGTTGGGCTGGTCGGCGGTCGGCGAGGACCGGTTGATCTGCACCCCGTGCCCGCCCACGTCGGTGATCACGCAGCCGGTGACGGTGTCCCCGCTGGTGGCCAGCAACTCGATGCCGTCGCTGGCGGTGCCGCTGACCCGGCAGTCGCGCACCGTGTTGCCCATCGAGGTCCAGGTCTGGTTCTTGCCGTCGAAGACGATGCCCCGCCCCCGCGACGCGGTCACCCGCACCCGCTCCACCAGCATGTTGTTGCCGTCGTCGAAGTCGAGGGCGTCGCTGGTGGTGCGCGGCGGGCCGCCGGCCGACACGGTGAGGTCGCGGACCACGCCGCCGTCCATCCCCTTGGTGTTGAACGGCTCCGTGTCGGCGGCGGCGGAGCTGACGTTGCGGATCAGCGTCAGGTCCATTCCCGCCCCGGCGAAGGTGACGTTGCGCAGGCCCTCCAGCTTGAAGTACTCCGTGCCCAGGTCGAACGTGCCGGCGGTGAACACGATCGTGCCGCCGCCGAGCCGGTTCAGGTCCGCCGCCGCGCTCTCCACCACGCTCTTGAGGCTGCCCGTCCAGGTCTGCCCCGTCACCTCGGACGCGGCGCTGTAGGTGGTGGCCCCGACGCGGCTGATCGTGTAGGGCGACGGATTCGGCGGCGCGGGGACGATCAGTTGCGGCCGGCGGGTCCCGACGCCCTCACGGCTGGTGAGCCGGAAGCCGGTGTCGTTGCTCGTGCTGAGCGCCAGGGTCACCGGCCCGTCCCCGGTGACCAGCGACGACACGTCGACGGAGAGCCAGGTGTCGGCGGCGGTCGGGCCGCTGCTGGCGACCACCGGGCCGACCGGCGGGGCGTTCTGGTAGGTCAGCGTGTCCTCCCGCCAGTCGTCGGCGGAGACGCCGTGCACGCTCAGCCCGGTGCTGCTCGCGGTCTCGGCGTACAGGCGCAGCACCGCCGACGGCTCCGCCCCGGCGCCGGTGACCTCGAAGCGCAGGTACGCGACCTGTCGCGGCGTGCCGTCGACCCGCAGCGAGACGGCCGTGCCGTAGTTTCGGGTGGGGTGGTCGGCGTCCACGGTGGCGTCGGCCACCGGGGTCAGGGTCGCCGCCGCGGCCGGCGCGGCGGGCCCCGCCAGAGCCGCGCCGGCCAGCAGCAGGACCGCCACCACGCGGCCCCCGGCCCTGCGGTGTTCACTTGTCATGTCTCCTCCAGCCCCATACACGAGGTCGGGGCGACGCCCGGGCGGGACGCCGCCCCGTCAGCTGTCCACGGGCGCCTCCACGTCGTGGTCGGCGCCGCGCTGCGCCGGTGGCACCGCGCCGTCCGGCGAGCGCCGGCGGCGGAGGAACACCCACAGCGGCAGCAGCGCGAGTACGCCGCCGCTGGCCACCACGGCGCCCCAGGCGGGCAGGCCCCAGTGGTCGTCGTGCTCCTGCTGGCTGTCCATCGCCACGTCGTGGTCGATGTCGACGCCCAGCAGATCCGCCAGCACCTCCAGGTATCTCGCGCCGAACCGCTCGCTCGGTTCGACATGGGTGTTCTCGCTGAACTCGTTCCAACTGATCACGCCGAGCGCGTCGGGTTGGGACAGCCGTGCCGCGGCGAACGACGCCCGCAACGTCTCGCCGTCGCGGCGGTCCACCTCCCGCTGCCCGCCGAGTTGGCGGCCGTCGTACCCTGGGGCGACCGGGGCGATCCACAGCCCGCCGTGCAGGTGCACCGCCCGGGACATCGCCGCCAGCCGGTCCCGGGTGCGGCCGCCGACCGGGTCCGCCGACGACCAGTAGTACGCGTGGCCGTCGAGCGCGGTGCCGTACGTCGCCACCTCCTCGGTGGACTTGGCGGCGCCGAGGACCAGCAGCCGCTGCCGTGCGGCGCGGACGGTGTCGGCGACCTCGGTGGCGGTGAACCGGTCGCTGCCGTTCCAGACGACCACCGGCTTGTCGAAGACGTCGAAGACCGGGTCGGCGGCGTACCGGTCGGCGAAGAGGTCGAGGTCGGCGCGGACGGTGGCCAGGGGCAGGGGCTTGCGGCTGAAGTCGAGCCCCTGGTAGACGATGCCGAGCCGGAAGTCCTCCGCCCGGGCCACCTCGACGAGCTTGGCCAGCCGGTCGTCGAGCTGCGGGGTGTGCTTCCAGGAGACCAGAAAGCCGGTCACCCCGGCCGCCTTGGCCATCCGCACGTGCCGCCGCATGATCTCGGTGTCGTCGCTGGAGTACCGCCCGAGCTGCGGATAGTCGATCTTCGCCCGGTTCCAGGAGGTCGGGTTGAACCAGAGGTAGTAATGGGCGAGCACGGGCACCGGGGCGGCGGCGGACGGGGCCGGCGCGGGGCCGCCCGCCGCCCGGGCGGGCCGCGACGCGACCACGCCGACGACGGCGGCCACCAGCAGCACCGCCAGGGCGGACCCGAGCCCGAGCCGCAGGGGCCGCCGCCACCGGCCGGTCCGCTGGTGCGCCGGGCGGGCCCGGCGGGGCAGCCGGATCCGCAGTCGCCGCCGCAGCGCCGGCCGGCCCACCAGCACCAGGCCGACGGCCACCCCGAGCACGCCGAGCACCACCAGTGCCAGGTCGACGGGGCTGATCACGCTGAGCGTCACCTGCTGGTCGCGGCTGATGCTCACCGGCCGCCCGAAGGAGACCCCGCCGCCCAGCACGGTCACCGTGTAGGTGCCCCGGGGCAGGTCGGGCACCAGGACGGTGCCGTCGGCGGCGAACGGCAGCCGCTGCACGCGCCCGTCGGCGCGGGTGAGCCGGATGCCGTCGCCGGCCCGTTGGGCGAAGAACATGTCGTCGGCGGTGAAGGACACCTTGAAGAAGAGCAGCTCGATCAGCCAGTCCTGGCGTTCCCACGGGACGAACTTGTGGCCGGCCCGGTTCACCACCGAGGTGCCGTCGACCATGACGGTGTCGACCACGTAGTAGAGCTGCTTGGAGGCCAGCCCCCGGGGGCCCTGCTGGGTGCGGCTCTCGGCCACCCAGAGCGGCCGGGCCAGGTCCGCCCCGGTCAGCTCGATCACCTCTCCGGTGTTGCTGCGCAGCCGCATCTCGGTCACCCGCCCGACCGGAACCGGCGCGCCGTCGCGGTCGGCGTAGCGCCACGTGACGCGGCGCTGCGTGCGCAGCCCCACCTCCACGGTGCGGCTGTGCACCCCGTGGTCGAGGCTGCCCCGGAACCGGTCGAGCAGCACGCGGCGGTCGGGGCTCACCTCGGTGGGCACCACCGTGAACCGCTGGTCCAGGCCGGTGAAGTTGCGCACCCGCACGCGCAGCCGCCCCTGGGGGTCGGAGCGGGCCGTGTTGCCGTCGACGGTGACGACCACCCCCTTGATCGGCGGCACCATCTGGATCTTCAACGTGCCGGGCAGCGCGGACGCGGGCGCGGCCACGGCGGGGGCCGGCAGGAGCAGCACCGCCAGCACGCCGAGCAGCAGCGGCAGCAGCCGCCGGGCGGTCACCGGTGCCTCCGCCGGCCGCGCAGCGCCGCCGCCGCGACCAGCGCCGCGACCAGGCCGACCGCGACGGCGTACGAGGCGTAGACCGGCCGGGGGTCGGGACGGTGCACCGCCACCGGCACCCGCTCGGCGCTGAGCAGCACGCCGGGGCGCGGCGGCGCGGCGAAGTCGAACGCGCCCAGGAACGTCTGCGCCTTCGCGTCCCGGCTGGCCAGCGGCTTCACCCCCCAGTTGACCTCGATGAACTTGAGGGCGGAGGTGAAGTCGAGGGTGGTCGAGTCGACGTACCCCCGGCGGGCGTACGGGCTGACCAGCAGGGCCGGCACGCGGAAGCCGTAGCCGTAGCGGTCGACCTGCGGCGGGGTGACGTGGTCGTACCAGCCGCCCCAGTCGTCGTAGGACCACAGGAACGCCGAGGACGACCAGTCCGGGGAGCGCATGAGCTGGGTGAGCAGCGCACGGACGAGGTTCTGGCCGGAGCCGATGTTGCCGGGCGGGTGTTCGCTGTTGCCGGCCGGGGCGATGAAGGAGACGGCGGGCAGGTCGCCCCGGGCGGCGTCGGCGTAGTACTCGTCCAGGTCGACGATCCTGCTGGACAGCCGGGGGTCGTCGACGTAGCGGGCGTACGCGAGCAGGGGCACCCAGATCACCTGCGCGCCCCGGTCGATGTTCTCCTCCTCCACCCGGGACCGGAAGGTGATCGTCGGGTCGTAGTTCTGCACGTAGAACTTCCAGCTGATCCCGGCCGCCTCCAACCGGTCGAAGATGGTGGGGATGTCCCCCCAGCCCTGCGCCGGGATGGTCTCGGCCTTGCCGGCGGCGCCCGGCCCGCCGGTCACCCGGTACATGTGGTTGCGGATGCTGCCGGAGTTGGAGGAGCTGAAGAAGCGGTCGAACAGGACGTACTCGTCGGCGATGTTCCAGTAGTAGGGCAGGTCCCGCTCGTCGTAGTAGGCCATCGCCATCCGGCCGTCCTTGCCCTGCTTGCTCACCCCCTCGACGAAGCCGTCCATCCGGCCGCCGTTGTACTGGGTGCGGAACGCCTCGGCGGAGTGGTCCAGGTCGATCGCGCCGAGCTTGCCGATGTGGAACGGCGTGACGCAGGGCTCCGGCACGCCCCGCTTGACCGGCATGCAGACGTCCTTCGGGTATCCGTCGACGCCGGGCCGGGTGCCGAAGTAGTTGTCGAAGGTGTGGTTCTCCTGCATGAGGAAGACGAAGTGCTCGACGGGCGTGGTCGTGCGGGGGGACGGGGCCGGCGCGCCGGGACTCGGGGCGCTCCGGGTCGGCGCGGGTCGGGCCAGCGCCGCCGCCGGGCAGGCCGACAGGACCAGGCCCGCCAGCGCCACGACGAGCGACGTCCGGCGGGCCCACCGCGGCACGGCGGCGGACGACGGGACAGGGCTCGGACGGATCATGGACGCACCTCGTAGACGACCACCACGGGCACCGGCGTCACGCGACCCGAGGCGCCGGTGGTCCCGACGTACTCGGTGTGCACGACCCGGCCGTGGTACCGGCGGACGAGCGTCATCAGCCGGTCGGCGAAGAAGGGGGACCGCCGCGCGGAGAACGAGTCCCACACGACGTAGTGCAGATTGTTGTTGCGAAGCCACCCGTCCGGATTGTTCAGCGGCACGTAGGACGGGTTGCGGTGCAGCGGGTTCGGGCTCACCGACAGGCCGTAGCTCTGCCGCTGGCTGTAGAACCGCACGATGTTCGACATCGAGGGGCCCAGGGTGAGGATCACCGAGCCCTCCGGGGTGTGCTCGGTGATCCAGCGCCCCGCCTCCCGGCCGCCCGGCACGCCGCCGGAGCCGGCGAGGAACGTCGAGCTGCCCTGGTGGCTCACCGCGTCCCAGGACGAGGCCGCCAGGGTCGAGGCGACCAGGCCGACGGCGGCCAGCCGGACCAGCCGGCCGGCCCGGGCCGGCACCGGGCGGGCGGGACCGCCCCGGCCGGGCCAGCGCAGCCGCGTCGGCACCGGCAGCAGGACCAGGGCCCGCGCGCCGAGCAGCACCACCGGCACCGCCACGGGCAACAGGTACTGGAAGCCCTTGACCGGCCAGAGCTGGAAGAACACCACCGGCACGGCGATCCACGACAGCAACAGCGTCTCCCGCCAGCCGTTGCGCCTGCGGGCCCACCAGAGGCCGCCCGCCGCGGCGACGAGCAGCAGCACGCCCATCGCCGTCGGCACGTTCTCCAGGTAGAACGACATGGGATGGTTGGGCCGGCGGAACAGCTGCCACACCAGGTAGTTGCGGCCGCTGTTCGACCCACCGGCGAGGGCCTGGGAGACGGGGTGCGCCGCGAAGACGACGGCGAGCGCCGGCAGGGCCAGCAGGGTGGCCCGCACCGGCCGCCGCACGCGCGGGGTGAGCGCCAGGAACGCGTAGACGCTGCCGGCCAGCACGACGCTGGTCTCCTTCGCCAGCATGGTGAGCCCGAGCATCCCGGCGGTGGCCAGATACCAGGTCAGCTCCTGCCGCTGGACGTAGCGGACCATGCAGTAGAGCGTCAGCGTGCTGAGCAGCACCATCGGCCCGTCCAGCAGGATCTGCCGGGTCACGATCACGTGGTACGGCATGACCGCGAGCAGCAGCGCGGCGAGCAGCCCGACCCGGCGGCCGTAGAGGCGCGCCCCGAGCGGGTACACCGCCAGGACGGTGAGCACCCCGATCGCCGCAACGACACACCGGCCGCCCATGCCCACCTCGCCGGCGCGCAGCAGCGGGGACAGCAGCGCCTGGAACAGCATCGGGTGCGCCCGGAACACCGGGAACAGGTCGGCGTAGCCGGGGTTGCCGGCCAGGGAGGCGGCCTGCCCCGCGTACACCACCTCGTCGCTGTTGAAGCCGAAGAGGTCGATCCGCCAGGACCGGACGAGCAGGGCCAGCGCGCCGATCGCGGTCAGCGCGGCGGCCACCGCCCACCGGCGGCGGGTCAGCGCCGGCAGCCACGCCGCCGGCGGCGGGATCCGGCGGCGGGCCGGGCCGTCCGGGTGGTCCCGGCGCTGGCCCGGCACGACGGCTGTGACCGCGTCCGGCTGGCTCACGCGGGCTCCCCGGCGACCGTCAGGTCCCCGCTCCAGCGCGGCCACGCCTGGGCGGGCACGACGCGGGTCGACGCCGGCCCGCGCTCGCCGCGCAGCAGCCGGGGGATGTCGTCGGCCCAGCCGAACCGGTCGGAGACGAGCACCCGGCTGCGGACGTGGGACAGGAACCCGGCCAGGATCTCCCGCTCCCGCAGGCGTAGCTCCGGGTAGTGCAGACCGTCGATGGCCAGCGACGGCGCGAGATACCGGAAGGGCGGGAAGCCGTACGCGTCGTCGGTGTTGCGGATCATCCGGGTGACCGTCTCGTCGTGGTCGAGTTCGCTCATCGCGGGCCGGCCGCGCTCGATGACGAAGAGCTCCTCGACCCGGGTCGTGGTGCCGATGCGGCACGGCACCAACCGGTCGACGCTGTACTTCGGCGGCGGCACCAGCAGCTGGGTGACGGCGTTGATGCCCATGATCGGCAGGTTGAACCTGGCCAGGGTCAGCGCCAGCGACCGGCCGCCCTTGGAGTGCAGCCGGCTCTGCCACTGCAACCGCCGCCACTCCCGGGGCGTCAGGTCCTGCGCCTGCACGGCCCGCAGCGTGTGCGCGCTGATGGTCAGCGGCTTCGGGAAGCAGGTCGCGGTGCCGTCGGGCCGCACGATCGTCATGTCGTCGGAGAGGAACAGCCCGCCGTGGTCGCGCAGCAGCCGCAGCACCGTGGCGGTCTTGCCGGTGTCGGTGAGCGCGGAGAGCATCACCCCGACCCCGTCGAGGGTCACACAGGCCGAGTGCAGCAGCATGTGGCCCCGGGCGACCATCACGAACCGCAGCAACGCCTCGACGATGTTCGTGTAGACCACGTGCGGGGACCGAGCCAGCAGCGGGCCCACCTGGATCTCGATGGGCGAGCCGAGCTGGATACGGAAGTTCGCGCCCAGGCGCCCGAGCTGCTCCTCGTAGCGCAGCACCGACCGGTCGGCGTACTGGGTCATCGCGGCGCGGCGTTGCGGGCCGCGCCCGCCGACGTCGCTGACCCGCACCGCGATGTCCACGTCGGCGTCGGCGACCCACTGGGCGCGGAAGAACTCCAGCTCGGGCAGCATGATCTGGGATCCGATCGTCACCACCCCGGCCACGTCGTAGCGGTACTTGAGGTACTGGTAACGCCGGCGCGAGGGCGGGGTGACCGCCTCGGCGGCGCCGGAGGCGATCAGCAGCCGGACCGGATCGCGCCGACCCCGGTCCAGCGCCGCGTAGATGACCTGGTCGTTGACGAGGAAGCGGACCAGGAACAGCGCCGCCAGGGTGGCCGCGTTCGCCACCAGCACCCCGACGCCCGCGAACACCAGGGCCTGCAACACGGGCAGCCGCAGCAGCAGCAGGACGTTGTTGAGCAGGAAGAACCGCACCGCCCGGGCGGGCAGGGAACCGACCCGGGTGCGCCGGTAGATGAGGTTGTCCACCAGCAGGAAGTTCCACGAGGTCGACAGCTGGGTGGCCAGCGCCGCGCCCAGGAGGTGGTGCAGCCTGGCGGGTTCGTAGAAGAACCAGAGCGCCGCCGTGTTCACCACCATCCCGGAGAGCCCGACCAGCCCGAAGCAGACCATCCGGACGAGCTGGCGCACCCGGTCGGCCGGGGTACGCGGGCGACGCCGGATCTGCCCGACCAGCCGCCGGCCGCGCAGCCGCGACAGGTGCCGCAGGAACGTCACCCCCTCCCGCAGGGACGCCTTGGACCGGCCCTCGTGCCGGGGCGCCATCTCGTACGCGACCTCGGCCACCCGGGCGCCGGGGTGCCGCACCAGCAGCTCCAGCAGCACCTTGAAGCCGAGCGGGTTCATCCGGTCCAGCCGCACGGCCGCGCGCCGGAACGCGAAGAGGCCGCTCATCGGGTCGCTCACCGTCGCCAGCCGGCGCGGGAACATGGCCTTCACCAGCCGGGTGGCCGCCGACGAGGTGGCCTCCCGCAGCGGGCCGTCCAGGCCGGCGCTGGAGCCCCGGCCGGCGTACCGGGTGCCGATCACGACGTCGACGTCGTGCCGCATGGCGACCGCCGCGAGCGTCGCGGCCGACTCCGGCGGGTGCTGCAGGTCCGCGTCCATGACCAGGACCCACTCGCCGAGGGCGTGCCGGGCACCCAGCAGGACGGCCCCGCCGAGCCCGCCGGTCCGCGCCTCCGGCGGCCTGTGCAGCAGCCGTACGGGCACCGGGGCCTCGGCGGACGCCGCGGCGATCACCCCGTCGGTGCCGTCGTCGCTGTCGTCGACGAACAACAGCTCCGCCCGCAGGGGCGCCAGCAGCGGGGCGAGGCGCCCCATCAGCACGGGGATGTTCTCCGCCTCGTTGCGGGTCGGCACGATGACGGTCAGCCGGGGCGGTGGCGCGCCGTCCGGGGCGCGCAGCTCGCGTGGCCGCGGCACGGCGTCTTCTCCGACGGCCTGCCGTGCGCGGGCGTCCGGCCCGTGTCCGATCATGGGTAACCTCTCCAGCCTCCGGTTCCCGAGCAGCCCGGAGCCATTCACAGTCATTGGGAGAAACGGCAGAAGAGCGCAGGAATGCGATTCACGTACGCGGTGCGACGCCGACAGAATTCGTCGACCCATAAGTTCGCTCGGGTACGGCAGAGGCTATGGGAAATGGCCGGGAAAGGTCCAACGTCTGAACAGTCGGCAAATTGACATAGCCATTATGCGCAGAGAGATATCCGGTATACGAAAGTCGGGCGAACGATAAAGGCCGAACAATGAGGCCCCCTATTCGTGCGACCACTTCCGACCCACCCGAACTGCCGCAACTTCCACAGAAATGCCGCGACGCCGAATGGGAAAAGGATTCCCTTTCGGCGTCGCGGCTCACGGCGGGATGCGGGGACCGGATCGCGGGGCGGTCCGGGCACGGAGACGGTCAGCGGGGCGCCGCCACCCCCGGGCCCGGCCCGCCGACACCGATCCCCGCCCTCGACGGCAGCTGATCGTGCAGCTCGCTGATGAAGTCGGACCGGCCGGCACCGCTCCAGTCGCACCACGTACCCGCCGGTGCGGGGCTTCGGCATCCCCGGGAACTCTCGATCGCGGTCCCCTCGCCCCACTCGTTGTAACTCGTCACCAACTGCCAGGGCGCGCCCGACGCGTTCATCCGGGCCAGCCCCGCCCGCCAGCGCGCCCGGTCCCGGGACAGGAACGGCGCCTGCCCGTACGGCGATCCGGCCTTCCAGAACCCGGGCGAAACGGTGTACGAGCCCTCACCGGGGGCACCGCTGAAGTCGTGTTCCGCCCGGGCCGGACCGTACTGGTGCCACCCCGCCACCCGCGCCGTCGCGGGGCAGCCCGCGTAGCCGGGAAAGACCTTCAGGTTGACGAGGACCGTCTCCCCGAACCGCCGCTGGAGCAACGACTGGGCCTGCGCCCAGCGGTCCACCGTGGCGCAGCCCTGCGCGGTCGTCAGGTCACCGGCGTTGTACACGAAGACGGGCATGCCCCGGTCGGGCAGCACGGCCAGCGCCGAGCCCTGCCCGCCGTAGGTGACCCGAAGGTAGTGCAGGTCATCGGCGATCCGCTCGGGCGTCGGGTCGGACGTGCCCTCCGGCTCGTAGTAGGGCGCCCAGCCGAAGCCGGTGCCCTGCGCGGCCCGGACCATCGCCGGCCAGTGCCGGTCCGTCACCGTGCCCCGGCCGAACCACGACGCGATACCCATCGTGATCCCGCCGTACCGCATGTCCGCGACCTGGGCCCGCACCACCGACTCCTCGACGGTGTACCGGCCCCGCGCCGGCACGTAGTTGGTGAACGGGTCCAGGCCCTGCTGCCGCCAGGCCTCCGGGAACCACGGATAGTAGAAAGCCGCCCTGATCACCGTCGGCGCCCGCACCACCAGGCGGAAGACGACGGTGTGCCGGGCCGCCACCGCGCCCGCACCGGCGACCACCACGTCGTACGTGCCGGCGCGGGTGGACACCGAGGTCCGCACGGTCAGCACGGCCGACCCGCCGGCGCGGAGCACCGCCGGCTCCACGGTCGCGGCCGTCCCCTCGGGCAGGCCGCCCACCGTGAGGGAGACCGTCTGCGCCGCCCCGGTCGTGACCGCCGTCCGCACCGTGGCCTGGACCAGGTTCCCGGCCACCGCCGAGGCCGATCCGGGCACCACGGCCAGGGAGAAGTCGTCGCCGGCGGCCGGGCGGGACACCGTGCTGCCCGCATCCGACCGGACCGGCTCAGCCGGTCGCGCCGGACCGGCGGCGAACTGGCCGCACGCGACGAGACCTACGACCAGCACCGCGGCACATGACATCAGCCCGCTCCCGCCGACGTGGGGTCGACCAGGCTGCGACCCGTCATCAGACAGAACGCAGCAGACCGCCGAACGCAACTGCCCCCGGCCGAAGGAAGGGCCCCTTGTTAACGCTTTCGGTATAGGAGGGGCCCCTTCCTAACGCTCGGCTGCGCGGGGGTGCGGACGCTGCCGGCCGGGCCCCGTGTCAGGGGCCCGGCCGGCGGGTGGTGGCGTGTGTGCGTGTGTGGTGTCAGCTGTTCCAGTGTTGGGTGACGAGGTCGGCGGCCTGCTGTTCCCACTGGGCGTAGGCGTCGGGGTAGGCGGAGACCTGGACGGTCTGGGCGGCGTCGGTCAGGGGCATGTCGTGCCAGCCGTCGACCTGTCGGAGGCCCTTGAGGAACGCGGTGGTGGCGTACTGCGGGTCGGTGATCTGCTCGGGGGTGCCCCAGCCGCTGGAGGGGCGTTGCTGGAACAGGCCGAGGGAGTCGTGGTCGTTGCGGTCGCCGAGGTGGCCGAGGTTCTGCAGCTTCGATTCCTGCAGGGCGGTGCCGATGGAGATGACCGCGGCGCGTTCGTCGAGGCCGGTCTTCTTGGTGGCGGCGATGATGGCCTTGGCGTTGGCGGTCTGCTCGGCGTCGAGGTCGATGCGCGACTGCGTGCCCTGCACACCGTGCGGGATCAGCTTGGCCGTGTCCACGGCGGCGGGCTTGTCGGCCTGCACGGCGGCGACGGGCCGCGCGTCGACAGTGCCGGTGTCGGTGGTGGTGGCGTGGTGGAGGGGGCCGGCGGCGAGGCCACCGGCGAACGCGAGTCCGGCGATGCCGAGGACGCTCTTACGCAGGATGGTCGTGTTCATGGGGGTGTCTCCTATCGGGGGGTCGGCACACCCCGTGCCCGCCCGAGGGGGATGGCGGGGGGTGTGCGAGCACCACGTCGAGGCGCCCGAACAACGAACAAAGGGGAAAGAAGAAGATGAGGGAGGGCCGGGGCGGCTGCCGTGAGGTACCGCGCCGGGTCCAGGTGTAACGACCGGCGACCGGCCCCCATTCCCCGGGGGGTGACAACCGGGGGCGGGGGCGGGTCCTGCTGGATCCGGGGGGATCCGGGATGCTGCTGCGGTCGTCCGTCAGGTGTAACGCCCCCGCCCCGGCCAGGATTCCGGCCGCGGGGTGCCGCCGGTCACCACCCCGGCCCGGCCCGGCCCACCTCGCCCCCATCCCGCCCCACACGCGCCCCGCCGGGTCGGACAATCCGCCCATTCCGGCGGAGGGGTGACGGGATGTCGGGCAGGTGGGGGTATCCCGGCGCGTTGATGCCGCCATGTCGCCGACATGAAGTCGATCACCAGGCCAACCAGCCGCGCAGGCGCAGGCGGCGCCGAGGCGGTCGGGCCGACCGCGCAGCGCCTGTCGTGCCGCGTCGGCCCGGCCAGGCGCTACCCTGACACCATGCAGGGCGTCGTCTCCCCCACCATGACCGGCGGGGCCTTCCTGGCCCGTCCGGGCCGCCCCGCTGTCGTCACCGCCACCCTGACCGAGTTGACGGGTCCGACCCGGGGCGTCGTCGAGTTGCCCGTACGCCTGATGTGGAGCGCGGACCGCACCTTCGACCTCGACGACCCGGACGACCTGCTCTGGATGTACGAGAACGTCCTGCGCGAGACCACCCGCGCGGCCGACCTGCGCCAGTTGGTCAACGGTCACCTGCTGCGCCAGGTCTGGTGCCTGCTCAACCTGCCCCGTGGCGTACGCGAGGCGTGGGAGCGACGCCACCGGGTCCTGCGCCACGAAGGCGGCGGGCCGGCGGTCCGGGCCGGCGACCGGGCCCTGCCGGCGGCGTGACCGGGGCCGCGCCGCCGGACGACTTCTATCGTGAGGTCGCCCGGGTGGCCCTGTCGGTCGCCGGGCGGCACCGGTTCGTGCTCGGCGGCGGCGTCGCCTGGGCCGCGCACGGGCTGTTCTCCCGCCCGACGGAGGACGTGGACCTCTTCGCCGACGTCGAGGGGGCCGCCGCCTCGGCGGCGGCCGGGGTGCGTACGGCGTTGGAGCGCGCCGGGTTCGAGGTGGACGACGCAGACCCGGACAGCGACCTCGCGGAGTTGTTCGCCGGGTTCGACCGGGACATGAAGGACTTCGTGGTGAGCCGGGGGCCGCGCCGGATCCGGTTGAGTCTGGGCCGGCTCGACCGCAACCGCAGCCCGGTGGTGATGGACCTCGGGCCGGTGATGGACGTCCGGGACCTGGTCGCCAACAAGACGGCGGCGCTGGTCAACCGGCGGGAGGTCCGGGACTTCATCGACGTGGCGGCGGTGCTCGAACACTATTCGGTCGCGGAGGTGCTCGACCTGGCCCGGCAGCTCGACCCCGCGCTGGAGCCGGAGGACGTGCGGGCCGCCGGCCACTACCTGGACCGCCTGCCGGATCGTCGCTTCGTCCGCTACGGGCTGGACGGGGCGCAGGTCGCCCGGCTGCGGGCCCGGCTGGCGGACTGGCCCCGCTGACGCCCGCCGCGCGCGGAGCCCGGCGAACCGGGAGCCCGGCGGACCGGCGGCGCGTCGGGCCGCTGTGGCAGGAGTGACGGGGGCTCGTTATGGTGCGCAACGGCGCCCACGAGGCGCGTCCCTTCCCCTGGAAAGGCACCTCATGACCTTCTCCTCCGGCGCTTCGCGCCGCCAGGTGCTGGCCGTCGCGGCCGCCGCCGCGACCGCGCCCCTGATCGCCGCCGCCCCGGCCCGGGCGGCCGGGTCGACGGACCCGAAGCCGTCGAGGGGACCGAAGACCTGGGACCTGACCGTCCTGGGCACCTCGGACACCCACGGAAACGTCTACAACTGGGACTACTACCGGGACGCGGAGTACGACGACAGCAAGCACAACGACGTCGGCGTCGCGAAGCTGGCCACCCTGGTCAACCAGATCCGCGCCGAGCGCACGGGCAGGGCGACCCTGGTCCTCGACGCGGGTGACACGATCCAGGGCACCCCCCTGGCGACGTACTACGCCAAGCAGGAGCCGATCACCACCACCGGTGAGACGCACCCGATGGCGAACGCGATGAACATCCTGAAGTACGACGCGGTGACGCTGGGCAACCACGAGTTCAACTACGGCCTGCCGCTGCTGGCGAAGTGGATCGGCCAGCTCGGCTTCCCGGCCCTCGCCGCGAACGCGGTCAACGAGGCGACGGGCAAGCCGGCGTACCTGCCGTACGTGATCAAGGAGGTCCGGCTCGGCGGGCACGGCGCGCCGAAGCTGAAGGTCGGGATCCTCGGCCTCACCAACCCGGGCGTGGCGATCTGGGACAAGGGCAACGTCGAGGGCAGGCTGGTCTTCGCCGACATGGTGGAGACCGCCGCGAAGTGGGTGCCGGTGATGCGGGCGCGCGGCGCGGACCTCGTCATCGTCTCCGCGCACGGCGGCGACAGCGGCACCTCCAGCTACGGCCCGGAGCTGCCGAACGAGAACCCGTGCACGATGATCGCCGAGCAGGTCCCGGGCATCGACGCGATCCTCTTCGGCCACGCGCACAACGAGGTCGTCGAGAAGTTCGTGACGAACGCGCGCACGGGCGCGCAGGTGCTGCTCTCCGAGCCGTCCAAGTGGGGACAGCGGCTGACCCGGATGGACTTCACGCTCACCCGCGAGCGGGGCTGCTGGAAGGTCGTGTCAAAGCACGCGACCATGCTGAACACCAACACGGTGGTCGAGGATCCGGCGGTGCTCGCGGCCGTGCGCGGCCAGCACACCAAGACCGTCTCGTACGTCAACACGGTGGTCGCCCGGTCGACGGTGGAGCTGTCAGCCGCCGAGTCGCGGTACAAGGACACCCCGATCCTCGACTTCATCAACCACGTGCAGACCGAGGTCGTCACGGCGGCGCTGGCCGGCACGGAGCACGCGGCCCTGCCGGTGCTGTCGATCGCGGCGCCGTTCAGCCGCACGGCGGTATTCCCGGCCGGTGACGTGCGCATCCGCGACGTGGCCGGGCTGTACGTCTACGACAACACCCTGGAGGCCGTGGTCCTCACCGGCGCGGAGGTCCGCGCCTACCTGGAGTACTCGGCGAAGTACTTCACGACCCTCGCGGCGGGTGCGCCGGTGGACCCGGCGACGATCAGCGATCCGGCCGTGCCGGACTACAACTACGACGTCTTCTCCGGCCTCGACTACGACATCGACGTCAGCCGGCCGGTCGGCCAGCGGATCACCCGCCTGGTCCTGCCCGGCACCGGCGCCCCGGTCGCCGACGACGCCCGGTTCGTGGTCGCGGTGAACAACTACCGGCGCAGCGGCGGCGGCAACTTCCCGGGCATCGTGAAGCCGCAGGTCTACAACGCGCAGCAGGAGATCCGGCAGTTGCTCATCGACTGGGCGCAGGAGCGGGGCACCATCGACCCGGCCGACTTCTTCGTGCCGAACTGGCGGCTGGTGCGGGCGGGCGTCCCGGTGGAGTTCCCGAACGCCTGAGGCCGGCCCGGGTCGGGGGCCCCGTCCCGAGGGGACGGGGCCGCCCGCTCAGCCCCCGGGGCCGAGGCGCAGGACCCACTGGTCGGCGTTGGTCGCCGGGTCGGGCCGGTCCCGGCGGGGGTCGGTCTCGGTCGCCGCGGTGCGCTCCTCGGGGCGTACCGCGGGCGGCAGCTCGCCGAAGCGGACGTGCCGCAGGAACGCCAACTCCTCGTCGGTGAACGGGGGTTCGGACTCGCTCATGGCTCGGCCCTCCTCCGAACCAGGATGCCTCGTCGCGGCCCCACCGGGCGAGCCTGCGGGAGCCGGTCCAGCAGCGCCAGCGCCGCCCGCACCGGGGCGCGGGTCAGCGTCTCGTCGAAGCTCGCCCGGCCCAGGCAGAACCGGACGAACATCCGCCACCCGGCGGGGGTTGCCAGCAGGGCGTGGAAGACGTCCGGCCGACGGGAGAACACCTCCAGCAGCCGGTGCCCGGCGCGCATCGACGGCGTCAGGTCGCGGTCCACGGCCCGCTGGTAGCCGTCCAGGTCGCCGCCGACGACGGCGGCTCCGGCGAGCGCGCCGGAGCGCAGCGCGTAGCTGATGCCCTCCCGGCTCCACGGCTCCAGCAGGCCGGCCGCGTCGCCGGCCACCAGCACCCGCCCGTGGCGCAGCGGCGAGTCGTCGGCCCGGCACCGGGTCAGGTGCCCGGAGTCGTGCTGCGGGTGCACCCCGGACAGGCCGAGGCGGTCGACGAAGTCGCGCAGGTAGGCCCGGGTCCGCTCCCCCGCGCCCCGGGCGGCGATGACCCCGACGGTCAACGTGTCGCCCTTGGGGAACACCCACGCGTAGGAGCCGGGGATCGCCCCCCAGTCCAGCAGCAGCCGGCCGCGCCAGCGACGCCGTTCCGGCTCGGGCACCGGCAGTTCCAGTTCGAGGCCGAGGTCGACCTGCCGGTACCGCACGCCGACGTGCCGGGCGGTCACCCCGGAGGAGCCGTCGGCGCCGATCACCGTGCGGGCGTGCACGACGTCGCCGTCGGCGAGCCGCAGGCGTACCCCGTCGGGGTCCTGCTCCACGGCGCGGACCGCGACCCGCTCGCGCAGCTGCGCCCCGGCGGAGACGGCGGCGGCCCGCAGCCGGTCGTCGAACTCGTCGCGGCGCACCATCGCGATCAGCGGCCCGGCGGCGTGCCGGCGGGTGAACTCGCGTCGCCCGTCGCGGGTGAACGTCACCCGGTCCACCCGGTCGTGCGCCGGCACGTCGATCCGGCCGGCGACGGCCGCGAGGGAGGTGCCGATCAGCCCTCCGCCGCAGGTCTTGTATCGAGGGTGCGCGGCGCGCTCGACGACCAGGGTGCGCAGCCCGGCGGTGGCCGCGGCGTGGGCGGCGGAGAGCCCGGCGGGGCCGCCGCCGACGACGACAAGGTCCCAGTTGATCACCGTTGCAGCCTAGGGCACGGTCGGTCGGAAGGCCGGGTGGCGCATCCGGTACGCCGCGCGCCGAATCCGGTGTGCGGGCGGGCATCAACGGCGGGCCGGCGGGTAACCGCGCAGCGCAGCCCCGCCCGCGCGCGGGCGGTGACCGAGGAGGAAGCCATGCAGCAGGTGCGTCTGTCGGACGTCGAGGAACGGGTGTACGAGGCGGTGGCGGCGCTGGAGATCCGCGGGCAGGTGCCCTACCCGGACCTGATCGCGCAGGAGTCCGGGCTGACCGAGGAGGAGGTGCACGCTCCCCTGCGGCTGCTGACGGAGAAAAACCTGCTGCACCGGGAGGACTCCCCCATGGCCGGGTTGGACTTCGGCCCGCGCTGGTGCGCCCGTCAGATGGCGTGAGCCCGCCGGGGGGCCGGGCCGACGAGCGACGTCGGTGGCAGGCGCTGGGGGTCGGCCTGGTCGCCGCCTTCATGACGCTGCTCGACGTGAGCATCGTCAACGTGGCGGTCCCGTCGATCGACCGGGCGCTCGGCGCGACGCCGAGCGACCTGCAGTGGGTGCTGTCCGGCTACGCCCTCACGTTCGGGCTGGTGCTGGTGCCCGCCGGGCGGTTCGGCGACGCCCGGGGCCGGCGCACCGCGTTCGTCGTCGGGATCGCCCTGTTCACGCTGACCAGCGCCCTGGCCGGGCTGGCCCAGTCCCCCGGCTGGCTGGTCGCCGCCCGGCTGCTGCAGGGGGTGGCCGCCGGGATCGTCAACCCGCAGGTCACCGGCCTGATCCAGCAGCTGTTCCAGGGCCCCGAGCGCGGCCGGCCGTTCGGGCTGCTCGGCGCGACCATCGGCATCTCCACCGCGATCGGACCGCTGCTCGGCGGGCTGCTGATCCAGGCCGGCGGCGAGCAGGACGGCTGGCGGTGGGTCTTCTTCGTCAACGTCCCGGTGGGGATCGTCGCGATCGTGCTCGGCTGGCGGCTGCTGCCGGCGCAGCCGGCGGGGGCGGCGCAGGGGCGGCGGCTCGACCCGGTCGGGGTGCTGCTGCTCGGCGTCGGTGTCGTGCTCGTGCTGCTGCCGCTGGTGCAGCGCGAGCAGTGGCACAGCCCGTGGAAGTGGCTCCTGGTCCCCGCCGGGCTCGCGGTGCTGGCCGCCTTCGGGCTCTGGGAACGCCGGTACGCCCGACGCGGCGCGCCGCTGTTCGACCTGCGGCTGTTCGGGTTCCGCTCGTACGCCCTGGGCTCGCTGATCGCGCTGCTCTACTTCGGCGGGTTCACCGCGATCTTCTTCGTGCTCACGCTCTACCTGCAGAACGGCCTCGGCTACCGCCCCCTCGTCGCGGGCCTGGCGATCACGCCGTTCGCCCTCGGCTCGGCCGCCGCGTCGGCGGTCGGCGGCCGGATCGTCGACCGGTACGGCCGCCCGCTCGTCGCCACCGGCCTGCTGGTCGTGCTGCTCGGCCTGGGCGCGGTGGTGTTCGTGCTGCGCGGTGACCCGCGCGGGTCGGTGCCGCTGCTGATGGCCGTGCCGCTGCTGGTCGCGGGGCTGGGCAGCGGCCTGGTCATCACTCCCAACCAGACCCTCACCCTGGCCCAGGTGCCGGTGCCGCAGGCGGGCAGCGCCGCCGGCATGCTCCAGACGGGCCAGCGGATCGGCTCGGCGGCCGGCATCGCCGCCGTCGGCTCGGTGCTGTTCTCGGCGCTGGCCGGCAGCGGCGGGGACTGGTCGCCAGCGGTGCGGCACGCGCTGCTGCTGGCCATCGGGATCATCTCGCTCGGCCTGTTCGCCGCCCTGTTCGACCGCAGGCACGCCCGGGACGACGGCAGGCGAGGGTGACGGCAGCGGCGGTGCCCGCCCGGGGTTCTCCCCGGACGGGCACCGTCGTCCTCACTGCTCGGGCACTGCCCGGCTCAGCGTGGTCAGCGCGTCGACCCGCCGAAGCGTCCCCGGCGACGCCAGGCCAGGCCGGCGATCATCAGCACCACACCGACCCCGACGAGGCCGCCACCGACCGCGAGCGGGGTGCCCAGCTTGTCGCCCGTGACGGGCAGCTTGCCGCCGTGCGGCGGCCAGGGCTTGTGCGTCGGGTAGTGCGTCTTGGTCGGCGACGGCGACGGCTGGGGCCGCGCGAGCACGGTCAGCGTGGCGCTCGCCGTCCGGCCCGTGGTCTGGCCGACCGCGGTGAACAGGTACTGCCCGGGCGTGTCCGGCGTGTAGGTGGTGGTGAAGTTCCCCGCCGCGTCGGTCACGACCGTGAAGTGCGTCGGGGCCGCAGCCCGGAACGCCACCGGCGCCATCGCGACGGTGCTGCCGTCGCTGCGCCGCACCGTGGACTGGCCGGGCAGGCCGGCGGCCAACGGCGTGATCGTGACGGTGATGTCGACGACCTCGTTCGGCCCGAACCCGAAACCGCTGAGGGTGGTCGTGTCGCCGACGTAGATCGTCGACGGGTTGACCGTCAGCACGGGGGGCTGCGGCGGATACGGCGTCGGCTGTGGTGAGCCGGTCGGCGACGGTGTCGGCTGCGGCTGCGCCGCCCCCGCCGCGGTCGGCGCGGCCACGACGGCAAGGCCGATCGTGAGCGCCATGATGATGCGGGATAGCCGCATGATGGGTTCCCTCCTACTAATCGCAGTGTGGTGCGGGATCAATGTGGGTGGTCCATGGGGTGGCGGTCGGTGTGAGCCAGAGGTCGGCGTCGCCGGTGGCGCTGCCGGTCCTGCCGGTCAGCACGTCGACCTCGAGGGTCCGGGTGGCGCCGGGGCGCACCTCGACGTTGGCGACGGCGACCTGCCGGCGGCGCTCGGTGCCGCTGCCCACGGGCACTTCCGTTCCGTCGAGCCGGGTGCGCAGCACCGCGCCGCCGGCCGGGCTGTGGACGGAGACCAGGGTGCGGGCGGTGTACGGGTCGCCGGCCAGGCCGAGGCCGAGCACGGACGTCGACAGCCCTCGCTCCGGCGCGGTCGAGTGCAGCGTGAACCGCAGCCGCAGCTCGCGGCGGCCGTCGGGGCGGCACCCCCCGACGGTCAGCGTCGCGGCCGGGCGCAGGTAGTAGCCGAGCTTCGCGCCGCTGCCGTCGTTGAGGAAGACGCCGACGGTGGGCACGTCCTCCTTCTCCGGCAGCGAGCCGGCGAGCCGGTTGCCCTCGATGACCCGCTGTTCCTCGGGGTGGGCGCTCCAGAACAGCACGCGCCGTTCGGTGATGGCCCGGTCCAGCACCGACAGGTACGCCCGGGGGTCCACCTCGCGGGTGAAGAAGGTGTCGAAGGCGGCCGTCGCCGAGGCGGCGAAGAACTCGTCCTGCTCCACCGCGTCCATCCGTTGGTAGGCGTCGGAGAGCAGCGTCCGCACCGCCTTGTCGCCGACCAGGGTGGTGTGGCCCGGCACCGGGACGGGGCCGGTGACCTTGAGCAGGTAGGACAGCACCACCGGGTCGACCGCGAGGACGCCGTCGACGGTGTGGCCGGTGCGTTCGCGGTACATCTGGCGGAACAGGGCGGCGGCGGTCGGGAAGTGCGGGGTCAGGTTGACGTCCGCCGGGTACATGCCCGGCAGGTCGGTGTAGAGGTTGCGGATCTCCGGCTTCAGCTTCAGGGGCGGGTCGAACAGGCCCAGCTGGGCGCTGGTGCCCTGGGTGCCCGTCCGGAGCTGGCCGTCCTTGGCCTCGATCACGACGTACGCGCCGAACATCCCGCCGGTGGCGCGCAGCTCCGCCGGGTTCTGGGACACCATCAGGTAGCTGCGGGGGCCGGCCGCGCCGAGCAGGGGCGGCAGCAGCCGGGCGGCGCCGTCGGCCGCCCGGGTGAGGGTGGCCAGCTGGTCGAGCTGTTTACGCAGCTCGGCCACGGCGTCGCGCACCGGCGCGACCAGGGCGTCGGTGGGTACGGCGGCGAGGCGGGCGTGGGTGCGCTGGACCACCTGGTCGGTGGCGGTGAGTTCCGCCGCGACCGCCTTGAGCCGGGGCACGTCCAGCCGCCCCTTGCCGGGCAGCAGGGTCGACAGGTCGGTGCGCAGCAGGGTGGGGAAGGCCTCCCGGGCGAGGTCGTCGATGGCCACCGCGATCTGGCGTACCGCCGTCAGGTCGTTGCCGGCGAACGGGGTGTGCTGCCCCGCCCGCCAGCCCAGGTCGTCGGTGGCGTCACGCGCCGCGCCGGCCTGCACCTGCAGGGCCGACAGGGTGCGTTGGGCCCGCTCGGTGTCGGCGCTCACCACCTCGGAGCTGAGCTGCTGGGCCAGGGCGGCGGCGTTGAGCAGGTGGGTGCGGGCCTGCCAGCCCCGGAAGCCCACCCAGCCGGCGCTCAGCAGCGCCAGCGAACCGACGACCAGGCCGGCGAGCAGGGCACGACGGGCGCGGGCCCTGGCTCGCCGCCGGGACCGTCGCCCTCGGCGGCGAGGCTGTTCGGTTTCACTCAACGCCCACTCCACTCAGAAAACGGACAGAAATGACGATTCATCATTTTCTAGCACGCGTTTCGCCCACTTCGCGCCGTTATGGTGGATTTAGGCCGGGGGTTCCGGCCGGCGCGTCCGCGCGGCGGCCCCGCGGCTGCGCCGCGCGGCGACCGCGTCGTGGAGCAGCCGCTCGACGGTGTCCACCCCGCCGTGCAGCGACATGTCCCGCAGGTACGCCTCCCGGCCGCGACGGCCCATCTCCAGCCGGGCCGCCGACGGGATGGTGGCGGCCAGCCAGAAGCGGTCGGCCAGCGTGGCCCAGTCCTCCGGCGGGCAGGACAGCCCGGCCCGGGCGCGCTCCACGATCTCGACGGTGTCGCCGCCCGCCGACGCCACCACCGGCGCCGCGCAGCCGAACGCGGCCTGCAGCTTGCCGGGAATCGTCCCGCGCAGCTCCGGCAGGTCGCGCAGCATCACCAGCTGATAGTCGGCGGCGGCGTACAGGTCGGCCATCTCCAGCGGCGAGCGCCGCGCGACGAACCGGACGTTGTCGGTGCCCAGCTCCGCGGCGAGCCGGCGGACCCGCTCCTCGCCCGGGCCCGAGCCGACCAGGACCAGGTCCATCGTGCCGCGCAGCGGCGCGGCGGCGCGCACGGCCGTCTCCAGCCCGTGCCGGGCGCCGATGGTGCCGGCGTGCATCACCACGCAACGGCCGTCGCCCCGGACGAGGCGGCGGGCCTCCCGGGTCGGCTCGGCCGGATGGAACAGCCGCTCGTCGGTCCAGTTGAGCAGCAGCCGCACCCGCCCCGGATCGGCGCCGCCGGCGACCACCAGGTCGCGCATGCCGGGCGCGGCGACCGCGACCAGGTCCGCCGAGCGGTAGAGCCACCGGGTGGCGGCGGCCACCCGGGCGGCCCACGGCGTCGGCGTCGTGCCCTGTGCCTCCAACTCCGGGTGTACGTCCTGCACGTGCAACACCGTCGGCACCGCGCCCAGCAGCCGCAGCAGGCCGGCCGCCGCGAAGGTCGCGGCAGGAAGCTGGTGGACGTAGAGCACGTCGACGCCGGCCAGGTGGCCCCGCCCGATCGTGCCGGCGCTCGCGGCGAAGGAGAGCCATCCCGCCACGCGGGCGCGCACGGAGGCGTCCCCGGCCGACCAGCGCGGCACCCGCCGCACCGTGAGCCGCTCGCTGCGGGTCTCGTAGCGCCACCGCTGCCGCCAGCCCGGATAGACCTGACCGCCGGGATAGTCCGGGAAGCCGGTCAGCACGCGGACCTCGTGGCCGCGCGCGGCCAACTGCTCGGCGAGGCTGCCGGGGACGAACGCCGGCTCCGGCGGGAAGTGGTAGGACAGGATGCCGATCCTCACCGGACCCTCCCGGCCCGACGATGACCCACCGGCGCGGCGTGGACACGGAACGTGCCGGCGAGCGCATACGATTCCACGGGTCCCACCGCGACCAGAACGCCGGGAGAACCACCGATGGCCGACCGCATCCTGTTCGTCTGCCACGCCAACCTGTGCCGCTCGCCCATGGCCGAATACCTGGCCGGGCAGCTCATGGCAAAGCTGCCGGTCGAGGTGGCCAGCGCCGGCACCGACGCCGTGGACGGGCGGCCCATGCACCCGTACGCGGCCGAGGTGGCCGCCGAGACGGGGCGCGACCCGGCCGAGTTCCGCAGTCGGGCGCTGACCACCGCCCACCTGGTCGACGCCGCGCTGGTGCTGACCTCCACCCGACGCCAACGGTCGGCCTGCGTCTCCCGGCTTCCCGCCGCCCTGCACCGCACCTTCACCCTGCGCCAGTTCGGCCGGCTCGCCGGGGCAGCCGGGGCAGCCGGGACGCCGGACGGCGCGGACGTCGGTGCGCTGCGGGCGGCGGTGCGGGCCGCGGCCCTGGCCCGAGGGCTGCTGCAACCGGCGGCCCCGGCCGAGGACGACCTGGTCGACCCGATCGGCGGCAGGCCAGCCGACTTCCGGCGCTG
This sequence comes from Micromonospora sp. NBRC 110038, assembly GCF_020884815.1. Lineage (NCBI taxonomy): Bacteria > Bacillati > Actinomycetota > Actinomycetes > Micromonosporales > Micromonosporaceae > Micromonospora > Micromonospora sp. NBRC 110038. Next base: position 208,511 of record NZ_BBOL01000004.1, on the reverse strand, counting down.
CGCGCAGGAGATCGAGCGGTCGCTGGCACCGGTTGCGGCACTCATCGAGGCAGCCGGGTGAGTTCCTGCGTCGGGTCGGGGATCGTCTGCTCGGGGCCGGGGAACCCGCCGCCGTGGGCGGCCGGTGCGGCGTCCATGCGGCTCGGCGGGGCGGCCGCCGGTCCGGCCGGCACCTCCACCCGGTAGCTCTCGTACTGGTAGGTCTCGGCGCGACCGAGCTTGGCCATGTTCAACACGCAGCCGAGCAGCCGCACGGAGACCGCCTGGAGCGCCTGCGCGGCAGCGCCGACCTGACCGCGGTCGGTGCGGCCGTAACGGCTGACCATCAGGGCCCCGTCGGCCTGGACGGCGACGACCACCCCGTCGGTGACGGTACGCAGCGGAGCGGTGTCGATGACCACGATGTCCGCCGACTCCCGCAGCACCAGCAGCAGGTCCGCCATCGCCTTGGAGCCGAGCAGCTCGCTGGGGTTGGGCGGAACCGAGCCGGCGGGCAGCACGAGCAGGGACTTGTCGCCCCACCGCTGCACCACGTCGCCCACGTTGACGTCGCCGAGCAGGACGTCGGTCAGCCCGACGCCGGCCTCCATGCCCAGGTACTCGGCCACCTTCGGCCGGCGCAGGTCCGCGTCGACCAGGGCGACCCGCCAGCCGGCCTCGGCGAGGGCGATGGCGAGGTTGCAGGAGAGGGTGGTCTTCCCCTCCCCCTGCAACGCGCTGGTCACCGCGATCACCCGGGCGGGCTCGTGGACGTCGACGAAGCGCAGGTTCGTCCGCAGCTTGCGCACCGCCTCGGCCCGGGGGGTGGTGGCGGCGTCGCCGACGATCAGCGGGGCGGTGCGGGCGGCGGCGTCGAACGGGATCTCACCGAGCAGCGGGCTGCCGGTGGCGCGCTGGAGGGTGACCGAGTCCCGCAGCCGGGTGTCCAGCCTGGTCCGCAACAGCGCCAGGCCAATGCCGCCGAGCAGGCCGGCGAGCGCGCCGAGGGCCAGGTTGCGGGCCGGATTGGGCGACACCGGGCTGGAGCCGACCCGGGGGCCGCTGATCACCTCGACCTTGACCGGGGCCGGCCGCCCCTCGCCGGACGTCTCGATTTCCTTGACCAGTTCGACGAACTGGGCGGTGAGCGCCTCGGTCAGCCGCAGCGCGCGGGTGGCGTCGGTGTCGGTGACGGTGCCCCGCAGCAGGACGGTGTCGGGGAGGGTGGCGGCGGTGACCCGCGCCTGGACGTCCTCGGCGGTCAGCCCCAGCGGGGTCTTGCCCACGACCTTCTGCGCCAGCCGGTCGCTCTGCAGCAGGTCGGCGTACGACTTGACGCGCTGCTGCATGAAGACGTTGCCCTGGTAGGCGTCGGAGACGCCCTGGTTGGGGGTGGTGACGAAGAAGGTCACCGAGGCCGCGTAGCGGGGCTCGGTCCGGACCGTGACAAGCGCGGCCACCGCGAGGCCCACCATGACGGAGAGCAGGACCACCCACCAGCTGCGCCGGACGGTCCGGAGGAAATCACGAACGTCCATCAGCCGCTGAGCCCCCGTCCGGTCCGTGCGGTCGACATGTCAAGCACCCAAAGCTCCCTCAGCAGTCACGGGGCGATCCTGTGCAGTCGGTCGACCCCACCAGCGCATCCGGTCGAACCGACTGTAGAGGATTCAAACCCCCAAAGACGGCAATAATGATGAAATCGGCACTCGCCCAGTTATCGCGGACTTCTCCGTACGGCGGACCAACTCGATTCGGACAGCCGGGGTGACGCGGGGACGGCCGGGCGGACGAGGGCGCGCTAACGGCCTCCGGACGGACGGCCGGGGGCCGCCGGGCACACCCGGCGGCCCCCGGCTGACGTCTCAGCGGCGACGCTCGGCCGGCTCGTCCTCCTCGGCCTGCTCCGTCTCCTCGGTCACCGCGTCGCTGAACGGCTCGGTGAGGTCGTCGCCGGGCACCGCGACCTCCTCGGCCAGGTCCTGCTCGTCGGATCGGCCGCCGGCCGGCGGCTCGGGGGCGGTGGCGCCGCCGGCGAAACCGTACTCGTTGGGCTCGTCGTGCCGACTCATGCCTTTTACCTCCAGATATCGCCAGAATCGCCTCTTGTCGCTCACCGTAAGGCGTGATCGTCCGCTCCGTAGCGCGCTCGGTGTTGTCCGACGGCGGGCCGCCGCGCCCCGGCCGCCGGCGCGGTGAGCACCACCACCCGCCACAACGCGGTGCGCAGCGCCACGACCGCGGCGGCCCCCGCCAGCTGCGTCCAGCCCTGGTCGCCGGCGAGCCGGAGCAGCCCGGCCGCCGTCAACAGGTCCAGCAGCACGCGCAGCGCGCGCCGCCACGACCGGGTGGTCGCCAGGGTCACCAGGCCGGTGAGCAGCGCCGCGGCGGTCACGACCGACGGCAGCGGGGCGGTCACGACCGGTCCCCGGGGGCGACGGCGGACGGATCGGGAGTCGCCGGCTGCGCCGTGCCGGACGGGCCGGGTGCCGGCGACGACGGTCGCTCGGGATCGATCTGGCGCTGCTCCTGGGCGATCTCGCGGCGCAGGAAGAAGTTCAGCGCGGTCCGGATGGTGGCGATGGCCGCGAGCTTGCCGATCTGGTCGAAGGTCGGCGACACGGCGGTACGCAGGATGTCCGCGGCGAGCTGGAACTCCAGCCCGAGGGTGAGGAACCGGCCGAGGGTCAACCGGATGGGGGTGAAGACGGCGGCGCTGCGGTGCCGCAGCCCTTCGGCCACGAACCGCAGCGCCGCCCAGACCGCGCCGACGAAGATGACCGCCGCGCCGGCGACCTCCACGACGGCGACCGCCAGGTGGTCGCCGGTACGCAGGATGTCGTCCCAGCTCACCCGGGGCCGTTACCCGGCCCGCCGGCGGGTAGTCGCCGTCAGCCGAGCTCGGCTGACGGCCTCGAAGGTCAGAGCTCGGCGACGGCCTCCAAGATCAGCCACAGACCGCAGATGGCGAAGAGGATCGCCGCGCCGTAGCGGATGGTGCGCTCGGGCAGGTGCCGGCCGAGCAGCCGCCCGACCAGGATCGCCAGCGCGTCGGCGGCCACCATGCCGAGGGTCGAGCCGAGCCAGGTGCCGAACCAGCCGTACTTGGTGGCGAGGGTGATGGTGGCGAGCATCGTCTTGTCGCCCAGCTCGGCGAGGAAGAAGGCCACGCCGACCGCGACGACGGCGGACTTGCCACCGCGTTCGGCCTTGCGCTTCTCCTCCTCGGTGAGTTTGTCCCCGCGCAGCGTCCAGGCGCCGAACCCGAGGAACGCGAGGCCGGCGATCAGCGAGATCCAGCCGGTGGGCAGGGCGGCGCCCAGCCCGTAACCGATGGCGACCGACGCCAGGTGGACGACGGCGGTGGCGACCGTGATGCCGACGAGCACCGGGATCGGCTTGAACCGCGTGGCGAACGTCAGCGCCATCAGCTGGGACTTGTCGCCCAGTTCGGCGACGAAGATGACGCCGAAGCTGACCGCCAGCGCGACGAGGAAACCTTCCATGACACCCTTCCCGAGAACGCCGGGCCGGGGGGTGTGGGGCGCCCTCGACCCGGCTGTTGTAGACAGCCTGGGTCGAAGGTCTCGCCCGCCCCACCCGAAGGTGGGGCCGCGTGGCCGGATGCGGAACGCACCAGTGTGTCGACCACGACATTGGGGGCTACTCCCCTTCGCGCCACCACCCTACCCCACCAGGGGCGCCGCCTGAGCACCGGGCCGGCGCGGGCCCGCTGCTCAGTCGGCGCGGGCCAGGGTCACGCCGAACAGCCCGTCGGCGTCGGTCCAGAACTCCCGGGCGGTGAAGCCGGCCGCGGCGAGCTCCGCGGCGATGCCCTCGGCGCGGAACTTCGCCGACACCTCGGTGCGCAGTTCCTCCCCGGCGGCGAACTCCACGTCGAGGTCGAGCACCCGGGCCAGGACCGGACGCTCGGCGCGCAGCCGCATCTCGATCCACTCCCGCTCCGGATCCCAGAGGGCGACGTGCGCGAACGCCTCCGGGTCGAAGTCGGCGCCCAGCTCCCGGTTGACCACCCGCAGCACGTTGCGGTTGAACTCGGCGGTCACCCCGGCGGCGTCGTCGTAGGCGGGGACGACGATCGACGGGTCCTTGACCAGGTCGGTGCCGATCAGCAGCCAGTCACCGGGCTCCAGGGACGCGCGCATGGCGGCGAGGAAGCCGGCCCGTTCGGCGGGCAGCAGGTTGCCGATCGTGCCGCCGAGGAAGATCACCAACCGTCGGCCTCCGGTGGGCAGCCGGTCGAGGTGGCGGGTGAAGTCACCGACGATGCCGCGCACCCGCAGGCCGGGATAGTCGGTGGCGATCTGCGCGGTGGACTGCCGCAGGGCGCTGACCGAGACGTCCAGCGGCACGAAGGTGCCCAGCCCGCCGCGCCGGGTGAACGCGTCCAGCAGCAGCCGGGTCTTCTCCGACGAGCCGGAGCCCAGCTCGATCAGGGTCTTCGCCCCGGTCAGCTCGGCGATCTCGCCGGCCCGCCGCTGCAGCACGGACCGCTCGGCCCGGGTCGGGTAGTACTCCGGCAGGCGGGTGATCTCCTCGAACAGCTCGCTGCCCCGCGCGTCGTAGAACCACTTCGGCGGCAGCCACTTCGGCCGCGCGGTCAGCCCCGTGCGGACGTCGTCGCGCAGGCTGCGACCCAGGTCCTGCTCCTCCAGGTAGATTTCCAGCGGTTCCGCGCTCATCGGGTGTCCCCTCCGTCGGTCGTGTCGTTTCCCACCTGTGCGGGCCGGTCGCCGCTCAGCCGGCGGGCAGGGCGGCCACGCGCGCCCCGGCCGTCGTGGCCACCACCAGCCGCCCGTCCGGCACCGCCTGCCAGCCGGGGTCGTCGTCGTGCGGTTCCGAGGCCAGCAGCACCGCCCCCGGGGCCTGCCGCAGCGACAGGGCGTGGCCGGCGGCGGTGGCCACGACGGTGCGCCCGTCGGTGAGCAGCAGGTTGAGCCTCGACCCGGGGGCCGCCGCCGCGACCTCGGCCACCGTCGCGGCGACCGCCGCCGCCGGGTCCTCCCCCGCCCGCAGCCGGTGCCGCACCAGGGCCCACAGCAGCGCGGAGTCGGTCGGCGCGTCGAGGGTGAGCAGGTCGCGTACGGGCAGCCGGCCGGCGAGCGCGGCCACCGCGTCGGGCCAGCCGCGCACCACCCCGTTGTGGCTGAACAGCCACGGCCCCTCGGCGAACGGGGCGGCGGCGGTGTCGAGCACCGGCATGCCGACCGTGGCGGAGCGGACGGCCGCCAGCACCGCGCCGCTGGTGGTCGCCGCCGCCAGCCCCGGCAGGGTCACGTCGCCCCAGATCGGCGTGCCCCGCCGGTAGCGCACCGGCTCGCCGCCTCCGGGCGGGTACCAGCCGACGCCGAAGCCGTCGGCGTTGATGGTCCCGCCGCCGCGCATGTCCCGGGGCGCCCAGGACTGCCGCACCAGGGAGTGCGTCGGGTCGTACAGCAGGGCGCGCAGGCTCACCGGCGGCCCGACGTACGCCAGGTGCCGGCACATCAGGCGGCCCCGGCGGCGACGTGGCCGGCCCTCACCGGCCCGACTCGTCCGGGCGGGCGTCGCGGGCGCAGCGGAAGCCGCTGAAGATCTGCCGCCGGATCGGGTAGTCCCAGTTGCGGAACGTCCCCCGGCAGGCGGCCCGGTCGGTGCCGAAGGAGCCACCGCGCAGCACCCGGTGGTCGTCGCCGAAGAACACCTCCGAGTACTCGCGGTACGGGAACGCGGCGAACCCCGGATAGCCCCGGAACGGGCTGGACGTCCACTCCCACACGTCGCCGATCAGCTGGTGCACGTCCAGCGGCGACGCCCCGGCCGGATACGCGCCCACCGGCGCGGGCCACAGGTGCCGCTGCCCGAGGTTCGCGTGCTCGGCGGTCGGCTCCCCGTCGCCCCACGGGTAGCGGCGGGACCGGCCGGTGGCCGGGTCCCAGCGGGCCGCCTTCTCCCACTCCGCCTCGGTGGGCAGCCGCTTGCCGGCCCACGCCGCGTACGCCTGCGCCTCGTACCAGCACACGTGCACCACCGGCTCGTCGTCGCGCACCGGCGACCACCGGCCGAACCGCTGGTACGCCCAGCCGTCGCCGTCGCGCCGCCAGTGCATCGGGGCGGTCAGCCCGGCCTCGGTGCGGTGCGCCCAGCCGGCCTCGCTCCACCAGCGCGGGTCGTCGTACCCGCCGTCGGCGATGAACTCGCGGTAGCGGCCGTTGGTGACGGGGGCGGCGTCGATGACGTACGCGGGCAGGCGCACCGGGTGCGCGGGGCGCTCGTTGTCCAACGCCCACGGGTCGGTGGAGGTGCCCATGGTGAACTCGCCGGCCGGGACCAGGACCTCGTCGGCCACCCGCACGCGCGGCTGCGGCGGGTCCGGGGCGTGCAGCACCGGCGGGCCGACGCGCAGCTGGTGGGTGGCGAGCATGGTCTCGTCGTGCTGCTGCTCGTGCTGGACGATCATGCCGAAGGCGAACCCATCGGCGACGAGCGGCCGGTCGGTGAACGGCACCCGGTCGAGCAGGTCGTGCACCTTGTCGCGCACGGTGGCCAGGTAGGCGCGGGCCTCGGCGGGCGGCAGCAGCGGCAGCGCCGGGCGGTCGCGGCGGGGCTGCTTGAACGCGTCGTACAGGTCGTCGATGTCCCGGCGGACGGGCTCGCGCCCGCCGACGTCCCGGACCAGCCAGAGCTCCTCCTGGTTGCCGACGTGGGCGAGGTCCCAGACCAGCGGCGACATGATCGGCGAGTGCTGGCGCATCAGGTCGGCGTCGTCGACTGCCGCGGTGAGCCCGGCGGTCCTGGCCCGGGTGCGCTCCAGCTCGGCGGCGATGCGGGTGCGCAGCTGTTCCGCGCCGAGCTCGTGGATGGTCGTCACCGCGATCCCCTCTCCGTGGCGGCCAGCCGCCGCCGTAGTCCTCGGGTCATCTCGTCGTGCAGGTCGTCCGGCAGGTCCAGCCGGGGCAGGGCGGCCAGCGCCAGGTCGAGCAGGTCGGCGGCGGCCCGCGCCAACGGCGGGTCGCCGAGGCCGTGGCGGGCCGCCTCGTGCCACCGGTCGGCGACCGGCGTGGCCGTCGCCACCGCCTGGCGCACCGTGGCCGGGTCGGCGAGCAGGGCGGCGAGCACCGCCAGCGGCAGCCGCCAGTCCGGCCCCGGCTGGGCGTCCAGGTAGCGGATCTCCAGATAGCCGCGGGGGCGTACCACCGGGAACAGCGTGCTCAGGTGGTAGTCCAGGTCGTCGGTGGTGGGCGGCCGGGGCAGCGCGCCGGTGATCCAGTCGCCGAAGGTCACCCCGGGCGGCGGCGTCCAGTCGGCGGCGTCGTCGCGCAGGCACAGCAGCGGGGCCGCCAGCGCGTACGCCGTCCACGCCGCGACCGGGTCGGCGTCGGGCTGCTGCGGCGACCAGACGGGGCGGGTGCGGGCCGGGTCGATGGCCAGCCACGCGGCCATCCGGGCGGACGCCCACCCGGTGCGCCGCCCGGCGTGCCGGTCGGCGGTGGCGAACGCCGCGAGCAGCGGCGGGCCGACCGCGTGGGCCGCCGCCCAGCGGGCGGCGACCTGGTCCGGTTCGCCGGCGTCCAGGCAGACCTGGAGCCCGGCGGTGCTGTACATCATGGTCCGGCCGGCGGGGCCGCGGCGGTCGAAGACGCACCGCATGGCGTGGTAGCGCGGGGTGTCGACGACCGGCCGGGGCGGCCGCCACGGGTCGATGCCGGTGCGCCCGAGCGCCAGGCCGGCGGCGCGGAGCAGGTCGGTGACCTGGACGATGTCGGCGTTCGTGGCGTCGACCAACGCGGCGACCGAGGTTCGCGGCGCGGTCGAGATCTCGAGCTGGCCGCCGGGCTCGACGGTCACGGTGCTGCCGTGCCGGAGCGGTGCGGCGGGGCTGGAGTCGTGGATGGTGGTGGGGCTGTGCGGCCCGAGGGCCGCCCGGAGCCGCTCCCGGTCCACCGGGCGGGCGGGGTCGGCGGCGTCGTGCACGGTCCATTCCAGTTCGACACCCGTGCGGGTCGGTGGGCCGGTCTTGAAGCAGATCCGGGCGATGTGCCGGACCGCGTCGTCCACCCCCCGCAGCGGGGTGGTCCGGTCCAGCTCCGGTGACGTCACCACGAGACGATCCCTCCCTCGGTCGGGGCGGAACAGCGTGACCCTTACCGGCCCCGGCGTCCGCGCTGCGACCATCTTCTGTCTAGCAGACGAATTCCGCTCGCCTTGCCGTAACAGATGTTTCGGGATCAGTCCTCGACGGCGGTGTCCGTGCCCGAGGTGGGGGTGGCCTTCGACGCCGGTCGGCCGGTGTGCGTGGGGCGGGCCGCGGGCGTGGCTGCGGGGTCGGCGTCGGGGACCAGGCGTCGGCAGAAGTCGTCCACCTCGGTGGCCCCGCCGGCGGCGGCGACCAGGGGCGCGTACCCCGGGGTGGTCAGCGCCTTCGCCCGCTGCGGGGCCGGCTTGGCCAGGTACGCCCGGCACAGTCCGGGCAGGTTCGCGGCGGCCCCGGAGCGGCCCGGGCCGGGGGTGACGCCGGGCGTCGGCGGCGGCGCGGCCCCGGCGGACGCGCTCGGCCCGGCGGTGCCCGGCGTCGCGGTCCCGCCGCCGGGGGCGGACGGTGCGCCGGCCGGGCCCGAGGCGGTGGGGCCGGCGGCGGTGGGGCCCGAGGCGCTGGGGTCGGCCGGCGCGATGCTCGGGGCGGGCGCGGGCGCGGGCTCGTCGGCGCGGTCCAGGCCGACCGCCGCGACGGCGACACCGGCGGTCGCGGTGGCGGCGACCGCCCCGATCCAGGCGACCGCCCCGATCGTGCGGCGGCGCCGCCGGGGCGCGCGCGCCGGGGGCGTCGCCGGCGCGGCACGGGCGGCCCGGAACGCGGCGAGCGCCGCCTCCTCGCCGGCGAGTTCACCGGGGCGGGCCGGTGCCGCCGCCGCGGCGAGCAGGTCGGCCAGGGGGTCGGCGGGACGGCCGTCGTCACCCGCGCGGCCGTGGCGCGCGGAGTCGAGGAGCCGGTCGGACTCCGCCCGGTCGGCGGGCAGGTCCGGCCGGTCGGGCTGCCGGAAGCTCATCGGTTTCCCCTCACGTCAGCCGTCCGCCTGCTCGACGTACGGCGCGCCGGGCGTCGGCCGGCCGGGGCGGGGGCGGGGCGGCGTCGCGGACGGAGCGGCCTCCGAGGTCGGGTCCTGGCGCTGCAGGAGCGTGGCGAGGCGGCGCAGGCCCCGGTGAGCGGCGGTGCGCACCGCGCCGGCCCGCCGGCCGAGCACCCGTCCGGCGCTCTCGGCGTCCAGGCCGATCACCGCGCGCAGCAGCACCGCCTCGGCCTCCCGGGGCGGGAGAGTGGCGATCAGCGCCAGCGCGGCCTCGGTGCCGAGGGTCTCGCCGGCCCGCTCGGCCGTGTCGGCGTCGCCGGCCAGGTCGGCGAGCGCCTGCACCGGCACGGGCAGCGAGGGCCGGCGGCGCTGCCGGCGCAGGTGGTCCATGGCCCGGTTCCGGGCGATGGTGACGGTCCAGGCCCGGAACTCCCCGCCCGTGAAGGTGGGCAGGTCCCGGGAGATCTGCAGCCAGGTCTCCGAGGCCACGTCCTCGGCGTCGGCGCCGACCAACGCGGTCAGGTAGCGCAGCAGGCCGGGCTGGAGAGTGCGGTAGAGGAACCGGAAGGCGTCCTCGTCGCCGGCCTGCGCCGCGACGACCGCCTCGTTCAGTTCACTCGTCATGGGTACGCCGTTCCCCCTGCCCGGCGTCGGTGGGCGGCACGTCGGCAGCGACGCGCACGGCACCGACCTGGCCCGGCAGCCGGACCTCCTCCCGCACCACCAGCCCCCCGCTGACCCTGATCACGCCCGACACCGTACGCGCCCGGACGGCGCGTGCGACCACCACCCGGCGCGGCCGTCGGCGGGGGTTCCCGCCCGGGGAGCCGGGCTGGCCGGAGCCGCGCTAACGCTAGGAGCGGGGTGCCGGGCGGACAAGTCAATGTTTCCCTGAGAAAGAGTGAGAATTATCAAACGGTGAACACGGCGAGTCGATGTGACACGGCGCGGGCCACGGACGCCACTGTCTGCGCAGGCCGAGTGCGGCATTCGGACCCCTCCGCCGTTCGGCCAGGCCACGGCACCGGGTCGGGCAACGTGTGACACGTGGTCGCGAGTCGATCACGGGCGAGCCGGCCCGACGGCCGCCCGACCGCCCCGGCCGCCCCGTCGCTCCGGTCGGTCCGGCCGGAGCACGAGAGGTGCGCCGGGCGCGCTCTGGGTACGGTATTGCTGTGTTGTCTTCGGGAGTCGTACTCAGCGGTCGGTACCGCCTGGACGACCGTGTCGCCACCGGCGGCATGGGTGACGTCTGGCGGGCCACGGACCAGGTCCTCGGCCGGCGGGTCGCGGTCAAGGTCCTGCTGCCGGCGCTGGTCTCCGACCCGGACTTCATCGCCCGGTTCCGCGCCGAGGCCCGCATCATGGCCGCCCTGCGGCACCCGGGCATCGTGCAGGTCTACGACTGCGGCGAGGACGACCTGCCCACCGGCGGGCGGGCCGACTACCTGGTGATGGAGTTCGTCGAGGGCGAGCCGCTGTCCAAGCGGATCGAGGCGGCGGGGCACCTCGGCGTGGCCGAGACCATGTCGATCGTCGCCCAGGCCGCCCAGGCGCTGCACGCGGCGCACGCCGGCGGCATCGTCCACCGCGACGTCAAGCCGAGCAACCTGCTGGTGCAGGAGGACGGCACCGTCGTCCTGGTCGACTTCGGGGTCGCCCGGTCCACCAACGTCACGAGCATCACCAGCACCAACGCGGTGCCGGGCACCGCCCTCTACATGGCTCCCGAGCAGGCGGCGGGCCGACCGGTCTCCGGGGCCACCGACATCTACGCCCTCGGCGCGGTGGCCTACTGCTGCCTGACCGGCGGGCCGCCGTTCACCGGCGACAACCCCCTGCAGGTCGCCGTGCGGCACCTGGACGACGAGCCTCCGGAGCTGCCGACCGACATCCCCGGGCCGGTGCGGGACCTGGTGTCCCGCGCCCTGGCCAAGGACCCGGCGGCGCGGTACGCCACCGGCGCGGCGATGGCGGAGGCCGCGCGGGCCACCATCGCCGACAGTTCCGCACCCACCAGCACCGTGCCGGTGTCGCCGCGCATTCCGGTCGGCACCCGGGACGGGCTGGACAGCACCCGCGACGACCTGCCGCCGGTGCGGCCGACGGCCACGCCGGCGCGCGCCTTCGTCGGCCGCACGGGCCGGCGCGGCACCCTGGTCGGCGCGCTCGCGGCGGTGGCGGTCGCGGGGATCGCGCTGGCCGCGGCGCTCGGCGCCGCGACGAACGCGGACGCCCCCGCCACGAAGTACGGGCCGACCGCCCCGGCGGCCGACCCGACGCCGGGCTCCGACGACTCGGCCGCCAGCGAGGAGGCCGTGGTCGACCCGGACCGCACGTTCCGGCCCGGCGGGGGCCGCCCCTCGGCGTCGGTCACCCCGACGCCGACCCCGCAGCCGAGCGAGTCGGCCGCGCCGGAACCGACGGGCGCACCGCCCACCAAGCCCGCCGACCCGCCGCCCACCACCGCCAGCACCCCGGCCGACCCGCCGCCCACCACGGCCAGCACGCCGGCCGACCCGCCGCCCACCACGGCCAGCACCCCCGCCGACCCGCCGGCCCAGGGCGACTGACCCGGCCCCCGGTCGGGACGACCCCGGCCGGGTCCGAGGGCCGGCCGGGTGGCCGCCCCACCGGTCCCACCTTCACCAAATCGGACTTAAAACCCAGAACCTCACTTACGCTAACGATGAGGCACGTTCCGTCGTCTGCTGCGGGAGCCATGGGTGAGCGCTGAGAAGTTGGTCGTCATCGGCCAGGGATACGTGGGTCTGCCGCTGGCCATGCGCGCCGTCGAGGCGGGCATGGACGTCGTCGGCCTCGACGTCAACGCCGACCGGGTCAAGCGCCTCGCCTCGGGCGAGTCCTTCGTCGAGGACATCCCCGCCGACCGGCTCGGCCGGGCGCTGGGCAGCGGGCGGTACCGCCCGAGCACCGAGTACGCCGACGCCGAGGGCTTCGACATCTGCGTGATCACCGTGCCCACCCCGCTGCGCGACGGCGTGCCCGACCTGAGCTACGTCGAGCAGGCCGGCGGCGGCATCGGGCCGTACCTGCGGCCGGGCTGCGCGGTGATCCTCGAGTCGACCACGTACCCCGGCACCACCGAGGAGCTGCTCCGGCCGCTGCTGGAGTCGGCCAGCGGGCTGACCGCCCCCGGCGACTTCCACCTCGGCTACAGCCCGGAACGGATCGACCCCGGCAACCCGGTGTGGAAGCTGGAGAACACCCCGAAGGTGGTCTCCGGCGTCGACGCGGCCTCCCGGGAGCGCGTCGATGCGTTCTACCGGCAGCTGGTCGAGCGGACCGTGCCGGTGGACTCCACCCGGGTCGCGGAGCTGACCAAGCTGATCGAGAACACCTTCCGCCAGGTCAACATCGCGCTGATCAACGAGCTGACGATGCTCAGCCACCACCTCGACATCGACGTGTGGCAGGCGATCGAGGCCGCCGAGACCAAGCCGTTCGGGTTCATGCCGTTCCGCCCGGGCCCCGGCGTCGGCGGGCACTGCCTGCCGATCGACCCGTGCTACCTGTCCTGGCAGGTCAAGCGCCGGCTGGGCCGCCAGTTCCGGTTCATCGAGCTGGCCAACGACGTCAACCACGAGATGCCCGAGCACGTCGTCCGACGGATCATGAACGGGCTCAACCGGGCCGGCCGGGCGGTCAGCGGGGCCCGACTGCTGCTGCTCGGGTTGGCGTACAAGCCGAACACCGGCGACATGCGGGACTCCCCCGCCGTCGACGTGGCCCGCCGCCTGCAGGACCTCGGCGCCGAGGTCCGGGCGGTCGAGCCGTACGCCGAGCCGCACCACCTGCCCGGCGGCGTGGTCGTGGTCGGCCTGACCGAACGCGAGCTCCGCGAGGCCGACGCCGTGGTGGTGGTGACCGACCACGACTGCCTCGACTACGACCTGGTGGTGCGGCACGCCCGGTACGTCTTCGACACCCGCAACCGCTGCCACGGCCCGACGGTCGAGCGCCTCTGACGCTCAGTCGCCGAGGCTGGCGACGATCGGGCGGGCGAGGGCGCGGCGGGCCGGCAGCACCGACGCGGCCAGCGCGGCCAGCACCGCCACCGCGATGATCAGCCCGAGCCGTCCCCACGGCAGCACCAGCGTGAACTCGCCGCTGAGCCGGGTGACCACCGCCATCGCGCCCGCGCCGACACCGATGCCGAGGCCGACCCCGAGCACCGCGCCGACCAGCGCCATCAGCGCCGCCTCCACGGCGAGCATCGCCCGCATCCGGCCCCGGGTCAGCCCGACGGCGCGCAGCACCGCGTTCTCCCGGGTGCGCTCCACCACCGACAGGCTGAGCGTGTTGGCGACGCCGACGAGGGCGATGACCACGGCCAGGCCGAGCAGGGCCACGACGAACGCCAGCACCATGTCGATCGTGCCGGTGAGCGACTCCTTGTACGTCGCCTGGTCCACCAGGTTCGCCGTCGGGTAGCGGGCCACCACCGATTCGACGGCCGCCCGGGCCCGCTCGGCGCTCACCCCGGCGGCCGGGTCGACCTCGGCGAGGAAGCCGCGCTCGGCCGGGAAAAGGCGGTCGAAGTCGGCGTCGGCCACGTCGACCACGTGCCCGGCCGGCACGGGGCCGCCGGCCAGCGCCGGCCCGTCGGCGGCGACGACGGCAGCGACGGTGAACGGCCGCCCGGCCAGGGTGACGGAGTCGCCGACCGACCAGCCCCGCGCCCGGGCCAGCTCCCGGTGCACCAGCACCCGGCCCGGCCCGAGCCGACCCGCGTCACCGGCGTCCACGGCCGTCAGGGTGCGCCCGACCAGCGCCGGGTGGGCGGCCCGCAGCTCGACGGCGTCGCTGACCCGGCCGCGCTGCTCGTGCACGACGCCCAGCTCGTCGCGGGCGGCCAACTCGTCGACCAGCGGCCCGGGCAGTTTCCCGCCCACGCCGACGACCACGAAGTCGACCCCGATCTGCCGGTCCACGGCCCGCTCGATGCTGGCCTTGGCGCTGCCCGCGCCCACCACGAACGCCGACACCAGGCCGATGCCGATGACCAGGGCGGTGGCGGTCGCGGCGATCCGGCGCGGGTTGCGCACGGCGTTCGCCACGGCAAGGCCGGCGGTCGCCCCGAACAGCCGACGCGCGGGGACGCCCAGCAGGCGCACCAGCGCCGGCACCAGCACCGGCCCGAACAGCACGATGCCGAAGAACGCCAACATCCCGCCGGCCGCGACCAGCGGCAGCTGGCCGACGGCCCCAGCCGACCCCAGGGCCGCCACCCCGGCGGCGAGGACCAGCGCGCCCGCGGCCAGCCGGACCCGGCCGGCCCCGCGGGTGGGCTGCACCGCCGCGTCGGTGAGCGCGGCCACCGGCGCGACGCGGGTGCCCCGCCAGGCCGGCACGGCGGCCGAGGCCACGGTGAGGACGGTGCCCAGCAGCAGGCAGACCAGCACGGTGCGCGCCGTGACGGCGATCCCGCCGCCGGCCATCGGCACGTCGAACGCGGCCAGCAGGGCGTCCAGGCCGACCGCGACGCCCGCGCCGACCGCCACCCCGAGCGCCGAGGCGGCCAGCCCGGTCGCCGCCGCCTCCAGCAGCGTCGCCCGCAGCACCTGCGCCCGGGTCGCCCCGACCAGCCGCAGCAGCGCGGTGCGCCGGGTGCGCTGGGCGAGCACGATGGCGAAGGTGTTGGCGATGACGAACCCGGCCACCACCACGGCCACCGCCGCGAAGGTGAGCAGGAGCAGGTTGAACTGCCTCAGGTCGCGGACCGCGTCGTCGACGGCGGCGTCGAGGACCGCCTGGCGGTCCTTCACCGTCACGTCGCCGCCGGCCACGGCCGCCACCCGCCCGGCCAGCTCCGCCGCCGACACGCCCGGCGCGGCGGCCACCATGATCCGCCCGTAGCCCTCCTGTTGGGTCACGGCCAGGGCGTCGGGCCCGGCCAGGCCGATGAACGGCCCGCCGACGTCCCGGGCGGTGCCGGCCACGTCGACCGTGCCGACCAGGGTGTACGCGCGGGCCGCGCCCCCGCCGCCGCCCACGCGCACCGGTCCGCCGAGGGTGAACCCCTCCTCGGCGACGGTCGGCGCGTCGAGGACCACCTCGCCGGGGCGCTGCGGCAGCCGCCCGGCCACCACGTCGTACGACTGCAGGGCCGCCTCGGTGGGGATCGCGGCAGCGACGGCGTAGCCGAGGACGGGCCGGCCGTCGGAGCCGACGATCCCGGCGGAGCCGGTCAGCTCCCCGGCGGCGGCCCGCACCCCGTCGACCGCGCGCACCCGCTCCACGAGGGCGGGCGGGATCGGGTCCCGCCCGGCGTACACGGCGACGTCGGTGTGCCGGTCGAAGACGCCGGCGCTCTCGTAGGCGCGGCGCTTCATCCCGTCGGTGAGGATCAGGGTGCCGGCGACGAACGCGACGCCGAGCACCACGGCCAGCGCCGACAGCAGCAGCCGCAGCGCGTCGGCGCGCATGGTGCGCAGGGTCAGCCCGGTCACCGCCGGAGCCCAGTCGCCGCGCCGGCCGGGGCCTGGTCGAGGTGGGCGAGGGCGTCGAGGACGGCCTCCGCGGTGGGCGCGGTCAGTTCGCGGACCAGCCGGCCGTCGGCGAGGAAGACCACCCGGTCGGCGTGGCTCGCGGCGGTCGGGTCGTGGGTCACCATCACGACGGTCTGGCCGAGGGTGTCGACGGCCTCGCGCAGCAGCCGCAGCACCTCCGCGCCGGAGCGGGAGTCGAGGTTGCCGGTGGGCTCGTCGGCGAAGATCACCCACGGCTTGGTGATCAGGGCGCGGGCGACGGCGACGCGTTGCTGCTGGCCACCGGAAAGCTCGGCGGGCCGGTGCCGCAGCCGGTCGGCCAGCCCGACGGCGGCGACGACCTGGCGCAGCCAGGCCGGGTCGGGGCGACGGCCGGCGATGGCCAGCGGCAGCACGACGTTCTCCTCGGCGGTCAGCGCCGGCAGCAGGTTGAACTTCTGGAAGACGAAGCCGATCCGGTCGCGACGCAGCAGGGTGAGCCGCCGGTCGTCGAGCCCGCCGGTGTCGGCGTCGCCGATGCGTACGGTGCCGGCGGTGGGCCTATCGAGGCCGGCGAGGCAGTGCATGAGCGTGGACTTGCCGGACCCGGACGGGCCCATGATGGCGGTGAACCGGCCGGCGGCGAAGTCGACGTCGACGCCGTCGAGGGCGACGACCCGCGCCTGGCCGGCGCCGTACTCCTTGCGCAGGCCGCGGGCGGTGACCGCGACGCCGGCGGTGGCGAACGCGGGAGGTGGAACGGACACGTTGGTGCTCCCCGTGCAGGCGGTGGTTCCGGACACCTGTCGACGCTATGGGCGGCACCGGCCCCGCCGCGTCCGCCCGCACGCTCGACCCGCCTGCGCCCGGAGGCGTCCCCGCGGCACGGCCCCGTACGACCTGAGGCGTACCCGCTCTTCAGCCGCCGGGGGTGACCAGACCGCTCTCGTACGCCAGCACCACCGCCTGCACCCGGTCGCGCAGCCCCAGCTTGGCCAGGATCCGCCCCACGTGGGTCTTCACGGTCGCCTCGGCGACGTGCACCCGGGCGGCGATCTCCGCGTTGGACAGGCCCTGGGCCACCAGCAGCAGGATCTCGCGTTCCCGTTCGGTGAGCTGGGCGAGCCGGGGGTCGGCGGCGGGGCCGGGGCCGAGCTGGCCGGCGAACCGGTCGAGCAGCCGGCGGGTGATCGACGGGGCCACCACGGAGTCGCCCTCGGCGACCACCCGGATCGCGGCCAGCAGCTCTTCCGGCGGCACGTTCTTCAGCAGGAAGCCGCTCGCCCCGGCCTGGAGGGCGGCGAACGCGTCGGCCTCGGTGTCGAAGGTGGTGAGCACCAGCACCCGGGGCCGGTCACCGGGCCGGTCGGCGCAGATCCGCCGGGTGGCCTCCACCCCGTCCATCGTCGGCATCCGGATGTCCATGACCACCACGTCGGCCTCGACGCGGTCGAGCACCCGCAGCGCGTCCGCCCCGTCGATGGCCTCGCCGACCACGGTCAGGTCGGGCTGGGAGCCCAGCACCATCCGGAACCCCGCGCGCACCAGCGCCTGGTCGTCCACGATCACCACGCGGACCGTCATGCCGCCACCTCCGTCCCGGTGCTCGACCGTAGCGGCAGCCGCGCCTCGACCTGCCAGCCCCCGGCCGGCGTCGGGCCGGCGGTGAGGCTGCCGTCGTACACGGTCACCCGCTCGCGCATGCCGACCAGGCCGTGACCGCCGGACGGCGCGGGGCGGACCACGGGGCGGCCCCGCCCGTCGTCGACGACCCGGACCACGACGGCGTCGGGGGTGTGGGTCAGGCCCAGCGTGACGGTCGCGCCGACCCCGGCGTGCTTGAGGGCGTTGGTGAGCGCCTCCTGCACCACCCGGTAGACGGTCAGCTCCAGGCCGGGCGGCAGGGCCGGCGGCTCGCCGGTGACCGTCGCGTCGACCCGCAGCCCGGCGGCCCGGAACCGGTCCAGCAGCTCGGGCAGCTCCACCAGGGCCGGCCGGCGGTGCGTCGGCTCCGCTGCCAGCGCCGGGGCCGCCGCGCCGTCCGGCCCGTCCGCCGGCCCGGGGCTGCTCGTCTCCCGCAGCACCCCGACCAGGCGGCGCATCTCCTCCAGCGCCTGCCGGCCGGTGTCGGCGACCACGCGCACCGCCTCCCGGGCGGTCTGCGGGTCCCGGTCGAACAGGTAGCGGGCCCCGTCGGCCTGCACGATCATCACGGCCATGCTGTGCGCCACCACGTCGTGCAGCTCGCGGGCGATGCGGGTGCGTTCCTCGGCCACCGCCGCGCGGGCCTCGGCCTCCCGCTCCCGCTCCAGGGTCGCGGCGCGCTCCTCCAGGCTCAGCACGTAGAGCCTGCGGGTACGCACGTTCAGTCCCATCAGCCAGACCGCGCCGGTCATCAGCGCGAACCAGATCGCCGAGGCCCACCAGGCGACGGCCGCCTCGATCTGGAGCGCGGCGAGCACCACGCCGACGGCGGCGACGGCACCGGCGACGATGCCGTCACGCAGCCGCTCGGCATACTTCACCACGCTGTACAGGGCGATCAGCACGGCCACGTCGAAGGCCAACGGGCCCCACCCGGCGACCACCTGGACCCCGGCGAGCACGGCGACCGCCGCCCCCACCGCCGAGGGATGGGCGCGCCGGAACAGCAGGGCGACGGCCATCGCCGCCCCGACGCCCGTGGCCCGCCACCCGCCGGGCTGGTTGACGCCCCCGGCGAGGCCGACCAGCACGACGAAGCCGGAGACCGCCACGTCGAAGGCCACGCTGCGCAACGGCCGGCCGAACAGGATCCGCCTCACGGTCACCGAGCGTACGGGGCGAGGGTCCGGCGAAGGGCCAGGGTGTACAGGAGTCGCCTGCGCCGCCGTTGATACCTCGCGGTGCAGACTTCTCAGATTCACGTTCCGCCGTATCCGGGAATTGCCACCTCCCCGGCAAATGCGGACGCCCTTTGAGCAATCGTCAATCTCGACCATTCCATTTACGGCAGCCACTGCAATACAGTTGTCGCGCCGGGTCGCCGGAGCAATTCTCCGCCACTCGACCCACCACCACCATCGAAGGGGAATCAGCACATGAGAATCGCGCTGGCACGTCCACGCCCGCGGCGTACGGCCCGACTGCTGTTCGGTGCCCTGCTGACCGCCGCGCTCGCGTTCTCCGTGAGCGGCACCGCCACGGCCGCGATCGACAAGGGCGACTTCACCGCGAACGCCCGCACCGACGTCTACATGCGGGACATCGCGTCGGACACCGGGTTCGAGCCGCACGGGGCCATCTACTCGTCGTTCTTCAACAGCCCGGATATCAAGATCTGCCCCACCGCGGTCGAGTGCGCGTCGCACACGAACCCGATCATCGGATCGACGAGCTACATTTTCGTGAACCTGCGGAACAATGGCCCGTACGGTTCCGGAATCGGCAACGGGACGCTGAAGGCGTACTACACCACCTCCGGTGGCGCGGCGAACTGGCCGACGCACTGGACGCCGATCGGCTCCAAGACCCTGCCCGTCGCCCCCGGGGTCACCACGACGTCGATCGCGTGGCCGAACGTGCCCTCCATCGGGCACTTCTGCCTGCTGCTGCGCTGGGAGTCGGCGACCGACCCGATGCTGTTCGAGGGCACCGCGACCTCCATCAACACGCAGTACAACAACAACATCGCCTGGAAGAACGCCAACACCGTCCCGGCGGGCGGCGGCGTGGTCACCGACCGCCCGTACGCCATGGCGAACGCCCTGGCCGAGCCGGCCCCGTTCGACCTCGCGTTCCGGCCGCTCGGCGAGCCGGCCCCGGGTGTCAAGGTCGTCGCCGACCTCGGGCCGGAGCTGTTCGAGCGCTGGCGGGCCGCCGGCGGTAAGGGTGAGGGCATCGAGGTCGTCGGCCGCAGCGCCGTGCAGATCGTCGACCCGTACAAGGCGCAGATCAAGGGCCTGCTGATCAAGCCGGAGGAGCGGCCGGTGGTCAAGCTCAGCTTCACCACCAGCCAGACGCTCCAGAAGGCGTACACCCTCCAGGTCGTCCAGGTCGGCCCGGCGAGCAAGCTCGGGGAGAGCTTCGACGTCGGCGGGGTCGACTACACCTTCGAGCCCCGCAAGGGCTGACCGGGCAGGCCGGCGGACCGGGGGCCGGGGGGCCGGGATCCCCTCCGGCCCGCCGGCCACACCGGTACGACACGGCTGACCGCCGCCACGATCGCTCGTGACGGCGGTCGAACCTTCGAAGGGGCAGAGATGGGGCCGACTTTGGCGACCTGAGATCGCTGGATCTTCGATGGGACGACGAACTCACGCCATCGTGATCGCCGGCCCGGACGCGCTGGCGACCGGGACCGCGACGCAACCGGGTCAGCGGTTGTCAATCTTGGTCAGCGTGGTGACCTCGCCGTTGGTGGTGGTGACCGCGACCAGGCCACCCTGCTTCCCAGCCAGCCACTTGGTGAACGTGGCCGCAGAGATGGAGTGACCGGCGCCGGCGTACACCGAGACGATGCCGTCCCCGCCGCCAACGTTCTCCCACGACGTCAGCTTCGGCGCGGACCGGACCGGGATCGTCACCTTCGTGCGGCTCTCGACGATCTGGTACGGGTCGCTGCACTTGATGTCACTCGCGTCGATCTTGAACTGCTTGCAGTAGTCCGCACTGGCCATCACGAGCACCGGCTGAGCCACCGCGGAGTGCGCGATCGGATCGTACGAGTAGAGCTGCACCATCGACTGGCTGGAGCCGGTCGTCGGATCGGTGAAGTGCGCCGGCTGCCCCACCACCGGCGACCGGAGATCGACGTTCGCGAAGGCCACCGTGGCGTCCCCTTCGGAGGCGTCGTTGAGTGCCCCCAGCACGACCCGGCCCGCGACCAGTTGCGGGTCGGTGACCGGCATACTCAGAGCGGGCGTGCCGTCGACCGTCACCTGGGCCGTGCCGTTGTGCACGGTGATGCCGGTCCGGTGCGTCTGCCCGACCTGGAACGCGCTCGACGCGACCCGCTGCTCCGAGTTGAACCCGTTCCCCGAGCTCTCGTCGATCCCCAGCCGGATCTCGTTCTCGCAGAACGAGGCTACGTAACCGTGCTGGTCGACCAACCGGAACCAGATCACCGCGCAGGCGCCCTTGGTGACGATGCCGACGTCGACCGCGATCGTCTGGTCGCCGGCGAACGAGTCCTGCGGCCCCTTGCACTGATAGAGGGTGGACATGTGTGTTGTCGCCAGCATCCGCTGGTCGAAGGTGCACCACCCGGCGGCGCTGTCGGCAGCCCGGTCGGCCTTCCACAGGCCCCGCCGGTCGAGATGGTCGGACACCCTCGGCCCCTGGATCCGTGGCGTGTCCGAACCAGCCACCGTCGACCTGGGCGCGGCCGACGCCACGCGCGGCACCGCCGACGGCGACGTGTCGGGCACGAACGACGCCAGCGTCTCACCCGGCTCGTAGCGCCACAACGCGAACCCGACACCGGCACACACGAGGGTCGCGGCCACGGCCATGGCCACCAGGCGGCCCACCCGCCAACGAACGGGTGTGGCCGGCTCGCGTACGGCGGAAGGCCGAACCCGACCCGTGTGCTGGGCCGCCTCGGCGGCCTTGAGCAGCTCCGGCCGCTGGGCGAGCGCTCCCCCGGTTTCCGCCTCCAGCAGCAGATCGAGCAGTTGGTGTGCGGTCGGCCGCTCGGTCGGATCCTTGGCCAGCGTGCGGCCCACCAGGTCACGCAACGACCCGCCGAGCCCGGTCAGGTCGGGCGCCTGGGTCAGAATGCGAGCCGCCGTGGCGGCCGGGGAATCCGCCCAGAACGGGGTGCGGCCCGTCGCCGCGTAAGCCACCACCACACCCCACGCGAACACGTCGGCCGCCGGCCCCACCGTACGATCCGAGTCGTTGTCGAACCGCTCCGGCGCCATGTACGCCACCGTGCCGACCATCTGGTCGGTCTTGGTATGCCGGCTGGTCACCTCAAGCGCCCGCGCAATCCCGAAGTCGATCACCTTGGGCGTGCCCAGCGAGAACAGCACGTTCTGCGGCTTAAGGTCCCGGTGGATGACCCCCACGCCGTGGATCGCCGCCAGCGCCGTGGCCACCCCGACCGCCACGCTGTGCAGCGTGCCGCCGTCCAGCGGCCCCCGCTCCCGGATCACCTCGGAGAGACTCGGCCCGTCGACGTACTCGACCACCAGATACGGCGTCTCGTGATCCGGGTCGGCGTCGAGCACCGCCGCCGTGCAGAAGCCCGGCACTTCGCGGGCCCGGTTGACCTCGCTGCGGAAGCGCCCCCGGAACTCGGTGTCCCAGGCGTGCTCGGCCCGCAACATCTTGACCGCCACCAGCCGGCCATCCGGCGATCGTCCAAGGAAGACCGTGCCCATGCCGCCCTCACCAAGACGACTGAGCAGCTCATAGTTACCAAGCCACCGCGGATCGTTCGGCATCATTGGATAGCTCACCCGCGGCATGATAGTGGCTTCCCGCTCGCCCCTGATGCCATCTCAAGCTCACCGCTCGCTGCAAAGCTTCTCAGAATCCAGGACGACTCGATGCAGCCGGGCTGCCCGCCCTCTGGACTGGGGCACAAGCCAGCTTTCGTCACCCCCTATCGTTCTCACCCGCACCCATACAGCCCCGAGACTCCCCCATGCGGGCGGGACACCCAGAAAAGCGGGATGCCATCAGGCGCTACTTGATGGAAGACAAATAGTCGGGCAGCGGGCTTGCCCTCGTTTCCGCCAGGCAGACCTGCCAATTCAAACGGAGCCGTCGAGGTAAATCGACTGGCCGTCGCGGACGTCGCGGGACCAGATGCCGTACTTGAGGGCGACGAGGAGCAGGTCGCTGTCGCACCGGTCGGAGGTCTTCGGCAACGCCCTCGACGCTCCGCAACCCGCCGCCGCCCAAGAATCCGCAACGACCGCCCCACCGGCCGTACGCTCCCTGGTCGCCGCTCGCAGCAGCCTCGCCCACGCCGTCGCCGGCGACCTCACCAGCTTCCACCGCACCCGCGAGGACACCCTGCCCCTCCTCGACACCACACCCGACATGCCACTTCCCCGATGGGCCTCCTACATCGACCGGATCGAACTCGACGCCATCACCGGCCGCGGACTGGTCGTCCTCGCCGAGCAACTGCCCCAACAACGACACAGGCTCCTACGCCACGCCGAGCGGCTCCTGCACGCCCGTGCCAACACCAGCCCCGACGCCCCACCACAACGCTCCGCCCTACGCCACGGAGCCTGGCTCAGCCTCGCCCACCACGCCACCGGCGACCTCGACCTCGCTGTCGACGCCGCCCGACTCGCCCTGCGCCGCCTACCCGCCGTCAGCTCCGCACGCAGCGTCGCGCTCCTACGCCGCCCCCACGACGAACTCACTCCCGCCGGCCCCCGCTCCCCAGCCGTGCGGGACCTCCTCAACGATCTGCGGCGCCTCCCCACGCCGAGCTAGGGCAGGGTCACCGGGAGGTGGTATTCACGCTCGGTGCCCGTGGCCGTGCGCAGGTGGATCTCGCCGGTGCGCAGCCCGTAGGTCACCGACCAGCGGGTGTGGCCCTGCCGCACGTCGTTGAGCAGTTCCAGCGCCGCCCGGTCGTCGACCACCCCGCCGGCCTTCGTCAGGGCGGCGGCGAGCACGCCGTAGCGGTGGTCGGTGCGCCGGCGTTCTTCGGGTACGCCGACCACGGGCACGTTGGTCAGCGCCTGCCAGCCGCCCTGCCCCTTCTCCACCCGCATCGCGCCGTCGACGAACTCGACCACGGCCGAGGCCCCGGTGGCGTCGGCGAGCAGGTAGTGCAGCGCGGGCCCGCCGTCGAAGTCGAGGTTGTGCCGGCCGAAGACGGCGACGGCCTCGTCGACCGTGGCGGCCTGGTCGAGCACCAGCCGCAGGATGCGTACCGAACCGACCGTGGGCTTGCCCGCCTCGGCGCGGACGGTGGCCCCGTCGTCGGCGGCCAGCCCGACGGCCAGCCCACGCTCGTTCATCCCGTCGAACGGCAGCAGCGGCGCGTTGAGCAGCCGGCGGTCGCCGGTGGGGTCGGCACCGACGCCCAGGTAGGACATGTCCACCAGCGAGACCGCGGCGTACCCGTCCGGCGGGTCGGTGCGCAGCACCAGGGCCGGGTTGGCGTCCCAGTCGAAGTTGCGGGCGAACAGCGGGCGGCTGCGGTCACCGGAGGCGGCGAAGAGCGAGCAGCCGAAGGGGCTGGGCGGCGCGGCGTCGGTGCCGACGGTCGGGTCGTAGTCGCCGACGTAGGTCATCTCCCACATCGGCAGGTCGTCGACCCGGCGCAGGCTGGCCAGGGTCCGGTCGGCCTGCGCCGGGTCCTGCCGGGACGCGGTGGGCGTGCCGGCCGGCGTCGGGGGCGGGGCGGCGGCGGTCTCGGGGGCGGAGCAGGCGGTGGCGGCGAGCAGCAGGGCCAGGCCGGCCCCCAGGAAGGTCCTACGCATGATGGCTGAACGCTAGGTCAGCCATCGACCGTTGTCCACCACGGTTCGACGGCCGGCGGGGCGGTCTGCGGGGCGGTTCGCCGGACGGCGGCGGGAGGGCCCGGTCACAGCGGCGTGGCGGACCGCCGGGGCCGCCCGGCGGGCGTGCGAGGATCAGCCGCCGTGGACCCTGACGGCGAACCGACCGCACGCACCGGCGGCGAGCCGACCGCACCGACCGGCCGCGCCCCACGCCGGCCGCTGGAGCGGCTGCGCCGGCTGCACCCGCTCGACCGGGTCGCGCTGGCGCTGGCCCTGGTCGGGGCGGCCTGCGCGCTGACCGGCCTGCTGCCGCGCGCCGAGACCGTGGCCACCCTGGGGCGCATCCTGCCGCTGCTGCTGTTCCTCGGCACGGTGGTGGTGCTGGCCGAGCTGACGGCGGTGGCCGGCGTGTTCGACGTGCTGGCCGGGCGGCTGGCCCGCGCCGCCCGGGGCAGCTATCCGGCGCTGTTCGTGCTCTGCGTCGGCTTCGCCTCCGCCACCACGATCGCGCTGAACCTCGATACCACGGCGGTGCTGCTCACGCCGGTGATGCTGGCGCTGGCGCGTCGGCTGGGCATGCCGCCGCTGCCGCTGGCGCTGACCACGGTGTGGCTGGCCAACACGGCGAGCCTGCTGCTGCCGGTGTCGAACCTGACCAACCTGCTGGCCGCCGACCGGGTCGACCTCGACCCGCTGCCGTACGCGGCGCGGATGGCGCTGCCGCAGGCCGCCACGATCGCGGCCACCATGGCGCTGCTCTGGGTCGGCTACTGGCGCCGGGGGCGGCGCGGGGTCGACCGGTTCGTCGCGCCCGGGCCGCACGTCCCCGCCGACCGGGTGCTGTACCGGATCGCGCTCGCCGGATGCCTGCTCCTCGTGGCCGGGATCCTCGCCGGGGTGGAGGTGGGGATCGCCTCCGCGGCGGCCGCCGGGCTGGTGCTGGTCGGCTTCGCCGCGCGCAACCGGGCCGCGCTGCGCCCGGCGCTGGTGCCGTGGCGGCTGCTGGTCTTCGTCACCGGGCTGTTCCTGGTGGTGCAGACCCTCGGCCGGTACGGGCTGGACGACGTCGTCGGCGTGCTGCTCGGCCCGGACGGCGGGGCGCTCGGCGCGCTGCGGGCCGGCGGCACGGGCGCGCTGCTGTCCAACGTCGTCAACAACCTGCCCGCGTACGTGGCGGGCGAGGCGGTGCTCCCGCCCGGCGACGCGACCCGGCTGCTGGCCCTGTTGATCGGCACGAACGCCGGCCCGCTGGTCACACCGTGGGCGTCGCTGGCCACCCTGCTGTGGTACGAGCGCTGCCGGGCCGCCGGGGTGGCCGTGCCGCTGGGCCGGTTCCTGGCCGCCGGTGCCCTGCTCGCCGTGGCCGCGACGGCCGCCGGCGTGGGCGCGCTGCTGCTCACCGGCTGACCCGGGGGCACCCCCACGCCGGTGGTTCGGCGCGCAGCAGTTGTGAACATCTGGTGTCCACAGGTTGATGGTGGTAACTTTCTCGCCACTTGCAAGAACTTGCAGAAGGATTCGCCGATCCATGACGGATGACGTCATCCACTTGCTCGGATCGGACAGGCCCTCCCCCGGGCCGACGGCTTTCCGCACCCCATCACCCCCGTCGGTCACGCCGACGCCCACCCCCGAGGAGGTCCGATGCCCCGCCGCACCGGACGACGACGGATGACCGGGGCCGCGCTGGCCGCCGGGCTCATCGTCGGGCTTGCGCCGTTCAGCACGGCCGCCGCCGCGAACACCGTGACCGTCTACTACCGACCCCCCACCGCCTGGACCGGGACCGTCAACATCCACTACGCCCCGGACGGCGGCGCCTGGACCGCCGTGCCCGGCGTGGCGATGGAGGCCGCCTGCACCGGCTGGCGCAAGCGCACCATCGACGCCGGTTCGGCCACCGGCCTGCAGGTGGTGTTCAACAACAACGCCGGCACCTGGGACAACAACAACGGCGCGAACTACCGCACCGGCACCGGGACGGTGACCGTCTCCGGCGGCGTGGTCGGCACGTCCGACCCGTGCGCCGGCACGCCCTCGCCGACGGCGACCCCCGCGCCGACCGGCACGCCGTCCACCCGCACCGCCGAGGTCTGGTACCACCTCGCCACCCGGGGCTGGACGGGTGGCAACATCCACTACCAGCCGGCCGGCGGGGCCTGGACCGCCGTCCCCGGGGTCCCGATGGAGGCCGGCTGCACCGGATGGGCCCGCCGCGTGGTCGACCTCGGCAGCGCCGCGACCCTGAAGGCGGCGTTCAACAACGGCGCCGGGGCCTGGGACAACAACAACGGCGCGGACTACACCATCGGCGCCGGGGTGAGCACCGTCAAGGCCGGCGTCGTGACGGCCGGGGCGAGCGCGCCGTGCGCCCCGCAGACCCCCGACACCACCGCCCCGTCCACCCCCACCGGGCTGGGCGCGACCGCCAACGGCCTGCGGGTGGCGGTGTCCTGGGCGGCGGCCACCGACGACCGGGCCGTCACCGGCTACCGGCTCACCCGCACCGGCGGGCCGGAAGGCACGGTCACGGTGACCACCACCGGCACCAGCCACGTCGACGGCACGCTGACCGCCAACACCCGGTACGAGTACACGGTGCGGGCGTACGACGCGGCGGGCAACACCTCCGCCGCCAGCGCACCGGCGGCGGCGACCACCGGCGACACCCCGCCCCCGGCTGCGGCCGGCACCCCCCTGGGCGGCGACCCCCGCGAGGACACCATCTACTTCGTGATGACCGCCCGGTTCGCCGACGGCGACAGCACCAACAACCGGGGCGGCAGCCAGCACGTGAAGTCCGGCAACGCGGCGAACGACGACCCGATGTTCCGGGGCGACTTCAAGGGCCTGATCGACAAGCTGGACTACATCAAGGGGCTCGGCTTCTCCGCCCTGTGGATCACTCCGGTCGTGCTGAACCGGTCCGACTACGACTTCCACGGCTACCACGGCTGGGACTTCCACCGGGTCGACCCGCGCCTGGAGAGCCCCGGCGCGAGCTACCAGGACCTGATCAACGCCGCGCACGGCAAGGGCATCAAGATCTTCCAGGACGTCGTCTACAACCACAGCTCCCGCTGGGGCGCCAAGGGCCTGTTCACCCCCACGGTGTACGGGGTGCGCGACGAGCAGTGGAAGTGGATGTACAGCGCGCCCGAGGCGGGCCGCGAGTACGACCCCATGATCGAGCACCCCGGCACCGACCCGGAGCTGACCCCCGCGCAGAACGCCCTGGCCAAGGGCCGCCCGTACAACGGGGACGTCTGGTCCACCGCCGCCCCGGCCGGCAACCAGTGCCCCCGCTGGGGCACGCCCAACGGCACCAGCCCGGAGGGCTTCACGCTGTACGAGTGCCAGTGGCCCACCCCGACCAGCAAGCTCTTCCCGGCCGACCTGTACCACCAGTGCTGGATCGGCAACTGGGAGGGCGAGGACGCGCGCAGCTGCTGGCTGCACGAGGACCTGGCCGACTTCAACACCGAGAACCCGACCGTGCAGCAGTACCTGATCGACGCGTACAACCGGTACATCGACATGGGGGTGGACGGCTTCCGCATCGACACGGCCGTGCACATCCCCCGGGTCACCTGGAACCGCCGCTTCCTGCCGGCGATCCAGCAGCACGCCCTGGCCAGGCACGGCGAGAAGGGCAAGGACTTCTACGTCTTCGGTGAGGTCGCCGCGTTCGTCAACGACAAGTGGAACCGGGGCTCGGTCAACCACTCGGCGCAGTTCTTCACCTGGAAGGAGCGCAAGGAATACAGCCCCGACGACGTCAAGGCCGCGATCGAGCAGTACGACTACGAGCAGCTCGCCGGCCCCGCCGGGCAGCCCACCAGCGACAACGCGTTCCTGCGCGGCAACACCTACCACGCCCCGGACCACTCGAAGTTCTCCGGCATGAACGTGATCGACATGCGGATGCACATGAACTTCGGCGACGCCCACAACGCGTACGGCAACGGCAGGGACTCCGACGACAGCTACAACGACGCCACCTACAACGTCGTCTACGTCGACAGCCACGACTACGGCCCGAACAAGTCGAACACCCGCTACACCGGGGGCACCGACGCCTGGGCGGAGAACATGAGCCTGATGTGGACGTTCCGGGGCATCCCGACGCTCTACTACGGCTCCGAGATCGAGTTCCAGAAGGGCGCGAAGATCGACTGCGGGCCGACCTGCCCCCTGGCGACCACCGGCCGGGCCTACTACGGCGGCCACCTCCAGGGCACGGTCACCGCGACGGACTTCGGCCGGGTCGGCTCCGCCACCGGGGCCGTCGCCGCGACCCTCGACAAGCCGCTGGTCAAGCACGTGCAGCGGCTCAACCGGATCCGCCGGGCGGTGCCGGCCCTGCAGAAGGGGCAGTACTCGACGGAGGGGATCAGCGGCTCCATGGCGTACAAGCGCCGGTTCACCTCCGGCGCGGTCGACAGCTTCGCGCTGGTCACGGTCTCCGGCAGCGCGACGTTCACCGGCGTGCCCAACGGCCGGTACGTCGACGCGGTCACCGGCGACGTGCAGACCGTCGGCAATCAGACGCTGACCGCGACCGTCAGCGGCCAGGGCAACCTGCGGGTGTACGTGCTCGACCTGCCGGGCAACCCGGCCCCGGGCAAGATCGGCGAGGCCGGCCCCTACCTGCGGTGACACCGCGTGGTGGGGCGGCCGCCGGGCCGCCCCACCCACTGGTCAGCGGCGGGTCACCGCGAGCTGGAGCTCAGTCACCCCCTGCGCCGGGTCGTCGGCGCAGTAGTCCAGGTACAGCTCGCGGGCGAAGCCCTCGGCCCGCCAGCCGTGCTCCTCGATCCAGGCGGCGAGCGCCTGCATGCTGCGTTCCACCTCGTCCATCGGCCCGTGATGGATGATCGTCGCCGCAGCGGGCACCGCGGGCAGGTCCACGACCGCGAACTCCCGGGCCGCCGCGGGGTCGGCCGCGACGGTGACCCCGGCGTGCACCACGACCGCCTCGCCGTCGGGTTCCCCCGCCGGCTCGTACCACGCCAGGGTCGGTCCCGAGGGGGCGACGTGGGCGTCGCCGAGCCGCCGGAACAGCTCGGGATACAACGGCCGGATCACCGGGGAGATGTCCGTGGTCTGGTAGCTGCGGGCCACCGCCGTCAGCTCCGCGACGCGCAGCGCCGGCAGTTCCTTGAGTACGACGTCCTGAGCAGTCATCCGACCCTCCGTCTCGATCATGCGGAGCCTCGCCTCGATCCCGGCCAGCCGCGCGGTGTCGGCCGCGAGCCGGGCCGCCAACTCGGACCGGCGCAGCCGCAGCATGCCGCGCAGCTCGGCCACGTCGACGGCGTCGTCGACGATCACCCGCACCTGCCCGAGAGTGAGCCCCAGCTCCTTCAGGGCGATCACCCGGTTGAGCCGGCGCAGCTGCTCGGCCCGGTAGAACCGGTACCCGGTGTGCGGGTCGACGGCGGCCGGGCGGAGCAGCCCGATGCTGTCGTAGTGGCGCAGCATACGGACCGACACCCGCCCGACCCTGGCGAAGTCTCCGATGGTGAACATGGCCCCTCACACGTTCGGCCCTGACACGGTGTCAGAGTCAACCAGCGGGGGCCGCCCCGGTCAGCAGGGGCTCTCGACGAAGGTCGGGTAGCCGGAGCGGACGCCCCAGGTGTAGACCGTGCCGGAGCAGCTCTCGTACTTCTCCCCCAGCACGGTGGTGTGGCTGGAGTCGGCGTAGTAGGTGGTCACGCACTCGTGGTCGATGCGGCAGGCGCGGGCCTGCGCGGGCGAGCCCGGCACGACGAGCACGGAGGCGCCCACCAGGGCGGCGGTCAGCAGCACGCGGCGGATCACGGGAGTCCCCTTCCGGCGACGGGTGGGGCGTCACGCCCGGGGTGACTCGTCGTCCCACCGGCCGCCTGTGTATCGATCAACGTAGTGGTCCACAGTGGGCGGGGCAACGACGGTAGGGGTGGGCCCTCAGCCGACCGGGGTCCGGCGGGTGGCCCGCGGGCCGACCAGCCGGCGGACCACCGGCGCGGCGTTCCACTTCGCCGCGCCCACCAGGTCCCGGGCGTGTTCCAGCACCGTGTAGTCCGGCCGGGCCAGCCCGTCGGCGATGGCCCGGTCCAGGTCGTTGCCGCAGCGGGTGAGCACGCTGTCGAAGTCCCGGCGCACCGGGTCGAGCAGGGGGTAGCCGAAGGAGCGGTGCAGCCGGGCGAAGAGCGGCTTGTAGAGCCGGGCCCGCTCATGCAGCCCCGACGAGTACGACATCGGGTTCTTCGGCCGCCGCCGCACGTAGTCGGGCAGCACGTCGGCGAACGCCCGGCGGACGATCCACTTCTCCTGGCCCTCCCGCAGCTTCAGCTCCAGCGGCAGCCGCATCGCCAGCTCCACCACGCTCAGGTCGAGGAACGGCACCCGCGCCTCCACTCCGTGGGCCATGCTCGCGCGGTCCACCCGCTGCAACTCCGTACGGCACAGGTTGCGGATCTTGTGCAGGAACAGCCGGCGGGCCCGCTCGGGGCCGACCTGGTGGTACATGGGGTAGCCGCCGAACAGCTCGTCGGAGCCGTCTCCGGTGAGCACCACCTTGACGCCCAGGTCACGCAGCCGCCGGAAGATCGGCACCGAGACCACGGCGTTGATGATGTCGCCGTACTCGGTCAGCTCGGAGATCCGGATGGCCTCCCGCACGTCGGCGAGCCGGATGTCGCGCGGACGCAGCTCGATCACCTCGTGCGGCACCCCGAGGTCGGCGGCGAGCCGCCGGGCGTACGCCACGTCGGGGCTGCCCGGCGCCCCGACGGTCACCGCCACGCAGTCGGGGTGCAGCTGGTGGGTGTGCAGCAGGGCGAGCGAGCTGTCCAGCCCGCCCGAGAGCACCACGCCGACGGTGAGGTCGGTGTCCAGCCGCATCCGGATGCTGTCGGTGAGGGCGGCCCGGACGAGCAGGGCGGCCTCGTCCGGGTCGTCCACCACGGGCAGCCCGTCGCCGAGCGTGAGCAGGTCGACGTACGGGCGCAGCCGGACGTGGCCGCCCGGCTCGGCCCAGCCGTGGTGCCCCGGGGGCACCTCGGCGACGGGGGCGCCGTGCCCCACCAGGGCCTTGACCTCGCTGGCCAGGTGCAGGCAGCCCGGCACCCGGGACCAGTACAGCGGCTTCACCCCGAGCG
Source organism: Micromonospora sp. NBRC 110038 (assembly GCF_020884815.1). Classification (NCBI taxonomy): domain Bacteria; kingdom Bacillati; phylum Actinomycetota; class Actinomycetes; order Micromonosporales; family Micromonosporaceae; genus Micromonospora; species Micromonospora sp. NBRC 110038. Next base: position 177,366 of record NZ_BBOL01000004.1, on the reverse strand, counting down.
GGTCGCGGGCCAGGTAGGCCCGGCCGGTGGCCCGCTCGACCACGACGAAGGCGTACTCGCCGCGCAGCCGCCGCACCGCGTCCTCGCCCCAGCGTTCGAAGGCGGCGAGCACCACCTCGGTGTCGCTCTCGCTGCGGAACGCGTGCCCCAGGCGGGTCAGCTCCGCGCGCAGCTCCCGGTGGTTGAAGACCTCGCCGTTGTAGCAGAGCAGGAGGCGCTCGTCGGCGGAGACCCAGGGCTGCACCGCCCGTTCCCGGTCGACGATCCGCAGCCGGCGGGTGCCGGCGAGCAGGCCCGCCTCCCGACGGGTCTCGGTCACCTCGCCGCGCGGGGCGAGGACGGCCAGCATCCGCCGGAAGGTGGCCGGGTCGGCCTCGGGGCCGAGGCTCAGGGCGATGCCGCACACGGCTCAGACCCCCATCTCGGCCTCGTACGCGCGGCGGAACCGCGCCCGGGCGGCGGGCGCGAGGCACACGTGCCAGGCCTGCCCCTCGTCGACCACGTTGATCTCCCCGGCCTGCTGGCGGGCCAGCAGCAGGCCGGCCAGCACGTCCCGGGCGCCGAACCGCTGGAACCAGGACATCTCCACGTCGACGGCGTAGCCGAGGCAGTGGCCGCTGGGCACCATCGCGGCGTAGCCGAGGCGGCGCAGCCGGTGCTGGTGCTCGGCGCTGCGCACCAGACTGGTCACCCACAGCGGCGGGGTGCCGGGCGGGGCGCTGCGGGCGAACTCGCGGCCGATGTCGTTGAGCAGGCCGATCACCTCGCGCCGGGCCCGGCGGAACTTCAGGCCGGCGGTGCGCGGCCGGGCGTCCGGCAGCAGCCGGCGGCGTACCGCCCGCACGCCCCGCCCGACGACGGTGGCGGGCTGTTCCTGGTAGCGGAAGCGGAGCAGGTCGCGGCGGCGCAGCCACTCCAGGTCGACCAGCTCGTTGCTGGCGTGGACCTGCGCGTCGGTCATGAAGGTGGTGGCGTCGCGCCACCACATGACGTCGATGCGGGAGAGCAGGTAGATCCGGACGAGGGCGGCCAGGTCACCGGCGGAGCTGCGCGGACTGGGCTGGTAGCGGGCCATCTCCAGCAGCAGCGTCTCCCGGGCGCCGACGAGGCCCTGGGCGGTGGCGTCGAGCACCGCGGCGATCGCCGGCTCGCGCAACCGCTCGTCGAGCAGCACCTGGCGGGCCCCCGCCGAGTCCGGGTCGGCCAACGCGCCGACCTCGACGAGCAGGTCCGTCACGGCGGCCCGGTAGGCGTCGAGGTCGGGCGTCGGCGGGGCCGGGCGGGGGGCGACGCCCCGCGGCACGCTCCGCGCCGGGGCGGTGGACGCCACGGAGGTGCCGGGCTGCTGGCCGGAGCTTCGGCTGGGCACTCGCATGGTCGGGTCCTCTCCCGGTACGACACGGCGCGGTTGCTGCCAAAAGCACCGTAACCACGAGTAGCCGGGACAGGCCGAACATTCTTCCCATCTCCCCCGAATGCGCGCCGTACTACGGCGGCGCGGAGCCACGGGGACCGCCGGATCCGGTTACCTGCGCGCGTCCGCCGCTGAGCCGCCGCTGCCGCCACGCCGCTTCGGTGATGGTGCGGCGCCGGGTGGAGCAGGACGGCCGGGGTGGGTGCGGCACCCCGGCCGTCCGCCCGGGCCTCGATTCCGGTGGGAAGAGGCCCCTGACCAGTTTCGCCGAACGTCGTCGATCCCGCAGCCCCCTTCACCGACTGCACACGCGAAGGGCGGGATCGGCGACGGACCCGGATCAGGCCGGCGGGGCCGGCATCCTCGTCACCGGGTCACCGGGTCACCCGGTCACCGCAGCGTGCAGGTGGTGCCGTTGACGGCGAAGCCCACCGGGGTCGGGTTGGCGCCGGTGTGGGAGGCGTTGAAGCCGAGGCTCACCGAGCCGCCCGGGGCGACGACGGCGTTCCAGCTCTCGTTGGTCACCGTGACCTCGGCGCCGCTCTGGCTGAACTTTCCGGACCAGCCCTGGCTGATCTGCTGGCCGGCGGTGAACCTGAAGGTCAGCCTCCACGACGGCCACGTCGCGGCCGAGCTGTTGGTGACGGTCAGGTTGCCGCTGAAGCCGTTGCTCCAGTTGTTCGACGTGTACGTCACCGCGCAGCCGCCCGCCGGCGGCGTGGTCGTAGGCGTGGGCGAGACGGTCGGGGTGGGCGAGGCCGTCGGCGAGGGCGAGACGGTCGGCGACGGGGTGGGCTCCGGCGTCGTGCCGCCGGTGCCCGCCCGCTCCGCCGCCCAGTTCGCCAGCCAGGCCAGCGCCGAGTTCCAGTTGATCGCCACCTCGTTGACCGAGTACGCCTCGATGTCGTCGACGAAGCACTTCTGCGGCTTGCAACCGGAGAGCTGGGCCACGGCCACCGGGTCCTGCAACTGGCTGTTCGGCCCGCCGGAGAGCGAGCCGGGCGGCGCGGTGGGCAGCGAGGAGTCGTTCTGGTTGGCCCAGAACCGGTGGTGCACGTTGCGCACCGGCTTCTCGCCGTAACCGGCCACGTAGGACTGGTTCAGCGGGTTGCGGCCGAGCAGGTAGTCGTAGGCTGCGTAGGCCCCGGCGCGGTACTTCTGCTGGCCGGTGAAGTCGAAGGCGAGGGCCAGGACGTTGCCGTTGTTGGCGACGGCGCCGTTGGAGCCCCAGTAGTACGTCCCGTCGCCGCTGCCCGGGGCGGGGTAGCCCTGCGTGGCGGTCTGGGTCAGCAGCCGATCGGCGAAGGCCACGATCGCGGCCCGGGTGGCGGCCAGGTCGGCGGCCGGCAGGCCGTTGGGCACCAGGGCCAGGGTGGTGTCGCCGAGCCCGGCGGTCCAGCTCCAGTCGTAGCCGCGGTTGGTGAAGCTGGTGCCCTTGTAGTAGGACGAACCCGTCACGTCGGCCCGGTAGCCGGCCGCCCCCGTGGTGGCGTACAGCTCGGCCGCCGCCCAGTAGAACTCGTCACCCACGCTGTTGTCCTCGTACGCGCCGCCGCCGGTGTTGTCCGTGGCCGGCGCCAGCCGGTTCGGGTTGGCCTTCGCCGCGGCGTACGCCTTCTCGGCGGCGGCGAGCGCCCGGGCGGCGAAGGTCGCGTCGTAGGACTTCCACAGCCGGGACGCCTGCGCGGCGGTCGCCGCCAGGTTCAGGGTCGCGGCGGTGCTGACCGGCGCGAGGAGCCGGGGCTGGCTGTCCAGCTCCGGCCGGGTCGGCAGCGCGGTCCAGTTCTGGTCGTGGATCTTGTGGTGCACCATGCCGGCGTTCGTGCGGCCGTCGGGCACCTGCATCTTCAGCATGAACTCCAGCTCCCAGCGCGCCTCGTCCAGCACGTCGGGCACCCCGTTGGCCTGCTCGGGGATCGCCAGCGTGCCGTCGGCGAGCCCGGCCCGGTCGGCCCCGGTCACGTGCAGGGCGCGCTCGTGGATGTTCTGCAGCTGCCAGGTGGCCAGGCCGCCGTTGACGACGTACTTGCCGTGGTCGCCGGCGTCGTACCAGCCGCCCCGCACGTCGAGGGTGTAGCCGCAGGAGGTGCGGCAGGGCACCGCGTTGTCGCCCTGGTTCGGGGCGACGTTGACGTGCCCGGCGGGGCGGGAGTAGCGGGAGCCGACGTACCGCGACTCGATCGGCGTGCCGCTGCGCTGGTGGTAGAAGAACGCCAGCGCGTCGGTGCGCAGCCGGCGCACCGCGTCGGCGGAGATGTCGAAGGGGTGGCTGCTGTTCCCACCGACCGTGAGCACGTAGCCGCTGCCCACGGTGTCGTAGGCGGAGAAGTCGGCGACGTGGACGCTGTCGCCGGAGAGGGCGTCCGCGCCGCGTACGGTGGTCTGGCCGGAGGCGACGGTCGCGCCGGCGGCGTTGCGCAGGGACCAGGCCAGCGGGCTGGTCGACGTGCTGACCACGGTGGCCTGCTTGGGGGTGCCGGGCACGTACGCGACCTGGTTCACCTTCACGGGGCCGCCCGGGTCGGGAGCGGCGGCCGCGATGGACGGCACGACGGCCAGGGCGCTCAGGGTGAGCAGGGTGGCGGCCGCCATGGCGGCCGGGCGCTTGCGGAGGGGCATCGTTCCTCTTCCGGGGTGCGTCGGGTTGACCACCTGCCGGACCGGCCCAGCACGAAGCCGCCGGGCGGTCGGGCAGACCGTCGACGGGAGCGCTGGGCCAACCCTAGGCCATCGCCGCACGGGAAGGCGATCGGCCGGCGGCCACCGTCGCACTTGCCTGCCGCGAGATGCGCCGGGATCAGCTCCCGGCGGAACCGAGCAGGCCGACCGTCCTCGTGGCGCCGTCGTAGCTGCGGGCGGCCACGAACTCCCCGGCCGGCCGGCCCACGCCGACCACTGCCCGGGCCAGCCGGCGGTCGGCGGCGCGGAAGCGCAGCGCCAGGCTCAGGTGCGGGACCCACCGCCCCGGGGCGTGCCAGGGGCGCTGCCCCTCGGCCCCGGCGAGGACGTCCCAGACCGCCGCGTGCAGGGCGGTCAGGGCCGGCTCCGGGCGCAGCAGCCAGACCAGCGGGGCGCTGCCGTCGAGGACGGCGATCCGGTCGAGGCGTACCGGCAGGGGCAGGGCCCGCCCGACGAGCGCGGCGAGCCGGCGGCGGGCACCCGGCGGGAACTCGTCGACCGCCGCGAGCGTCAGGTGCGGACGGTTGGTGGGATGGGTGTTGCGGGCCAGGCTGGGCAGGCCGGCGGCGGCGAGCCGGTCCCATCCGGCACGCACCGCGGCCTCCAGCTGTGGGCAGCAGACCAGTTCGACGGTACGCACGACGGCCAGGCTAACCGCCGGGCGTGTGCCCGGAGGACCTCCCGGCCGACGTCGGACGTGACGCGCGGCGCGGTTTGCGCCGGTCGGCGGAACCCGCGCGGGGCGGGAATGAAAAGCTTGTCGCATGAGCTCCGCACCCGCACGGCAGGATCCACCGACCGACCCGCACTCCCCCGGCGTCGACGACGAGGCAAGCGCCTTCACCGACCTCGGGCTACGCGCCGAACTGCTCGGCGCGCTGTCCGCCCTCGGCTACGAGGAGCCGACCCCGATCCAGCGGGAGGCGATCCCGCCCCTGCTGGCCGGCAGGGACCTGCTCGGTCAGGCGGCCACCGGCACCGGCAAGACGGCCGCGTTCGCGTTGCCGCTGCTGCAGCGGATGCCGGACGGGCGGACCGGCGGGGAGCCGGTGGCCCTGGTGCTGGTGCCCACCCGGGAACTGGCGGTGCAGGTGTCGGAGGCGTTCCACCGCTACGGCAAGGACCTGGGCGCCCGGGTGCTGCCGATCTACGGCGGCCAGCCGATCGGCCGGCAGCTGCGCGCCCTCGACCTGGGGGTGGACGTGGTCGTGGCGACCCCGGGCCGGGCGCTGGACCACATCGCCCGGGGCACCCTGCGGCTGGGCGGCCTGGCCACGGTGGTGCTCGACGAGGCCGACGAGATGCTCGACATGGGCTTCGCCGAGGACATCGAGGCGATCCTGGAGCACGCCCCGCAGCAGCGGCAGACGGTGCTGTTCTCGGCCACCATGCCGTCGCGCATCGACGGGATGGCCCGGCAGCACCTGACCGACCCGGTGCGGATCCAGATCGGCCGGGAGCAGCCGGTGGCCGGCGAGACGCCCCGGGTGCGGCAGAGCGCGTACATCGTGGCGCGGGCGCACAAGCCGGCGGCGCTGGGCCGGGTGCTGGACGTGGAGTCGCCGACCGCGGCGATCGTCTTCTGCCGCAGCCGGGAGGAGGTGGACCGGCTCACCGAGACGATGAACGGCCGGGGCTACCGCGCCGAGGCGCTGCACGGCGGGATGAGCCAGGAGCAGCGGGACCGGGTGATGGGCCGGCTGCGCGCCGGCACGGCCGACCTGCTGGTGGCCACCGACGTGGCGGCCCGGGGGCTGGACGTCGAGCAGCTCACCCACGTGGTCAACTACGACGTGCCGTCGGCCCCGGAGTCGTACGTGCACCGCATCGGCCGGGTGGGGCGGGCGGGCCGGGAAGGCGTGGCGATCACTCTCGCCGAGCCGCGCGAGCACCGGATGCTCAAGACCATCGAGCGGGTGACCGGCCAGCGCATCGCCATCGACAAGATCCCCACGGTGGCCGACCTGCGCACCCGGCGGCTGGAGCTGACCCAGGCGGCGCTGCGGGAGAGCCTGCTGGAGGACGACCTGGAGCCTTTCCGGGTCATCGTGGAGTCACTGTCGGACGAGTTCGACATGATGGAGGTGGCGCTCGCGGCGGTGAAGCTGGCCCACGAGGCCGCCTCCCCGGGCTCGGACGACGACGAGGAGGAGATCCCGCAGGTCGCCGTCCGCCCGCAGCGCGAGGGGCGCCCCGGGCAGGAGGGGCGCGGCGGCGAGCGGCGGCCCGGGCGGCCCCGTTCCGGGGGCACCACGCAGGTGTTCATCGGGCTGGGCCGGCGCGCCGGGGTGCGCCCACAGGACCTGGTCGGTGCGATCACCGGGGAGACCCGGGTCAGCGGGCGCGACATCGGCTCGATCGAGATCGCCGACCGGTTCTCGCTGGTCGAGGTGCCGGCGGCCGTGGTGGACGAGGTGATCGCCGGGCTGCGCAACAGCACCATCAAGGGCCGCAAGACGACGGTACGCCGCGACCGCGACCGCCCCTGACGAGCAGGCGGCCGGCCCGCGCCGTGGGCGCGGGCCGGCCAGGGCCGGTCAGAACGCGTACGGGCCGAACCGGCCCCAGGCGACGACGAGCGCGGCGACCAGCAGCAGCGCGGTGAACGCGGCCGGCGGGTACTCCTTGGCCCGGACGTGCACGACGACGGCGCCGGCCATCACGATCGCCGCGCCCACGGCGGCCAGCGGCGTCAGCACGGTGGCGATGCCGGTGAGGGCGGGCAGGACCAGGCCGATCGCGGCGAGGACCTCCAGCGCGCCGAGGGCCTTGACCGCGCCTTCCGGCACACCCTCGACGAAGCTCATCTTCTCGCGCAGCTTCTCCTTGGGCTGGGTGACCTTGGTGAGCCCGGCCCCGGCGAAGACCAGGGCGAGCAGGATCTGCAGGGCCCAGAGGGCGATGTTCATGGGGGTGCCTCCATGGCGGACCGCCGCGTGGGCGGGTGAGATACTTGACGCTTCAAGGACCACCGTACGAGCAGATACTTGAAGCGTCAAGCATTCGGTAGGCTGGCGGCATGGAACCCACCCGCTGGCTGACCGACGGCGAGCAGGAGATCTGGCAGCGCATCCTGGCCGTGCTCACCCTGCTGCCGGCCGAACTCGACGGGCAGTTGCAGCGCGACGCGGACCTCACCCACTTCGGCTACGGGGTGCTGGCGATGCTGTCGGAGGCCCCGGCCCGGTCGCGCCGGATGAGCGAACTGGCCGCCCTCGTCAACGGCTCGCAGTCCCGCCTGTCCCACCTCGTCGGCCGGCTGGAGCGCCGGGGCTGGGTACGCCGCGAGCGTGCCGACGACGACGGCCGGGGGTGGGTGGCCGTGCTCACCGACGCCGGGTACGCGCACCTCGCCGCAGCCGCCCCGGGGCACGTGACCCTCGTCCGCTCGCTCGTCTTCGACGCGCTGACCCCGGCGCAGGTCACGCAGCTCGGCGAGATCACCGCCGCGCTGCTGACCCGCCTCGCCGCGCCCGGCTGCCCGGCGTCGTCCGGCCACAGCGGGAGCACCGCCGACGGCCGCTGACCCCGGCCACCCCACGTCCGGTGGTCGGCTGCTCCGGCGAGGACGCAAGCAGGGGCCCCTTGTCATCCGAAAAGCGATGACAAGGGGCCCCTGCTTACCCCTCAGGCGGCCGTGAGGGCCGGGTCGGTGCGGGTGTCGGCGTCGGCCGGGCGCAGCGCCAGGGCGAGCACGTCGGCCACGTCGGCGAGGGTGTGCACGGTCAGCGCCCCGCGCACCTCGGCCGGCAGGTCGTCCAGGTCCGGCTCGTTACGCGCCGGGATGATCACCTCGGTCAGGCCGGCCCGGTGCGCGGCGAGCAGCTTCTGCTTCACCCCGCCGATGGGCAGCACCCGCCCGGAAAGGGTCACCTCGCCGGTCATCCCGAACTCCGGGCGCACCGGCCGGCCGGTCACCAGCGACGCCAGCGCGGTGACCATGGTGATGCCGGCGCTCGGCCCGTCCTTCGGCACCGCGCCCGCCGGGACGTGCAGGTGGATCCGCCGCCCGGCGAGGGCGTTGGGGTCGATGCCGAGCCGACGCCCGTTGGAGCGCAGGTACGACAGCGCGATCTGGGCGGACTCCTTCATCACGTCGCCGAGCTGGCCCGTGAGCGTCAGTCCCGGCTCGCCCTCCATGCTGGTGGCCTCGATGAAGAGCACGTCGCCGCCCGCGCCGGTCACGGCGAGGCCGGTCGCCACACCGGGCACCGCCGTCCGCTCCGCCGACTCCGGGGTGAACCGGGGCCGCCCCAGGTAGCGGGCCAGGTTGTCCGCGTCCACCCGCACCGGGGTCGGGTCGTCGGCCAGCGCGACGGCGACCTTGCGCAGGATCTTCGCCAGGGCCCGTTCGAGCTGCCGGACACCGGCCTCCCGGGTGTGCTCCCCCGCGATCAGGGTGAGGGCGTCGTCGGCGACGGTGACCTCCTCGGCGGTCAGCCCGGCCCGCTGGAGCTGCCGGGGCAGCAGGTGGTCGCGGGCGATGGCGACCTTCTCGTCCTCGGTGTAGCCGTCGAGGGTGACCAGCTCCATCCGGTCCAGCAGCGGGCCGGGGATGGTCTCCACCACGTTGGCGGTGGCCAGGAAGAGCACGTCGGACAGGTCGAGGTCGACCTCCAGGTAGTGGTCGCGGAACGTGTGGTTCTGCGCCGGGTCGAGCACCTCCAGCAGGGCGGCGGCGGGGTCGCCGGAATACCCGACGGCCAGCTTGTCGACCTCGTCGAGGAGCACGACCGGGTTCATCGAGCCGGCCTCGCGCAGGGCGCGGACGATCCGGCCGGGCAGCGCGCCGACGTACGTGCGCCGGTGGCCGCGGATCTCCGCCTCGTCGCGGACGCCGCCGAGGGAGACCCGGACGAAGTTGCGCCCGAGCGCCCGGGCCACGGACTCGCCGAGGCTGGTCTTGCCGACGCCGGGCGGGCCGGCGAGGGCGAGCACCGCCCCGGACCCGCGCCCGCCGACCACGCCGAGGTTGCGCTCGGCGCGGCGGTTGCGCACCGCGAGGTACTCCAGGATGCGGTCCTTGACGTCGGCCAGGCCGGCGTGGTCGGCGTCTAGTACGGCGCGGGCTGCGGCCAGGTCGGTGTTGTCCTCGGTACGCGTGGTCCACGGCATCTCGAGGACCGTGTCGAGCCAGGTGCGGATCCAGCCCGCCTCCGGGGAGGCGTCGCTGGCGCGCTCCAGCTTGCCGACCTCGCGCAGCGCCGCCTCGCGGACCTTCTCCGGCAGCGTGGCGGCCTCCACCCGGGCCCGGTAGTCGGCGGAGCCGTCCGGGGAGTCCTCGCCGAGCTCCTTGCGGATCGCGGCGAGTTGCTGGCGGAGCAGGAACTCGCGCTGGGTCTTCTCCAGGCCCTCGCGCACGTCGCTGTTGATCTGCTCGGTGACCTCCTGCTCGGCCAGGTGCTCACGCACCCAACCGACCAGCAGCTCCAGCCGGGCGGTCACGTCGGCGGCGGCGAGCAGCTCGGTCTTCTGCGCCAGGGTGAGCCAGGGCGCGTAGCCGGCCGCGTCGGCCAGCTCGGAGAGGTCGGTCATGCGCTCCATGGCGTCGATGACCTGCCAGGCGCCGCGCTGCTGCAGGACCGAGGTCATCAGGGCGCGGTACTCGCGGGCCAGCTCCCGGGCCCTGCCGGCCGGGGCGGGCTCGTCGAGCTCGGTCGCCTCGACCCAGAGGGCGGCGCCGGGCCCGGGGACGCCGGAGCCGATCCGGGCCCGGGACAGGCCGCGGACCACGGCTGCCGGCTCGCCGTCGGGCAGCCGGCCGACCTTCTCGATGGTGGCGATCACGCCGACGGAGCCGTACTCGCCGTCGATGCGGGGCACGGCGAGGACCTTCTTGTCGCCGGTGGCGCGCGCGGCGTCGACCGCGGCCTGGGTGGTGGGGTCGAGGGTCACCGGGACGACCATGCCGGGCAGCAGGACGGCGTCGGTGAGGGGTAGTACCGGAAGAGTTGCCATCGAACACCTGCCATCGCGTTGACTTGAGCGTGTCAGGCTCAAGTCCGGGCCGACTCCCGTTGTTCCGGAATGTGACCCGGGACACGCCGAACCCCGCCGCGCGGGCCGCCCGGGGTGAACCCGTACTGGCAAATTCCACCGTCGGGAGCGGGATTGCATCACCGACAAGTCGACGCGCCGAATGCAAACGGGGCATATTCTTGCGGATTTACCCAGGGATACGTCAAACTCGTAACACACCCCGCCCCACACAAGGAGTAATTGGCGATGGCCCGGAAAGTAATCACCGTCTTGACTGACGACCTCGATGGCGGGAAGGCGGATCGGACCGTCGAGTTCAGCCTGGACGGCGTGGCGTACACCATCGATGTGTCCGACGAGAACGCCGGCACCCTCCGGAAGGCGCTCGACCCCTACATCAACGCTGGCCGGCGAATCGGCCGAGGGCCGGTCGAGGCCGGCCGGACCGTCCGCCGCCCCGGCCGGGCTCCGGTCTCGGGAATGGACCGCGAGCAGAACCGGGCGATCCGGGAATGGGCCACCAAGAACGGCTACGAGATTTCCGACCGGGGCCGGATCCCCGTGTCCGTCGTCGAGGCCTTCAAGAACCGCTGAGCCGACACCGCGCCCACCACGCGGAACACCGGGGCCACGCCGAGATTCGGCGGTGGCCCCGGAGCTTTTCCGGTAGCAATTCCCACGGTCCCGCTCCGGCGGCGTACCGCCTGCCGGTCACGCCGCCCACGACCCGGCGCACGACGCGGGGCCGCCCGGGGCGGTTGCTGCCCCGGGCGGCCCGGATGTACGTACGGCGCGCGGCCGGCGGGTCAGTTGACCTGGATCCGCACCACGTCGATCGCCGGGGTCTGGTTGGCCCGCTCCATCATCGGGATACGGTGCGAACCGTCACCGGCCCAGACGGAGCACTGCGCCGTGCCGGCCTGCGGCAGGCCCGGCACCTGGATGATGACGTCGTCCGGCTGCGAGCCGCCCCGGCCGTCCTCGGTGGCCACGAAGAACGCCGGCACGTCCTGCGGGTTCGGGGGCTGCCGGGTGCTGTTCAGCATCCGGCAGGCGGTGTGGAAGTGCCCCCGCACCAGGCCCTGCCCGTTGAGCAGGGAGCTCTCCAGGTAGTAGCCGCCCTGACCCGCGGCGAGGAACCGGTCCCGGACCAGGTTGCGGGTGGTGACCCGCAGCTGGAACGCCTGGTTGCGCTGGACCTGGTTGGGGAACTGCGTGATCAGCAGCGACGGGTTGTTCGCCGCCGCGCCGACCTCGCCGAACGCGGTGCTGACGCACCGGTTGCCGTTCTGGAAGCCGTCGTGCGGCTGCAGCCGGCTGTTGCCGCAGTCCTTGGCGAGGACGCCGAGGCCGTTGCCGTTGTTGTTGCCGCCGTTGTTGCCGTTCTGGCCGCCGTTGTTGTTCCCGCCGTTCTGGCCGCCGTTGTTGTTGCCACCGTTGTTGTTGCCGGCGTTGGGGTTGGCGCCGACCGCGAGCTGGCAGGTGGCGAGCTGTTCGAGGCCCTGCGGCCGCTGCGCCACCCGGCCGATGGCGGTCGCGATGCGGCTCAGGGTCGCCCGGCGTTTGTCCGCCAGCGGCCCGAGGATCGCGTTCTGGATGAACTGCCCGCCGTTGCGGCCCTCGGCGGCCAGCCGCTTGTTCGCCTCGTCGATCTGCGTCTTGAGCAGCTCGAGGTTGCGGTCCACCTCGGCCTTGGCGGCGGCCGGGACCTGGGGCAGCTTGCTGGCGACGTCGGGGCAGGCGATCGTCGAGCCGGCCGGGGCGGCGTTGGTGTTGGCGTTCGTGGCGGTGCCGCCGGCCTTGACCGACTGGCACTCCGCGACCGACATCTGCCCGTCACCCCAGTGGTTGCGCACCCACCGGCCGTTCTGCCACGTCTGGGTCGTGCTGCTGCCGATGTTCGAGGTCGCGCCGGGGCTGGGCGCCACGCACGACGCCGCCGCGGCGCGGGTGGTCGTCCGCCGGTCCCCGGCGGACGAGATCTGGGTCACGGCGACGATTCCACCGAAGACCGCAAGCGTGCCGACAACGGCCAGCAGCCGCTTGCTCCGTGCGTTACCGGATGACCGGCGCGCCCGTGGGGACCTGCGCATCGAATTGCTCTCCTTCTCGATCCGGTAGTTGACTCGTGACCCCGTCGGACCGATGAATTCGGGTGGGACGCCTCGGCGAGGATCACTGCGACGTTCCGGTCGCGTGTCGATGACCGACGATGCCCTTTCCTCATCGTCGTCGCGCCGGCCGGCGCGGCGGGGAGATCCGTGTCCATTCGGGCTGGAGTACGGACCCGCGACGGCCACGGTTCAACCCGGATACGGGAAATTTATGGAGAGCCGGGAAGAGCTGGTCACCCGGTGGACCGGGCCGGTCAGCCGGCGCAGAGGTGGTCGAAGGCGAAGCCGTCGCGCATCTCGTCGCGACGCTCCCGCAGCCGGCGGATGTCCCGGTCCAACTCGTCGCGCGCCACCAGATCCGGTCCGGCCGCCTCGACGTCGCGCAGCCGCTCGCCGACCGCCACGGCCGCCAGGTCCTCGGCGAGACGGCCGGCGTCCACGCCGCAGGAGAAGCGCTGCTGGACGACCTGCACCCGTTCCACCAGGCAGCGGCCGGGACGCACCTCCACCCAGCTCCAACCCTCCACCGGGCCGTCGGTCCAGCGCACGTGCAGACCCCGCACGATCGGGTCGACCAGCCGGCGCGACACGTACGCCTCCACGGCCGCCGCCCGGGCGAGGGCGCCGAGGTCGTTGACGTGGCCGCTGCGCCCGTCCGGCAGCCGGCCGACGATCTCCCGGAACTGCACGGGCATCGCCTCCGCCGGGTCGTCCTGCCCCGGCGGAGGCGAGACGGCGTCGGCGTAGGCGCGCGCGTCGATGACGTACTCCACGATCCGGCGGCCGTGGTCGGCGGCCCGCAACGTGGGCGAGACGATCCGCAGCACCGGCAGGCCGACGGCCGCGCAGACCGCGTTCTTCATCCGCTCGGCGCGCTGCGCGGCGGAGCCGGCCGGGGCCGGCGGACCGATCTCGACGACGAACAGCGGACGGCCGCTGTCGCCGGCACACACCACGTGGTCGAAGCCCTCCCGGCCGGCCGAGTTCCACTGGTGGCCCGTGACGCCCGGCGGACGGCCGTGCACCAGCTCCCCCAGCCGGCGGGGGCCGAACACGACCTGACCGGCGCGGGTGAGGACCGGGGCCCGCCCGGTCGACGCCGCGACCGGGCGCAGCAGGGAGCCGTGATCACTACCGGTGCGCGTCATCCGCCTGTTCCGTCCGTCGGGCCGTCGACGGCCGAGTCTAGGCCGCCGAGCGCGACGCCCACCTCGCCGGTGCGGCCCGCGCGGGGTCACCGGTCCGGGCCACCGCGGGCCCGGCGGAGACGCTTCCGCCCCGCCGGTCCGCCCGGGGCCCGACGGATGCGACCGGAGATCCGATTCTCTAGGCTCAGCGCGTGCTGCACAGTGGACGGGCTCCGGAACTTCTGACCAAGCGCAGCCTCGTCGCTGTCTCCCACGCCATCGAGAGCGCCGCCCTGGCCACCGCCGAGGACGGCCCGCTCGTGGTGATCGCGCTCTTTCAGCGGATGCCCTACTTCGACCGCGAGCGGGCGGTCTACGAGCGGATCGCGGCCACGGCGGCGGCGACCGTGGTGGGCGTGGTCGGGCAGCGCCCGGAGGCGCTGCCGGCCGGCGCGTGCGGCGTGGCCCTGGACGAGACCGAGGACCTCGCCCGGGAGTGGAGCGTGGTCGCACTGACCCCCCGGTTCGGCGCGGCCCTGGTCGCCCACGACCGGGCGGAGGTCGAGCAGGCGACCACGCTGGAGTCGGGTCGGCTCTTCGACGGGCGGTGGGGGTTCCGCCGCGACGAGGCGCTGCACGAGGTCGTCCGGCTGCGCGACCGGCTCGCCGACCGGCTCCCCGGCGCGGTCCGGCTCGCCGTGGAGGAGACGCTGGCCCGGGTCCGGGACCTGCCCGCCACGCCCGGCGAGGCACGGGGCGAGGCGGCGTTGCGGCTGATGTTCTCCCGCGCCGAACGAGCCGCCCGGGCCCACCGGCCGGGCGGGCGGGACCGCGGCACCGGCACGCCCCTGGAACCGGCCCCGCTGCTGGACGAGCCGGGGATGCGCCGGTGGGCAGGCGCGGACGGCGTCACCGCCTCGGGCACGCTGCCGGTGGCGCTGGTCGGCGTACGGGTGGACGAGCCGGCGGGCGCGCCGGAGCGCTTCGGCCGCCGCAGCGCCGCCCGGGAGGCGCAGGCGGTGATCGGGGCGGTGACCGCGCCGCTGCGCCCCGTGGACCGGGCGGTGCGCCTGTCCGACCAGGAGTACCTGCTGATCCTGCCGGCGTTGACCGAGGAGCAGGCGGTGGCGGTCGCCGGTCAGGTGCACGAGGCGGTCGCCGGCCTGGCCCGGTCGTACCCGTTCGTGGCCTTCGCGGTGCACGCCGCGGTCACCGTGACCAGCCGCCGGCCGTTGCCCGTGGGCGACGTCCGACACGCCGTCGGGTGGGCCGCCCGGGAGGGGGTGCCCGTCGCCCGGTTGGCCCCCGAGTCGGCCGAGGTGCCCGTCGGGCAGCCGTAGGCGCGGCGGGACGGGGCCGACGGTCAGGCCACCGGGGTGACCTGGCCGTCGGCGAGCTCGACGAGCGCGTCGTCGTCGACGTCGTACGCGATGGTGTTGACGACGCGGACGACGCCGCCGACCTGCGCGGCGAGCCGGCCGGCGAGGTCGACCGCGCTGCGCCGGTCCAGCCGCCCGTCCAGGGTGACCTCGCCGTCGCGCACCCGCACGGTCACCAGTCCGTCCCGCACGGCGAGGACCCGCCGCAGGACCTCCCGCACCACCTCCTCACGGATCTCGGCGTCGGTGCGCAGGTGCACCCGCAGCAGGTCGCCACGGGTGACGATGCCGACCAGCCGGCCGAGGTCGTCCAGGACGGGCAGCCGCCGGACCGCGTCCCGGTCCAGCTGCCGCGCCGCGGCCGGCAGGGACGCCTGCGGGTACGTCGTCACCGCCGGCGCGGTCATCAGGTCCCCGGCGACCAGGGCGGCGGCCTTCTCCCGGGCCACCCGGCGACGCCGGCCCTCGAAGACCCGCCGCTCGTCGGGGTGCCCGACCCGTTCGATCCGGTGCAGCAGGTCCGTCTCGGAGACCACGCCCAGCACCCGGCGGAACCCGTCGACCACCGGCACGCCGCTGATGCCCCGACGGACGAGCACGTCCACGATCTGCCGGTACGGGGTCTCCTCCCCCACCGTCGCGACGTCCTTGGTCATCACGTCGCCCACCTGCCAGGTCCTCATCGCGACCTCCCTGCCGCCGTCGTCACGCCCGACGCTATGGGCACGCGGGGGCGGCCGGCAGAGGCCGTGGGCCGGTGCCGGGACGGCCGACGGACCGGGTGGACCGGGGTCGAAGGTCCCGGCCCGAAGCGGACCCATCGGCCCTGACGGTCCCACGGGTGCCGGATGTCCAATGGAACTGCCACCGGGAAGCGCGGTGCGAGGACAGGAAGGGACGTGGACACCATGACCGCGACGATCGAGCGGACCACCGCCAGGACCACCGCGCCGGCGGCCGAGACCACCAGGACGACCGAGACCACCCGGGAGCGGGCCACCCGGTACGTCCTCGGCGGCATCCGCCTCGCGCTGGGTTGGACCTTCCTCTGGGCCTTCCTCGACAAGATGTTCGGCCTCGGTCACGAGACCGCCGCGAAGAACGCCTGGATCAACGGCGGCAGCCCCACCAAGGGCTTCCTGAGCTTCGGCGCGGCCGGCCCGTTCAAGGGGTTCTACAACGGGATCGCCGGCGCCGCCTGGGCGGACTGGCTGTTCATGGTCGGCCTGGCCGCGATCGGCGTGGCCCTGCTGCTGGGCGTCGGCACGCGGATCGCCGCCACCGCCGGCGGCCTGCTCCTGGTGATGATGTGGACGGCCGTCCTGCCCCCCGAGAACAACCCGTTCATGGACGACCACCTCATCTACGCCGCGGTGCTGGCGGTCCTCGCCCTGGTCGGCGCGGGCGACACCCTCGGCCTCGGGCGGACCTGGAAGCGACTGGCCATCGTCCAGCGGTTCCCCTGGCTGAGGTGAACGGCAGACAGCACGTGCCGGCGGGCGTCACCTTCCGAAGGTGACGCCCGCCGGCACGTGTGCCCGGCCGGGTCACCGCCCGCCCGCTTCGTCGCGGCGGGCGGGCCCGCTTCGTTTCGTCGCGGCGGGCGGGCCTGCCGGGCGCCGGCCGAGGGACCGATGGAGATCGGCGGATCACGATCCGGCAGGATCGACGACGACCGCAGTGGACGCACCACCGAGCAGGAGGCGTACGGCATGGACAAGCCTGAAATCGGCCCGATCGAGGGCGCGCCGCCCGCCGATCTCGTCGTCGAGGACATCGTCGTCGGCGACGGCCCGGAGGCCCAGCGGGGCCAGCGGGCCACCGTGCACTACGTGGGCGTGGCCCACTCGACGGGTCGTGAGTTCGACGCGTCGTGGAACCGGGGCGACGCGTTCGAGTTCCCGCTCGGCGGCGGGCGGGTCATCGCCGGCTGGGACCAGGGCGTCGTCGGCATGCGGGTCGGCGGCCGGCGCAAGCTGACCATCCCGCCGCACCTCGGGTACGGCAACCAGGGCGCCGGTGGCGTGATCGCGCCGGGCGAGACGCTCGTCTTCGTCGTGGACCTGCTCGGCGTGCGCTGACCCGTCAGCTCCCCCGGCCGGGGGCGTCGGCACCCGCCGACGGCCCCGGCCGGGCAACGGCGGGGCCCCGTCGGCGGGCCCCGCCGCGCACCGGCGCGAATCAGAACGGCGTACCCGCAGGCCCGGCCGGCGCGGATCAGTCGGCGGGGATCAGACCCGCATCGGCGGGTGGGTCACGCGGCCGGAACCAGCGGGGCGGACGCGCCGCCCCGCTCGGCGACGAGCGGCACCAGCAGCCCCGGCGGCAACGCCAGCGGCGCGGGCGTCGCGGCGGCGACGGGTGCTGCCGCGGCACGGGGCGTCGCCGCGCCGACGGGCACCGCCGCGGCGGACCCGGACGGCGCGGGGGCGAGCGGACCGGTAGCGGCGGCGGTGGCGCCCGCCCGGACCGGGATGACCCGGTCCAGGCCGGTCACGTGCAGCACCCGGGCCACCATCGGGGCCGGGTCGACGAGCACCAACTCGCCGCCCCGCGCGCGGGCCCGGCGGTGCGCGGCGACCAGCGCCCGCACGCCGGCGGCGGAGAGCAACCGGACGCCGGAGAGGTCGAGCCGCAGCAGCGGCCGGGCGGGGGCGGCCCAGAGCGCGGAGCGCAGCACGCCGACCGTGGCGATGTCGACCTCGCCGGTCGCCCTCATCTCCACCACGTCGTCACCCACGTCGACCTGCACGTGGAACCGATCGCTGCGCTGCTCCATGACCACGAATCTAGCCCCACCCACCGACATTTCCGCCCTGCCCGGGAGTGACTCCGGGTACACCCAGGGTCTGACCCTGAGCCGCCCCGGATCCTCCCCTGGCAGGAGGCCGGGGGGCGCTGCGCGGGACCGCTCGACACGCCGCCGGACGACGCGCCCCGGCCGGCGGTGGCGGGGTGAGAATGGGCCGATGGTGGTACCCCGCCCCCGCGCGCCCCGGCCCATCCGTCCCGTCCGCGAGCCGGCCACCGTGCCGCCCCCGCTGACCGGGCCGTGGGCGCCCCACGACCGTCGGCTCGACGAGGTGGAGCTGCTGCCGCTGCCCGACGGCGCGCACGGGCCCGAGGACGTCGTGGTCGACCCGGCCGGCCGGGTGGTCAGCGGGGACGAGGACGGTCGGCTCTGGTGGTGGGCGGCCGACGCGCCGGCGGGCACCCCGGCAAGGCTGCTGGCGGAGACCGGGGGCCGGCCGCTCGGCATCGAACTCGACCCGCGCGACGGCAGCCTGGTCGTCTGCGACGCGTACCGGGGGTTGCTGCGGGTCACCCCCGACGGGGCGGTACGCGAGCTGACCGGCACGGCCCCGCCGGTGCACCTGGCCAACAACGCCGCCGTGGCCCGCGACGGCACGATCTACTTCACCGACAGCTCGGACCGCTTCCCCCTGTCGCACTGGAAGCACGACCTGCTGGAGCACCGGCCCAACGGGCGGGTGCTCGCCTACCATCCGGGCACCGGGCGGACGGACGTGGTGACCGCGGGGCTCTACTTCCCCAACGGGATCGCGCTCACCCCCGACGAGTCCGCGCTGATCCTGGTGGAGACGACCACCCACCGGCTGCTCCGGGTCGACCTGCCCGGCGGGGCGGCCACCGTGCTGGCGGACCTGCCGGCGTATCCGGACAACCTCTGCGGGGTCGGCGACGGGACGTACTGGATCGCCCTGCCCAGCCCCCGGCTGCCGGTGGTGGAGCGGCTGCTGCCGCACCCGCGGCTGCGGCAGCTGGTCGCGCTGCTGCCCGACGCGGTCCGGCCGCAGCCGCGCCGCTACGGGCTGGTCGCGCTGGTCGACGGCGCGGGCGCGGTGCTGCGGACCCTGCACGGCCCGCGCGGCGCCTACTGGATGATCACCGGGGTACGCCAGCACGGCGACCGGCTCTGGCTGGGCTCCCTGGTCGGCACCGGCGTGGCCCGGGTGCCGCTCGGCTGAAGCCGGGGCCGGCCCCTGCCCGGCGCGTGCTCCGGGCCGGCGCGGCGCGTGCCCCGCACGGCCGACACGCCACGTGTCGGGCGACGTACCCCGTCCCCGCTCGCGACAGGGGTCGGCCCGCCACCGTGCGGTGACGGGCCGACCCGCGGCCGTTCCTCCCGATGGTCAGCCGCCGCTGGCCGACGGCGTCGGCGCGGGCGAACCCCCGCCGGCCACCGCCCCCGGGTGCGGCGACGCGGTGTGCGGGCTGGGCCGCAGCCCGGCCGGGACGGGCAGGGCGCTGCCCTTGGCGAACTCGTCCCAGCTGACGTTCCAGGCCGTCCAGCCGTTGCCGGCCCGCAGCGGCACCTCGGTGCCCGTGACGGTGACGAGGTCGCCGACCTGGGTGATGCCCATCAGCCAGTCCGCGGCGGCGGCGGAGACGTTGGCGCAGCCGTGCGAGACGTTCGTGAATCCCTGGTCGCCCTCCGACCACGGCGCGGAGTGGATGAACTCCCCGCCCCAGGTGAGCCGCTGGGCGTCGTCGACGTCGACGACGTAGCCGCCGTCGGGCTCGCCGCGGGTGTCGAACGTCGTCCGCTCGTGCTTCTCCATGATCACCATCTTGCCGCTGGAGCTGGGCGTGCTCGGCTTGCCGAGGCTGACCGGGATCCGGCGGACCAGCTTGCCGTCGCGGAAGACCGACATCTGCTTGGTGGCGTTGTCGATGTCGACCGAGACCTGCCGGCCGATCTTCGAGGTGGCCCGGTGCTCGGCGTCGCCCACCAGGTCCTTGCCGATCGGCAGCCCCTCCAGCGCCGCGCGGACGCTGATCTTCGTGCCCGGCCGCCAGAAGTCGGGCGCCCGGTAGTAGGCCTGGCTGCCGTCCTCCAGCCAGGACCAGGTGCCCGGCTGCGGCGGGTCGGTCTTGACGAACAGCCGCTTCTGCACCGCCGCGCGGGCCTCCTTCGGCACCCCCGGGTCGAACGCCACCGTCACGGGCATCGCGGTGCCGTACGTCTGGTTGCCCGTGAAGTAGAGCGTGCTGGTGATCGCCGGCTTCGTCGGCTTCGGCGCGGTGGTGAACGTCGTCGTGCGGGTGGCGGTCCTCCCGCCGTCCCCCGTCACCGTCACCTCGGCGGTGTACTTCCGCCCGCCGGCCAGCGGCGCGCCGGGCACCCAGCTCGTCCCGTCCTCCCGGGGCTCCCCCGCGACCTGCCGGCCCTTGTCGTCGGTGAGCCGGACGCCGGTGACCCTGCCGTGGGCCACGCTCGTGCCGATCTCGGCACTGACCGGGACGTCCCGGGCCCGGTCGGCGGGCGTCAGCTCGACCGCCGGCGGCGGCGCGACCCTTGCGGCCCGCTCGGCGGCCTTCCTCTCCCCGGCGGTGCAGCCGCCGAGGACCAGTGGTGTGGCTGCGATGGTTACCGCCAATAGCGTCAATCGCCGCCTCACGTCCATGTTCCGCACCCCTTTTCCGCTCCCCTTTGGCCACATTCTGTACGGCGTTACGGGAGGCCCGGTGCAGTTTCCGGAAAAGGCGCGGAGCTATTGTCGGCAGTTTCGGCGACGGCGGGTCGAAAATGGTGGACCGCGCCCGGAGGGCCCGGTGTCACCGATCGGCCCTTCCGCCGACGGACGACCGGTTCGCCCCGCCGTCAGTCCCAGTCCTGGTCGCCGTGGTTGCGGTCCCACCGGCCGCCCACGGGAGGGGTGTCCAGGCGGGTGGCGGCCACGGCGTTGCCGGCCAGGTCGTTGTCCTCGACCCGGCAGCCCACGCAGCTGCCCCGCTCGGTGATCCAGAGTCCGTGCGTCTGGGTGCGCTCGTCGTGGTTGTCCCAGATCCGGTTGCCCCGGATGGTGGCCGAGTCGACGTGCGCGTTGACCGTGATCCCGGCCCGGCACTGCGGCGCGGGCGGCAGCTCGTACGCCGTCCCCGGCAGCGGGATGTCCCCGCTCCAGGCGGTGTACGCGTCGGGGCGTACGGGGGCGAGGGTGAGCCCGGTGTCGTCGTTGGCGGCGACCAGGGCGACCCGCTTGCCGACCCGCAGCACCTTGCCCCGGTGACCGTCGTGCTGCCAGCCGGCGGTCCGGTCGACCAGCGACCGCTCGTTGTAGCGGACGGACTCGCCGCCCCCGCCGTACGCGCCGGCGCACTGGCGGCCGTTGTTGCGGATGCGGTTGTGCAGCAGCACGGCGTCGACCATCGGCCGGTCGATCCGGATGGCGTCGAGGCCGTTGCCCCAGAAGTCGTTGCTGTCGATCACCACGTCCGTCGCCGCGCCGTGGTAGCCGCGCCCGAGGTCGTGCTCGTGGTAGCCGTACGCCCCGTTGCCGCTGATCCGGTTGCCGCGCACCGTGTACGGGCCCGGGGTGTTGCCCATGCTGACGCCGTCGCGGACGTTGCCGTCGATGACGCAGTCGGCCAGCAGGCCGCCCCGGCCGGCGACCCCGGAGGTGCCCTCGGCGGAGACGTCGAAGCCGGCCTCCAGGTTGCCCGTCATCGTGCACGCGGAGACGATCAGCCCGTCGGCGCCCCAGTCGGAGATGCCGAACCGGTTGCCCTGGCTGTGGCAGCCGACGATCCGGTAGCCGCGCGGCGGCGGCCAGTTGGCCTTCTGGAGTTCCAGGAAGATGCCGTTGGTGCCGTTGCCCAGCGCGGTGCAGTTGGCGATGGTGAGCCGCTCCACGGTGCCCCAACCGCCGATGCCGACGCCGATCCCGGCGCCGCCCATCTCCTGGCCGTTGTCGAGGCGGCCGCAGCCGACGACCACCACCCCCTCGATCAGGCTGTCCTGGAGGAAGTCGCAGCCCAGGCCGGTGGCCGCCGTGTGGTGGATGTAGAGGTTGCGGAAGACGCCGCGCACCACGTACTGCAGGCCGAGGCCCTTGGCGAGGTAGTTGTACTCGGCCATGGCCACGCCGGAGCCGTCGATCTCGAAGTCGGCGAAGGTGCAGTCGGCGATGTGCCGGTCGCGGTCCGCGCCGTGCTGGAGGGTGGTCCAGAACGCCAGCGGCGTCGGGTCGGCCCGGTTGCCCTCGTTGCTGAGCAGGAACCGGGTCGCGCCGGGGCCGGCCCCGATCAGGGACACCCCGCTGCGCCAGACCGTGCCCGCGTCGCGGATGGAGTAGATGCCGGGCGGGCAGTAGATGACCCGGGCCCGCCCGTCGGCGGCGTAGCCGTCGCCGAGGCGGTCCACGAGGGCGGCGAGCGCCGGCTGGTCGTTGGTCACCCCGTCGCCGCGCAGCCCGTACTGGGTGGCGTCGCAGTGCAGCGGCGCCCCGGCGACGGCCGGGCGACGGTCTCGGACGGCGGCGGGCAGGCCCTGGTACGGCACTGCGCTCTCCCCTCGCGCGGGCGGGCGACCGGGCGGTCGCGGGCGGTCGACCGGCGGTCGTCGCCCGCACGGATTTCCCGGCAAGGGCGGGGAGAAACGGGAGGGGAAAAGGATCGGATCGAGCTGACCGGATGCTCGGTCGAATGAGCGGCGATCCGGATCGGGAACGTATTTCCGGCCCATTCGGCGGGGCGCGAGCAAAAGGGGACGGCAGGAGCGCGGGGGCGGACGGAAAGGGACGTTTCCGGTCCCGGCGGCGCGCTGCCGCCGGGACCGGCTCACACGTTGGCGACCAGCAGGGCGGGCTGCTCCACGCAGTCCGCGACGTGCCGCAGGAAGCCGCCGGCCACCCCGCCGTCGCAGACCCGGTGGTCGAAGGTGAGGCTGAGCTGCGTCACCTTGCGCACGGCGAGCTGCCCGTCGACGACCCACGGCTTGTCCACGATCCGTCCCACGCCGAGCAGCGCCGCCTCCGGGTGGTTGATGATCGGGGTGGAGCCGTCGACGCCGAACACGCCGTAGTTGTTGAGGGTGAACGTGCCGCCGGTGAGGCGGGCCGGCGGCAGGGTGCCGGCCCGGGCGGCGGCGGTGGTCCCGGCCAGCGCCGCGGCCAGCTCCCGGGTGGTCAGCAGGTGCGCGTCGCGCAGCACCGGGACGACCAGGCCCCGGTCGGTCTGCGCGGCGATGCCCAGGTGCACCCCGCGGGACTGGACGATCCGCTGCCCCTCGGTGTCGACGCGCGCGTTGAGCTGCGGGAAGCGGCGCAGGCCGCTGAGGCAGATCCGGGCCAGCAGGGCCAGCAGGCTCACCGGCTCGTCCGGGGTCGCGGCGTTGATCGCCCGGCGGGTCTCCACCAGGGCGGTGGCGTCCGCGTCGACCCAGATGGTCACCTCGGGGATCTCCCGCCGGCTGCGGGAGAGCTTGTCGGCGATCACCCTGCGGACACCGGTGAGCGGGACGACCAGGTCCTCCTCGCCCACCGGCACGGCGACCCGGCCCACCGCGGTCGGGCCGTCGGCCCCGCCGGTCGGGGCCGCGTCGAGGCGGTCGGGCACCGGGGTTGGCCGGGGCGCCGGGGCCGGGCCGGCGAGGGCCGCCTCGACGTCGGCGCGGCGCACCACCCCGCCCGGGCCGGTGCCGCGCAGGGTGGCCGGGTCGATGCCGTGCTCCCGGGCCAGCCGCCGCACGATCGGGGAGATCACCAGGGCGACCGCGCCCCCGGGCACCGCCGCCGGCCCGGAAGCCGCCGCGACGGGCGCGGGGGCCGGGGCGGGCGCGGAGTCGGGGACCGGTGCGGGTTCGGGGGCGACCGTGAGCCGGGGCCGGCGGCGGCGCCGGCCCGCCGCGCCGTGCCCAGTGCCGTACCCGATGAGGACGTTGCCGCTGCCGGCGCGCTCCTCCTCCCGGTAGGTGGCGTGGCCGGCGGGCTCGCCGCCGTCGGCGGGCGCGATGGTGATCAGCGGCTGGCCGACCGGGCGCGTCTCGCCCGCCGCCCCGTGCAGGGCCACGACCCGCCCGGCGTACGGGCAGGGCACGTCCACGACGGCCTTCGCGGTCTCCACCTCGACCACGCTCTGGTCCACCGTCACGGTGTCGCCGACGGCGACCCGCCATTCGACGATCTCCGCCTCGGTCAGCCCCTCGCCGAGGTCGGGCAGGAGGAACACCTGCTCGCTCATGCCGCGCTCCCCTGCGGCAGCCAGCGCGCGTCGGGCCGGTCGTCCCACTGGAGCCGCGCCACCGTGTCGAGCACCCGGTCCACGCCGGGCAGGTGGGTGTGCTCCAGCATCGGCGCGGGGTACGGGATGTCCAGGCCGGACACCCGCAGCACCGGGGCGTGCAGGGCGTGGAAGCAGCGCTCCTGCACCCGGGCGGCGATCTCCGCGCCGACCCCGGCGAAGCCCTGCGCCTCGCTGACCACCACGCACCGGCCGGTGCGGCGCACCGACGCGGCGATGGTCGCGTCGTCGAGGGGGACGATCGTGCGCACGTCCACCACCTCCAGGTCCCAGCCCTCCTCGCGGGCGGCCTCGGCGGCCTCCAGGGCGACCGGCACCGCCGGCCCGTACGCGATCAGGGTGGCGTCGGTGCCCGGCCGGCGCACGACGGCGCGGCCGAACGGCTCGGTGGCCGCCGGCAGCTCGGCCTCGGCGCTGGAGAAGTAGAGCTTCTTCGGCTCCAGGAACACGACCGGGTCCGGGTCCGCGATGGCCTCGCGCAGCAGCGAGTACGCGTCGGCGACCGTCGCCGGGGTGACGACCTTCAGGCCCGGGGTGTGCGCGTAGTACGCCTCGGACGAGTCGCAGTGGTGCTCGACGCCGCCGATGCCGCCCGCGTACGGCACCCGGATGACCATGGGCACGCCGAGCGCGCCCCGGGTGCGGTTGCGCAGCTTCGCCACGTGCGAGGCGATCTGCTCGAACGCCGGGTACGCGAACGCGTCGAACTGCATCTCCACCACCGGCCGCAGGCCGGACATGGCCAGGCCGACGGCGAAGCCGACGATGCCGGCCTCGGCGAGCGGGGTGTCGAAGCAGCGCTTGTCGCCGAACCGGGCCTGCAGGCCGTCGGTGATCCGGAAGACGCCGCCGAGCTTGCCGACGTCCTCGCCGAAGACGAGCACCCGCTCGTCGTCGGCCAGCGCGTCGGCGAGCGCGGCGTTGAGCGCCTTCGCCATGGTGGTGGTCGCCATCAGCGCGCGTCCTCGCGGTCGGCGGCCAGCTCGGCGCGCACCAGTTCCCGCTGCTCGACCAGTTGCGGGGTGGGCGTGGCGTAGACGTGGTCGAAGAGGCTCAGCGGGTCGACCTCGGGCTGGGTGTGCATCCGCTCGCGCAGGTCGGCCGCGTACGCCTCGGCCTGTTCGGCGATCGCGGCGACGGCCGCGTCGTCGAGCGCGCCGCGCGTGCGCAGGTACGTCTCCAGCCGGGCGACCGGGTCGCGGTCGCGCCAGGTGTCGACCTCGGCGCCGTCGCGGTAGCGGGTGGCGTCGTCGGCGTTGGTGTGCGGCTCCATCCGGTAGGTGTGCGCCTCGACCAGGTAGGGGCCGTTGCCGGCGCGGGCGTGCGCCACCGCGCGGGTGAGCACGGCGAGCACGGCGACGGGGTCGTTGCCGTCGACCTGCTCGCTGGGCACGCCGTAGCCGACGCCCTTGTACGCCAGCGACGGGGCGGCGGTCTGCCGCGACAGCGGGACGCTGATGGCGTACTTGTTGTTCTGCACGAAGAACACGACGGGGGCCTTGAACACGGCGGCGAAGTTGACGCCCTCGTGGAAGTCGCCCTCGCTGGTGGCGCCGTCGCCGATGAAGGCCAGGGCCACGGTGTCGCGGCCCTGGTGTGCCTCCCCGTAGGCGAGGCCGGCGGCGTGCACGCACTGGGTGGCCAGGGGGGTGCACTGCGGGGCGGTGTGCACCCGGGTGGGGTCGTACCCGCAGTGCCAGTCGCCGCGCAGCAGGGTGAGCACCTCGACGGGGTCGATGCCCCGGGAGACCAGCGCCATCGACTCGCGGTAGGTCGGGAAGACCCAGTCGGTGTCGCGGACGGCGAGCACCGCGCCGACCTGGCAGGCCTCCTGGCCGCGCGAGGACGGGTAGACGGCGAGCCGGCCCTGCTTGGTCAGGGCGGTGGCCTGGGTGTCGAAGCGCCGGCCGACCACCATGCGGCGGTACATCTCGCGCAGGGCCTCGACGGGCGGCTCGGGGTAGTCGGCGCGGGCCGGCCGGGGCGTGCCGTCGGGGTCGAGCAGCCGCACCGGTTCGGTCTGCGGCAGCAGGGCGGCGGCCGGGTCGGTCGCCGCCTGCTCGCGGGCGGGTGCCTTGGTGGGCTTCTTGGCCGGCGGGCGGGTGCGCGGGGATGCCCTGCGGACCGCCTGGGGTGTGGTCGTCACGGCGGGGACCTCCTGGACTTGTGGTGGACCTATGCTCCTGCCGATGGATGATTGACTCAACACGCGCGATGAACGCGGGACGAATGGCAGGGGAAGGGGGCGGATGTGAGCCAGCAGGCCACCGGGGAGCCGGGCACGGAGGGCGGTACGGGACGTTCGGCCGGGCCGCTCGACGAGGTGGACCGGCGCATCCTCGACGAGCTGGCCCGCGACGGGCGGATCTCCATCCGTACCCTCGCCGAGCGGGTGCACGTCTCCCGGACCAACGCGTACGCGCGGGTGGAGCGGCTGCTGCGCGACGGCGTGATCACGGGCTTCCGGGCCCGGGTCGCGCCCGAGCCGGCCGGGCTGGGCACGTCGGCGTACATCGCGCTGACCATCCAGCAGAACACCTGGCGGGAGGTGTCGGCCGAGCTGGCCCGGGTGCGCTACGTCGAGCACGTCGCGCTGCTCAGCGGCGAGCACGACGTCCTCGCCCTGGTCCGGGCGCCGGACAACGCCACCCTGCGGGACGTGGTGCTGGACCGCGTGCAGGGCATCGCCGGGGTGTTGTCCACCCGCAGCTGGCTCGTCTTCGACGAGTTCGAGGGCACCCGCAGCCCGTGGGCGTGAGCCGGACTCAGTGTGGCGGCGGGGCCGCGAGGCCGGCGCGGTCGGCCAGCTCCAGCAGCGGCTCCAGCGAGAAGCGCGGGCCGTCCAGGCCGGCGTGCGGGTCGCCGCGCTCGGCGAAGCGCGCGGGCAGGGTGAGCACGTCGAAGTCCTCCGGCCGGGCGTCGTCCAGCTCCGCCCAGTCCAGCGGCGCGGAGACCAGCGCCGCCGGGGTGGGCCGGATCGAGTACGCCGAGGCCATCGTGTGGTCCCGCGACATCTGGTTGTAGTCGACGAAGACCGGCCGGTCCCGCTGCTCGCGCCACCAGGTGGTGGTGACCAGGTGCGGCAGGCGGCGCTGCAGCTCGCGGCCCAGCGCCAGCACCGCCCGGCGGCAGTCGCCGAAGCCCCACCTCGGCTCGATCGACAGGTAGACGTGCAGACCCCGCCCGCCGGTGGTCTTCGGGTAGCCGACCAGCCCCAGCTCGGCCAGCACCGCCCGCAGCTCGCGGGCGACCGGGACCACCTGCGCGAAGTCGACCCCGGGCATGGGGTCGAGGTCGACGCGGAGCTGGTCGGGGCGTTCGGTGTCGGCGGCGGTGACCGGCCACGGGTGGAAGCGCAGCGTGCCGAGGTTGGCCGCCCAGATCACCACCGCCAGCTCGCCGGGCGCGACCTCGTCGGCCGTGCGTCCGCTGGGGAACGTCAGGTGGGCGGTGCGCACCCAGTCGGGCGCGCCGGCCGGCAGCCGCTTCTGGTAGAACGCGTCGCCCCGGTTGCTCTGCCGGGTGGCGATCCGCGCGCCCTCGAACACGCCCCGG
The DNA here is from genome assembly GCF_020884815.1 of Micromonospora sp. NBRC 110038. Lineage (NCBI taxonomy): Bacteria > Bacillati > Actinomycetota > Actinomycetes > Micromonosporales > Micromonosporaceae > Micromonospora > Micromonospora sp. NBRC 110038. The sequence goes on along the minus strand of NZ_BBOL01000004.1, from coordinate 150,074 downwards.
GGCCACCGCTCCAGCATGGTCGGGCGGTCCCGCAGGGCGCGCAGGATCCCGTCGCCGACGGCGAGGAAGTAGCGCACCACGTCGAGCTTGGTCAGGCCGCGCTCCGGAAAGTACGGCTTGTCGGGGCTGGAGACGCGGACCACCCGCTCCCCGACCCTGATCTCCTGCGCCGCCGTGGCCACGACTGCCACCGTACGACGCCGCGCCGACGGGCGCAGGCAGGTCGGGGGCGGTGCGGCGGGCGTGCGGCGCGGCCCGGCGCGGTCAGGGCCTGCGGGCCACGCAGCCGTACTGCGGGACGATGGCCGGATCCTCGCCGTCGTCCGGCCGCCACCGCGCGCACGACACCAGGCCCGGCTCCACCAGCTCCAGGCCGTCGAGGAACCGGGCGATCTCCGCCCCGGTGCGCGCGCGGATCGGGGGCGCGGCGTTGGCGTTCCAGAACTCCATGGCGGGCACGTTCGCCTCGCCGCCCAGCTCGACGGTGGGATGGGTGAGCGCCAGGTAGCTGCCCGGGGGCATCGCATCCATCAGCCGGCGCACTATCGCCACCGCCTCGTCGGTGTCGAGGACGAAGTTGAGGATGCCCAGCATCATCACGGCCACCGGCCGGTCGAAGTCCAGCGTCCGGGCGGCGGCGGTCAGGATGGACGCCGGGTCGTGGACGTCCGCCTCGACGTAGTCCGTAGCGCCCTCGGCGGAGCTGGTCAGCAGGGCGCGGGCGTGCACGAGGACCATCGGGTCGTTGTCGACGTAGACGATCCGCGCGTCGGGGGCGACGGCCTGCGCGACCTGGTGGGTGTTGTCGGCGGTCGGCAGGCCGGTGCCGATGTCGAGGAACTGCCGCACGCCCGCCTCGCCGGCCAGGTGCCGCACGGCGCGGGCGAGGAAGCGCCGGTCGGCCCGGGCGACCTCCCCGATGACCGGGAACATCGCGCGGACGTGGTCGCCGACCCGACGGTCCGGCTCGAAGTTGTCCTTGCCGCCGAGCCAGTAGTTCCACACCCGGGCGTTGTGCGCCACCGAGGTGTCGATGGGCTCGACCCGTTCGCCGTCGCGAACCCCGACGTCGCCGGACTCTGACACGAAAACTCCTCGGCTGTCGCGGATGTCCGGTCAGCCTAGCTCCGCGCCGGGCGGACGATCGGGCCGGGTCAGGACAGCAGCGCCACCCCGACGGCCATCAGCGGCAGCGAGACGAACAGGAAGATGCCGACCCCGGTGAGCACCCGCCCGCCGCCCGCGTCCTCCCGCTCGGGGGCCAACCCGAAGGTCGACCGGGCGGGCAGCATGCCGATCCGGCTCAGGGTCAGGTCGCCGGTGAGCCCGAGCAGGGTGCCGACGACGATGAGCGCGACGCCGAGCCGGAAGACGAACTCGCCGCCGCTGACCGCCGTCCACACGCCCGCGGCGGCGGCGACCGCCACCAGCGCGACGACGAACAGCACGAGCGCCTCGCGCAGACCCCGGACCACCGTCATCGCCGCGCACCCCTCTCGGCCGGCCCGCGGCCGGCGCCCGTCGACACCCGCGCCGCCGGGGCCACCGGCGGCGCGGGTGACATTCTGCCGGGCGTACGGCCACGGCGCTGCCCCGTGCCGCAGGTGCGCGCCGGCCGGGTGGACGCGGTCCACCCGGCCGGCGCGGCCGACTCAGCTCTTCTCGCGCTGGAGCCGATCCATCAGCATCTGCTTGCCCTGCTCGCCCGCCTTGCGGTTGTTCTCCTGGATCTTGCGGAACCAGGTGGCGAGTTCCTTGTCGCCGCGCTCCTCGGCGTCGGAGATGTAGATCTCCATCCGGTAGACGTGCTCAAGCGACATCTGCAGCGCGTGGATCAGGTCGTAGTTCTTGTCCCGCACCGGACTGCTGATCTCCCTGACCATCGTGGCCACGGCCAACCTCCCCGTGTCTCGGCTACCGTTCGGTCCCGCTTACCCGCCGGGCCCGGTCGTACGCGCCCACCCCCGCGCGGCGGGCGGGGATAACCTCCGCCGTCCCGCCCCGTTGTACACGTCGCCAACTGGTCGATATCAGGGGAAACGGGGCATCGGATGCGCTTACCAGTCACGCCGGAAGGGTCCGCGCGGTCGACCTTCCGGGGAGACATCGAGGGGCTGCGCGCCCTAGCCGTGGTCATGGTCCTCGTCGGCCATGCCGGGCGCGACCTCGTACCGGGCGGCTTCGCCGGCGTCGACGTCTTCTTCGTCATCTCCGGATTCCTCATCACCGGCCTGCTCGTCGCCGAACTCGAACGCACCGGCCGGATCTCCCTGCCCGGCTTCTACGCCCGCCGGGCCAAGCGCCTGCTGCCCGCCGCGGCTGTCGTGCTGGTGGCCAGCCTCCTGCTCACCTGGCTCCTGCTGCCCCGCACCCGCTGGGCCGACACCGCCTGGGACGTGGTGGCCAGCGCCGCCTACGGGCTGAACTGGCGGCTCGCCGTCCAGGCCACCGACTACTGGGCCGCCGACGCGGCGCCCAGCATCGTCCAGCACTTCTGGTCCCTCGGCGTCGAGGAGCAGTTCTACCTCGGCTGGCCGCTGCTCCTGCTCGGCCTCGCCGTGCTCGGCGGCCGTCGCCGGCTGCGCCGGGGGGCCCTGATGGCCGGCTTCGCCCTCGTCGCGCTGCCCTCGTTCGCCTGGTCGGTCCACACGAGCCAGACCGACCCCGGCCCGGCCTACTTCGTCACCACCACCCGGCTGTGGGAACTCGCCCTCGGCGGGGCCGTCGCCATCGCCGGCACCCGCCTGCAGCGGCTGCCCCGGCCGCTGGCCGCCGTGATCGCCTGGGCCGGACTGGCAACGGTGGCCGCGTCCGCCTTCCTCGTCGACCCCGACCGGGCCTTCCCCGGCTACCAGGCGCTGCTGCCGACGGTCGGCACCGCCGCCGTGATCGCGGGCGCGCAGGCCGCCGGTCGGTTCGGCCCTGCCGGGGCGCTCGGGTGGCGGCCGATCCGCGCCGTCGGCGCGTTGTCCTACTCGCTCTACCTGTGGCACTGGCCGCTGCTGATCGCCGCCGAGGCGCGGTTCGACGAACTCAGCACGCAGGCGGCCCTCGGCGTGGTGGCGTTGTCCGCCGTGCCGGCCGTGCTCACCTACCGGTTCGTGGAGAACCCGATCCGGATGTCCGCGGCCCTGCGGTGGGAACCGGCCGCCGCCCTGCGCGTCGGCGCCCTCTGCACGGGCGCCGCCGTCGCCGCCGGCCTGCTGTTCCAGCTCACGGTGTGGCCGCCCCGGCAGCGACCCGCGCTGGCGACGACCCTGCCGCCGCTCACCTCCTCCAGCGACCCCGCAGCGCCGGCCGGTCCGCCCGGAGCAGCCGTGCTGCGGGCACAGCCGGCCGGCGACCCGGCGGGTCGGGCGGTCAACCAGGTGGCCTCGATCGTCCCCGACCCGCAGGTGGCCGCGTATGACGGGCCGGGCGGGACCCCTGGTGAATGCCGGGCCGCCCAGCACGATGACGTGGTGGAGCCATGCAGCTACGGCGACCCGAACTCACCCGTGACCGTCGCCCTGGCCGGGGACTCGCACGCCGAGCAGTGGCTGACGGCACTGCGCCGCATCGCCCCCGCCGACGGGTGGCGCGTGGTGTCTTACACCAGGTACAACTGCCCGTTGATCAACATCGAGGTGTCGCGCAATCCTGGCCCCGACACCGAGTGCACCCGATGGAACCGGGCTGTGCGAAGCGCACTCACAGGTCCCGGGAAACCAGCTCTGCTGCTGACCAGCAACACCGCCGACTATCATCCTGCCGGAGCCGACGAGGTCCCGGCCGACGAGATCGACGAACGGATCACCTCGGCCCTGCGCTCAACGTGGCATGAGCTGACCGACGCGGGGGTGCCCGTCGTCGTGCTCCGCGACACCCCCTACCAGGACAAGGCGACGCCCGACTGTGTCGCGGCGAACCCGCGCAAACTGACCCGGTGCGCCACACCCCGCAAGGAGGCTCTAGCGGCGGGGAGCGGGGACATCCAGGAGGCGGCCGCAGCTCGCCAGCGCGACGTGCACCTGGTCGACCTGAACGATGCGATCTGCCCCACCGACCCCTGCGCACCGGTCATCGGCGGAGTCCTCATCTACCGGGACCAGCACCACCTCACCGCCACCTACATTGCCACCCTCGCCGACCGCCTCCGTCCCCACCTGACCAGGCTGTTGAAGTAGGCCACGGGGCCGCTTCGGCTGACGCGGGCCAGGGTTACCGGTCTGGGCGGCCGGGTACGGTGCGGCGCATGGCGGAACTGGCAGCGCTGTGGATCGTGCGCCACGGCGAGAGCACGGCGAACGTCGCGGCGACCGAGGCGGAGAGCACCGGGGCGGAGCTGATCGGGCTGACCCACCGCGACGCGGACGTGCCGCTGTCCCCCACCGGCGAGCAGCAGGCCCGGGCGACCGGGCGCTGGCTGGCCGAGCTGCCGCAGCGACGGCGGCCGGACGTGGCGGTCGTGTCGCCGTACCTGCGGGCCGTGCGCACCGCCGAGCTGGCCCTCGACGGGACCGGCATCCCGGTCAGCCGCGACGAGCGGCTGCGCGACCGGGAGCTGGGCGTCCTCGACGGACTGACCGGGCACGGCGTCGCCCGCCGGTTCCCCGACGAGGCGCGGCGCCGGGCCCGGCTGGGCAAGTTCTACTACCGGCCGCCCGGCGGCGAGTCGTGGACGGACGTGGCGCTGCGGCTGCGCGGCCTGCTGGGCGACCTGCGCCGGGACCACGCCGGCCAGCGGGTGCTGCTCTTCGGCCACGACGCGCTGGTGTTCCTGCTGCGCTACCTCGTGGAGGGGCTGACCGAGCCGGAGCTGATGGCGCTGACCGGTCGGCACGTGATCGCCAACTGCTCGGTCACCGGCTGGACCGCCGACGCCGGGGGCCGGCTCGTCCCCGACACGTTCAACGACGTCACCCACCTGCACCGGCAGGGTGCCCGCCCGACCAGGGAGGACGAGGTCCATGCCGAACCGGTCTGAGGTGATCACCCCGGCGCTGCTGCGCCGGTGGGCGCTGCCCGTGCCGACCGGGGGCAAGGAGGCCAGGGGCACGGTGCTGGTCGTCGGCGGCTCCCGGTTCACCCCCGGCGCGGTGCTGCTGGCCGGGGTGGCCGCGCTGCGGGCCGGCGCGGGGGTGCTGCAACTGGCCGCCGCCGAGTCCACCGCCGCCGCGCTGAGCATCCAGGTGCCGGAGGCGCTGGTCGTGGGCCTGCCCGAGACCGGCGACGGGGCCGTGGCGGGCCGCCCCGGCGACCCGCTGGACGGGCTGGTGGCCGACGCCGACGTGGTGGCCGTCGGCCCCGGGCTCACGGACATCGACGCGACCGGGGAACTGCTGCGCGGGGTCCTCGACGCCGCGCCGAAGCAGACCGCGCTGGTCCTCGACGCGTACGCCCTCGGCGCGCTCAGCCACGCACCGGACCTGCTGGTCGGCTCGGGCCGCCCGGTGGTGCTGACCCCCAACCTGACCGAGGCGACGCACCTGCTGGGCCGCGACCCCGGCGACGACCTGGACGCCGAGGCGGCCGAGCTGGCCCGCCGGTACGACGCCGTGGTCTCTCTCTACGGCCACATCGCCGCACCGGACGGGCGGTGCTGGCGGGAGGAGAGCGGCGACGCGGGGCTGGGCACCTCCGGCAGCGGGGACGTGCGCGCCGGGCTGCTGGCGGGCCTGCTGTCCCGGGGCGCCGAGCCGGCGCAGGCGGCCTGCTGGGCGGCGTTCGCGCACGCGGTCAGCGGGCAGCGTCTGGTGCCCCGGTTCGGCCGGATCGGCTTCCTCGCCCGCGAGCTGCTCGACGAGATCCCGCACACCCTCGCCACGGTCTGACCACACCCCTGGGCGGTGTAACGCCGCCCGGGCTCCCGACGCTCATCCAGCGGAGGCGGGCGTCCGTCCGCCTCCCGCCGGCCGCGTCCCCACCAGGGGCGCGGAGCCGGCTGGAACAGCCCCTGGGAGTCTGTGTGAAGAACCTGCGTCGCAAGACCCTGGCCGCCGCGTCCGCCGTGACGCTCGGCGTCGGTCTCGCCCTCACCGGCGGACTGGCCCCGGCGGCGGCCGTCGGCCCCGACACCACCTTCCTGGTCCTCGCCCCGCAGGGTGCGACGACCGACGCCGCGGCGGCCCGGGTCGCCGCCGCGAACGGCACGGTGGTGGCCAGCTACCACCAGATCGGCGTGCTCGTCGCCCGGTCGGCCAACCCCGACTTCGCCTCGGCGGTGAAGGGTGCCGGCGTCGAGTCGGTGGCCGCCACCACCGGCCTCGGCAGCGCCCTCGACGAGGGCGAGACCGTGGAGGTCTCGGCGGCCGACGCCGCCGCGGCCAGCGGCGACCCGACCACCGAGCCGCTGTACGGGCAGCAGTGGGACATGCCGATGATCGGCGTCCCGCAGGCCCACGCGATCACGACCGGCAGCCCGGACGTGGTCGTCGGCGTGCTCGACAGCGGCATCTCCTCCAGCCACCCGGACCTGGCCAGCCAGATCGCCAGGGACAAGAGCACGTCCTGCGTCGGCGGTGTCACCGACACCACCGAGGCCGCCTGGAACCCGACCACCTCCGACCACGGCACCCACGTGGCCGGCACCATCGCCGCCGCGATCAACGGCGTCGGGGTGACCGGCGTCGCCCCGGGCGTCAAGGTGGCCGCCGTCAAGGTGGTCAACGACGACGGCTACATCTTCCCGGAGGCCGCGGTCTGCGGGTTCGTGTGGGCCGCCGAGCACGGCATGCAGCTGACCAACAACAGCTACTACATCGACCCGTGGGAGCTGAACTGCCGCAACGACGCGCGCCAGCGTCCGGTGTGGCAGGCCGTGCAGCGGGCCATCCGGTACTCGCAGAGCAAGGGCGTGCTCAACGTGGCGTCCGCGGGCAACTCCAACTACGACCTCGCGCACAAGATCACCGACGAGGGCAGCCCGAACAACGGGACGCCCGAGACCCGCGAGAACCTCACCAACGCCTGCCTCGACCTGCCGGCCGAGGCGCCGGGCGTGGTGACCGTGTCGGCGGTCGGCCCGACCGGGGACAAGAGCTACTACTCCTCGTACGGGCAGGGCGTCGTCGACGTGACGGCCCCGGGCGGCGACACCCGGTTCCGCACCCAGGGCACCCGCTCGACCAGCACCGACGCGATCCTGTCCACCACCTTCAACACCGCCACCCGCACCAACGGGTGGGGCTACAAGCAGGGCACCTCGATGTCCGGTCCGCACGCGACCGGCGTCGCCGCCCTGGCCCTGTCGGCCCACCCGGGGATGACGCCGGGGCAGCTCGCGTCGTTCCTGGAGCGCACCGCCGTCGCCCGCTCCTGCCCGGCGGGCGTGTACAACCCGGTCCCGCTGATCCCGACGGGCCCGCACGCGTACGACGCGACCTGCTCCGGCGGGGCCCGCAACGGGTTCTACGGCGCGGGCACCGTCAACGCGTACAACGCGGTCAAGTGACCGCCTGACGGTGAAGCGGTGGGGCCCGGCGTTCGCCGGGCCCCACCAGCGTGTTTCGGGCACCGGCGCGCGCCGCTGGCCGGGCCGCACCGGCCGGGGCGGGCGACGGGACCGTCCACCGATCGGGTGACGCCTGTTTCCGCTGGTGACCTCGGGGTACCGGTCGATCATCAGCCGAACTTAGGAGGTCACCGGTGTCGACCGATGCCATCGTCGTGCTCAAGGAGGACCACAAGGAGATGCGCCGCCTGTTCAGGGCCTTCCAGGATGCCCAGGACGGGCCGGCGAGTCAGCGGCAGAAGCTGGTGGGGCAGATCCTGGAGGCCCTCACGGTGCACACCTACCTGGAGAACGAGGTGATGTACCCGGAGGTCCGCAAGCTGCTGCCGGACCTGGAGGACGACATCCTCGAGTCGTACGAGGAGCACCACGTGGCCGATCTGCTCTGCGCCGAGCTGGCCACCATGGACGCCGACGACGACCACTTCAACGCCAAGACCACGGTGCTGATCGAGAACGTGGAGCACCACGTCGAGGAGGAGGAGCAGGAGTGGTTCCCGAAGGTGCGGGAGGCGCTCGGCCGCAGGCAGTTGCAGGAGATCGGCGAGCGGATGCTCGCGCTGCGCGCCGACGCCCCGCGCAGCCCCACCGCCCCGAAGGCGATCAAGAAGGCGCTGGACGCGGTCACCGCCTGACCGCGCCCGGCGCGCGATTCTTGGACGGTTGTCGTCCGCTCGTGACGACAACTGTCCAAGATCCGAAGGGGGGCGGTCAGGCCGGGGGCGGGAGGACCTGGCGGAGTTGCCCCGGTGGGACGGAACGGCGTCGCCACTCGCGGGGGTAGCCGACCGACACCTCCTCGAAGCGCACCCCGTCGTGCCAGGTCGTGCGGGGGATGTGCAGGTGGCCGTAGACAGCCGCGGCGGCCCCGTAGCGCACGTGCCAGTCGGCGGTGGCGTCGGTGCCGCACCACTGGGCGAAGATCGGATAGCGCAGGATCCGGGTCGGCTCACGCACCAGCGGCCAGTGGCTGACCAGCACCGTCGGCAGCGCCGGATCGCGGGCGTCGAGCCGCGCGGCCGTCTCGGCGAGCCGGGCCGCGCACCAGTCCTGCCGGCTCGGGTACGGGTCCGGGTGCAGCAGGTATTCGTCGGTGCAGACGATGCCGGTGGCGTACGCCTCGGCCAGGGCCGCCTCGCGGGTGTCGAGGCCCTCGGGTCGCCAGGTGTAGTCGTAGAGCAGGAACAGCGGCACGACCAGCGCCGGCCCGCCGGGGCCCCGCCACACCGGGTACGGATCCTCCGGGGTGACCACCCCCAGGGCGCGGCAGACGTCCACCAGGTGCCGGTAGCGGGCCACCCCGCGCAAGGTGACCGGGTCGCTCGACGGCGTCCACAGGTCGTGGTTGCCCGGGGCCCACACCACCTTCGCGAAGCGCCGGCTGAGCAGGCCCAGCGCCCATTCGATGTCGGCCACGGTGTCGGCGACGTCGCCCGCGACCAGCAGCCAGTCGCCCGGTGAACGGGGGCGCAGGCCCTCGACGATCGCCCGGTTCTCCGCGTATGTCACATGCAGGTCGCTGATCGCGAGCAGCGCCCCGTCGTCCTCCCCCACCACCAGTCGATCCTACGGGAGCCGCCGGAGGCGCGGAGACCGCCGAAGGTGGTCCGGCCCGGCCCGCCCCCGGGCGGACCGGGTAGGATCGGGCCGGGCCGTGACTGGCGCGTGGGGATGGACAACCATCGGGAAGCGGTCCCGTCATCAGGACGTCTGCCGAGCGCCTGGGCCTTCCGCACGTCACCAGGAGGTCGCATGTCGTCGCCGAACGCCGAGTCCACCGCCTTCCGCAGCGCCCTCGAGGTGATCCGCGCCGTCGAGCCCCGGGTCGCCGACGCGATCGGGGCGGAGCTGGCCGACCAGCGCGAGTCGCTGAAGTTGATCGCGAGCGAGAACTACGCCTCCCCCGCCACGCTGCTGGCGATGGGCAACTGGTTCAGCGACAAGTACGCCGAGGGCACGGTCGGCCGCCGCTTCTACGCGGGCTGCCAGAACGTGGACACCGTCGAGGCGCTCGCCGCCGAGCACGCGCGGGAGCTGTTCGGCGCGTCGCACGCGTACGTGCAGCCGCACTCGGGCATCGACGCGAACCTGGTGGCGTTCTGGGCGATCCTGGCCGACCGGGTGGAGTCCCCGGCCCTGAAGAGGGCGCAGGTGCGTCAGGTCAACGACCTGACCGAGGAGGACTGGTTCGCGCTGCGCCGCGAGCTGGGCGACCAGCGGATGCTCGGCATGTCGCTGGACGCGGGCGGCCACCTCACCCACGGTTTCCGGCCGAACATCTCCGGCAAGATGTTCGACCAGCGCAGCTACGGCACCGACCCGGCCACCGGCCTGATCGACTACGACCGGGTCGCCGAGGCGGCCCGCGAGTTCCGGCCGTTGATCCTGGTCGCCGGCTACTCGGCGTACCCGAGGAAGGTCAACTTCCGGATCATGCGGGAGATCGCCGACTCGGTGGGCGCGACGTTCATGGTCGACATGGCGCACTTCGCCGGCCTGGTGGCCGGCAAGGTCTTCACCGGCGACTTCGACCCGGTGCCGCACGCGCACATCGTCACCACCACCACCCACAAGTCGCTGCGCGGCCCGCGCGGCGGCATGGTGCTGTGCGGCCCGGAGCTGGCCGACCAGGTCGACCGGGGCTGCCCGATGGTGCTCGGCGGCCCGCTGCCGCACGTGATGGCCGCCAAGGCGGTCGCCCTGGCCGAGGCGCGTCGCCCCGACTTCGCCGACTACGCGCAGCGCATCGTCGACAACGCCCAGGCCCTCGCCGAGGGGCTGCTGCGCCGGGGCGCGACGCTGGTCACCGGCGGCACCGACAACCACCTGGTGCTCATCGACGTCTCCGGGTACGGGCTGACCGGCCGGCAGGCCGAGCAGGCGCTGCTGGACTCGGGCATCGTCACCAACCGCAACGCGGTCCCGCAGGACCCGAACGGCGCGTGGTACACCTCGGGCATCCGGATCGGCACCCCCGCCCTGACCACCCGGGGCCTGGGCACCGCCGAGATGGACGCGACGGCCGAGCTGATCCACACCGTGCTCAGCCAGACCACGCCGGGGTCGAACGCCGACGGCACGCCGTCGAAGGCCAAGTACGTCTTGGACCCGGCCCTGGCCGACAAGGTCAGCCGTCAGGCCACCGACCTCCTGTCGACCCACCCCCTCTACCCCTCGGTCACCCTGGCCTGACCACCCCCACCTGCTCGGTGATCAAGAGAAAAGCGTCAAAGTCGAGATCGACTTTGACGCTTTTCTCTTGATCACCGGGGCGGGGCGGCACGGCGGGGCGGGACGCCGGGCCGGCCCCGGAGGGCGGGCGGTCGGTGTCAGGCCATGGGGCGCTTGAGGTGGTAGCGGTGGACCTCGGTGCTGCCCTGGACGTTGTTCACGTCCTCGGCGGCGGAGACCAGCTCCCAGCCTTCCCGGCCGGCGCGGTTGAGGTGCGCGATCGCGGTGTCGCCGTACGCGGTGATGTCGGTGCGGGACCCGTCCGGGCCGTACCACACGAACGAGACGTGGAAATTGCGCCCCTGCCCCTGGTAGCGGCGGACCAACAGTGCGTACTCCCATGCGACCATGCGGTCCATTATGGCCGGTCCGCCCGGGCGCGTGGCGCACGGGGGGTGGCGGAACGACGACAGTGCGGGGTCAGCGGCGCGCCGCCGGGACGGGCGACCGGGCCAGCTCGTCGGTGATCAACGCGGCGAGCCGGTCGAGGCCGGCGTCGATCTGCGCGGGCGTCACGGCGCTGATCGACAGCCGCAGCGCGGCCACCGGCGCGGTGTCGTCGTAGAAGTGGGCCATCGGGGTCCACAGCACGCCGTAGTCCTCGGCGGAGCGGCGCAGCAGCGCGTCGTCGACGGGGAACGGGACGCTCACCACGGCGAAGAAGCCGCCCGCGGGGACGTTCCACCGCACCGGCGACGGGGCCGGGAACCGCCGGGCGAGGCCGTCGACGAGGTGGCGCAGGTTGCGGGCGTACGCGGCGCGCTCGCGGGTGTTGGCGGCGACGAGGCTGCACCCGTGGGCGAGCAGCGCCCCGCCGACGACGGCCTGGGCGATGGCCGAGGTGTTCACCGTGACCATGCTCTTGATCTTGGCGAGCTGGTCGGCGAGCGGCCCGACGGTCCCGTCGGCGTCGCGCACCCGCTGGTCGGCGACCACGTAGCCGACCCGCGCCCCGGGCAGCACGGTCTTGGCGAACGAGCCGAGGTAGACCACCCGCCGCCCGGTGTCGAGGGCCTTGAGCGTCGGCACCCGCGCCGCCCCGTCGGCGTGGAACAGCCCGTACGGGTTGTCCTCGATCAGCAGCAGGTCCTCGGCGGCGGCGAGGTCCAGCAGCCGCCGCCGGTCGGCCAGGCCGATGCTCGCCCCGGACGGGTTGGCGAAGTCGGGCATCACGTAGCAGGCGCGCGGGCGCAGCCCTTCGGCGCGGGCCCGGCGCGCCTGCTCGCGCAGGTCCGCCAGGTCGATCCCGGCCGGGCCGCCGGCCACCGGGCGCACCGGCAGGTCCACGAGCCGGGCCGCGCCGGTCAGCCCGACGTACGTGGGGGCGACGGCGAGCAGCACGTCGGCGGGGCCGGCGCGCAGCGCCCGCAGCACCAGCAGCATCGCCTCCTGGCAGCCGACCGTCACCACGATCGACTCCGGGTCGACGGTGATCTCCTCGTCGACGGCGAGGTTGCGGGCGACGAGGTCGTGGATGATGCCCTTGGTGCGGCCGTACTGGAACAGGGCGCGGTGCACCTGCGCCGGCCCGTAGCCGAGGTCGTCGGCCAGGTGGGCGCGGAACGTCTCCAGGTGCCGGTGCAGGTCGGCGACGTCGAAGAACTCCTCGTACGGGCGGCCGGCGGCCAGCGACACCGCGTCGGGATAGCGCTGGGCGACCTCGTTGAGGAAGTTCATCGAGTTCAGCGCGGGGTCGCCGACCGCCGGGTGCAGGTCGGCCACGTCGAGGTCGCAGTCGACGCGCACGTCGTCCGGGGCCACGCCCGCGCTCAGGTCCACCGGTCGTCCACCGTCCACGTTCAGCCTTCCGTGATCGTACGCAGGTCGCGGGCCTCCGCCGGGTCGGCGCACCCGGCGAGGGTGAGGGCGTCGCGCAGCTCGGCCGCGAGCAGCGCGAACGCGGCGTCGGCGCCGGCCCGCCCGCCGACGGCCAGCGCCCACAGCAGGGGCCGGCCCACCAGCACCCCCGACGCGCCGAGCGCCAGGGCGCGCAGCACGTCGACGCCGCCGCTGATGCCGCCGTCGACCAGCACCTCGCACCGGTCGCCGACGGCGGTGCGCACCTGCGGCAGCATGGTCAGCCCGGCGGGGGCGGCGTCGAGCTGCCGCCCGCCGTGGTTGGACACCACCACCGCGTCCGCGCCCGCGTCGGCGGCCAGCACCGCGTCGCGGGGGTCGAGGACGCCCTTGACCACCAGCGGCAGGTCCGTGCGCCCCCGCAGCCAGGCGACGTCGGACCAGGTGAGGGCCGAGGCGAACGCGGCGCTGGTGTGCCGGGCCACGGCCGAGGTGCCGGGCGTGCCGGCGTGCGCCAGGTCGTCGCGGCTGCCGGGCAGGTTCGCGGCGGCCACGTGCGGGGGCAGGGCGAACCCGTTGCGGACGTCGCGCAGCCGGGGGCCGAGGATCGGCACGTCGACGGTGAGCATGAGCGCGGTGCACCCGGCCCGCTGTGCCCGGTCCACCAGCTCGCGGACCATCCCCCGGTCCCGCAGCCAGTAGAGCTGGAACCACACCGGCCCGCCGGCCGCCGCCGCGATCTCTTCGACGGTGGCGCTGCTCAGGGTGCTCGCCACGTAGGGCACCCCGGCCGCGCCAGCCGCCGCCGCGAGCGCCGGCTCGCCGTCGGGGTGCACGAGCCGCTGGTACGCCATCGGCGCGACCGCCACCGGCAGGGCCTGCGCCCGGCCGAGCAGCGGGGCGTCGGTGCGGGGCCGGTCGATCCCGCGCAGCATCCGGGGCAGCACGGCCACCCGGTCCAGGGCGGCCCGGTTCGCGGCGAGGGCTGTCTCGGCGCCGCTGCCGCCGGCCACGAAGTCGTACACCTCGGGCGGCAGCACCTCGCGGGCCAGCGCGGCGAAGTCGGCGAGGCTCGCCGCGAACGGCACCGCACCGGCGGGCGCGGTCACGGTGCCGGGCGGGGCGGGCGCGGGCGGGGCGAGCGGTTCAGCCATCGACCGCGCCCGCGTCGGCCGGCACCGCCGGGGCGACGCCGAGCCGGGCGCGCAGGAACGCGGCGGCCCGGTCCTGGGCGTGCCGACCGGCGTCGAACGCCCCCGGCATGGCGAAGAACCCGTGGATCATCCCGGGGTAGCGGGCCAGCTCCACCGGCACGCCCGCCGCGCGCAGCCGGTCGGCGTAGCGCTCCCCCTCCTCGCGCAGCGGGTCGTACTCGGCGGTGATCACCAGGGCCGGCGGCAGGCCGGTCAGGTCCTCGGCGAGCAGCGGCGACGCGAGCGGGTTCGCCGCGTCGGCCTCCTCGGGCAGGTAGTGCCCCCGGTACCAGGCCACCGAGTGCCGGTTGAACAGCAGCGGGTCCTGCTCCCCGGCGGACTCGGCGGGATCGGCGGACCCCGCCGGCTCGGCGCGCTCGCGCTGGTCGGTGTTGGGGTAGACCAGCAGCTGGGCGGCCAACGCCGGCCCGCCGCCGTCGCGGGACAGCAGGGTCACGGCGGCGGCGAGGTTGCCGCCGGCGCTGTCCCCGCCGACGGCCAGCCGGTCCGGGTCGGCCCCGAACTCGTCGGCGTGCGCGGCGAGCCAGGCCACGGCGGCGTGACAGTCGTGCACCGCCGCCGGGAACGGGTGCTCGGGGGCGAGCCGGTAGCCGACCGTGACGACCTGGCAGCCCGTGGCGTTGGCCAGCCGGCGGCAGATCCCGTCGGCGGTGTCGACGCTGCCGAGGGTCCAACCACCGCCGAAGAAGTAGACCAGGGTCGGCAGCGGGCCGTCCCCGGCCGGCCGGTGCACGCGTACCGGAAGGTCACCGGCGGGGCCAGGGACGACCGTGTCGCGTACCTCGTGCACCGGCTCGACGTCGCCGCCCCCGGCCCGGATGGCCGCCAGGTCGGCCGCGCGCGCCTCGGCGAGGGTCTGGGTGTACAGCGGCGCGACGCCGGCCGCCGCGCGCGCGGCCCGGTACGCGACCACCTGCGGGTCCAGGGGCATGGGTGGGTCTCCTTTATTCGCCGGTGGTGACGAACAGCTTGTCGATGCCGCGCAGGAACAGGCTGCCGCTGTAGACGGGCTGCTGGGTGATGCGCAGCCCGGGGAAGCGGGCGAACAGCCGGGGCAGGGCGAGCTGGCCCTCCAGCCGGGACACCGCCGAGCCGAGGCAGAAGTGCAGGCCGACGCCGAAGGCCAGCGACGGCGGGCCGGCGCGGCGCGGGTCGAACCGGTCGGGGTCGGGGAAGCGGGCCGGGTCACGGTTGGCGGCGGCGATCAGCAGCATCACGTTCTCGCCCTCGGCGACCTTGACCCCGTGCAGGACGGTGTCGCGGGGCGCGGCCCGGGCCAGGAAGTGCACCGGGCTCTGCATGCGCAGCACCTCGTCGACGCAGCCCCGGGTCAGCTCGGCGTCGCCGGGCAGGGCGGCGGTCACCTCGGGGTGCTCCAGCAGCAGCGGCAGGCCGTTGCTGAACATGTAGACGGTGGTGACGAAGCTGGCGTTGAACAGGACGATGAGGTTGCTGATCAGCTCGTCCTCGGTGAGGTCGACGCCGCCGGCGTCGAGCGCCTCGACGAGGCCGCTGATCAGGTCCTCGCCGGGGGCGCGGCGGCGCTCGGCGATCCGCTCCCGGTAGTAGCCGCGCAGCTCGGCGGCGGCGGTGTTGGCCTTGGCCAGCCGCTCCGGGGTCGCCCCGGCCACGTCGAGGAAGTCGTCGATCCAGTCGACCCGCTCGCGGTACCAGGGCAGGTCGGCCTCGGGCAGGCCGATGAACTCGGCCATCACCAGCGCCGGGATCGGGTATGCGAAGTCGGCCACGAAGTCGACCTCGGCGCCGCCGGCCCCCGCCTCGGCCATCCGGTCCAGCAGCGTGTCGGTGACCCGGGTGATCACCGGTTCCAGGGCGCCCAGCCGGCGCGGGGTGAACGTCTTGGCGAACACCGCCCGCATCCGGGTGTGGTCGGGCGGGTTGATGAACATCATCGACGACTCGAAGGTGCGCAGGATCTCGTGCTGTTCCCAGCCGGGCGGGGACTGCTTGAGCCACTCCGGGTCGCGCAGCACCTGGTCGACGACGTCGTACCCGCCGGCGACGGCGCTGACGGTGCTGTGCTCGGGGCGGTTCGGGATCTCGCGGATCGGGCCCAGCTCGTGCAGGGCGGCGTAGAAGGGGTACGGGTTCTGCCGGCCCTGGTCGCTGTACAGGCCGGAGAGCAGCTCTTTGACGTCCACGGTGGTGCTTCCTCCCCAGGAAGTTGGCGACGGGGCGACGGGAGGAACACCCCCCGCCGCCCCGCCGGTGTCACAGACCGAGCAGGCGCAGCGGCACCGCGTCGGCCATCGCCTGGTTGCCCAGGTCGTTCGGGTGGATGTGGTCACCCGAGTCGTACGCCGGCAGCAGCCGGCTCGGCTGGGCCGGGTCGCGCAGCACCTTGTCGAAGTCGAGCACCCCGTCGAACTCGTGGCTGCCACGCAGGTACGCGTTGACCGCCTGGCGGGTGGCCTCCTTCTCCGGCGTCCACACCCCCGGGTTGCCGTGCCCCTCGTACGGGGTGAGCGTGGCCACCAGGCTGGTCAGGCCGCGGGCCTTGACCTGCTGGTTGACCTGCCGCAGCGAGGCGATGATCTTCTCGGCGGAGTCGTCCGACATCCAGATGTCGTTGATGCCCAGGTGGGTCACGACGGTCCGCACGCCGGTCTGCGGGAAGACGTCCTCGTTGAGCCGGGCCAGGGCGTTCGGGCCCAGCTCGTAGTAGCCGGGGAAGCCGCCCGCGCCGGGCTCGGTGCCCTCGTGGTTGAGCCGGTTGCCGGCCAGGCTGAGGTTGAGCACGCCCGGGGTACGCACCTCGGGGCGGGCGTCGATCAGCCGGTCGGCGAGCAGGTCGGGCCAGCGCCGGTTGGTGTTGACCGTGCTGCCGTTGCCGTCGGCGATGGAGTCGCCGAGGACGACGACCGAGCCGGGGCTGAGCTTGCGCTGCACGTCCACACCGGACAGGAACATCCAGCAGCAGTCGGGGCGGATGGTGAAGCCCGTCCCGCCGGCGGCACCGGTGAGGTCGGTGGCGCCGATGAACGTGGTCTGCCGCGACTGGCCGTGGAAGGTCACCGGCCCGGTCAGCTCGGGGAAGTACAGCGTGACGACCAGGTCCTCCTGGTCACCGACCGGGAGGTCGACCGGGTCGCTGAGCAGCTCCCCGCCCTTGTTCATGGTGACCGACGCGGAGCCGTTGAAGGTCAGCTCCTTCACGGTCGGCGCGGCCACGTCCGACAGGTCCGTCGGGGTGGACGCGTCCGGCCGGGCGATGGTGGCCCGGCCGACCTTCACGGCCTGCTCGCCGTAGAGGTTGCTCAGCCGCACGCGCAGCCGGGGACCGCCCACCGTGGTGTGCACGATCATCCGGATGCTCTGGTTGTTGAGGCCGGTGTTGGTCAGCCCGACCGTGTTGCCCCGGGTCACCGCGGCGGCCCAGCTGCCCGCCCACACGGGTGCGCCGGGGCGCTTCCCGGTGTCCGGGCCGGCGGTGGCCACCACGGCCGGCGCTCCCACGACCAGCGCCGTGGCCGCAGCGGCGATCACCTGCCATCTCTTCGGGGCCGTTATCAAGCGCCACTTGTTCGGAGTCGACATTGAACCTCCATGTTGGCAGCCCAGGGTCGTCCACTGACGACAGCCTCCTGGACGATGGTCCAGAAACCTAGCCGCGCCCCTGACAGGCGTCAATCAACCTGATCGACAAGATCAAATGACGTCGAGCTGCGGCCGCGCACCGATCGGCCCGGTGCCCGGCGCGGCCGGGCGGCCTACGCTCGAAGCTGGCGGCGGTGCGGTCGCCGAAGCGCGCCGCCGTCGCCGCGTCCCGGCCCTGAGCTGCCGGGACGCCGCTCGCGGCCGGTCGACGCGGGCGCCCCGCCGGGCCGCCGCCGACCGCCGCCGGAAGCTGATGGGGGCTGGCGATGACCGACGGTGCCGACCGACCGACCACCTATGTGCACGAGGCGCTGGAGCTGTTCGCCGGCTTCGGCGACCGGGAGGCTCTGGTGGGCGGCGGACGCCGACTGACCTACCTGGACGTGGCCGCGCAGGTGCGCGGCATGGCCGGCGCGCTGACGCACGGCGGGGTCCGCCCGGGCGCGGCCGTGCTGGTGATGCTCGGCAACGCGGTCGAGGGGCCACTGCTTCAGCTCGCCCTGCACCTGCTGGGCTGCCGGACGATGTGGGTCGCCCCGGTCACCTCCCGCCGCGAGGTCGACGACTTCGTCCGGCTGTCCCGGCCGGAGGCGTTCGTCTACGACGCCCGCGACGGCGACGGGCTCGGCCCGCGGATCGCCGCCGACCTGGCCGGCGTGCCCGTGTTCTGCCTCGGCCCCGGCGGCGCGGGCCCCGACCTCACCACCGCCTCGCCGGGTCCCGACGCCACCAGCGCCTCGCCGGGCCCGGGCCTCGCCGCCGCCGACCTCGACGCGGGCGCCGGGCTGCCCATCGACGTGCCGGAGCCGGAGTCGTTCCTGCAGACCAGCGGCACCACCGGCACCCCGAAGCTGGTGCACCACCGGGAAAGCTTCTACCGCCAGGTCCTCGCCCTCGCCGCCGGCTTCCGCTCCGGCGGGATCCCGCTGCTGCGGCACCTGTCCCACTCGCCGATGTGGCTGGCCAGCGGCCAGATCACCACCCTGGTCAACCTGTTCAGCGGCGGCGTGCTGTTCCTGCGCGAGCGGTGGGACCCGGCGGCGTTCATCGCCACCGTCGGGCGGGAGCGGATCAACTCGACGTTCGTCACCCCGCCGATGCTCTACGAGGTGCTCGACCACCCCGACCTGCCCGGCGCGGACTTCTCCGCCATGTTCATGTTCAACGTGGGCGCCGGGCCCGCCGCGCCCGCCCGCCTGCGCCAGGCGATCGCCCGCTTCGGCCCGGTCCTGCGCATCGTGTACGGGCTCAGCGAGGCCGTCGTGATCACCGCCCAGCCGGGGCTGACCGAGGACCCGGAGCACCCGGAGCGGCTGCGTTCCTGCGGCAGGGCGTACGGGGACGTGGCCGTGGAGATCCGCGACGCCGACGGGGCGGTGCTGCCGGCGGGCGTCGACGGGGAGGTGTGGGTGCGCACGAAGCTCAGCTTCGCCGGCTACCACGGCCAGCCCGAGCTGACCGCCGAGACCCTCGTCGACGGCTGGGTACGCACCCGCGACGTCGGCCACCTCGACGACGACGGCTACCTCTACCTCGTCGACCGGCTCGCCGACCGGATCCTCACCCGGCAGCGGAGCTGGCCGATCTACTCCCGGCCCATCGAGGACGTGCTCGCCGGGCACCCGCAGGTGCGCGCCGCCGCCGTGATCGGGGTGCCCGACGAGGTGGCCGGCGAGCTGCCGTACGCGTACGTGGTGGCGGCGCCGGGCGCGACGGTGACAGAGGCGGAGCTGATCGACCTGGTCATCGCCGAGCTGAGCGAGACGTGGGCGCCGGGCGCGGTGGAGTTCGTCGACGCGCTGCCGCTGAACCGGTCGGCCAAGGTCGACAAGCTGGCGCTGCGGGCCCGGTACGCCGCCGGCCACCCCGCCGACCAGGTCGGCAGCCCCGCGTGACGACCGAGGCCGTCCCCGAGACCGGGGCAGAGGCCGGCTCGACGGCCGGTTCCGCGGCCGGCCCGGCGGCCGTGGCGAAGGAAGGCGCCGTGGCGGAGGGAGGCGCCGTGGCGGAGGGAGGCGCCGTGGCGGAGGGAGGCGCCGTGGACCGGGAGCGGGCCGCCGCGCGGCGGGAACTGGTCACGCTCGTCGCCGCCGACCTGATCTCCAACCTGGGCAGCCGCATCTCCGTCATCGCGATCCCGTGGCTGGTGCTGACCACCACGGGCAGCCCGGCGAAGATGGGCATCGTCGCGGCGGCGGAGTTCCTGCCGTACATGCTGTCGAGTTCCCTGGCCACGCCGTGGGCGGACCGGTTCGGGGTGCGCCGTACGTCCATCGTGGTGGACGCCGCGAGCGCGGCGGCCGTGGCGGTGGTGGCGATGACCCCGTGGCTCGGCTTCGGGGCGCTGGTCGCCCTCGTCGCGGTGGCCGGCGGGCTGCGCGGCATCGGCGACCGCGTCAAGCACGTCATGTTCCGGCCGGCGGCGCAGCGCGCCGGGGTGCAGCTGATCCGGCTCACCTCCGCCTACGACGGGCTGGCCCGGGGCGTCACCCTCTTCGGCGCGGTGATCGGGGGCCTGCTCATCGACTGGGTCGGGGTGACCCGGGCCATCTGGATCGACGCGGGCACCTTCGCGCTCTGCGCGCTGCTGGTCGGGCTGCTGGTGCGCCCGCCGGCCGCCGACGCGCCCGCCGCGCCCCGGGAGAGCTACTTCCGGGCCCTGCGCACCGGGTTCGCCTACCTGCGCACCGACCGGGTGCTGCTGGCCATGCTGCTGGTGGTCTCCGCGCTGAACATGATGGCCGCCGCCAACACCGCCGTGTGGATCCCCGTATGGGTACGCGACGTGCTCGGCGACCCGGCCGGCTTCGGCCTGGTGCTGGGGGTGTTCGGCGCGGGGGCGCTGCTGGGCAACGTGGTGTTCACGATGGTCGGCCCGAGGCTGCCCCGCACGCTCGTCTTCGCCGTCGGCGCGGCGATGAGCGGCGCGCCCCGGCTGCTGACCATGGCGGTCACCGACCACCTCGTGGTGGTGCTGGTGGTGACGTTCCTGTCCGGCATCGGCATCGCCGCCGTCAACCCGCTGCTGGGGGCGACGCTCTACGAGCGGGTGCCCGACGCGTTGCAGACCCGGGTGCTCGGCATCGCCGGCTCGCTGGCGTTCGTCGGCCTGCCCGTCGGCGCGCTGCTGGGCGGCTGGTCGGTGGCCGTGCTGGGCCTCAAGCCGGCGCTGCTGGTGATGGCGGTGCTGTGCGCGGTGCTGACCGTGGGGCCGCTGCTCGCCGGGCCGCTGCGCGCGGGCCGGTCGCGCCCGGCCCCGACCCCGCCGGCCGCGCCGCCCGCCGGGTAGGGGCCTGCTCGGCATGTCGGGCGGGTGGGGGTATCCGCGCGCCGGGATACCCCCACCCGCCCGACATGGCTTCCTCGCATGTTCGCCCCGTGTTCTCCGGCGGGCCCGCGTCGCGTCGGGTGGTGCGCCTACCGTGGCCGGTCGGGTCGCACCGACTGCCTCCCCGGGCGCGACCGGACCGGCGACCCGCGAGGAGAACCATGCCGTCATCGACCGACAGCCCGGTGGCCACCGCCCGGCTCGGCACCGTGCGCCGGATCGGCGACGCCGCCGGGCACAACGCCTTCACCGACCTGGTCCGTCATCGGGGCCGGTGGCTGTGCGCGTACCGGGAGGGCGCCGGGCACCTCTCCGCCGACGGCGCGATCCGGGTGCTCGCCTCCGCCGACGGGCGGGACTGGTCCCCGGTCGCCCGGCTGGAGCGGGCGGCCACCGACCTGCGCGATCCCCGGTTCGTGACCCGGCCCGACGGCCGGCTGCAACTGCTCGCCGCGGCGGTCACCGCAACGGGAGACGACGCGGGCACCGGCGACGCGGGCACCGGCGACGTGGCCGGGCAGGCCGCAGGACGGGCCACCGGGCGCGAGGCGGGGCCGGCGACGTTCCGCACGCTGACCTGGCTGTCGGCCGACGGGCAGCGCTGGGGCGAGCCGATGCCGGTCGGCGAGCGCGACATCTGGGTGTGGCAGGCGGTCTGGCACGGCGGGGCCATGTATGGCATCGGGTACGCCACCCGGGAGCCCCGGTTCGTCCGGCTCTACCGCAGCGGCGACGGGCTCGACCTGCAACCGGTCGTCGACACCCTCTTCCTCGGCGGTTACCCCAACGAGTCCGGGCTGGTCTTCGGCCCCGACGGCACCGCCACCTGCCTGCTGCGCCGCGACCGGGAGGCGGCCACCGCCCAGCTCGGGCGGGCCCGCCCGCCGTACCGGCACTGGACGTGGACCGACCTCGGGGTGCGGGTGGGCGGGCCGGCCCTGCTCGGGCTGCCCGACGGCCGCCTCGTCGCCGGGGTACGCCTGCTCGACGGCGGCCCGCGCACCGCCGTCTGCGCCGTCGACCCGCACCGGGGCGTCCTGACCGAGCTGGTGGCGCTGCCCTCCGGCGGCGACTGCGGCTACCCGGGGCTGGACTGGCACGACGGGGTGCTGCGGGTCAGCTACTACTCCTCCCACGAGGAGCGGACCTGCGTGTACCTGGCCGAGGTGACGCTCGACGGGTAGGGGTGTCGACGCGGCGGGCGGGTCGGCTAGCGTGCCGATCATGCCGTCGAGCCGCACCGAAGCCACCGACCCGTACTGCCTGCGCGCGGGCGAGAGCGCGCGGCTGCTCGCCGGGCACCCGTGGCGGCGGTTCGTGGTGCTCGGCGACAGTGTCGCCGAGGGGCTGTGCGAGCCCGTCGACGGGTACCCGGACGTGCAGTGGGCCGACCGGATCGCCGCCGAGCTGGACGCGGCCCGCCCCGGGCTGGCGTACCTCAATCTGGGGTTGCGGGGGCTGCGGGCGCACGAGGTCCGCGCCACCCAGCTCGCCCCGGCGGTGGAGTTCGCCCCGGACCTGGCGCTGGTGGTGTGCGGCGGCAACGACGCGTTCCGCTCCGCCTACGACGCGGACGCCGTCGACGCGGAGCTGGCCGCGATGGTCACCGGCCTTCAGGCGGCGGGGGCGGACGTGGTCACGGTGGGCATGTTCGACGTGTCGCACAGCCCGGCGGTGCCGGCGCGGCTGCGGGAGGGCCTGGGCGAGCGGATGCGCCGGCTGGCGGCGCACACCCGGGCCCTGGGCGAGCGGCTCGGCACCCTGCACGTGCACCTGACCGACCACCCGGCGGTGGCCGACCCGACGCTGTACAGCGGCGACGGCCGGCACGGCAGCGCCCGCAGCGACGCCATCGCCGCCGCCGAGACGGTCCGCCGTCTCGGCGCGCACCTCGCCGCGCGCCGGTGACCTCCCCCGGCGGCGGCCCTCGGGGAGACCGCCGCCGGGGAGGCGGTCAGTCGGTGAGCAGGATGCCGGTGAGCAGGACCCCGCGCGCGAGGTTGAGCACGCTGTCGCAGCCGGGGAAGCCCACCCGGGCCAGGCCGCCCGAGCCGGTGCGGCCGAACAGGTAGGGCGCGAGGCTGTACGGGACGTCGGCGGTGACCGTCTCTCCCGTCTCCATCCGCACGAAGTCCATCGCCACCCGGTCGGCGGGCATGTACTCCTGCAGGATGTAGCCGCCCTCGTCGAGGGCGGCGCGCAGCCCCTCCTCCCACTTCTGCGGGTCGGTCTCGCGGCCCAACAGCACGCCGATGCCGGCGGAGCCGTCGGCGGGCTTGGCGACCAGGTCGTGCTGGTCGGCCAGCGCCCGGGGCAGCTCGGCGGCGGTGAGGGCGGTGGTGCGGGGGACGTACCGGCGCACGAGCGCCTGGTCGGGCTCGGGCAGGGTGTCGAGGTCCTCCCACAGCCAGGCGAAGTTGATCTTGTTGCCGAGCAGCCAGGCGGCGGAGCTGACGAACATGGGCAGGGTCCCGGCGGCGAGGGCACCGGCGACCGCGTCCAGGCCCGCGCTGGCGTGCACCCGGTTGGGCACGAAGAGCCGGAACAGCGCGTCCACCGGGGCGCCGTCGACGACGAGCCGCTTGTCCTCGTCCAGGGTCGCCAGCTTGAGCTGGGCGATGACCAGGTCGATGCCGAAGTGGCGGGCCCGGTCGGCCAGCGGGGACAGGATCCGGATGAAGTCGTCCGGCGTCTCCAGGCCCGGGTAGTCGGCGTCGAAGTCCAGCAGCAGCGCCACCCGGGCCCCGTCGGCCAGGCCCAGCTCGTCGCGGATCGCCACGAACCGCTGGTCCAGCAGGGACGGGGCGGGCCGCACCGCCAGCCCGTCGAGGATGCCCCGCTCGGCGTAGAGCTTCGCGTACCGGTAGACGACCGTGTCGGCGTCGAAGCCGCCGCCGAGGCTGCTGTCGATGTTGTACTCGACGAACTTCGGCACCCCGCCGGAGATCAGCACGTCCGGCCGGTACGCGGCCAGCAGCGCCTCCGACAGCACCTCGTCGGTGTCGAGCAGCTTCGTCTCCTCCGCCGGCACCCCGAGCAGCCGGGTCAGCTCCCCGGCGGTGCGGGCCCGCCGCTGGCACGCCTCCAGGATGAGCTGGGCGAGCCGGTCGCACACCTCGTTCAGCTCGCGGAACGCGTCCGCCGGCATCACCGGGGGCCGGGCCAGCCGCCACGTCTGGTTGTACGTCGCGCAGCCGTAGAAGACCTCCTTCCACGCGCCCGCCCCGGCGGCCACCATCGCCGCGCGGGTCGACTCCGGCAGGTCGTTCCACGCCTGGTCCAGCGGCGGCCAGGGGTAGTTGGGGTCGATCATCACTCGTCCTTCATGGTGAGTTGGATGGCGGCGGTGAGCTGCTCGCGGCCGGGCTGCACGGCCCGGTCCAGCGCCGGGGCGAACGGCAGCACCGCGCCGTCGGGGCGGGTGACCCGCCGGGGCGGCGCGAGCAGCCGCACCCGTTCCACCACGGTCGCGATGATCTCCCCGGCGATCCCGCAGGACCGGTTGGAGTCGTCGACCACGACCAGCCGCCCGGTGCGGGCCACGGACGCGGTCAGCCCGTCCCAGTCGAACGGATAGAGCGTGCGCGGGTCGAAGACCTCCACCGACACCTGGTCGGCCAGCTCCTCGGCCACGGCGAGCGCGTCGTGCACCAGGTGCCCGACGGCGACCACCGTCACGTCGTCGCCGGCCCGGTGCACCCGCCCCCGCCCGATCGGCACCGGGGCCAGGGCGGCGAAGTCCACGTCGGCGCGCACGTCCATCGCCCCGGCCGGCGCGAACACCACCACCGGGTCGACGTGCCGGATCGCCGAGACCAGCAGCCCGTACGCGTCGGCCGGGGTGGCCGGGACCACCGTGGTCACCCCGACGTGGGCGAACAGGCTGTACGGGTGGTCGGAGTGCTGCCCCGCCCACCCCGTCCGCGAGCCGGAGCCCGGCACCAGGTAGGTGACCGGCACCTCGGCCTGCCCGCCCGTCATCAGCGGGAACTTGTGCGCGTGGTTGACGATCTGCTCGAAGACCAGGAACAGCAGGGACGGGATCTGGAACTCCACCACCGGGCGCAGCCCGGCCAGGGCCGCGCCGGTGGCGAAGCTGGTGAACGCCTGCTCCGACAGCGGGGTGTCCAGCACCCGGTCCGGCCCGAACCGCTTCAGCAGCCCGGCGGTGACGTTCGAGGCGGCCACCCGGATGTCCTCGCCGAGCAGGAACACCGACTCGTCGCGGCTCATCTCGTCGGCCAGGGCCCGGGTGAGGGCCTTGCGGTACGACAGCCGTGGCATCAGCCACCTCCCGTCCGGGCGACCAGCCCGCTGGCGTACAGGTGCTCCAGCGCGCCGGCCGGGTCGGGCTCGGGGCTGGCCAGGGCGAACTCCAGAGCCGCGTCGAGGGTCGCCTCGACCTCGGCGTCGACGGCGGCCCGGTCCGCCTCGGACAGCCGGGCCCCCTGGATGTCGACCGGGTCGCGGGACCGGCCGGCGGCCACCTCCTGCGGCGCGCGGTAGTCGAGACGTACCGCGTGCTCGAAGGTGTGGTGGGCGTCGAACCGGTAGGTGCGGGCCTCGATCAGCTCCGGCCCGCCCCCGGCGCGCATCCGGGCGACGGCGGCGGCCGTGGCGTCGCGTACCGCCTCGGGGTCCTGGCCGTCGACGACGGCCGCCGGCATGCCGAACGCCTCGGCGCGGCCGGGGATCGTGCCGGCCACCGCGCCCTCGACGGGCATGGTGGTGGCGTAGCCGTTGTTCTCGCAGACGAACAGCACCGGCACCCGCCACAGCGCGGCCAGGTTGAACGCCTCCAGCAGCATCCCCTCGTTGACCGCGCCGTCGCCGAAGAAGGTGGCCCCGACGAGGTCGTCGCCGCGCCGCCGACGCGCCCACACCGCTCCGGTGAGGATCGCGCCGGCGGCACCGACGATGGCGTTCGCGCCGAGCACCCCGACGGCGAGGTCGGCGGCGTGCATGGAGCCGCCCCGGCCCCGGTTGAGCCCGGTCTCGCGGCCCAGCAGCTCGGCGAGCATGCGGGCCGGGTCGGCCCCCTTGGCGAGCACGTGGCCGTGCCCGCGGTGGGTGCCGGTGACCAGGTCGTCGTCGCGCAGCGCCGCGCAGACCCCGGCGGCGATCCCCTCCTGACCGAGGTACGGATGGATGCCGCCGACGATCGCCCCGGCGCGGACCAGGTCGACGGCCCGCTCCTCGAACCGGCGGATCAGCCGCACCGTGCGGTACAGCCGGACGGGATCGTCGCGGGTCACGCCGGGCGACCCTCCTTGATCGCGGCGAGGATGTCGTCCCAGAGCTGCGCGCGGGCGGCGAGCGCCAGGTTGACAGTGTCGGCGCACTCCTGCCACTTGGTGTCGTCGTCACCGCACAGGTCGGCGAGCATCTGCATGGCCATCGGGGTGTGCTGCTCCCCGTCGACCTCGATGTGCCGCTCCAGGTAGTCGACGAACGTGTGCAGCTTCTGGCTGCGCTCGTTGACGGCGACGACCTGGGTGAACATGTCGGGGATCAGGTCCTCGCGGCCGAACGCGAAGGCCGCCGCCTGGCAGTGCACCGGCGTCGACTCGATGATCTTCCAGGTGGTGGCGGCGAACGCCGCCGACGGGCCGGGCACGCCGGCCTTCGCCAGCGCCTCGGTCACCGGCGTGCCGGCGCGCAGCAGGTCGATCAGCGCCTCCACGGCGCCGGTGTCGGCCCCCGCCTCGGCCATGCCCCGCACGTACAGCTCGAAGTGGCTGATGTAGCCCTCGCCGAGCTCGTCGCTCTCCTCGACCATCACGATGTCGTTGATCAGCCGCCGGCTGCCGGTCGGGCCGGTGGGGATCCACGGCACGTCCACGCAGGTGAGCTGCCGCTGCAGCGACTTCAGCAGGGACATGAAGTCCCACACGGCGAAGACGTGGTGCTCCATGAAGGTCACCAGCGCCTCGTGGGTGTCCAGGTTGGCGTAGAGGGGGTGCTTGACCACCACGTCGCGGCGGTCGGTCACCGCCTGCTCCAACCGCTCGATGCCCGGGTGCGTCTTACCCCAGTCGTACCGTGACATTGTCAGCCTCCCTGCTGGGCGCGGTCGCGCCAGATGACCGGACAGAAGTCGGGGTCCGCGTAGTCCGGCCGCCCGTCGTGGGTGCGGCGGACCAGCACGTCGTGGTTGTACGCGGCGAGGGTGCCGTCGGAGAGCGGGAACTCCCGGTAGGCGTTCGCGCCGTCCTGCAGGTGCAGCGAGATCGCCCGGCGCGGGCGACCGCTGACGTTCGCACCGCTGCCGTGGTAGGTGCGGCAGTGGTGGAAACTCACGTGTCCCTTCGGGATCACCATGGGGATCTTGCGGATCTGGGCCCCGTTGTGCGCGGCGTTGCGGGCCAGCATCTCCTCGAGCTGGTCGCGGTCGCGCTCGGCGAAGTGCCGCACGACGGTGTCGTCGGCGCCGATCTCCTTCCACCGGTGCGACCCGTCGACCATGGTGATCGTGCCCATCTCCTCACCGCAGTCGTGAAACGGGATGAACGCGGTGAGCATGTCCTCCGACGACGAGGACGACCAGTAGTGCTTGTCGAAGTGCCAGGGCACGATGTTCGACGGCTCGCCGTCGATCGGCGGCTTGTAGATCAGCGTGGACTGGAACACCCGGATCTCGGCGGCCCGCGCGAGCCGGGCGGCGACCGCCCCGAGCAGCGGCTTGCGCAGGATCGCGGCGATCCCGTCGTGCTCGTAGTGGACGTAGTCGTTGTGCCGCTGCACCGGGCCCTTCGACGGGTCCCAGTAGGCGAGCTTCGGCGGGCGCACCGGCAGGGTGCGGTCCCGCTCGCCGTCGTAGTACCGGTCGGTGGCCGCCACGAGGGCGTCCACCTCCTCGTCGGTGAACAGCTTCTTCGACAGGTACCAGCCGTGCTCGGCGTAGTGCCGCACGTCCTCGTCGGACGGCAGCAGCGCCTCCTCCTGCGCGGTCAGCGCCGGGTGGATCTGTGTGGTGGTCATGCCCCAACCCCTTGTGCCGTGCCAGCCGCGACGGCGGGGGTCGCCCCCGCCGCGGCCAGCTCCCGTTCCTTGGCCTCGTAGAGGGCCTTGATGTTGCCGCTGCCGAAGGTCAGCGCCCCGCGTCGCTCGATGAGTTCGAGGAAGAGGGTGCGTCGCACGTGCATCGACTCGGTGAAGATCTGCAGGAGCTGGCCGCCGTGGTCGCGGTCGACCAGGATGCTCAGCTCGCGCAGCCGGTCCAGCGGCGCGTCGACCGGGCCGACCCGCCGCTCCAGGTCGTCGTAGTAGGCCCCCGGGGTGCCAGCAAACCGGACGCCCCGGGAACGCAGCGCGCCGACGGCGGTGACGATGTCGTCGGTGCGCAGCCCCAGGTGCTGCACGCCGGCCCCGGCGTGTTCGGTGAGGAACGCGTCGATCTGCCCGGGCCGGTGGCTGCGGTCCGGCTCCAGCAGCACCAGGGTGACCCGCCCGGACGGGCTCTGCACCACGGTGGAGTTCATCGCCTGCCCGGCGACCTCGACGTGCTCGGTGAAGATCTGCGCGAAGCCGAAGACCCGCTCGTAGTGGGCGACGGTCGCGTCGAGCTGCCCCGGCGGCACGCAGATCGCCAGGTGGTCGATCTCGGCGAGCAGGCCGTCGTCGCCGGCCGGCTCGGTGGGCTCGGTGGTCTCGAACGCGCCGGGCAGGAAGTCGCGCCGGTCGCCCCGGCGCTCCACCAGCCGGTGCAGCACGTCGCCGAAGCCGGCCACCTCGGCGGTGACGACCTCGGCGTCCGCGCCGGTGAAGGTGGCCGGCGGCGTCACCGGCGTCGCCCCCCGGCCCACCAGCTCCGCGTACGCACCGGCGGCGTCGTCGACCTCCAGCGCCACCACGGCGATGCCGTCGCCGTGCCGCTGCACGTACGTCGACGCCCGGTGCCCGGCCGTCAGCCCGGAGGTGAGCACCATCCGGATGTCGGCCTGGCGCAGCAGCAGCGACCGCTGCCCCGCCAGCCCGGTCTCGGGGCCGCCCTGACCGGCCAGGCGGAACCCGACGGCGGTGCCGAAGTAGAAGGCGGCCTGCCGGGCGTCCCCCACGAAGAGTTCGATGTGATCTATAGAACGGATGTCCATTTACCAGCCCTTCCCCATGTCCCCCCGTGACTGCCGTCCGGGCTCCCCCGCCCGGGGTGTTACGCGAGATCACCTCCCGGCGCGGCGGCGCGCGCACCCGCACCGGCGGTGCGCCGCAGCAGCAGGCTCACGTTCTGCCCCCCGAAGCCGAACGAGTTGGTCAGCGCGTGTTCCACGTCGGCCCGCCTGGCCTCTTTGCGGATGTGGTCCGCCGGGCAGGCCGGGTCCGGGTCGTCGAGGTTCCAGGTCGGCGGCAGCAGCCCCCGGCCCAGCGCCAGCGCGGTGGCGGCGGCCTCCAGCACCCCGGACGCGCCGAGCAGGTGCCCGGTGAGCGCCTTGGTGGAGCTGACCGGCACCCGGCCCTCGCCGAACACGTCGGTCAGGGCGGTGATCTCGGCGATGTCGCCGAGCTTGGTGCCGGTGCCGTGGGCGTTGACGTAGCCGACGTCGCCGGCCGTCACCGCGCCGCCGGCCAGGGCCTGGCGCATGCACTCGGCCGCTCCCGCCCCGTCGGGCCGGGGCGCGGTGGGGTGGTGGGCGTCGGTGTTCGCCCCGTACCCGGCCACCTCGGCGTAGCCGGCCACGCCGCGGGCGGCGGCGTGCTCGGCACGTTCCAGCACCAGCAGCGCCGCGCCCTCGGCGAGGACGAAGCCGTTGCGGCGGGCGTCGAACGGCCGGCTCGCCTCGGCCGGGTCGGCCCAGCCCCGGGCGAGGGCCCGGGCGTTGCCGAAGGTGTCGGCGAAGGTGGGGAACAGGGGGGCCTCGCTGGCCCCGCAGACCACCACGTCGGCCTCCCCGGCCCGGATCAGCCGGACCGCGTCGGCGACGGCCTGCGCGCCGGAGGCGCACGCCGTGCCGACCGACGAGCTGTAGCCGCGGATGCCGTGGGCGATGGCGATGCGCGCCGCCGGCATGTTCGGCAGGATCCCGGTGAGCAGGTACGGGCTGACCGCCGCCCGGCCCCGCTCGGCCCGCGCCAGCACCTGCCGCTCCAGGGTGGCCATCCCGCCGACGCCGCCGACGATCACGCCGATCCGGGCGGGGTCGACGTCGCGGCCCACCTCGATGCCGGCGTCGGCGAGCGCGTCGGCGGCGGCGAGCAGGGCGAGCACGACGATCCGGTCCAGCACCCGGGTCTCCGGGCCGGACGCGACCGTGCGCGGGTCGATGTCCGGCAGCAGCCCGGCGGCCTCCAGCGACCCGTGGGCCGGGTGGTCCTGCGGCGGGCGGACCAGCCCGGACCGGCCGGCGAGCAGGGCGTCGAGGGTCTCCCCCGTCCCCCGCCCGGCCGGGGTCAGCAGGCCCATCCCGGTGATGAGGGCGGTCACGACGACGACTCGGTCAGGTAGCGCTCGCGCAGCACCACCTTGCGGACCTTGCCGGTGACGGTGACCGGGATGTCCTCGGAGCGCACCGGCACCACCCGGCGCAGGGTCGCCCCGACGTCCGCGCCGAGCGCGGCGCGCACCGCCTCGGTGCGGTCGACGCCCGGGTCGGCCCCGGCCGCCAGCTCCAGCAGCACGTCGGTGACGACGCGGTCGTCCTCCTTGACGATCACCACGGTGCAGTCGGTGACGTCGGGGCAGGCGGCGAGGACCCGCTCCTCGGACAGGGCGGTGAAGAACCGCCGGCCGTCGCCGACCTCGACGGAGTCGACGGCCCGGTCCAGGTGGTAGTAGCGCCCGTCGGCGTCGGCGTAGACCAGGTCGCCGGTGAGGTACCAGCCGCGCAGCCGGAACCGGTAGGTGGTGACCGAGTCGTTCCAGTAGCCCCGGAACAGCGACGGCGAGTCGATGCCGAGGAAGCCGACCTGCCCCGGGGGCAGCTCGTTGCCGTCGGCGTCGAGCACGGCGACCTTCGTGAACTGGTACGGGCGGCCCACGCAGCGGCCGTACCGGTCGGTGTCGGCGGTGTGGGTGATGTGGAACATCGAGTGGCCCATCTCGCTGGAGCCCAGCCCGTCGATGAACACGGACCCGGGCACCCGCACCACGCCCTGGCGGGTCACGGTGTCCCGCGAGCCGACCGCGACGAGCCGGCGCACGTGCGGCTCGTGCGAGCAGTCGCCGGTGTTGAACCACAGCCGCACCGAGTCCAGGTCGTACGCGGACAGGTCGAACCGGGCCAGCTCCGCCCAGGTGACGGAGAACCCGAACACGCCGTCGGGCCGCCACCGCTGGATCGCGTCGAGGACCCGCTCGCCGCCCTGGTCGGACAGCAGGAACATCTCCGCCCGGTTGCCCAGCGCCTGGTTGACCATGAGCACGGTCGCGGTGTGCGGGGCGGGCAGCGCGTTGAGGATGCGGCGGGTGCCCTGCGCCTGCGGCATGGACAGCAGGTGCCGGGTGGCGGCGAACAGGCTCGCGTGCGAGTGCAGCACCGCCTTCGGCACGCCGGTGGTGCCGGAGGTGTGGGTGATGACGATCGGGTCGTCGGGGTGGTGCCGGTAGTGGGCCCCGGCGGCGGCCGGGTCGCCCGTGCCGGCGTCGGCGGGCGTGCCGAGCAGCGGCGCGCCGAGGTCGTGCCCGGCCAGCAGCTCGGTGTGCGCGGCGTCGGCGAGCACGCCCGCGCCGCGCAGCCGGCGGATGTACTCGGCGGCGATCTCCGGGCGCAGCCTGCCGTTCATCAGCGCGGGGATCGCGCCGAGGCGGGTCAGCGCCAGGAAGCTGAGCACCATGTCGGCGGCGGCGGTGGCCCAGACGGCGACGGGGTCGCGGGGCTTGACGCCCCGGGCGCGCAGCCAGGCGGCGCGGGCGGCGACCCGCTCGTCGAGCTGCCCGAGCGTCAGCGGGCGCTCGGCGGGGTGCCCGTCGACCTCCGTGTCGAAGGTCAGGCCGGGGCCGTCCGGGTCGGCGCCGTGCGCCAGCACCCGGGCCAGCACGTTGCCGGCGCCCAGCTCGGTGTCGGCGGCCAGCACGCCGCGCAGTCCCTTGGTCTTCATCGTGCGTCTCCTCGCCCCAGCAGCACCGCGACGGCGGCGGTCCCGGGCGGGGAGCCCGGTGCCGCGGCCTGGACGCCCGCACCGGCGTCGTCGGGTGCCTGTTCGATCAGGATCAGTAGTGCCTCGTCGGCGTCGCCGTCGCTCAGCAGCAGTTCCGCCTCGGCCGTTCCCTCGGCCAGCGGGTCCCCGGTCGGGGCGAGGCAGACCACCGGCCCGCCCAGCCCCCAGCGCGCGGCGACGTGCCCGGCCACGCTGTTGGGCACCGACTGGAAGAAGAACAGCGGGCCCGGTCGTCCCCCGGCGGCGACCGTGGCGTGCACGTGGTCGGCGCTGGCCCGGTCCCCGGCGGCGCTGACCAGCACCACCGCGGTGCGCCCGCCGGCCGGTTCCGGGGCCGGTCGCTCGCCGTGGCGTCGGGTGAGGCACCGGTCGGCGACGGCCGCGACGACCGGGCTGAACTGCGAGTGCACGAACCCGGGCAGGGTCGGCGGGGCGGCGTCGCCCGGCTCCGGCCAGCGCGCCTGCGCGAGCACCCGCAGCCGGCCGTCCGTCGCCGTCGGCAGCTCCCCGGTGCCGGTCACGCCGCACCGACCAGCAGGGCGGTGTTGGCGCCGCCGAACGCGGCGTTGAGGCTCACCGCGTAACCGGTGGCGGCCGGGCGGGGCGCGTCGCGGATGACGTCGAGCGGGCACGCCTCGTCCGGGCCGAGCCAGCCGGCGTTGACCGGCAGCTTCCCGTGCCGTACGGCCAGCACGGTCACCACCAGCTCCAGCAGCCCGGACGCTTCCAGCGCGTGCCCGTGCAGCGCCTTGGTCGAGCTGACCGGCACCCGGTGGGCGTGCTCGCCCCAGGCCAGCCGCAGCGCCGCCGCTTCGGCCGCGTCGCTGTAGCCGGTGCCGGTGGCGTTGGCGTTGACGTACCCGATGTCCTCGGGGCGCAGGCCGGCGCGGCGCAGGGCCGCGCCGAGCGCGCGCGCCAGGCCGCGCCCCTGCGGGTCGGGCTGGCAGGGGTGGTAGGCGTCGCCGGCCCGGCCCCAGCCGAGCACCGAGGCCAGCGTCGGCGCGTCCCGCCGGGCCGCCGCGGCGGCGGACTCCAGCACCACGGCGGCCACGCCGTCGCCGAGCAGCAGCCCGCGCCGCCCGGCGCTGAACGGGCGGACCGCGCCGTCGGTGGCGAGGGCCCGGCCGGCGTCGAAGAGCGCGTACTGGTCGGGTTCGACCAGGTACCCGGCGGCGACGACGATCCGGTCGACGTCGCCCCGGCCGATCAGCGCGGCGGCGTCGGCGACCGCGGTGGACGCCGACACGCAGGCGCTGGTGTAGACCCGGGACGCACCGGCCAGCCCGCACCGGCGGGCCAGCTCCCCGGCCAGCGCCGGCGCGCCCGCGCCGCCGTGGGCGGCGAGCAGCAGCGGCGCGGCGGCCCGGCCGGCGGTGTCGAGCCCGGCGGCGGCGCACGCGGTGTGCACCGCCCCGGTCAGTTCGTCGGCCAGCGGGCCGGCGTCCGCCAGGGTGGCCGCCACGCCGACCCGCCGGGCGCTGGTGTCGAAGCGGCCGACGGGCCGGAACGCGGGGGCGCCGGCGAGCACCCCGGCGAGCTGGGCGTCGGCGCCCCTGCCGAGGGCGCTGAGCGCGTGGACACCGGTGATCCGTACGGGGGCCCGCTCAGCCATCTGCGGGGGCGGTCAGGCAGGTGTGGAACACCGCCAGGGCGTCGTCGACCGTCCGGATGCCGGCGAGCTGGTCGTCGGTGAGGTCGAGCCGGCGGTCGTAGCGCTGTTCGACGAGGTGGACCAGCCAGGCGAGCTCCATCGAGCCCACCCGGTCGGACACCTGGTCGACGGGCTTCGCGGTCATCTCGGCGAGCATGGTCAGCAGGTCAGCTCGCCCCAGGTCGGGCTGACCGGCCATCAGGAGTTGCCGTCGGCCGTCGCGGCGACCCGGTCGGCGACCATCGTGGTGAACTCGCCGACCGTCATCAGCGCCAGCTTCTCGGACTCGTCGTCGGCGAACTTCAGGCCGTAGCGGTCCTCGACGCGGACGGCCAGGTCCGCCAGGGCCAGCGACTCCAGGTCGACGCCGGCCGGGCCGAGGGTGGTGTCGTCGTCGATGCCGTCGACGTCGTAGTTCATGTCGTCGAGCTGGGAGATGACGAAGGCACGGACCTCGTCGCGCATGGTTAACCTCTTTCCGTGAGCCAGTCAGCGGTGCCCGGTCGGGACACCGTGTACGTGTTCCTCGGCCGTACCGACGGCGATCGGCCGGCGGCGGCCCGGCGGCTGCTGCGGCGCGCGGGTGGCACGCTGCTCGGCCGGGCGGAGGCGGAGATCCGGGTGCGACGCGACGCGGCCGGGCGGCCGCTCGTCGACGCCGGTGACGCGGTGGAGCTGCCGGTGAGCGTCAGCCACACCGGCGGGGTCGTGGTGGTGGCGGCCCGCCGCGGCGGCGGGGTCGGCGTCGACGTCGAGCGCCACCGGGAGCTGCCCGCGCTGGCGCTGGCCCGCCGCTGGTACGCCCCGCAGGAGGCGGCCTGGCTGCGCGGACGCCCTCCCGGGCACCGCGTCGAGGCGTTCCTGCTGCTGTGGACGGCCAAGGAGGCGGTCGGCAAGGCGCTCGGGCGCGGCCTGCGCGACGGCGGCCTGCGCCGGCCGATGCCGGTCCCCGGCGGGCCGGGTGAGCTGCTGCGCCCCGTCCCGGGGACCGGTGGGCTGCGGGTCGGCCACCCCCGGCTGACCGCAGGCGGCGGCCCGGCCGGCGACGGGCCGGTTCCGGCCGGCGGCCTGGTGCTGGCCCTGGCGGTCGACGGGCCGGCGGACGGCGTCGAGCTGGTGATCGACTGATCGATCAGTCAGGTCGGCGGGCACCGCGACGGGCCGCCGGAGCGGGCCGGTCACGGCGTGGCCGCCCGCAGCGCCTCGGTCGAGCGGACCAGCTTGCCGGTGGTGGTCCGGGGCAGCCGGTCGAGCAGGTGCAGGACGCGGGGCCGCTTGTAGGCGGCGAGCCGCTCGGCGAGCAGCTTCTCCAGCACCTCCTCCGACAGCGGCCCGTCCGGCTGCACGTACGCGGTGATGTCGCCGTCGTGCACGACCACGGCGGCGGCGACGCCGGGCAGCCCGGCGAGGGTGGCCTCCACCTCGGTGAGGTCGACCTTCAGCCCGCCGACGGAGACCTGCGAGTCGAGCCGGCCGCGCACGGTGACCAGGCCGGTGTCGGGGTCGACGGTGCCGGCGTCGCGGGTGTGCAGCCAGCCGTCGGCCCAGCGGTCCGGGTCGGACAGCCCGACGTACGGCGAGTCCGGGCAGCTCACCCACAGCTCGCCGGTGGCCGACTCGCGGACGGTGATCCCGGGGGCGGGGGCGATCGAGGGCCGGTGCCAGCCGTGCAGGTCGGTGCCGATGACGCCGACCTCGGTCATCCCGTACATGTTGCCCAGCGGCACGCCGAAGCGGTCGACGAACGCATTGACGACGGCCGGCGGGACCAGCTCGCCGCCGGTGGTCATCCGCTTGAACTGCGGCAGCGGGCCGGTCGGCCGGGTGGAGGCGAGCAGTCCGATGTGGAACGGCACGCCGAGCACGGTGGCGGGGGTGTCGTCGGCGGCGATGGCGGCCAGGACCGCGTCGCCGCTGAGCCGGTCCGGCGGCACCAGCGTCACGTGGGCGTGCAGGCCGTAGAGCAGCCCGCCGACGAGACCGAGCACGTGCACCATGGACGGCAGCAGGATGATCCGCTCGCCGGGCAGGGCCACGCCGTCGATGCGCGTGTAGCGGCGCACCTCGGCGACGAGGGACGCGGCGCTGCGACCGATCACCTTGGACGGTCCGGTGGAGCCGGAGCTCAGCTGGATCACCGCGTGCGGGCTGCCGGCGGGCCGGTCCGAGTAGGCGGTGACGCCCTCGGTGACGTCGACGAAGATCTTCAGCGCGGCACCGCCGCTGCGCACCGGGGCGACGACGACCTGCGGGGTGAGCCGCGCGAGCGCGCCCTGCACCTCGTGGTCGGTGAGCCGGTGGTCGAGCAGGATCGCCTGGGCCCCGGTGCGCCAGGTGGCGAGGAGGTTCACCACGTACGCCAGCGACGGCGGCAGGCGCAGCGCGGCGGCGCCCCCGGGACGCAGCCCGGCGCCGGTGAGCCGGGCCTGCGCCTCGGCGACGAGCCGGCGCAGCGTGCCCCGGTCCACCGGGTCGGGCAGCCGCAGACAAACTTCGGCCGACGGACCGGCCAGCAAGAGGTCGTCAACCCAGGTAGGGTGGTCTACTGTAGATTCTGCTGCCGAACGATCCATGGTCACTGTGGTCTACCGCCCAGCATCGAAAATGGGCATAACTGCCCAATGTGGTGCGTCCTCCGGGGTGCTGACGGAACACTACGACAGCCGCCGAGACCATTACTAGATGCAAATGGCTAGATCAAAAAGGTCGTGCGGCCCGATTGCCGGTCAGCCGGTTCGCCGGGCAGGATCGGGGGCCGCGAGGCCGTCGGCGCGCCGCCGGCGCAGGGCGGGAGCCTGCCCACCGTGGAGCCGGCACACCCGGGCGGCAGCCTGCCCAGATTCGGCCCGAACGCCTGCCCGCGTGAGGCTGACGGCTCCCCACGTCGGCCTGACGCCGATGGGTGACTGCCGACCGGCAGCCACCCATCGAAGATACACGATCTTATGGCGACGGGGTGCCCCGCCCGCGAAATCAGGCCAGGGCCGGCGTCTGCGCGTAGACGACGAACCGCAGCGACCGGGCGTCGGTGAAGCACTCCCGCATCGGCTTGACCAGGTCCCGGTGCTCCGGGCTGCGCTCCCACGCCTCGAACGCGGCCAGGTTCACCCACTCGCTGGTGATCAGCCACTGCTCCGGGTCGGCCGACGAGCGGCACACCTGGTCCACCAGGTGCCCCGGCACCCCCTCGGCGACCAGGTGCCGGATGGCCTCGTAGGCGCGCAGGAAGTCCCCGGTGCGCTGCTGCGGCACCCGGACCAGGAAGACCACCCGCGCCCGCTGTTCGATCATCGTGCCACTCCTTGGGTCGGGCCGGGCTCGGCCGCCCGGCGGGGCGCCGGTGCCGGGCGGGCCGCCGCGCCCCGCAGCACCAGCGCGCTGTTGAAACCGTCGAACCCCCGGGCGGCCACCAGCGCCACCCGGGACGCGGGCCGGCGGGGCTCCCGCAGGAAGTCCAGCTCGCAGCCGTCGGCCGGCCGGTCCGGGCCGGCGGAGGCGGGCAGCGTGTCGTGGGCGAAGGCCAGCAGCGCCGTGGCCACGTCCAGCGCCGACCCGCCCTGGTGCGCCCGGCCGGTCAGCGGCTTGGCCGTGGTCACCGGCACGGGACGGGCCCCGAACACCGCGCGCAGCGCGTCGGCCTCGGCCCGGTCGTGGCCCGGCGTACCCAGCGCGTCGGGCAGCACCACGTCCACGTCGTCGGGGGTGACGCCGGCCCGGTCCAGGGCCAGCCGCATCGCCCGCGCGTACTGGACGGGGTCCCCGGCCCGGCCGGGGCCGGTGTGCACCGCGTCGTGGGTGGCCCCCCAGCCGGTGACCTCCCCGTAGATGCGGGCCCCCCGGGCCAGGGCGTGCGACAGCTCCTCCACCACGAACACCGCGCCGCCCTCCGCCGGCACGTACCCCGCGGCGTCGGCGTCGAACGGCTGGTACGCCCGGGCGGGGTCGTCGGCGACGCTGAGCAGCCCGGACCGCAGCTGGCAGGCCAGCGCGTACGGGCTCAGCGGGCACTCGGTGGCCCCGGCGATCACCACAGGGGTGCCCCGCCGCACGGTACGCACCGCGTGCGCGAGACTGTCCAGCCCGCCGGCGGACTCGCTGACCAGCACCCCGCAGGGGCCCTTGAACTGGTGGTGGATGGAGAGCTGCCCGACGCTGGCAGCGTAGAACCAGGCGATCGACTGGTACGCCCCGACGGTGCGCGACGGCCCGCCCCACAGCCGTTGCAGCTCCCGCTGCCCGAACAGGTTTCCGCCCGACGAACTGGCCAGGGTCACGGCGTACCCGTAGGGCTCGGGGGCGTGCTCGGGCAGCCCGGCGTCGGCCAGCGCCAGCCGGGTGGCCGCGAACCCCAGGTGCGTCCACCGGTCGGTCTGCACCAGCCGGCGGTTGTCCGCCCAGGTCAGCGCCTCGAAGTCGGGCACCTGACCGGCGACGCGGGTGGGGTAGGACGCCGGGTCGAACAGGGTGATCGGGCCGGTGCGCCGGGTCCGCGACACCACCGTGGCCCAGTGCGCCTCGGCGCCGATGCCGCTCGGGGCGACCACCCCGATCCCGGTGACCACCGCGCGGGTGGTCACGCCGCCCCGCCCGACGCCGCCCCGCCGTGCGCGGAGCCGCCCTGTGCGGTGCCGCCGTGCGTCACCCCGCCGTGCCCCGTCCCGCCCAGCCGGCGGAACACCATCGCCGACTGGAAGCCGCCGAAGCCGCTGCCCACCGACAGCGCCACGTCGACCGGCACCTCCCGGGCCACGTTCGGCACGTAGTCCAGGTCGCACTCCGGGTCGCGGGTGGCCCAGTTGGCCGTCGGCGGCACCACGCCGTACTCGATGGCGAGGGCGCAGGCGGCCATCTCGATGGAACCGATCGCGCCGAGGGAGTGCCCCACCATGGACTTGATGGAGCTGATCGGCACCCGGTGGGCCGCCTCGCCGAGGGCCCGCTTGAACGCCGCCGTCTCGTGCCGGTCGTTCTGCCGGGTGCCGGAGCCGTGCGCGCTGATGTAGGAGACCTGCTGCGGGATGAGCCGCGCCTGCTTCAGGGTCGCCGAGATGGCCAGCCCCATCTCCAGCCCGTCCGGGCGCAGCCCCGTCATGTGGTAACCGTTGCTGCGGCTGGCGTACCCGGCGACCTCGCAGTAGACGTGCGCCCCCCGGCGGCGGGCGTGCCCGTACTCCTCCAGCACCAGCACCGCCGCGCCCTCGGCGAGGACGAAACCGTGCCGGTCGGCGTCGAACGGGCGCGACGCGTGCGCCGGGTCGTCGTTGTCGGGGCTGGTCGCCTTGATCGCGTCGAACGAGGCCACGGTGACCGGGGAGATCGGCGAGTCCGCCGCCCCCGCGAGGACGATGTCGGCCTCGCCGTCGGCGATGAGCTGGTGGGCGTACCCGATGGCGTCGATGCCGGAGGTGCAGCCGGTGGAGACCACCTGCGCCGGGCCGTGCAGCCCGTGCCGGCACGCCACGTCGGCGGCGAGGCTGCTGGGCACGAGCGCCTGGTACAGGTACGGCCCGCCCCGGTCGTGGTCGACCAGCCAGCGGCTGCCGGAGTCGCTGACGGTCACGTACTCCTGCTCCAGGGCCATGGTGCCGCCGACGGCGGTGCCCAGCACCACCCCGGCGCGGTCGCGCTGCGCGTCGGTCAGCTCCAGGCCGCTGTCGGCGACCGCCTCGATCGAGCAGGCGAGCGCGAACTGCACGTACCGGTCGGCGCGGCGCCGCTCGGCCTCGGTGAGCCCGGCGGCGACCGGGTCGAAGTCGCACTCGGCGGCGATGCGGGAGCGGAACGGCGCCGGGTCGAAGAACGTGATCCGCCGCGTCGCCGTGCGCCCCTCCGTGATCGTCTTCCAGAACCGGTCCCGGGTCACGCCGCCCGGGGCGACCACCCCGATGCCGGTCACCACCGTGCGGCGCGCGGTCACGACGCGCCCCGCTGTTCCGCCGGTTCGGTGTCGACGTGCCCCAGCTCCGGCCGGGGCGCGAGGGGGCCCAGGTGGAACACCACCTCGGCCGGCTCCTCGCCGGTGTTGCGCAGCCGGTGCCGCACGTTGACCGGCACGAACAGCGCCTCCCCGGCGGCCACCGGCACCGGCCGGTCGTCCAGGTCCACGGTGATCGCCCCCCGCGCCACGTACAGGAACTCCTCGCTGTACGGGTGGTAGTGCTCGGCGATGCGCTCGCCGGGAGCGAGGGCGGCGACCCCCATGAACCCCGAGGTGCTGCCGACCGTCCTCGGACCGAGCAGCACCCGCAGCTCGCCGCCGCGCCGCCGGTCCGCCGGCACGTCGCGGGCGGCGACCGTCCGGTACGCCGGGTCGTCCGCCGTACGCTGGGCGGTGGTCTCACTCATCGTCGCCTCCCGTGGTGGCGGAGCCGGCCCGCGCCGCCCGCTCGATCCGTTCCTTGATGACCGCGAGCTGGACGCGGCTGTTGGTGTTGATCCGCTCGGTCATCCCGGCGTTGTCCAGCGGAGCGCTCGGGTGCATCGCGAAGTCCTGCACCCAGGTCATCCGGGTGCCCTCCGGCTCGGTGTCGTAGCGCCAGTGGATGCGCATGTACTCGAACGGGCCGGTCTCCACCCGGTGCGCCCGCACCTCGCGGTTCTCCCAGTCGGTGGTGCGTTCGCTCACCCAGCTCCACACCGCGCCGTTCTCGTCGGGGTGCATGGTGAGGCGGAACCGCACGGTGCGGCCGTCGCGTTCGAGGATCTGCGCGGAGGCGTACTCGGTGAACAGGTTCGGCCAGTTCGCCACGTCGTTGGTCAGCTCCCAGACCAGCCGCAGCGGCGCGGCGATGACGATGCTGTTCTCGGTGTGCCCGGGCGGGTCGGTCGCCCGGGTCACCAGGTCGGCGACCTCGGCGATGCTCAGCCGCGCGGCGTCCTCGGGCAGGCGCACCCGGTACCGGTCGGCGACCACCGCGGACAGTTCGAGCAGGGCGAGGGAGTCCATGCCGAGGTCCTCCAGGGACGCTTCGGGCTCCCGGGCCGCGGCCTCGGTGTCCAAGCCGCAGTGCGCCACCAGGATCTCGGTGATCTCGGCGGTGAGCGGGCGGCCGTGGGTGACGGTCATCAGTTTCTCCTCTGGTCGGGGCCGGGCGGGCCGGCGGCGGGGACGCGAACGGGACTCCTCCCGTCGTCCGGTGCGGCGCATCCGGCGCAGCGCGGCCACACCCGCCCGCCGACGGTGGGGGTCACGGCCGCCGCCCGCCGTGGTCCCAGCGGTAGAAGCAGCGCGCCATGGCGTCCCGGGGCGAGCGCCAGGTCGGCAGGTACGGCGAGACGTACGGCTGCAGCCGCGCGCTGACCCGGGCGAACTCGGGGTGCTCCCGGATGCCCTCCACCGCCGTCTCCCCCGGCCGCTCGGTCTCCAGCAGGTGGACGTAGAGGTCACCCAGCCGGTACAGCGACCGGTGCCGGACCCCGGCCAGGTGCGGCAGCTCCGTCGCGTCGGACTCGGCGAAGATCTCGGCGACCCGCTCCTCGGCGTCGGGTGCCACCTTGGCGACGATCAGCGAACGATCCATGGACTGCCTCCCTCGGGCGCGCAGCGGCGCGGCGTGAACTCGCCGTCACGCGGGACGACTGCCGCCACGGTGCGCGCACCGCCGTCACCGAGGCGTCACCGCCGGCCCACCCCCCGACACGACCGACAGTGACGCTGCGTTGATGAATCCTGTGGACAATCCATGCTCCGCCTGAGAAGGCGACCCCGATGGCGACAAATATTCGCAGTTGGCGGGCACTTTGCCGTCCACGATGGCAGCAGCCACACCCAACCCCATGTTGACTCACCGTAATCACTGTTGTTAATCTTCGAGCGGGCCAGCCCGGCGGTCGCGACGCCCGAGCCGCGCCGCGTGACGCCACCGGAGACAGTGGCGCCCCCGGGCGAGCGCGCCGGGACGCACGAGGAGTCCGGACGAGGTCCGGTGCAGGGGGTGCCGCCGTGACCGCTGATCCGCCCACGCCGACCACGGGCGGCGGCCCCACCCCGGACGTCTCGCTGCACCTGCTCGGCGGCTTCCGCCTGCTGCACGACGAGACCCCCGTCGTCGTGCCGCGCGGCCTGCAACGGGTCCTCGCGCTCATCGGGCTGCGCCCCGGCGCCACCCGCAGCCACCTCGCCGGCCTGCTCTGGCCCGAGGCACCGGAGGAACGGGCGCTGTCCTCGCTGCGTACCGCGCTGTGGCGGCTGCGCCAGGACCCGTGCTGCCCCCTGGTCGCCACCGGCGACACCACCCGCCTCGACCCCCGCGTACGGCTCGACGTCGATGACCTGACCAGCACCGCCGCCCGCGTCCGCGAC
This sequence comes from Micromonospora sp. NBRC 110038, assembly GCF_020884815.1. Classification (NCBI taxonomy): domain Bacteria; kingdom Bacillati; phylum Actinomycetota; class Actinomycetes; order Micromonosporales; family Micromonosporaceae; genus Micromonospora; species Micromonospora sp. NBRC 110038. The sequence goes on along the minus strand of NZ_BBOL01000004.1, from coordinate 108,347 downwards.
GGCGACGACCCCGGCAGCACCGGCACCGCCCTCACCGCCGGCCGGCACGACCTGCTCCCCGGCTGGTACGACGACTGGGTGCTGCTGGAACGGGAACGCCTGCGTCAACTGCGGCTGCACATGCTCGAACAGGTGGCCCGCAACCACCTCGCGGCGGGACGGCACGGCGAGGCCCTGGAGGCCGCGCTGGAGGCCATGGCGGCGGAACCACTGCGCGAGACCCCGCACCGGCTGGTGGTGCGCGTCCACCTCGCCGAGGGCAACGTCTTCGAGGCCGTGCACGCCTTCTACGCCTACCGCGACCTGCTCCTGCGGGAACTGCGCCTGGAGCCGTCCCCGGCGATGACCGCCCTGCTGCACGACACGCTCGCGCCCATCCGGCAGGCCAGCCGCCCGACGCCCCCCGAGCCGCGCAGGCCGGGCGCGTCACCGCAAACACACCCACGGTGACGGCAACGTGACAGATCGGTCGGCATGGTGGTCGCAGAAGCGGTGCCACGGTCGCCCGACCTTGATCCAGGAGCACCGCCGGCGGGAGGGACCCATGAGTCGTCTACTGATCGTCAGCAGGATCATCCCCGGCGCGGAGGGACGCGTGGCGCAGATCTTCGCCGAGTCCGACGCGACGGAGCTGCCGGGCCTCACCGGCGTCCGGCACCGCTCCCTGTACTGCCTGCACGACCTGTGCGTACACCTGATGGAGACCGCCGACGTCGACGCCGACGCCCTCGCCGCGGCCCGCAACCACCCGCTCTACCTCCAGGTCAACGAGCGGCTCTCCGCGCACACCTCGCCGTACCTGCCGACCTGGCGCTCGCCGCGCGACGCGATCGCCGGCTGCTTCTACAGCTGGGACGCCACCTCGTCGGTCGGTGCCACCGGCACGGCCGGCTGAGCGGGAGGGCCGCGACCATGGTGGCCAACCCACCGCACGTGGTGATCATCGGGGCCGGCACCGGCGGCCTCTGCCTGGCCCACGGGCTGCGCCGGGCCGGGATCGGCGTCTCCGTCCACGAACGGCACACCACCCGCGCCGACGGGCTGCTCGGTTACCGGGTCGGCATCGGACCCACCGGCAGCAGGGCGCTGCGGGAGTGCCTCCCGCCGGAGCTGTTCGACATCTTCGCCGTCACCTGCGCCCGCGGCCCCCGCTACTTCAACGTCGTCACCGAGCGACTGCGGCAGACCGCCTCGTTTCCGCTGCGCCCGGACACCGACGACGTCGGCACCGAACGCTCGGTCGCCCGGATGACCCTGCGCCAGGTCCTGCTCACCGGCCTGGAGGACGCCGTCGAGTTCGGCAAGACGTTCACCCACTACGACCAGCGCGACGACGGCACGGTCACCGCGCACTTCGCCGACGGCACCACGGCGACCGGCGACCTGCTGGTCGCCGCCGACGGCACGCACTCCGCCGTCCGCCGCCAGTACCTGCCGCACGCGGTGATCCGCGACGCCGGCACCATCAACATCGCCACCCGGATCCCGCTGACCGAACACACCCGCTCGCTGCTGCCCGAACGCGTCGCGCAGGGCATCTCGCTGGTCTTCGGCGCGGGCGGGACGATGGGCGTGCTGCACGTGATGGAGTTCAAGTGGGACCGCAACGGCGACGTCAAGCTCGGCGTCGCCGCCGCCGACGCCGACCTGTTGCGCCGCTGGCCCGGCCTGCGCCACGACACCACCCGCGACAACATCAACTTCATCATCTGGAGCACGGCCCGCCGGTTCCCCGCCGACGTCATGACCCGCCGCGGCGAGGACCTCGTCCGGATCGCCCAGGAACTCACCCGCAACTGGCACCCCCACCTGCGGGAACTGCTGGCCCGCAGCGACCCCGGCAGCGCCCTGCCCATCAGGGTGTCCACCTCCGAGCCCGTGCCGGCCTGGAAGAGCAGCACCGTCACCCTGCTCGGCGACGCCATCCACACCATGACCCCGGGGCGCGGGGTCGGCGCGAACACCGCCCTGCGCGACGCCGCCCTGCTCTGCCGGCAGGTCAGGCTGGCCGCCGCCGGGGAGAAGACCCTGGTGCAGGCCGTCGCCGACTACGAGGCCGCCATGCTGCCGTACGGGTTCGCCCGCGTGCACGACTCGCTGCACCGCAGCGGCACCAGCGGCGACGACCGGATCTACCGTCCGGTGATCGGGCGGCTCGCGCTGCTCGGGGCGCGCGGCTACTTCGGCATCACCAGTCGGGTGCCCCGGCTGCGGCGCAAGTTCGTCGACGACTTCTACACCTATCGCGGCGAGGAGGACTGAGGACGTCGTCTCACTCTCGGTAACCCCGGCGCCACCCCGGGTTCGAAGTGCCCCACCAGCACCGGAAGCCACCGGACCTCCCTGTCGCCGACACGGCACGTGTGCGAAGCTGCGACGGATTTTTCTCGCGACTTTTCACCGATGCTCTCAAAGAGGGAGGTTCGCCGTGCCGTCGAGTTTCGGGCAATGGCTGATCGTGATCCTGGCACTGCTGGTGGGTGCGGCGGCCGGATGGGCGCTGCGTGGCCGGCAGGAGACGCCCTCCGGCGCGACGCCCATCGTGGAGGGTGACCCGGTCGCCGGTGTGGCGGTGGTGTCCAGCCCCGCCCCCGAGGCCACCGTCGACGAGCAGCGGCCGGAGGCGACCGTCGCGCCGGCGTCGGCCCCGGTCGCCGTCCTCGACCAGCCGACCCCGGACACCGCCTCCCCCACCCCGACCGGTGGGGTCCTCGGCGACGCCGACCCGGCCGCCTTCACCCCCACCGCCCCTGCCTCCTCCGCCGACGCCCCCACCACCGTCGACGCCCCGGAGCCGGCGACGGTGACGGAGCCCGAGCCGGTCGCCGCGACCCCCGCCGAGCCGACGGACACGACCCCCACCGAGCCCGTCGCCGTGACGCCCGCCGAGCCGGTCGCCGCGACCCCCGACGAGCCGACGGACACGACGCCCGCCGAGCCGGTGGACGTGACGCCCGCCGAGCCGGCGGCGGAGACCGCGGACGCCGAGCCGGTGGCCAGGGCTGTCGAGCCGGTGGAGACCGCGCAGGTCCCGCCGGTGGCGGAGGCCGAGGCCGTCCCGCCGGTGGCCGAGAGCGCGCCGGCCGAGCCCGTCCTGCCGGCCGAGCCCGTGTCGGAGCCCGCAGCCGGGGCCGCGACGCCCGTCGTCCCCGCGCCGCGTACCCCGGTCGACGACGCCCTGCCGCCGACCGCCGACGGGTCCGAGGCGCAGGACGCCCCGGTCGAGCCCGAGCCCGCGCCGGTCGCCGCCGGGGCGGCGACCACCGGGTCGGCCGACGACTTCCGTCGCATCCAGGGCATCGGCCCGAAGATGGCCGCTGCGCTCCAGGACGCCGGCATCCGCACCTACCGGCAGCTCGCCGACCTCGACGAGGCGGCCCTGCGGGAGACGATCCGCGCCGCCGGCCTGCGGGCCGCGCCCAGCCTGGCCACGTGGCCCCAGCAGGCCAAGGTCCTCGCCGGCGCGCCGGCCGAGGCCGACCGGGTGCTCCCGGCGGGTGGCGCCGACGCCTGACGGGGCCGCCCCGCAGGCGTAGCACCAGTCGGGGCTGGCCAGCGGGTTGCGGGCCACGCTCCGGGTGACACCGGGATCCCCGCGTGCCGCCGACATCGCTGCCCCGTCCGTGCAGGTGCGGACGGGGCAGCGGCCGTTTAGCCGCTCGTGGCGGTTGGGTACATCGGGCTCACCTCGAAAACACCACTACCCGGGAGGAAGCCATGCGGCGCGGCCCGTCGATTCTGGGAATCATCCTTGTCATCTGGCTGGTCATCGGCGCCATCGCCGCTGGACAGCGGGGCTACTACAACGGCGACGACACGAACTGCGCCGAGGCGGGCACCATCCTGGTGACCATCGTCGCCGGGCCGTTGAACTACATCGGCGCCAACCCGAAGGTCGACTGCGAGCTTCCCGAGCCGTCCAAGTAGGACGGGCGGCACGGCACGAGCGGCCCGCCCCCTTGCGGGGGCGGGCCGCTTTCGCTTCGCGTCTGCTGCGAGCTTCTTGGACAGTTGCCGTCAGGAGCGAACACGAACCGTCCAAGATCTGCAGCGGTGCGCGTCGAGCGGGGCGAGCCGAGAGCGTGGGTCAGCGGAAGCAGTGGGCGATCGTGACCTTGCTGCCCACGCAGTTGGTGGGCCGGTTCTCGATGACGACGCTGGCGTCGTCGATCCTGACCTGGGCCCGGTCGGCGAAGATCCCACCCGGGGGCAGGGTCGCGCTGTTGTCGACCACCTTGCTCTTGAACAGCGAGAGCTGCCCGGCGACGGTGTAGATGCCGCCGCCGGTGGACTTCGCGCCGACCGCGGCGTTGCCGCTCACCTCGCTGGTGCGTACCAGCGTGTTGGAGCGGTCGGCGAAGATGCCGCCGCCGTTGCCCCGGGCGTGGTTGCCGCTGACGACGCTGTCGTCCATCGGCAGCAGGCCCTGGACGCTGGAGATGCCCCCGCCGTTGCCGCTGGCGGTGTTGCCCTGCACGACCAGGCCGCGCAGGACCAGCACCGCGTCGGAGTTGGCGATGCCGCCGCCGATCTTGGCGGTGTTGTCCACGACCCGGGTGTCCTCGACCTTCGTCCGGGCCGAGAAGCTGGCCAGGCCGCCGCCCTGCCCGGCGATGTTGTGCGCGAGGATGGTGGTGGCGACGTCGGCCGCGCCCCGGTAGTTGGCGAGCCCACCGCCGTAGCCGTTGGCGCTGTTGTCGCGGAACTCGGTCTTCGTCATGGTCAGCACGCCGCCGTTGAGCATGCCGCCGCCCTTGCCCTCGGCGCCGGCGGCCGAGTTGCCGACGAACCGGCTCTCGCGGACCACCATGTTGCCGTCGTTGAAGACCCCGCCGCCGCCCTCCTTCGGCGAGACGGACGTGCTGCCGACGACCGTGGTGCGTTCGAGGACGGCCGTGGCCCCGTGCACGACGTGGACGCTGCCCCCCTCCGAGGTGGACCGGCCGTTGCGCAGGGTGACGTCGCGCAGTGTCAGCTCGCCGCCGTCGCGCACCGTGAAGAAGCGGAAGGTCTCGGCGTTCTCGCCCCGGGCGATGGTCGCCCCGGAACCCTCGACGGTGATCGCCTGGTAGATCACCGGCAGGCCGCTGTTGTCGTCGCCCGGCTGGCGCGGCGGCAGTTCGGCGTCCCCGGGGGTCTCGGCGGCGTCGGCGGCCTCCCGGGCGTCGCGGATGCCGCCGTCGTACTCGTCGGGCTGCTGGAAGGCGTGGCTGAGCGTGTAGGTGCACTTCGGCGCGAGCCGCACCGTCGCCCCGCCCTCCGCGTTGGCCTGCACGAGCGCGGCGACGAGCCGGGCCGAGTCGCAGGGCACGGTGAGCAGCGGCGGCCGGTGCGTGCCCGGCCCGTCCGGCTTGCCCTCGGGCCGGCGGGGACCGCCCGGGGCGCCCTCGTCGGTCCACCGCCCCCCGTCGGGGCCGTCGTCGCGCACGGCCGCCGCCTGCTGCCCCTGGTCGGTGACGCCGGGAGCGCGGTCGGCGGCCAGGGCGGCGACGCCGGTGACACCGGCCGCACCGACCACCAGGCTGCCGGCCACCACGCCGCCGGCTAAGAACCACCGGGACCGTCGCCTGCTGGGCGTCGCTCGCCGGTTGCCCTGGTACGTGAACATCACGGTCCTGCCTCTCCTGCACGAAATGACGCGGCGGCACCGGAACGGGGCGCCGGGTGGCGTACCTCGCGGGGGCCACCGAAGGTCACGATACGGAGAGGAAACGGGCAAGTCAGGCGTACGTGAATAAACGTATGATTCACGTCAAGAGGGTGATTCGATCGGCCCCGGGGAGGTCCCCCGCCGCTCAGCCGCCGACGTGGATGCCGGGGCGGCGCGACGGGTCCCGCTCCGACTTGCGGATGATCTCCCGCACCACCGGCGGGGTGTCGCCGCGCCCGAGGATCAGATAGCGCAGCAGGTGGGCGATGGGGTTGCCCTCGGACCACTCGAAGTGCGCGTGCGGGCGGACCCCGGTGGCGTCGCGCAGCGCGAGCAGGATCGCGGCGATCGCGTTCGGCACGGCCGGGCTGGCCGCCCGCAGCACCCGATAGCCGCCGACCTCCACCCCGTGCACCCGCAGCACCCGGCTGAACTCCGACGGGTCGACCACGTCGACCTCCAGGAACAGCACGTCGGCGGCACCCGGGACCGGGTTCATGCCGCGCTGCGCGCGTTCCTTGACCGTGTACTCCTTCACCGCCCCGCTGTCGCGCTTGTTGGCGATCAGGTGCAGCCGCCCGTCGTGGGCGAGGGACTCGGCGACGAACCGGCGCGCGGCGTCGTCGAACTCGATCCGGTCGGCGCGCAGCTCCGTGGTGCGGGTGACCCGGGAGATCAGCGAGACGCCGATGATGCCCGCGATGAACATGCCGGAGATGGCGATGCCGTCCGGCTTGGCGACCACGTTCTCCGTGAGGGCGTAGAGCAGGACGACGGTGAGCACGGCGAAGCCGACCGCCGCGAACCGGTGGCGGGCCCGGGCCGTCGCGATCGTCACCGCCACCGAGGCGGAGACCATCATCGCCAGGATCCCGGTCGCGTACGCGCCGGCCTGGGCGTTGACGTCCGCGCGGAAGGCCACGGTGATCAAGACGCTGATCAGCGTGTAGACGATCACCACGGGGCGCACCGCCCGGCCCCACTCCGGCGCCATCCCGTACGAGGGCAGGTAGCGCGGCACGATGTTGATCAGACCGGCCATCGCCGAGGCGCCGGCGAACCAGAGGATCAGCACGCTGCTGACGTCGTAGACCGTGCCGAACGCCTCGCCGAGCCGCTCGTGCGCCAGCCACGCCAGCGCCCGGCCGTTGGCCGCTCCGCCCGGCCGGAACTCCCGCGCGGGGATCAGCACGGTGGTGACGAGGGTCGTGGCCACCAGGTACACCGACATGATCAACGCGGCGGCGGCGAGCAACCGGCGCGTGTTGCGGATCCGGGCGGCGAGCCGACGCTCGGCGTCCGGGCCGTCACCGCGCACCAGCGGCATCATGCTCACCCCGGTCTCGAAACCCGACAGGCCCAGGACCAGCAGCGGGAACGCCAGCACCGCCGGACCAAGCAGGCCGGCGACCCCACCGCCGCCGGCCGTCAGGGCGGCGGTCCAGTCCCCCAGCGTGGCCGGGTCCGCCACGATCGCCGCCACGCCCGCCGCGACGATCACCGCGTTCAGCCCCAGGAAGACCACCACCAGGGGCACGGCCACCGTCACCGCCTCACGGAACCCGAGCAGGAAGACCCCGCCGAGAACCAGCAGCAGCAGCACGGTCACCGCCACCGCGGCGAGGGTGCCGCGCGGGAACGACGCCGGCAGGTACGGGTTCTCCAGCAGGTGGACAGTGGCGTCGGCGGCGGACAGCGTGATCGTGATGATCCACGAGGTGGCCACGAAGCCGAGCAGGACGAGGACGAAGACCTTGCCCCGCCAGAACGGCAGCAGCCGCTCCAGCATCGCCACCGAGCCCTGCCCGTGCGGGCTCTCCCGGGCCACCCGCCGGTACATCGGCAGCATCCCGAACAGGGTCAGCGCCACGATCAGCAGCGTCGCCACCGGGGAGAGCGCCCCGGCCGCCAGCGCGGCGATGCCGGGCAGGTACGACAGGGTGGAGAAGTAGTCCACCCCGGTCAGGCACATCACCTGCCACCACGGATGCGCCCGGACCTGCGCCTCCCCGGTCTCCGGCCCGACGGGCGGCACCCGGTGCTGGAACAGCCAGCGCCCGAACCGGCCGGCGGGCTGCTCGGGGCTGGTCGCCCGGTCGACGCAGGCCGGCACCACCACCCCGTCGCCCGGGGCCGTCGCACGCCGATGGCCCCGGACCCGCCTCGGCTGCCCGCCGTCCCGCCGCTGCGCCATGCGCGCCCCCTCCACGCCCTGCCCCGACCGTAGGCGCAACCCGCCGCCCGCTCCGCCCGAACCGGCGAGGAAGGTCGGCCGGGTCCACGACCGCCGGCCCGGCAGCTCGACGCGGCCGGCGGGGACCCGGCCGGCCCTGCGGCGCCGGCAACCCCGACGCGGCGGACCCGGCCGGCCCGTGGCCGGTCAGCTCAGCGCGGCGCACCAGGCGGCCACGTGGGCGTCGAGGTGGTCGGCGGTGGCCCGCCAGTAGGGTCCGTCGTCCACCCAGATCCGCGCCCACGGCTGCCGGCCCTCCCGGGCACCGGCCGCGAGCAGGTCGTACATGGCGCGGGCCCGTCGACCGAGCATCCGGGGCAGCTCGGCCCGCTCCGGGCCGTCGAGGCCGTAGCCGTCGACGAGGGCCCGCAGCCGCGCCGCCGACTCGGGCACCGGCCGGTCCGCCCGCATCCCGGCCATGCTCTGCGCCGCGTACGCCAGCTCCCACGGCCGCGACCCGGGCCCGGCACAGTCCCAGTCGATCAGGACCCAGCCCCGGGGCGAGCGGATCAGGTTCCACGGCGCGGCATCGTGGTGGCAGACGAGATCCTCGCGGTCCGGCGGGATCACCCGCTGCCACACCGCCGGCTGTGGCGGCACGAAGCCGGCCACCGCGCGGTGCAGGTCGGCCAGGAGCGCCCCGACCTCGGCCAGCTCCCCCAGGGGGTACGTGCCGGTGACGTCGCCGACCGCGCCGGGCACGTACTCCAGCACCTGGCGGCCCTGGTCGTCGCGGCCCAGCGGGCGGGGCGCGCCGGGAAACCCCGCGTCGTGCAGGTGAGCCAGCAGGGCGTCGACGGTGTCGGTCCACGGGCCGGCCGGCCGGCGGACGGTGTCGCCCACCCGCACCACCCCGGCGGTGGCGTTGCCGGGCAGCGGCTCCTCGTGGTTGCTCACCCCGCCATCCTGCCGGCCGGCCCACCACCGGGCCACCTCGTTACGGACAGGGGGTGTCCCCGCGCTTCCCCCCCGGTAGCGCGGGGACCCCCCGTACCCGGCTACTGCAGGAACGCCCCGAGGGGCGAGAGCAGCAGCCGACCGAGCGCGGCGGCGTTGTCGTCCAGCCGTACGCGCTCACACTCGCGGGCCTCCGGATCGTGCCGGCAGCGCCAGATCTTCTGGGCGTTGCGCCAGGCCACGTTGCGGGTGTACTCGACCAGTTCGCCCTGGTACCAGTCGTCGATGTCGCCGTTGAGCATGTCGATCATGAGCTGCCAGTTGTCCAGGTAGCCGCGTCGCAGCTCCGGGATCCGCTCGGCGAAGATCTGGTTGATCTCCAGGTAGTCGCGGTGCTGGTCGGTGCCGTCGACCGGCTCGGACTCCAGGCTGTCGAACGTGGTCACCAGCGCAAACGGCAGATCGAAGTTGATGTGGGCGTTCACGCCGGCCGCGGCCGACGGCAGCGGCCGGGCGTCCGGGCCGCGCATCCGCCGGAACAGGCAGGCCCAGGCCCGGGGGGTGGCCGGGCTGGACTCCGTCCAGTAGCGCAGCGCGTCGAAGTAGCGGGCGGCGAACTCCACGTCGAGCCGGGCAAGGAAGACTGGGTCGGCGAAGCGGTCGTCGTACAGGCCGTTCAGCACGCTGGTGGTGATGGTCAGGTACAGCTCGTTGAAGTCCGCCAGGGGGCAGCTGCGCTCCAGCGGGGGCAGCCGCACCAGCAGGTCCTGGAGCTTGGTGAGGTGGTCGACCACCGCCGGCACGTCCGCCGGGTGGTCGGCGAGCAGCCCCACGATGTCCTGGTGTACCGGGCCCCAGACCGGTTCGCCCATCCCCATTCGTCCTCCCCCCTGCGCGCCGCGCCATTCCCGTGCCGCGGCGTCGGGGCACAGCCTCTCAGCCGTGGTCCGTGTGGCGGATCAGTAGAACGACGTATAAACGGGCGACGGGCGTACGTCGTGGAGCATCTACTCGGGACGGTTGCGCAGGAAGATCGCGCTGGCCTGCACGCGGGTGCGCACCTGGAGCTTGTCGAAGATGTGCGACACGTGCACGCCGATGGTGCGTTCGCTGATGAACAGCCGTTGGCCGATCTCCTTGTTGGTCAGCCCCTCGGCCACGGCGGCGAGCACCTCGCGCTCCCGGGCCGTCAGCATCGCCAGCTCGTCGCCGGACAGCTCGGCCCCGGCCACGGACCGCCCCTCGGCCGACGCGCCCCGCTCCTCCAACGTCACCCGGGCCCGGGTCGCCAGCGTGCGGATCTCGGTGCTCAGCGGTTCCGCGCCGAGCCCCTGCGCCACCTGGTACGCCTCGCGCAGCAGCTTGCCGGCGGTGGCCGTGCGGGTGCGGCGGGCCAGCAGCGCCTCGGCCTGCCGCAGCCGCGAGTACGCCGCCGGGTAGGGGTGGTGGCGGCGGTCCCACTCGGTCACCGAGCGGGCCCACAGCTGCGGGTCGCTGCCGTCGAGGCGGCTGACCTCGGCCTCGCACAGGGCCAGGAACCCGTCGACGACGTCGCGCACCGGCCGGGCGGCGTGCTCGCTCTTGCGGGCCACCCGCTCGGCCACCTCGCGCAGCCGGCGCACCGCCGTGGTGTCGACGCTGGCGCGGGCGGCGTGCGCCTCGGCCTCGGCGCGCAGCCCGTGCCAGACCAGGGCGGCGAGGATGCCGACGTCGTCGGAGCGGACCTCGGTGAGGCCGCGCTGCACCGCCTGCCGGGCCAGGTCGTGCCGGCCCTGCCACATGGCCAGCCCGGCGCGCAGGGTCAGCAGCGGGATGACGTGCCGGGCGCCGCCGCCGGCCAGCACGGTGGCGACGGCCTCCAGGTCGCGGTCGGCGGCCTCGATGTCGCCGTAGCCGACCCAGAGCCGGCAGCGGGCCAGCAGCAGCTCGACGGCGTCCGCGCCCGACGGGCGGTGCCGCAGCGCCGCCGCGACCACCTTCTCCGCCTCCGCCCACTGCCCCACCCGGAACAGCCCGTTCGTGGCGATGGCCAGCAGCCGCGTCTCGTACGTGCGGCCCAGCCCCAGCTCGGCGACCCGCTCGGCGCCCCGGCGGGCCACCACCACCCCCTCCTCCAGGATGTTCAGCGGCCCGGTCAGCAGCTCCGCCAGGTGCAGGTAGGCGCACGCCACGTCCTCGGGCCGGCCGGCCCGCTCGGCGGTGTCGAGGGCCTCCCGCATGACCGCCAGCCCGGCGTCCGGGTCCTCCAGGTATGCCTCGCTGAAGCCCAGCGCCATGCTGGCCAGCACCACCTCGGAGACGGACCCCTCCACCTCGGCGGCCAGCTCCAGGGCCTCCCGGGCCCGCTCTCCGGCGTCGGCGTAGCGGCCCAGGTGCAGCAGCAGCTCGGCCAGGTGCGCGGCGGCGGTGGCCCGCTCCCGGGAGGTGCAGTCGGCGGCGGCCAGGGCCCGCCGGTACTCCGCCTCGGCGGGCGCGGACCGGCCGGCGGCAGCCAGGTAGCGGGCCCGCCGGATGTGCAACGCGCAGGCCGGGGGCGCGTCCTCGGCGTCGGCCAGCTCCTCCAGCAGGGACAGCGCGCGGGCGTGCTCGCCGCAGTGGTGCGCCGCCTCGGCGGCGTGGCGCAGCAGCTCCGCCCGGTCGGGAGTGAGCCCGCCGTCGGCCGGGGCGACCCCGGCGGCCGGCGGGCCGGCCAGTTGCAGGGCGACCGACCAGTGGCGGTGCGCCTCGGCGTAGCCGTGCAGCCGCTCGGCCTCCTGCGCCGCGGCGACCGCCGCCGGCAGCGCCCGCGCCGGCTCCCCCGCCAACCGCCAGTGGTGCGCCAGCCGCGCCTGGTGCAACTCCGCCGGGGCCATGGTGAGCGCCTCCGCGTACCGGCGGTGCAGCGCCGAGCGCTCCGCGGGCAGCAGCTCGTGGGCGAGCACCTCCGCCACCAACCGGTGCCGCAGCCGGTAGCCGTCGTCGTCACCCACCAGCAACCGGTGCGCCACCGCCGCCCGCACCGCCTCGATCAGCTCCCCCTCCGGCAGCCGGGTCACCTCCGCCAACAGCCAGTGCGCCACCGGCTCCACCCCGGCCGCCACCGCGTGCACCACCGCGTGCGCGGCCTGCGGCAACGCGTCCACCCGGGCCAGGAACACCTCCCGCAGCGTCTCCGACAACCCGTCGCGCCCCTCGCGCAGGTCCCGCGCCAGCTCCTCCACCACGAACGGGTTCCCACCACTGCGCTGCCACAACGACTCCGCCGCCTCCGCGCCCAGCGGCCCGCCCAGCACCGCCGCGGAGAGCTGCTCCGTGCCCGCCCGGTCCAGCGGGGCGAGGTCGACCACCCGCACCGACCGCAGGCGACGCAGCTCGGTCAACACCCGCCGCAACGGATGCGCGCCCTGCAACGACTCCGCCCGCACCGCCGCCAACACCGACAACTGCAGGTCACCGAGCCCGGCCAACAGATAGAGCAGCAACTGCCGGGTGCTGCGGTCGACCCACTGCAGATCATCCAGCACCAGCACCAACGGGCGCCCCTGCGCCACCAGGTGCAACCCCCGGGAGACCCGCTCCAGCAGGGCGCCCGCCCCGTCCGGACCGGCCGTCTCGGCGGCGAACATCTGCAACAGCCCGCGCACCGCCGACGACGTCCGTGCGTGCGAGGCCGTCAGCTCGGCGTCGAAGCGCCGCAACGCCTGCAGCAACGGATGCAGGGGAGACGAGTCGCCGATGTCGAGGCACGTGCCGGTGAGCACGAGCGCGCCCCCGGCGCGGAACCGGTCGCCCGCCTCGCGCAGCAGCCGGGTCTTGCCCACCCCGCTCTCGCCCGTGACGAACACCGCCGCCGTCTGCCCCGGACCCACGCCGTCGAGCAGCGCGGACCGCAGCGTCGCGAGGTGGTCGGCACGGCCGACGAGTGGTGCGAGGTCCACATCGCTGGCCATGGTTCGCAGCCTAGTCACAGGTCCCCGGACCGTTCTACGGGTCTTCGCCCCCACTGGTACGCCTCGCGTCGACATTGCGACTAAAGGTTGCGGTAGGCCGACATACGTCGTTCTGCCGATCCCCCGTCGGACCGGTGGTGGGAGTCTCCTGAGGTCGTCAGGCACCAAGCGGGGGGAAAGGCGGTGCGATGCCCATGTCCACGATCGTCACGGGAACCCAGTCGTCGACGCCGGCCGACTGGCCGGTGCCCGAGGAACGACGAACGGTCAGCGTGCTCTTCGCCGACATCGTCGGCTCGACCGCGCTGATCGACCGACTCGACCCGGAGGAGGTCCGGGCCCTGCAGAGCGCCTACTTCGACACCGTCGTCGGGGTGCTGGCCCGCTGGGGCGGCGTGGTCGAGAAGTACGTCGGCGACGCCGTGATGGCCCTGTTCGGGGCCCGCGAGTCCGACGGCCACGACGCGTACCGGGCGGTGCGGGCCGGGTTGGAGATCCAGCGCGCCCTGGACGGGCGGGCCCTGCCCGGCGTCGCGGCCCTGCGCACGCGGGTCGGTGTCGCCACCGGCGAGGCGCTGGTGGACGTCGCGGCCATCCGCGACGGCGCGCACGGCATGGCCAGCGGCGCGGTGATCACCGCCGCCGCCCGCCTCCAGGAACACGCCCCGCCCGGCGGCGTCGTGGTCTGCGCGGCCACCCGCCGCGCCACCGCCGGGGTGATCGTCCACCGGGCACTGGGCCCGCTGAGCGTCGCCGGCAAGTCGCTGCCCATGGACGTGGCGCTCGCCGTCGGTGCCGCCCGTCCCGAGCCGGTCCGCCACCACGGCGGGCTGGTCGGCCGCCGCCGGCAGCTCGCCGCCGCCCGGGACCGGGTGGTCCGGGCCGCCCGCGAACGCGACCCGCGCTGGCTGTCGCTGGTCGGCGCGGCCGGCAGCGGCCGAAGCCGGGTGCTGCACGAGCTGCGCCGCGCGGTCGCCACCGTCGACGGCGCGCCGCTGCGCTGGTACGCCGCCGCCTGCCCGCCGCGCGCCGAGGGGCCATTGGAGCCCGTCGCCGACCTGCTGCGCGCGTTCGCGGGCCTGCGCGCCGACGAGACGCCGGCGACCGTACGCCGACGGCTGCTGGCGGCGCTCGACGGCGTGGTCCCTGCGGGGCGGGCGCTGTCCACGGTGGTCGCGCTGGAGGGGCTGCTCGACGGGGCGTCGCCGGTCGGCGCGGCGGTGTGGCAGCGGGTGCTGCTGCGCCTGGCTGACCGGCAGCCCGTCGTGCTGGCGGTCGACGACGCCGACCGGGCCGCCCCGGCGACGGACCGGTTCCTGCGCGCCCTGTTCGCGGCGGCCGTCGCCCGGCGGGTGCCGCTGGCGGTGGTGACGACGCGGCGTCCGCAGTGGAGCGGCGACCGCCCCGGCCCCGAGGGCAGGCACGACGAGGTGCCGCTGCCCCCGCTGGCGGCGGTGGAGACCGGGCGGCTGCTGCGCCGCCTGCTGGTCCGGGCCGGGCGGCCGGCGACCCTGGCGACCCGGCTGCTGCCGCTGGTCGCCGGCTTGCCGGGGCGCGCCGAGGCGTACGTGCGGCACCTGGCCGACGACCTGGACCCGGCGCAGCCGCCGCAGCCGGTGCTCGCGACCGCCGCGGCCGGCCTGGACGCCTGCGACGGCCGGGAGCGGGCCGCGCTGATGGTCGCCGCCGCGCTGGGCCCGGGGGTCGCCGCCGCGACGGTCGACCGGGCCCTCGGGTGGCCGGCGGGCCACGCCGAGCGGACCATGTGCCGGCTCACCGCGCGCGGGCTGCTGCGTCGCGCGACGCGGGGCGGGTACGACGTCGCCGACCCGGCGCTGCGTCGGGTGGCGCACGACCGGCTGCCCCGGGCGGTCCTGGCGGCCGTCGTCCGCCGCGCCGGCGCGACGGCACCGGTGCGGCCGGCGCGGCCCGCGACGCACCCGGCCCCGGCGCGGCTCCGGCCGACGACCCCGGCCCTGCCGGCGCCCCCGGGCCCGCGCGACCGGTCACCCGGCGGCAGCCTGCGGCCGCACGGGGGTCGGGAGCAGGGCCGGAGCAGCCCCCGGCCGGGCCGGGGCCCGGACGCCGGCCGGGCCCGGGATCAGCGCAGCGTCTCCAGCCGGGACACCAGGTCCGCCGGGGCCGGCATGGCGGCGATCTCGCCGCTGACCTCGCGGGCGGCCCCGGCCAGCGCCGGGTCGGTGACCAGCCGGGTGAGCAGTTCGGCGGTGATCCGCCGGGCCGGGACGGCGAGGCCGGCCCCCCGGGCGGCGATGAGCCCGGCGTTGTGCCGGCGGTCCCCCGGCCCCGTGGTCGCCAACTGCGGGATGCCGGCGACGAGCGCACCGTACGCGCTGCCCGAGCCGCCGTGGTGCACCAGCGCCGCGCTCGCCGGCAGGGCGGCCGCCAGCGGGATCCAACCCACCGGCCGGACGTTGGCCGGCAGTCGCCGGGCCCGCCGGAGACCGGGCCGGACCAGGACGAACTCGGCGTCCACCCGGCCGGCGGCGGCCAGCACGGCGCGCATGAGGCCGGCGCCGACCGGGCCGGCGATCGTGCTGCGGGTGACCAGCACGCGGGGCCGGGGGCCGGGCTCGGCGAGCCAGCGCGGCAGCTCCCCGCCGCCGGACCAGGCGACGTGGCGCAGCGGCCAGCCGTCCTGGGTGGCCACGCTGGGCGGGGCGATGGCCAGGGCGGCGACGGGGGGTGGCAGCCCGGCGAGGCCGTGCCGGCGCAGTGCCCCGGTCAGCCGGGCGGTGGTCACCCGGACCAGCTCCCGGCCGTCGAACAGGGAGTTCTCGTGGCGTACGGCGGGGACGTCGAGCCGGGCGGCGGCGAGCGCGCCGGCCACCGCGAAGGGCTCGTAGAGCACCAGGTCGGGCCGCCAGCTTTCCGCGAGCGCCACGAGGCCGTCGGCCAGCTCGTCGTTGACCTGCCCGAAGAGCAGCGCGGCGCCCCGGGTGCCGGCCGTGCCGGCAACCTCGGCGCGGCCGACCAGCGGATGGCGCAGCAGCACCGACCGGGCGATCCGGCCGAAGTCGAAGCCTGGCACGACGTCGCGCACCGGCAGGCCGCTGCGGGCGGCGGCCATCCCCTCGGCGCCCGTGGCGACGAGCACCTCGTGACCGGCGTTGCGCAGCGCGAGGGCCAGCGGCAGCAGCGGGAAGACGTGCCCGATCAACGGTGCGGAGACCACCAGGACGCGCATCCGCCGATGGTAGGCGGCCGCCGGCGGCGGTGGGGGCCGCGAGTCCGGGCGGCGGGCCACCGCCGACGCGCCAGCGTCCCAACATGTGGACGGTGGCGCGACGCGCCCGACGCGAACGGCCGCCGGTCCCGGGCCGTCGCCCACGGGAGCCGCACAATGACGCTGAGTTGCCTTCTCCCGAGAGGACCGCCGATGACCAGCAGCGGAGTCCGCCACGACACCTCACCGTCCGCAGTCACCTCCCCCGGTGTGCCACCCGCCACCCGCCGGGAGGACCTCGTCACCGTCCTGTTCGGCGCGGTGCTCACCGCCGGGGCGATGTCCGACGGCTGGGCGCACACCAACATCATCGAGACCATCGAGGGCTTCTTCACCCCGTGGCACGGGCTGCTCTACGCGGGCTTCGTCGCCACGGCGGCGTGGACGTTCTGGCTGGCGTACCGGCGGCGCGGCGGCGCGCCCCGGTGGTGGCGGGACGGCTGGCCCGCCGGTTACCGGGTGGGTGCGATCGCGGCGGTGACCTTCCTGCTCGCCGGGCTGGCCGACCTGGCCTGGCACGAGACGCTGGGAGTGGAGGTCGGCCTCGACGCCGCGTTCAGCCCGAGCCACCTGCTGCTCGACGCCTCTGCGGTGCTGCTGGTGACCAGTCCCCTGCGTTCGTGGTGGGCCGGCGGCGAGGGCGGCGCGCGATCGGTCACGGGCGTCGCGTCGCTGGTGCTCGGCGCGATGGCGCCGTCGATCCTGCTCACCTACGCGTCGGCATTCCTCACCCTCGCCCCGACCCGGACGATCGGCCTGGGCGCCCAGCAGCAGGCGGTGCTCGGCGTCGACGCGTACCTGCTCACGACGCTGCTGCTGGTCGGACCGTTCCTGCTGGTCCACCGGCGGCGCGCGGCCGTCGGGACGGGCGCCGCCCTGGTCGCCGGGGTGGCGCTGTACGACCTGGTGATGCACGAGTTCCCGACGACGCAGACGTGGGCCGCGCTGGGGGCGCTGGGCGGCGCGGCCCTCGCCGACGCGCTGCTGTGGCGGCTGGACGCCGTACGCGGCCCGGACGCGCCGCTGCGGCTGCCGCTGGCCGGGGCGCTGCTCGGCGGCCTGCTGGTCGCCGGGCACCTGACCGGCCTCGCCCTGGCCGCCGGGGTCCGCTGGACGCCGGAGGTGACCGGCGGCGTCGTCGTCCTCGCCGCGCTGCTGGGTGCCCTGCTCGGCGGCCTGGCCGCCCGCCCCGCCGGGCCCGCACCGGTCCCGGCGGCACCGACGCCGGCGGTCCCGGCCCAGGCGATCCCGCTCGGCAGGCGGTGACCGGCCCGGCCGGCTCCCGCCCGCGACCAGCCGGGCCGAACCGGACGCGGTGCTGCGCGGCCGCTCGCCCGGCGGTCCCGCTCACGGGGTGAGCAGGGTCTTGCCGACCGCCGCCCGGTCCTCGACGGCGCGGTGCGCGTCGGCGGCGCGGTCCAGCGGGAACGTCTGCCCCACCAGCGGCGTCACCCGGCCGGTCGCGGCGGCGTCCAGGGCGGCCAGCAGGTGCGCCCGCCTGACCTGCGGCCCGGCCGTCCGCAGCGCCTCGATGTCGGTGACCGTGATGCCCCTGGTGCGGGCCGAGGCGGGTTCGGGGACGGCGAAGCCGCCGGCCGGCGCGCCGTACGCGCAGACCCGTCCGCCCGGTGCCACCAGGTCGTGCGCGGCCCGGCCGTACGCGCCGCCGGCGCCGTCGAGGAGCACGTCGACGCCGCCGAGGACGGCGCGTACCCGGTCGGTCCAGTCCGGGGCGGAGTAGTCCACGACGTCGGTGACGCCGAGGCGACGCAGCGCGTCCCCCTTGGCCGTCCCCCGCGCCGCCGCGACCACCCGGGCCCCCGCGGCCCGCGCCGCCTGGACCAGCAGCGCGCCCGCTCCCCCGGCGGCGGCGGTGACCAGCACCCGGTCGCCGGGTCGCACGCCGACCAGGTCGAGCACGGCGAACGCGGTGGCGCCGTCGGTAAGCAGGGCCGCGGCGTCCCGCAGCGACACCGCCGCGGGCACGGCGCGGACGTCGTCGACCGGCACCGGGGCCCGGTCGAGGTAGCCACCGACCGGACCGGTCCGCGCGACCACCCGCCGGCCCGCCCAGGCCGGATCGACGCCGGGCCCCACCGCGCTCACCGTGCCGGACACCCCCGACCCGGGACGGTACGGGGGCCGGACCGGGAACCACTGCCCGGCCCGGCCCGCGCGGATCGCCGTGTCGATCCAGAGCACGTTGGCGTACGCCGTCTCGACGACCACCTCGCCCGGCCCGGGCGACGGGTCGGGGGCCTCCGTCAGGGTCAGCACCTCCGGCCCGCCGAACCGGGCCACCTCGACCACTCGCATCCCGCGCCTCCGTGTCGCTCTACCGTGTGCGGACAGCCTCGGAGGTGAAGCGGGGTTGAGGTCAACCGGAGCGCGGGGTGGGCCGGGTCACGGATTCTCCGGGTCCAGGTTGCGCTCGCGCAGCAGCGCGTCCAGCTTGGCCTCGATCCGGTCGTCGGACTCCCGGGACTGGGACGAGCCCCAGTAGTAGAAGAGGGCCAGCCCGGCGGCCTGCCAGATCAGCTGGAGGAACTCCGACTGCCAGTTCTCGAAGGTGCTCGCGAAGAACTGCGGCAGGAACTCGGACCAGGCGAACGCCTGGCCGTGCTGGCTCGCCTCGTTGCGCTGCACCACCAACTGGAAGAGGAACTGGCCGACCCACGAGAAGAGGAAGAGCGCGCCGGTGACCAGCGCGAAGGCGTACGCCTTGGGCCATCGCGGCTTGCGGAACGGTGGGCCGGCCGCCGGGCCGCGACTGCGGCCACCCCCGGTGTCGGCGCTGACGGACGAGCGTGCGCCGGTCGATGTGCTGGTCTCCGCCATCACGATCCCCCTCCCGGTAGTCGATCTCACCCGTGATGTGCCCCGCGCCGACCCGGTCGAAACCGTGCTGAACAGGGACGGAGGCCGCGAACGACACTCCCCTCTTGTTGCCAGTAGTTGGCAACAAGGTCTGGACGTCGACCGGCGGCGTAACTAGCCTGATGCGCATGACTCCTTACATCAGCGAGGGTGTGGCCGAGGCGACCGCCGGGCGCCCCGCGACGATCACCGAGGGTCCCGCCGACCCTGCCGACCCTGCCGACTCCGACCCCGCCGTTTCCGGGCTCGCCACGACGGCGGCGGCCTGGCAGGAGAGCTGGGACCGGCAGCAGGAGGGGTTCATGCCGGACCGGGAGGAACGCCTCGCCGCCATGCTCGACGCCGTCGAGGCCGTGGTCGACACGGACTCGCCCCGCCTGCTCGACCTCGCCGGTGGCACCGGCACGATCACGCTGCGCGCCCTGGCCCGCTTCCCCCGAGCCCGGGTCACCCTGGTCGACCTCGACCCGGCCCTGCTCGCCCTGGCCCGCGCGTCGCTGGGCGACCGCGCCGTCGTGCTCACCGCCGACCTGGCCCGTCCCGACTGGCCCGGCCGGCTGCCGCACCGCGACTACGACGCCGTGCTCACCGCCACCGCCCTGCACTGGCTGCCCGCCGAGCGCCTCACCGAGCTCTACGGCGAGCTGCGGGACCTGCTGCGCCCGGGCGGGCTGTTCGTCAACGCCGACCGGATGCCCGACGACGCGCTGCCGACGCTGACCGACCGGTTGACGGCCCGGGCCCGCGAGCGGCGCGCCGCCCGGCACGCCGCAGGCGCGGCCCTGTCCTGGTCCGACTGGTGGGCGCGGGCCGGCGCCGACCCGGTCCTGGGCCCGCTGGTGCGGCGCCGCCACGAGATCTACCCGACCGGGCACAGCCCCGAGTGGAACCCGCCGGTCTCCTGGCACCTCGGCGCGCTGACCGCCGCCGGCTTCACCGAGGCCGGCACGCTGTGGCGGGGCGGCGCGGACGCGGCGGTGGCCGCCCTGCGCTGACGCGCCACCCCGCGCCACCCTGCCTGCCCCGCGCCACCCCTCGCTCCCCCGCGCCACCCCTTGCTCCGCGCCGCCCCCGCGCTGCCCCTTGATCGTCTGCGCGGAAAGGAGACGACACGCCGGCCGCACTCTCCGTTTCCCGCAGACGATCAAGGGGCCCTCCGGCGGGGCGGCGGGGGTAGGCTCGCGCTCGTACGCCCAGGCGGCTGGTGGGAGGGCGAGGGTGACAGGACCGACCCCGCGCCGGGTCGACCCCGACGTCGACCTGCGGGTGCCGGCCGACCGGGGCGAACTGCGCGCCCACCCGGCGGTCGTACTCGGTGTCATCGCGGCCGGGGGCGTGCTCGGCGCGCTCGCCCGGGCGGGTGTCCAGGCGGCGTTCCCACACCCGCCGACCGGGTTCGGCTGGGCGACGTTCGGCGTCAACGTGTCCGGGTGCCTGCTGATCGGCGCCCTGATGGCGGTGGTCACCACCGGCCGCGTCCCGCCGCTCACCCGACCGTTCCTGGGCGTGGGCGTGCTCGGCGGCTACACCACCTTCTCCACGTACGTGGTGGACGTGCGGCAGGCTGCGGCCGCCGGTGCGGCGGGCACCGCGCTGGCGTACCTCGCCGCCACCCTGCTGGGGGCGGTCGCCGCGGTCTGGGTCGGCGACGCCGCCGCCGGCCGGCTGCTCGGCCGCGCGACCGGCGCGCGAGAGGGCGAGACGGCGACGGGGCGCCCGGGTTCAGACGGGGCACGGGCCGACGGCGGGCCGTCGTGACGGTCCTGCTGATCGCCCTCGGCGCGGCCGTCGGGGCGCCGCTGCGGTACCTCACCGACCGGGCCGTGCAGTCCCGGCACGCCTCGCCGTTCCCCTGGGGCACCCTGACCGTGAACGTGGTCGGCTCGCTGGTGCTCGGCGCCCTGGTCGCCGCGCCGGTCGGGCCGGCGGTGAGCGCGCTGCTCGGCACCGGCTTCTGCGGCGCGCTCACCACCTACTCCACCTTCGGGTACGAGACGCTGCGCCTGGCCCGCGACGGCTCCCGCCTGCTCGCGCTGGTGAACGCGCTGACCAGCGTCGCCGCTGGGCTGGGCGCGGCGACGCTGGGTTACGCGGCGACCCGCGCGCTGGTCGGCTAGCTCCCGGGGGTGGTCGTGTGGTCGAGGATCACCTCGGCCAGCCGGGGCGCGATCGCCTCCGGCAGGGCGTGGCCGAGCCCGGGGACGGTGACGAGCCGGGCGTTGCCCAGCAGCGTCGCGAGGTGCCGCGCGGAGGCGGTGCCGGCGACCGGGTCGGCCGGGGAGTCGACCACGAGGACGGGGATGGTGACCGCCGCCAGTTCGCCGGCGCGGTCGAGGCCACCCTGGTCCGCGCGGGCGTGCGCGGCCGGGTTCTCGTGCCGCCCCGCGTGCGCCATGATGCGCTCCTCCCGACGCCGGAACTCCTCGGCGTCGAAGGGCGACTCGCCGCCGTTGAGGACGCGCCAGTGCCGCACGCGCCAGGCCAGTTCGGCGTCGCGGTCCCGTGGTTCGAGCATGGTCTCCCACAACGCCAGCAGCTCGGGGGCGATCCCGGGCCCGTCGGCCGGGCCACCGTCGAGGGGGGTGGTGCCGACGAGGGTGGCCGTCGCCACGCGTTCCGGGTGGTCGAGCAGCAGCAGTTGCGTCAGCGTGCCGCCCAGCGACATGCCGACCACGTGGGCACGGTCGATCCCCAGGGCGTCGAGGACCCGCACGGCGTCGGCGGCGAGCGCGGTGAGCGGGTAGGGGTCCTCGTCGAAGGACCACGTCGACCGCCCGGTGTCGCGGTGGTCGTAGCGCACGACCCGGTGCCGGCGGGCCAGCGCGTCCAGGAGGGCTTCCGGCCAGGTCAGGCCCGAGGCGTTCGCACCCATGACGAGCAGCAGTGCCGGTGCGCGCGGGTCGCCGCGTTCCTCGGCCCACAGCCGGACGCCGGGCGCGACGGTGATCTCGTGTTCCACGCCCCCACCCTCCCGGATGGCCGGTTCACCGTCCATGGGGTTACCGACCTACGGTTCAACCGGCGGCGATCATGGCGCGGGAGACCAACTAGGATGATCAGGTGACGAGCACGCCCCGGCAAGCGGAAGCCCGCATCGGTCCGATCGGCGCGCTGTTGTGCCGGCTGGCGTTCCTCGCCATCTGCCTGCCCGGGCCGGCCCTGTTCGTCGCCGGCCTGACGGTGGAGCCGCCACCGTCGACCAAGGACTTCTGGGGCCTGCTCGCCGGTGACGCGTTCATGACGGTTGTCGGCGTCGGTTTCGGCGTCCTCGGCTTGCGGCTGGTCGCCCGGTCGCGACGCGACGCGCGTCACCTGTCCGCCGCGGGTGTCGCCGCGACGGCGGAGATCCTCTCCGTGGCGGACCGCGTGGACGGAGAGGACCCGGGGCTGACGCTCCGCCTGCGCATCAGCGGGCCCGGGTTCGCCGCGTTCGAGGCGGACGTGAACCGCCCCGTCGACCCGGCCCTCGCGCCCGGCGCGACGCTGCCCGCCACCGTCGTCCCTGCGGACCGTCTCTTCTCGATCCCCTGACTGCCCGGGGCCTCGGCCGACCACCCCGTCCCGCCTGCCGGCGGGCCTGCCGCGCGGCGTCGAGGTGCCGGAGCTGCTCGCGCGGGGCGTCCGGACTCCCTCCGCCCGATGTCACGGCTCGCCGGACAGCGGTCGAGTGGTCGCCCCGCCGCCGCGGGTGCGGATCACGCCGGTCAGCCGGCCACCCGGCCACCCGGTCAGCCGGTCAGCCGGTCACCTTGGCGACGAACGCGGCGAGGTGGGCCACGGTCCGCTGGATCTTCTCCTCCAGGGTGATCGACTCCTGGAGGCGCGCGCCGGGCCCCGCGTCCTTCCTGCCGCGCACGTACAGGGAGCAGGCCAGGTCGCTGCAGATGTACGTACCCACGGTGTTGCCCTGCTGTCCGGGCTTGCCCGCCCGGCGCGCGACCATCAGAGAGACGCCGCCGGCCGGGGTGGTGAGGCAGATCGAGCACATGCCGCGCGGTCGCTGCGCGGCGGTGGGGCTGGGGCAGCGCAGCGCGAGGGCCGTCGGGCGGCCGTCGAGGACGGTGGCGAGGTAGGCGCGGTCGGGGGCCTGCGGGTCCCGCCAGCCGAGGTAGTCCAGGTCGCTCCAGGGGCGTTCGGCGAGGTCACGCGGCACGGAGAGGCGCTTCGACTCGCCCTTGGTGCAGTTGACGAACGCGGCGCGGATCTGTTGTTCGGTCAGTGGCTCCATGGCCGGCACGCTAGGCTTCCTAAAACCTTTAGGCAAACGCATAATCGGTTTAGGCAACGAGGAGGACCATGGTCCGCGCCGGACTCACCGCAGCACGCCTGACCCTGGCCGGGGCGGAGCTGGCCGACGAGGTCGGCTTCGAGCAGGTGACCGTCTCGGCGGTCGCCAGGCGGTTCGGCGTCACGGTCGCCAGCCTCTACTCGCACCTGCGAAACTCCCAGGACCTCCGGACCCGGATCGCCCTGCTCGCCCTGGACGAGCTCGCCGCCCGCGCCGCCGACGCCCTGGCCGGGCGGTCCGGCAAGGACGCGCTGACCGCCCTGGCGAACGTCTACCGCGACTACGCCCGGGAGCACCCGGGCCGCTACGCCGCCGCCCAGCTCCGGCTCGACCCGGCCACGGCCGCCGCCAGCGCCGGCGTCCGGCACGCGCGGATGGTCCGGTCGATCCTGCGCGGGTACGACCTGACAGAGCCCGACCAGACGCACGCCGTTCGCCTGCTGGGCAGCGTCTTCCACGGCTACGTCAGCCTGGAGCTGGGGGGCGGGTTCGACCACAGCGCCCCCGACACGCAGGAGACCTGGACCCGCATCCTGGACGCCCTCGACGCCCTCCTACACACCTGGCCCCCACCTGGCCCCCGCCCCGCCCCACCCCCGCCCACACCCCGGTGATCAAGAGGTTTGCGTCACCGTCGAGATCACCTTTGACACTTTCCTCTTGATCACCGACGCGGGGCGGGGCGACGCGGGGCGACGCGGGGCGGGTGGGGGCGGGGCGGGTGGGGGGCAGGGTCTGGTGGGTCAGGGTGGGGTGGGGCGGGCGGCCAGGACCAGGAGGAGTTCCGTGCGGGCGGTCGGGTCGGTCAGGTCGTCGCCGTACAGCTCGCGCAGGCGTCGGATGCGGTAGCTGACAGTCTGCGGGTGCACGTACAGCTCCGTGGCCACCTCCGCGCGCGAGCCCCAGTGCCGCAGCCAGCTGTGCAGGGTGGCGAGCAGGCTCTCCCGCTGCGCCGGGCGCAGGTGCGCCAGGGGCGCCAGTCGGCGGGCGGTGAGCACGGCCAGCGCGCCGGCCTCCCCGCGTAGGGTCAGCGCGATCAGGTGGTCGTCGACGAAGACCGGCCCCGGGTCGGCCCCGGCCGGTCCGGCGGTCAGCTCGGCGAGCCGGAGGGCCGCCGGCACCTGCGCCCAGCCCAGGGCCGGCCCCACCACCGCCCCGCGCCCCGCGAGGGCCTCGGCGAGCTGCGGGCGGGCGGAGCGCGGGCCGGCCCGCAGCAGCAGCACGGCGTCGCGTCCGCGTTCGACCACGAGGCCGTCCGCGCCGTAGCGGAACCGGGCGTCGCGGGCCTGCTCCAGCGGCAGCAGCACCGGCACCACCTCGTCGAGGTGCGGCCAGCCGATCCGGGCGGCGGCGGCCCCGACGGCGGCGGGCAGGCCGTCGCCGCGCAGCAGCAGCTCGGCGAGCTGCCGACGCCGCCGGTCGCCCTCCCCGGCCTGCTCGCGCAGTTGCAGGGCGTAGCCGTCGGTGCTCGCGGCGGCCAGCTCGTCGACGTACGCGGTGATCGCGTCGGACAGGTCGATCAGCTCCGCGGTGTCGACGGGGCGCAGCCGGGCCAGCGACTCCGACGCGGTGCGCAGCATCAGGCGCGCCGCCGTCCGTTGTGCCGCCAGCAGCGCCTCCGGCCCGCGGTCCTCGCGCGCCTCGCCCGCACCGAGCGCGACGAAGACGTCCCGCACGCGCGGCGGCAGGGCGGGCTCGGCGGTGCCGACGAGGTCGACGAAGCGCTCGAAGGCGACCTGCACGGCGGTGCGCACGTCCCGGGCGAACTTGGCGTCGGAGATGGCGGCGAAGGCCGGGGTGGCCTCGGTGACCGCCGCGGCGACCGCCCCGACGGTGGCGGGCAGGTGGGGTCGCATCGCGGCGGACAGGTCGGCGGGGAGCCGCTGCCAGGGCGTGGCGGGGGCGGTCATCCCGCGATTTTGTCACGCGGTGACAATCGAGGGCCCGATTCTCGCGTCCGGCGGGACGGTGCTCCGCGTCGGCCGCCCGGCGACGATGGACCGCGACGGGCACCCCCGCCGATCCGCCGTGGCCCGACCGAGGAGAGCGCCGTGGAGCACCGCACGTCCCGCCAGCACGTCGTCGACATGTGCCGCACCATGCTCGCCCGCGGCTACCTCAAGGCCACGGAGGGCAACGTGTCGGTCCGCGTCCCCGGCCACGAGCTGTACGCGGTCACCCCCAGCAACTACGACTACGACCGGATGCGCGTCGAGGACGTCTGCATCGTCGACTTCGCCGGCAAGCACGTGCCCGACGACTCCGGCACGGGACTCGCGCCGTCGATCGAGTGCGGGATGCACGCCAACATCTACCGGCAGCGGCCGGACGTCAACGCGATCGTGCACACCCACCAGCCGTACGCCTCGGCGCTGGCCTTCCTGCGCAGGCCGATCCCGGCGCTGACCGACGAGCAGGTGCGCTTCCTCGGCAAGCGGGTCGCCATCGTCGACTACGCCCCGTCGGGCACCGGGTTCCTGGCGCGCAACGTGCAGAAGAAGGTCGCCGGCGGGGACAACGCGTTCATCATCGCCAACCACGGGATCGTCGCCCTCGGCACGGACCCGGACCGGGCGGTGTTCAACATGGCGCTGCTGGAGAAGGTGTCGATCGCCTACCTGCTGGCGCTGACCACCGAGACCGGGAAGGTCTACACCATCCCGACGGCGATCCGCGAGGTCGCCTTCGGCAAGCTGCGCGCCGACGAGAAGCGGATCGCCGCGCAGATCACCGAGGCGGTGCCGCCGCTGCGGGTGCCCACCGACGAGGAGCCGCCCAGCGCCGACGCGACGGCCGCCGCGCTCGCCGCCGGCACGGAGAACAACGGCGAGGACAGCGCCGGCACGGTGAACGGCGGCGAGGCGGCCCGGCTCGGGTACGCGATCAGCGAGTACCCCGACGTCGACGACGTCATGCGCCGCCTGAAGGCGCTGGTCGCCCAGCCGATCCGCGGGCTGCGCCACGACGCGCTGCTCGACGTGCTCAACTACTACGACACCAAGTGCCGCGCCAGCCGGGAGATCACCGACCGGGCGAAGCGGCGCATCCCGGGCGGCGTGCAGCACAACCTGGCGTTCAACTATCCGTTCCCCCTCGCCATCGAGCGGGCCGAGGGCGCGCACCTGGTCGACCGCGACGGCAACACCTACATCGACTTCCTGCAGGCCGGCGGCCCGACGATCCTGGGCAGCAACTACGGGCCGGTCAACGAGCGGGTCGCGGAGGTGGTGCGGGCGTCCGGGCCGGTCACCGGCCTGTTCCACGAGTACGAGCTGAATCTCGCCGAGATCATCCACCGGTACCTGCCGCACGTGGAGATGTACCGGGCGCTCGGCTCCGGCACCGAGGCGGTGATGGCCGCCGTGCGCGGGGCGCGGGCGTTCACCGGCAAGAAGATGGTGATCAAGGTCGGCGGCGCGTACCACGGCTGGTCCGACACGATGGTCTACGGACTGCGGGTGCCCGGCACCTACCGGATGAACGCCAAGGGCATCCCGTTCGGCGCGACCAGCCGCACCCGGGAGGCGTTCCCGCACGACCTGGGGCAGCTGCGGCGCAAGCTGATCGAGAACCGGCTGCGGGGCGGCACGGCCGCCGTCGTGGTCGAGCCCGTCGGCCCGGAGTCCGGCACCCGGCCGGTGCCGCGCGACTTCAACGCCAAGGTACGCCAACTCTGCGACGAGTTCGGTGCGCTGCTGATCTTCGACGAGGTGGTCACCGGGTTCCGCCTCGGTCTGGGCGGCGCGGCCGGCTACTTCGGCGTCACCCCCGACCTGACGGTGCTGGGCAAGGCGGTCTCCGGCGGGTACCCGATGGCCGGCGGCGTCGGCGGTCGCGCCGACGTGATGGCGGTCTTCGGCTCCGGCCTGGACGGCAAGAGCGGCGCGCACATCCAGGTCGGCGGGACCCTGTCGGCGAACCCGCTGTCCTGCGCGGCCGGCTACTTCGCCATCGAGGAGATGGCCCGCACGAACGCGCCGGTCATCGCCGGGCGGGCCGGCGACCGGCTCACCCGGGGCCTGCAACGGCTCATCGACCGCTACGGCCTGCCGTACGTCGCCTACAACCAGGGCTCGATCGTGCACCTGGAGTGCAGCGGCGTCATGCTGCTGGACATGCGCCACCCGGTGAAGCTGCTCAAGGAGAACAAGGCCCGCAAGCGGCTGATGGAGCAGATGGGCGCGGCGTACGCTGCGCACGGCATCATCACCCTGGCCGGCTCGCGGATGTACACCTCGATGGCCGACACCGACGAGGTCATCGACGACGCGCTCGCGCGGTTCGACCAGGTGTTCGCGCTGGTCGAAGGGGTCTGAGCCGGTGGCAGGCACGGCACCGCAGGTGCTCGCGATCGACCTGGGCACCTCGGGGATGAAGGCGGCCCTCGTCGCCGCCGACGGCACCGTCACCGGCTGGGCCGAGCGGGCCGTGCCGCTGCGGGTGCTGCCCGGCGGCGGCGCCGAGCAGGATCCCCGCGCCTGGTGGGACGCGCTCGGGCAGGTGGTCGCCGACCTGGGCCGCGCCCACCCCGACCAGCTGCGGGCGGTCACCGTGGTGTGCGCCTCCACCCAGGGCGAGGGGACCATCGCCGTCGACGCTGCCGGGGAGCCGCTGACGGCGTGCATCAGCTGGCTGGACATGCGGGGCGCGGCGAACCTGCGCCGCCAGTTCGGCGGCTTCCCCGCGTACCACGGGATGTCGGTGCGCCGGATCGCGCGCTGGCTGCGGCTCACCGGCGGCATGCCGTCGCCGACCGGCAAGGACCCGGCGGCGCACATGCTGCTGGTCCGCGACGAGATGCCGCAGGTGTACGCGCGCACCGCGTCGTTCCTCAACGTGCTCGACTGGATCAACCTGAAGCTGACCGGGCGGACGGTGGCCACCGTCGACTCGATCCTCACCTCATGGGTGACCGACAACCGGCGGCCGGGCGACGTCCGCTACTCCCCCGCCCTGGTCGCCGACTGCGGCATCGACCGGGACAAGCTGCCGCCGATCGTCGCCTGCACCGACGTGATCGGCACGCTGTCGCCGGCCGCCGCCGCGCACCTGGGCCTGCCGGAGTCGGTGCGGGTGGTCGCCGGGGCCATCGACAACACGGCCGCCGCGATCGGGGCGGGCACGACCGGCGACAACGAGCCGCACCTGTATCTCGGCACCTCGTCGTGGGTCGCCGCGCACGTGCCGGCGAAGAAGACCGACGTGGTCGCCGGGATCGCCTCGGTGCCGTGCGCCATCCCCGACCGCTACCTGATGACCGCGCTGCAGGCCACCGCCGGGGCGAACCTGACCTGGCTGCGCGACAAGGTCGTCGAGTACGACGACCCACTGCTGGGCGCGGGGCACGTCAGCCGGGACGAGGGCACGATCTTCGACGCGTTCGACCGGATCATCCCGACGGTGCCGCCGGGGGCGAACGGCGTCATCTACACCCCGTGGCTCTACGGCGAACGCGCCCCGGTCGACGACCCGCACCTGCGCGCGGCGTTCCTCAACATCTCGCTGGACACCAACCGCTCCGACCTGCTGCGGGCGGTCTTCGAGGGCGTCGCGTTCAACACCCGCTGGTTGTTCCGGGCGGTCGACCGGTTCCTCGGCGCGCCGGTCACCTCGCTGGCGATCACCGGCGGCGGGGCGCTGTCGGACTCGTGGTGCCAGATCTTCGCCGACGTGCTCGGCGTCGAGATCCGGCGCGACGCGAACCCCCTGGCGGTGAACGC
The DNA here is from genome assembly GCF_020884815.1 of Micromonospora sp. NBRC 110038. NCBI lineage: Bacteria > Bacillati > Actinomycetota > Actinomycetes > Micromonosporales > Micromonosporaceae > Micromonospora > Micromonospora sp. NBRC 110038. The sequence goes on along the minus strand of NZ_BBOL01000004.1, from coordinate 79,506 downwards.
CCGGGGCGCGGGCTGGATCGGCGCGGTCGGCGTCGGGCTGGTCGACTTCGCGGACCTGCCCGGCCTGATGCGCAGCGACCGGGTCTTCGCGCCGACGCCCGCGCACCGGGCCACGTACGACGAGATCTTCGCCGTCTACCGCCAGTTGCACGAGCGGCTGGCCCCGGTCTACCGGCGGCTGCACCGGTGACCTCCTCTCCGCCCCGCAGGGCGGAGGTATTTCCCGGGACGGGTTCCCGGGCGGCCACCAGGGGCAGGGCCGAGCCTTCGGGCCCGGCCCTGCCTGTGCGCGCACTCCCGGAGTGTCTACCAGCCCAAGCCGATCTGCACCCGCCAGCCGCTGCTCATGCCACGCACGCTCTCGCCCAGGTAGAGCCAAAGGTAGCCAGCCGCATCCCTCGCCACGATGTCCTGATGACCATCACGATCCCAATCGGCCACGTCGAACGGCGTGTAACCGTTCCAGCCCACACCGATCTGCGCCCGCGCAGCGCTACTCATGCCACGCACACTCTCACCCGGGTAGAGCCACAAATAACCAGCCCCATCCCTCGCCACGATGTCCTGATGACCATCACGATCCCAATCGGCGATCCCGAACGGCGTGTAACCATTCCAGCCCACACC
>NZ_BBOL01000004.1:0-78203 GCF_020884815.1 Micromonospora sp. NBRC 110038 | reverse complement strand
AGCCCCATCCCTCGCCACGATGTCCTGATGACCATCACGATCCCAATCGGCGATCCCGAACGGCGTGTAGGACCCAGACAAGGCCGCCATGGTGTTCTCGGTCTCAGCGGTCTGGGCACGGTCGGCAGCATTCGCCGGCGCGGCTACGAACGTGCCACCGAGAACAGCGGCGAGAACAGCACGTGCCAGGACGTGAGCGAGTCGCCCGCTTCTCCCATGTGTGAGTCGTCTCACAAGCACCTCCCGAGGATTCGAAGGCAACGGGTACCACTCCCGCAACCCGACTCCCAGCGTGAGCGTCCGGCGACTGTCCGGCGGTTTCCCGGAAAGGTGGGAAACCGTTGGGCAACTGGCCACAGGCGGCGTTCGCACGTCCCGGCCCGGACAATTCGGGGCCGCCGTCAGCGCCGTGCGGCAGTCCGACGGCAACGTGGCCCGTGTTCGCGGGAACCCCGCCGCAGCGCCCTCGGCCGCGCGCAGGGGACCTGAAGCGAACCGTAAGCGCGATCCGGCAGGGTGTGGGGTGTCACCACGAGCGCCACCGACACGGGAGCCCCGATGCGCAAGCTGATCAACTCGACCTACGTCACCCTCGACGGCGTGATCGAGAATCCCATGTGGACCATGCCGTACTTCGACGACGAGGCCAGCGCCTTCGCCGGGGCGCAGACCGACGCCGCCGACGCGGTGCTGATGGGCCGCGTCACGTACGACGGCATGTCCGTCGCCTGGCCGGCCCAGGACGAGAGCGACCCGACCACCGGCGCCGCCTACTTCAACAACGTCCGCAAGTATGTCGCCTCGACCACGCTGACCGACCCCACCTGGAACAACACCCGGGTGCTCCGGGGCGACCTGGTGGCGGAGGTCCGCAAGCTCAAGGCCCAGGAGGGCAGGGACATCATCCAGTACGGCTTCGGCTCGGTCACCGCGCAGCTGGTCGCGGCGGGGCTGGTGGACGAGGTGCGGTTCTGGATCCACCCCGTCCTCACCGGCGGCGCCAGCATGACGACGCCCCTGGCCGACTTCACGGCGTCGTTCGAGCTGATCGACACCAGGGTCATGAAGAGCGGCGTGGTCATCGCCTCGTACCGGCCGCAGCCGGTCGGGTGACGGCCGCCCCGGCCTGGGCCCGGGCCTCGCCCGGGCCCAGCCGCCCACCCTCGGCGAAAAGGTGCCCGGCCACCCGGTCGGTCTCGGCCAGGGTCGGCGCGATCGCCGCCGGGTCGGCCGGGGTCGAGAACGTCCAGTAGTGCAGCCCGAGTTTCATCTCCACACCTCCGGGTCGAGCCTAGTGGCGACCGAGCCGTCGCACTGGGTGGGAACGATTCGACGGTTCTGGGCCGGTATCCGGTAGTCTCCCGTTACCAGGCCGAGAGGCGCTGCGACGGGCCCGGCCCGCCACGCTCGACCTGGGAGCATGTGGACCAAGGGCGCCTCCGAGACTTCGGGGGTGGTCGGTGTGGTTTCGTCCGTCGATGGTTCAGGTGCGGTTGCGGCGCTGCGGCGGCTGCTGGCCGAGCGCATCGTGGTGCTCGACGGCGCCTGGGGCACGATGCTGCAGGGCGCGAAGCTCTCCCCCGCCGACTACCGGGGCGACCTGATCGGCGACGACCATCCCCGCGACGTCACCGGCGACCCCGACCTGCTCAACCTGACCCGCCCCGACCTGATCCTGGACGTGCACCGGCAATACCTCGCGGCCGGGGCCGACATCACCACCACCAACACGTTCACCGCCACGAGCATCGGGCAGGCCGACTATGGCCTGGAGGCGCTGGCACGCGAAATGAACGTGCGCGGCGCGCAGCTCGCCCGGCAGGCCGCGGACGAGGCGGGCGGGCGGTTCGTCGCCGGCTCCGTCGGCCCGCTCAACGTCACCCTGTCGCTGTCGCCGCGGGTGGAGGATCCGGCGTACCGGGCGGTCACGTTCGACGACGTCAAGGCCGCGTACGCGGAGCAGATGGCGGCGCTGGCCGAGGGCGGGGTCGACCTGCTGCTGGTGGAGACGATCTTCGACACGCTCAACGCGAAGGCGGCGATCGCGGCGGCCCGCGAGGCGGCCCCCCACCTGCCGCTGTGGATCTCCGTCACGGTGGTGGACCTGAGCGGCCGCACGCTGTCGGGGCAGACGGTGGAGGCGTTCTGGCGCTCCGTCGCGCACGCCGAGCCGCTGGTCGTCGGCGTCAACTGCGCGCTCGGCGCGGCGGAGATGCGCCCGCACGTGGCGGAGCTGTCCCGGCTGGCCGGCACCTATGTCGCCGCGCACCCCAACGCCGGGCTGCCCAACGCGTTCGGCGGCTACGACCAGACGCCGGAGGAGATCGGCGCGCTGCTCGGCGGCTTCGCCGGTGACGGCCTGGTCAACATCGTCGGCGGCTGCTGCGGGACGACCCCGCCGCACATCGCCGGGATCGCGGCGGCGGTGCGGGGCATGTCGCCACGGCCGGTCGCCCGGGAGACCCCGGCGACCCGGTTCAGCGGCCTGGAGCCGTTCACCATCGGGCCGGACACCGGGTTCGTGATGATCGGCGAGCGCACCAACGTGACCGGCTCGGCGCGGTTCCGCCGGCTCATCGAGGCCGACGACCACCAGGGCGCGGTCGACGTGGCCGTCGAGCAGGTGCGCGGCGGCGCGAACCTGCTGGACGTCAACATGGACGCCGACCTGCTCGACAGCGAGCGGGCGATGACCACGTTCCTCAACCTGATCGCCACCGAGCCCGAGGTGGCCCGGATCCCCATCATGATCGACAGCTCCCGGTGGAGCGTGCTCGAAGCGGGCCTGAAGTGCGTGCAGGGCAAGGGCGTGGTCAACTCGATCAGCCTGAAGGAGGGCGAGGAGCCGTTCCTCGCCCAGGCCCGGACGATCCGCGACTACGGCGCGGGCGTCGTGGTGATGGCCTTCGACGAGCAGGGCCAGGCCGACACCACCGAGCGCAAGGTCCAGATCTGCGGGCGGGCGTACGACCTGCTGGTGGGCGAGGCCGGCTTCGCCCCCGAGGACATCATCTTCGACCCGAACGTGTTGGCCGTGGCCACCGGCATCGCCGAGCACAACGGCTACGCGAAGGCGTTCATCGACGCCCTGCCGCTGATCAAGGCCCGCTGCCCCGGCGCGCGCACCAGCGGCGGCATCTCCAACCTGTCGTTCGCGTTCCGCGGCAACGACGTGGTGCGCGAGGCGATGCACTCGGCGTTCCTGTTCCACGCCGTGCGGGCGGGGCTGGACATGGGCATCGTCAACGCCGGCCAGCTCGGCGTCTACGAGAACATCCCGGCGGACCTGCTCGAACTGGTCGAGGACGTCATCTTCGACCGCCGGCCCGACGCCACCGACCGGCTGGTCACCTTCGCGTCCACGGTGACCGGGTCGGGCACCAAGCGGGAGGTCGACCTGTCCTGGCGGGCCGCGCCCGTCGCCGAGCGGCTCACGCACGCGCTGGTGCACGGCATCGTCGACCACGTCGAGGCCGACACCGAGGAGGCCCGGCTGCTGTTCGACCGGCCCCTCGACGTCATCGAGGGCCCGCTGATGGACGGCATGAAGGTCGTCGGCGACCTGTTCGGCGCGGGCAAGATGTTCCTGCCGCAGGTGGTCAAGAGCGCCCGGGTGATGAAGCGGTCGGTGGCCTACCTCGAGCCGTACATGACCAAGGAGCGGGCCGCCGGGCAGGGCCAGGGCAAGGTCGTCCTCGCCACCGTCAAGGGCGACGTGCACGACATCGGAAAGAACATCGTCGGCGTCGTGCTCGGCTGCAACAACTACGAGGTCGTCGACCTGGGCGTGATGGTGCCGGCCGCGCGGATCCTGGACACCGCCGTGGCCGAGGGCGCCGACGCGATCGGCCTGTCGGGGCTGATCACGCCGTCGCTGGACGAGATGGTCGCCGTCGCGGGCGAGATGCAGCGCCGAGGGCTGCGGGTCCCGCTGCTCATCGGCGGCGCGACCACGTCCCGGCAGCACACGGCGGTGCGCATCGCCCCCGCGTACGAGGGGCCGACGGTCCACGTGCTCGACGCGTCCCGGGTCGTCGGCGTGGTCTCCGACCTGCTCGACGCCGACCGGGCGCAGACCCTCGACACGGCCAACCGGGCCGAGCAGGAGCGGCTACGCGAGCAGCACGCCAACCGGCACGCCCAGCCGCTGCTCACCCTCGCCGAGGCCCGCGCCAACCGCGAGCGGGTCGACTTCGCCGACCTGCCGGTGCCCGCGTTCACCGGCGTACGCGTCGTCGAGCCGTCCCTCACCGAGCTGCGCGAGATGATCGACTGGCAGTTCCTGTTCCTGGCCTGGGAGCTGAAGGGCAAGTTCCCGGCGATCCTCGACCAGCCCGTCGCCCGCGAGCTGTACGACGACGCCAACACCCTGCTGGACGCGATCATCGCCGACGGGTCGCTGCGCGCCCGGGGCGCGTACGGCTTCTGGACGGCGCACGCCGAGGGCGACGACATCGTCCTCGACGACGCCGGGGTGCGCCTGCCGATGCTGCGGCAGCAGACCGCCAAGCCCACCGGCCGGGCCAACCGGTGCCTCGCCGACTACGTCGCGCCGGCCGGCGACCACCTGGGCGGCTTCGCGGTGGCGGTGCACGGCGCGGAGGAGCTGGCCGCCCGCTACGAGGCCGAGCACGACGACTACCGCGCCATCATGGTCAAGGCGCTGGCCGACCGGCTCGCCGAGGCGTTCGCCGAGCACCTGCACCTGCGGGCCCGCCGCGACTGGTTCGAGCCCGACGCCGCCCCGGCGCTGGCGGACCTGCACGCCGAGCGGTTCCGGGGCATCCGACCCGCGCTGGGCTACCCGGCCAGCCCGGACCACAGCGAGAAGCGGGACCTGTTCGACCTGCTCGGCGCGGAGACGCTGGGCATCGGCCTGACGGAGTCGTACGCGATGACGCCTGCGGCCGCCGTCAGCGGCCTCATCTTCGCCCACCCCGACTCGCGGTACTTCACGGTCGGGCGGATCGGCCGCGACCAGGCCGAGGACTACGCGGCGCGGCGTCGCGTCGCCCTCGCCGAGGTCGAACGCTGGCTGCGCCCGAACCTCGCCTACGAGCCGTGACCGGCGCGGCCGGGCCCGCCGTCGAGCGGGCCCGGCCGGCGCGGGGTCAGCCGCCGTTGACCGGGCGGAACGGCGGGACGTGGTGCCGGGCGCGGGCGGTGCGGTTGGTGGTGGTGCAGATCGCGTCGAACATGGTCCGGCCGAGGACCGCGTGCGCCCGCACCGCCGGGTGGGTCGACCCGTAGTTGTCCAGGTCGCCGAGGGAGTCGGCGAACAGCGCGTACGTCAGGGTGGGCGCGCCCGCCGGGTCGAACATGATGCCGGCCTCGTGCCGGGCCGCGCCCAGGTCGTCGTAGTCGGCGCCGTACTTGGTGGCGACCCGGCTGCGCTCGGCCGAGGACATGGTGTGCCGGATGCCGTCGTGGTAGCCGTTGATCCAGCGCAGGATGCCGAGCAGGAAGTCGGCGGACCGGGGGCTCACGATGGTCTTGTTGGCCAACCGCCACAGCAGGTCGTGGGTCTCGCGGGGCGTGGTGACGCCGAGGTAGAACCGGTTCGGGTTGGCGACGGGCTCGACCCGGGTGTGGGTGAATCCCTTCGCGGCGAGGATGTCGTTGATCTCCAGCGCCGGCACCACCCGGCCGCACATCCGCACCGCCGTGTTGTCGGAGACGAGCAGCATCGCGGTGAGGAAGTTGGCGACGGTGACCTGGTCGCCCCAGACGGTCTGCAGGAAGTAGATGCCGCTGCCGCCGAGGATGATGTCGGCGGTCAGGTCGAGCCGCTGGTCCAGCTGCAGCTGCCCGCGATCGATCTTGTCCATCACCGCGACGGCGACGGCGAGCTTCTGCACGCTGTAGCCGTGCGTGACGCGGTCGGCGTCGTCGGCCACGACCGTGGCGAGCGCGCCGGAGCCGTCGACCATCGCGATGTGCGAGTGCCATACGCCGCCGGCCGCGGCCTTCTGCTGCAGATAGGTCTGCCGGATCACCTCGGCTCTGCTGCGGGTGCGGATCCCCGTGGCCGGGTCGGCCGGCGCCCGGCTCTCGGCGGCGGCGGGTCGGCCGGTGGCGGCGAGCGCGGCGGCGGCCGCGCCCAGCCCGATCGCGGCCCGACGGGTGACGTTGCTGGTCATGTGAACCTCCCCAGTGGTCGGCCACGATGGTCTCAGACGTGTCGATCGGCCGGCGTCCCGGCAGGCCGGCACCCTGCCGGCGGGCCCGGGTCCGAAGTGGTCGGAGCTGTTACGAGAACGTGACCCCGGCATTTCCCGAAACATGTTGACCAAGGCTGATGTGAGCGCTAACACTGACCGGGGCGTGGACACGCTCCGCACTTTCGGCACGAGGTCCTGGGAGGGAAGCCTGTGTCCAGAAGATTCTTGATGGCACTCGGCAGCGCCGTGCTGGCGCTCAGCATCGCGGCGTGCAGCGGCGAGGGGGCCGGCGGAGGCGGCGACACCGCCGACAAGAAGCCCACCGACCTGACCATCGGCGTCTCGATGCCGACGCAGACCTCGGAGCGGTGGATCGCCGACGGCAACTCGGTGAAGGAGAAACTGCAGGCCAAGGGCTACAAGGTCGACCTGCAGTACGCCGGGGACGACATCCCCACCCAGTCGCAGCAGATCGACCAGATGATCACGCAGGGCGCGGACGTCCTGATCATCGCGGCGATCGACGGCACGGCGCTCACCGGCCAGCTCCAGGCCGCCGCCCAGGCCAAGATCCCGGTCATCTCCTACGACCGGCTCATCCTCGGCAGCCCCAACGTCGACTTCTACGTCAGCTTCGACAACTACAAGGTCGGCGTCGCCCAGGCCACCGCGCTGCTCGTCGGCCTCGGCCTGCAGAACAAGGACGGCTCCAAGGGCACGGCGACCGGTCCGTTCACCATCGAGCTGTTCGCCGGCTCGCTCGACGACAACAACACGCAGTACTTCTTCGGCGGGGCGATGGACACCCTCAAGCCGTTCTTCGACAACGGCACGCTGAAGGTGAAGTCCGGCCAGACGAAGATCGAGCAGGCCGCCACCCTCCGGTGGCAGCAGGGGGTCGCCCAGACGCGGATGGAGGACCTGCTGACGTCGAGCTACAACGACGGGTCCACGGTGGACGGCGTGCTGTCGCCGTACGACGGGATCTCCCGGGGCATCATCACCGCCCTGCAGAACGCCGGCTACGGCTCGGGCAAGAAGAAGCTGCCGGTGGTGACCGGTCAGGACGCCGAGATCGCCTCGATCAAGCTCATCAACGACGGCGTGCAGAGCTCCACCGTCTTCAAGGACACCCGGCTGCTGGCCGAGCAGGCCGCCATCGCCGCCGAGGCGTTCCTGCAGGAGAAGCAGCCGCAGGCCAACGACACCACCACCTACAACAACAAGGTCAAGGTCGTCCCGGCGTACCTGCTGCCGATCCAGACCGTCTTCAAGGACGACATCAAGTCCGTCCTCGTCGACTCCGGCTACTGGACGGCCGAGGAGGTCGCCGCCGGGCAGGCCAAGAAGTAACCCGGTCTCCGTCGGGCCCGGGCGGTCGCCCGGGCCCGACGGACGCCGGCCCGGCCGGCGACGCCCCCGACGAACCCGAACAGCGGGAGGATGCCCGTGAGCGACACCATCCTCGAGATGCGCACCATCACCAAGACGTTCCCCGGGGTGGCGGCGCTCCAGGACGTCTCGATCACCGTGCGGCGCGGCGAGATCCACGCCATCTGCGGCGAGAACGGCGCCGGCAAGTCCACCCTGATGAAGGTGCTGTCGGGGGTGTACCCGTCGGGCAGCTACGACGGCGAGATCGTCTTCGACGGCCACCCCGTGCACTTCCGCGGCATCCGCGACAGCGAGGCCCACGGCATCGTCATCATCCACCAGGAACTCGCCCTGGTGCCGCACCTGTCGATCGCCGAGAACATCTTCCTCGGCAACGAGCGGCGCGGACGCAGCGGCCTCATCGACTGGAACCGCGCCAACGCCGACGCGACGGCCCTGCTGGAATCCGTCGGCCTGCGCGAGAACGCCGTGACGCCGATCGCGGCGCTCGGCGTCGGCAAGCAGCAGCTCGTCGAGATCGCCAAGGCGCTGTCGAAGAAGGTGAAGCTGCTCATCCTGGACGAGCCGACCGCCGCCCTCAACGACGTCGACTCGGCGCACCTGCTCGACCTGCTGCGACGGCTGCGCGACCAGGGCATCACCTGCATCATGATCTCGCACAAGCTGGGCGAGATCACCGCGATCGCCGACTCGATCACCGTCCTGCGCGACGGGCGCACGGTCGAGCGGCTCGACGTGCGCTCCGGCGAGGTGACCCAGGACCGGATCATCCGCGGCATGGTCGGGCGCGACCTGCACAGCTTCTACCCCGACCGGGTGTCGTCCCCCGGCGAGGAGGTGCTGCGGGTGGAGAACTGGACGGTGCGCCACCCCACCCAGGACCGCACGGTGGTCGACGACGTCGGCTTCACCGTCCGCGCCGGCGAGGTCGTCGGCATCGCCGGGCTCATGGGGGCCGGGCGCACCGAGCTGGCCATGAGCATCTTCGGCCGGTCGTACGGGCGCGACATCAGCGGCCGGCTCTTCCTGCGCGGCCGCCTGATCCGGGCGCGCACGGTCGCCGAGGCGATCGGCAACGGCATCGCGTACGCCACGGAGGACCGCAAGCGGTACGGCCTCAACCTGATCGACGACATCCGCCACAACGTCTCGGCGGCGGCGCTGCGCAAGCTCGCCCGCCTCGGCTGGGTGCACGACAACGAGGAGATCCGGGTCGCCGAGGCCAGCCGCCGCGACATGAACATCAAGGCGCCCAGCGTCATGGCGACGGTCGGCAAGCTCTCCGGCGGCAACCAGCAGAAGGTCGTCCTGTCGAAGTGGCTGTTCACCGACCCGGACGTGCTGATCCTCGACGAGCCGACGCGCGGCATCGACGTCGGGGCGAAGTTCGAGATCTACACGATCGTCAACCGGCTCGTGGCGCAGGGCAAGGCGGTCGTGCTCATCTCCTCCGAGCTGCCGGAGCTGCTCGGGATGTGCGACCGCATCTACACGCTCGCGGCGGGCCGGCTCACCGGCGAACTGCCGGCGGGCGAGGCCACCCAGGAGAAGCTCATGCAGCTCATGGCGAAGGACAAGGAACCGGCCTGATGACCGACATCAAATCCTCCTCCCCCGGGCAGCGCCCGTCGGCCGACGAGGCCGCCCCCGCCCGCGCCCTGCACACCGGCATCAGCGACCCGCGTACGCTGATCATGCGCAACCTGCGCCAGAGCGGCATCTTCGTCGCCCTCGTGGTCATCGTCGCGCTCTTCGCGGTGCTGACCGACGGCGTCTCGCTGAGCCCGGGCAACATCACCAACATCGTCCTGCAGTACTCCTACATCCTCGTGCTCGCCATCGGCATGGTCATCGTGATCATCGGCGGGCACATCGACCTGTCGGTCGGCTCGGTGGTCGCGCTCACCGGCGCGGTCTCCGCGGTGCTCGTCATCCAGCAGGGCCACCCGTGGTGGCTCGGCGTGCTGGCCGCGTTGGCCGTCGGCCTCGCCGTCGGTGCCTGGCACGGCTTCTGGGTCGCCTACGCCGGCATTCCCGCCTTCATCGTGACCCTCGCCGGCATGCTGCTGTTCCGCGGCCTCACCCTGCGGGTGCTGGACAACATCTCGCTGTCGCCGTTCCCGGCCGAATACCAGCAGATCGCGGCGGGCTTCCTCAACGGGCTGCTCGGCGGGCAGGGCTTCGACGCGTTCACTCTGCTCATCGGCGCGGTGGCGGTCGCCGGGTACGCGGTCGGCGGCTTCCGCACCCGGGTGGCGCGCATCCGCTACCAGCAGCCGGTCGAGTCGTTCCCGCTGTTCGTCGCCCGGGTCGTGCTGGTGGGCGCGGTCGTCATGTACTTCGCCTGGCAGCTGGCGCACGCCCGGGGCCTGCCGATCGTGCTGATCGTCCTCGCGGTGCTCGTCCTCGCGTACGGGCTGCTGACCCGGCGCACCGTGTTCGGCCGCCAGGTCTACGCGATCGGCGGCAACCTTCCCGCCGCCATGCTCTCCGGGGTGAAGGTGAAGACCGTCAACTTCTGGGTCTTCGTCAACATGGGCTTCCTGTCGGCCGTGGCGGGGATCATCTACTCGTCGCGCTCCAACGGGGCGCAGCCGGCCGCCGGCAACATGTTCGAGCTGGACGCGATCGCGGCGGCGTTCATCGGCGGCGCGGCGGTCACCGGCGGGGTCGGCACGGTCGTGGGCGCGATGGTCGGCGGCCTCATCATGGCCGTGATGAGCAACGGCATGCAGCTCATGGGCGTCGACCAGTCGATGCAGTCGGTGGTGAAGGGCCTGGTGCTGCTCGTCGCCGTCGCGTTCGACGTCTACAACAAGCGCCGCGCCGGGTCGGCCCGCTGACGCCTGCGGGCCCGGGGTCACGTCGGCGGTCGCCGCGGTCAGTGTGCGACGCGACCGCCGACGAGGGTACGGACGACCCGCTCGCGTACGGTCCAGCCGCCGAACGGGTTGTTCCGGGACCGGCTGCGGTGCCGGTCGACGCGGATGGGCCGTGGGACGCCCGTCTCGACCACGCACAGGTCGGCGGGCTCCCCCACCCGCACGGGCCGCCCCGCCCGGTGCGCGATCCCGCCGATGCGGGCCGGCACGACGGAGAGCACCTCGGTGAGCCGCGCCCAGTCGACCCGGCCGGTGTCGGGTGCGCGCAGCACCGTGGCGACGACGGACAGGGCCGTCTCCAGCCCGGTCAGCCCGAACGCCGAGTCGGCCCACCCGCGCGTCTTCGTCGCCTGCGGGTGCGGCGCGTGGTCGGTGGCGACGACGTCGATGGTGCCGTCGGCGAGCGCAGCGCGCAGGGCCAGCACGTCGGCGGCGGCCCGTAGCGGCGGGTTCACCTTGAGCGCGCCGCCCGCGCGCAGCGCCGCCTCGTCGTCCAGGACGAGGTGGTGCGGTGTCACCTCGCAGGTGACCCGGACGCCCGACCGTTTCGCCTGCCGGATCAGCTCGACCGATCCCGCAGTGGAGAGGTGGCAGACGTGCAGGTGTCCGCCGGTGTCGGCGGCGATCGACAGGTCCCGGTCGACGACGCGTTCCTCGCCGGCCGCCGGCCACGGTGCCGCGCCCGCCCGGGCCGCGACCCGGGCGTTGACGACGCCGGCCCCGACGGCGAGGGGGTCCTGGGCGTGCTGGGCGAAGACGACGCCGAGCTCCCGGGAGGCCTCCAGCATCGCCCGGACCAGGGCGGGGTCGGCGACGCAGCGGCCGTCGTCGGAGAAGACCCGCACCCCGGCCGCGACGAGCGCCGGCACGTCCACGAGCCGCCGGCCGGCGAGGTCACGCGTCACCGCGGAGACCGGGTGGACGCGGGTGGTCCCCCGTGGCACGCGCGCCAGCAGGTCGGCGACCCGGGAGACGCGGTCGGTGGGTGGTGCGGTGTTGGCCATGGCGAACACGTCCGAGTACCCGCCCGCCGCCGCGGCGGCCGTACCCGAGCGGAGGTCCTCGGCCTCGGGGTGGCCGGGGTCCCGCAGGTGGGTGTGCAGGTCGACCAGGGCGGGCAGGACGATCCGTTCGATGGCCGGCGGCCCGCCGCCGCTCGGCTCGATCGCGCCGATCGCACCGTCGGCGACGGTGACGTCGACCAGCGGCCCGTCCGGCGTCAGCCGGACGCCCTCAAGCCGGTGCACCGGGGCTCCCCTGCACCGCGAAGACGGGCCCGTCGAAACAGACGAGGGGGCCCTCCCGCCCCGGGTCGGCCGGGCGGGGCAGCGCGCAGCCGTGGCAGTAGCCGAGGCCGCACGCCATGTGCGCCTCGACGGACACCTGCAGCGGCACCCGCCACCGCCTGGCGAGGGTCATGGCGAGTGCGGTCAGCCGGTGGGAGCCGCACACCACGACCAGCCCGGGTGCCCGGTCGGCGAACCGGGCGGCCAGCCTGCGGTCGAGGGCCTCGACGGCGCTGGTGCCGTCGAGGTCGGTCACGGCGAGGGCCTCGGCACCGAGCTCCGCGCAGTCGGACCGGCCGATGACGCGATCGTCGGTGCGGGCGCTCAGGACCACGGTGCTGGGGATGCCGGCGGCGCTGGCGTCCTCGACGAGGGTCATGAACGAACACACCCCGATCCCCCGGCCGATCGCCAGCAACGGGCCGGCGGTGGCGGGAAGGTCGAAGCCACGGCCGAGGGGGCCGGTTACCAGGAGGCTGTCGCCGGGCCGGACCCGGCTGAGCGCCTCGGTGCCCCGCCCCTGGACGTTGTAGACCACCTCGATGTCGCCGCCGGGCCGGCGGCGGTGCACGGCCATCGGCCGGGGCAACTGGATCAGATCCCCGGCCGCCTGTGGCACGCTGAGCATCACGAACTGGCCGGCCTGGGCGGTCGCGGCGACGCGGGCGGCGCGCAGCACCAGCCGGTGGATGGCCTGCGCGAGCGGCGTGTGGCCGACGACGACGGCCGGATCGCAGGCGGGCGTCGGCCGGTCACGGGTGGGCAGCACGTCCAGGACGGCCGCCGGTGGCAGCGTGGTCATGCGGTCGCGTCCAGTCGGTACATGGTCTCCAGGAGCACGGCCGCGCCGACGGCGATCTGGTCGGCGGTGCTGAACTCCCCGGGCGAGTGGGACAGTCCGCCGCGGCTGGGGACGAAGACGATCCCGGCCGGCATGAGCCGGCTGATCTGCTGGGTGTCGTGGCTCGCGCCGCTGGCCAGCACCTCGGCGGGCAGTCCCAGCGCGGTCGCCGCGGCGCGGGCCGCCGCCGCCACCTCGCGGGACAGGACCACCGGCGGGGTGTCGGCCAGCTCCTCCACCTCGACGTCGACGCCGCGCCGCGCCGCGACGGTGCGGCACCGCTGGCCGACGGCGTGCGCCGCCGCACGTTGCCGGCCGTAGTCGGTCTCGCGGACGTCGACGGTGAACACCACCCGGCCGGGGATGATGGTGATCGCGCCGGGTTCCACGGTGAGGGCGCCCACGGTGATCCGGGTGTTGACGTCGGCGGCGGCCACCGCCAGCCGTTCGCAGTCGAGCACGCACTCCGCGGCGGCGGCGAGCGCGTCGCGGCGGTTCTCCATCGGGGTGCCGCCGGTGTGCGAGGCCACCCCGGTCAGGGAGACGCGCAGCCGGGTCGAGCCGGAGACGGTGTCGACCACCCCGACGGGCACCCGCCGGTGTTCCAGCACGGTGCCCTGTTCGATGTGCAGCTCCACGAAGGCCCGCCAGTCCCGGGGGTCCCACCGCGCCGTCTCGACCCGCTCCGGTGCGAGGCCGCACTCGGTCATGGCGGCGGCCATGGTCGTGCCGGTGCGGTCGGTGAGCTGGCGCAGGTCGGCGGCGCCGGTGAGGCCGGCGACGATGCGGCTGCCGTTGCACGCCTGCCCGAACCGGGCGCCCTCCTCGGCGGCGAAGGCGACGAAGCGCCATGGGCGGTGCCGGGGGCGGCCGGCGCTCGCGGCGGCGGCCACGGCGAGGGCGGCCACGACCCCGACGGTCCCGTCGTACGCGCCGCCGTGCGGGACGCTGTCGAGGTGGGAGCCGGTGCCGATCGCGCCGGGGCGGGGCTCGGCGTCGGGTGCCAGCTCACCGATGGTGTTGCCGGCGGCGTCGGTGTACGAGGCGATGCCGAGGTCGGCGAGGAGGGACGCGAAGAGGTCGTGGGCCTGGCGTTCGAGGCGCGTGTACGCCAGGCGGGAGACCCCCGGCCCGGGTTCGGACAGGGCGGCGAACCGCCGCAGCGTCTCCTCCAGCCGGGCCGGTTGCAGGGCGGGGACGGTGGCGAGGGTGGACATGGTGCTCCTGGCTGTCGGAGAGGGCTAGTGACCATCGGGCGCGGGCCCGTGCGGCGGGGCCGGCAGGTGCAGTCGGGGCGGGTGCAGGGTGATGGCGCAGTCGAGCCGGTGTCCCCGCTCGCGCATCATCGCGTCGACCGGCGCCAGGGCCCGGACGCTGGTGAACGCCGTGGTGACCAGGGCGACGGTCGAGCTGGCGGGCAGGTCGGCGGAGGTGAAGAGGAGGCCGCGTTCCTGGACGACGGTGACCCGGCGGGAGCGCATCGCGGCCGCGACGACGTGGGCGAGCACCGCCTCCTCCTCGCCTTCCCAGTGCAGGACGGCGGTCACGGCGCGGGCGGAGAGGACGGCGGCGAGCGCGTCGCCGAGTCGGATGGACGCCGACGGGTCGTGGCCGAGGTCGAACCACCGTTCGACGCCGTCGGTTCGGGTCAGCGGCGCGGTGAGGGCGGAGAGGTCGGCGAGTTCGGGCATGGTCTCCTCGTTCCTGGTCGGCGCGCGGCGGCGGCCGGGCGCGGCGGGCTGCGCTGGCGGGCGTGACGTCGCCGGCCCTGGGTCAGGCGAGCGTGAAATCGGTGCGCAGCAGGGCGGACAGCGTGGTGACGCCCGCCGCGTGGCACCTGGAGCGCAGGCCACGGACGACGTCGACCATCGCGGTGGGGCGGCTGAAGTTGGCGGTGCCGACCTGCACGGCCGACGCGCCGACGGAGAGGTACTCCAGGGCGTGGTCCGCGGTGGCGATCCCGCCGCAGGCGATGACGGGCACGTCGACGGCCTTGGCCGCGAGCCAGACGAGCCGCAGGACGATGGGGCGGATGTGTGGGCCGGTGAGGCCGCCGACGCGGTTGCCGAGCGCCGGCCGCAGGCTGCCGGGTTCGAGGGGAAGCGACGGGACCGAGTTGGCCACGCAGACCGCGTCGGCGCCCGCTTCCTGGGCGGCGCGGGCGCACTCGGCGATGGAGGCCACCATGACGGGCAGCTTCGCGATGACCGGTTTGTCGGTGACCGCCCGTACCCGGGCCACGGTCTCGAAGAGCGCGGCAGGATCGGACCCGATGTCCCGGCCGTCGGTGTCGAGGTTGGGGCAGGAGACGTTGAGCTCGTATCCGGCTCCGGCCCCGCCGAGCTGCTCCGCGACCTGTTCGTACTCCGCGGGCGCGTGGCCGCCGATGCTGACGATCGTCGGCGCGGGCAGCGCCTGGTAGTCGGGGTACTGGTGGGTGAGGAAGCCGCGCGGGCCTCGGCTGGGGATGCCGACGCTGTTGACGACGCCGGCCGGGATCTCGGTGAGCCGGTGCGCCGGGTTGCCGGCGCGGGCCTGCAGGAAGACCGTCTTGGTGACGGCGGCGGCGAGCTCCCGCATGGGGAGCAGCCGGCCCAGTTCCGGGCCGAAACAGCCCGAGGCGGGCATCACCGGGGAGGCCAGGGCGAGGCCCCGGATACGCATGGACAGGTCGACGCCGGGGTCGGCACCGAGGGGGTCCGTGGGGGCGTCGGACGGACCCGGTTCCCGGGCTGGTGGCTGCACTCCAACTCCCTCGGTCACACAATCGCCACAGCTTTCCGTCTAGCGGAAAGTCTGCTTCCACAAGTAGGCTACGGAGTATCGACCGCCCCGTCGGGCGTGTCAAGCCCAGCGCCGGCAGGCCCCTCAGGACCGCCCGCCCGGCCACCCCCACCCACTCATCCCCTTGGAGGACCCGTGCGGGTCGGCCTGTACGGCGGCGCGGCCGGCGGACGCGAGGAGCTGCACCCCGCCGTGGCGTCGCTGGTCTCGGCACTCGCCGACTCCGGTTGCGAGTTCGTCTACGGCGGCGGCGCGGACGGCATCATGGGGCTCGCCGCCCGGACGGCGCTGGCCCACGGCGCCCGGGTGACCGGCATCCTGGCCCCGCCCGGCGAGGGCGACGAGACCCCGCATCCGGGGCTGACCCGGGTGGAGGTCGCCACCTCCCGCCCCGCCCGGCGGGCCCGCATCCTGGGCCTGTCGGACGTCGTCGTCGCCCTGCCCGGCGGCCCCGGCACGCTGGAGGAGATCACCGAGGCGGTCAACCTGCGGCGGCTCGGCCTCACCCGGGCCAGGTGCGCGGTGCTCGACGCGCAGGGCTTCTTCGACCCGTTCCTGCGGCAGCTCGACCAGATGGCCGCCCAGGGATTCCTCCGGCAGCCGCGCGCCGCCCTCGTCGCCACCGTCGCCACCGCGCGCGACGTCGCCGCCCTGTGCGATGGCGAGGCCGGGCAGGACGGGCGCGGGGGTGGGTGCGCCGGCGCCGGGTCGCCGACCGGCCTCGACGGCGGGCCGGGAGCACCCGGGGCCGCCCGGCCGCCCGCCGGCTCCTGACCTTCGGCCGGCGCGCCAGCAGCCGAAACCAGTTTGGAAACCACTCTTCCACAACCGTTGACGGCACCGATTCAACGCGCGTAGATTACGGGACCTCACGCCGGCCGGAAGGAACGCCCTAATGATCAACTTGGTGCGGGCGACACCAAAAGCCCTGGTCATCGGCTCGGTCCACCACGACCGTTCGCTGGACGTCCCCCGACTGCCGAGGCGGGGCGAGACGGTGCTCTCCGGCGGTGCCCGCGACGGGCTCGGCGGCAAGGGAGCCAACCAGGCGGTGGCCATCGCCCGGATGGGCGTGTCCTGCGCGCTCCTCGGCGCCGTCGGCGACGACACCAGCGCGGCATTCGTCCGGGACCAACTGGTCGCCCACGGCGTCTCGGTCGCGCAGGTCGGCGTCGTTCCCGGCCGGCACACCGGGCGGGCCACCGTCGTGGTCGAGGCGACGGGCGAGAACCTGATCGTCGTCGAGCCCGGGCCGGTGGACCGGATCGACCGGGCCACGGTCGACGCGAACCTCCGCGACCACGCGGCACCGCCGACGGTCGTGGTGGTCCAGGGCGAGGTGCCGCCCCGGGTCCTCGCGTGGGCGGCGGACTCGGCCGGCGCGGCCGGCACGAGGTTCGTGCTGAACCTGGCCCCGGTCGTCCCGGTCGCCCCCGAGACGCTGCGCCAGGCCGATCCGCTCGTGGTCAACGAGCACGAGGCCGGCGACCTGCTCGAACTGCTCGACGGCGGGCCGGCCCGCGTCGTCGACGTCGACGACGCGATCGGGGTGGCCCGCCGGCTCGTCGCCGCCGGCGCCCGGTCGGTCGTCGTCACCCTCGGGGCCGGGGGCGCGGTCCTCGCGGACGGGCCGACGGCACGCCACCTGGCGGCGTTCCCCGCCACGGTCGCCGACACCACGGGCGCCGGCGACTGCTTCACCGGGACGCTGGCCGCCGCGCTCGCGAACGGGCACTCCCTGGCGGAGGCCACCCGCTGGGGCCTGGCGGCGGCCTCCCTGGCGGTGGGCCGGCCCGGCGCCGCCTCGGCCTACCCGACCCGGGAGCAGGCCGCCGACGTGCTGCGCCGCGAGGCGGCACCGCGATGACCGGACCACGCCGGGTGACCCGGCAGGACGTCGCCCGCGAGGCGGGCACCTCGGTGGCGGTCGTCAGCTACGTCGTCAACGACGGGCCGCGCGCGGTCGCGCCGGCCACCCGCCAGCGCGTCCTCGATGCGATCGAGCGCACCGGCTACCGACCCAACGCCATCGCCCAGGCCCTGGCCGGCGGCCGATCCGGCGTGCTCGGCCTGGTCGTGCCGGACGTGTCCAACCCGTTCTTCTCCGCCCTGGCCAGGGCGATCGAGGACGAGGTCTTCCGGGAGGGGCAGGTCCTCCTCGTGGGCAACTCCGCCGAGAGCGCCGTACGCGAGGCCCGGCTGATCACCAGCTTCGTCGAGCGTCAGGTCGACGGCCTGCTGTACGTCGGGGTGGGCCACCACTCGCCGGTCGAGGCGGCGATCCGGGCCGGGATACCGGTCGTCGCCCTCGACCGACGGGACAGGTTCTCCGACATCGCCTCGGTCGTCGTCGACAACTTCGACGGCGCCGCCATGGCCACCGAACACCTCATCGCGCACGGCCACCGCCGCATCGCCGTCATCGCCGGCCCGTCGCACCTGTTCACCTCCGTCGAGCGGATCGGCGGGTGGCGCAAGGCCCTCAAGGCGCACGGCCTGCCCAACGACGAGAGCCTCTTCTTCGAGGCGCCGTTCTCCCGGGCCGGCGGCTACCAGGCGGCCGTCGCCCTGTTCGAGCGCGGCACGGCCGACGCGGTGCTCGTCACCGACGAGATGCAGGCCCTCGGCGTCCTGGCCGCAGCGGCCGACGCCGGGGTGGCGGTGCCGAGCGGCCTGGCCGTCGTGACGTTCGACGGCACCGAACAGGCCATGTTCAGCGTGCCGCCGCTGACCACCGTCAGCCAGCCACTGGCCGAGATCGCGCGGCACGCGGTCGCCCTGACCCGACCCACGAGCCCGGAGGAGCGGCGGCACATCGTGTGCGACACCGAACTCCTCCGTCGCCGCTCCTGCGGCTGCACCACGCACCACAGAGAGAACCACCAGGTGTCGACTCAGATGGCAGTCGGTGGCGACACCCGGGGCCCCCTATCGAAAGAGGACCATACCATGACAAAGAAGGTCGGCCGGCTCGCCGGCGCTTCGTTGGCGGTCGCCGCCCTGGCGCTGAGCGCCTGCGGCGCCTCCGCCAACGACGATCCCAACGCGGACGTCACCATCACGTTCGTCACCCCGCACAAGGGCGTCTTCGACGAGGCGGTGGCGGCGTTCCACGAGGAGCACCCGAACATCACCGTCGAGGTGCAGATCATCCCGTTCGCCGAGATCGCGGCGCAGACCCAGGCGCGGCTCGGCTCGAAGGACACCTCCATCGACGTCATCGCGGTGGACCCGCCGCGCCTGCCCAGCCTCGCCGCCCAGGGCTTCCTCAAGGACGTCTCCGCCGACGCCCCGGCCATGAAGGAGAGCCTGACCGCGGGCGGCATCTCCTCGGTCACCTGGGACGGCAAGCAGTACGGCTACCCGCTGTGGACCAGCGACAACTTCCTCTTCTACAACAAGGCCCTGCTCGCCAAGGCCGGGATCGCCGAGCCCGGGCCGGACAACGCCAGCCGCTGGACGTGGGACCAGACCCTGGCCGCCGCCACGAAGGCCAAGGCCGCCGGCGCCCAGTACGGCTTCGCCTTCGAGCAGGTCGACGCCTACTACGCCCTCCAGCCCGTGATCATGTCGATGGGTGGCGGCGCCGGTCTGGCCGGCGACGGCAACCTCACCCCGGCCGTCGACACCGCGCAGTGGCGCGCCTTCGGCGACTGGTACGGCAAGCTCTACTCCTCCGGCCTGTCCCCCCGTGGCCTGGCGTCCGCCCAGATGCCCGACCTGTTCAAGAACGGCTCCGTCGCCTTCTACGTCGCCGGACCGGCCCGCATCACCGACCTGCAGAAGAGCGGCCTCGCCGACAAGTGGGGCATGGCCCCGCTGCCGTACGCCGCGGGTGGGAAGGTCGTCACGCCGACCGACTCGTGGGCCGTCGGGGTCAGCAACGTCAGCGAGCACCCGACCGCGGCGCAGGAGTTCGCCCGCTACCTGTCGCTGTCCACGGACGGCGCGACGTCCGCGTCGACGAAGTTCAACCTGCCCCCGGTGAACCAGAAGGCGTACCCGAAGTACATCCACTACATCGACGGCATCGCCCCCCGGCAGACCACCCAGTACGGCACCCTGCTGACCACCGACACCGACGAGCACGCGGTCCGGCGGCCGTCCTCGGTGGGGTACGTGGACTTCGAGACGATCGTGAACAAGGCGTTCGCCGACATCCGCAACGGCGGCGACCCGGCGCAGATCCTCGCCACCGCGCAGGACGCCCTCGCCCGGCAGCTGTCCCAGTACAAGTAGCGCGCCCGCCCCGGGCGGCGGGTCGCGCCGCCCGGGGCCCGGCAGGCCCTAGTCGGAAAGACACGAACGTGACACAAGCACCCCCGCGCCCCCGAGGTAGTCGCAGCCGCAACCGCGCACGCCTGCGGACGCTCGGCACCGCCGGACTGTTTCTCCTGCCGGCCCTGACCGGCCTGGTCTTCCTACGACTCGTCCCGTCCGTCGAGGCGGTCACCTCGGCGGTGACGAACCGGCTCGGCGAGTTCTCGCTGACGAACTTCACCTACCTGTTCGGCGACCCCGCGTTCCTCGGCTCGCTGAAGGTCACCCTGCTGTTCTCGCTGGTCATCAACCCGTTCCAGATCGCGGTGGCGTTGTTCCTGGCCGTCCTGCTCACCCGGCACATCCCGCTGGTGGGCCTCTGGCGCACGCTGATCCTGCTGCCCATCGCGATCCCGCAGACCGTGTCGGCCATCGTCTGGGGCGTGCTGTTCCGCCCGGACGGCCCGCTCAACGGCCTCCTCGGCACCCTCGGCATCCCGGCCGTGCCATGGCTGGTGAGCCCGGACACCGCGCTGATGTCGATCGTCATCCTGTGCAGCTGGGTCGGGGTCGGCTACTGGATGACCTTCCTGGTCGCCGGGATCCACGAGATCCCCCGCAGCCTCTACGAGGCCTCCGACCTCGACGGCGCCGGCGGGTGGAAGCAGTTCGTCCACATCACCCTGCCCGGCATCCGCCGGCCCCTGCTGTTCGTCCTCGTCGCCGACACGGTCGCCAACTTCCTGGTCTTCGCCCCGGTGCGGATCCTGACCCAGGGCGGGCCGGAGGGATCGACCAACCTCATCATGAACTTCATCTTCGAACGCGCCTACACGCTGGCCGACACCGGCAGTTCCGCCGCGGCGACGGTCGTCCTCGTCAGCATCGTCATCGTGGTGGTCGCCGCGCAGTTCCGGCTGCTGCCCGGGAGGGACTAGACATGGCCGACATCGTCGCAAGACGCAACGAGCGGCGTACCGGACGCCGCACGCTCTGGCTCGTCGTACCGGTCGCCGCCCTGGCCGTCGCGCCCCTGCTCTGGGCCGTCGTCTCCTCGCTGCGCCCCGGCGAGGAGATCTTCCGCTACCTCTCCCCCGTCTCGGTGCGGACGGTGGTCCCCTCCACGGTCTCGCTGGACAACTACCGCGCGGTGCTGGAGAGCAGCTTCACCCTCGCGCTGCTGAACTCGGTGCTGGTCACCACGGTCAGCGTGGCCCTCGGGCTGGCCGTGTCGTCGCTGGCCGCGTTCGCGCTGGCGATGATCCCGTTCCCCGGGCGCGCGGCGCTGTTCGGCGTCATGGTCGTCAGCTTCCTGGTGCCGTTCGAGGCGATCGCCATCCCGCTCGCGTCGACGTTCCGCGAGGCCGACCTGCAGAACACGCTCGTCGGGCTGATCCTGCCGGCGGTCGGCAACGGCCTGGCCATCTTCCTGCTGCGGCAGTTCTTCCTCGGCATCCCGACCTCGCTCAGCGAGGCCGCCCGGATGGACGGGTTGTCCTGGTTCGGCATCTACCTGCGGATCTACCTGCCGCTGTCGCGGGCGTCGATGGTCGGCGCCGGCCTGATCCTGTTCGTCTTCCAGTGGCAGTCGTTCCTGTGGCCGCTGCTCATCGCCCCGGCGCCGGCCGTGCGGGTCGCGCCCGTGGCCATCGCCGACTTCGCCCAGGAGTCCGGCGTCGACTACGGCCAGATGTTCGCCGCCGCCACCCTCACCGCCGTGGTCCCGCTGCTCGTGCTCCTCTTCGCCCAGCGGCAGTTCGCCTCGTCGCTCGCCTCCACCGGGGAGCGGGAGTGAGCGCCGGCCACCCGCCGTCGCAACGACGGATCATCGTCGACTGCGACCCGGGCAACGGCGTCCCCGGCGCGGACATCGACGACGGGCTCGCCCTGGCGCTCGCCGTCGCCTCCGACGCCATCGGACTCGACATGATCACCGTCGTGTCCGGCAACACCCATCGCGACCAGGGCTACGCCGTCGCCCGCACCTTCGTCGACCTGGTCGGGCTCGACATCCCGGTGTACGCCGGTGCGGGCACCGCGCTGCTGGAGCCGAGCGGCCCCTGGCGCAGCCGGCAGGACCAGGTCACCCGCAGCGACGCGGTCCGCGCCGCGTGGTCCGCCGTGCCGCCGCCGGACCCCCACGACCCCGGCACGGCGTTCGGCGCCGCGGCGGAGATCGTCCGGCACGTCCGCGCCCACCCGGGTGAGATCACCATCGTGGCGATCGGTCCGTTGACGAACGTGGCGCAGGCCCTGCAGCTCGACCCGGGCCTGCCGGAGGTCGTCCGGGAGATCGTCGTCATGGGGGGCGCGTTCGACGTTCCCGGGTTCCTGCAGGAGCTGAACTTCGGCATCGACCCGGACGCGGCCCGGGCCGTGCTGACCTCGGGGTGCCCGGTCACGCTGCTCCCGCTGGACGCGACGTCGCAGACGCTGCTGCGCCATGAGGACCTCGACCTCGTGGATGCGGAGCGCTCCGCGCTGGCCCGCTACGTGGTCCAGACGACCCGCCCCTGGATCGACCTGGCCGCGGCCTGGCGCGGCATCGGCGGCTGCCTGCTGCACGATCCCCTCGCGGTGGCGCTGCTCGTCGATCCGGGCATCGTCACCGTCGAGGAGATGATGGTCGACGTCGAGACCCGGGGCACGCTCACCCGGGGCCGCCCGGTCGCCTGGACGCGGGAGAACCTGCGGCTGCACGTCGGGCTCGACATCTCCCGGGCCAAGCCCGTGCGGATCGTGAAGACGGTCGACAACGACCGGCTCCTGCGGACCATGTTCGCGGCGTACCGCGGCTGGTCGGACCACGGATCCCGGGCGTAGCGGTCACCGGCCCGGGGTCGACGGCGCCTGCGGTGCAGGTCCGTCGGCCCCGGGCCGGTGTGCGTCGCGGGACCCCTCAGGCCGGCGCGGGCCGGAGGCCGGGGGCGCCGGGACCGGACGGCGCGCCGGCCCGCTGCAGGGCCCGGCGCAGCTGCCCCGCGCCCCGGGGATCGTCCACGAAGAGCCCGCCCACCACCTCGCCCCGGTCGTCGAGGTAGAGGCAGTGCCGCCGGCCGTCCGTCGGGTGCCAGTTGTCCGACACGATCCGGCCCGGCCGGGCCGGGACCTCGCCGACGGTCTGGAGCTTGTGGCCGTACTGGTCGGACCACGCGTACGGCACGAAGGTCCCGGGGTCGAAGGACGCCCCCTCGACCAGGACCCGGGCGACGGTCTTGGCCTGCTCGACGGCGTGCGACCAGTGCTCCGAACGTCGGCGGCCCCGGCCGGCGGGGCCCGGCCAGGCCGCGACGTCGCCGAGGGCGAGGATCGCCGGGTCGGCCGTCTGTCCGTGCGGCGACACCGGCACGCCGTCCGGCCCGGCCAGGCCGCTGCCGGCCAGCCACTCGACGTTCGGGACGCCGCCGATGCCGACGACGACCACGTCCGCGTCGAGGGCCGTCCCGTCGGCGAGCACCACCGAGGCGGCGTCGCCGCCGGCCGGCTCGACCGAACGGACGTGCGCGTCGAGCAGCAGCCGCACCCCGGCGTCGCGGTGCAGCCGGGCCAGGTAGCTGGAGACGTCCGGGCCGAACTGCGGCAACAGGGCGGGCTCGCGGGACACCAGGGTCACGGTGGTGCCGCGGGCCACGGCGGCGCAGGTGACCTCGCAGCCGATGAAGCCGGCGCCGATGACCACCAGGCGCCGCCCCGGGCCGAGCCTGGCCGCGATCAGCCGGGCGTCGTCGAGGGTGCGCAGCGTGTGCACGTGCGGGCCGCCGTTCGGGGCGGGCAGCTCGCGGGGGCGCGAGCCGGTCGCGACGACGAGGAAGTCGTACGGGATCAGGCTGCCGTCGGCGAGCGTGACGAGCCTGCGGTCGCGGTCCAGGCCCGTGGCCGCAGCGCCGAGCCGGGCGTCGACCCGCAGCTCGGCGAGTTGCCCCTCGGTCACCAGGTGCGTGCGGCTCGCGGGCCACTCCCCCAGGAGCACCTGCTTGGACAGCGGCGGTCGGTCGTACGGCAGGTGCGGCTCCGCGCCGACCAGCGTCACCGGGCCGGCGTAGCCGAGGGCCCGAAGGTGCTGCGCGGTCCGCAGCCCGGCCAGGGAGGCGCCGACGATGACCGTTCCGCCCGTCACGGCGTGGTCCGTTCGAGTCGGATCGCGACCGCCGGGCAGGACTCGGCCGCCTCGCGCAGCTCGCCCTCGTCCGTGTCGGGGAAGGTCTCCCGCAGCGCCACCGCCTTGCCGTTGGCGTCGAGATCGACGAGGTCCGGCGCGACCATCACGCAGTTGGCGAAGCCCTGACAGAGGTCGAGGTCGACGTGCACGCGGATCATGACAGCTCCTTGCGGTCGGTGGGTGCGGCGGCGGCGATCCGGTCCCGGAGTTCGGCCTTCTTCGCCTCGGCGAGTGAATCGACCCGCAGCAGGGCGTGGGCGCCGCTGATGTCCCTGCGGTCGATGAGGATGCGGTTGGCGTCGGCGATCGAGTAGCCGTGCGGCTCGCGGGCGACGAGGCGCATGGTGTCGCCGACGCGGACGACGCCTTCGCGGAGCACCCGGTAGAGGATGCCCGTCCGGTGGCTGCGGGCGACCTCGATCGTGAACCTGGGTCGGCGGTGGCGGGCGGCCACCTTGTGGCAGGGGGACCGGGGCTGCGCCGCCTGGACGACGGCCTCGCCGACGGCGAAGACGTCGCCCACGTGCACGTCGAACTCGGTCAGGCCCGTGGTGGTGAAGTTCTCCCCGAGGGCCGCGTACTGCGGCAGGTCGAGCCCGAGGGTGTCACGCCAGAACCCGTAGTTCTCGGTGGAGTAGCTCAGGACCACCCGGTCCGGGCCGCCGTGGGTCTCGTACACCTGCTCGTCGCCCGGCAACCCGGCGCGGCACACCCGGACCTCGTCGACCGGGGTCTTCAGGTATCCCGTGCGGATCTCCTGGTCGCCGCTGCGCAGCAGGGACGCGCCGCCCACGCAGAGCCACACGATGCGTCCCGAGAGGTCTTCCACCGGGGGGTCAGGACTCTCCATCGCCGCACCCTCCTTCCATCTCATGGAAGGCATGTTTCCACAGAATCGCGCCCACGCACCAGAGGCGATGAATCCCCTTCGCCCCGATCCCGCCCCTCCTGGGCACCGATCGGGGCTGTGTCGTCCGACACCGGCGCGGCGGACCGGGCCGCTGCGGGCGTGCCGGCAGCGCGGGAGGCAGCACACCACCCGGCGGCGAGGCACGGGCGCGCGCCGCCGGCCACGACGGCCGGGAGGCGGCGAGAGGGCGGGCCGACTACTCCGCGGGGGTCCAGCCGAGGTGCGCCGACATCCGGGCGGCGGCCTCGGTCACGCTCCGGATGGTCGCGCTCCGGACGGCCTCGGTGGCGAACCGGCCGGACGAACCGGCGAGCGTCACGCTGGCGGTCGCCCGACCGGTCGAGGTGAAGACCGGGGCGGCGACCGCCCAGACGCCCTCGTCGAGCTCGTCGGCGGCGATGTCGTAGCCCCGCTCCCGGATGACCGGCAGGCGCTCCAGGACGGCGTCGACGGTGTGCGGGCTCGACGGCGTGAACTCGCCGAGCGCGCTCGCGCCGAGCAGCTCCGCGGCGACCGTCGGCGGCAGGTACGCAAGGAGCACCCGGGCCGCCGCGGCCGCGTTCAGCGGCATGACCTGCCCCAGGCGCACGAAGAGCCGGAGCGGATAGGTGCCCTCCACCAACGAGACGCAGACGGCCTCGCTGCCGTGCAACTCGGTCAGGAAGACCGTCTCACCGGTGGCCTGGGACAGCTCGCGCACGACGGTCGTGAGCGACTGCATGCCGCCGGCACCGCTCACGTTCTTCTCGGTCAGATCGCGGACGGCCGGACCGAGGAAGTAGCGCAGATCGATCGGCGAGCGGCTGACGAACCGCTGTTCGCGCAGCACGGCGAGGATGCGGTGCATGCTCCCCAGTGGGATGTCGAGCGCCAGGTGGAGTTCCTGGAGGGTCATGCCGTCAGGCCGGCCGGACAGCGCCTGGAGGACCTGGAGCGCGCGCACGACGGGTTGCATCCCCCCACCCTATGGAGCACACGGCGGCCGGCCGTGCGGGGGTGGCCGGGTCTGCGGCAGACCGGGCGGCAGACCCCGCACGGCCCAGGCGATCGGACACGGGCCGCAGGAATCCGGACGGACGCACCCGCGCCGCTCGGGTCCGGCCCGCGTCCTGCGCCACCATCGCAGCCATGGGCATCTCCGACCGCAGTGCCGCGCCCCCGACCGACACCCGGGCCGGCGCGGCACGCCGACCGGCTCTGCTCCGCCGCTGGCCGAGCCTGCTCGGCCTGGCCGTGGCCACGGCGACACTGGCGGCCGGGGCCGACCGGGAGGGGCTGTCGATCACGGTCGCCGTCGCGGCCCTGTGCTACCTGGGCGCCGCCGCGCTGGGCCGCCCCTGGGTGGCCTGGGCCGGCGTCGGCGGCGGCGGGATGGTGGTGGCGGCGAGCGAACTGGCGGGGGCGCCGTGGTGGGCCGGCGTGGGCGTCGTCGCGGCGCTGCTGGTCGTCGCCGGCCTGGCCGGCGGGGTGCCGCGTGCGCCGCTGGCCGCCCAGGCGGCGGCCCTGCTCGGCTACGGGGGGCTCGCCGTCACCGCCGTCCTCGTCGACCCGCGCGTCGGGCTGGTGCTGGCCGGGCTCGCGCTGGCCGGGCACGGGATCTGGGACGCGATCCACTACCGGCGGGCCGCGGTCGTGCCGCGGTCGCTGGCGGAGTTCTGCATGCTGCTGGACGTGCCGCTGGGCGTGGGCTTCCTCGTCCTGGCCGCCGTCGCGGGGCCGCCGCAGTGACCCGGTCCACCCGGCGGCAGCGGGCGGACCCCGACGGATCGCCCGAGATTTACCTGACTAAAGTCAGGCACATGGACACGGAGCTTGTCGCGACGGTACGGCGGTTCAACCGGACCGTGACCCAACGGGTGGGCGCGCTGGACGACGCGTACATGGCGCGCGGGCGGCCCCTCGCCCAGGCGCGCCTGCTGTGGGAGATCGGCCCGGACGGCGCCGAGGTCGCGGCGCTGCGGAGCCGACTCGGCCTGGACTCCGGGCACCTCAGCCGGCTCCTGCGCGCCCTGGAGGGCGACGGGCTCGTCACCGTCGCGCCGGCCGGCGGCGACGGCCGCGTCCGGCAGGCCACCCTCACCGACGCCGGCCGGGCCGAGTGGTCCACGCTCGACGAGCGTTCCGACGCGTTCGCCTGGTCGATCCTCGAACCGCTCACCGGGCCCCGCCGCACCCGGCTCGTCGCGGCGATGGCCGAGGTGGAGCGGTTGCTCGTCGCGTCGATGGTGACCATCGAACCGTGCCCGCCGGGCGACCCGCGGGCGCGGGTGTGCGTGCGGGCCTACGCCCGCGACGTCGCCCGGCGCTTCGACGACGGCTTCGACCCCGCGCTGAGCAGCCCGCTCGGCGACGACGAGCTGAGCCCACCCGCCGGGGTGTTCCTGCTGGCCACCCTCGACGCCGAGCCCGTCGGCTGCGGTGCGGTGAAGCTGCACCCCGGCGCGCCGGCCGAGATCAAACGCGTGTGGGTCTCCGAGGCGGTGCGCGGCCTCGGCGTCGGCCGGCGGCTGCTCGACGAGCTGGAGCGGTACGCCGCCACGCGTGGCTGGACCGCCGTCCGGTTGGACACCAACCGCAACCTCACCGAGGCGCTCGCCCTGTACCGCTCCGCCGGGTACCGCGAGGTCGAGCCGTTCAACACCGAGCGCTACGCCCACCACTGGTTCGAGAAGCGCCTCGTCCCCTGACCGGCCGGGCCGACCGCCCACGCTGTCCGGTAGCCGACCCCCGACCGCCGCGAATCCCCGTACGGTGGGCGCGGGAAACCGGCGGGTGATCCGCCGGAGGACGGGAGCACGATGACCGGCACCCCGCAGTGGCACGCCACCGCCGACGGGATCGAGGACGAGCTGGTCCGGCTGGCGATCCGGGCGGTGGCCCCCGACGAGGAGCCGCTGCTGGCCTTCCTCGCGCCCGCCTACCGACGCCGTCCGGGCCACTGGCGGCGGGACCCGGCCCGGCTGGTGCGGGTGGGCGGCGGCGAGGCCGGGGGCGGCGGCTTCGACGAGGCCGTCGCGCCGCTGCTGCCGTACGTGCTGGTCCTCACCGGCATCGCGCTGGAGGCCCTGCGCGACGGCGTGCGGGAGCACGCCACCGACGCCGTCCGCGGCGGCCTGCGCACCCTGCGCCTGCGCTGGCGGGCCCGGCGGTCCACCGCGCTCCCCCCGCCGCCGGCGGCGCTGCGGCTGCGGCCCGGGCAGTTGCTGCGCATCGAGGAGGTCGTCACCGCCGCCGCCCGCGACCCGGCCTGGGAGCTGACCGAGGACCAGGTCGCGCTGCTGCGCGACGCGGTGCGCGACGCGTTCGCCCAGCGCTTCGGCGTCGACGGTGGCGATGCCGACGGCGACTGAGGGCGCCGGCCCGCCCGCCGGGCCGGCCGGCGCGGTCGCACCCCCGCTGCCCTCGGCCACCCTCGGCCGGTTCGTCGCCGCGGTGACCGCGGTGGTGGGCACGAGCATGTTCGGTTGGCAGACCGTGCTCGTCGACAGGGAGGCCACCCGCCAGCGCGCGGAGTGCGTCGCCGGGCTCAGCGACCTTCCGGCCCCCGTCGACGTGCGCACGGGCACGGTCAACGAGGAGAGCCTGGCCGCGGTGCAGCAGTGCCTCGGCACCCTGCGGGGGGACTCGCTGCGCCAGATGGCCGTGGGGCTCGCCGTGCTCGCGGCGGCGACCGCCGCCGTCTACCTCGCCGCGCCCTGGTGCGAGCGTTGGCTGCGCGACCTGCGCCGACTCGACCGGGTCCCCGGCACCGGGGCGCTGCGGTCCGCGCTGGCCGGCCTGGTCCGGGAGGCGGGCCTACGCCGGCCGCCGGTGTTCGTGGTGTCCCGGTCCGCCCGGGTCAGCGGCAACACCTTCGGCGCCGGTCCCCTGCGGTACGTCCGGCTGGACCTCGGCCTCGTGCACGCCCACCGGACCGCGCCACCGCTGTTCCGGGCCGTCGTCCTGCATGAGCTGGCCCACGTGCGCAACGCCGACGTCCACCTCACCCGGCTGGCCATCGCCCAGTCCTGGGCGTTCCCCCTGGCCGTCCTCGTCCCGGTCGCGGTCAACTACGTCGGCTCCGTGCCCGTGCGACGGCTGCTCGACGACGGCTGGAGACTCGCCGCCTTCGCGCTGATCGTGCAGGTGTCGGTGTGGTCGGTGCTGCGCGCCCGGGAGTTCGCCGCCGACGAACGCCTCACCGGCGACGACCGGGCGGCCGCGCGGGCGCTGCTCGCCGCCGACCGCCGCCGGAGCGGCCGGTGGGCCCGCCTCGGCTCGGTGTTCCGGTTCCATCCGCTCGCCCAGGCCCGGGTCGACACGTTGGCACACCCCGGACGCCGGTTCGCCGCCCGCCCGGTGGAGGCGCTCGGCGCGGGCCTCGCCGCCGGGATCGCCGCGCCGCCCCTGGTGGACCTGATGTCCAGCCTGCCCCGGCAGCTGCCGGGGCTGGACCGGCTGACCGGCGGGGCCGTCGCCGCCGGGCTGCTGCTCGGCGTGCCGCTCGCGCTGGTCACCACCGGCGCGCTGTGGCGCTGCGCCTGGTGGGCGCGGCACACCGGCACCGCCGCCGCCACGGGCACGGCGTTCGGCGCGGCCCTGGCCTGCGGCCTGGCCGTCGGCCGCCGGCTGTCCTGGGTCACCGCGTACACCGACCAGCACCGGGCCTGGTGGATCGAGATCACCCTCGGTCTGCTGTGGATCGTCGGCGGGGCGCTGCTCGGCCGCTGGGTCGCCGGCGGCGCGCGGGCGTACCTGCGACGCGTCGCGCCGACGGACACCCGCCGGACCCGGCTGGCCTGGGCCGGCGCGGTGTCGGCCACCTCGGTGCTCACCGCCGGCTACGTGGCGTCCCTGCTCGTGCTGGACACGGCGACCCTCGACGGTGCGACCACCATGCTGCGTCTGGTCGCCGCACGCGAGGGGCATCCGGACACGGTCACCCCGCTGACCCTGGTGGACCTGTTCGGCTTCCTCCTGCGTACCGTCTCCGCCCAGGCACCGTACGTGTTCGTCCTGCCGCTGCTCGCGCTGCTGTACCCGGCGCTGGCCGCCCGCCGCGCCAGCCGGCGGGCGGTGCGCCTGGGTGTCGTGGCCGGCGGCGTCGGCGCCCTGCTGGTGCCGCTGGCGCCGCTCGGCCTCGGCCTGGTCGCGCGCGACCCGGGGCTCAGCGCCACGACCACGGCGGCCGTGGTCGACGGGCACACCCTGGTCCCGGTCACGTTCGTCGAGCTGACCATCGCCGTCGCCGCGGTCGCCACCCGACGCCTGTCGGTGCCGCACGCTTTGCTCGCCGCCCTCACGGCGGGGCTGCTGCTGGCCCCGGCCATCCTGACCGCCGACACCCTGGTGTCCTGCGTGACCGGCGCCGCGATCGGCTGCGGCCCGGTCGTCGACCGGGTCGCCGTCGACCGGATCCTCACCCACGCCCTCGTCGTCGCCCCGACGGTGGCGGTGCTCGCCGCCACCGTCGGGGCCGCCCTGGCCGCCGGGCTGGCCGGCTCCGCGCGCCGCCGGCGCGGGACGGCGGCCGGGCTCGCCGTCGGGCTCGCCGCCGCCGGCACGGTCGCGCCGGTGCTCTTCCGCCCGACGGCCACGGCGACCGTGAGCCGGGACCCCTGCCTGGTCGGGGTGTGGCGGCTCACGGACGGCCGCTACCACCTGCTCGTCCCGGCCGACTCGCTGCTCGGCGGCCTGGCCGGCCTCACCCGCGACGCCACCCTCGACCTCGCCAGCGGGGCCGAGGACGGCTTCGCCACCGCCTACCGCGCCGACGGCACGGCGACGGACCTCTACGACCTGACCGCCGCCCGCGGCACGCTCGGCGGAAACCCCGTGCGATACACGCAGCGGGGCGTGCAGACCTACCGCTGGTCGACCGCCGGCGGGCGGTACCGCCAGTACGACCAGGTCAACCCGGGCGTCGAGACGGTGGTACGGGTCGGTGACCGCGAGGCGGACCTGCCTGTGGGGCCGGAGGAGAACACGGGCACCTACCGCTGCGACGACGACCGGCTGACCGTCCGCCTGGAGTACGACGACGGGGCGTGGAGCGAGGAGTCGTTCGTGCGCAGTCCCGCCTGAGTCGGGACGGCGCTGCGCGGCGGCGGGTCGAGAGGGCGGCGCGGCCGCCGGACGCGGACCCGCATGGAGCCGTGGAGCCATGGCATCGACGTGGAGACGGCACGGAGTAGTCTGGCTCCATGTCGGACGAACCCGGGCCCCGCCGGCGAGCGCGTGGCGAGATCGAGGAGCTGCCCAGCGGGTCACTGCGGGTCCGGGTGTACGCCGGGATCGACCCCGTGTCGAAGCGACGCCGCTATCTCACCCGGACCGTGCCGGCCGGGCCGGGCGCGGCCGAGACGGCCGAGACGGTGCGGGCCGAGCTGCTCGACACGGCAGGCCGGCAGCACCGGCCGAGCGTCCGCGCGCAGGCCGGCCCGGCGGCGGTCGGTTCGCCGGCCGCCCGCCCGCCGGCCGCCGCGCCCGTGCCGCAGCGGACGGGCGGCACGGCGGGTGCCGAACGGCGCGGGCGAAGGCGGGGGGAACACACGCTCACCACCATCGCGCGCCTCGCGGACGTGTCGGTGCCGACGGTGTCGAAGGTGCTCAACGGGCGGTCGGGGGTCGCCGCCCAGACCCGGTCCCGGGTGGAGGCCCTGCTGCGGGAGCACGGCTACCGCCGGCCGGAGCTGGGCACCCCGAGCGCCATCGTGGAGGTGGTCTTCTACGGGATGCAGAGCAACCTGGCGGTGGCGATCATGCACGGGGTGGAGCAGGTCGCCGGCGAGCACCGGCTGGCCGTCGGCTTCACCGACGCCCGGCGGCAGTTGTCGCAGGGCCGCTTCTGGTCCCGCGACCTGCTGGCGCGGCGACCGACCGGGGTGATCGCGGTGCACCTCGGCTTCACCTCCGAGCAGCACGCCCTGCTGCGGGCGAGCGCGATCCCGCTGGTGGTGCTGGATCCCACGGACGAGCTGCCGTTGCACACCGTCCCCTCGGTGACGGCGACGAACTGGAGCGGCGGCTTCGAGGCCGCCCGGCACCTGCTCGACCTGGGCCATCGCCGGATCGCCGTGATCACCGGCCCGACCGAGCGGCTCTGCGCCCGGGCGAGGCTGGACGGGGCCCGGGCGGCGATGGAGGCCGCCGGGGTCGGGCTGGAGCCGAGGCTGCTGCGCACGGGCACCTGGTTCTCCTTCGAGGACGGTCTCAGCCTCGGCCAGGACCTGCTGCGCCTCAACCCGACCCCGACGGCGGTGCTGTGCGGCAACGACCTGCAGGCGCTGGGGGTCTACGAGGCCGCCCGCCTGACCGGCCGACGCATCCCGCAGGATCTCAGCGTCGTGGGCTTCGACGACATCCCGCACACCAGGCTGTGCGGCCCGACGATGACGTCGGTGCAGCAGCCGCTGACGGACATGGGGGCCGCCGCGGCCCGGATGGTGCTGGCCCTGGCCACCAACCAGCGCCTCCCCCAGACCCGCGTCGAGCTGGCGACCACGCTCGTCGTACGCGACAGCACCGCCGCTCCCGGCACCTGGTAACCGACGCCCCGGCGGTTCCTCGGAAACCTCTCCTTGTCGTCGCCGACTTGTTTCGGTAGCATCCGAACCGATCGATACCACCCGTCCCATACGCACAGGCCGCCGAGCACGGCGGCACGGCGAAGAAGGAAGGTGCCTCTCCAGGCCACCCGCCACCGGCTCGGCGCCCGTCCGCGATCCGTGATGACGAACATCACGGTTTGCCGCCGTAGTCCGGCCGTTTTCTCCAGCCCACCCGACACCACCGCCGCGTAGACTCTCGCTGATTTGGCGTTGTCCACGGCGGTATGTCTGCGTGCCCCGAGGTCGATGCCCGACGAAGCATCGGTCCGGCCAACCGGCCCCCACGGGCCGGACGGGCGCACGGAGAGGTGGGTGGGATGACCGCACGCGGTCCTGCGATGAGGGACGTGGCCCGCCTCGCCGGGGTGTCGCACCAGACCGTGTCGCGCGTCCTCAACGGGCACCCCAACGTCCGGGAACAGACCCGGCTGCGGGTGCAGGCCGCGATCAGCCAGCTCGGCTACCGCCCCAACCGGGCGGCCCGCGCGCTGGTCACCGGGCGGTCCCAGGTGCTGGGCGTCGTGGCGCTCAACACCACGCTCTACGGCCCGGCGTCCCTGCTGTCGGCCTTCGAGCTCGCCGCGGCCGAGGCGGGCTTCGCCGTCAGCGTGGGCAGCGTGCGCAACCTGGACCGCGATTCCATCACCGCTGTCGTCGAACGACACCTGGCGCACCGGGTCGCCGGGATCGTGGTGATCGCGCCCGTGGAGTCCGCCGCCGAGGCGTTGGACTGCCTGCCCACCGACATCCCGCTGGTCACCGTCGACGGCGACCCCCGCCGGCCGGAGCCGCTGGTCACCATCGACCAGGTGGAGGGGGGCCGGCTGGCCACCCAGCATCTGCTCGACGCGGGCCACCGGACGGTCTGGCACGTCTCCGGTCCGGGCGACTGGTTCGACAGCGCCGGCCGGATCGCGGGGTGGCGGGAGACGTTGCGGGCGGCGGGGGCGGAGGCGCCCCCCGTGTTGCAGGCGGACTGGTCGGCGGCGTCGGGGTACCGCTGCGGGCAGATGCTGGCGCGGACGCCGGGAGTGACCGCCATCTTCACCGCCAACGACGATCTCGCCCTGGGCGTGCTGCACGCGCTGCACGAGCACGGCCGACGGGTGCCGGAGGAGGTCAGCGTCGTCGGCTTCGACGACGTGCCGGACGCGGCCTACTTCATCCCGCCGCTGACCACCGTCCGGCCCGACTTCGACACCGTGGCGAAGGCCAGCCTCACCCTGCTGCTGGCACAGATCGAGTCCGGCGTCGACCGCACGCTGCGGCAGACCGTCTCCCCGACGCTGATCACGCGCAGCAGCGTGGCCCCGCCGCCCGAGTGACCCCGACGCCGGCCGTGCCGCGGCGGCGCCCCTCCACCACGGGTTGATAGCGGTAACATGCCGGCCCGCCCGACGGCGAGCCCCCAGCGGCCTGGCCCGCGTCGGCGGCGTCAGCCCTCACAGCCGCGCAAGGTGGCCTTCTACCCGCGCAAACGCGCCCACATCGTAGCCGTAAGAACCTCGATATAGTCATCACCTTGAATCAATCCAGGCGTCGAACGTAATATGCCTGTCGTCGCATGTGAACGTTAACGCGAGCTGTTCCAGTCGGGCCCGGCGGCGTGCCGGCCCGACAACCTGTCCTCGGGCCGCAGTCCCCCGTCCCTGGCCCGGCACCCCTTGGAGGTCCGATGTCCCTGTCCATCAACCGACGACGGCTGTTGCAGGCCGCCGGCGCGACCGCGGTCGCCTCCGCGGCCGGCACCACGTTCGCCGACGCGCAACCGGCCGCCGCGGCGCTGGTGGTCCCGCCCGCCCGACCGGACACCGGCGTCTCGGCGTACCCGTTCGAGCTGGGCCAGGTGCGGCTGACCGCCGGCCGCTGGCTGGACAACCAGAACCGGACGCTGAGCTACCTGCGGTTCGTCGACGTCGACCGGCTGCTGTACAACTTCCGCGCCAACCACCGGCTGTCCACCAACGGCGCCGCGTCCAACGGCGGCTGGGACGCCCCGTCGTTCCCGTTCCGCACGCACATGCAGGGGCACTTCCTGACCGCCTGGGCCCAGGCGTACGCGGTCCTCGGCGACACCACCTGCCGCGACAAGGCGAACTACATGGTCGCCGAGCTGGCCAAGTGCCAGGCGAACAACGGCGCGGCCGGGTTCACCGCGGGCTACCTGTCCGGGTTCCCCGAGTCGGACTTCGCGGCGCTGGAGGCGCGCACGCTGTCCAACGGCAACGTGCCCTACTACTGCATCCACAAGACCCTCATCGGGCTGCTGGACGTCTGGCGCTACATCGGCAACACCCAGGCCCGCACCGTCCTGCTGGCCCTGGCCGGCTGGGTCGACACCCGCACGTCCCGGCTGAGCTCCAGCCAGATGCAGAACATGCTGGGCACCGAGTTCGGCGGCATGAACGAGGCGCTGGCCGACCTCTACCAGTACACCGGCGACGGCCGCTGGCTCACCGTCGCCCAGCGGTTCGACCACGCCGCCGTGTTCAACCCGCTCGCCAGCAACTCCGACCAGCTCAACGGGCTGCACGCCAACACGCAGGTGCCCAAGTGGATCGGCGCGGCGCGCGAGTTCAAGGCGACCGGCACCACGCGGTACCGCGACATCGCCAGCAACGCGTGGAACATGACCGTCAACGCGCACACGTACGTCATCGGCGGCAACAGCCAGGCCGAGCACTTCCGCCCGCCCAACGCGATCTCCGGCTATCTCACCAACGACACGTGCGAGCACTGCAACACGGTCAACATGCTGAAGCTGACCCGGGAGCTGTGGCTGATCGACCCCAACCGGGCGGCGTACTTCGACTTCTTCGAGCGCGCGCTGGCCAACCACGTCATCGGCGCCCAGAACCCGGCCGACGGCCACGGCCACGTCACCTACTTCACCCCGCTCAAGCCGGGTGGCCGGCGGGGCGTGGGCCCCGCGTGGGGCGGCGGCACCTGGAGCACCGACTACAACTCGTTCTGGTGCTGCCAGGGCACCGGCCTGGAGGTCAACACCAGGCTGATGGACTCGATCTACTTCTACAACGGCACCACGCTCACCGTGAACCTGTTCGCGCCGTCGACGCTGAACTGGTCCCAGCGCGGCATCACGGTCACCCAGAGCACCAACTACCCGGTCGGTGACACCACCACCCTGAGCCTTTCCGGCACCATGAGCGGCTCGTGGAGCATCCGGGTGCGCATCCCGGCGTGGGCCACCGGCGCGACGGTCGCCGTCAACGGCGCGACGCAGAGCGTGGACACCACGCCCGGCAGCTACGCCACGGTCACCCGCACCTGGGCCGCGGGCGACACCGTCACCGTACGGCTGCCGATGCGGGTCGCGCTCTCGCCCGCCAACGACAACGCCGCCGTGGCCGCCGTCACCTACGGCCCGATGGTGCTGGCCGGCAACTACGGCAACACCACCCTGAACGCCCTGCCCTCGCTCAACGCCACGTCGGTCACCCGGACCAGCACCAGCTCGCTCGCGTTCACCGCGACCGCCAACGGCGCCACGGTCAACCTCGCGCCGTTCCAGGACGCGCACGGCTACAACTACACCGTCTACTGGAGCGTCAGCGGCGGCACCGGCACCACCACCCACAAGCTGGTCAACGTCGGCAGCGGCCTGGTGCTCGGCATCCAGAACATGTCCACCGCCGACGGCGGGCTCGCCCTCCAGTGGGGCGACACCGGCACCGCCGACCACAACTGGGTCGTCGTGACCGAGGGCGGCAACGTCAAGTTCCGCAACGTCAACAGCGGCAAGGTCCTCGGCGTCGAGAACATGTCCACCGCCGACAACGCCCGCGTCCTGCAGTGGGCCGACAACGGCACCGCCGACCACCTCTGGACCCTGCTGAGCCAGGGCGACGGCACCTACAAGATCCGCAACGTCAACAGCGGCAAGCTGCTCGGCATCCTCAATGGCTCCACGGCCCAGGGGGCGCAGGCCGTACAGGATTCCGACAACGGCAGCGCCGACAACCGCTGGCGGCTCGTCGCCAACGGCTAGGTCCCGCCCGCGGATCGTGAGCGGGTCGCGCCGGTGGCGTCGTAGCCGGCGTGGCCCGCTCCCCCACGCGCGGTGCGGGCCGGTCGGACCTCGCCGGCCCGACGGTGCGCCCCGGCGCTGACGGTCCGCTTCCTGTCGGCCTGCGCCGCTACGATGGCCGCCGTGCAGTTCGGGGTGCTCGGGCCGCTCGCCGTCACCACCGACGCCGGCGAGCCGGTCCTCGTTCCCGGCGCGAAGGTCCGGGTGCTGCTGGCCGTGCTGCTGACCAACCGCAACCGGGTGGTGTCGGCGGACCGCCTCATCGACGACGTCTGGGGCGCCGACGCGCCGGCCAACCCGGGCGGCGCGCTGCAGGTACGGGTGTCCCAGTTGCGCCGGGCGCTCAACGACGCCGAGCCGGGCGCCCGCGGCCTGGTCGAGTCCCGCCCGCCCGGCTACCTGCTGCGCACCCGGGCGGTGGACGCCGACCGGTTCGCCGGGCTGGCCGGGTCGACCGACGTCGAACGGCTGGCCGCCGCGCTCGCGCTGTGGCGCGGCGACGCGTACGCCGACGTGGCCGACGCCGGGTTCGTCCACGCCGAGGCGACCCGGCTGGCCGAGCAGCGCCTCGCCGTGCACGAGCGGCTCGCCGCCGCCCGCCTGGCCCGGGGCGAGCACGACCTCGTCGCCGCCGACCTCGCGGAGCTGGTGACCCGGCACCCGCTGCGGGAGGGCCTGCGGGCGCTGCACCTGCGCGCGTTGTACGCGGCGGGCCGGCAGTCCGAAGCCCTGGACAGCTACGCCGACCTGCGCGACCGGCTCGCCACGGAGCTGGGGCTCGACCCGGGGCCGGAGCTGGTCGCCCTGCACCGCCGGATCCTCGCCCAGGATTCCGGCCTGAGCGCGCCGCCGCGCGCCGCGATCGTGCGCGACAGCCTGCCGGCTCGGCTCGACGAGCTGGTCGGGCGGGCCGGGGCCCTGGCGGAGCTGCGCGCCGTGCTGCCGGGGCGGCGCCTGGTCACGCTGGTCGGGCCGGGTGGCGTCGGCAAGACCCGGCTGGCCACCGAGGTGGCCCGCGAGCCGGCGGGGCCCGACGGCGGCTGCCTGGTCGAGCTGGCCCCGCTGCCGGCCGGTGACCCGCGCGTCGCCGACCGGGTGCTCGACGCGCTGGGCCTGCGGGAGCCGCCGGGCGCCGCCGTCCCCGCCGCCGACCGGCTCTGCGCCGCGCTGCGGCACCGGCGGGTGCTGCTCGTGCTCGACAACTGTGAGCACGTGGTCGACGCGGTCGCCACGCTGGTGGCCCGGCTGCTGCGGGACGCGCCCGCGGTCACCGTGCTGGCCACCAGCAGGGAACCCCTCGGCCTGACCGGCGAGCTGCTGTGGGAGGTGCCGCCGCTGGCCCTGCCCGAGGACGACGGCGACGTCGACGCGGTCCGGCGCTCGGCGGCGGCCCGGCTGTTCGCCGTCCGGGCCGCCGCGCGGCAGCGCGGATTCCGCCTCGACGAGCGGACCGCACCCGCCGTGGCCCAGCTCTGTCGTCGGCTGGACGGCCTGCCGTTGGCCCTCGAGCTGGCCGCGACCCGGGTGCGCGCGCTCGGCCTGTGGGGCGTCGTGGACCGCCTCGACGACCGGTTCC
This sequence comes from Micromonospora sp. NBRC 110038, assembly GCF_020884815.1. Classification (NCBI taxonomy): domain Bacteria; kingdom Bacillati; phylum Actinomycetota; class Actinomycetes; order Micromonosporales; family Micromonosporaceae; genus Micromonospora; species Micromonospora sp. NBRC 110038. The sequence continues at coordinate 40,312 of NZ_BBOL01000004.1, read as the reverse complement.
GGCTGCTCACCACGCAGCAGCGCGACGTGCCGGCGCGGCAGCGCACGCTGGCGGCGGTGATCGGCTGGAGCTGGGACCTGCTGGCCGAGGCCGACCGGCACGTGCTGGCCCGGCTCGTCGTGTTCCGCGACGGCTGCCCGGCGGAGGCGGCCGAACGGGTGTGCGGGGCCGACGTCGACACGCTGACCCGGCTGGTGGACCGTTCGCTGGTGGTGCTGGACGAGACGCCCGACGGCCCGCGCTACCGGCTGCTCGAGTCCGTCGCCGCGTTCTGCGCCGAGCGGCTCACGGACGCCGACGACGTCCGGGCACGGCACGCGGCGTACTACACGGAGTTGACCGAACGCGCGGACCCGCAGCTGCGCGGCGCCGACCAGCGGCGGTGGCTGTCCCGGCTCGACGCTGAGGCCGGCAACCTGGCGGTGGCGCTGACGCACGGCGGCGGGCTGCGCCTGGCCACGGCCTTGAGCTGGTACTGGTTCCTGCGGGGCAGGCTGACCGAGGCGGGGCGGGCGCTGGCGGCGCGCGGCGAGCCGGCGGAGGAGGCCCGCGCCGCGCCGTGGCGGGTCGGCTTCGCGCTGTTGCGGGGCGAGCCGATCGTGCCGGGCGAGGTCCGCGCCGCGCTGGCCGGCGCGGTCGACGGCCGGGCGGCGTGGTTCGTCGCGCACGCGCTGATCGACCGCGGCGAGCTGGCGTTGGCGGCGGAGTTGCTGCCCGTCGCCTGCGCCGACCCCTGGGTCGAGGCCGCGGTGCTCTGCTCCCGGGCCAAGCTGGCGCACGCCACCGGAGATCTCGCCGGGCTGGAAGGCGCCGGGGGCCGCAGCGCGGCGCTGTTCGCCGCGATCGGCGACCGATGGGGCCGGTTGCAGGCCACCGACTGGGTGGGTGGCCTGGCCGAGATGCGCGGCGAGCACGAGCGCGCGGCTGCCCTGCACCGGGAGGGGCTGCGCTGGGCCGAGGAGCTGTCCCTGCGGCCGGAGGTGGGCAGCAAGCTGTCCTGGCTCGCGTGGCTCGCGGTGCAGACCGGCGACCACGGGCGCGCCCGGGAGCTGGCCGGGCGCGCGTACGCGCTGGCGGCGGAGCAGGACGCCCCGGCCGCGCTGGTCTTCGCGGAGACCAGCCTCGGCATCGCCGCCCGCCGGGCGGGCGACCTGGGCGTGGCCACCGGTCACCTGACGCGCGTCGCCGAGCGGGGTCGCCGCGAGGCGCGGCCCGCGCTCTACCTGCCGATGGTGCTCGTCGAGCTGGGCTACGCCGCCGAGCAGGGCGGTGACCGGGCCGCCGGGCTGGCCCTGCACCTGGAGGCGTTCGACGCCGCGCGGGCGATGGGTTCACCCCGGGATGCCGCCGCCGCCCTGGAGGGGATGGCGTCGGCGGCGGGGCCGCCCGAGGTCGCCGCCGCGCTGCTGGGGGCCGCCGCCGCTGCCCGGCTGGCCGCGCAGGCCCCGGCCGCGCCGGCGGAGCGCGCCGAGACCGACCGGGTGGCCGGGCGCCTCGCCGCCACGCTCGGGCGGGAGCGCTTCGACGCGCTGTTCGCCGAGGGTGGGCGGCTGGGCACGGACGAGGCCCGGGCACGGACGGCCGTCACCCGACCGGCCCTGGCCGGTACGAGGCGATGACCACGCCGCTCTTCATGACCCTGGTGTCGATCAGCTCGAACGACGCCGTGAAGTCGGCCAGGGGCGTCGTCATGCTGGCACCGCCGGTGAGGACGGGGTGGATCCAGAACCGCACCTCGTCCACCAGGCCCGCCCTGACCAGCTGCGCGGTGACCGAGCCGAAGCCGTACTGGATGATGTCCCTGCCCTCCTGGGCCTTGAGCTTGCGGACCTCCGCCACCAGGTCGCCCCGGAGCACCCGGGTGTTGTTCCAGGTGGGGTCGGTCAGCGTGGTCGAGGCGACATACTTGCGGACGTTGTTGAAGTAGGCCGCGCCCGTGGTCGGGTCGCTCTCGTCCTGGGCCGGCCAGGCGACGGACATGCCGTCGTACGTGACGCGGCCCATCAGCACCGCGTCGGCGGCGTCGGTCTGCGCCCCGGCGAAGGCGCTGGCCTCGTCGTCGAAGTACGGCATGGTCCACATGGGATTCTCGATCACGCCGTCGAGGGTGACGTACGTCGAGTTGATCAGCTTACGCATCGGGGCTCCCGTGTCGGTGGCGCTCGTGGTGACACCCCACACCCTGCCGGATCCCGCTTACGGTTCGCTTCAGGTCCGCGCGCGGGGGCGACGCGTTCATTGACAGGCATGAGAACCCGGGCTACGGTGCGCCAGGAAAGCGCTTTCACGCACGGCATCCGCCGACCTCCCCACCCCGTCCCCCGGAGGTTCCTCCACCATGCGCAGAAGCCGCCGACGGTCCCTGCTCGCCGTCGCCACCGCCGCCCTCACCACCGCCCTGCTCGGCCTGACCCAGCTCGGCGGCGCCCAGTCCGCGTACGCCGCCACGCTGTTCAGCGACGACTTCGCCGACGGCGACACCGCCGGCTGGTCGAAGTCCGGCGGGACCTGGTCGGTCGTCGCCGACGACAGCCCCGCCCTGCAACAGGCCAAGGCCGACACCGACAACGCGCGCCTGTTCGCCGGCACGTCGTCCTGGGCCGACTACACCGTCCAGGCCCGGGTCAAGGCCCTGACCCTGCCAGCCGACGGGGCCGTGGCCCTGCTCGCCCGGGCCTCCGGCTCGACCACCTACTACCGGCTGGCCCTGCTGCCCGGCAACCAGGTCCGGCTGGAGGCGGTACGCAGCGGCGCGGCGACCACCCTGGGCACGCTCTCCCGGACCGTCGCCACCGACACCTGGTACACGCTGCGCATCGAGGCCGCCGGGTCGACCGTGCGCGGGTGGGTCGACGGCGTCCAGGTCGGCTCCGGCAGCGGCAGCATCGCCACCGGCCGCATCGGCGTGCAGACCCGCTACGCGACCGCCCGCTACGACGACGTGACGGTCACCAGCGGCACCACCACCCCCACCACGCCACCGACGGCCACCCCCACCGCGACGCCGACGACCACACCCCCCGCCTCGCCGACCCCGACGCCCACCGGCACCCCGCCGGCCACCGGCACGGTGGTCGTCGCCAAGGACGGCAGCGGCACCTACACCAGCGTGCAGGCGGCGGTGGACGCCGTGCCCGCCGGCAACACCATCCCGCGCACCATCGTCATCCGGCCCGGCACCTACCGGGAACTGGTCACCATCCCCGCCGACAAGCCCCACCTCACCTTCGTCGGCTCCACCGGCGACGCCCGCGACGTGGTCATCACCTACGACAACGCCTCGGGCACCCCGAAGCCGGACGGCGGCACCTACGGCACCTCGGGCAGCGCCTCGGTGACCATCGACGGCAGCGACTTCACCGCCCGGCACCTGACCTTCGCCAACAGCTTCGACGAGGCCGCGCACGACTACAGCGCCGAGCAGGCCGTCGCCGTGCTCACCCGCGCCGACCGGCTGGTCTTCGACAACGTCCGGTTCCTCGGCAACCAGGACACCCTCTACCACAACAGCGCCAACAGCAGCACCATCGGCCGCGCGTACTTCCGCAACTGCTACGTCGAGGGCGACGTCGACTTCATCTTCGGCCGGGGCACCGGGGTCTTCGACCGCTGCGAGATCAGGTCGCTCGACCGTGGGTCGTCGAGCAACAACGGGTACGTCACCGCGCCGTCCACTATGATCGGCAACCCGTACGGCTTCCTGTTCGTCGGCTGCACCCTGACCACCGACTCGGCCGCCGCCCAGAGCGTGCACCTCGGCCGGCCGTGGCACCCCAGCGGCGACGTCAACGCGATCGGCCAGGTCGTGTTCCGCGACAGCGTCCTCGGGGCGCACGTCAAGGACTCCCCATGGACCGACATGTCCGGGTTCTCGTGGCGCGACGCCCGGTTCTTCGAGTACCGCAACAGCGGCCCCGGCGCGACGGTCACCGCCGACCGCCCGCAGCTGACCGACGCCCAGGCGCCCACCTACACGGCGCAGCAGTACCTGGCCGGCTCGGACGGCTGGAACCCGATCCACTGACCGGCCCCGGTACGCGGGGGCGGCGGGACCACGCACCACCCCCGCGTACCGGCGGGTAACCTCCCGCCATGACGCACGAACGCGAGATCACCGCCCCCGTCGACCTCTGCCTGCCCGACGGGCGGCTCGACCCGGCGGCGGTCGGCTGGACCCGCCGCCCCCTGCACCGGGCGAACCTGCGGGGCTGGGGGCGGACCAAGCGCTGGGAGTACTGGGGCGTCGTCACCCCCGCCCACGTGATCGGGGTCGTCGTGTCGTCGCTGGACTACGCCGGCGTACACAGCGTCTACGTGCTCGACCGCGCCACCGGCGAGGAGGTCGTCACCGAAGCGGTGGTGCCGCTGGCCCGCGGGGTGACGCTGCCCGAGCGCAGCGGCGTCGGCCCCGTCACCGCGCGCGGGCCGGTGACCGTCGACGTCGACCAGCGCCCCGACGGGACCACCCTGCGCGCCACCGCCGGCGACGTCGAGGTCGACCTGGCCATGCCGCTGCCCGCCGGCCACGAGTCGCTCGGGGTGGTCGTGCCGTGGGGCCAACGACGGTTCCAGTACACCGTCAAGGACGTCGGACGGCCCGTGCACGGCCGGCTGCGCGTCGGCGGCACGTGGCACGACGTCCCCGCCGACGGCTCGTTCGCCGTGCTCGACCACGGCCGCGGACGGTGGCCGTACTCGATCGCCTGGAACTGGGCGGCGGGCAGCGGGCCCGGCCGGGCCGTCCAGCTCGGCGGGAAGTGGACCGACGGCACCGGCAGCACCGAGAACGGGCTGTTCGTCGCCGGCCGGCTCCACAAGATCGGCGACGAGCTGCGCTGGACGTACGACCGGTCCGACTGGCTACGCCCGTGGCGGATCACCGGCGACCGGGTGGACGTGACACTGCACCCGTTCCACGAGCGGGCCGCCCGCACCAACCTCGGCGTGGTGGCCAACGAGACGCACCAGTGCTTCGGGCACTTCACCGGCTGGGCGGCCACCGACGACGGCGAGCGGGTCGACCTCGACGGGCTGGTCGGGTGGGCCGAGGAGGCCCGCAACCGCTGGTAGCCGCGCCGCCCCACACCGCACCCACGTCCCGTTCAGCGCAGCAGGCACACCGCGCCCGGCACGGCGGTCACCGTCACCGGCAGGTCGAGGCACCGCTCCCCGTCGGCGTACGTGGTGATCCCCTCGGCGGCCAACTCCACCGTGCGGGCCCGGTGGGTGCTCACCAGCGGATGCCGCACGTGGGTGCCCCGGTAGATGCGCGGCTTCACCCGGATCAGGGTGCGCCGGTCGAACCGGCCGCCGACCACCACGTCCAGCAGGCCGTCCGTCGGGTCCGCGTCGGGGCAGATCCGCATGCCGCCGCCGTAGCTGGCGCAGTTGCCGACCGCCACCAGCACCGCGTCGCACTCCAGCGGCTCGCCGTCGAGCCGCAGGGTGTAGCGGCGCGGGCGCAACCGGGCCAGCTCCACCAGGATCGCCAGGTCGTAGCGGCGGGGGCCGCGCGGGCGGCGCATCCGGTTGGCCCGCTCGTTGACGATCGCGTCGAAGCCGGCGGCGAGCACCGCCCCGTACCACCGGGTGTCGCCGCCGGGGCCGGTCAGCCGGGCCAGGTCCACCGGCCGCGTCCGGCCCTCGCGCAGCGCGGCGGCGACGGTCTCGACGGCGGCGAGCGGATCGGCGGGGAAGCCGGTGTCGGCGGCGAAGTCGTTGCCGGTGCCGGCCGGCACCGGAGCGAACGGCACCCCCGTGCCGGCCACCGCCTGCAGGCCCCGGTGCACCGTGCCGTCGCCGCCGACGGTGACCAGGGCGCCGGCCCCGTCGGCGACGGCGGCCCGGCACGCCGCCTCGGCCTGCGCGCCCGTGCCCGCCTCCAGCAGCCGCACCGGCCGGCCGGCCGTCGCGAGCCGGTCCAGCAGGCGCGGCAGCAGGCCCCGGTGCCGCCCGCGCCCGGCCGTGGGGTTGGCGAGCACGGCGACGGGACCGTCGGGACGCGGCCCGGGGGCGGAGTGGTCGGCTGCGGTCACGGCGAGCACCGTACCGCCTGCTCGCCCGCCCCGGCACCGGCCTGCCGGCCCGCCCAGCGCGGCCCTCGCGTCGGGTCGGAAGGAATCGTCGCCGAAGCAATCTGCCGTCACGTTGAACGACCGGCGGGCCAACCCCGTACGTTCCGGTGAAGGGAGCTGCCCCATGAAGCGCATGACCCCGCTGCTGACGCTGGTGACCGGAGCCGGAATGGCGGCCGTGCTGTTCGCGATGAGCGCGCAGGCGGCACCGACGGCCGCACCGCCGAAGGTGGACGCCGCGCCCCCGGCCAGCGCCGCCGACGCACCGCCGGCACCGTCCGGGAGCCAACCGCCCGAGCTGTCCCCGGGTGCCTCGGCGCCCCCGGCGGCGGCCCCCGGCGCGACGGACGTCCCGGCCGCCGGAACGCCCGAACAGAAGGTGGACGCGAGCTGGACCGGCCGCCTGAACAACGGCGCCACCATCGCCATCACCTCCCGCGACGGCGCCGCCGAGGCGTACGTCTGCGACGGCAAGGACATGGAGCTGTGGCTGCGCGGCACGGCCACCGACGGCAAGCTCGCCCTCGACGGCAAGGACGCCACGCTCACCGGGACGTTCGACGGCTCCGAGGCGACCGGCAAGCTGACCATCGGCGGCGACACGACCACGTTCACCGCGAAGGCCACGGCGGGAACCGCCCCCGTGGTCTACCGGGCGACCCCGCAGCTGCGGGACGCCGGGGTCGACGGCGGCTGGATCCTGCGGCCCGACGGCACCCAGATCGGCGTGCTCACCTGGAACGGCCGGCCGATCCCGGCGCCGCCGCTGGACCCCGCGTTCGGCACCACGATCGTCGAGGGGCTGACCGTCACCGCCCGGCCGGTGATCCCCGCGCCGGAGCCCGGCCGGTGACCAGCGGCGACTGGCGCGCCGGCACGGACGTCGCCCCGGCCGGCGACGCCTGGGACAGCGGCACGAAGGCCCCGCCCCGCGTCGACTGGGACACCCCGCCCGAAGTCGACGTGTGGGGCGGCGACGCAGACAGCGCGCCCCGGGCCGGCGCCTGGGACGGCGGGAACGACGACGGCCCCCGGGCCGGCGGGTGGATCGGCGACGGCGGCGACGCGCCCCGGGCCGGCAGGCCGGGCCGCGACGACGCCCCCCGGGCCGGGGCGTGGGGCGACGGCCCGGACACGGGGCCCGAGGTCGACGTGTGGGGCACCGGGACGGGTGCCCGCCCCGGTGGCGACCGGTGGGACGCCGGCCGCAAGAAGGCCCGGCCCGAGGTCGACACCTGGCGCGCCGGCCGCGACGGCGGGCCGGACGCCGACCGGTCCCGCGACGACCGGGGCCCCGACGACGATCGGGGCCTGCGGGTGCTGCCCGATCCCGCCGCGTTCGCGGCGCGGCTCGCCGCCGAGACCGAGCCGGCCCGGACGGCCTCGCTGCTGCTGCCGGTGCTCGCCGGCGCGGCGGTCGCCGTGGCCACCGGCGTCTACGCCAAACTGCACCAGCCCACCGGCATCGCCGTCAACGTCGCCGGCTTCACCGGGCCGATGCAGGTCAAGGTGTGGCTGGGCAGCGGCGCGATGGCGCTCGCCGTGGTGCAGGTGCTGTCGGCGCTGGCGATGTGGGGGCGGCTCGGCGGCTTCCGCCCGTCCTGGGCGGGCGTTGCCCACCGTTGGTCCGGCCGGGTGGCGTTCCTGCTCGCCGTGCCCGTGGCCGTGCACTGCCTGTACGCCCTCGGCTTCGCCGCCTACGACCTGCGCACCCTGGCGCACTCCCTGTTCGGCTGCTTCTTCTTCGGCATGTTCACCACGAAGATGCTGGCCCTGCCGAAACCGGGACTGGCCGGCTGGGTCCTGCCCGTCACCGGCGGGGCGGTCTTCGTCGCCCTCACGGCGATCTGGCTGACCTCGTCGCTGTGGTACTTCACCACCTTCGGGATCACCCGGTGACGCCGCCCGCCGGCACTGGCAGCAGGCCGCCGGTCGGCACCGACCGCAGCGAGGAGAGCAGCGCGATGACCGACGAGCACCGGCCGTGCCCGTCCCGCCGGGCCGTCCTGTGCGCCACCGGCGCGGCGGGCGTCACCGCCCTGCTGACCGGCTGCCAGACGTACGGGGAGCCCGTCGCCGCCCCGGTGGCGGCCGACCCGCCCGGCGGCGAGGCGCCGGCCAGCGGGGACCCGGTGGCCGAGCCCGCCGGCAGCGGCGACCCGGCCGACGCCGACGCCGACGCCCCCGCCGATCCCGCCGGTGGGCAGGCGGCGGCGCTGGCCGCCGTGGCCGACCTGCCCGTCGGCGGCGGCCGGATCCTCGCCGACCGGGGCGTGGTGCTGACCCGGCCGACGCAGGAGACCGTCAAGGCGTACTCCGCCACCTGCACCCACGCCGGCTGCACCGTCACCCGCGTCGACGGCGGCACCATCGTCTGCGGCTGCCACAACAGCAGGTTCGACATCGCCGACGGGTCGGTGCGCGGCGGGCCGGCCGGCTCGCCGCTGCCACCGGTCGCGGTGTCGGTGCGCGACGGTCAGGTCCTGCTCGCCTGACGGCGGTCCCCACGACGCCACCGCCGGCCCGACTGGCCGCACCCCCGGCACCACGAAGGCCCGCCCCGAACTTCTCGGGGCGGGCCTTCGCGTCGTCAGCCTCGTCAGGTCATGTCGTCGTAGCGCCGGTCGATCGGCGCCGGCGCGGCCACCGGCTCCGGGACGCCGATCGGGTCGACGGCCTCGATCCGCTGGCTGGGTGGCACCCGGTCGTCGTTGAGCTCCAACGGCGACACCTCGTCGTCGGCGATCCCGGCGTAGATCTCCTTGCCCCGCCCGCGCCGCTTGTCGTTGAGGAACGCCACGCCGACGGCGACGAAGTAGAGCAGGGACAGCGCCGCCGCCAGCAGGGTCATGCCGAACGGCCCCGGGTCGGGCGTGGCGATCGCGGCGAAGGCGAACGAAATGAAGATCACCGCACGCCACCAGCTGAGCAGCCGCTTCGCGCTGGCCACTCCGGTGAAGTTGAGCATCAGCAGGATCAGCGGGAACTCGAACGCCACCCCGAACAGCAGGATCATGTTGGTGACGAAGGAGATGTACCGGGTGACCTCAAGCTGGGTGGACAAACCCGTGACGCCCGACTCCATCAGAAACGCCAGGCCCTTGTCCACCACCAGGAACGCCAACAGCGCGCCGCCCGCGAACAGCGGCGCGGCGATGGAGACGAACACGTACGCCCACTTGCGCTCGTGCCGGTGCAGGCCGGGGGCGATGAACGCCCACAGCTGGTAGAGCCAGACGGGCGCGCCGATGATCAGGCCGATCCACAGCGCCAGCTTCAGCTTGAGGATGAAGCCGTCCGCCGGGGAGAGCTGGAGGAACTGCTGGCAGTTGCCGAGCGCGTCGGTGGCACCCGGCAGCCGGCAGTAGGGCTGCTTCAGCAGGTCGAACGCCGGCTGGGCGAGCAGGAAGCCGCCGATCAGGCCGACCACGATCGCCAGCGACGCCCGGAACAGCCGGGAGCGCAGCTCACGGATGTGGTCCATGAGCGTCATGGAGCCGTCGGCGGCCTGCTCGAACTTGCTCGGTCCGCGTTTACGAAGGGCGAAGGCCACGGTGGTCGGGCCCCTCGGTCAGTGGTCGCGGACGCGCTGCACCGGGTCGATGACCGGCTGCTGCGGAGCCTGCGGCGGGGCGTACGGCTGCTGCTGCGGCTGCGCGTACGACTGCTGCGGCTGCGCGGCGTTCGGGGGCAGCGGCTGGTAGCCGGCCTGGGCGTCGGCCTTCTCGGCCAGATCGCGGTCGTCGTCGTGCAGGCTCTTCGTCTCGGCCTTGATGATCCGCAGCGAACGGCCCAGCGAGCGGGCCGCGTCGGGAAGCCGCTTCGCGCCGAAGAGCAGGATCATCACGACCACGAGTACGGCGATGTGCCACGGCTTGAGGGCACCCATGGGAAGCTCCAGTCGCTCTGTGTCGTCGTGGGGGTGTTACCGGAGCCCATCGTACGTCCGTCGAGGGCCGTTGCCACCCGCCGGACGCTGGTGGTTTCGACCGGCTGGTGAAGTGTTGACCAACTCCGCGCGTCCCGTCAACCACCCGAACCCGGGATCCCACCTGCGGATACCCGCCCCGCGCCGGCCGCCGGGCGCACGCGCAGCGGCCCGGGTCGATCTAGTGGCCGCGCTTCGCCTTGATCACGGCCAGGCGACGCTGGGTGAGCTCCACCTGCCCCTGCATCGCCTCCGCGCGCTCCTGCAACGCCTCGGCCGACACCCGCAGCGCCTCCGCCTCCGCCTGGCGGCCCTGCAACGCCATCGCCGCCCGCCGCAGCCGGGGCAGCCGGACCAGCACCGGCCGCACGGCCAGCCCCAGCACCACGAACGCGAACAGCACCACCGCGACCACGATCCACTTCACCACGGCGGCCAGCCTACCGGGGCGACGCGGACCCCGCCGGGTCACCCGACGGCGCGCCGTCCGGGCTGGCGTACGCCTCCAGCGCCGCGACCGCCTGGGCCCGGACCTGATCGGCCAGCTCCGCCGGGGCGACCACGGCCACCCCGGGGCCCAGCCCCAGCACGAACCGGCGGGCCCAGCCCAGGTCGGTCACCCGCAGCGACACCAGCCACTGGTCGCCGTCGCCGCGCTCGACCCGCTCGCACGGATAGTATTCCGTGATCCACCGCTCGCCCCGACCGATCCGTAACGTGATCAACGGCAGGTCCGGCGACGGGCGGAACACCCCCTCGGTGAGGTCGTGCGGCCGGGCCTGCGGCGGCACCACCGCCGGCTCGTCCAGCTCGACGACCGCGTCGATCCGGTCGGCCCGGAACAACCGGACCTCCTCCGCGCGGCGGCACCACGCCTCCACGTACGCCCGGCCGCCCACCATCAGCATCCGCAGCGGGTCGATGACCCGCTCGGTCGTCTCGTCCCGGGCCGGCGTGTAGTAGGTGATCCGCAGCGCCCGGCCCCGCCCCACGGCGGCCCGCAGTTGCTCCACCCGCCGGCCGTCCGCCTGCAGGCGCACCTCCACCGGGGCGCCGACCAGGTCGCCCGCCGCGTTCTCGATCTTTGCGAGGGCCCGCTCCACCGCCTCCCGGTTGGCCACCCCCGGCGTCTCGGCGAGCATCCGCAACGCCACCACCAGCGCCAGCGCCTCGTCGGGGGTCAACCGCAGCGGCCGGTCGATCCCCGCGTCGTAGGTGATGGTCACCCGGTCGCCGTCGAACGCCATGTCGATCAGGTCACCCGGGCCGTAACCGGGCAGCCCGCACACCCACAGCAGCTCCAGATCCTCCCGCAGCTGCCGCTCGGTCACCCCCAGGTCGCCGGCCGCCTCGGCGATCTCGATCCCCGGCCGGGCCAGCAGATAGGGCACCAGGTTGAGCAGCCGGGCCAGCCGGTCGGCCGACGCCCGGTTGCCGGCGGCGCGCGGGCCGGTCGGGCGGGCGGCGGGACGGGTCGCCGGGCGGGTCATCGGGCACCTCCGGTCACGGTCAGCTCGTCGTGCCGGGCGGCGATCTCCTTGAGCCGCTGGATGACCGCCTCGCGCACCTCCGGCGGGTCGAGCACCCGCACGTCCGGGCCGTACCCCACCAACTTGGCGGCCAGGGACTCCGCGTCCGCGTACGGCAGGACCAGCCGGTCCCCCGCGGGCCCGGAGCCGCTGTCGACCGCCCAGCGACGCAGCCCCGCCGCGCGGCCCGGACGGACCAGGACCGTCGCCCGGCCCGTGCGCTCCACCGGCCCCGACCAGCGCGCCACATGGCTGATCAGATCCAGCCCCGGCGGCGGCTCGAAGCCGCCCGGGGCGCCGGCCACCCGGACCGCGCCCACCACCCGCGACAGCCGGAAACAGCGGGTCGCCGCCCGGTCCAGGTCGTGCCCCACCACATACCACCGGCCCCGCCAGCAGACCACGCCCCACGGCTGCACACGGCGGCGGGTCGGGTCGTCACGGTCGGGCGCCCGGTAGTCGAAGCTCACCTCGCGGCGGTCCCGCGCGGCGGCCGTCAACGGCGCGAACGCCGGATCGACCGTCACCATCGGCTCCAGGCCCAGGGTCGCCTGCGGGTCCACGTCCACCCCGGCGGCACGCAGCTTCGCCAGCCCCGACGACGCGGCGGCCGCCAGCCCCGCGTGCTGCCACAACCGGGCGGCGATGCCGACCGCCGCGGCCTCGTCCGGCTCCAGCGGGATGTCCGGCAGCGCGTATTCCCGGTGGGCGATGCGGTAACCCGGCTCCGAGTCGAAGACGCTCGCCGTGCCCGTCTCCAGCGGCACCCCCAGCTCACGCAGCTCGGCCTTGTCCCGCTCGAACTTGCGCTGGAACGCTTCGTGATCCTTCGCGTCGTCCGGATCGTGCTCGTAACCGGGCACGGTCGCGGCGATCTGCGCGGCGGTCAGGAACCGTCGCGTCGACAACAGGCAGATCACCAGGTTGACCAGGCGTTCGGTGCGGGTCCGCGACACGTGTGCACGCTAGCAGCCCGCGCCGCGCGGGCGTGCACCCAATCCGGGCGCGTCGCGGCAACGCCACAACACTCACCCTGGGTGACCGCAACGGCACCGCTGCGGGCCCCGCCGGGCGGCCATAGGGTGGCCCCATGCCCGAAGCGGACGTCAAGACCGAGAGCGTGGGCACCGTCGTCGTGGCCGGCGCGGCCAACCTCGCCATCGCCGTGGCCAAGCTCGTCGCCGGGCTGATCTCCGGCTCCGCGGCGATGCTCTCCGAGGCCGCGCACTCCGTCGCCGACACCACCACCGAGGCGCTGCTCTACCTCGCGCTGCGCCGCGGCGCACGGCCCGCCGACGTCCGCCACCCCTTCGGGTACGGCAAGGAGAGCTACGTCTGGGCGTTCCTCGCCGCGCTGTTCACCTTCGTCGCCGGGGCCGGCTTCGCCATCACCCACGGCGTCACCACCATCCTCGTGCACGAACACAGCGGCAACTACCTCGTCGCGTACGTCGTGCTGGCCGTGTCGTTCGCCGTCGAGTCGGTCTCCCTGGCCCGGGCGACCCGGCAGATCCGCGCCGAGTCACGCCGCTGGAACACCACGCCGCGGCGCTTCCTGCGGCTCACCGCCGACACCACCGTCAAGGCCGTCTTCCTGGAGGACAGCGCCGCCCTGATCGGCCTGCTGCTCGCCGCCGTCGGCCTCGGCCTGTCCCACCTCACCGGCGACGAACTCTACGACGGCCTCGCCTCCATCGCCATCGGCCTGCTGCTGCTGGTCGTCGCGATCACCCTCGCCAAGGCCAACATCTCGCTGCTCGTCGGGCGCTCCGTGCCCGAGCGGCTGCGCCACGAGATCGCGGCGGAACTCGACGGGCTGCCCGCCGTCGAACGCATCGACACCCTGCTCACCATGCAGCTCGGCCCCGAGGACATGCTGGTCGCCGCCAAGGTCGACTTCCGCGACGACGCCACCGGCGCCGACATCGAGGCCGCCGCCGACGAGGCCGAGCGCCGCCTCACCGCCCGCTACCCCGAGATCGGGTACGTCTTCCTCGACCCCACCCCGTCGCGCCCCGAGACCCGCAACCGGCGCACCCGACACATCCAGGACGAGCCGCCACGCTGACCCCGCCGCCGCGCCCCGCGCCCGGCAACCGCTAGCGTGCACCGCATGGTGCGATGGCGGGCGGGAACCGTGACGGCGCTGCGGCGGGAGTGGACCGGCGCGATCGAGCTGGACGTCACACTCGCCGACGGCACCACCATGCGGGCCCTGGCCTACCCGCACCTCGTCGGCCGCCCCGCGCCCGGCGACCGGGTGCTGCTCAACGCCGGGGCGCTGCTCATGGGCCTCGGCACCGGCGGGTACGCGCTCGTCGTGGCCCTGCCCGACCGGCTGCCGCCCGACCCGCCGCAGGCCGGCGACACCCGCGACGCCGGGCACCTCGTCAAGGCCCGCTACACGCCCCTGCAACCCATCCTGCTCGGCGTCGACGAGGAGGCCAGCCCCCACCGCGAGGTGCTCGCCGCCGCCGAGGACGTCGCCGGCCTGCCCGTCGTCACCGCCGACCTGCACTCCGCCCTGCCCGCCATCCTCGCCGGCATCCACGCCGACGCCCCCGACGCCCGCGTCGCCTACCTGCTCACCGACGGCGGCGCGCTGCCCGCCTGGTTCTCCCGCGCCCTCGACGGGCTGCGCGGCCGGCTCGCCGGCACCGTCAGCGTCGGGCAGGCGTTCGGCGGCGACCTGGAGGCCACCACGGTGCACAGCGGCCTGCTCGCCGCCCGGCACGTGCTCGCCGCCGACGTGGTCATCTGCGCCCAAGGCCCCGGCAACCTCGGCACCGGCACCCGGTGGGGCTACTCCGGCGTGGCCGTCGGCGAGGCCGTCAACGCCGTCGCCGCCCTCAACGGGAAACCCGTCGGCTCCCTGCGCATCTCCGACGCCGACCCCCGCCCCCGGCACCGTGGCGTGTCCCACCACAGCCTCACCGCGTACGGCCGGGTCGCGCTCGCCCCCGCCGACCTCGTCGTGCCCGACGGCCTGCCCGCCGCCCTGGCCGACGACGTCGACACCGCGCTCGCCCCCCTCGCCGGGCGGCACCGCATCGTCCGGGTCCCCACCGACGGGCTCGACGCCGCGCTGCGCGCCAGCCCCGTGCCCCTGTCCACCATGGGCCGCGGCCTCGACGCCGACCACGCCTACTTCCTCGCCGCCGCAGCCGCCGGCCGGCACGCCGCCGCCCTGGCCCGCTGAGCCACCGCCGCGTCCCGGTCACGGCCGGGCGGCGCGGCTACGGCCGGGCGGCGCGGGTGCCCCTCAGGCCAGGAAGATCAACGCCAGCCAGCCGCCGACGATCACCACCAGCGCCACGGCCAACACCCACGTCGGCACCGTGTACTCGCCGCGCCGGTTCCGCTCCACCTCCGCGCGGATCTTCTCCCGGCGGCGGTCGATCCAGTTCAACTTCTCGGCGCCGCGCTCGCGCCCCGGAGGTTCAGACATCATGGCAGCGCCAGCCTACCCGGACGGCCCCCTCCCGCCGCGACCAGCGCCGCACGAGGGGGCCCACCGGATCACATGCTCGCGATCAACCGCTCCACCCGCTCGTCGTACGCCCGGAACGGGTCCTTGCACAGCACGGTGCGCTGCGCCTGGTCGTTGAGCTTCAGGTGCACCCAGTCGACCGTGAAGTCACGCCGCTTCTCCTGCGCGTGCCGGATGAACTCCCCCCGCAGCCGCGCCCGCGTCGTCTGCGGCGGCGTCTCCTTCGCCTCGAAGATCTCCGGATCCGTCGCCACCCGGTCCACCTCCCCGCGCCGCTCCAGCAGCCCGTACAGGCCCCGCCCACGCCGCAGGTCGTGATACGCCAGGTCCATCTGCGCCACCCGGGGATGCGACAACGGCAGGTCGTGCTTGCGCTGGTACCGCTCGATCAGCCGCAGTTTCGACACCCAGTCGATCTCCCTCGACACCGGCTCCAGGTCACCGGTCTCCACCGCCCGCAGCACCCGGCCCCACAGCTCCACCACCCGCTTGGCCGTCTGGTCCCCGCCCCGGCGCTCCACGAACTCCGTCGCCTTCGCCAGGTATTCCTGCTGGATCTCCAGCGCGCTGACCTCCTTGCCGGAGGCCAGCCGCACCTTCCGCCGGCCGGTGATGTCGTGCGACACCTCGCGGATCGCCCGGATCGGGTTCTCCAGCGACAGGTCCCGCATCACCACCCCCGCCTCGATCATCCGCAGCACGATGTCCGCGGAACCGACCTTCAGCAGCGTGGTGACCTCGTTCATGTTCGAGTCACCCACGATGACGTGCAGCCGCCGGTACCGCTCCGCGTCCGCGTGCGGCTCGTCGCGGGTGTTGATGATCGGCCGGCTCCGGGTCGTCGCCGACGACACCCCCTCCCAGATGTGCTCCGCCCGCTGCGACAGGCAGTAGACCGCACCCCGGGGCGTCTGCAACACCTTGCCCGCCCCACAGATCAACTGCCGCGTCACCAGGAACGGAATCAGCACGTCCGCCAGCCGGCCGAACTCGCCGTGCCGGGAGACCAGGTAGTTCTCGTGACAGCCGTACGAGTTCCCCGCCGAATCCGTGTTGTTCTTGAACAGGTAGATCTCACCCGCGATGCCCTCGTCGTGCAGCCGCTTCTCCGCGTCGATGAGCAGCCCCTCCAGGATCCGCTCCCCCGCCCGGTCATGGGCCACCAGGTCCACCACCGAGTCACACTCCGGCGTCGCGTACTCCGGGTGGGACCCCACGTCCAGGTAGAGCCGGGCACCGTTGCGCAGGAACACGTTGCTCGACCGGCCCCACGACACCACCCGACGGAACAGGTACCGCGCGACCTCGTCGGGGGACAGCCGCCGCTGCCCACGGTAGGTACAGGTGACGCCGTACTCGGTCTCAAGGCCGAAGATTCGCCGCTCCATGAGTTGACATTAGTCCTCTCCGGCCCCGAATGGGCAGGGCTGACCACCCGGACACACGCGACCGGCCACCCATCTGGGTGGCCGGCCAGGTGATCACTGTTGCCGAACGGTCACGCCCCGGGCGTGTCGGACCCGCGCTACCCCTCCAGGTCCGCCGAGCCCGCCGACGTCGTCGGCTTCCCCGCCTCCTGCGTCGGCGTCGCCGGGGTCTCCGGACGCTCCTCGGTCGCCGGCTCCTTCGACTCCTCCGCCTCGGCGTCCAGCAGCGCGGTCAGGGCCGCACCGGTGATCCGCCGGAACGTCCGGCCCTTACGGTGCCGGTCCAGGACCGCCACCTCCAGCTGGTTCGCCGCGATCGTCCGCGCCGCCCCGCCCTCACCGCCGACGCTGCCCAACGCCGCCACGGCCACCCGGACCGCCTCACCGAGCGACATGTCCGGCCGGTGCTGAGACTTGAGCACACCGGAGATCGCCTCGGCCTGCCCACCCATCGCCATCCGGCCCGGCTCGTCGTTGACCGAACCGTCGTAGGTCAACCGGTAGAGCGCGTCGGCCTCCGGCGTCGCCCCCACCTCCGCCACGCAGATCTCCACCTCGAACGGCTTCGACTGCTCGGTGAAGATGGCGCCGAGGGTCTGCGCGTACGCGTTGGCCAACGCCAGACCCGTCACGTCCCGCCGGTCGTAGCTCAGGCCGTTCAGGTCGGCCATCCGGACCCCGGCGCGACGCAGATTCTCGAACTCGTTGTACCGACCCACGGCGGCGAAGCCGATCCGGTCGTAGATCTCACTGACCTTGTGCAGGGTGCTGGAGAGGTTCTCCGCGACGAAGAGCACCCCGCCGGAGTAGCTCACGACCACCGCGCTGCGGCCCCGGGCGATGCCCTTGCGGGCCAGCTCGGAGCGGTCGCGCATGATCTGCTCGGGCGAGGCGTAGAACTGCATGGCCACGGCGGCGGTTCTCCTTTGGGCGCTGTGCTGACGACGACTGCTGACTGGGGGGTGGAGGCGGGGCTCAGCCGCCCGGGTTCTCCATCCGGCCGGCCACCACGGCCTCGGCGATCGCGGCCGTCTCGGCGTCGGTGAGCCGGTGCGTGCCCTCCGCCGTCGCGGTCATCACCACCGGGTAGATCCGGCGGGTCAGGTCCGGGCCGCCGGTGGCCGTGTCGTCGTCGGCCGCGTCGTAGAGCGCCTCCACCGCGAGCCGCACCGCGTCGTCGACCGACAGGCCCGCCCGGAACCGCTTCTTCAACGCCGACCGCGCGAAGATCGAACCGGAGCCGATCGCGTCGTAGCCGGTCTCCTCGTAGGGGCCGCCGGTCACGTCGAAGCTGAAGATGCGCCCCGCCCGCGCCGGGTCGGCGGCGGCCAGGTCGAACCCGGCGAACAGCGGGATCACCGCGAGGCCCTGCATGGCCGCGCCCAGGTTGCCCCGGATCATCGACGCCAGCCGGTTGGCCTTGCCGTCGAGCGAGAGCATCGCGCCCTCGATCTTCTCGTAGTGCTCCAGCTCCACCTGGAACAGTCGCATCAGCTCGATGCCGATGCCCGCGGTGCCCGCGATGCCGACCAGCGAGTACGCGTCGGCCGGGTGCACCTTCTCGATGTCCCGCTGGGCGATCAGGTTGCCCATGGTGGCCCGTCGGTCGCCCGCCATCACCACGCCACCGGCGGCCGAGATGGCCACGATGGTGGTCGCGTGCGGCGCCAGGTCGGCGGCCATGCCGGGCGGCAACGGCCGACGGCCGGGCAGCATCTCGGGGGCCACCCTGCTCAGGAAAGACGTGAAGGACGACGTCCCCGCGTTGGTGAACGCATCTGGTAGACGCCCGGATGGATCAAAGCCCGCTGCCACGTGGTTCCTCTCAGGTACGTGATCGCCCTGGCCAGTCTCGTAGGACTGTCACGGAACTGGCCAAGACCGCCGTTGCAGTTGAAGCAGAGTATCCCGCGCACCCAGCCGGTGCGATGATCGTGGTCCAGATGTTGCGGGTCCGCGCCGCCGCAGATCGCGCAGACCCCGCCCTGCTCGGCCAGGAGCTCGTCGAACTCCTTCTGTCCCACCCCGTAGCGGCGACGGAGGTGGTATTCGCGGGTGCCGCCGTAGAGCCGCTGCACCGTTTCCCTGCCACGGGCGTTGTGGCACGGTTTGCAGTACGTGTGCCGCCCGCCGGCCTTCCTGGTGCGCGGAAAGTCCTCAAGCGGCTTGATGTCTCCGCAGTCGGGACACCATTTCAGCCCGACGGGGACCGGAACCGGAGCCCTCTTCGGCGCGCTGATCCCGCGCTTGCGGCGGCTCGCCTCCGAGCGGGCCGCCGCGCAGCTCTTGCAGTAGAAAGCCAGCCCGTCCGCGCGCCGCCGGTTGCGGTGGAACTCGGTCGTGGGCAGCAGGCGCTCACACTGGGGACACCTCTTGTCCGATGCGCTGGGCAAATCGGACATATAGTGTCATTCACCCCCTTTCTGGACGTATCCCCTCACGAACTCTTCTGCGTTCTCCTCCAGGACGGAGTCGATTTCGTCGAGCAGGTCGTCGACGTCCTCGGTGATCTCGGCGTGCCGCTCGGCGACCTCCGGGTTCGCCTCGGTGGTGACGTCCTCGATCTCCTCGCCCTGCCGGGCCTTGCCCGACTGCGACTGCCCGCCGCTGTCACGAGTGGCCATTGCTGCCTCCTCCACGATCGTCTCCGATGAACTTACCTCGCGGAGGCGACGAAAAGCCCGCCGCGCGCCGGCTTGGCGCGGGGCGGGCTTTCGGGCCTACGGCAGGGTCAGCCGCCGGTCAGCGTCTCCAGCAGGTCCTTCGCGCTGACGCACCGGTCGAACAGGGCGCCGACGTGCTTGCGGGTGCCCCGCTCCGGCTCCATCATCGGCACCCGCACCAGCGACTCCCGGCCCACGTCGAAGATCACCGAGTCCCAGCTCGCGGCGACCACCTCGGAGGCGTACTGGGCCAGGCAGCGGCCCCGGAAGTAGGCCCGGGTGTCCTCCGGCGGCTCGGTCATCGCCGTGCGGGTCTGCTCGTCGGTCAGCAGCGTCTTCATCGACCCGCGCTGCACGAGGCGGTGGTAGAGGCCCTTCTCCGGCCGCACGTCGGAGTACTGGAGGTCGACCAACTGGAGCTTGTGCGAGCCCCAGCCGAGCTTCTCCCGCTCCCGGTAGCCCTCCAGCAGCCGCAGCTTCGCCACCCAGTCCAGCTCGTCGGCGCATTCGAACGCGTCGCGGCCGAGCCGGTCGAGCACGCTCTCCCAGCGGTCGAGCACGTCGGCGGTCTGCTCGTCGACGTCGGCGCCGTACCGGTCGTCCACGAAGGAGCTGACCCGCTCGAAGTAGGCCCACTGCACGTCCAGGGCGGTCAGCCGACGCCCGTCGCGCAGCCGCATCAGGTGCTTCAGCGACGGGTCGTGGCTGACGGCGCGCAGCTCGCTCACCGGGTCGGCGATGCCCAGGTCCGGCCCGAGGGCCTTCTGCTCGATCATGGTGAGGATCAGGGCGGTGGTGCCGACCTTGAGGTACGTGGAGATCTCCGACAGGTTGGCGTCGCCGATGATGACGTGCAGCCGGCGGTACTTGTCGGCGTCGGCGTGCGGCTCGTCGCGGGTGTTGATGATGGGCCGCTTGAGCGTCGTCTCCAGGCCGACCTCGACCTCGAAGAAGTCGGCGCGCTGGGAGATCTGGAAGCCGCTGGCGCCGCCGTCCTGGCCGATGCCGACGCGGCCGGCGCCGCAGACGATCTGCCGGGTGACGAAGAACGGCGTCAGGTAGGCGACGATGTCGGCGAACGGCGTCTGCCGGCGCATCAGGTAGTTCTCGTGCGCGCCGTAGCTGGCGCCCTTGTTGTCGGTGTTGTTCTTGTAGAGGTGGATGGGCTGGGTGCCCGGGATGGTGGCGGCCCGGCGGGCGGCCTCGGCCATCACCCGCTCGCCGGCCTTGTCCCACTTCACCACGTCGAGGGGGTTGGTGACCTCGGGGGTGGAGTATTCGGGGTGGGCGTGGTCGACGTAGAGGCGGGCGCCGTTGGTGAGTATGACGTTGGCCAGCCCGAGGTCCTCGTCGGCGAGGGCCTCGGCGGGGTCGTACGCGGCGCCGGAGTAGGTGAAGCCGCGGGCGTCGCGCAGCGGCGACTCCTCCTCGTAGTCCCAGCGGGCCCGGCCGCCCCGGTTGAGTTCGGGGCGTGCCCCGTAGGCGTTGACCACCTGGGAGGAGGTGACCATCGGGTTGGCCCCCGCCTGGCCGGGCACGGAGATGCCGTACTCGACCTCGGTGCCCATGATCCGTCTTACGCTCATCAACCTACCCGCTTCGCTCGCCGACCCGGTCCCCCGTCACGTCGAGCGTAGTCCGCGTTGCGCGGTGCGGGGGCGCGGCGGGCGGCCGCGGCGGGGCGGTGTCGTGCCGGATGCGGGGACGCGGCGGGGCCCGCGACGTCGCTGTCGCGGGCCCCGGTCGTGTCGTCGGGGGTGGTTACAGGTACTGGCCGGTGTTGCTGGCGGTCTCGATCGACCGGCCGGCCTCGGTGCCCTTGCCGCCGGAGACGAGCGTGCGGATGTAGACGATCCGTTCGCCCTTCTTGCCGGAGATGCGGGCCCAGTCGTCGGGGTTGGTGGTGTTGGGGAGGTCCTCGTTCTCGCGGAACTCGTCGACGCAGGCGTCGAGGAGGTGCTGCAGGCGCAGGCCCTTGCGGCCGGAGGTGAGGAACTCCTTGATCGCCATCTTCTTGCCCCGGTCGACGATGTTCTGGATCATCGCGCCGGAGTTGAAGTCCTTGAAGTAGAGGACTTCCTTGTCGCCGTTGGCGTAGGTCACCTCGAGGAAGCGGTTCTCCTCGGTCTCGGAGTACATCCGCAGCACGACCGCGTCGATCATGGCGGCGACGGTGGCCTGGGCGTCGCCTCCGTGTTCGGCCAGGTCGTCCGGGTGCAGCGGCAGCCCGGAGAGGATGTACTTGGAGAAGATGTCCTTGGCCGCCTCGGCGTCCGGCCGCTCGATCTTGATCTTCACGTCGAGCCGGCCGGGGCGCAGGATGGCCGGGTCGATCATGTCCTCCCGGTTGGAGGCGCCGATGACGATGACGTTCTCCAGCCCCTCCACGCCGTCGATCTCGCTGAGCAGCTGGGGGACGATCGTGTTCTCCACGTCGGAGGAGACGCCGGAGCCGCGGGTGCGGAAGATGGAGTCCATCTCGTCGAAGAACACGATGACCGGCGTGCCCTCGCCGGCCTTCTCGCGGGCCCGCTGGAAGATCAACCGGATGTGCCGCTCGGTTTCGCCGACGTACTTGTTGAGCAGCTCGGGGCCCTTGATGTTGAGGAAGAAGCTGGTGTGCCTCTCCTTGCCGAGCCGCTCGGCGATCTTCTTGGCCAGCGAGTTCGCCACCGCCTTGGCGATGAGCGTCTTGCCGCAGCCGGGCGGGCCGTAGAGCAGGATGCCCTTGGGCGGGCGGAGCTGGTGCTCACGGAACAGGTCCGCGTGCAGGAAGGGCAGCTCCACCGCGTCGCGGATCTGCTCGATCTGCGACTGGAGGCCACCGATGTCGGTGTAGTCGACGTCGGGCACCTCCTCCAGGACCAGCTCCTCGACCTCGCTCTTCGGGATCCGCTCGTACGCGTACGCCGAGCGGGGCTCGATCATGAGCGAGTCGCCGGCCCGGATCGGCGAGCCGATCAGGGTCTCGGCGAGGTGCACGATGCGCTCCTCGTCGGAGTGCGAGACCACCAGCGCCCGGTCGCCCGGAGCGCCCTCGGGACCCGCGAGGATCTCCTTGAGCATCACCACCTCGCCGACCCGCTCGAAACCGAACGCGTCGACGATGTTGAGCGCGTCGTTGAGCAGGACCTCCTGGCCACGTCGCAGCTCCGCGACGTCCAGCGAGGGTGAGACGGCCACCCGGAGCTTGCGCCCACCGGTGAACACGTCCACCGTGCCGTCCTCGTGCGCTGCCAGGAAGACACCGTAGCCACTCGGCGGTTGCGCGAGGCGGTCGATCTCCTCCTTGAGCGTCACGATCTGCGCTCGGGCCTCCTTGAGAGTGCTCACGAGCCGTTCGTTGTTCTCGGTCAGCCGCGCCAACTGTGCCTGGGTGGCCGCCAGCCGCTCTTCGAGCTGCCGGACGTGTCGGGGGCTTTCGGTCAACTTGCGCCGCACCAGAGCGAGTTCCTCTTGAAGGAACGCGACCTGCGTGGAGAGATCGTGGGCCTCCTTCTCCCACCGTGCGGCGCGCGAGTCCGCGTCGTCGCTGCGTGCCACGTCCCACCTCCCCGGGGGGCTTGAACGTTCTGCCCTAACACTAGCCGCTATGAGGCCGATTCGGTCCCACGCAACGCCCTCGTCACTGAACCTTGATCGCCAAGGGTGGCCGCGGGGGCGGGTCGGGGCGTTCGGGTACCGTCGTGTCGTGGGACGGGAGAGCATGGGGGTACGCCGGTGAGCGAGGTCGCGACCGACCAGTTGCAGGTCTGGGTGGACCAGGATCTGTGCACGGGCGACGGCCTGTGCGTGCAGTACGCGCCGGAGGTCTTCGAGTTCGACGTCGACGGGCTGGCCTACGTCAAGGGCGCCGACGGCGAGTTGCAGCTCGCCCCGGGCAGCCGGGTGGGGGTGCCCGAGCACCTGCGCCTTGAGGTGATCGACTCGGCGAAGGAGTGCCCGGGCGAGTGCATCCACGTGGTGCGGGGCGACGGCGTCGAGGTCGCCGGCCCGGACGCCGAGGACGACTGAGCCCGGACGCCGCGGACGACCGACCGCCGACCGGGCACCCGCCGGGCCGCCCCGGGCGGGGCGACCCTGGCGGTGGCGCCCGGCGGGCCGGGCTCAGAGCAGCGGCCGGCCCACCACGGCGGCGACCGTCCGGGCGAACTCCTCCAGCCGGGCGATCTGCCCCGCCCCGCCGTCGTCGAGGGTCTTGCCGAAGCGCAGCGCGTCGTGCCGGGGCACCCCGCCGATCTCGTCGCCGGGCGGTGCCTCGTCGAGCGAGGTGAGCAGCAGGTAGACGTCGATGCTGTCGACCCGGATCCGGCCGTCGTCGGTGCGGGTGAGCCGCCGCCGGCAGCCGACCTCGGTGACGGTGGAGACCGGCACCACCCGCAGCGACGAGGTCATCGAGCCGGGCGGCCCCTCCCCCGGCGGCACGTCCTCGCCGTGCCAGAGCACGAGGCGGCTGCCGTCGCAGACCACCACCTCCTGCCACACGCCGTTGACCTCGTTGACGAACCGTTCGAGGGTGAAGCCGAGCACGGACGCGCCGCGCAGCACCCCGCCCAGGGCCTCCAGGGCGACGTCCGGGTCCCGCAGGTAGGCCCGCGCCGCCGATTCGAGGTCGGGGTAGGGCGACCAGTCGGGGAAGACCGCCGGCACGTCCTGACCGCCGAAGCCCGGCTGGCTCATTCGGCCACCCCACGCTCCTCCGCCGTGTCGGGCAGCGCCCCGGCGGCCTGGGCGGCGGCGGCCTGGCGGGCCTCGGCGGCCGCGCGCAGCGCCTGCTTGCGTTCGGCGTACGCCTCGGCGCCCTTGCTGGGTTTGCGCCGCCGCGGCGGGGCGGTGACGCCGGGGGCGAGCCGGCGGGCAGAGACGAGGAACGCGGTGTGCGCGATCATCCGGTGGTCGGGGCGCACGGCGAGCCCTTCGGCGTGCCAGTCGCGCACCAGGGACTCCCAGGCGCGCGGCTCGGTCCAGCCGCCGCGCTCGCGCAGCGCCTCCACCAGCTCCGACAGCTGGGGGGTGGTGGCGACGTAGCCGATGAACACCCCGCCGGGCACGAGGGCCCGCTCGACCATGTCGAGGGCCTCCCAGGGGGTGAGCATGTCCAGGATGATCCGGTCGAAGCCGGTCTCGGTGCAGTCGGCGACGTCGCCGACGTGCAGCCGCCACGCCGGGTGCGGGCCGTGGAAGAACGCCTCGACGTTGCGGCGGGCGATCTGGGCGAAGTCGTCGCGCAGTTCGTAGGAGTGCAGTTCGCCGGTGGTGCCGACGGCCCGCAGCAGGGAGCAGCTCAGCGCGCCGGAGCCGGCGCCGGCCTCGAGGACCTTCGCGCCGGGGAAGATGTCGCCCATGGCGACGATCTGCGCCGAGTCCTTCGGGTAGATCACCTGGGCGCCGCGCGGCATGGACAGGACGTAGTCCGACAGCAGGGGGCGCAGCGCGAGGAACGCGGTGCCGCCGCCGGAGGTGGTGACCACGCTGCCGTCGGGCAGCCCGATCAGCGCGTCGTGGGCGAGGATCCCGCGGTGGGTGTGGAACTCCTTGCCGTGCTCCAGGGTGACCGTGTGCATCCGCCCCTTCGGGTCGGTCAGCTGCACCCGGTCGCCGGGGCGGAAGGGCCCCCTGGCGTGGCGGAGGCCCGGCGCGTCGCTGCCGTGGGCCGCCGGCACGGGCGGCGACGCCCCGGTGTCGGCGGTCGCCGGCGCGTCGGGGTCGGCCGGGAGGGTGGGGGGATGTGCGGTCACGTGTTCATCTTCCGTTTGGGTTCCAGGAGCTGCGCCAGGTCCGCGATGTGCAGAACGCCGACGACATCTTCGCCTGCCGTCACGACGTACTGTGCGCCCGGGTGGGTCCGCACGGCCTCCATGACCCGTTCCCCGTCGAGGCCGGCCGGCAGGACGGGCAGGCCGGCGAGGGCGCGGGCGACGGCGTCGACGGCGATCCAGGGCCGGCGGGCCGGCGGCACGGCGTCGGCGGCGACGGGGTCGACGAGCGCGACGGGCCGGCCGGCGCCGTCGGTGACGGCGAGCGCGGCGTCGGGGCGGTCGGCCTCGGCGCGGCGGCGCTGCGCCTCGGCCAGCGGTGTGCCGGTGGGTACGGCGAGGACGGGGCGGGCCAGTCGGCGCAGGTCGATCAGCGGGAACCGGCGGCTGATCCGGGCCAGCCGGATGGACTGGCCCGCCCCGCGCCACAGGGTGACCGCGACGAGCAGCATCAGCGGCAGGGCCAGGGGCGCCAGCAGCCGGTTGACGGTCAGCACGAGCGTCACCGCGGCGGTGCCGACGGCGACGGCCCGGCCGACCCAGCCGGCGACCTCCGTGCCGGTGTGCCGGTCGCGGGTGAGCGCCCACACGGCGGCCCGCAGGGCCCGGCCGCCGTCGAGCGGCAGGCCGGGCAGCAGGTTGAACAGCGCGACGATGACGTTGCTGACCGCGAGCTGGAAGGCGAGCTGGTTGGTCAGGGTGCCGTCGGGCAGCGCGAGGGTGGCGGCGACGGCGGCGGCGCCGAGCACCGCGGAGACGGCCGGGCCGGCCAGCGACACCAGCAGGTCGACGCGGGGGCTGGGGGCGTCACGGTCCATCTCCGTGTATCCGCCGAGCAGCTCCAGGGTGATGCCCCGCACGCCGATGCCGTAGCGGCGGGCGGTGAGGGCGTGGCCGAGCTCGTGCAGCAGCACCGAGCCGAGCAGCGACACGACGAACCCGACGCCGATCAGGTACGCGCCGAGCTGGGACAGGTCGAGCTGGCGGCGGGCGAACTCGGCGTAGGTCACGGTGACCAGGAGGGCCAGCAGCAGCATCGACCCGTTGAGGTGCAGGGGCACGCCGAAGACCCGGCCGACGGTGAGGCCGGGGCGGGTGGGGCGGCGCGGCGGTCGGTCGGTCTGCGGCTGCTCCATCGTCCCGATGCTACGGACCCGCCGCCGACGGGCACCTGCCGGAGCGGCGCGGTGGGCTTGTCGGACCGGTGGCCTAACCTTCCGGACATGACGGCGGAACCGGTGATCGACCAGCAGCAGGCGCGGGCCACGGCGGAGGTGCCGGCGACGGTCCGGGCGTCGCTGTCGCCGTCGCGGGCGGCCGACTTCAAGACGTGTCCGCTGCTCTACCGGTTCCGCAGCATCGACCGGCTGCCCGAGCGGCCGAGCGTGGAGCAGGCCCGGGGCACTCTGGTGCACGCGGTGCTGGAGCGGCTGTTCGACCTGCCGGCGGCCGGGCGCACCCCGGAGGCGGCCGGTGACCTGGTGGCCCCGCAGTGGGACCGGCTGGTCACCGAGCAGCCGGAGCTGGCGGCCCTGTTCGACGCCGACGATCCCGACGGCACGGCGGAGTTCCTGCGGTCGGCGTCCGGGCTGCTGGGGGGCTACTTCGCGGTGGAGGACCCGCGCCGATTGGAGCCGGCCGAGCGGGAGGCGTTGATCTCGGCGGTGGTCGACGACGAGCTGCTGATCCGGGGTTATCTCGACCGTCTGGACGTGGCCCCCGACGGGGCGCTGCGGGTGGTCGACTACAAGACCGGCGGCGCGCCCCGGGAGGCGTTCGAGGCGCGGGCGTTGTTCCAGCTGAAGTTCTACGCGCTGGTGCTGTGGCGCACCCGCGGGGTGGTGCCGCGGGTGCTTCGGCTGCTCTACCTCAAGGACGCGGAGGTCTGCGACTACACCCCCGACGCGGAGGAGCTGGCGCGGTTCGAGCGCACCGTGGTGGCGTTGTGGCAGGCGATCGAGGCGGCGACGGCGCGGCAGGATTTCCGGCCCCGGCCGAGCCGGCTGTGTGACTGGTGCAACCACCGGGCGCTGTGCCCGAGTTTCGGCGGGACCCCGCCGCCGTTCCCGGCGGCGGCCGCCTCGGCGGATCCGCTGGTCGACGCCCGGTCGCGGCCCAGCCCGCCCGGCGCGGACGAGTGAGCGTCCTCCCTGAGGAGGAGACCGGGTTCACCGTCGGCGACGATCGATCGCGTGTGGCGGCGGCTAGCGTTCCCCTATGACCGCAGGGTTGAGGGCGTGGCTGCGCCGCCACCGGCTGGCCGCCGACGCGCTGCTCGCCGTCGCCGTGGTGCTGGTGGACGCCGTCTTCGTCCTGCTCACCCCGGTCGACTTCCGGCCCGGTCCGCTGCCGGCGGCGCTGGGCTGGAGCGTGCTGTGCGCCGCCCCGGTGGCGCTGCGCCGGGCGGCGCCGTGGCCGGCGGTGGCCGCCGCCGTGGCGACCCTGGCGGTGCCGGTGGTGTTCGGGCACGCCCCGACCACGCAGAGCCTCACCTTCATGGCGTTGACGTACACGATGGCGGCGCACCACCGGGCCCGCCCGGCGGTGCTGGCCACCGTGGTGCTGTGGGTGCCGGTGGCGGCGGTCAACGTCCTCGCCCCGATCGCCGACACGGTCTTCGAGGTGGGCCCGGCCTACCTGGTGCTCAACAACCTGCTCGTCGCCGTGGTGGCGTACGCGGTGGGCCGGGCGGTGCATGCCCGCCGCGCCTCCACCGAGGCGCTGCGGGAGCGGGCCCGGGTGGCCGAGCAGAACCAGCGGTCCCTGGCCGAGCAGGCGGTGGCCGACGAGCGGCGGCGCATCGCCCGGGAGCTGCACGACGTGGTGGCCCACCACGTGAGCGTGATGGGGGTCCTCGCCACCGGGGCCCGGCGGGTGCTGCGCCGCGACCCGGACGCCGCCGACGAGGCGATCGCCACGATCGAGGACACCGGCCGGGCGACGCTGCGGGAGCTGCGCCGGCTGCTGGACGTGCTGCGCACCGACGCGGAGCCGGCGGCCGACCTGGCCCCGCAGCCGGGGCTGGCGGGCATCGAGCCGCTGGTGGAGCAGGTGCGCGAGGCGGGGCTGCCGGTGACGTTGCGGGTCGAGGGCGAGCCGGGGTCGTTGGAGGAGGGGGTGGCGTTGACGGTCTACCGGATCGTGCAGGAGGCCCTGACCAACGCCCTCAAGCACGCCGGGGAGGCGACGGCGGTGGTGCGGTTGACGTTCGGCGCGGCGTACCTGGCGGTGGAGGTAACCGACACCGGTCGGGGGCCGGCGCCGGGCGCGGTCCGGGTCGGGCACGGGCTGGTGGGCATGCGGGAGCGGGTGGGTCTCTACGGCGGGACGCTGCGCACCGGGGCCCGGCCCGGCGGCGGCTACCGGGTGTACGCGAGGATTCCGGTGGAGCAGCTCGGGGCGGTGCCGGTGTGACCGGGCCGCGTCACGACCAGCCGGCCGGGCCGGCGCGACGGGGGGACCCCAGATGACCGAAGAGGGCGCGACGCCGCCGCGGCCGGTGCGGATCCTGCTCGCCGACGACCAGCCGCTGCTGCGCACCGGGTTCCGGATGGTGTTGGGCTCCGAGGAGGGGCTGGACATCGTGGCCGAGGCCGGCGACGGCGTGGAGGCGGTGGACCTGTCCCGCCGGCTGCTGCCGGACGTGGTGCTGATGGACATCCGGATGCCCCGGATGGACGGGGTGGCCGCGACCCGGGCCATCGTCGAGGCCCGGCTGCCGGTGCGGGTGCTGATCCTGACGACGTTCGACCTCGACGAGTACGTGGTGGGGGCGTTGCGCGCCGGGGCCAGCGGTTTCCTGGCCAAGGACGTGCCGGCGGAGGACCTGGTGACCGCGATCCGCACGGTCGCCGCCGGGGAGGCGGTGGTCGCCCCACGGATCCTCAAGCGGCTGCTGGACCGCTTCGCCGACTCGCTGCCTGATCCGGCAGCGACGCCGCCGCGGGCGCTCAGCACGCTCACCGAGCGCGAGCGGGAGGTGCTGGTGCAGGTGGCGCGGGGGCTGTCCAACGCGGAGATCGCCCGGGAGTTGACGGTCAGCGAGACGACGGTGAAGACCCACGTCGGGCACGTGCTGACGAAGTTGGGGCTGCGCGACCGGGTGCAGGCCGTGGTGCTCGCGTACGAGTCGGGTCTGGTGCGGCCCCGGGGGTAGCCGGGCCGTCGCCGGGGGGCGGCGCGGGCACGGCGTAGCGGTCAGGGGCAACCCTGAGCCGGCATCGGGGCCCACCCGCAGCGGGAAATCCGCCGTGGGTCCGCCCGAAGTCGGAGGGTCCGGCGCCGCGGGGGCCTGAGGATGGGCACATGCCCGCACCGGGCCAGCGGGGGCCGGTGCGGCCCACCCGACGGAAGAGGTAGATGACGTGACCGCGACGACAGGCCGCCAGGCGCAGGCCGCGGCCCGCGCAAGCGACGTGTGGAAGGTGTACGGCAGCGGCGAGGCGCAGGTCGTCGCGCTGCGGGGGGTGAGCGCCGAGTTCGAGCGGGGCAGGTTCACCGCGATCATGGGCCCGTCGGGGTCGGGCAAGTCGACGCTGATGCACTGCCTGGCGGGCCTGGACTCGGTGACCCGGGGCACGGTGGCGATCGGCGACACGACGGTGACGGGGCTCGGCGACGCGGGGCTGACGAAGCTGCGCCGCGACAAGGTGGGCTTCATCTTCCAGCAGTTCAACCTGCTGCCGACGCTGACGGCGAAGGAGAACATCCTGCTGCCGTTGTCGATCGCCGGGCGCAAGCCGGATCCGGCCTGGTACGACGTGGTGATCGGGACGGTGGGGTTGCGCGACCGGCTCGACCACCGCCCGGCGCAGCTCTCCGGCGGTCAGCAGCAGCGGGTGGCGTGCGCGCGGGCGCTGGTCGCCCGCCCCGAGGTGATCTTCGCCGACGAGCCGACGGGCAACCTGGACTCCCGCTCCGGCGCGGAGGTGCTGAGCTTCCTGCGCAACTCGGTGCGCGAGCACGGCCAGACGATCGTCATGGTGACCCACGACCCGACGGCCGCCGCGTACGCCGACCGGGTGGTGTTCCTCGCCGACGGGGAGATCGTGTCGGAGCTGATCGAGCCGACGGCCGACACGGTGCTGGACACGATGAAGAAGCTGGACGTCCCCGCCGCGACCGAGGTGGGCAACTGATGTTCCGGGCGACCATGAAGAGCCTGCTGGCGCGCAAGGTGCGCCTGGTCCTGTCCGGCCTGGCGGTGGTGCTCGGCGTCATGTTCGTCTCCGGCGCGTTCGTGCTCACCGACACCCTCGGCCGGTCCTTCGACGCGGTGTTCGCCGACGCGTTCGCCGGCGTCGACGTCAACGTGGCCGCGAAGCCGAAGCTGGAGGTGGGCGAGGGTGAGGGCGAGCAGGTGGCCCTGCCGTTCCCCACGGACGTGGTGGACCGGGTGCGGGCGGTGCCCGGGGTGGCATCGGCCACGGGCCTGGTCAACGCCGACGGGGCCCGGCTGATCGGCAGCAACGGCAAGGTGGTCACCTCGTTCGGTCCGCCGCAGCTCGGCGTGAACTGGACGGGCGAGTCCGACCTGGTGCGGCTGCGCGAGGGGCGCGGCCCGCAGGCCGACGACGAGATCGCGGTGAATGCGGCGCTGGCGAAGGCCGCGAAGGTGAAGGTGGGTGACCGGGTCGGCGCGCTGACCGCGTTCGAGTCGAAGCGGCGCGAGTTCACCCTGGTGGGGGTCTTCGGCTACAGCAGCGGCCGGGACACCATCGGCGGCGCGAACGAGGTCGCGTTCACCACGCCCGCCGCCCAGCGGCTGATGCTCGGCGCACCCGGCACGTTCAACAACGTGACCGTGCGGGTCGCCGACGGGGTACGCCCGGAGACGGTGCGCGACGACGTGGCCCGCACGCTGGGCGCCGGCTTTGACGTGAAGACCGGCGAGGAGCTCTCCGCCGCCTCGTCGGCCAGCCTGAAGGAGGGGCTGTCGTTCTTCAACAAGGTGCTGCTCGGCTTCGCCGCGGTGGCGCTGCTGGTGGGCACGTTCCTGATCCTCAACACGTTCTCGATCATCGTGGCGCAGCGGACCCGGGAGTTGGCGCTGATGCGGGCGATCGGCGCGAGCGGGCGGCAGATCATCGGTTCGGTGGTGCTGGAGGCCCTCGCAATCGGCCTGGTCGCCTCGGTCCTCGGGCTGGGCGCGGGCGTCGGGGTGGGCGCGCTGCTGGCCTGGGCGTTCGGCAGGTTCGCCGGGGGGCTGGAGCTGGCCGGGATCGGGGTGCCCCCGCAGGCGGTGGTCGGCGCGTTCGCCGTCGGCATGCTGATCACGGTCGTCGCGGCGCTGCTGCCGGCGCTGCGGGCGGCGCGGATCCCGCCGATCGCGGCGATGCAGGACGTGGCCACGCCGGACCGGCCGCTGACGAAGGTCACGGTGTCCGGGGCGGTGGTCACCGCCCTCGGCGGCGGGCTGCTGGCGGTCGGGCTGACCGGCAACGCGGGCGGGGCCACGCTGACGGTGATCCTGGCCGGGGTGCTGTTCACGTTCATCGGGGTGGCGCTGCTGACCCCGCTGATCAGCCGCCCGGTGGTGTCGCTGCTCGGAGCCTTGTTCGCCTGGTCGGTGCCGGGCCGGCTGGGCCGGCTGAACTCGGGGCGCAACCCGCGCCGCACGGCGATCACCGCCGCCGCGCTGATGGTCGGCATCGCCCTGGTGACCGGGGTGACGGTGATCCTGGACTCGGCGAAGTCGAGCATCTCCGCCTCGGCGGCACGCACCGTCGACGCGCAGCTGGTGATCTCCGGGGAGCAGACGGGGCCCCGGCCGCCCACGTTCGACGCGTCGGTGGTGGACAAGGCCGCCGCGCTGCCGGGGGTGGACGCGGTGCTGGGCGTCTACAACGACAACGCGATCGTCGACGGCGACCGGACGTACGTGGTGGCGCTGACCGACCTGGCCGCGATGGCCCGCATCTACGGCACCGTGCCGCAGTCGGGCACGGCCGCCACCCTCAAGCCGGACCAGGTGGCGCTGAGCGTGTCCGGGGCGAAGGAGCTGGGCAAGTCGGTGGGTGACCGGCTGACCGCGCAGTTCGCCCGGAGCGAGTCGCCGCACACCTACACGGTGGCGGCGGTGCTGCCCGACGAGCGGTCCATCGGGTCGATCATCCTGCCCAGGCAGGCGGGGCCGGAGTTCACCAATCCGGAGCCGTTCTCGGCCCTGGTGCGGCTGACCCCGGGCACGCCGGTGTCGCAGGTGCAGCCGCAGCTCGACGCGCTGGTGGCCGACAACCCGGAGGTGTCGGTGGCCGACCGGGCCAGCTACATCGAGCAGCAGACCAGCGGCTTCGACACCCTGCTCACGATGATCCAGATCCTGTTGGCGCTGGCCATCGTGATCGCCGTGCTGGGCATCGTCAACACCCTGGCGCTGTCGGTGCTGGAACGCACCCGGGAGCTGGGGCTGCTGCGGGCGATCGGGCTGCGCCGGGCGCAGACCATGCGGATGATCACCGTGGAGGCCGTGGTGATCTCCGTGTTCGGCGCGCTGCTCGGCGTCGCGGTCGGCACCGGCCTCGGCGCGGCGGTGGTCCGGGCGCTGAAGGACGAGGGGATCACCGACCTGGTGCTGCCGTGGTCGCAGATGGGGATCTTCCTCGGCCTGGCCGCGCTGATCGGGGTGGTCGCGGCGGCGCTGCCGGCGGTCCGCGCCGCCCGGATCAACGTCCTGGGCGCGATCGCCCACGACTGACGTGGTGCAAGGAAGGGCCCCCTGTCAACGCCTTCGGCCTGGCAGGGGGCCCTTCTTGACGCCGGGCACCGGGTCGGGTCGCCCTCGGCGGGCCGAGGCGGCGGGCGACGAACCGAGGCGACGGGCGACGGGCCGGGCCCGCCCGGGTTACGACGGGACCGGCTGCCCCGGGGCGTCCGCGCGGCCCCGACGCCGCAGCGCCGGGACCAGTCCCACCGTGAGGGCCAGCGCCACCAGCAGCGCGCTGACCCACAGCGGGGACCGGTAGCCGAGGCCCGCGCCGATCGCGGCACCGCCCAGCAGGGGGCCGGCGGCCGCGCCCACGTTGAGGGCGGCGGTCGCGAAGGAGCCACCCAGCGACGGCGCGTCGGCGGCCCGGTAGAGCACCAGCGTGATCAGCGTGGCCCCGACGGCGAACGACAGCGTCCCCTGGACGAGGACGAGCAGCAACGCCACCGGGGCGATCGCTGCGGTCGCCGCGAACAGCAGCCAGCCGGCGAGCAGGGCCAGGCCGCCGGGCACCAGGATCCGCATCGGCCGGGTGTCCGACAGCCGGCCGGCGACGGTGACGCCAACGAAGGATCCCAGGCCGAAGACCGCGAGCAGCGCCGGCACCCACGCCCTGTCGTACCCGCTGACGTCGGTGGCCAGCGGGGCCAGGTAGGTGAAGGTGCAGAAGGTCGCGCCGTTGACCAGCGCGGCCAGGACCAGGGTCACAGCCAGTCGGGGACGGCGCAGCGCGCGCAGTTCCCGCCGCGCGTCGGGCACGGGCGCGCCCAGGGGCGTGGGCGGCACGGAGCGCAGGATCGCGACGGCGGCGGGCACCGAGACGGCGGCCACCGCCCAGAACGCCGACCGCCAGCCCCACAGGTTTCCGAGCACGGCGCCGGCGGGCACCCCCGCGACGCAGGCGAGGGTGACGCCACCGAGCAGCACGGAGGCGGCCCGGCCCTTGGCGTGTGGCCCGGCCAGGCCGACCGCCGTGGCGAGCCCCACGGCCAGGAACCCGGCGTTGGCCACGGCACCGACGACGCGGGTGGCCAACAGGACACCGAAGCTGCCGGTGACCGCCCCGACGACGTGGGCGGCGATGAAGGCGGTCAGGAAGACCAGCAGCGCCCATCGTCTGGGCCAGCGCAGGCTGAGCACGGCCATCAGCGGCGCCCCGATGATCATTCCGGCGGCGAAGGTCGAGGTGAGCGTGCCGGCTGCCGGGACGGAGACCCGCAGGTCGGCGGCGATGTCCGGGATCAGGCCGGCCAGCATGAACTCGGAGGTTCCCTGGGCGAAGACGGCGAGCCCGAGAATGTAGATCACGATTGGCATGACGACTCCACAACCGCGTCGTGGGTGGATGGCGGGGACGCGGCGGGCCACGGGGCGGCGGATTCGTCCAGCCGGCCGCGCGGGTGCCACCGCGAGAGGACTTCCGGGCGGGCAGCGCTACGGGCCCCGCCACTGCGTGGCGACGGCGGGCAGGCGCGCCCCGGGAAACCGTGGAGTCGGTGGCGACGCGGCGACGGGTGTGCCGCCTCAGCGTGGGCTGAGGCTCAGCGCGACATCATCAGGGGCCAGCCACCGGACAACGGTGGCTGGCGTCTGGACGCCTCGGGGCCGGACACGCAGCGAAGGCTAGTCGCCACGTGCGGCAGCGTCAATCGCCGCGCGGGGCGGGCCCACGGCGGCCGGATCCGCCGGCGTTCAGGCGCGCGCGGGCGGCTCGCCGAGCAGGGCGGCGAGCAGTTCCAGGTCCGCGCCGGTCAGGCTGTCGAGCTGGTGTACGCCGTCGGTCGGCGCGATCGGCACCTCCGCCGGCACCGCCAGCACGGCCGCGCCGGCGGCGAGGGCACTGGCCACCCCGGTCGGGGAGTCCTCGATCGCCACGCACCGGGCGATCGGCACGCCGAGCAGCCGGGCGGCCGTCAGGTACGGCTCCGGGTGCGGCTTCGCCGCGTCCACCTCGTCGCCGCAGACGACCGCGTCGAAGCTGTCCCGGCCCAGGGTGTCCAGCGCCACCTCCACGAGCGGGCGGCCGCTGGAGGTGACCAGGGCGGTGGGGATGCCCGCCGCGCGGACCGCGCGCAGCAGCGCCAGCGCGCCGGGCCGCCAGCGCAGCCCGGTGCGGAACAGCTCCAGGATCCGGGCGTCGATCCACGCCGCGCTGACCTGCGGGTCGCGGTACGGCTGGCCGAGGTCGTCGTGCAGGATCCGCATCGCGTCGGCCATGCTGGTGCCGATGAGCGCCTTGCGGCCGGCGTCGGAGAGGGTGGCGCCGTATTCGGCGGCGAGCTCGCGCAGCGCGACGTCCCACAGTTTCTCGCTGTCGACCAGGGTGCCGTCCATGTCGAAGAGCACGGCGGCGGGGTGGTGGCTGCTCAGGGGGTCCTCCAGGCGTCGCGGGGTCGACCCGATCCTCGCAGCCGGCCCGCCCCGGCCGGGACCCGGTCCCCGCCCCTGTCCACGCCCGGCGGTCCCGTTGCCACCCGGCGGCGCGCCGTCGGCCGGCCCGCCGGGTTCGCCGTCAGCCGAGGTTGCAGGCCGCGAGGCCCTGTTCGTACCCGCGGAAGAAGTGGTCGGTGCGTTGCTCGGCGGTGCCGTGCGCCCCCTCGGCGAACCACGGCTGGTCGGGGTCGTCGCCGACGGCGAGCAGCCCTTCCCGGAACTCGTCGAGGTCGCCGTCCTCCAGCCGCAGGTGACCGGCCTCGATCGAGCCGCCGATGTACGCCCCGGCCATGCAGTCGGCCTGCAGCTCCTGCTGGATGGTGAACTGGGCGCGGATGCCGAGGCGCACCTGGATGCCGTGGGCGTACTCGTGGCCGAGCAGGTAGTAGAGGAACGCGTCGCCGACCTGCCGGAACGCCGCCACAGACCAGCGGACGTCGTAGGCGATGAAGTCGCCCGCCGAGCAGTACACGGCGTTGTTGCGGGGCAGGGCCTGCCCGGCGCAGGAGACCTCGCCCTCCCGCTGGTAGGGCACGACCCGACGCACCGGCTGGAACCGCCGGCCCGACGCCCGGAACTGCGCGGTCCAGTAGATCTCGGCCTTGTCCACCGCGACGGCCATGTCCTCCTGGAACTCGGCCACGCTGGTGGTGCCGTCGGCGCGGGTCTGCTCCCCCTGCGGCGAGCTGGGCTGGCGGGTCGACCGGGGCAGGGGTTGCTGCGGCGCGCCCTCGTTCACCCCGCCGACCACGCAGCCGCTGGCCAGCACCAACGCGGCCAGCAGCCCGGCCAGCGGGCCGCCGGGCCGACGTCCCGACCGTGCCGTCACAGTGCCTCCCCGGCTCGTCCGACCGGTCCACTACCCCGGCTCCCTGTCGATCATGCCCGGCCGGCGACACGGTGACCATCCCCGATCGCGGTCGACCGGACCGCACCCGTGGGCCGCACCGGGCCGGGCCGGCGCGCGGCCGTCAGGAGCCGGCGGCGAGGGATCAGGGGCTGGCGGCGAGGAAGACGAACGCGGCCAGCAGGACCAGGTGCACGCCGCCCTGCAGCAGGGTGGCCCGGCCCGGCACCACGGTCAGCACGCCGGTGACGACGGTCAGCGCCAGCAGGGTCAACTGGGTGCCGCCGAGCCCGAGCAGCAGCGGCCCGTCGAGCCAGATGGAGGCGATCGCGATGGCGGGGATGGTCAGGCCGATGCTGGCCATGGCCGAGCCGAGGGCCAGGTTGAGGCTGATCTGCACCCGGTCGCGGCGCGCGGCGCGGGCGGCGGCGAGGGTCTCGGGCAGCAGCACCAGCAGCGCGATCACCACACCGACGAACGCCTGCGGCAGGTTCGCCGCCGACACCCCGGCCTCGATGGCCGGGGACACCATCTTCGCGAGGCCCACCACGGCGATCAGCGCCACCAGCAGCATGATCAGGCTGGCCAGGGCGGCGCCGGCCGACGGCGGGTCGGCGTGCCCGTCGCCGTCGGCGTCGGCGACGGTCCCGTCGGAGGTGACCGGCAGGAAGTAGTCGCGGTGCCGGCCGGTCTGCACGAGCACGAACAGCCCGTACAGGGCGAGCGAGGCCACGGCGGCGAAGACGAGCTGCGGCGGGGAGAACTCGGGGCCGGGCCGGCTGGTGGTGAAGGTCGGCACGACCAGGCTGAGGGTGGCCAGGGTGGCCACGGTGGCCAGGGCACCGCCGGTGCCCTCGGGGTTGAACACCGCCACCCGGCGACGCAGCGCCGCGAGCAGCAGGGACAGGCCGAGGATGCCGTTGCAGGTGATCATGACGGCGGCGAAGACCGTGTCCCGGGCCAGCGAGACCGTCTTGTCGCCGCCGCTGATCATCAGGGTGACGATCAGGGCCACCTCGATCACCGTGACCGCGACGGCGAGGACCAGCGAGCCGAACGGCTCCCCCACCTTGTGGGCGACCACCTCCGCGTGGTGCACGGCGGCGAGCACCGCCCCGGCGAGGAACGTCGCGACCACCCCCACGACCAGCGGGGGCAGCTCCCTGCCCCAGGTCAGAGCCAGGATCACCACGGCCAGCACGGGCACGGTGAGGGTCCAGTCGGTGACGCGGGAGCGCAGGAGGGCGAGCATGGGGTCAACCCTGCCAGAAATCGCGATCATCGCCCACAGTTCGGGACGCGGCCCGGCCCCGTGCCGCGCCGCCGCAGCTGGGCTGTTTCGGTCACCCTGGATACCCGGCAATGATGCCCGACAATACGGGAATGTCCCTCGGGTCGGGGCTTCCCGCATTCCGGAAGCAGGAGATGAACAAGCCTCACGACTGATGTACGGCACCGCCGCCGGTCGATAGGTTGTGACGCCCCCGAGTACCGGAGTCACACCATGTCATCTGGCGCCGCAACGCCACTGATCTCCGTCATCGTCCCCACCTACAACCGTTCGCCCCTGCTGCGCGGCACCCTGACCGCGCTCGCCGACCAGCGGATGCCCGCCGAGCGGTACGAGGTCGTCGTCGCCGACGACGGCTCCACCGACGACACCCGGCAGACCGTCGACGCGTTCGCCGACCGGCTACGCCTGCGCTACCACTTCCAGCCCGACCTCGGCTTCCGCGCCGCCGCCGCCCGCAACGCCGGCGCCCGGCTGGCCACCGGCGACGTCCTCGCGTTCGTCGACACCGGCGTGCTGCCCGGCCC
The DNA here is from genome assembly GCF_020884815.1 of Micromonospora sp. NBRC 110038. Taxonomy (NCBI): domain Bacteria; kingdom Bacillati; phylum Actinomycetota; class Actinomycetes; order Micromonosporales; family Micromonosporaceae; genus Micromonospora; species Micromonospora sp. NBRC 110038. The sequence continues at coordinate 2,642 of NZ_BBOL01000004.1, read as the reverse complement.
CGACTTCCTGGCCGCCCATCTCGCCGCCCACGCCCGCCCCGGGCCGCCCCGCGCCGTCCTCGGCTACACCTTCGGCTACCAGCCCGGCGACCCCGTCCCCGGGCTGGAGGCCGCGACCCGCGACCGCACCCCCGAGGAGATCGTCCGCACGTTCGGCGCGCTGCCCTCCTTCCAGGACGGCCGGCACGCCACCTTCGCCAGCACCGCCTTCGACCTGTCCCGCGTCCCCCTGGCCTGGCAGCTGTTCTGGTCGCTCAACTGCTCCGTGCCGGCCGCCGACTTCCACACCGTCGGCGGCTTCGACGAGGACTTCCGCTCGTGGGGCGGCGAGGACATCGAACTCGGGCTGCGCCTGGACCGCCACGGGCTCGCCTTCGAGGTCAGCCGCGAGGCGTGGGCGGTGGACAGCCCCCACCCCCGGGAGGCCACCGTCGACACCGGCGACGACCCCAGCAACGTCCTGACCATCCTGCGCAAGCACCCCGAACCGGTGCTGGAGCTGCTCTGGGCCTGGTTCGCCCGGCACCTGCCCCAGCTGGAGGACACCCGCGCCTGGCACCTGCGCCAGGAACTGCCCGCCATCCGCCGGGCCGTCAACCGGGTCCGCGCCCTCGACGTCACCGCCGAACTGGCCCGGCTGCGCGACACCGTGCCGCCCGGCGCCCGCATCGCCGTGTTCGGCTGCGGGGGCGAACTACCGCCCGGCTTCCCGCCCGCCCACCTGTTCGACTACGACGAGACGCTGATCGCCAGGCTCCCCGAGGATCCGACGCGCCCCGCCCACCACGCCCTCGGCATCCGCACCGTCCTGCCCGACGACGCCGTCGACGTCGTCTGGCTGACCTCCCGGATGACCCCGCTGTGGCGGCGCTGGCGCGCCCACCTCCTCGCCGAGGCCCGCCGCATCGGCGGCTCCGTGCAGGGCCCACTGGTGCAGGGGCCGCTGGTGCAGGTGGCCGCCGCCGCGTCCATCGCGGCCGGCTGACCGCCGCGTGCCGCCGGCCGGCCCCGCGCCGGCCGGCGGCACGCCACCCGGCCACGCCCGCCCTCAACCCCGGGGCGTACGCCAGATCCGCAGCTCCGTGTCCGGCACCCGCTCGGCGAACCATCCTCCGGACGACGCCGCCGAGAGCAGGGCCCGTAGGTCGGCGTCGAACTCCCCCAGCCGCGACCCGAACAGGTGCGGGGCCCCGTCCGAGCGCGAGTGCACCCACGCCACCACGTCGTCGACCGACCGCCGCACCACCGCGCCGGAGGGCACCCGCAGCCGCGTGGGGCCCGCGAACCCCGCCCCGGCCAGGACCCGCTCCTCGCCGCCGGGCGTCCCGTCCGGCAGGACCCCCCGACCGGCCCGCCGTACCGGCCCGAGCCAGTGGCGCACCAGCTCGGCGACCGCCGCGTACGGGGGCACCGGATGCGGCAACCCCTCCGCCGACGGCAGCTCCTTGACCTCGGCGACGTGCACGAACGCCCCGCCCGGCGGCAGCATCCCCCGCACCGCCGCGGCGACGGTGTCCTGCACCGTCCAGTGGAACGACTGCGCGAACACCACCACCCGGAACACGCCCAGCCCGGCGGGCAGGTCCTCGGCCCGCGCGCGTACCCATTGGAGGTTGCCCACGCCGTCGCGCGCGGCCCGCAGCCGCGCCCGGGCCAGCATCCCGGCGTCGGGGTCCACGCCCACCGCCTCGGCGAAGCAGCCCGCCAGCGGCACGGTCACCGTCCCCGGGCCGCACCCCACGTCCAGCAGCCGGCCCGACCCATCGAGCCCCAGCTCGTCGGCCAGCGCCGCCACGAATCCCGCCGCGTAGGGCAGGCGGCCCCGCTCGTAGTGCGCGGCGGCACCCTCGAACAGCGACTCGTCCCACGTCCACCCGTCCGTCACGGCCGCACCCTACCGGCCGCCGAGACGACCAGCGGCACGCTCACCGGATCGCACGTGGCGGCCTCAGCACGACGCCTTGCGCACCCCGGGCAGCTCGCCGCGCAGGGCAAGCTCGCGGAACCGCACCCGGGAGAGCCCGAACCGGGTCAGCACTCCGCGGGGGCGGCCGTCGATCTGGTCGCGCGACCGCAGCCGCACCGGGCTGGAGTCGCGCGGAAGCCGGCTGAGCCGGCGGACCGCCTCGCCCCGCACGCCGGGGTCGGTCCCCGGGTGGGCGACCAGCCGCTTCAGCTCCGCCCGCGTCCGGGCGTGTCGGGTCACCAGCTCCTGTCGACGCGCCTGCCGGTCGACCATGCTCTTCTTGGCCATCAGCGCGCCTCGCGGAACTCGACGTGCCGGCGCACGACGGGGTCGTACTTGCGCAGGACCAGGCGGTCCGGGTCGTTGCGACGGTTCTTGCGGGTCACGTACGTGTAGCCGGTGCCGGCGGTGCTGCGCAGCCGCACGATCGGACGGACGTCGGTCTGGCGGGCCATCAGACCTTCACCCCCCGGTTACGCAGCTCGGCGACGACCTTCTCGATGCCCTTGCGGTCCACGGTCCGCAGGGCCCTGGCCGTCAGGGTGAGGCTGATCCAGCGCCGCTCCGACGGGAGCCAGTAGCGGTGGTGCTGCAGGTTGGGGTTCCACCGGCGGCGGGTGCGCCGGTGGGAGTGGGACACGGCGTTGCCGAAGCTCGGCTTCGCGCCGGTGACGTC